>CAWJTP010000001.1:0-157784 GCA_963845845.1 uncultured Cytophagales bacterium
ATTCAGGTTGGCCTGGTAATCGGCAAACTTTTTCTGAAAGTCCTGATATTTTGTATCAATTTGGTTTTTGAGTTGGGTCTGAGTTGATTTCAGCTCAGATTCAATATGCTTAGACTCCGGCATTTGGTTGAAAATATAATCCACATCAGCAAAACCAATTTTTGTAGGGGGCGGTTTGCGTCTGCGCCTGGGAAGCAATGGCTACCATTCCCAACACCGCAAATAAAACAAGTTTTCTCATCACTAATTCAATTTAGTTTTTAATCTTATCATTAGGGTCCCCAAGACCCAATTGGTCCAATACGAAATCGGTATAATCATACCTTGGATCTGTATAGATCATCACCAATTCGCCGGCTTTATCAAACATGATCGCCAGGTTATTTTCTTTACATACTTTGTCAACAGCATCCCAAACCTTATCCTGGATTGGTTTGATTAATTCTTGTTTTTTAAGAAAAAACAAGCCCGCCAAAACCGAAACTTTTTTCTGATATTCCTTTAGTTCAGCTTCCTTTTTTTGAATCGCATCGGTCCGTTCCTTTTTCATCTCTTCCGTAAGCAAGAACCTGTTCTGCCTGAAGCGCGCTATACATGCCTTCAATCTTTCTTGGCCATCTCCTGAACTTCCTTTTCCCAGGCCTGTGACAGCTGATCTATTTCATCCTGCGCTTTTTTATATTCGGGCATCTTGTTCAGAATAAAATCAGTGTCAATGTATCCGAACCGCTGAGCTTTGACAAAATTCAGGCCGAAAATGAGAAAAAAAATTGTAATAAAATAAATCCTCATGATTATCTGATTTGATTACCAATCGTAAAGTGGAATTGAGATCCACTGACATCCGAGGGTTCCAGGAACCTTATCAAATCCATAGGCCCAATTCAACCCAATCAACCCAAAAGCAGGCATAAATATTCTGGCTCCAACTCCGGCGGATTTATACAGCTTAAACGGATTAAAGTCTTCATAATTGCCCCAGTTATTTCCTGCTTCGGTGAAGATCAAGCCCATAAATCGTGGCGGCGTTCCCAGTTGTAACCGGATATCGCAATTCAAGCCCAAGTTTTTCATAAACAATTCCACCGTCTGGGAAGTACTATTTCCGACTGCATAAGTATGGTGGCGTAATCTGGTTATCCTGATATCCTCGCAATCCAATAATTTCCTTTCCTAAGAACAAATGAATTAAATCCGCCAGCCAGACCGCTTCCTCCCAACACAAAGCGTTCAAAAGGTCCAATACCCGTTTTGCCCTTATTATAGGCCCCAATAAAACCAAAATGCGCTTTGGCTTCGAGATACTAGTTTCTTCTTATTATCCAGAGGCAAATATTGGCTGGACATCGAACATCCATTTATGATATTCCTGCAATTTATTTCTTCTCCTCGGCCGAAGCAGTCGTATAATTCAAATTATTCCATGAAGAATAAGGTGGTGTTAAAGTAACGCTTAAGTGAAATGTTTGAACCCTGCGCTGGATACATTTGATTGTCGACACTATTGCGTGCCAATGTGGTATTAAACGTTATAGCGTAAGAAGAGCAGTCATGAACATCCTAAACCATAATCGATATTCTTCAAGGTGTAAACGGCATAGCCGAGAGGAATTGGTTAAAGTGAAATAATTATCAGGCCATTCTAAAGCACGCCCAGCCCTACGGAAATATTATCAGCCTTTAAGCTTCGAGTTTAAGATCATTATAACTAGCAGCCCCCGCATCCAGCATAGCGTGATTGAGAATGAACATAACTCACGCTTAGTGAATGAGGTTTTCGTCCGCCAAGCCAGGGTTCAGAAAATGAAAAACTGTAACTCTGGAAGGATCTTCCATTTGCCTGAAGCGCAAGGATAGACGCTGACCATCGCCACTGGGCAACGGATTCCACTCTTTAAAATTAGGAACGTTGCGAAGAGAAAAATTATTAAACGTCAAACCAAGTGTTCCGACAAATCCATAATAGCCTCCCCAACCGCCAGACAATTCAACCTGATCATTTGATTGTTCCTCCACCTGCCACTCAATGTCAACCGTACCTTTGGCTGGATTTGGGACTAAGTTTTGACCGATCTTATCTGGAGCGAAATAACCAAGCTGCCCAAGTCGTTGTTGCGTGCGGATAATATCTGAACGTCTGAATTTCTGACCTGGTATGGTACTTAACTCTCGGCGGATAACATGATCACTGGTTCTGTCATTTCCTGAAATGGTGACTTCATTAATAGTGGCCTGCTCGCCTTCAAAAATTCTCATTTCAACATCGATCGAGTCACCTTCAACGGCGACTTCAATGGGTGTTATACTGAAAGAACAAATAACCATCATCCATATACAAGCCACTGATATCATTCCCTTCGGATTGAACTGAAGTTTTTTTTCGATCAATTCCTTGTTATAAACATCCCCTTTGTTAATCGCCAAGCACCGCATTTAATTGTTATCGGTATAGATGTAATTGCCAGTCCAGATAATATTCCGGAAATAATATTTCGGTCCTTCGGATATTTTAAAATCGATATTGATGGTCTTGTCATCATGTGCATACACTGTATCCGAAAGAATTTCAGCATCACGATATCCCTTTGTATTATAAAAATCGATCACTTTTTTCTTGTCATCCTCATAATCGGTTTTAATAAATTTTGAACTGGCGAAAAGATTCAATTTTACATTGTTGTTAACAAATTCCTTTAATCTCTCTTGCGTCAACTTTATAACTGGAATCAATAAATTCTTTTGGCTTTAGATGGAAATAGTTCGCTGACAATAGTCCGATGAATTGAGAAGCGCGGACGCTCATGCGTTTTCTTCATCTTCTTTCTAAGCTTGGCATCAGAAATGGTGCTCATTTCCTTCAAAGGAAATTTGATTGATCTTAACTTTTGATTTAGGATTGACATTTATCCTAAGTTTGATCCCATCTTTATTTAATGTATCTCTTTCCTGCACAATTTTTACTTCCGTGTTCAAAAATCCTTTTTTCACAAAGTATTTTTTCACGGCCAGATTCTGTATTGCGCACCATGGCATCATTCACGATTTTTCCGCGGATAAGATTAAGATCATCCTTTAGACCGCTTTCCTGCGCTTTGGAGATTCCCGTAAAATAAAATCCCGTTAGTCTGGGTCGTTCTGCAAGTGCAATGTTGAGAAAAACATTTTGCCCTTCGATTTTATCGACCTTAATAGTGACATCGCCCACCAAGTCCATGTTTCCAGAGACTGCGGATAGCATTTGAGATGGCATCTCCTGGAATTTTGATTTTATCACCAACCTTCAAGCCCGTAAGGGAGACCATGGCATTCTTATCAAGATGTTAAGTCCGGTGACTTCAATTCCTCCAATGGTATATTCAGCAGGATTGGTATAACTCAGGTTACTCTCTGAAGGTGGTTCGCTCCGCGCGATTTCTTCGAAACTGGGCCCAGCTATCAACGGCAATACTTAAAAGAATAACCAGGAATAAAACTCTCTTCATCTAACTTACAGGGTTCAATTGTTCACTTGTCTTTCCAAATCTACGTTCGCGCTGTTGATAAGACCAGATGGCTTCATAAAGATGATCTTTGCGAAAGTCTGGCCAAAGTGTGGGTGTGATGTATAATTCAGTATAAGCAATTTGCCAAAGCAAAAAATTGCTGACTCTCAATTCTCCACTGGTGCGAATGAGAAGCTCAGGATCTGGGATGCCTGAAGTCTGCAAATAGTTTTCAAACAGACTTCTCATTTATTTCATTAGCCTTAATTTTTCCTTGCTGAATTTCTGCAGCCAGCGCTTTGACTGCTTTTATAATCTCCCAACGACCACTATAACTTAGCGCAAGATTAAAGTAGGCCGCTATTATTTTTGGTTTGATCGATAGCCCACTCCAAATTTTTCTGGCATTCGGTAGGAAGATGAGAAGTTTCGCCAATGGTTATCAGTTTCACCTGATTCTCCATAAGTGTCTTGATCTCCTGCTTAAGCGTATTTACAAGCAACTCCATCAATCCATCAATTTCAGCCTTTGGTCTGCTCCAGTTTTCCGTTGAAAAGGCATAAAGCGTCAAATATTTAATGCCTAGTTCACCGCATCCTTCTGTGATATCTTTTACTGCCTGCACTGCATTTCTGATGACCAAAAATGCGCATAGCACCTTTTTTCTTTGCCCATCTTCCATTGCCGTCCATGATAACGGCGATATGCTGGGCAAATTATTAAAGTCGATATGTTCCTTATAAGAAGCCACAAGGGTCCAAAATTAGTAAAAGATATTGGGATTCGTCGGATAGACGTTATAAGCGAGGAATGAAATGATTTACTTATAAGGATTTGTTGGACAAGGAATATTGTAAAAAGTTCGCGTAATGCTAATGCCAAGAAAATAATAGTTATCATTATCGTTGGGATTTCCATACTGATAATTCTTATCACGCAGGATCACCTGCAGAAATATTATCGAGATAATCAAAAAAAGTTTTTCGAATACCAAATTCCAGCGAGAGATACCACTTAGGATTATAAATATATTTAACCCCGCCGCCAAAGGGAATGGCTCCCTGAACATTGCTGTACTCAGCATTTTTTTCACATGTCCCAGAAATTCCAAACAGCGCCAAGGCCAGCAAAAAGATAGGGCGTAAACCTTACAAACCTTTTCGTATCCCGCCAGTTTAAAAAATGATACTCCATCACAGTGGAGGCTTCCAGTAAGAAAAGATTGAAGGATGCATTTCGCTTGACGGCAAAAGCATCAATAGGTTTTTCGCTTGCGCCAATATTACCCGCCCGTAACGGCGGCCCGAAAACTAACAACTTTACTGAGATTAGAGCGATAAAAAACGGTCGCTGCAGGTTTTGAATATTTGAAATTATAGGTCTGTGACAAGATCGCCTGTGTAATTAAATGTTCCGAGACCAAAGCCGACTTCTGAACGTCTGGGCTAAAGCTGAGCTTAGCAGAAGTAAAAAATAGAAAGGGATAGAAGAAGAGTATGTTCTTTACTACACAATGCATTATCTGAATTTAGCCCGATTGAAAAGATTTTGCCCAATAATATAGGTAAGTTTAATGTGGTTACCATATAAATATCCTTATCATTTTTACTTCCCCTCTTATTGTCGACATACTCCTGTCCATAACCAGGCAGCAACTGCATAGTCTGACCGTCCCTGCCGGTGTATGTGATTAGTAGGTGTCGATACTACTTCATTTGACCTATAAGACATTGCTTTTGCCAATTCATTGCTCCAAAAACCCCAGGTCCACATAATTCTGGCTTACATCATCAATATAGTCAGTAAACAAATATCGAAATCCTAATTCCGCCGACAAATCAAATATTTCATTGATTCTGAAACGAGCACCAATTCCGAATGGTATTGCTACTTGAAGTTTTTTGTATCGTTTAATTCCATTGTTAACATCAGTCTTCTAGCAGAGTTGCATTTTGGCCTTCGGTTCCCAAAGCTTGAAGGTTGACCCATTGACCTGCTTCAGGCAAAGGATTTCCGTTTAGATCTGTCGCTGGAGCCAGAGCCTGCGGATTGTGTAGAAAGCCGCTAACCCCAGCAAAACCATAGGGCGTCCATTTTACCCGGCTAATATAGGTTGCCATGTTTGGAAAAGATCAAAACTGCGACGACACGAAGTTCTTTAATTCTATTTCTGAAAGGATAAATTTCGTTGATAGCGATAAATACCATTGTCCCTATCACCCTGGTCTGCAGATTCGCTGTCCGCATCCTTTCAGAGTTCCATACATGAATGAGCCAGTAAGAGAATATCGGGGCCCAAAGCGATGTGAGAATGCAAGTCCTAACGCAGGCCTTGTAAATGAAATATCTGTACTAAAGCGATTGGGACGTGGTGACAAATCTCCATAATAGTTCAAAGCATTTAATGAGATCCCTAGCATGTTGTATCTCTTTTCCTTTCCGAACCAGTCTTTTTTCCCCGAAAGCTGGACATCTTTTTGTTTTCCTTTTATATTTCTGCGATTCATCTGGGCAACGGCATCAGTAGGCAAATGACATCACAAAACTGCCAAGGCAATCAGATAAAATATTTTCTCATTTGCTAGAAAGATGAAGTAAAAAATGTTCACTCGAATATTCTTTATAGCAAATCCATACAAAGTAACCAAAATACTAATTTCGAACGTCCAGGCCCCAATTCAACTTCTGGCGAAGGGTTTTGAAATAATGGTTACCTTCAAGTTGAACCAAATTGACTTTAAAATCTGCTTTTGTGACTTTTAAGTTTACTGAGGAATCCACTGAAGCCATCCTCGAATCCAGGGAAACCAAAAAACGTTTACTTCTTCCTTCTACCTGAAAGGTTATTTCTGATGCATCGGAAACCACAATGGGCCGAACAGTTAAGATTATGAGGACTTACTGGAGTGATAACAAAATTTCCGGAGCGGGGGAAAATCAATGGTCCTCCGCAACTTAAGGAGTATCCTGTTGATCCGGTAGGAGTGGAAACGATAATTCCATCGGCCCAATAAGAATTTAAGAATTCTCCATCGATATAGGTATGGATAGTGATCATGGCAGACGAATCCTTCTTCACCACCGTAAAATCATTTAGGGCAAAATTTAGGGTCCAAAAATATCCTTGTTTGTATCTAAGTTTAAGCAACGCTCTTTTATCAAGGTGTAAGCTCCTTGAAAAATCTTTTGCAAGCGCGCTTTCTGTTTCTTCTTTGCTGATAGTAGCAAGAAATCCCAATCTTCCGGTATTAATACCTAAAATGGGGATCTCCAGTTTTCCAATATGGGTAACTGATTCAAGCAATGTTCCATCACCTCCAATACTGATGAAAAGTCTAAAATTCTAAGACTCTCCAGGATTATAAATCTTGAATCTGTTCTTTGGTTAAAGGATGCTTAAGATATTGGCTAAACTTTGCCGAAACAAAAAGCTCAGCTTTCTGCTTAATGAGAATTTCGAAAATTCGTGCAATAAGAGGTGCCGCACACGATTGAATTCTTTTCCATGAATAGCTATTTTCATGCAAAGTTTTGTTTACGATTTGTCAAGGCGTTATTTCCAAATCTAAAATAAATGATAGGGACGGCAGAAATGAATGACAAAAAGCATTGGAATTAAATATCGAGATAACGGAGCAACATATCGATGCGCTCTTTCTCATCCCCCATCAGGTTTTGTTTCCTGATAACGGCCAATGACTTTGATAGCCAAACCGTTCAAGGGTAGCAACGATACGAGATAAGTCAATTGATTTATTTTAAACGTGAGTCTCAGTTTAACCGGATCAAGGGGATCTTCTTTAACAATACTGCTTAATATTTTTGCATGATTTTCTTCAATCAGCCGGCTTATCTCGGTAAGCGAATAATCGGCATGATTCATGGAAAGCACAAGGATCCCTCCTGGCAATTGAACGGCGGCAGTTTGAGCAAAAGAAGTAAGCGTATCCTGAACTGTAATAACTCCGCAATAACTCTGATCCTCGTTTAAAACAGCTACCATTTGAAGTTTGTTGTTTGCCGCAATTTTCAGAATATCATAAAAATGAGTATCGAAATGAACATAACAATTTTGGCCAACCAAATTAAAATCTTTACCGCTTTTTCAATATCATTTGTTTCCAGAATGATTTCTTCCGAAATAAAACCAAGCAACTTTATCATCTTCGACAACCGGCATATAGTTGCAACGAAATTCCTCCATCCACACGATAGCTTTATGAGCATCATCTGTTCCTTTCAGAGGGGGAATCATGTGGTTTATAAGATCTTC
The DNA here is from genome assembly GCA_963845845.1 of uncultured Cytophagales bacterium. Taxonomy (GTDB): domain Bacteria; phylum Bacteroidota; class Bacteroidia; order Cytophagales; family Cyclobacteriaceae; genus Chryseolinea. The sequence goes on from CAWJTP010000001.1 coordinate 7,757, forward strand.
TGCAATCATATCAGCTAGTTACATACGTAAATACAGGTGGTTGAGATATTTATTTTATCATTAAGCAAAAAATCTTCCACAATTTCATTGAACTTTTCCGGATGCTCCATCATCGGTGCATGGCAGCATTTGTCAATAAATTTAAGCTCTGAATTAGGTATTAGCCGGTTAAATTCATGAGCGACCATCGGTGGTGTAATAGTATCATTCAATCCCCACACCAAAACGTAGGAATTTTAATATTCGGAATTTCTTCGGCCATGATTGTTACGTTGCGCCGATTTTGCTATAGCGACAATCCGCAGACATTTCGGAATGCTGTTGGTGATTTCAAAAACTTCATCAATCAATTCCTTTGTTGCCACATCCGGATTGTAAAAAGTATAGGAAACACGTTCCTTAATATATTGATAGTTACCTCTTTTTGGATAAGAACCGCCCATTGAATCTTCAAAAAGGCCAGAACTTCCCGTAAGAACAAGTTTTTTTACCTTTTGCGCGTTATTTAAGGTATAAATCAAGGCAATATGTCCTCCCAGGCTATTTCCCATCATGATGAGTTCTCCAAGTTTTTTGAAAGCGACAAAATCTTCGACAAATTTTCGCAATCCTTCAAGTCCTGCGTCCCGAATTGGCATTTCATAGATGGGCAACATGGGAATAACCACCCGGTAATTTCTTGAAAACCCATCGACAACACCTTCCCAATTACTGAATGCGCCAAACAATCCATGCAGCAGCAACAGCACAGGTCCCTGGCCTTCATCGACATATCTGTATCCGTTCTCTTCCCTTACAACAAGTGCCATGATATCATTATCGATGATAAATAAAGAAAAAAAATAACGAGAAAGAAAAGTTTTTGGCGAAGGCTCTCTTAAAAAACATCTCTAAAGAATGGTACAAAATTCCCGATCCAATGCGTTATTTTCGGCGCAAACTCTGCCACCTTAGGATATACCCATGAATCTTCGGACCACTTGGAAAGAAACTTGAAATGGAGTGAATCCGCGATCCACAGCATCACACTCACTACGAAAACTGTCCTTATAAATCCCAATACGCCTCCCGCCAACTGATCGATACTTCCCAGGAAAGATTTGCTAACGGATGCCTTAACGATCTTGCCCAGGAGATTGACTCCAATTACAATGATGATGAATACTACTGCAAAGGCAATATATGGCAGTACCTTTTCATCAATATTGAATTTATTATCGAGAAGGACCATCGCATAACCCATGAGCTTGAATCCTCCCAAGATACCAAGAACAACAGCCAAAAGAGAGAATAACTCAAGCAGGAATCCGGATTTATACCCTTGAAAGGCTCCTATTATGAAAAAAATAATCAGGATTATATCAATTCCTTTCAAGTGCTTAAAAGTCTTTTTACGGTTTCAGAAATGACTTTTCCATCGGCCTGACCAGCCAGCGATTTTGTGGCGACACCCATCACTTTGCCCATGTCCTGAGGGCCTTTTGCGCCTAATTCTTCGATAATTGCCTTTAAGGCACTTTCTATGTCAGCCTCAGAAAGTTGCTTGGGAAGATAACGGCTTATGACGTCAAGCTGGAACAATTCTTTGTCCGCAAGATCTTTCCTATTCTGCTGGTTGAAAATATCCGCTGACTCCTTACGCTGTTTGACCGCTTTTACCAGCAGCTTATTTTCTTTGTCTGCCGAGATCTCGTCGCTTGCACCTTTATCTGTCTCGGCCAGGAGTATAAGCGACTTAATACTCCGCAATGCTTCAAGTTCTTCTTTATTCTTGGCCAGCATTGCTTTTTTTATATCACTATCAATTTGTTGCTTTAAGCTCATAAAAGTTGCTGTTGATGTAAATTTCGAAACGAATTTTGGAGTGATTTAGTTAAACAATTTATGCTCACATCCGCGGAACAAGATCAGGTATGACAAGACTTAGCGTCAATATTAATAAAATTGCAACACTCCGGAATGCACGTGGAGGAAATAATCCTGATGTCATCAAAGCGGCCATTGACTGCGAAAGATTTGGTGCGCAAGGTATCACAGTTCATCCGCGTCCAGATGAAAGACATATAAGATATGCTGATGTCTTGAAACTTAAAGACGTCGTTCAAACAGAATTCAACATAGAAGGATACCCTGATGCTCGTTACATGAAACTTATCAAAGAGGTTAGACCGGCTCAGGCAACCTTGGTTCCGGATGAGCCCGATGCGATCACATCAAATGCGGGCTGGGATACGTTGCGACATGCAGGCATGCTAAAGGATATTTGTGCTGAGATAAAGTCTTATGGCGTAAGAGTTTCCGTGTTCGTCGATCCAACACCCCGAATGATTGAAGGAGCTGCAAAGGTTCGAGCGGATCGTGTTGAACTGTATACTGAGCCTTATGCCCACGAGTATGTTGTTAACAGAGAAGTAGCTGTAAAGCCGTATGTTGAAAGCGCTAGAATTGCCCATGAAACCGGAATGGGCATCAATGCAGGCCACGATCTGGACCTCAACAATCTAAAATTCCTGGTTCAAAGCATACCATATCTTGATGAGGTATCCATCGGTCACGCATTGATAAGTGATGCCCTTTACTTTGGTCTTGAAAACTCAATACAACTTTACCTCAGGCAGTGCGTGAGAACTTGATCAACCAGCCGCTGAAAACTTCAGAATGGTTTTTACCGGCTGTTGTCACTATCTTCCGAGCTGAATACGATCAACAATAATCAAAGGTGCATACACCTCATGTGTTTTTAAGATGTAAAGATGAGTACAAGGCAACGCTTCAGTGATTCAGATCTCCGGCGCATCAAAAATGCGGTCTTCAAAGCAGAGGAAAAGATTTCAGGTGAGATCGTTCCTGTGATGGTTGAGCAAAGCGGCAGATATCTCATTGCCAACTACAAAGCAAGTCTTATAGGAGCCAGCCTAACATTCATGTTGATCGTCGTTCTTGACCGTTACTTCTTTACAAATACCAGCTATACATTATTCTATGATCCGGCCTTCATTTTCGTTCTTGTTGCTGCTGGCGGACTTATCGCTGGAATAATTCCCAATTTTTCGAGATCAGTGAGAAGAATTCTTATCAGTAGGGTTTATCTCGATGACGTTACGCGTCGTCGAGCAGAGAATGCATTCCTTGCAGAAGAGGTATTCAATACGAAGCAACGAACAGGGATAATGATCTTCATTTCTTTCTTTGAACATGAAGTAATTGTAATGGGTGACAAAGGCATAAACAAAGTTGTGGATCAGAAACAGTGGGATGCCATTGTATCGGATCTTATCGCACAGATCCGTGCAGGTAGAATTGTTGAAGGACTGGAGTCAGGTATCATGCGATGTGGTGAACTATTGTTAGAGAAAGGCTTTCTCAGGACTGAAGACGACACCAATGAGCTGCGCGATGACCTTAGATTAGACTGACCGATGTGCGCTATGAAAAGCTATCAGGCGGTCCGGCTTCTTTGTGCGTTCATTGTCGCTTTCCTTCCATTTTGTCTGAAGGCGCAACTTGCAATACCAGAACATGGTGGGAGATGGGTTCACGATGAAGCCAACGTGCTCTCTCCAGCTACCGTAGCAAATTTGGAACGCGTTCTCAAAGCAGACCGCGATTCATCGAGTAACCAGATTGCCGTGCTCATCGTGCCTTCTTTAGAGGGTCAACCCCTCGAAGACTATTCCTTACGCGTCGCTGAAGCCTGGAAGCTGGGTAAGCAGGATAAGGACAACGGTGCATTATTGCTGATATCAATTGCTGACCGCAAGTTGAGAATAGAAGTAGGCCAGGGACTGGAGGGCGTCCTCACAGATGCGGTCTCAAGCCGCATCAACAGGAATGAGATCGCTCCCTTATTCCGCCAGCAAAATTATGATGCCGGTGTTGAAGCAGGTGTCCACGCAATAATACAGGTGATCAAAGGTGAGTATAAGAATACAGATCCACCTGCTAGAAAACGCATCTCCAAGAGGTCTCCGCTGGGAACGATACTCATTGTGATAATAATTATCATCATACTTTCACGTCGCGGAAGAGGTGGTCGTGGAGGTGGTGGATATTGGTCGTCAGGTAGGGGGTGGGTTGTCCCTTGGGGTGGATTTGGCGGCGGCGGATCGTCATCGGGAGGATCCTGGGGAGGCGATTTTGGAGGCGGAGGAAGCTTCGGAGGAGGAGGATCAAGCAATTCATGGTAACTGCGGATCAATTACTTAAAACATAGGCAAATGATTGAATGTGTCCTTAAGCGGCAAAATGCGCAAGTACTGCTTCTTATAGCCAGCATGATCGTTTGCTGCGTCAACGTTTTCGCGCAGCGAAGTATACCTGAATTGTGGGGAATACACGTTCATGATGAAGCGCATGTTCTGTCTCAGGGTACAATTGATCAACTGGAGAAGCAACTCAAGGTACACGAAGACTCCACGTCAAATCAAATTGCAGTGCTCATCATTCCTTCGCTGGACGGCGATATTCTTGAGGAGTATTCTTTGCGTGTAGCCACGGCGTGGAAACTCGGTCAGCAAGCAAAAGACAATGGAGCGCTCCTGCTGATCGCAATCAACGACCACAAGATGAGGATAGAGGTGGGACAAGGGCTCGAGGGTGTTCTCACAGACGCGATTAGCAACCGGATCATCAGAAATAAGATCGCACCGGCTTTCAGGAAAAATGACTATGATGAAGGTGTCAAAGCGGGTGTCAACGCCATGATTTCGGCAATTGGAGGTGAATACGCCGCTGACGCCGAGGGAGAAGCAAGCGACGAATTGGGATGGAAAGGCCGAATCGCCCTCGGCTTATTCATTTTCATTATTCTGGGCACATTCACTTTTGTAGGGATCATCACGCCGGGATGCAGTGGCTGGTTTCTCTACGCATTCCTCATTCCTTTTTATGCATTGTTTCCCATGGCGGTGGTAGGAATAACGGGTGGCTTCGCCGTGCTCGTTGTTTATGTTATTGCGTTCCCATTACTTAAAATGCTCCTGCCTAAAACTGCATGGGGAAAAAAAATGACCGTGAAAGGAAGTACCGGACGCGGATGGAGCTGGTCTTCCGGTTCGGGCTGGTCAGGCGGCGGTTGGTCATCCGGCGGTGGCGGTGGCGGATTTTCCGGCGGCGGCGGCAGCTTTGGAGGAGGAGGAAGCAGTGGCTCGTGGTAGACTTTTGCAGCAAGGGAGATCTTTCACTGAAAAAGATCACGTATATATATTATGAGTGAGGGTATCAGTGCCGATGGCAGTTTGAGGATCCGTTTCGGCAACCCGCAAAAAGCAGAGGAAACAAATTTGCGTTCTCAACCTGCAGGCGTATTTTTGACCCTTCTTTAAAACACCTATCATCAGATGAAACGCGACAAAGCCATTTTCGATCTTATTGACAAAGAAAAACAGCGGCAGGAAAGCGGCATTGAGCTTATTGCATCAGAGAATTTCACTTCCCTCCAGGTGATGAAAGCTCAGGGCACGGTCCTTACAAACAAATATGCTGAGGGCCTTCCCGGGAAACGATATTATGGCGGCTGCGAGGTCGTAGATGAGGTGGAGCAGCTGGCAATAGATCGGGCAAAGAAATTGTTTGGCGCCGAATGGGCGAATGTACAACCTCATTCGGGCGCGCAGGCGAATGCAGCGGTTATGCTGGCGTGCCTGAAACCTGGAGACAAAATACTTGGTTTTGACCTTTCACATGGTGGTCACCTTACACACGGATCGCCGGTCAATTTTTCGGGCAAACTATACCACCCTAGCTTTTACGGGGTTGAAGAAGCGACCGGGTTAATAGATTTTGATAAGGTCATAGAGATAGCACAAAAGGAGCAGCCCAAATTGATCATATGTGGTGCATCTGCTTACAGCCGCGACTGGGATTACGTCAAATTGCGCCAGGCAGCTGACAGCGTAGGGGCATTGTTGCTGGCAGATATTTCGCATCCTGCGGGATTGATCGCAAGAGGGTTGCTAGCCGATCCAATGGAGCAGTGTCATATCGTAACAACAACCACACACAAAACCCTGCGAGGACCCAGGGGAGGCATGATCCTCGTCGGACGTAACTTTGATAACCCCTGGGGCCTTAAGACCCCTAAGGGAGAACTTCGAAAAATCACGTCCGTTCTGGATTCGGGTGTTTTTCCTGGAACACAGGGAGGCCCTCTGGAACATGTCATAGCGGCCAAGGCCGTAAGTTTCATGGAAGCGCTTTCCGATGAATACATGGACTATATCTTACAGGTCTCAAAAAATGCCAAGGCCATGGCGCAGGCTTTTCTGGACAAGGGGTATAAGATAATTTCAGGCGGTACGGATAATCACCTGATGCTGATCGATCTTAGATCGAAAAATCTTACCGGAAAAAAAGCTGAAGAGGCGCTTATCCAGTCAGATATCACAATCAACAAGAATATGGTGCCTTTCGATACACAATCACCCATGGTTACATCAGGGATGCGTATCGGAACGCCGGCGATCACAACACGTGGGTTGAAAGAAAAGGACGTGGTAAAGGTTGTTGAGTTGATCGATGAAGCCCTTCAGAAACCCGAAGACGTAAAACATCTCAAATCCGTGAAGCGGAAAGTAAATCGCTTCATGACCAAGTTTCCATTGTACTGAAATTATTGAATCTATAATCACAACGTCTCTATGCCACTGGATCAAGAGCTGAATGAAGAGAAAGAGATGAGTTTCCTCGACCACCTCGAGGAATTAAGATGGCACCTGATCCGATCTCTGATAGCTATAGTCACTTTTACAATTGTTGCATTTCTGGGTGCAAAGTGGATTTTTGAGAACATCATCTTTGCACCAGCCAGACCGGAGTTTCCAACCTTCAGAGCCCTGTGCAAGCTTGGGGATTTCCTTGGCTATGACGGGCTTTGTATTACCGATATTCCTTTCAAGGTCCAAAGCAGGAACATGACTGGCCAGTTCACAATGCACATCATGGCTTCCTTCATCATAGGATTGGTAATTGCTTTTCCCTACGTATGCTGGGAGATATGGCGATTCATTAAGCCCGGTCTTCAACACAATGAACGGAAATATTCCAGGGGCGCCGTTGCCGCAGTTTCTGTGCTTTTCTTCTTCGGTGTTACGTTCGGGTTTTATGTTATCGCCCCCTGGATGGTATACTTCCTTGCCAACTACAGCATCAGCGAAATGGTGGTCAATGAATTCGATATCACATCATATGTATCTACGGTGGTGCTATTGGTGCTGGGATCAGGACTCCTTTTTCAACTTCCGGTCGTGATCTATTTTTTGACGAAAGTTGGAATTGTAACACCCGAATTCCTGCGAAAATATAGAAAGCACTCTATTATCATTATCCTTATTGTAGCGGCCATTGTAACACCGCCTGACCCACTTAGTCAAATGCTTATCACCCTGCCACTTTACCTGTTATTTGAGATCAGCATTCTGATATCTGCAGGTGTCGCAAAAAGAAAGGCTAAAGAAGAAGCGGAAGAACTACTTCGTGAACAACAGTCTGCACCATCATGAAACTCGCGATTGGAAGCGACCACGCAGGTTATCAATATAAGGAAAGCCTGAAGATCATGCTTACAGCTGAAGGTCATCAGGTAAATGACTTCGGTGCTTATTCGGACCAGTCATCTGACTATGCTGACTTCGCGCACCCTGTTTCAAATGCGGTGGAGTCAAAGGAATATGAATTCGGTATCCTGGTATGCGGAAGCGCAAATGGAGTAGCCATTACAGCTAATAAACACGCTGGCATTCGGGCGGCGATCTGCTGGGAAGAGGAACTGGCAGGACTAGCCCGTGCTCACAATAATGCTAACATCGTATGCATACCGGCCAGGTTCATCCCAGAGGATGCAGCTCGTAAGATCGTAGAAAAATTCCTGGGGACCCCGTTTGAAGGCGGAAGACATGCTCGGAGAGTTGATAAGATCACTTGCTGACATTCCTGATATAGTACATGCCCTGCCGTTTGTAGCTTTGCTGAAGCTCGGGCAACCTATCCATAAAGGGTTTCATCAAATCATTTTTGTCTCTTATTACTTCCGGGGGATCTGACTTCAAACCGTCGTAGACCTTAATAATGTTGTCGTAGTACTCAGGTTGGGAGAAAACCATTTTAGTCAGATGCCAGTCCAAAAAAGGAGAGGCAAGCTTATTGTCCTTATATATGCTCCATGATTCATCCAGAACGAGCAATCGCTTCCCTGTATGACTTGAATCCTGTTCAGGCACTATGAGAGTGGCGTAGTTGACACTTTCGAAGGCGCCATAGCGTGCCAGATAGGATATGAGTACAGTACCCCCGAGAAAGACCCATATTGAGATCTCAGCATATTTTCGTTTGGGTATAATGAGTAGAAAGTGTGTAATAAAAAAACTCAGTCCAGGTATCAGCGTGATGAAATTCTGGGGCCGGAAATCCTTTGAATATAATACCTGGATAAAAGCGAAGATCATCCAGAAAAACATTGCCTGAACGAGTTGGGTCTGATACTTGGACAATCTTGCTTCCCGATTCATCATGACCACAGCGATCACAAGGAATGCCAAGGGAAGTGTCAGCAAAGTCCATAAGCCTCCCGATGAAATATACCGGACGGAGTATAAAGCAAAGTTTGGAACATAATAGTATTGCCAAAGCTCCGGCAGTCCAGCTTTCAGATAGTATATCGCTATTAACAAAAGATGGGGAAGCATGAATCCAATGATCAGAAGAATGTATTTTCTAAGCGTGCTTCGTGTGAAGAACGCCAGGCTGATGATCGATCCAATGATAAAGACGCTGTAGGAAAATGAAAAGAGAGAAGCCACGCTAATATAGAGACCGAGGTTGAAAATGGACTCGCGTCTTTGTTCACGGAATTCGATCTCCTTAAAGAGACTGCTGAGTGCAGGAAGGAGCGCACCAGCTCCAAGAAGCTCCGGTGTCAGTGATATCGTATCGAATGAAAACGAGATGGCGATTATATACACCAAAGATGGGATATACGTTCCCTCTGCGAATGCCTTCTGATTTGCAAAAACGATACCCAGATACGACGCCTGAACAAAGATCAGCATGAATGCCAGAATATGCCTTATGAGCAAGGAACGTCCGAACAGAATGTGCATCAGGCCATCAAACCATCCCGCGAGCGGTCCGACAGGATCGACCACTTCAGTATACAATGCATTTCCCTCATGGACTTTTTCACCGACAATAAAGCTTTTTAGTTCAGGATAAGTGAGATCAGGCGAATCAATAAACAGTGGCAGATGGATAAGGAGCAAAGATGACCAGTAGTCCAAGCAGTCGGTAAGGATCGTTGATTCGAAAATATCGTAACAAGTAAAAGCTTTAAAGAGCACAAATTAGAGCAGGTTTTTATAATTGCCAATGGTTCATTGCTAATTGTTGATTGATCCGAGATATTTGTGATCATGAGTGGCACGACGAGACAACAGAAATATGCTAAGCTTATTCAAAAGGAGTTGAGTGAGATTTTTCAGCGGGACAAGCGTGGTATCCTCGAGAATGCATTTATCTACGATCGCTGATGTACGGATGAATCCTGATCTAAGTGTGGCGAAAGTTTACATTAGCATGCTGCTGGCAAAAGAAAAAGAAAAAACGCTGGAAAATATCAATCGTCACAAGAGTGAAGTACGGAAAGCATTAGGCGACAAGATCGGCAAGCAGGTACGGAATAGTTCCGGAGCTGATTTTTTATAAGGATGAAGTGGAGGAGAAAGCTATCTCGCATGGAGGACCTTATCAAAAATCTGAACATTCCTCCTGAAAAGAATTCGAGCGGTAAGTAACTTTACCAACAATCGGGGCATCACTTGAATCTTCCATTTTTCATAGCAAGACGTTATCTTTTATCCAAGCGGAAGAAGAATTTCATCAACATAATTTCGATCATTTCAGTAATAGCTGTGGCCATAATTTCTGCTGCAATAATCATTGTGCTTTCCATATTTAATGGACTGGGTGATCTACTTCATTCCATAAACAATTCATTTGACCCTGAGATCAAGATCGAGGCAACCAAGGGAAAATCATTTGTTGTTGACAAAGTCTTGCTTGATAAGATAAAGACCGTTACCAGGGGTGAAGATCGTAACTGAGGTCATTGAGGATCACAGCCTACGCACGGTATAATAGTGCCAACCAGGGAGTAATGGTAAAAGGCGTAAGTGACAATTTCATTGAGCAGAAGCGGATACCGATGGAAAGCATCGTGGAGGGGGAACTGGCTTTGAAAAAGAACGGACTTGACCGGGCTCTTATTGGTTATGGTGTAAAAAGCACCTTATCCATTGCGTTGGACCAGGACTTTTATCCTCTTCAACTGTTCTACGTGAAGAATGCCAAAGGGGGCGCAATCGATCCTTCCAAACTTTATACTCAAAAGAATATTTTTCCCGGGGGTGTATTTTCGATCATTCAAAATTTTGATGAAAGCTATATTATCGTACCCCTTGAGTTTGCCAAAGAACTGTTGAGTTATAGCGATAGACGTACTTCATTCGAGATCAAGACCGGGGACAATAGTAGACATGGAAGATATCGAGTCCGATCTCGAGAACCTGCTCGGTAATGATTTCAAGGTGCTGAATGCGGAAGAACAACACGAGGATCTTTATCGGGTTTTGAAGCTGGAAAAATTATTTGCTTCAATCGCCGCGGTACTATTGATTGTTATCGGATCCATCAATATTTATTTCAGCCTAATGATGCTTGCGTTGGATAAGAAAAGAGATATTACCATTATGTCGTCGATGGGCGCCGATAGCATATATTTGAAGAAGGTCTTTATAACGGAGGGCTTGCTGATTGCGGCAATAGGAACAGGCTTGGGTTTAGTGATCGGTGCGCTGATCGTAGTGCTTCAACAGAATTTTAGTCTGGTTCAGCATGGGAATGGACTCTGCTGTTGTCGATGGTTATCCCGGTAAAAATGGTCATTATCAGATTTTGTTTACGTATTCTATCGTGATGACAATTGTGACAGTGCTCATTTCCTCCAGGCCCGCTGCACTGGCCTCCCGATTTGCGTCCGTTCAGAATTTGTAATATCCGTGTACCAAATTTTCCAAGAAAAATATCCGTTTTTAATGAGATAATCCCTAATTTTCGAGTTCCGTTTTCATCAAAACGTTGTTTTTGGATGAAAGTCTCAGCCTCACAACCGTTTCAGATCATTTATTCGCTGTATCAACACGAATACCTCGGATTCGTTTTCGAATCCTATATCGTCCATTTGGATGATAAAGGGAAGCTTACGTACCAGCATCAGAATATTTCCCCCAAAAATGCCCGCGAATTTTCCAAAGGTCTGGATGACCGGGATTTTGAATTGATAGAGATCATGGATTCCATGGCCCAGGAATCGATCGTTAAAAAGTTCTCCGCGAAATTCATGAAGCCCGAGGAATTTTTTTCAAAGACCTACGATAAGGTAAAGGGCAATGAGATGGTCCAGGAGCAGATTGAAGATTACATGGAAAAGCGCCGGGCAAAGATCCTGGAAAAAATGAAAGGGAAAAATTCTCTTTGAAATGGGAAATGACGGAGAACCGACATGGCGCAAAATTGAAGTGCTGGATAAGACGAGCTACGATCCAATTTCATTTCATGCGCACAGAGGAGAATACAAATTACTATCCTACTATATTTTATCAGGGAAAAAAAATAGACTTACCCAACTCCTCCGCTTATCTGATTTGCAAAAACCCGGCATGGATGGTGTTGAACGGAAAGCTTTATGGATTTGAAAAACATGTTGATGGGAAGAAACTAATTCCATTTTTCACAAAAAAGTATGTGGTTATTCCGAAAAATGTAGAAGAGACATATTACAATAGATTTGTCGCTCCGCTCATTGCATCATTTGATGACGTGGAAGCTCGAGGTTTTGAAATCAATAAAAGTACCTACGATCCACATCCGGTACTTACACTTTCGGAATTGCATACAGCGCAAAGCTCGTCTGCGCGACTTCGCTTTTTGATGATAGACCGTTCACCGAAGACAGAGGATACAGGTAGTGATGAAGCTGGAAAAATTGTTTTTGACCTTTCATTTAAATATGGCAAACATCGATTTCGTGGTGATAATATTGGTCCTGTAAGTGTAACCCTGGAGAAGCAGGGTGAAGGTTATGTTTTTCACCGGGTGACGACGAAAGACGGATGAAGAAAAGAATTTTCTTCACACCCTGCAAAAGCTTGGTTTGCCCATGAAAGGTTTTAGAATTGCAATTCCAAAGTCTGAAGCATTTTCCTGGCTCAATGAAAATCGGGTTAACCTCTTAAATCTCGGGTTTGAAGTAAGTCAGCCGGAAAGCCGTGATAAAAAATATTTTGTTGGTAAAGCTGTCATTGAAGTCGAGGTAAAAGAGAATATCGATTGGTTTGATATCCATGCGAAAATCCGTTTCGGTGAATTTGAAATTCCATTCAAAGAACTTCGAAGACTCATCATGCGGAAGAAGGTGGAATTCAAACTTCCAAATGGAGAGATTGCGATTATTCCTGAAGCGTGGCTAACAAAATATGCGGATCTTGTTTGCGCTTAGTGAAACAGATGGAGAGAATGAAAAGCCTGTCTTCCGGAAGCATCATCTTAATCTGGTTAAAGAGCTGGAGGAAGGAAATCTGGCCAAAGTCCATCTGAGTGAAAAGCTTCAGATCGTTGAATTCATTCAGTGGAATCAAGAATTATCCGCTTGCCTGCCGGTTTCAAGGGTGAATTGCGCCCTTATCAACGGGCGGGCTACAACTGGCTGAGATTCCTCAATGAATACAGACTCGGAGGATGCCTTGCTGACGACATGGGCTTGGGAAAACAGTTCAGACGCTTAACATTGCTGCAGGCGGAAAAAGAAGCCGGCGCCGGGACCACGTTGCTTGATCATGCCGACTTCCCTTATTTATAATTGGGAAATGGAGGCAAACAAATTTACACCTGAACTTAAGATATTTAAATTATACGGGTACACTACGAAACAAAGATATTAAGCGTTTTGAAAAATATGATCTGGTCCTTACCTCTTATGGGATTACACGTCTTAGACGTCGAGTTACTTGCAGCAGTTTTATTTTAATTATATCATTCTGGACGAATCGCAGGTAATCAAAAATCCAACTTCAAATATTGCAAAAGCTGTGCGTGAATTGAAATCACGGCACAAGCTGGTACTAACAGGAACGCCAATCGAAAATACCACAATGGATTTATGGTCTCAGATGTCATTCATCAATCCGGGCATTTTAGGCACTCAGACTTATTTCAGAAATGAATTTCAGAATCCGATTGAAAAGAAGAATGATGAGTCACGTTCAAAAAAATTGCATTCCGTGATTAAGCCTTTCATTCTCAGAAGACATAAATCGCAGGTAGCTACTGAACTTCCTGAAAAGGTGGAAAACATTCAATACTGCTCTATGTCTCCGGAGCAGGAGAAGCGGTATGAAGAAGTAAAAACGCATTACCGCGAAAAGATATTCAAACTGATAGAACAGGAAGGACTTGGGCAACAGCCGGTTCATGATTCTTGAGGGCTTGACAAAACTTCGACAACTGGCGAATCATCCGCGCATGGTGGAGCAGGGCTATACTGGCGATTCGGGAAAGCTGGAAGATATCACCCACATGCTTGAAAATGCTATTGCAGAAGGTCATAAGGTTTTGATTTTTAGTCAATTTGTAAAGCACCTGGAACTGGTCAGGCAATATTTAAAGACCAACAAAATAGATTTTGCATATCTTAGATGGATCAAGCACGGATCGAAAAGAACAGGTTGAACGATTTAACAAAGATCATAATCTGAAAGTATTCCTGATCTCCATAAAAGCAGGGGGTCTTGGGTTTGAATTTAACAGAAGCAGATTACGTGTTCATTCTAGATCCATGGTGGAATCCTGCAGTGGAGGCTCAGGCTGTTGACAGGGCACATCGCATAGGCCAGAAGAAAAAAGTTTTCACCTATAAATTTATCACGCGAAATTCTGTTGAGGAAAAAATCCTTACCCTTCAGAAGCGGAAACTTAAACTCACTACTGAACTTGATCACAACAGAGGAAAGTTTTATGAAGCAGCTGACCAAAGATGATATTGAGCAAATGCTTGTCTAGAGCGGGCTTCAACGTTTTTTGTTACTTCCGCCAAAATCGATCCAGTAAATATTTTCAGAGCCATTAGCCGGACCGTTGTATAATTTAATCAACTCAGAATAGGTGATAGCTTTTTCATTCTCACCTTTTATTGAGTGCCGCCCGCTGGTAAAATACAATTTACCATTGGTTACGAAGGGACAATAATCGAGTTGTGCCGAATTTATCAAAGTAAGTGGTTGTGCAGGTTGCCACTTGTTTTCCCTCCTCTGACTTATGTAGAGATCTCCTCCGCCTTTGTCGCTGTCGCGCCCGTACGACGTGAAAAGTATGAATGATTCATCCGGCGAAACGAATGCATTGAATTCCCACAGCTTTGAATTTACAGCGGTATCCAGCGCAACGGGCTCGGTATAAGTACCACTAGAATATTTGCTTATGAAGATATCTTCCTTTCCTATGCCTTTGCTGTACTCGCCAGTGAAATAGATGCTGCCGTTATTGGTCACCGATGGATAGAATTCATTAGCCGATGTATTGACAGGGCTGCCGATATTTTTGGGAACGGACCAACCTGTATTATTTTTTTCAACCATCCAGATATCATAGTCTTTTACCTTTCCAGCGGAAAGGGGTCGGTTGGAACTGAAAAAAATTTTTCGGCCGTCCGGACTAAAGGCTGGCTCGAGGTCGCTGTACATACCGGAGAATGAAGCAACTTCAGGAGCAGACCATTTTCCGCCTGATGTCTTCTTCCGGTGAATGATCGTTGATAATGCGTGCTGACTTGCTTGAATCGTATAAAGCATTTCCGTTCCATCAGGAGAAATTGCCAGGTCTCGCTCATTGAGATTTGTACTAACATCTCCTTCCATGAAAATTGCAGGAGATTGTGCCGCGCAGCAGAATGAAATAATAAAGAGTAAACCGGTGATGAGTTTAAACATACGTTTAGGGATGATAGGTGTTCCAATCTAAAAAAGAATATAACGAGGGATCAGACCCAAACTGGGGTATTTAAGAATTTCCCCTTAATTGCTTTTGCGCTTCCAAGCTTTACGGCTAATCGTCTCCTGTCTTGAGATGACGTGTTTTCCAACGATTGTGAGACCATAACCACTCTGAGGGTCTTTCGCGGATGAGGGACTCAACCTCTGCAACGTATTTTGTAATGATCGCCTGATCGTCTTTTCCATAAGGCGGTTTAGCAAGCTCAACAATAGTTGCTTCATAATAACCGCGCCTAACTTTGCGCATAGCATAATACATAACAGGATATTGTGTTAATACAGCGAGCTGTACCGATCCATAAAAAAACACGGTATCCTGGTTCATGAATTGTACTGGAAACTTTTTGTCGTGGCCATAGCCAGGATATTGATCACCAACGAGAGCGATGTTCCTTACAATGGTTTTACGTTTTACAATTTCACGGGCCACCGCGTCGCGGCGGATGGCATGAGCGCCAAACCTAGTTCGCGATAGCCGGGAAAATCGATCAAAGAATTCGTTGTTAACGGGTTGGTAAACAAAGTCCATTTCACCGGGCAATGAAAACGATCCTGCTGTCAGGAGCCATTCCCAGTTGAAATGATGAGATGCAAGATTGAGGAGCGACTGTCCATTCTTAATATATTGATCGCACAGCTCCGGATTTTTGAATGTCACTCTTTTACCCAATTCTTCTTTACTAATTGTCAGAAGCTTTAACATTTCTACAGCATAGTCGCACAGGTTCCGGTAAAATTGCTTTTCGATTGCATAAAGCTCTTGCTGCGATTTTTCAGGAAATGAATTGGCGAGGTTCCTCTGTACCAATTTTCGACGGTAACGAATGGTATAGAAACTTAAGACAAAAAGGAAATCAGACAGGGCATAAAGAACGCCAAATGGCAACCTTGACAACAGTTTGACAATGATCATAGCTGCAGAACAATCGTCCAAGTTAAGCAAGTATTGCTATTTTTGGACTCGATACGGAATGGGGCGGACTTTAGTTGGAAGTATAGTCACCGGTTGCTTACCTTGAGTGCCCTCCCATTACTTTTGAGCAAATGAATCCATTTGGTTTGAACAATAAGTAAATGTGACTAACCTGCTGGGAACATGAATGGTAAAGTAGTGATCATCACGGGGGGATCTTCGGGGATAGGGAAAGCCCTTGCAGCGGAATTTGGTGCGAATGGATCTAAGGTTATGATCACCGGTAGAAATGGATACAACCTGGAAAAGACCGTTAAGGAACTAAGGGACCGCGGGGTGGCAGACATTGTGGGGTTCAGTGGTGACGTTGGCATTGAGGACGACAACCGGAGAATGGTTGAAGAAGCCATTGAGAGATTTGGTACGATCGATGTGCTTGTGAACAACGCAGGCATAAGTATGCGTGCGCTCTTCGAAGAGGCGGATGTTGAGGTCGTCAAAAGGGTAATGGCAACCAACTTTTTCGGAATGGTATATGCCACTAAGCACTGTCTTCCAGAGATCGTACGGAACAAAGGATCAATCGTTGGAATATCTTCGGTGGCAGGTTTTAGAGGGCTCCCCGGAAGAACCGGTTACTCAGCTTCGAAATTTGCGCTCAATGGATTCCTTGAGGCACTGAGACTGGAGCTTGCTCCCAAAGGCACACACGTTTTGACAGCCTGTCCTGGATTCACATCCACAAATATTCGTGTACGTGCGCTGACAAAAAATGGTGGTGCGCAGGGAGAATCACCCCGGGAAGAAGGTAACATGATGAGCGCCGAGGAGTGTGCTCATTATATTTATGCAGCCACCGTAAAGAGAAAGCGGACATTGGTCCTTACGACACAGGGTAAGCTGGCGGTGTTCATGAACAGGTGGCTTCCAGGGTTGGCAGACAGGGTTGTGTTTAACTTTATGTCAAAAGAGCCAAATTCGCCGTTTTAAGACATCAGGTTTTGCTTAGGAATACCATCTTAGTATTGTCCGCTTTGCTGATGCCGCGAAAGAAACCAATTAGCTCGTTGTATGAATCAGCGGGATATTCTCCCTTGTTCATTTTTTTCTTCCTGACATAGATCAGTCTGTTCTGATCAAGTATGAATTGAGCGTCGTATTCACCAAAGCGTGATTTTAGCGTGATCGGGGCTGGAATAAATTCCGGATAAATTCCTTCCGGAAGGTCATATTGCACCGTGTCAATATCAGTAAAAGCCATTGAAACCATGACGTTGGTTTTTCTTGACTCCAGTTTCTCGGGAACAAAGGTTGAACGGTTCATGAGATTTGGTGTAATGAAAAAGCGCTTACCGCTTACCGTTGCGAAACGCTTTAGTGTGTAGTCCACTTTGACCGTTGCAGAGGGTATTATACTTTTTTGGACGCTCATGCTAAAAGTTGAGACATCGAAGCTGGGGATATCTGTAGTTTTTTGCAGCCACTTTTTTTGGTCGTCGTACTGGCGCTCCAGCAAGAAGTTGAGATGGCCGTTTTCGTACTGAATGCCTGAATAGACCGTCTTAACTTTCGCAGTAGCATCACCGTTGGCCTGGAGGGCGACCTGAGCTTTTCTGATCTGCGTATTCTGGTCAGCAGAGTAATAGATTGTTTTTACAACTTTTGCACCATCATTAGTTATCATCAGCGCCTTTCGGTCGCCGGTGAAAGTACCCATATAACCGAACGGGGTAGTCTGACTGGTACACTCCAGCCAAAGCGTATCGGTACCGTTGGGAACGGCAGCGATTACGTGATTGAATTGTGAGCTGGGAAATTTGGTGTCCAGCGGCGACGCATCATCTCCGGCAAGGATTAGAACATAGTTGGCTTTGATCCCCACAGCGTCCAGCAATGAGATCATATAGTTTGATAATGCTTTACAGTCGCCGTATCCCGTCTGATCAACGACAGATGCTTCAAATGGCTGATGGCCGCCAATACCCAATTGAATGCTGACATAGCGTGTTTTATTCTGCAGATATTGATAAAGTACCCTGGTTTTTTCCTCTGTGGTTTTAAGGTTGGCGGTCAATTCCCTGGCTTTTATTTTTGTGGCTTCGGGCAAATTATTCCGTCCTTTATTAAGCGAAGCCATCCATTTCCCATAGTTTTCCCAGGTATCCATAGTACCAACATAACCGTCATATTCAAATCGTGTGGGGGCTGCGGAAATACGTGGGAGAAGTGTCTCCGCTGACGGGCTCAGGGCTTCAAATTTAACGGGCATAAGATTTTTCATGCTCCATCGTGTTTGATGCGAACCATTTGGCAGTTTACTCACAACAGGTTCTGCAGAAATATTAGTGGCTTTGAATCGTGGCTTCAGATCCTCCGGATATTGTAGTGTGTAGCTGGCGTTCTGGACAGAGACCTTTTCCGATCCGAACACACTACCAGGTATATAAAACAGGAATTTAAACTCGATCTCGTATTCGAACTCAACGGTATAAGGATAAGTTGACTGTCTAAGATCGACTGACTTCGTTCGGTCATCGCTGTACAAGCCATCAAAAGCACTTTCATCCAGTATCTCATTGTTCTTGACCCTTTTTATGAGATTTCCTTCAGCGTCATAGGTGCTTGCCTTGAATGAATTGATCTTCCTCAACTTGTCGTAGCCAACATTACATAGCGCATAGCCCTTTCCGTTGACGTTGAAGATGGTTGCAACCAATTGAACGGTCATAGCCGCCTTGCTCTGCGAAATGATCGAGAAGGTCATGTGATCTTCGCGAATCACAACATCCACATCCTTCTTTAGTTCTTCAGGAATTCCTGAAACAGGATACTTTGGTTCAGCACCATAACCAATCGACATGCCGAGGGGAAAAAACAAGAGTACAACGAGGATCTTTCTCATATCACTTTTTCTTAAGAACGATCTGCTCTGCCTGCTTGGCGACAATCTGGTTATAGAATTCTCTCAGGTTCGGATATTCCTCCTGTGTGAACAAGCTGTTGTTTATTTGAAGATTACTTGTAAATGAAAGGGTCGAGCCCATCTGAGTGATGCTATAAGTGTATTTGGCAGCATTGTCAGGCAGCTTCAGGATCTGACTTTGAGGAATTTCATCAATAATATAGCCTGGAGGAATCTGAATTTTGCACATGTATATGGTTTCATGGGGACTTCCAAAGTCTACCGGATATTCACGCTTCTCACTCTTGAATGGGTTCTCAGTTTCTTGCATCTCTACAAAAGGATTGATGTATAAGATAGATTCGGAAGCTACGATATGGTCGTTTATGACAACTTCATGGATCTCTTTGAATGCCTCTGAAATTTCCCTGGTGTTGACAAATTGACTTTTGGCAACTGTCCATGGACGGCCAGCGATGAAATCTTTGACATAATCCCCTTCACCTTTGGTGATATATTTTTTCCGGTCGCGCTGTGCAAAGTACCCTGAACGATCGATCTGTAATTTTCCTTTGAGCTCGCCTTCAGGGCTCAGCGCCAGATCGGCACTATAGAGAGTTCGGGATTTAACGGAGGACTTCAGCGGAATCCACTTAAAGCCTTTGTCTGAAACTACAAACCCCTTTCCATTCAGACATCTCTCAGGTAGCACACCCGTTGTAAGCAGTTTGTCAGTAGCGTCGAGCAGGATCATCTTATCACCTAAAGTAACCATGCACAAAACATAATTGAATTGAGATGAAACAGGTATGGCTTCCCGAATGAATCCGTGATCCCGCGTACTTATAAGTACCGGGGCTACGTTGAAACCTGCCTTCTCAAGCATGGACGCCATGAGCAGGTTGATCTCAGAAGACTTCCTTTCTTATCATCCAGCACCTTTCTGAACGGCGTGTCTGTGTAGCGAACTGTAGATCCATTCCAGTCAATATTGTTTCTGACATAATTGTTGATCGCATGAATCTTTGCTTCGGGGGTTGTAATCCCTGTAGTCACGTCATCGGTGATCTTTTTGAGAAAGGCATTTGCGGTTATTTCCCTTCCAAAATTTTCATCTTTATCATATTGATTATTGATATCATCCCAGGTTCCCATGAAAGACTTGATAGCCTGACCTGGAAACTTGTGATAAGCCAGCTCAAAATTGATTTTTGAAATGAAATCCTTGCTGGTCGTCATGTACGGCTCTTGCTTGAAGGCAGGCACGTCCTGAGATACCCATCTGTACTTATCTTGCTTAAAGTCAATCTGGTCGTGTTCAAATGAGGATTGCGTATTATAGGTCCCCGTTCGCTCCACACTGCTTATGTTTATGCGACCTGTGCTGGTCTCATGACCGTTGATTGTAAGTGGTACATAACCCTGAGTGTAGCGCTCGTAATAGAAATACTCCGGAATAACGGCGCGGTATTCGCTCCACCTTGTTGGGATAGAATGCTGAAATTCCCAATCCTGAAAGTTGAAAAGAAAATCAGATACTACTCTGTATGATACTTCAACAATGGAACCTTGCCGGGCATTTGGCAACGTGAATTTCATAAAATCGACATTCGCTGTTACCTTTTCTTTGAACACGCCGTCGTTCTTGAGTTTGGATTCAACTATTTTGCCGTTTTCAAGGTTATAAGTGATGGCTTTCAACGATGAAAATTTTTCATCAGTCGTTCCTTCATGATACAACGGAACGGTGAAAGTGGCCCAATCAAGACCGTCTTTTGTCAGGATCTTGATCCTCACAATCCTATCAAAGAAGATCTGAAATCCTACAGACTGATTATAGGTAAGTGATGAAACACCATAATCCGTGAGGATCACTGCAGATGCGGAGGAGTCTTTGTCATACTTCTCCATTTTAAGGTCTTCGATCGGGATTTCACCAAATTTGATTGGAGGCTTTTGTGAAAATGAATTAAGGGTAACGAGGGCAACTAAAAGCCCGGTTAGTAAAATCTTCATACAACAGTCTGGTTTAGTTGGCGTAATAGTATAAAATTGTTTCCAACTTCATCCATACCCGCAGGAAACGATGAGTAACCTGTACAGTCGTTAATTAAGGAAAAATTTTGGCTAAAATAAAAAGCACCTTCTATTGTCAGTCTTGTGGCTATGAATCCGCCAAATGGCTCGGAAAATGTCCGTCCTGTAGTTCCTGGAACACTTTTGCGGAAGAACTGATATCCAAGGATGAAGGCAGCAAGAATGAGTGGCGGCAGGAAAATGGCCGCACACGCGCCCCTAAAGCGAAAACTTTGCTGGAGGTCGAAACCTCGGAGGACATCCGTGTTCAGGCAGCAGATCAGGAGCTAAATCGCGTCCTGGGAGGCGGAATTGTGCCGGGTTCCCTGATACTTATCGGGGGTGAGCCAGGAATAGGTAAATCCACGCTCATGTTGCAGGTTGGCCTTCAATTAAAGTCGCAACGCGTATTATACGTTTCCGGAGAGGAGAGTGAACAGCAAATCAAAATGCGGGCTCAAAGACTTGGAAGTGAATCACAGACATTTTACGTACTCACGGAAACAAATACAAAAAGCATCTTTCAGGCCATTGAAAGCATTGAACCTACCGTGGTGATCATAGACTCCATACAAACATTGTTTTCCGGTCAATTAGACTCAGGTGCCGGAAGCATTGGACAGGTACGACAATGCACGGCGGAACTGATGAAATTTGCAAAAGAAACAAATACTCCGGTTTTCCTGATAGGACATATTACCAAGGATGGGATGCTTGCCGGGCCAAAAGTTCTTGAACACATGGTTGACACTGTCCTTCAGTTCGAGGGCGATCGTCACCTTGCATATCGTATCCTGCGCACCACCAAGAACCGCTTTGGATCTACCTCCGAGATCGGCATATATGAGATGCTAGGCACAGGACTTCGTGAAGTATCGAATCCATCCGAAATACTCATATCACAAAAGGATGGAAAGCTGAGCGGAGCCACCATTGGCGCTACAATTGAAGGCAACCGACCCTTGCTCATCGAAATACAATCCCTGGTAAGTCCTGCCTCCTACGGCACGCCCCAGCGCACGCCAACCGGCTTTGATCAAAAGAGACTTAATATGTTGCTGGCCGTGCTTGAAAAGAGATGCGGATTCAGAATGGGTACACAGGATGTATTTCTGAATATGGCAGGCGGCATCAGGGTAGAAGATCCGGCAATAGACCTGGCCATTTGTATTTCGATCATTTCCTCGATGGAAGAAATACCAGTATCGGATAAAATTTGTTTCGCTGCCGAAGTCGGCCTCGGTGGTGAGATGAGAGCCGTTAACAAAATTGAACAACGGATAAGCGAGGCGGAAAAGTTGGGCTTTGAGGAGATCTATATCTCGAAATATAATCAGAAGGGTCTTGAAGGGAAAAACTCAAAGATCACGGTCAAGTCGTTTGGAAAACTCACGGAAGTATTCGAAGATCTTTTTGGATGAATGACAAATAAACTGAAGGCTGACACCCTTTAACATGAACTGATGGAAGGATTTTTTACAGACACATTGGGCATATCCGCAAATATTTTCAGTTACCTGGTCCTACCGGTCATGATCTTCCTTGCCCGTATCGGCGATGTATCGATCAATACGATCAGGATTATCTATGTGCTGGGGGGAAGAAGATTTACTGCCACAATGCTTGGATTCTTCGAGTCGTTCATCTGGCTTATGGCCATACGCCAGATCTTCGAACACCTCGATAATTGGATCTGTTATATAGCTTACCCGGCCGGTTTCGCGACCGGTATTTTTGTGGGAATGATCATTGAAGAACGGATTGCCTATGGTAAGGTAATTGTGCGAATCATTACAAGAAAGGATGTGACACAACTTTTAGACTATCTAACGAAGAACAATTTCAGATATACTCACGTAAATGCAGTTGGGCCGGATGGACATGAAAATCTTGTTTTTACCGTTCTTGAAAGGGACCTTTTGGAGCAGTTGCTGTATAAGCTGAAAGATATACTGCCAACTGCATTCTATACGGTGGAGAAGGTGAACCGGGCGACCGAGGTCGGTACATTGAGTGAGGAAACCTCACGCTGGAGCATCACTACCTGGCTAAGAAACGTTATACGTCAATAGGCGCTAGTAATAATATTAAATCACTGAAAATTATGAAGATCCTGATTTGTGTCGCGTCATTCGTGTTAGTCACTGCATTTATTCCAAATCCCCGCAGCATAAAACTTGAGTATGCATTCAAGGTTGGCGACGGCTACACGATGACGCATAATACCCGGCAAACGATAAAGCAATCGATCATGGGTACGGATCAAACGGGAAATAATGACTATTCCAGTACTATGAAGCTGAAGGTAGTGTCTCTTACCCCATCGGGTGGAAGGCTCGAAGTTCAGATAGTAAAAATGAAGAATAGTATGAAGAATATGATGGGTGAAACAGTGATGGATAGCGATGGTCCTGCAGATAATGCCCAAAATAAAATACTGAAGTCAATGATGGAGAAGCCATTCTTTATCAACATGACGAAAGATGGAATTGTTGAGAAAGTAGAACAAGCTGAAAATATATGGTCTGGTGTCGATAAACTCGAGATAGATGAAAGCACCAGGTCAACCTTGAAAACAACGATCGGACAGTTCGTCAATGAAGGTTCATTGAAGACGATCTTCGAACAGGGTCTGATTCGGTTTCCCGACAAAAAAGTAAAATATGGAGACACCTGGAATTCAAAAACCGGTCTTGCGATGGATTTTCCTATTCAGTGTGACAACTCATGGATGCTCGAAAGTGTTGAGTCAGGTAAGGCAGTGGTGAACGGAGCGGGAGTGTACACAACAACAGATAAGGACAAGGTTATTGCGCTTCCAATTGGGCTGAATGCTAAAGTCAATCTCAATGGCAACCAAAAAGTAAAAACCCAACTAAGCGTTAAAACCGGATGGCCTGGTAACGTTGATATCCGGTCTGAACTTAAAGGGACAATGTTCTTGCTGGCAGGCGGAATGTTGCCTCAGGACATGGAAGTACCCATGGAGGTGATATCGGAAACAACTTATAAGCTTGATAAAGAATGACCTCAGGCGATCATCCTTCACGCATCATATTCAGAATGTCGTCAACGTACTCCCTGGAGTTAGCAAGGCGTGGAACTTTGTTCTGGCCGCCAAGCTTACCTCTGCGCTTCATCCAGTTGTAAAACGTCCCTTCGTTAACACTGTGTATTTTCGGTGCTATCAACGCCAGGTTATGCGCACGCTTTGCGTCGTAATCTGAATTAATGGACCTCAATGTCTCATCAAGGATTTTGGAAAATTCCTCAAGGTCAGCGGGAGGAACTTTGAATTCGATGATCCATTCGTGTCCTCCCTTTCGTCCTTCTTCAAGGTATATCGGGGCCGCCGTAAAATTGTCGATCACGGCGCCGGTGAATTCGCAGGCTTTTGTTACCGCAGCCTCTGCATTTTCAACGATCACTTCTTCTCCAAACGTATTGATGAAGTGCTTCGTTCTGCCTGAGATCTTGATGCGATAAGGAAACTTCGATGTAAACTTTATTGTATCACCGATATTATATCTCCACAAACCGGAATTTGTCGAGATCACCATGGCGTAGTTCTTTTCCAGTTCCACATCGCGAAGTGGGATAGCGTTGGGGGTCTCGGTATCTATCTCTTCGGTAGGAATGAATTCATAAAAGATACCATAATCAAGCATCAAAAGCATTTCTTCCGAATTCTTCTGGTCCTGAATTCCAAAAAATCCTTCGCTTGCGTTATATGTTTCCCAGTATAACATCTTTTCAGATGGGATCAGCGATTGGAACAATGATCGATAAGGAGCGAACGAAACGGCGCCATGGAAAAATACTTCCAGGTTTGGCCATATTTCAAGAATGTTATTCTTTTTCTCCAGCTGTACAATCTTTTGGATAAGCAGTATTGTCCACGTTGGGACGCCTGCTATGTTGGTCACATTTTCCTTTGCTGTTTCTCTCGCAAGCTTTTCGATCTTCTCCTCCCAATTTCCCATCAGGGCAGTTTCCAGCCTTGGTGTTCTGATAAATTGAGCCCATGGCGGAAGATTTCGCATAATGACGGCAGAAACATCACCATAATAGGAGGAAGCCGTTGGATCCAGTTCATTGATCTGATGACTGCCACCAACAGCCAAGCCTTTCCCATCGAAGAGTTTTGTATCAGGGCAATTGTTAACATAAAGAGAGAGCAGATCCTTACCGCCTTTGAAATGGCAATCTTCAAATGCTTCCTGCGAAACCGGGATAAATTTGCTTCGCGCGTTAGTCGTACCGGATGACTTAGAAAACCATTTTATTTCGGAAGGCCATAAGATATTTTGTTCCCCCTTCATCAGCCGTTCTATCTTAGGAAAGAGCTTTTCATAAGTCTGAACCGGAACGCGCTCTTTGAATTGCTCATAGCTCTGAATGCTGGCAAAGTCATAGCTGATTCCGAATTCCGTAGATCTGGCCGTCTGAATTAATTTCCGAAATAACTCTTCCTGGACCTCATTGGGATATTTCATGAAAAGCTCAATCTGATGAATGCGCTTTTGCATGACCCACGTCAGTATAGAGTTTATAAGTCCCATGATCGATTAGGCATACTCAAAAATAGCAAACTTGAGGTGATGTTTGTCGGGTGATACAAAAACACAGTGGAAAAATCAGATCCCTTCGGACAGGTCTTGCCAATTGTCGTTATTTTGCAAGGTGACTTTAGATCTTCGCAATTCGAAATTTTGTCCAAGATATACTTTTCGTACCTGTGGATCACTTGCCAAGCTCTTCGGCGGTACCAGCCTTGAATAGTTTGCCATCCACCATTAAATAAGCTCTGTCGGTAATGGACAGGGTTTCGTCAACATTGTGATCAGTGATGAGAATTCCGATGTTCTTGTTCTTAAGACGGGAAACAATGGATTGAATTTCTTCCACAGCAATAGGATCAACACCTGCAAAGGGTTCATCCAGCAGTACGAAGTTTGGATCGACAGCCAGAGCTCTTGCGATTTCTGTTCTGCGTCGTTCTCCGCCGGAGAGGGACATCCCCATATTCTTTCGCACTTTTTGTAAACTGAATTCATCGATGAGCTGATCAACTTTGTCCTTGCGTTGTTGTTTGGTGAACTCACGCATTTCAAGTACTGACATAATATTTTCTTCGACAGTAAGCTTACGGAAGACAGATGCTTCCTGCGCAAGATATCCATGCCGCGACGTGCCCGTTGATACATTGGAAGGGGCGTTATTTCCTCGTCATCCAAAAAAATCTTTCCCTGATTGGGTTTGATAAGTCCGACGATCATGTAAAATGAAGTTGTTTTTCCTGCGCCATTTGGTCCAAGCAACCCAACAATTTCACCTTGTTTCACCTGTACAGAAACATCATTTACTACTGTTCGTGTTTTATATTTTTTCACAAGATGTTCGGCGCGCAAAACCATAGTCAGGAAAATTTAATGTCTTTGATCCTCAATTGGACGGATGTAAGACCATTGAATGTATTTTCTTCAATGGTGAATGCCATCTTAAAAGAATCGCCACGTGACAGTCTTTCGTAATGTTCGCTAAGGTCAAATCCCACAACCTGAAAAACATTTTCATTATTATGTTGTCCTGCAAGAAAGCGAACATGACTGATCTTTGAAACTGAAGAAAGTGAATTGAAAACATATAACCTTGCTTGCTTCAAACAACGGACGTGGGTTTTCGGGACCAAAGGGTGCCATTTGTTCAGGATCATGTTAGAAACTTTGCGGTGATCGTATCAAAATGAATGCGGCATATCCAATTCGATAACAGGAGTAAGCATTGCTTCTGTGATGGTTGATGATACCACCTGTTCAAATTTTTGTTGAAACAATTCAAGATTAGTTAATGATCGAGAGTGAGCCCTGCAGCATACTTATGTCCGCCAAATTTTTCAAGCAAGTCACTGCATTCAAGGATCGCACTGTAAAGATCAAAGCCACTTCACGCTTCGCGCAGAGCCGGTTATTTTATTATTTGATTCGGTGAGGATCACAGTAGGCCGATAATATTTCTCAACACATCGAGCAGCAACAATGCCAATAACTCCTTTATGCCAGGTATTTTTAAAAAGAACAGTGGATTTAGCTGAGCGTAAAGCTTCATTGCCTTCAATCATAGCAAGCGCTTCCCGGTAATGTCCGAATCAAATTGTTTCCGGATTTCATTTTTCAGATTAATTTTTTCAGCCAGCGTATTGGCTTCCTCTTCGTTTGCGGAAACAAGAAATTCGACAGCTGCGCTGCCATGTGCCACCCGCCCTGCAGCGTTTATTCGTGGTCCGAGCGTGAACACAATACCGGAAACATCCAGTTCGTTTTTCATTCCGGCAATATCCTTAAGGGCTTTCAATCCTGGACTAGGATTTTCATTGAGCTTTTTCAGTCCAAAGTAGGTCAAGTATCCTGTTTTCGCCTGTAATGGCACAATATCTGATGCTATGCTTACTGCAACAAGATCGAAATATTCATAGACCTCTCTTTCGTCTCGATATTTTTGTGCATATCCCTGCATAAACTTAAAACCCAATCCACATCCGCTTAATTCTTGATAAGGATACGGGCAGTCATCTTGTTTAGGATCCAGCACGGCAATAGCATCTGGGAATGCTTCATCAGGAAGATGATGATCACAAATGATAAAATCTATTCCCTTTCTCTTGGCCAGGGCGACGAGGTCGACAGACTTGATTCCACAGTCCAGTGCAATGATCAACGTGTAATTATTGGATTCCGCCCATTCTATTCCGGCAAGAGATACGCCATATCCTTCAGCATATCGATCGGGGATGTAGATGTCACAATGATAGAATTTTCTGATATAACTGTAGACCAACGCTACGGATGTGGTGCCATCAACATCATAGTCTCCGTAGATAAGGATCTTTTCATTGTTGGTAATTGCTATCTTAAGACGGTTTACGGCTTCTGACATTCCTTTCATCAGGAAAGGATCATGTAATGAATCCAGGGATGGCCGAAAGAATTTCCTCGCACTTTCAAAGCCATCGATGCCCCGCTGCAACAGAATAGCCGACAAATATGAATTAATATTGATAGCCTTAGACAACTCTGTTATCTGCTCGTGTGCCGGAATTTGCTTTATAGCCCATCTTTTGTCCATGCATTAGTTTCATTGAATAATCATTGTCCCCTTTATCACCTGAAGTTCCACTTTTATTATAAGCACCAGGCTCGCCGTTTTTGCCGTTTCTTTTGGAAGGGCCTAAACCTGCTCCGCCATGGTATCCACCTCTGCCTGAAGGCCCAGCTGCTCCACCGCTAACTTTGACAATGATCTTTTTAGCCAATACAAGGTCCTTGAATACCTGTGGCTTCGGCACATTTATCTGAAGAGCGCCGGCATTGCCGCCATTCCCACCGGGTCCGGCTAGTCCACCATTCGCGCCATTGCCTCCTTTACAGTGCGTTGTTCCCGGGCTTCCTCCTCCACCATTCCCACCACTTCCACCTTTGCCTCCGTCACCGCCGGAAACATCAATAGTTAGTTGTCCCCTTATTGTAATTCTATCCATATACAGAAAAAGATTTATACCCCTGGTTCCATCCAGGCCACGAGTGCCTTCTTTACCAGGACTTCCATTCAGACATGGTCCTGTTGGGGTTTCTCCGTTCACACCATTTCTACCAACTTTTCCATTTACGCCTTTAGCATCAATAACACAATCTTTACCGAAGCGTCCGACCTTTACACGGAGATAATTATCAGGTTTAAGTTTATTCAATACTAACCTTGAAGAATCCATCATAATCAACGTATCTGCAACAAGGATATCCGAATTTTGTAAAGTGTAAGCTTCCTTTGCTTTGATGACCAATTTTGAAACTCTCACTTGCGCGCATACACTTCCACTGAGCAGAAAAAAGAAGATTGCGAATCGCCACATGGGACAAAAATAAGGATTTTGGTGAAGGGCTATAACAAAGAAAGCAATGCTTGTGTGCATTGCTTTCCCCAGAAAATTTATGCCGATTCTAGTTTGCGCTCTCCGTCGGTTGATCTCCAACAACTCCCTCCAGTACATCCTTGATTTCTACGCGTTGTCCATCTTGATATGGTACTATCCACGCATCTTTTACGCCCATCTCTCTCATGTATTTTTTAAACGTGTCAGCTTCCCAATAGTCGCGGAATATACCGATAGTGAGTTTTTGAGGTTCATTATCTTTAGCCTCACCTCCAAAATTGGGATTATTATCAAAATACTTCGCAAGATTTTTATGCTTAAATGCTCCGATCTGAACTTTAAAAACCACCCCTTTGGAGAAGTCCATTGAATTGGAGGGCGTTTCTTTCAGCTGCTCAAGCTCCGCATTCGCAGAGGTTAGCTGGCCC
The DNA here is from genome assembly GCA_963845845.1 of uncultured Cytophagales bacterium. Taxonomy (GTDB): domain Bacteria; phylum Bacteroidota; class Bacteroidia; order Cytophagales; family Cyclobacteriaceae; genus Chryseolinea. The sequence continues at coordinate 37,101 of CAWJTP010000001.1, forward strand.
CGTAGTTGAGTAAGTTCATCTTCAAGTTGCGCAATCTTGGTATCCTTTTCAGAAATTTTTCCCTGTAGTTGCGTTAGCGTTTGATTTTGAGTTACCACTGTATTGTCGGCCGTTTGCTTGTCTTCTGTAAGTTGCTTAAGACTCGCAGGGTTTTTGGCAAATTGCTTAGCCTTCTTTTTCCATTCTTTCTTTTCTTTCTTCGAAAGCTGGCCAAAGGTCTGTGTTGAAGCAATCAACAACGTGAGGCAAAAAAATAAGAATATTGCTTTTTTCATTATTGGTTGGTTAAAAAATCAATTTAAATGTACAAATATTTTGTGAAAAATTGCACGTCAGAGGGTGCCAACCATTTTCTCAGGCTTGACCCAATCATCAAATTGTGCTGATGTCATCAGTCCCAGTTCTATAGCGGCCTCACGCAATGTCTTATTTTCCTTATGAGCTTTCTTGGCAATGTTAGCCGCATTCTCATAGCCAATATGTGTATTGAGTGCGGTGACAAGCATCAGCGAATTTTCAAGATGTTTTTTGATAATGGTCTCATTTGCCACTATACCTTCGGCGCAGCTGTCATTAAACGATACGCAGGCATCACCAATCAATCTGGCACTCTGAAGAACATTAGAGGCGATGACGGGTTTAAATACATTGAGTTCAAAATGCCCGCTGCATCCCCCAATAGAAACGGCGACATCATTTCCAATCACTTGTGCACAAACCATCGTAAGCGCTTCGGGCTGTGTGGGATTTACTTTACCTGGCATGATGGACGAGCCCGGTTCATTATCGGGGATAATAATTTCTCCAATACCTGAACGGGGACCGGAGCTTAGCATCCTCACATCATTTGCGATTTTCATCAGCGAAACAGCGGTGCGTTTCAATGCGCCTGAAAGTTCGACCATAGCATCATGTGCTGCGAGGGCTTCGAATTTGTTGGGTGCTGTAATGAACGGATATCCTGTGAGCGCCGCGATTTTCTTCGCCACCAGAACATCATACCCTTTGGGTGCATTCAACCCTGTACCAACGGCTGTACCGCCTAGTGCTAATTCGCGAACTACCTCCAGCGCATTCTTAATGGCGCGCATGCTGTTGTCGAGTTGCTGGACATATCCGGAAAATTCCTGGCCAAGCGTTAAGGGAGTCGCGTCCATAAAGTGCGTACGGCCGGTCTTCACAATATTCTTAAAGGCTTTGGATTTCTGGTCAAGTGTTGCGCGTAATTTTTGCAATCCACCAAGTGTGACTTCCGTCACTTGCTTGTAAGAAGCAATGTGCATAGCCGTGGGGAATGTATCGTTCGACGATTGTGACTTGTTAACATCATCATTGGGATGAAGCACTTTTTTCACATCATCAAGTTTTCCGCCTTGCAAAACGTGAGCTCTGTAAGCAATAACTTCATTGACATTCATATTACTTTGAGTACCAGAACCGGTTTGCCAAATCACAAGGGGAAACTCCCCGTCAAGCTTACCAGCCAGGATTTCGTCACAGACCTTGCTTATCATGGTCTTCTTATCTTCAGACAGAACGCCAAGCTCATGGTTTGCCTCGGCGGCTGCCTTTTTTAAGTAAGCGAACGCATATATGATCTCTTTCGGCATACTTGACTCAGGTCCTATTTTGAAGTTATTCCGGGACCTTTCTGTCTGAGCACCCCAGTACTTGTCGGACGGTACTTTTACCTCGCCCATGGTATCTTTCTCAATGCGGTAACTCATGATCATTGTCTGATTTGAGGCAAAAATAGAAAAAGCAGTCCATTCGATCCCACTTGATGAGCCTGGTTGGCAACTAATTTTCCTGATCACTCGTCATCAGGTTATGATGACTTTATTTGTGCCGGCTTTTTTGCTTTGTATCTTCCCGAAAATATGACCGGAGTTGTCTCATCGCGCGCAGGAAAGGATAAGCAATACTTCATCGCCATCATTCCACCTCCACCAATATTCGACCAGGCCTTAGCAGAAAAGCAGTACTTCAAGGAGCACTATAACAGCAAAGCTTCCCTGAATTCACCCCCGCATATTACACTGCACATGCCATTCAAATGGAATGAAGAAAAGGAGATAAATCTGACAAAACAGCTACACTCCTTCATGGCCCTCCAACAGCCGGCAACCGTCAGGCTTGATAATTTCTCTTCCTTCCCACCACGTGTAATCTTCATTAATGTTCTGATCAATGAAGGCCTAATAACGCTTCAGCGGGATCTTCGACGGTACTGTAAGCTAGAGTTGAATCTGTTCAATGCCAATTACAAAGAACAGCCTTTTCATCCCCACCTTACGGTAGCGTTCCGCGATCTCAAAAAATCAAACTACGAACGCGCATGGGATGAATTCAGCAAAAAGACCTTCACTGCTGAATTTGTAGCGAACAACATTTCACTGCTGAAGCATAACGGCAAAGTTTGGGAGGTACATCACGTATTCAATCTTGCCGATCCAAACTAATCCTTTGCATAGGCCGGATTCCGCCTGTATGTATGGCAAGAATGCGTGAACCTCTTTCGAAATATCCACTGCGGATAAGATCAAATAGTCCATAGAAAAGCTTACCAGAGTAAACCCCCTCAACAGGAATGTCATGCTGTATCGTAAAAGCCTCCATGAATGATTTCAATTCAGGGGTAACCTTGGCATACCCGCCTGCGTGATAGTCATGGATTAATTGCCAATTTTCATAGCCTGGCCCGAATTTTAATATTTCGTCGTTCCATTCGTTTCCGCCTTTCAATACAAGTAATCCTATTACTTTGCCCTGGCCCTTTAAACCTCTCACAAGTCCCGCGAGCGTTGCACCTGTTCCAACAGGACAGCATACATAATTGAAGTCTTTATCGAGCTTTTCTGCAAACTCCGCCACACCCGATATTGCAAGATCGTTGCTTCCTCCTTCCGGGATTCTATAGAAATTCCCAAAAAGAACGTGGAGTTTTTCGATTTCATCGCTGTGGGATTTTTTCTTGTACTCCTGCCTGGATACATAATAAAATCTCATCCCATTTTCTTTCGCGATCCGGAGCGTCTCATTAAGCGGCGTCGTTTCTTCTCCTCGGATTACGCCAATACTATTCAGTCCCAGCTCGAACGCTGCTGCTGAGGTTGCATATATATGATTCGAATAAGCGCCGCCATAAGTGAGCAGTGTTGTTTTAGCTTCTCTTTGCGCGGCTAGAATATTGTGCTTCAATTTCCACCACTTGTTACCTGAAATTCTGGGATGATTTAAATCTTCGCGCTTCACAAACAGGCGGACATCGGCATTTTTCAGCAATGGATCCATAAGTTCCACTGTCGGGGTTTCGAAATAGGGCAGAATTTTTTCTTTTAACACGATCTGAAAATTATTGAAAATTTCTGCTTTCAATGATTGAAGGTCGTCAAAAACTTAACTACTATTGTTAGTATAAACACTAAAAATATTAGTTGAATGGAAGAGGAGCAGGACTATTTCAAAGGAAGAGGAGCACAAATCAAAACTGCGAACAGGTTCCTGAAAGCGCAATATGTTACGGAGCATATAGAAGGACTTGATGAGCCATTGTTTTCTGCACCTACAACCCAGATCTTTTACGAGACGCCGAAGACGGTAGTCAACAAAGTAACAAGTCCGGATCTGGGTATGATGTACTCAATAAATCCTTATCAGGGTTGCGAACATGGCTGTATTTATTGTTACGCCAGGAATACGCACGAATACTGGGGTTTCAATGCCGGCCTGGATTTCGAATCAAAGATCATTGTAAAAAAAAATGCGGCAGAGTTGCTGGAAAAATTCATTCTTCATCCTAATTGGTCACCCGTCCCTATAAGCTTAAGCGGAAACACGGATTGCTATCAACCTCTCGAACGCAAGCTTGAAATTACGAGAAGTATACTGAAAGTGCTTGCAACATATCGCCATCCTATTGGCATGATAACCAAGAATAGTCTTATCTGCAGGGACATCGACTTGTTAAAAGACCTTTCCCAGGATAACCTTGTTCATGTGTACATATCCATCACTTCACTGAATGAAGAACTGAGAAGGGTGATGGAACCGAGGACAGCCAGCGGTCTGAAAAGATTGCAGACAGTTGAGGCGCTTGCTAATGCCGGGATACCGGTTGGCGTTATGAACGCTCCTATTATACCTGGACTAAATCATCACGAAGTGCCGGCAATACTGAAAGCTGCCGCTGACCATGGAGCTAAGGGTGTGGGAATGACTGTAGTGCGACTTAACGGATCTATCGGAAAGATATTCGAGGATTGGCTGCGGAAGAACTTCCCCGATCGCTTTGATAAAGTATGGCATCAGATATGCGAAATGCATGGAGGCAATGTGAATGACTCGCATTTTGGAAGACGGCTGAGTGGAGAAGGCACCTATGCAGAGATTATTCATCAACTCTTTAACACATCGAGAAAAAAATACTTTGGAGACAGAAAGATGCCAGCCTATGATTTGACAAAATTCAGAAAGGGAGGGAACCTTAGTCTTTTTTGAAACTATCTCGGCGCATTGGTAAAATGCTTGAAGAAAGCTACTATTGTTTCAATTCCCATCATGAAGTTGCGAACGCCATAGTGTTCATTGGGTGAGTGAATAGCATCGCTATCAAATCCGAAACCCATCAGGACCGTATCAAGGCCGAGCTCTTTTTTAAACAAAGCGACGATCGGAATGCTACCCCCATCACGTGTTGGTATAGGTTCTTTCTTGAATACTTCCTTAAAGGCGAGGCTGGCAGCTTTAAATGAAGCGGACGAAGTTGACGTTACGGCTGGTTCTCCACCATGATGGGCCATGACCCTTACCTTAACATAGGGTGGAGCCAAGGACTCAAAGTGTTTTGTGAACAGGGCTGTGATCTCCGAACTGACCTGATCGGGTACCAATCGCATCGAGATCTTTGCCGAGGCTTTTGAGGGTAACACGGTCTTAGCCCCTTCACCGGTATATCCTCCCCAAATACCATTAACGTCAAGAGTGGGTCTTATGCCGGTGCGTTCCAGCGTTGTGTAACCTTCTTCTCCATGAACATCATTTATTCCAAGCTCTCTCTGATAATCATTCAGGTTAAAAGGAGCTTTATTCAGGGCTTGTCTTTCCGATGGACTCAGTGTTGCTACTTTGTCATAGAATCCTGGTATTGTTACCCTGCCCTTGTCGTCATGAAGTGAAGCGATCATTGAGGAGAGTATATTAATTGGGTTGCCAACCGCACCTCCATACACACCGGAATGAAGATCGCGATTCGGACCGGTAACTTCAACTTCCATGTAGCTAAGGCCGCGTAGCCCGGTCGTTATCGAGGGATCATCCAGGGAGATGAGTGCTGTGTCAGATATTAAAATGATATCGGCGCTCAGCCTTTGTCGATTTTCTTTGACGAACGTGGCTAGGTTGTCTGACCCTACTTCCTCTTCGCCTTCCACCATGAATTTTATATTGCAGGTAAGCAGGCCCAGCTTCATCATGGTTTCAAACGCCTTTACATGCATGTAGACCTGCCCTTTGTCGTCGCATGATCCCCGGGCATATATCTTATCATTTCTGATAGCAGGTTCAAAGGGCGGGGATTCCCATAGATCCAAAGGATCTGCAGGCTGAACATCATAATGTCCATACACGAGGACAGTAGGCTTTTTGGGATCAACAATTGTTTCAGCGAATACAATAGGATGACCTTTTGTTTCGCATATCTCTACATGTTGAACACCCGACGCGACAAGTCTTTCTTTAAGAAATTCTGCGGCACGCCTCACATCTGATTTGTGGCGGCTGTCCGCGCTGATTGAAGGAATACGTAGCCAGTCAAACAGCTCGTTCAAAAACCGGTCCTTGTTGCTTTGAATATATTCCTTCACCATTGCTTCAGTTCTTTAGGCGGAACGCAAAATAGGAAAAAATGATGTTTTTTATTTGCGCTGTTTTTGACCAAAGGGCGTCATTAAGTTGACTGTTCCCGTCCGCAAACCAGATTCTGATTCACTTCCACTCAAGCGTATTAATAATTTGCATAATGTCCTGTTTCATGTATTCAATTGCCGGAGCCAGGGAATCATTTGCAACCTGCGTATTGAAGTAGAGCGCCCCCCTCAGAAAATTTTTGGTCGAGTCAGTAATTGTAAACTGGAACTGGCTTGGCACTTCGCCTTCCAGCTCGGCGATAACTGCTGTCTTACCGCTTGGTGTCTTTGTGATGACCTCGTTGATCGCATACGCCTTTATTTGATGCTTTGCCGTCAATGTATAAGAATCATCCATATACTCTTTGAGAAGTTTCTTATTGCTGATGGTCTTGTAGGTGATATGAATGTTCGATTTAATGGAGGGGTAATAAATCTCTATCCAGGAATTCTCACGTATCCTTGAGGTATCGGCAAGCAGGGTCGCATGCTTTGAATATTCAAATGAGTAGGGAAGACTGTCCGGCAATTGAATGTATTCATGCGATGGCAACATGAGCCGGTTATAACCAAGAGGTTTTGGAAGATGCTCCCGTTGACACGATCCAAGTGCGATGCATGATATGGCGAGGAGAAATATGACTCTTATCATATCAGGCCTGGGCGTGAACATTTACCCGAACGCGTCTAATTCGTTTTTGCGCCACAGCTTCTACTACGAAAGTAAATTGCTCATAGTATAGTTCATCGCCCGCCTGTGGCAATCCGTCATTGAATTCAATGATAAAATCTTCCAGGGATTCATGCTCTCCTGGTTCGCGAAAGAATGGGAAGTCCTGATCGAGTAGTTTGAAGAAGTCTTGCATTGGCATTCTTCCGTCGAATACAAAGGTATTATCGTCAATCCTTCTGAAGCCATTGTCTGCCACTTCATCAGATTCATCATTTATTTCGCCAATGATTTCCTCTATCAGGTCTTCGAGCGTTATCAGTCCGGTTGTACGGCCCTGATCGTCGCGAACAATCGCCATGTGGACCCTTTTCTCCTGAAAATCTTTTAACAACAGGTCAATTTTTTTATTCTCCTGGACAAAAAATCCATGTCGAAGAATGCCTATCCATCTGAACTCTCCTTTGGCTGGGAGGAATGGCAGCAGGTCCTTTATGTAAAGGACACCTTCAATGGCATCCAGCGTTTTTCCGTAGACCGGTATTCGTGAAAAACCCGATTGATTGATGTAGTCGATCAGCTCATTGAAGTTCGAATCTGCACTGATCGCGGAAATAGCGTTGCGGGGTTTCATCAGGTCCTTTACGTTGAGCGAACCAAAATTCACAATTCCCCTGAGGATCTCTTTTTCATTTCCGGCTACAGGATTATCAACCGCCGCCAGTTCGAGTGCATGACTTAGCTCTGCAGGTGTGATCGATTTTTCTTTCGATCTGATTCTGAATTTTGCCCTTATCGTGATAGCTAGTGTTATAAGCGGCCCAATAATATCAATCAATGATTTCAACGTTATGGCTATTCTTCGGGCAAACATTGTATTTTGTTTTCGGACGATAACCTTAGGCAACAGTTCACATACGAAGATTAGCAAAATGGAAAGCGCAGCCATCAGGATGGCGATAGATCCACCATTGTCGAAAGATGTCCATGCCAGTAATGAAACCAGGGTTACGATGCTCGCTCTGCACATGATATTAAGAGAAGTCAATGCGATGCGGAGCCTGATCGGGTCATCCAGGAGTTCAGCGATCACATTTTCACTTTTGTCATCGCTGTGCCGGAAACGTGCGAGCGAGGCCGATGATTGAGAAAACAAAGCAGACTCCGCGGCAGCGATCAATGCAGATAGCAGCATCAGGGTCACTAATGCAAAAACACCGACAATCAGGCTAATTATTGATCCGGAAAAGATTAAACTGGGAGGTTCGTCCACGTTGTCATGGTTGGTGGAACATCAGAACGGCAAATCGTCTGTACTTGTATCAACCGCAGCATTAGCGCGGAAATTATCGGCTGCGTTGGTTTCAGCAGGGGCGTATCCACTACTTGAACTTCCACCACTACTTCCCTTGGTGGAAAGCATTGTCATATTATCGGCCACCACTTCGGTAGTATACCTTGTGACGCCTTCCTTTTCCCATGACCTGCGTGCGCAACTTACCTTCTATATACACCATGTCACCTTTATGAAGGAATTTTTGTGAAATTTCAGCAAGTCCGCGCCATAAGCACAATATTGTGCCATTCCGTGACTTCCTTTTTTTCTCCAGTTGTTTTGTCTTTATAGCTTTCGGATGTTGCCAATGTAAAATTGGCCACAATCGCTCCATTGTCTAAATTTCTTACCTCGGGGTCCTTACCGAGACGCCCCACAAGAATTACTTTATTTACTCCTGACATAGATGATAAATTTTAAGATACGAATAACGAGCTCCAAGAACGTCTAAAAGGTAAAAATACCAATAATCGTTCAACTATAAAAAATGATAATTCGTTAGAAAACGACTTATCAATACCGGCTTAGGCAGTGCTGCAATTTTTTTTGCCGAATAAAAAGTAAGGCTTCTGTCGGACAACCCAAAACGGGCTGCTTCATTTACGACAATAAATTTGGAAAAAATGATCTGGTGTGTCAGAACGTGCTTATATGTTGCGGAAAACTCAGCGTATTCTTCTTGAAAAGTGGAGGATGTTGCACTGTTAAGATCTTTCAACACTTTCTTTAGGCCCTCAGGTCTGGTGCGCTCAACCAGATAAAAATCATAAAGGCCGTGCCATATATCCTTATCTTTTCGTTGCCGCATCAACAGTAAATCGCCTTTTCTAACGACCAGATAGTAGAAGTAACGCTTCCTCGGTTTTTTCAATTTATGCTTAGCAGGCAACAAATGCTGCAATTTATTTTGCGCAGCGAAACAGTTCTTAAGGAAAACGCACGAGTCACACGGTGGATTCTTGGGCGTACAATATAGTGCGCCAAACTCCATGATGGCCTGATTGTGAATATCTGGATGGTTCTTATTGATGAGCTCATTCGCCAGGAGCGTGAAGGCTCTTTTTCCTTCGGGACTATTTATCTCCTTATCCATGCCAAAAACCCTTGAAAGCACGCGGAAGACATTCCCATCGACCACTGCAACGTTCTCTTTAAATGAAATGGATGCAATTGCAGCCGCGGTGTAATCGCCGATGCCTCTGAAGTTTCTTCAGGGATTCGAAGTTGGTTGGAAAATCAGAGCGATGATCCCTTACGACCTCTTGTGCGCATTTATGAAGGTTCCGAGCCCTTGTGTAATAACCCAAACCCTGCCAAAGTCGAGCACTTCTTGTTCAGATGCCGACGCCAATGCCTCGACGTCGGGAAATTTTTCAATAAACCTCAGATAATATGGTAATCCCTGATTTACGCGGGTTTGCTGAAGGATAATTTCGGATAACCAGATTTTATATGGGTCGCTGGTTTCCCGCCAGGGAAGATCTCGTTTATTGTTTTCATACCATTAACGAGTTTATCAGAGAAATATCGGTTGTCCATCCTCCTGATTATCAGATTTTTTCAATATTCATTTTTAATTCTGAGGGTGGCATTTAAATTTGCCCTCCCGTAAAAAATTTCGACAGACTAAAAATATAACACAGTGACAAAAGCAGACATTATTAATGAAATCGCTGAAAAGACCGGGGTTGACAAAGCAGATGTAACAGCATCGGTTGAAGCATTTTTCAGCGTGATAAAGAGCTCCATGTCGAATGGAAATAACATCTACATCCGTGGTTTTGGCAGTTTTATAAACAAGAAGCGAAAGAAAAAGATTGCCCGAAACATTTCGCGCAACACAGCATTTGGTGATTGACGAACATTTTGTCCCGAGCTTTAAGCCTGCAAAGATCTTTGTTAACAAGATCAAGAACAGCGATAAAGTAAAGCAATTGGAGGAAAAATAACTTTTGCGGATCGTTTTCAATTGTCTCTCTTAATCGTGCAAGTCGCGCTGTTAACTCATGCTCAAAACCACGAATTCTATTAATTGTCGGGCAGTGCTATCGTTATTTGGCTGATCTTCCTTTTGCCAAAGGTTGTTGTTGAGAATGACAATGACTTAACGCAATCAAATGCAGACAGATTCCAGCACGCCAGGTTCGGCACATGCCGAGGCACCGGCTGGTGTCCGCTCGAGAATCTAAGGCCATCCGGACTTCAATGGTCAGCTTGCGAAAGCTGGTCAGAAAGAAAAAAATGCTATCTTTGCCGACTCTTTGGCAAACCTGTACCAGATTGCCGGCAAATTTGATAGTGCGGCATGGTTTGCCGAGGAGGCATCGAAGTTCTTTAACACGACTGAAAGTTGGATCAAGGCGGGTGATCAGTATTACCAGGCTTATACATTTGCCGTTGACCAGGCCAAACAGAAATGGGTTGGCCGAAAAAGCGCAGGATTTTTATAAGAAGGTCTTGGATGCGAATCCAAATAACCTGGACGTAAAAACAAAGATTGGCAATGACATACCTCAGCTCGGCTGGTCCTATGCAGGGAATCATTGATGCTGAGAGAAGTTCTTGCTGAAGATCCGAAAAATGAGCTTGGCACTTTTCAACATGGGAATGCTTTCGATTCAATCAGGCCAATATGATAAAGCTGTTGAACGATTGGAGGAGTTGGTGAAAATAAATCCAAATCATACTCAAGGTCAATTGCTGCTGGGTATTGCGTGGATGAACAGCGGCGAAAAAGCAAAGGCAAGGGAGCAATTTGAAAAAGTGAAACAGATGGATAAGGATCCTGCTGTACAGGCAACAGTAGATTCTTATCTAAAGGATTTAAAATAATTGTTGAACCGCTCCCTCGAGCCTGATAACAGGCTTACGGAGTAAAAAAATCAACATCATTTATGCCAAGTGGAAAGAAAAGAAAGAAACACAAAATGGCTACGCACAAGCGTAAAAAGCGGCTGAGAAAGAACAGGCATAAGAAGAAGTAACCCGCTAAGGCTGGTTAAACGCTGGATAGCTATCGAGGTCAGCCTGTACACATCATTTACTTTAATGAATTTTAAGTTTTGAGTAATGAACTAATAATTAGTGCCACTCAGGACGGATGTCGTATAGCCCTTCTTAAAGACAAGACGCTTGTTGAATTCCACAATGAAGAAGAAGGCAGCAAGTTTACAGTAGGAGATATTTACCTTGGAACCGTTAAAAAAGTTGTCCAGGGTCTTAATGCAGCATTTATAGATGTTGGCTACGATAAAGATGCTTTCCTTCATTACCTGGATCTGGGTCCGCAGTTCAGTTCACTTCAAAAGTTTACAAAACTGGTTCGGGCCAAAAAGATCAACGGTGGAAAACTAGACAAATTCAAGCCTGAAGCAGACATTGACAAGCATGGGAAAATCACCCAGCAATTATCGAAAGGTCAAGTGATCCCAGTCCAGATTGTCAAAGAGCCGATTTCAACAAAAGGGCCACGATTATCCTGTGAGTTATCCCTGGCCGGGCGATACCTGGTGTTGGTACCTTTTTCCAACGCTGTAAGCGTTTCCAAAAAAATCACCAGCAGCGAAGAGCGTAAGCGCTTGCTTCGCCTTATACAATCCATCAAGCCAGAGAATTTTGGCGTGATCATCCGTACTGTTGCGGAAGGAAAAGAAGTTGCAGAACTTGATCGCGATCTTCGTTCAATGGTCAAAACATGGGAAGAAGGAATGACCCGTCTGGTAACAGCCAATCCACGCGATAAGATCATCGGCGAACTGGATAAAACATCTTCCCTGCTGCGCGACATGCTGAATGAATCCTTCGATAACATTCATGTTGACGACAAGAAGATCTATGATGATGTAAAGACCTATATCCATACTATTGCGCCTGACAAGGAAAAAATTGTAAAGCTCTACACCGGCAAGGCTAAGATTTTCGAACATTATGGGATTGAACGGCAAATAAAATCTGCTTTCGGTCAGACCGTAAGCTTGAGAGCAGGCGGATATCTGATCATCGAGCATACGGAAGCTTTGCACGTTATCGATGTTAATAGCGGTAATAAATCGAATCGGGAAGAAAATCAGGAGACGACAGCGCTTTCTGTAAATATGGAAGCGGCCAAAGAGATTGCCCGTCAATTACGGCTTCGTGATATGGGTGGAATCATCGTGGTTGACTTCATCGACATGAAGAATCCGGATAATAAGAAACTCATCTATAAGATCATGAAGGATGAGATGGCGGATGACAAAGCCAAATCACTGTGCTTCCGCTATCGAAGTTTGGATTGATGCAGATCACCCGTGAGCGCGTCAGGCCTCAGATGAACATTGCCACGAAAGAAGTTTGCCCGACCTGCAATGGAACCGGCAAGATCACGGCTTCCATCCTGGTATCGGACCTGATTGAAAAAAATATTGAACATCTGCTTGTCAAACAAAACGAAAAGAACCTTGGTGCTTGCAGTGCATCCCTATTTCATGCTTACTTCACACAAGGCCTTATTTCGCAAGAGAGTGCGATGGTATTTCAAATATCAGACGATGGGTAAGCATCGTGAAGGATACCTCGATGGCGATCATGGAATATAAGTTTTTGAATAAAGAAGGAGAAGAGATCCAATTGAGCTAGTGCGCGAGAGCGACGATGAAATTGGATACTCGAAATTTGAAATTCGACAAGAATTCTGAACGGTGCAAAGAGATTGCGAGATCGGTTAAATGGTCATAATCTCCACCTCTTTCTTTTTCATCAGTGCGTCAATCTTTGTGATAAATTCGTTTGTCATTTCCTGAACAGATGCTTCAGCATTCTTCACATCATCTTCAGAAGCGCCTTTTATAGACTTCAATTGTTCGTTGGTTTCCTTTCTTACAGTGCGGATGCTGATTCTCCCATGTTCACACTCCTGGCCCACTTGTTTTACGAGTTGCTTTCTTCTTTCTTCCGTTAACATGGGCACATTGATGATCACTTGTTGACCATCGTTTTGAGGATTCAGTCCAAGGTTGGCTGTTAAAATTGCCTTTTCAATTTCAGGGATCGTACCTTTTTCCCACGGCTTGATAAAGATCGTGCGGGCGTCAGGGGTAGTAAGGGAGGAAACTTGATTTAACGGAGTCATGTGTGCCATAATACGAGACTAAATTCCATCAAGCATAGATGGATTTGCTTTTCCAGCCCTGATTTTGCTAAGCTCATGCCCGACATGGCTGAGCGCTTTATTCATCTGATCCTTTGCTTCATCCAGGTATAACTCAATTTCGTCCATTGCGATTCATATTTATATTTGGTGAACTGGGATACTTATAGATTATCGCACGTATCAACTGATTAATGTTCCTGCTTCTTCACCTTTGCACAACTTTCAAAAGGTTTCCCTTTTTATTCATATCGAAAACAATGATCGGCAATTTGTTTTCCATACACAATGTAAAAGCAGTCATATCCATGATGTTCAGATTTTTTTCATAAGCTTCCTGAAAAGACAGCTTATTGTAACGGACTGCGTCGGAAATTTTTCCGGATCTTTGGTATATACGCCATCCACCCTTGTTCCTTTTAGTACTACATCTGCTTGAACTTCAATGGCCGTCAAACTGGCAGTCGAATCCGTAGTGAAATATGGATTTCCAATACCTGCTCCGAAAATCACAATCCTTCCTTTTTCAAGATGGCGAATGGCTCTGCGTCTTATAAATGGCTCGCAAACTTGCTCCATTTTTATACCCGACATCAGACGTGTGTACATGACCGTGGCGTTCCAGGGCACTTTGAAGCGCCATTGCATTGATAACAGTTGCGAGCATGCCCATATAATCTCCCTGAACCCGGTCGATTCCCAATGCTTCGGCCTGTCCTCCCCGAAAATATTTCCGCCTCCAATAACAATTGCCAATTCAACATCCTTTTCATCTTTAAGGCGTTTGATTTCCGCACAATACTGTTCTAACACAGCTGGATCAATGTTGGTGACTTTTCGTGATCCCTGAAGTGCTTCGCCGCTAAGTTTTAATAGGATGCGCTTATATTTCATTTACAGGTATTATTAAGCGGCGCAATATATTCAGAAGGCAGCAAGGATTGAAAAGCTGGTTACATCAAAATCGGAGAGCAGACCGATTCCACACCAGCTATTTCGATTTCAGAAATCGATAAGACCTGATTCTTTTCCACGCTATCTCCCTTCTTTACCTTCACATGATTTCACAATACCGTCACCGGAGGCTTTGATCATATTTTCCATTTTCATGGCTTCAAGAATCAATAATGCATCTCCGGCATAACTTATCGCCTGACCTTCTATACTCTAAGATCGATGATCAGTCCTGGCATAGGAGCTTTAATACTGTTTAGCTTTCCGGCAGACAGCATTGTTCATTCCCATTTTTTCCAGCAGCAAGATCAAATTTGTCTTTCAGTTCAACCGTATAGATCTGACCATTTATTTTTATGAGAATGATTTGGCAGCGCTATCTGCCTTAACGACTTCAGCTCTGTAACTTTTGTTTTCGTGAAGGATATGAAAATGGTTCTCCGAAATCTTTACAATGTCCCAGGCAACGTATCCTTTCCATCGATTAATATCGCTGATCCTGAAGTTGTAATCTCAAAGTTTGAGTTTTGGTTTACTTACGCTTTATACATGCAGTAATATGAGTTGAGGGTAAAGTGGGAATTTTCACGGAGGTTCAATGCCGGCAGTGGCAAAAAATCAGAGAAATCAACTTACAGAACAGGTTACCGAAAAATTAGCTAAAAAAGTTTGTCATTGTAAAAAATGCGGATGATAACTTTGTGTGTCCAAAAGACAAGGGGTGCCATAAAACAACGGGCTGAGATTATACCCAAAGAACCTGATGCCGGTAATGCGGCCGAAGGGAAGGCAAGGTTAAACGTAAGCAGGTGCATTCCCCTGTGCGCTGCAGGTTTAAACCATTAAAGCAAATGTTCAAGTTAATTTCTGTTGCCGCAGCAATGCTGTGGTCAACGGGCGCGTTCGCCCAAGAATTTTCACTTACCGGAACGGTACAACGTTCAGGTAGTACGCAGGCGCTTCCAGGCGCAACCTTAGAGGTCAGAGAACTGAAGCGATATACAATTGCGGATCAGTTCGGAAATTTTGAATTCACTAAGATCCCGCCGGGACAATACACGCTATCGGCGAGATTTCTGGGATTCACAGAAAAAACTGAAACTGTCAACGTTTCGGAAAACACCAACATCAATTTGCAGTTGGAAGAATCATATCAGCTGACGGATGAAGTAGTGATATTCGCCACGCGTGCCAATGATAAAACACCTACAACCTATACCGATGTGAGCAAACAGGAGATCCAGAAACAAAACTTTGGCCAGGATCTGCCAATGGTTGTTAACTGGACGCCGTCGATAGTCACAACCTCGGACGCAGGTGCAGGAGTAGGTTATACCGGCCTTCGCATTCGTGGCAGCGATGCAACACGCATAAATGTTACGGTAAATGGAATTGCCCTCAATGACAGCGAGTCGCAGGGCATGTTTTGGGTAAATACCCCGGATCTCGCTTCCTCCGTACAAAGTGTGCAGATCCAACGCGGAGTTGGCACTTCAACAAATGGTGCCGGCGCCTTTGGGGCAACAGTAAGCGTGCAGACGGATGCATTGAATCCCCAGGCTTATGCCGAAGCTACTGCCTCTGCCGGCTCTTTCAATTCGAGACGATACACATTCAAGGCTGGAACCGGCCTGATCAACAAACATTGGGCGTTTGACGGAAGACTATCCGACATCAGGTCAGATGGCTACCTCGACAGAGCGACATCAGATCTCAATTCTTACTACCTGAGCGGCGGCTACTACGGTGACCAGACTATTGTCAAAGCCGTTATGTTCGGAGGACATGAACAAACTTATCAGGCATGGTATGGAGTGGATCCGGTAACAATGGAACAGAACCGCCGCTTCAATTATGCGGGTGCGATCTATGATGACGGTGGCAACATTGTGCGGTATTACGACAATGAGGTTGATGACTACCGGCAGGATCACTATCAGCTTCATTTTTCCCATCAGCTATCAGATGTGTGGAACGCAAATGTGTCATTTCATTATACGTACGGCAGAGGATTCTTTGAACAGTACAAACAGGGAGAATCTTTTGCAGCACTCGGCCTGCCCAATGTCACTATTGGTAATGCCACCATTGAGAACAGTGACGTTATTTTGAGGAAGTGGCTTGATAATGACTACTATGGAACGACATTCTCACTGAATTATGACCAGGATAAGTCCTCTATTACAATTGGTGGAGCGTATAGCCGTTACGATAATGCGCGGCATTTCGGCGAGATATTGTGGGCTGAAATAGCGCTCAATGCTCCAATCCGTCATGTGTATTATGATGGCGAAGCACGGAAATCAGATTTTAACATTTACTCGAAATGGAATTACGCCGTCACTCCGGAATTTGGCGCGTACATTGATCTCCAATACAGGTTGGTTGATTACAAAACTCAGGGGATCGAGGACGGACAAGTGCCGTACCAGGTCAACGACAATTTTCATTTCTTTAATCCTAAAGTTGGGTTCAGCTACACCCTGAATTCAACCACCTCGGTATATACATCATATGCCATAGCGAATCGGGAGCCAAACCGTTCAGACTATCTGAATGGTGTTGAGAAGCCAAAAAGTGAATTTCTCGGGAATCTTGAACTGGGATGGAAGAAAGCAACCGATAAATTTTCAGTTCAGGCCAATTACTATCTCATGAATTATAAAGAACAGCTCGTACTAACAGGTGAAGTAAGCGATACCGGATACCCTATACGCGCCAATATCGGGAGAAGCTACCGAACCGGGGTTGAACTTTCGGCAATGGTGAAACTTTCGGAGAAAGTGAACCTGAACGGAAATGTTACGTGGAGCGTAAACAGGAATCAGGATTACGCTTTTCTCGACGAGAACAATAGCACGGTCCGGCATAACACCACGATTATATTGTCACCGTCGTGGATAGCGGGCAGTCAGATCACCTGGATCCCTGTGACAGACCTCCAGGCGTCCCTCCTAAGCAAGTTCGTAGGCAAGCAATACCTGGACAATACTGAAAATGAAAGGTTGAAGCTGGATCCCTATTTCATCAATGACTTGCGGTTGACCTACGTGTTCCACTGCAAAACATTGAAGGGAATAGAGGTTGGGTTCCTGGTCAATAATCTGTTCGATGTAGCGTATTCCTCGAATGGCTACGGCTACGATGGAACGCCCTACTATTTTCCTCAGGCAGGGATTAATTTTCTAGGGATGCTTTCCGTCAAGCTTTGAGAAGAATTATCTCCCGGAAACATTTGTTATCTGTGCCAGATGGCCGTTGTAAGCTTATTTCTGGAGGATTCGTGCATTTTGGGTTGCTACGAATGATAAGACGTCTAATGATCTTCGAACTGTCTGTTGTCGTTTTGGCAGGCTTTTTAGATTGGTCCAAAGCTTGCATATTTGGATGAGTTAAAACAATTAAAATTATGGGAATTGGCGGAATTGTAATTACACTTTTTTTCATGCTCGTCGGTGCGATTGTGAGCGCACGATTGAAGGGCAAGTTTAAAAAGTATTCAGAAGTTCATCTCACTAAAGATTTGACAGGTGCGGATGTTGCCCGGCTCATGCTCGCAGACAACGGCATCAATGATGTTGAGGTAATCTCTGTGGAGGGACAGCTATCTGATCACTATAATCCTGCAAATAGAACAGTGAACCTCAGTCATGACGTTTACTACGGAAGGAATGCGGCATCGACAGCAGTCGCGGCGCACGAATGTGGTCACGCGGTTCAGCATGCAAAAGCGTATAGCATGCTTGAGCTTCGTTCTGCACTGGTTCCTGTTCAGAACATCAGCGCAAAGGTTATAAACTTTGTTTTTCTGGCGATGATGTTCGGTGGTATCTTACTTGGTGGAATATTTACACTTCAGACTGCCTTGTTGGTCGTCATTGTCTGCTATGCGGTATTTGCGGCTTTCGCGTTGATCACACTTCCCGTTGAATTCGATGCGAGCAAGAGAGCGCTGGTCTGGATAGAGGCTAGGGGGATCGTGAACAGGCAGGAACACGACATGGCAAAAGATGCCCTCAAATGGGCGGCCATGACATACGTCGTTGCGGCAATTGGCGCGATCACCATGCTTGCATACTACATCATGCTCTATCTCGGCCGGAGAGATTAATTTACACAAGAACAGAGTTTTGTCAAGGCCTGCAGTTTCTCACTGCGGGCCTTTTTTATTCCTTCGAATCAGATAAATTACGGTATGAATTTTCAGTTTACCGAAGAGCATTTGGCTGTTCAATCAGCCGCGCGCGAGTTCGCGCAGTCAGAATTGCTGCCCGGAGTGATCGAGAGGGATACGCATCAGAAATTTCCAACTGCGCAGATAAATAGAATGGGTGAGCTTGGCTTCATGGGCATGATGGTCGACCCGGCTTACAACGGCGGGGGAATGGACTCCATCTCTTATGTTCTTGCGATGGAGGAGATATCAAAAGTTGATGCTTCGGCATCGGTTTGCATGTCTGTAAACAATTCATTGGTATGTTGGGGCTTAGAAAGGTACGGATCGGCCAATCAAAAGGAGAGATTCCTGAAGCCGCTTGCATCCCGAGGGATAGGCGCGTTTTGTCTTTCAGAGCCGGAAGCAGGATCTGATGCAACGAGTCAGCGTACAACAGCGGAGGATAAAGGTGATCACTATCTCCTCAATGGAACAAAAAACTGGATAACCAATGGAAATAGCGCCAATGTTTACCTTGTTATTGCGCAGACGGATGCATTGAAGAGACATAAGGGTATTAATGCGCTCATTGTTGAAAAGGAAATGCCTGGATTTGTTGTCGGGAAGAAAGAGGATAAAATGGGGATCCGTGGGTCCGATACCCATTCGCTGATGTTCACGGACGTAAGAGTACCGAAAGAAAACAGAATAGGAGAAGATGGTTTTGGTTTTCAGTTCGCTATGACTACGCTGAACGGCGGCAGGATTGGAATTGCAGCGCAGGCATTAGGAATAGCATCGGGAGCCTATGAGCTTGCGGTCAAATATTCAAAGGAGCGCAAGGCATTCGGAAAGACACTTTCAGAACATCAGGCTATACAATTCAAGCTGGCAGAAATGGCCACCAAGATCGATGCAGCAAGATTGCTTGTCCATCAGGCAGCATGGTTGAAGGACCAGAAAAAAGATTTTGTCAAAGAGGCGGCGATGGCAAAGCTCTATGCATCACAGATAGCACAGGAGGTTACAACGGAGGCTGTACAGATCCACGGTGGTTATGGATATGTAAAAGAATATCACGTTGAACGCTTAATGCGCGATGCCAAGATCACACAGATATATGAAGGCACTACCGAGATTCAAAAAATGGTAATCTCCAGATTGATTCTCAAGTGAGCAAATCGCTCATCAGGAGTAAACAAATATCCCCTTTTCGGATTTTACGGTTACACGCCTCGAATCAGAGCGCTCCACGTGTCCGATAATTTTAGCCTCTATATTGAATCCGGAAGCAATATCTATTATTGATTGGGCAAACTTCTCGGGCAGATACACCTCCATGCGATGACCCATGTTGAAGACCTTGTACATCTCCTGCCAGGGTGTATTACTTTCTTCCTGTATGATCCGAAACAAGGGAGGGATTTGGAAAAGATCATCTTTTACAACGTGAAGACCAGTATCAATGAAGTGCAGGACCTTTGTTTGAGCTCCCCCGCTGCAATGCACAATGCCATGGATCTTTCTCCGAAGTGTTTTCAAAACCTCGATCATCACAGGCGCATAGGTCCGGGTTGGCGAAAGCACCAGTTTGCCGATATTGACCGGAGCCGAAGGCACTTCATCAGTAACGCGATAACGACCTGTATACACAAGAGACAGGTCTATTGCGGGATCAAAAGACTCAGGATACCGCGTTGCATAATCTTTATGAAAAATATCGTGCCGTGCGGAAGTCAACCCATTGCTTCCCATTCCTCCATTATAATGACCTTCGTAGGTAGCCTGTCCATATGACGCCATTCCAACGACTACATCGCCGGCGCGTATTCTGGCGTTGTCGATAACATCCTTACGCTTCATGCGACTAACTACTGTGCTATCAACGGCGATCGTTCTTACAAGGTCACCCAGATCGGCTGTTTCTCCTCCCGTACTCACTATGTTGAGGCCATGTGATCGAAGCATCTCCAGCACTTCTTCTGTACCATTAATTATCGCTGAGATGACTTCCCCAGGAATGAGATTTTTATTTCTGCCTATTGTCGACGAGAGTAAAATGTTGTTGGTCGCACCCACACACAGGAGGTCATCAATGTTCATGATGATAGCATCCTGGGCGATTCCTTTCCAAACCGACAAGTCTCCAGTCTCTTTCCAATAAACATAGGCGAGCGAAGACTTAGTCCCCGCGCCGTCAGCATGCATGACGGTACAGTAGGCATCGCTTTTTCCAAGGTGGTCTGGAACGATCTTACAAAAAGCCTTAGGGAACAATCCTTTATCAAGCTTTTGTATAGCCTGATGCACATCTTCTTTTGATGCAGAAACACCTCTTTGTGAATATCGGTCAGACAAGATTTGAGCTTTATTGTGGGGCAAAAGTGCAAAAAAAATTCAAAGGGTATGCACTGATCATATTTCACTAAGTATCTGCTGCTGATAAATTCAGCTTCCGGAAAATGTCCCAAATCACTATGCCGAGACACACAGAAATGTTTAATGAATGCTTTGTTCCCGACTGGGGTATTTCCAGCGCCAGGTCTGCCTGGTCTACGACGGCGGCGGTCACACCGTTGATCTCATTTCCGAATACGAGGCAGTATTTTTCGCCCTGCCGTGGTTCGAATGTATGCAGCGCTACACTGGCATCGGTTTGCTCCACAACAATAATTCGATAGCCCTGAGCTTTCAATTGCCTTACTAAATTAACGGTATCCTCCATGTACTCCCATGCGACAGAATCCGTAGCTCCTAACGCGGTCTTCTGTATTTCTCTATGCGGTGGTGTGCCTGTTATCCCGGTGAGAATAATTTTCTCAACAAGAAATGCATCTGCCGTTCTGAAAGCAGCGCCAACATTGTGCAAACTCCTAATATTATCCAACACAATACACAGGGGAATCTTGCTGGCATCCTTGAACTCATGGACGGAGATGCGGTTGAGTTCCTCCAGAGATAGCTTTTTCATGACAGCAAAAATATAAATGATAAAGTAATGATCATCGGCTAATGTACTTCATTAGCTGTAGATGACAGTCTATCTGGTAACCGGGTCCTTCCGACCATTCGCTTGAATTTCCCGCGGGCAAGTGCGTATTTGAGGTGATGAAACGTATCTTTTTCGTTTTCAGCGTTTTGATAGCGTACACCGTGGTTGGTCAGGACCAATGGAAAAACGTTTATAAAGAAAGTGCCTGGAAGGAGCGTGATGAATGGCAACGTCCTGCCGACCTTATTAAATACCTAAACCTTCATACCGGAAGCCATGTTGCTGATATAGGTTCTCATGAAGGGTACATGACAATAAAGCTCTCAACAGAGGTTTCAGGAAAAGGCAAAGTGTATGCTGTAGATGTTGATCAGTCCAAACTTAACGCACTAAAAGATCACTTAACGGCGCGCGGTATCACTAACGTTACTGCTGTCAAAGGAGATTACGACGATCCCAAACTTCCCTCAAATGAACTGGATGGTGTGATCATACTTGATACCTATCATGAGATGGACGATCACGACACCATACTGGTGAAAGTCAGGACAGCGCTTAAGTCCGGGGGAAGACTCGTTATTTGCGAGCCAATTGAGGAAACACGTCGCAAGCTGTCAAGGAAGCAGCAGGAGGATCGTCATGAGATTGGGATCAATTTTGTGTTGGAAGACCTCCGGAAGGCAGGCTTTGACATAGTTTATCAAAAAGATCCTTTTGTGGACAGGAGTGAAGCCAAAGGCGATATGATGTGGATCATTGTTGCGACAAAAAAATAATTCCAGACATAGCAGGTTTTTATGTTCGATTTCCGGGTTGTCGGAGGAAATTTGTAAGCTCTATACTTTAAATTGCCGGCTATGGCAACGATGACCAGTCCAGCGGAAACACCATTGATGAAGCAATACAATGCCATCAAGACAAAATATCCTGGAGCTTTGTTGTTGTTCAGGGTTGGGGACTTCTATGAGACATTCGGCCAGGATGCTGTCACTGCCAGCAAAGTTCTTGACATTGTGCTTACTAAACGCGGAAGTGGCTCAGCATCGGAAATTGAACTTGCCGGATTTCCACATCATTCGTTAGACACATATCTGCCAAAGCTTGTCAGAGCCGGTTATCGGGTGGCCATCTGTGATCAACTCGAAGACCCCAGATTTGTTAAAGGAATTGTTAAGCGCGGTGTCACAGAGCTGGTAACACCCGGTCTGTCGTTTAACGACAATGTCCTCGATAAAAGACAGAACAATTTCCTTGCATCAGTCTTCGGCGTAAAGAATGCATATGGAGTAGCGTTCCTGGACGTCTCAACAGGTGAATTTTATGCCGCACAGGGGGACGAGAAATATGTGATGAAGATCATTCAAAGCTTTGCACCGTCCGAAGTTATCTTCAGCAAGAAATCGAGGGCTCAATTTGATCCCCTCTTCGGAGATGATTACAGCACTTTCTGTCTTGACGAGTGGGTTTATGGATTTGACTATGCGCATGAAAAACTGATCAATCAATTCAAGACGGCATCGGTTAAAGGTTTTGGAATTGACGGAATGGGTGAAGCCATTATTGCTGCGGGCGCAATACTTCACTACCTCGAAGACACAGAACACAAAGACACATCGCATATTACCTCGATATCCAGAATTGATGAGGACAAATATGTGTGGCTGGATAAGTTTACCATCCGCAACCTTGAACTGGTACAGGCACAGCAGGAAGGGGGCACCTCACTCATTGAAGTGCTTGATCATACCCTTACGCCAATGGGTTCGAGACTGCTCAGAAAATGGATGATCCTTCCGTTGAAGGAAAAGTATTTCATTGAAGAGCGATTATCTATCGTTGAGATATTTTATAAAGATAGGTCGCTCTCGGAAAAGATAACGGATTGTCTCAGGCAGATCGCGGACCTGGAGCGACTCATCTCCAAGGTAGCCGTAAGCCGGATCAATCCAAGAGAATTGCTGCAGCTTATGCGCTCCCTCCGGTGCATCGTTCCCGTCAAGCAACACTTAGGTATTCATTCCACAGCAACGCTCAACAAGCTCGCTGACCAATTACACAACTGTGAATTTCTGGCTAGCAAGATTGAGCAACAGATCCGCGAAGATGCGCCGATAGCATCTCACCTGGGGGGATTGATAAGGACAGGAATTGATACTGAGCTGGATGAACTTCAGCAAATCGCATTTTCGGGAAAAGATTATCTGTTGCAGATCCAGAAGAGAGAGATCGAGCGCACAGGCATAAACTCACTTAAGATCTCTTACAACAAGGTATTTGGATACTATCTGGAGGTAAGCAACGCAAACAAAGATAAAGTTCCCGTTGACTGGATACGCAAGCAGACCCTTGTGAACGCAGAGCGCTATATAACAGAAGAACTCAAAGTATATGAAGAGAAGATACTTCATGCCGAGGATAAGCTGGGAGTGATCGAACAAAGAATATTTAATGCGCTCGTTGCGACCGCCGCCGAATTCATTCCGCACATCCAACAAAATGCGCGTGTAGTTGCCCAGTTGGATTGTCTGTTGAGCTTTGTTACGGCTGCAAGAATTAATCACTACAACAAGCCTGAGATCAATGATTCGCTGGCATTGGACATTAAAGCAGGACGGCATCCCGTGATAGAGAAAAAGCTGGCGACCGGAGAGTCATACGTCCCCAATGATATTTTTCTCGATAGTGAAAAACAACAACTCCTTATTATCACCGGTCCCAATATGGCAGGTAAATCAGCGCTGCTGCGGCAAACGGCGCTGATCGTATTGATGGCACAGATCGGAAGTTTTGTCCCTGCCGATTCCGCATCCCTGGGGATCGTCGATAAGGTCTTCACACGCGTAGGAGCGTCCGATAACCTTTCACGGGGAGAATCAACCTTTATGGTTGAAATGACCGAGACAGCAAGTATTCTTAACAATCTCAGCGACCGGAGTCTGATCCTCATGGATGAGATCGGCCGTGGTACCAGCACCTATGACGGCGTGTCAATTGCGTGGGCAATTGTGGAGTACCTTCACAATCACAAGGAATTTAAACCAAAGACACTGTTTGCAACCCACTATCACGAACTGAATCAGTTAGAAGAAGACCTTGTGAGAGTAAAAAACTTCAACGTATCCGTGAAGGAGATTGGCGATAAAATAATCTTTATGCGCAAGCTTAAAGAGGGTGGTAGTGAACACAGTTTCGGGATTCATGTAGCGCAAATAGCCGGAATGCCAAACAAAGTCGTACTGCGAGCCAATGAGATACTTCATTTCCTCGAACGGGACAAACAGAAGAATGAACGCGAGAAAATGCGCGACATGCCGCCGCCTATTCAGCAATTAAGTTTGTTTGCGAGTGACCCAAGAATTTCAGAGTTGCAAGCACTAATAGGAAGTCTCGACATCAATACGATGAGTCCCGTTGAGGCGCTGCTGAAATTAAATGAGGTAATTACTGTGCTTAAAAAGAAATAAGGGCTATCGCTTACGGGAGCCTCTTTTGAAAGTATTACCTCGTTTTACTTCACCATTCCTTCTGGAACGTGGTTCGTAAACAGGGCCCTCTCCTATCGACTCAGGTAAAGGCAGTTTGGATATGGTATTGCCAATTAAGCTTTCTATGCTGTGAAACTTGTTTTGATCTCTTTCATTAATGAAAGTTATCGCAGTACCTGTGGTTTCTGCACGGGCAGTTCTTCCTACGCGATGAACGTAATCTTCGGGATCCGGTGGAACATCAAAATTGATAACCAGGCTGATCCCTTCCACGTCAATGCCACGTGAAAGAACATCGGTGCCGATCAGCATATTGATCTTCTTATTTTTGAATTCCCGAAGGATCATCTCCCGCTCTGGTTGCTCTAGGTCAGAATGAAATGCTTTGGCAGGCATACCAGCACGTTGAAATGCATGATCAAGTTTCTTCACCGTTTCTTTTGTCGAAGCAAAGACAAGCACGCTATTCCACTGCGTGGTCTTCAAAACATACTTCATTAAAGCAGCCTTTTGAGTATCATACACGACATAGGCTTGTTGCAGGATTCCCGCTGCCGGCTTTGCTATGGAAATATTTATTTCGACCGGTTTGTTGAGTATCCTCGTGGCCAACATTCTGATTTTCGGGGGCATGGTAGCCGAAAAAAGAACAGTCTGTCTTTGTTTGGGAAGGTAGTTAATGATCTTCACGATATCATCGTAGAAGCCCATGTCAAGCATTCTGTCGGCCTCGTCAAGCACAAGATGCTCGAGATGATCAAGCACGATCTTACCTGTGGCAAGCAATGCAATTAATCTCCCTGGCGTAGCGATCACAATGTCGGCCCCTTCTTCCATAGCGCGCCGTTGCTGATCCCATGTCGCGCCGTCACCTCCGCCGTAAACAGAGATCGAGCTCACCCCAATAAAATATCCAATCCCTTCGATTTGCTGATCAATTTGCTGTGCGAGTTCGCGGGTTGGAGCAATGATTAGGGTATTAAGATGTCGTTTGTCAGCTCTTATGATCTTATCCAGGATCGGCAAAAGGTAAGCCGCCGTCTTTCCGGTTCCTGTCTGAGCACACGCAATGAGGTCCTTATCTTCAAGGATTACAGGAATGGCTTGCTGCTGAATAGGTGTCGGAGTGTTGAAGCCCATAGACAAAAGTCCGTCTACCAGCTTTTCATCGAAGTTGAAATCTTTAAAGGTCAATTAGAAAATATTTACGGGGTGCATTATTGTTACAAATGTGAGGGGACATCTCCAGATTATGATGGGACATTTACTTTATCAGCTTCATATTGCTTTCGAAGAAGTGCTGCCTCTTGTTTATTCTTTGAATTCCTGATGTGTTTTGGTACTTCTTTCAGATCCCAAATGAGACCGACTGCTGCCAATCCTCGCAGAATATAGTACGTAATATCTATTTCCCACCAGAAGAAGCCCTGGCGGGCAGCTACCTCATAGTAATGATGATTATTGTGCCAGCCTTCACCCATCGTTACAAGGGCGAGCCAAATACTGTTACGGGACTCGTCATTTGATTCGTATCGCTGATTGCCAACCTTGTGCATGATCGAGTTGATGGAGAAAGTTGCGTGATACAGCACAATTGTGCTTAAAAAGAAGCCGGTAAATAACGCTGAAAATCCCGCGTTTGAAAACATTGCTGTAATGCTTCCTCCGTCAACAATGCCTCCGAGAGCCATCACAACCAGGGCGAGAAATACCGGAGGCACCAGGTAATACTTGTTAAGCCAAACCAGCTCGGGGTATTTTGCATAATCACCAATTACCTTATAGTCCGTTTCCTTGAAATCAGGGCCTACGATCCAACCAATATGGGAGTACCAGAATCCATAGATCTTCATGGAATGTGGATCTGCAGGGGTATCGCTGTGCCTGTGGTGATGTCTGTGGTGCGCTGCCCACCAAAGCGCTCCCTTCTGAGCGGTGGTCTGGGCCATAAAGGCTATCACAAACTGAAACCACCTGGAGGTCTTATACGACTTGTGGGCGAAATAGCGATGATACCCACCTGTGACCCAAAACATCCTGAAAAAGTAAAGGAATACGCACATGAGCCAGTCAAAGCGGGTGGCGCCAGTAAACAAAGCGCCCAGAGGCATCAAATGTACTGCAGCGAACGTGATCTCCTGCGATACAATCGGCTTCTTCCGGATCTCGGGCGCTAAGTTTGAATTCGTCATGATCTGTTAACCAAAAAAAGAAAAAACTAGTGCGAGGGGATAGCTACAACTTTCTTTAGCCCCGCAAAGGTAATGCTTTCACGCTGAAGGTTCTAGTTGAAATTTAAAGGATCGAGACAAACGACTGATAGGTCGTTTAAAAGGTCAACTAAAGCATATGGAAAGTTGTTATGGTCTCGATGTCATACAGTATCTTTGCAGGCCTATGAGTCCTGAACAACATATCACGCTCTACCAGCCGCTGCTGCACACCATTGCTTACAATTTGGTTAGATGCAAAGCAGACGCAGAGGACATCGTTCAAGAGACTCTTCTGAAATGGCTAAGCCTCGGGCCGAAAAAGATTGAGAACACAAAGGCTTATCTTATCACTGCTGTTCGTAACAACTGCATCAACCACCTTAATACCCTAAAGAATAAGAAGGAAGAATTGCTCAATCAGCACAATATGTCTGAGATCATCAGTCGTTTCAAGGAAACCAGCTTTAAACATCTTGACCTTGAAATTGACCTGGCAAAAGCCCTTAAAGTTCTTCATGCGAAGCTTGAGCCTCTGGAACGCGCTATTTTTCTATTAAAAGAAGTATTCGATTTCGACTATGATGTGCTCCAGGAAACGTTTGACAAGAAGAAGGAACATTGCAGACAATTGCTTTGCAGGGCAAAAAAGAAACTCAGTGACGAAACATCCAAAATCCATTTCGAACTGCCAGACACATCCAATATCGCAGAAAACTTCAGGAAAGCCTGTGATTTTGGTAATATCACAGAGTTAATAAACCACCTTAAACAAGACGTGGCAGGCACGCTTTCAAAATAATTTTGAAATTTCTCCTCAAATCTGTCACAAAACGCTAATCCGCTTGTCTAGCAGAGAAAGTACACCACCAAGTCTAGATCTTTGCACTAAAAATTTTAATCAAAAAGATACATGGCCATCATTCTGGTTTTTTTCATAGCTCACTGGTATTTATCGCTGTTCTTTCAGACGTTTTTCCTGCACCGCTATGCCGCACACAAGGCCTTTACGATGAGTAAATTCACCGAAAAGGTCTTCTTTATACTCACCTGGATATTTCAGGGCTCGAATTACCTTAGTGCCTTTGGATATGGTGTTATGCACCGTATGCACCACGCTTTCGCAGACACGGAAGATGATCCTCATTCACCAAAATATGATGAGACCATCTGGAACATGATGTGGAAGACCAAAACGATCTACTCAGACATCGCAAATAAAAAGCTTGTCCCTGAGAAACGTTTTACTGAAGGAGTTCCACTGTGGGAACCATTTGACAAATTTGCCAGATCATGGCCGTCACGTGTTTTCTGGGCAGGGATCTATATCGCTATGTATGTGCAGTTCGCTACTGTATGGTGGTTGTGGCTTCTGCTTCCGATCCACTTTTTGATGAGCCCGATCCACGGAGCGATCATTAATTGGTTCGCGCATAAGTATGGCTACAGGAATTTTGAGGTTGGAGACACTTCAAGAAACTTTTTGCCTGTTGACTTTCTGATGATGGGCGAAAGCTATCATAACAATCACCACAAGTACGGTTCACGCCCTAACTTCGGTGGAATTCGCTGGCATGAAATTGACCCGACATATCAGGTCATTAAGCTGCTGGACAAACTAGGCATAATTCACATCGCAAGACATAAGCAGATCAAGCTGGAAAGCGAGCAGAAGAAGCAGGAAGCTGCATAAAAGATAAATCATAAGTAGTAAGAAGGCCATTTCGAAAGAGGTGGCCTTCTTTTTTGAATTGGTATGAACTATTCCAGACCTCACCGCCATGGCGCGGAGGACGCAAAGGACCGCAAAGCTCTTAGCGGCGGTTCCGCGTACTGGCGCCTTTGCGGTAGAGATTTAAACGAAGCTAATTCCCGTCTTTGAAGTATTTGTCTTCATCGAAGACCTCGTCGGTTTCGAGTGTTTTTGGAACGACACCTATTTCCAGGATCTTGAATTCTGTTCTGCGGTTTTTATCCCGGCCCTTACTGTTGTCCGTTCCATCGGGGTTTGTATTCCGGGCAATAGGTTTTTCTTCGCCATACCCTTTTGCAACAAGTCTGTCAGGGGCGATTCCATGCTGCACGATATATTTTACGGCTGACTCGGCGCGGCGTTGTGAAAGCGTAAGATTATAAGCATTGTCGTCAACGCTATCGGTATGGGAACCAAGCTCGATCCTGATCTCAGGATTATCGGCGAGAAGCTGAACAAGCTTGTCGAGTTCTTTTGCTGCGTCATCTCGAATATCCCATTTATTGAAATTATAGTAAATGTTGTCCAGCACGAAGATCTTGTTGAGCTCTACCTTATCGAGAACAAGTATCGTATCAAGCGTAATGTTTGTAACCAGATCTTTTAATGTAGTCACATCAACCGATTTGCCTTTGGTAGAATAGAGCTGACGCTTGACAAGATAGCCATCGGTTTCTCCTACCATATTATAGTTTTCGTTCTCGTAAACTCGGAACAGGAACTTTCCGTCGTTACCTGTTACAAAATCCTGCATGATCTCACCTTTCTCGTCAAGCATGGTGACCTGTGTGTTGGGAAGCAGTTGAAGCTTATCCTCTCTGTCGCGCGTATAGGTAATTCCCTGTAGATAGTAATTCACCACTTTGAGATTCGGGTCTTCATTTACAAACGTATAAATGTCGTCATCCCCCTTGCCTCCGTCCCGGTTGGAGGTAAAGAAACCCCTGTCAGGACGAAAGAGAAAAATACCGAAATCATCCCCTGTTGAATTGACTGGCTGACCGAGGTTTTCGATAACAGTCTTTCCGTTAGAACGCTTGACAACGAAAAGGTCAAGTCCTCCATAGCCCGGATGTGTATCAGACGAAAAGTACAGCTTGGCGTCTTCGGCCATGTATGGGAAGTTCTCATCACCTGGTGTATTGATCTCAGGGCCCAGGTTTCTTACACGGGCAAATCTCCCACGGGTATCCATCTGCGCAGAGTAAATATCATTGCCACCATGGCCGCCCTTTCGGTTCGAGGCAAAGTACAAAGTTCTGCCGTCAGGACTGAACGCTGGCGCTGAATCCCAGGACTCTGGCCGATTGATGTTGATCAGCACAGGCTCTGTCCAGACGTTATTTCTATAACGGGCGAGATACAGATCAACATCATAGCCACCTTTCTTTTTACCGGAATTACCTTTAGCAAATACCATTGTTTTACCATCGGGTGAAAAAGTAATGCATCCGTCATTTATGCTTGAAGAATTGATGCCTGATGGAAGGGGTGCTACCGTGGCAAGGTCAACGTTGGCGCCCCGGCTAGCTACCTTGTAGATATCTGTAAATGGAGTGCCGGTAGCTTCGTAAAGCTTATCGGTGCCACGTGAAGAGGTAAAGTATAATTCGTTGTTGAGGAATACGGGAGAATATTCCGATGCATTCGTATTGATCAGCTCCATATTCTTCACCTTGTAGTAGCTTTGTTTTTCACCCAGGGTGGCGAGGTATTCCAATCCTTTGATCTCGCTGCGGACACGATCTTTCATTGCATTGACCGTAGTAGAATTAGCTATTTCTTCGAGTTCAGTTTTAGCTTCTGAATATTTGCCATTGGCTTTTAATGATTGGGCATAATAGAATTGAATGCTATCCTTGTCGATACCACGACCGGCACTTGCCTTTGCGTAATATGGTTCGGCTTCGTTGATCCGGTTTGAAAGCCGGTATGACTCAGCAACAAAGTAATTAGCGCGTCCGTTGTTCGGATTGCTCTGAATCATTTTCTTATACAATGCGATCGAGCTTTGATACTTGCCAAGGTTGAACGCCTTGCTCGCCTTCTTTTCGGCACTGCATCCTACGAGCAATACCGGAATTACCAATGTTAAAATTCTCAACCTCATGATTCTGTAAGATATCTTCTGATAAAGCTACAAATTCCTGATTATCCAGCCACTTTTTCACGTGGTAAATAGCGTTTGAGCCATGTAGAGGAAGCCGGTACCAGCAAACTATTTTCCAATTCTCCCTTTGTATTTACTAAGGTATTGATGAAAAGGCTCTGGTGATCCCACTTTCCTTGATCATATGCTTGCTTCAATTCGGGCAACGGAACTGTTATTACACCTTGCTCCGAATGGAATGCAATTTGAGTTCGATCGAAGAAATCAATACCTAAACGCTCACCGAGTCCCTTGATATTTCTCACTGAATCATCGATCGAACAGCCACTTGCCGCATGAGATTTTTCATCTGCAGCGAGGATGATTACGCGATCAAAACGAATTTCAAATGAGGCTAGCAAAGGGGCGCCGTGCGCTTCCCACTCTTTGGTAAACGACGCGAGCACTTCAGAAATTATAGAAATCTCTTCCAAATTGAATTTTCTATTTGACTGGTAGATCCACAGTCTGGCATGGTCTGGTAAACTACTAAAGGGGACTAGCATAAAGTGGAATATTTATCACGATAAACCTTCTGATTCTGCAATAAGTTCGGCAAGATCCTTTACGGTTACAGAAGCTTCTTTTTCCTTGTTTTTAATACCATCACTCATCATGGTCATGCAAAAAGGACACGCTACTGCGATGGTTGTTGCTCCCGTCGCCAGCGCCTCTTCTGTTCGCTCGATGTTGATATCTTTCTTTCCTTTTTCAGGCTCTTTGAACATCTGCGCCCCGCCTGCCCCACAGCAAAGGCCCGTTGTACGGCAGCGTTTCATTTCCACCAGATCTGCATCTAAGGCTTCAAGGATTGCGCGGGGTGCTTCATATACACCATTTGCACGTCCGAGAAAGCATGAATCATGGTAGGTAATCTTCTTTCCCAAAAATGAGCCTTTCTCCTTCAGGGTGATGCGTCCACCGTCAATAAGTTGCTGGAGATATGTGGAATGATGAATGACCTCATAGACTCCACCTAGGTCAGGGTACTCGTTTTTGAGTGTATTGAAACAATGAGGGCAGGCCGTCACCACCTTTTGGATCTTATATCGGTTCAAGGTCTGAATATTGCCGATAGCCTGCATCTGAAAAAGGAACTCATTGCCTGCGCGACGTGCCGGGTCGCCTGTACATGTTTCCTCTGTGCCAAGTACTCCGAACTTTATTTTGGCAGCGTTGAGAATTTTGACAAAGGCCATTGTTACACGCTTGTAACGGTCGTCAAAGGAACCCGCGCAGCCGACCCAAAACAATACTTCAGGTTGTTCGCCCCGCGATTCCCATTCTGCCATGGTCATGACTGTTTCTGGAGGCATAGCTATGTTTTCTTTATTTCATTTGCCCAGTTGAACCTGTCCGCCGGTGAAAACTTCCAAGGTGCAAAACTGGTTTCAATATTTTGGAACATGCCATTCCAGGATGCTGGGGCTCCGGACTCTTCCATGGCTACATATCTGCGCAATTCGAGAATGATCTCCAATGGGTTGATCATCACAGGGCACGCTTCAACACAAGCATTGCAACTGGTACATGCATTTATCTCTTCACGTGAGATATAATGGTCAAGCAAGGCCTTTCCGTCATTGAGACCTGGTCCACCATTTTGCCTAAGCTTGCCAACCTCTTCCATCCGGTCGCGGGTATCCATCATGATCTTCCGTGGTGAAAGCTTCTTCCCCGTTTTATTGGCGGGGCATTCGGAGGTGCAGCGTCCGCATTCTGTGCAGGCGTATGCGGCCATCAGGTGCGTCCATGCAAGATCGTTGACGTCTTTGGCTCCAAAACGCCCCGGCGTTGCCACGGTTGGGGTATCGGCCGGGAGCAATCCGAGCATCAGTTTTACTTCGCCTGTTACCACCGGCATGTTCGGCATGTGGCCTTTTGATTCAACGTTGGCGAAGTACGTGTTAGGAAAGGCAAGAATGATGTGAAGGTGCTTTGAATAGGTGATATAAACTGCGAATCCGAGGATGCCAAGAATATGAAACCACCAGGCTACACGCTCAATTGCAATAAGACCTGAAGTGTCAAGTGAATCAATCAGCGGAACAAGTTGCTTGCTGATAATCAAGGTTCCGGTAGATATGTATTCGGAAGACCTTTGCTGCAACACCTGGTCTGCGGTATTCATCATCAGGATGGCACACATTAAAGCGATCTCTGTCACAAGGATGATGTTGGCATCGAGCTTTGGCCAACCCTTTAGCTCGGAGGACTGGAATCTCTTTAACCTTACTACGTTTCTTCTGATCAGCATGGCCACGCATGAAAAGAGTACGGCAAAGGCCAGGATTTCGAAGATATTCATGAGTATCGGATAAACACCGAGGTATGAAGCAAAAATGCGGTGCGTGCCGGCAAGGCCATCGATGACGAATTCCAGAACTTCTATGTTGATGACGAGAAAGCCGACGTAAATGAAGAGATGAAGGACTGCAGGAGTGATTCTTTTAAACATTTTCTTTTGGCCAAATGCCACCAGGAGCATACTCCGCAATCTCTTTTCCGGATGATCCTTTGTCGATTTTTCCTTACCCATTCCGATATTCCTTCGGATATGGGAAGCCCTTTTCCAGACGAAGAAAATGGTAAGGCTAAGCACTAACCCGAAGGTGATCTGTTGAATCATATATCCACTAAAAGTACTTAATAATGGCCTATTTAAGGGGTCTAACAAATACGTTTTCCTTTTTTGGATGGAAACTAAAATTACATACTTTTGTGCCTCATTTTCGGTGATGTAGCTCAGTTGGTAGAGCAAAGGACTGAAAATCCTTGTGTCGGGGGTTCAATTCCCTCCATCACCACGTCGAAGGTTAGCCCCGCATTGCGCGGGGCTTTTGTTTTCTGTGACCAAATCTATTTTATAATTTACCGGGGCAATCCGTCGGTCCTATGTGTCTTTCGCTTAAATAATCCAATGGGTATACTAAACCTTCCTCCGGAAACCTCCACCCGTTGGTTTTACATTTATTTGGCCGAAGTTACGCTCGGCCTAATTTTCTTTTTCATATTCAGGCATTTCGGTACCCTCTATAGAAGGAGGTTTTTGATTACCTGGTCGCTCAGTTGGGCAGCATATTCAACCTATGAAGGCACCTCTGGAATTGTACAGGTTTTTTTGATAGAAACCCAATCGCTTACCCGTGATATGTTCAGCATCATTGCGCAGGTGGCTTGCTTTCTGCAGATCATCTTAATACTGAGAGGCGCATATGAATTGATATACGATAAAGCCTTCTCAAAGCGGAAGTTCAGAATAATATTCATTGTTACATTTGGCTTCGCACTTTTCTCAGTTATAGCATTCGGCCAGGCAGGTCCCTTCTCCCGCTATCTCGTAAGTTTTGGCAGTCGCGCAGTCATAACGGGTATCGGATTTCTTGTAGCCGGCATGGTAGTATGGACAAATAAAAAATTCTCAAAGGGATTCGGTCAGCAGTTGTTGTCCAGTTCCCTGATATCCTTCAGCATTTATCAATTATACGATTTCACGTTGCGACTGCTTAAGATCATGGGTAATGAAATCTCTGCACTTGAGCTGTTCGGTACGCTTGACCTGTTGCTGATATCGCTTATGGGCATGAGTATGGTGATGTGGTTCCTGGAAGATGAGCGTGAAAACCTCAATAAGGAAAACAAAGAGCTGGATAGTTTTCTTTCCAATACATCGCATGACCTTAGAACACCGATTGCGTCCATTCTGGGTCTGACATATCTGGGTAAAATGGAACTCAAAGAAGAGAAAGCAAGGTCATTCATGAACATGATCGAAGAGCGCATTAAGAAACTGGACCTTGTAATTGGCGACATATTGAGCTTATCGCGCAGCAAGAAGGTGGACCTCAAGATCGAAGAGCTGGACTTTTCGAAGCTTCTTGATGAAACGATCGCCGATATCAGATTCAATAAGGGCGTATCTGCAATTCAGCTTGACTATCAGGAAGGGCCCAATGATAAATTCCGGTCCGACTATAATCAGATAAAGATCATCCTCAACAACCTGATGGCAAATGCTGTAAAGTATCACAATCTCAATCAGCCTAACCCATACATCAGGGTTTCATTTAAGAGGATAAAGAATGTTGTGGAGATTGCAGTACAGGATAACGGTCAGGGTATAGCAAAGGAGAACGTTCCTAAGATCTTCGATATGTTTTACCGCGCGTCGCCAGGGACCGAAGGAACAGGTCTCGGATTGTACATCGTTCAGGAAGCGCTAACCAAGATCAATGGCATTATACTCGTGGAATCCGAGCTTGGAAAAGGCAGTACCTTCAAGGTGCTGCTTGACAACGCCTGACATAACAGTTACTTATAATGCTTCAGAAGTACCAGCTCTTCTTTGGTAAGGAATCTCCATTCTCCTCTTCCCAGATCTTTTTTTGTAAGGCCGGCATAATATGAGCGGTCAAGTTTAAGGACCTGATATTCGAACGATTCAAAGATCCTGCGTACAACACGATTCCATCCGATGTGGATTTCGAGGCCCACCGTTTTACGATCCTCGGAAATAACGGCGATCTCGTCCACCATGGCGCGACCTTCTTCCAGGACAACGCCTTCAGCAATCCGTGTGGCATCTGCCTTGGTTAGAGGCCGGTCAAGCTCGACACGGTATATCTTCTTTACATTATAGGACGGATGCATAAGCTTATCTGCAAGGTCTCCGTCATTAGTAAGCAGTAGCAACCCCGTTGTATTTCTGTCAAGGCGGCCCACAGGATAAATACGCTCTTTCACCACGCCGCTGACAAGACCCATGACGGTATTTCGTTCCTGCGGATCTGATGTTGTGGTAAGAAATCCCTTTGGTTTGTTCATCAGGATGTAAACCGGTTTTTCAGCGCGCAACACCTTGCTTTCGTGGCGAACTTCGTCTCCGGGATTAACCTTGTACCCCATGGTGGTGATGACCTGACCATTCACCGAGATAAGACCCATTGTAATAAGATCATCGGCTTCTCTTCGCGAGCATACGCCGCTGTTTGCTATATATCTGTTAAGTCGAATCGGTCCTGGCGTTGTCTGGGCTTCCTGAACATTTTTGGCGCCCATGGGTCTCCCTGATTTAATGATTCCTCCACGGTCAAATTTCTTGGCCTCAAAAGACCTTGGGGCTTCGCCATCGCGAGTAGCGCCGGACCCGGGAGCTCTGAATGGCCTCTGTGGACGATCGCCATCTCCCCGCTTACCACGATTGAAAGCAGGGCGCTCAGTCCCCTTCTGATCATCTCCGGAACTTCCTGGTTTTTTATAAGTCGAAAATTTATCTCCCGTTCCACCGCCCGCTGAAGTCCTTGGTCTCTTTGGACGTTCATCATTGTCATTCCTTTTTCCGCGATGAAATGAAGAGCGCTCATTGCCTTTTTGATCAGATGGCCCCCCGAAACGCTTCGGCTTATCAGATGAAAATTTACCCGCTGGATTATTTTCCGATGATGGCCTTGACCGCTGAGGACGTTCATTGTTATCGGTCCTCTTGCCAGGGCGAAATGAAGATTGCTCGTTGCTTCTGGGGGCACCGGGGCCACGCCTTTTATCTGACTGGAAATTACCCTTTGGTCTATTGTCTGATGACGATCTTTTTCTTTTGAACGAACTATCAGGATTATCCTTTTTGTACCCTGGGTTGGATGGCCGGCTAAAACCCTCACCGGGCTTTTTGTCAAAGGACTTCTTATCGAAGGATGCTCTCCGCGGTGCGGGACCGCCTGGGGAAGATCTACGTCCTTTGGAGGGACCTGAGGTATTACGTTTGGGCATCTGGTTCTTTTGACTCGGGATTATCTCCGATTGTATTTACTTCGGCTACAAAATCTTTAGGTACGGGAAGTTCTGTCAGGTCATTGATACCAAAATACTCCATGAACTTTTGAGTTGTCCCATAGAGCATAGGGCGACCAATCGTCTCAGCTTTTCCTGTTATTTCAATCAGCGCCTTATCGAGAAGCTTTTGAACAGCATAATCGCAATTGACACCTCTGATGTTCTCGATCTCAGTTTTGGAGATTGGTTGTTTGTAGGCGATGATAGACAATGTTTCCATCGCGCTTGTAGACAATCTCTTTTTCGACTGCTGCTTTAGCATGATCCCAATGCTGGCCTGATAGGCTGGCTTGGTGAGGAATTGATACCCTGACGAGGCTTTATAAAGCTGAAATGAATATTCTTCAGCCTGAAATTTTTCATCTATTCTTTGAACGGCACCCATGATATCTTCTTCAGGCACATCAGCATTGAACATTTCGGAGAGGCATGCCTTAAGTTCGCCAAGCCTGATGGGAGTAGGGCTACAAAAGATCAATGCCTCGATATGATTTTGTAAGAAGTCCAAGGTGTGACTGTTTAATTTAAACTTGTAAAATATCTTAGGACCTGTTCCGAAGAATTAATCCTGCTGCATCATCTTAGCCTCGATAGATTGGGTAGTATGAGGAACAGCAATTAATCTCTCCTTCGGTATGAGCTTTCCGGTAACAGAGCAGATTCCATAAGTACCATTCTTGATCCGAACCAAGGCATTTTCAAGGTTCATGATATATTTCTGTTGACGCGCCGCAAGTTGACTCAGATTTTCTTTCTCTGCCGTCTCTGCACCGTCTTCAAGTACTTTAGTATTACCGCCTGAGGTCGCATCGGTTCCCTCGTCGTTGTTCCTGTTCAAGGTTTCTTTTAGGATTCTGTATTCATCTCTTGCTTTGTCAAGTTTCCTGTTGATAAGAGATGCGAATTCTGTCAGTTCTTCTTCTGAATAGCGTGTTCTTTCATCACCGCTGGCAGGTTTTATTGGTTTATGGGCTATAGGTCTCTGATTAGGCACTGGAAAAATAGTTAATTGTGGAGGCGCTGGCTTCGAAACCACAGGTGCCTGCTTGGCTACTACTGGCTTCTCAACCTTTTCTTTCTTAGGAGAAATGACCTTCTCAACCTTGGGCTCCACTTTTTCAACTAGAGGAGCGACAAGCTTGGTTACAGGCTTCTCGATCTTTTTCGGAGGGGCAGCAACCTTCTTAGGAGCAGCCTTCTTCGCAACTACGGCTTTCTTAACAGGTGCCTTGGCAACTGCTTTCTTGGGTGAAGCTTTCTTTACCGGAGCTTTCTTAGCTTTGGGTGTGGCAGCTTTCTTAGCCTTGACTGCCGTTTTTGACTTTGCAGAAGCTTTTTTTGCTGTCTTTGAAGCTGCCTTTTTGTTCTTAGCCATAAATCAATTCTCCGTTTGGTAAAAGATGCGCAAAATTATGCGGTCAGCCCCGAAAACAAAAAATATTGGCTAATTAATTCCCAAACCCTCAATCTGTTCAGAATTCTAATCTTCTATGTTAGTGATCTCCTTGGGCTCGATCAATTCCCGAATTTTACAGCCTTCCGGGGTGCGGGCTTAGTTCAGAAACGAGCGCCGACAGCCACACTGGTTTTGAAAGTTTTTACAACACCGGAAGCATCGAAGACCTCAAACCAGACCATATAGTACCCTGTTCGTGCTTTGTAGCCGTCATCGCTGTCACCATCCCATCGGAAGGCACCTGTTGTACCCAGCAGCTCATTGTTTGCGATGACTTTTATGAGGTGCCCACGTTCATCGAGTATTCTCACGTTGGCTATATGCCCTGGCTGGTCAAGGCTGTAAATGATCTCTGTAAAATCAGGCTGGCCGTTAATCGGAATGAAGGCCTTAGGCTGTACGACCACTGCCGCCTCCGGAGGTTTCAACGTGATCTCGTTGGAATTAACGTACCCCGGTGTAGCAAAGCCTGAGGCCCTGCTTGCCGACTTCCAGTTCTGAACGTCCGCTGACGATAAAAAGAAAGAAATCCGCTCCAGCGAAACTCCCTCGGCATCCCGGACAAACACACTATGCATATCCTCGCTATAGTGCATCTGATCTATGATGAGATTGCCATCAGTCATGATGACTACGCCACCCTGATCATCATTGAAAGGTGGCAGTTTTTCGGTTGACAGAACGTGGCCGGATTCGGTATGAGGATACATTGAAATGAGCCAGTCAATGTTGTCCGTGATGGCCAGATATTCGTGAGGCAACAGAAGAAAATTCTTGGTGACGACGGGCACAATATCACCAGATATACTATCAATAAGATTGCCAATGGAACAGCGGAAGAGATTAATAACTTTTTCTGATGAATTGTAAAGCTCTACAAAATCCGAACCTCCTGGCAATGGATTGAACAGGATCTCATTAATCAATATATCCCCCATCAGCGCTGGTTCAGGCTTACCAAATACTACCGAGTCTGATCGCGATTGTATCGCATTACCTGCACAGTCGGCAATCCCATTAACAAACACTGTGTATAACTGTCCTTCCCGGACAACATCAGACAAACGAAGGTGAAGTTGAACCAGTGCCAGATCGGCAAAGGTGACGCTGGAGATATTCAAAGGCGGCTCGAATATGAAATTCTCCGCATTGGGCACTTTGTAAGAAAGCTTCTCATTGAATTCTATTTCAATGAGATTGTCATCCAACGGTATGGCTGACAGTAGTCTCGGACCCGTGACATCGGGTCTATTGGAAAGCACACTGTTTTCGCGGCCGGGACTTCCGCCAGCTGGGTCATCGGAGGCGATCCAATTTTCTTTCCCGCTGCATAAGTTTTCAGGATCGATCAACTCCAGTGAATATCCTCCATCATCGCGGTCGTTGTATTCATACCAGGTATTATCAAAATGAACTGAATCGATCACTTTGTTTAAGTCATCCATTAATATCAGTGTATCGTCAGTGTTGTTGATAGAGGGAAAGTCTTCTGAACCTAAAACAACGCCTAGACCCTCAAAGGCTGAAGATGTGGCAGTGAGAATAAGATATCCCCCTGGTGGTAATACGATATCAGGAAGGGTCATTGAAGAGCTTTGATCGGAAAGCTGCCATCCTGTAAGATTCATCTCTTTACCACTTCTGTTCAGCAGCTCTACGTATTCGAATTCAGGAAGGCCGAGTTTCGGCACAGGGTCGGCGAATATTTCGTTAATGACAACATCCTTAGGCGAAACAGACGCATATTGCATGCCTTCCTTGACCACCTGGATTTCGGTATCTAAGCTTCTGAAATTGTTCAGCCGCCGCCAGGACGATGCATCAACACGAAAACCGAACAGTTGTTGGGTTGAAAACAAGAGAGCAAACGATAGAATAGCGTTCGCGCTAATTAATTGTAGGGAATTTTTCATAAGCACAACGGGATTATATTAATTTTGTAGCCCTTAAAATTAACAAAAATGAAACTCGCAGTAGTAGGCGCAACAGGACTTGTGGGACAGGAAATCCTGAAAGTATTAGATGAAAGAAGTTTTCCTTTCGAGGAATTGTATCTTATCGCATCACCGAAGTCGGTCGGACAAATAATCGAATTCAAGGGTAAGAAATATACTGTAAAGGGTATCGAGGAAGGCGCTAAGCTCGGTGCGGACATAGCAATCTTTTCCGCCGGGGGAGGCACATCGACCGAATGGGCTCCTAAATATGCAGCGGCGGGAACGATTGTAATAGACAACTCATCAGCCTGGAGAATGGATGCGACAAAGAAATTGATCGTACCTGAGATCAATGGTCATGAGCTATCAATTGACGATCGTATTATTGCCAATCCAAATTGCTCTACCATTCAAATGGTATTGGTGCTTGCGCCCCTCCATGTGAAATATAAACTGAAAAGAATAGTCGTATCCACATATCAGTCGGTCACGGGAACAGGTAAAGATGCTGTTCAGCAGATGATGGA
The DNA here is from genome assembly GCA_963845845.1 of uncultured Cytophagales bacterium. Classification (GTDB taxonomy): domain Bacteria; phylum Bacteroidota; class Bacteroidia; order Cytophagales; family Cyclobacteriaceae; genus Chryseolinea. Next base: position 77,589 of record CAWJTP010000001.1, read on the forward strand.
TGAGAGGAAAGGCATCAATGGCCCAAAAGTTTATCCACATCAGATCGATATGAACGCGCTTCCCCATATTGATTCCTTTCTCGATAACGGTTACACGAAGGAAGAAATGAAGATGGTCAATGAGACCCGGAAAATACTGGGCGATAAAAGCATTGGCGTTACGTCAACAACAGTTCGCATACCCGCTATTGGTGGTCATTCTGAAGCTGTCAATGTTGAATTCTTTGAAGACTTCAACCTCAGTGAGGTTCGTTCCATCCTAGCCACTACGCCTGGTGTGATCGTTCAGGATGATCCAAAGAACAACGTCTATCCTATGCCCATCAATTCACAAAACCGGGATGAAGTGTTTGTTGGAAGACTCCGCCGCGATGAATCACAACCAAATACCCTGAACATGTGGATCGTTGCAGACAATCTCCGTAAAGGAGCTGCTACGAACGCCGTTCAAATCGCGGAATTCATGATGGAAAAGAGTCTGGTATATTAGAATAGTTCGATGGTCCATTGTCACGATCAAGTGCCAGGTAGCCCGATCGGCGATGGACCATCTTCATTTCATGGCTGAAGCCAGGCCGTCCTCAGCTGCAACTGCTCGGGCGTAGCGGCCGGATCGAACGCAAGAATGTGTTTCTCTGTCAGCTTCACTGTTTGTACTGGGGCTGAAAGCTCAACTTCCTTTTCAGCGCCCGCCTCATCTTTCCTTAGAACGGTATAAGTAAGGGTTTTCAACTGCGGTAGTGAGGCTATCTGAGCTTGAATAAAACCTCCGAATTCAGGGTTGTTTTCCAGGTCCGGTAATGCAGCTCCATTCATCTTGGCGATGATATCGCCTTGTCTAAAGCCGAGTGCTTTACCCATAGCATTCATCTCAGCCGTATCCGCAATCTGAAGTTTTTGCTTCCCATCGACCATTGCAACACCGAGATTGCCTTGACTGATACCTAAGGAATAATCTTCAAATTCCCCGGAAGGCAAATAATTAACACCGACATCGCGAAGCGCTTCACTGATCGGAAGGGGTTCAGAACCCTTCACAAATCGATTGAGAAAATCTCCAATTTCGGGGTATGTCATCTTTGTGATAACATCAAACAATTCGTTATCCTCGAAAGCTGTATTTTTTCCGTATTTTTTTGAAAGACCAAGAATAAGATCCTTCACGCCAGATTTTCCCGATGACAGTTTACGGAGTTTGATATCCAGACAAAGTCCGATAAGCATTCCTTTATAATAGACATTATCGTATTGATCATGATATTTATCTAACGTGAATTTACTGAGGTCAGTAAAAGACAAGTCATTTCTGAAATTATCGGCTGTGATCAACTTCTCACGAATCACCTGTAAATAATCTTCCGGTGACATCAATCCATATTTGACCTGGACGTTCGACGCAAAATATTCCGTCACACCTTCATACATCCAGAGGTGTTGAGACATCTTTGGATCGTTGAAATTGAAATCATCGATCTCTTTTGAATGAACCGTTAGCGGTGTTACAATGTGGAAAAATTCGTGGGCTGCAATGTCGCGCAGGTTTTGGTTGAGCGCAGCAATCGGTGCATTTGGCATAAAGTACATTGAAGAATATGAATGCTCAAGAGCTCCATATCTGTCGCCTGGTCCAACCTCATCGGAAAAATAAAACAGGAACGCATACTTGTTGACAGGCAACGTTCCACCAAGAAATTTTTGCTGTGCCATTAGCAGCTCCTTCAGACTTCCGGCAATTTCCTTTGCGGTTATTTTTCCATTCGGAGAATAAGATCCTACCAGAACTTCAGCATTGCCCACTTTAATTACTGCCGTGTCCGGCTTGCTGAACATGAGGGGAGAATCAACGAGGTGATCATAGTCTTCCGTCTCATAAGTATCAACTTGCTTGCCGTTATCGGTTGCCCCCTTTTCAAGATTGATAGTGCTTATTGGTTTACCTGTCTGGGTCGCAATCAGTCCTGTTGAACCGTAGAAATCCGCAGGACGCACGACGTTCAAGTTAAAGGTTACTTCTTTCATCCCATCGAAGTAGCCAAGAAAGCCGCTCGGGTTGAGGATAAAATTCTTGCCTTCTTCAATGTTTGTTCCCGCAGGCTGAAATATAGAAGCCCCACCGAGCTTGGTATCATATGAGTCTTCAATCCAATATGTGATCTTAGCGAGCTTCTTAGCTGACTTTATTTTCCAGGAATTTGAATCAAGTCTTTCTACAGGAAGCATTGAACCTTTCTTGTCCATCGCTGAAAATTCTGAAACGAATCTTCCGTAATCTTCTATTGCGTAAGTCCCCGGAATGATCTTGGGTAAATAGAAAACTATTTCAGCTTGTTTTATCGATGGAGGTTTAAGCTCAACGTATACTTTGTCATCAACAACACGCGTTAAATCGACGATGTAATTATATGAACTTCCTTTTTTTACCTGGGCGTATCCAAGCGATGTGACAGCTAATAAAAGGAGCGTAACTCTCAAATATTTCATATACATAAAACTCAAATTGATTCGGGCGCTAAGATAGCCAGGTAAATCCCGAGAATCCGACCACTTCTGGATTATTCGTCAAAGACATCTCACATTTGACGTTAATTGCGTTACATCCGGGGCCTGCCCCAGCCGCCGCCGCCGGGTGTTTTGATTACAAGAATGTCTCCAGCAAACGCTGTAAATCCCGCCACGCCTTTCAGCGACATCTTCTTTTTTCCCCTCATTATATACTGTTCTCCTTTCTTACCATATCCTCCTCCCTTCATTCCGAATGGGGCGACGATCCTGTGCTGGGAAAGAATATTCACTTCAAGCTCCTCCTTAAAATAAAGTTGTCTCACTATGCCGTTTCCGCCGTGCCATCTTCCTTTGCCCCCGGAATCCTTTCGCACTTCAAATCTTTCAAGCAGCACAGGATATCTTGATTCAAGTATTTCAGGATCGGTAATGCGTGTGTTTGTCATATGCTGGTGCACGGCGTCCGCTCCGTCAAACCCTTTGCCCGCACCGACCCCTCCACAGATAGTCTCGTAGTAACCGAATTTTCTGTTACCGAATAGAAGGTTGTTCATTGTACCCTGACTACAAGCCGCCATCCCGAACGCTTTGATCAACGTATCGGTTAAGCGCTGGCTTACTTCAGTATTTCCGCCAACAACTGCTGGAGACATGTTATGAGAATCTGAGAACAAAGGATTAAGCATACATGTCGGAATGACGAGGTCAACAGTCTCGAGAAGTCCTTCGTTCAGAGGAACTTGTTCATTCACAAGTAACCGAAGCACGTACAAAACAACGCTGTTAACAATTGCTTCAGTAGCGTTCATATTACCATCGTGCACCGGAGATGTACCTGTGAAATCAATGACAAGACGATTATTACTCTTCTTAATGCTCACTTTAAGGATGCTGCCGTCATCCAGCCTTTCAATTGCAGTATAACGTGAAGACAATCCATTGATCTTTGTTTTCATCAAAGCGGCGGCATGTGAACGAAGTCTTTTCATGTACGTGTTCACGTTGTCATATCCGTACGTCTGACATAACGTTCGGAATGAATCCTCCCCAAGATGAAGGGCAGCAAGCCCGGCATTAAGATCGGCTATGTTTTCTTCAGGTGAACGGGATGGATGGGCCGCAGCCGACAGCTTTCTTTCAATATTCTCCCATTGGGCAATTCCACCACGCACCAAATATGCCGGAGATATTACCACACCTTCTTCTTCAAGTGTCGTCGCGTCGGCAGGCATCGACCCTGGCTTTTTGCCACCGATCTCGGCATGATGGGCGCGATTCACAACAAACGCGGACAGTTTTCCTTCAAAAAATACAGGCTTTATCAAGGTGATATCGGGCAAATGCGAACCACCATAAGCAGGGTGGTTGGTAATGATCACATCCCCGTCAGTCATTTTGATCGCCTTCATGACCGACCTTACGCATATGCCCAGACTCCCAAGATGAACAGGAATGTGTGGAGCATTCACAACCAGATATCCGCGTGCGTCCAGTAAAGCACATGAGAAATCAAGCCGCTCCTTTACATTCACTGAAAAAGACGTACGCTGAAGCAAAGTTCCCATTTCTTCCACCAGGGCAGTGAACCGGTTTGTAAAAAGCTCAAGCCTGGCAGCTCCTGACCGTGTCGTCAGCTTTTCAATTTTTTCTTTAATCCGAAGACTCGCGTTTTCATTTTCGTCAAGATCAAAACACCAGCCTTTCTCCAGCACGATCGTCGAATTATTGCTAATGATCACCGCAGGACCAGCGATAAAAGCGCCAGGCAATATATTCTCCCAATAAAATACGGGACAATCAGTCCAGGATCCTGACGTAAACATCCGGGATGTTTTCACCGCATCGGGATCATAGCGCTTAGGTTTGTCTGGCGATGAAAGTTCACCTTGAGCCTGAGCCCGGGCGATAACGCGAATTGACTCTACCTCAACGGAGCGCTGGTCAAGATAATGACCATAAACTTTTTTATACCGGATGATAAAATCTGATTTTACCTGGCCGGCAGATGAATAGGATATCTCGAGCGATGTTTCCTGACCTTTGAGTCTGAGGAATATTAATCTGTCCGCCAATACTGCAGTGGCTTGCGAATCATATTTTAACAGCAGGTTTTCAGCCTGCTGAAAAAGGTCCGTAAAATTGTTTTCAAGATCCGGTAAGACATCTTCGAGGTCCCGGAGGATCAACTTTTCAACGATGCGTTCAGCCCTTGCGTTGCCTATTCCATAAGCGCTCAATAAGCCCGCATCATAAGGTATCAGGATGTGATCGATACCCAGAAGAGATGCGATAGAACAGGCATGCTGACCGCCGGCGCCTCCAAAACATAGAAGGGAGTAATCCTTCGGATCATGACCTTGCTGGATTGAAGTTTTGCGTATAGCCTCGACCATCTTTTCATTGGCAATGTCGATGAATGATTGGAGTAGTTCTTCCCGTGCACGGTCACCCTTAGGTATCCTTCCGGCCAGCTTTTTTAATGCTATCTCTGAAAGTCCTGGGTGCAATGGTATTGAGAAATATTCCGCGTCAAGTCTTCCAAGCAGCAAATTCACGTCGGTTATTGTAAGCGGCCCTCCCTGGCCGTAGCAGGCAGGCCCCGGGACGGCTCCTGCGCTTTGTGGCCCAACTGTAAGCTTGTATCCGTCATAGTCGCAAATCGATCCTCCTCCCGCTGCAATGGTTTCTATCCACAGTGATGGAGAAAATATCCTCTGGCCGGCAACAACACAGTCGAATCTATAGGCAGGTCTACCAAGGCATCGCGAAACATCTGTACTGGTCCCACCCATGTCGAATGTGATTATATTGTCTGTTCCGGACAGCTTTGCCTTTTCCAGTGCGCCAATGACTCCTCCTGCAGGCCCGCTAAGCAAGCTGTCCTTAGGTTGATAATCATTCGCATCAAGAAGTCCACCAGCGCTCGACATGACCTTAATAGAGGCGTCCTTCAATCCATTTTTGATCGTTGTCAGGTAGCTGTGGATGATGGGAGCCAGATAAGCATTTGCAACGGTCGTCTCTGCCCTGTGCAGCACCTTGATCTGTGAAGAAAGCTTGTGGGAGCATGATATATAGTTGTACCCAGCCTGTACCAGAGCGTCTTTCAATATATTCTCGTGAGCAGGATTAACATAACTGTTGAGTAGCGCTATGGCTATTGAATCTATGCGTTTACTTTTCAATCGCGAAATAAGGTTGGAGACTTCGGCGGGTCGTAATGCGCTTATCACCGATCCATTTGATCCTATGCGCTCATCTACTTCTACGGCATACTGATACAGCGGTTGTTGTTTTATAATGTTGAGGGCAAACAGATCAGTCCTTTGCTGGTTGCCAATAACAAGAAGATCTTTGAATCCCCTGGTAGTAATGAAGGCCGTTCTTGCTCCTTTTTTTTCCAGCAGTGCGTTTGTTCCGCGCGTTGAACCAAGCTTCATTTCGATCGGAGGAAAGTTATGATGCAGTGCTGTAGCTGTCAGGAGTCGGGCGGCAAATACCGGCACTTCCTCGCCGGTCGAAAGTTCTACCGTCGTAATTTTTCTGTTGGCAAAGGCATTATCAAGAGTCAGTGTTCTGGCCGCTGCATCATAAGAGATCGCTGTTCGTCTTTCTCTGGAATCGGAGACGAAGAATCCTGCAAAAAAATCTTCTGATGGTGTGAAGGGGAGAGCAATAGTGATAAGCGCAGACTGCACCCTGTCGACTTTTACTCTGAGGATGCTGCTGCTTAACACCTTCAGTCTTTTGGTTTCACCCGAAGGACTGATCGCAATGCAATCAGTAAACGTCCCGCCTGTATCCACCCAGATCTTCCAAGGCGCCAGCGTCATAATTTTGTTTTAAAGCCTTAAATATTGAATGAAAGCATATAGCCCGAACACTAAAAGTATGATCCCTGGAATTATTTTCAACACGGCAATATTCTGAAAATAAGAGACAACCCCTTTCGCCAGGTATGCCAATATCATCAACAATGCCAGTGCGCCAAGCGAAACACCGGCAAGAAAAGCATGAAGACGGGGAGAAGTAGTGAGGTTTATCCATCCCTGTCCGTTGAGATAAGCAATCGTTCCTACCCAGAATGGAAGGGCTAGGGGATTAAGGATGCCTAACAAAAGCCCTCTGCGGAAGCCGCTTTGATAAAAACTTTTCGAGAATGTTGAGGGTCGCCTGGCTGACCATAGCGTTAAGATGCCGAGAACCGTCATGACCACTGCCGTGATAAGTTGGATATTCTCGAGGATTAAGGGGGAGGAAGTAATAAGATTTTCAAATCTTACGGCGATCCATGCATAGGGATATTCTACGAGCGCAGCAGCAATTGCAAATCTCCAGGCAAGACCGATCTTGGCTTCAAGGCCGAGCTGAAGGATGTTGATATTGAGAGTTCCAGGTGGTATTGTTCCTATAAAACTAAAAAAGAACGCTACAAAAAAATTCAGCAGGAGGATCATGTCACTGATGTAGCTGCCTTGAATTTCTTATAGTGCACAACGGCCTCCTTGAATGATGTATATCTGGTGCCGTGTTTCTCATTTTCTCGTGCTATAATAAAGATATTTCTCCAGTGTTCGAAGAGAACGCGCATAGCCTTTCGCAAAGAATAACCTGGCTGATAAATGTGCGCTGGCTCAGCACCACAGCCGTTCAGCTCCATGATCTTTACTTTACCCTGATACAGATCTTCAACTGTGTTGCAACGAAGGTCGAATCTTCCGAAATAGAATCCTGGTATCTTCTTACCGATGCTGTCGAATGTATCGGATAGTGCTGGCGTGATCAGGTGGTTTCCATCAAGAAATTTCGTCCCTAGGCAATGATTTCCTATCGATACGAGTTCGATCTTTTTACCTTTTTCCGGTATCTCGGTCAGTCGTGCCTGATAAACAACTCTCAACGATTCCCATTGAAGTTTTGCTCTGTCAAAAGATAGAATGAGATCTTGTAATGATGATCTCCCATCGCCACAAACGGTTAGCATTTCTTTCATAACGATCGAAGTAACCCGACCTCTCGGCTGGCTGGGAAACCGCGTATAGAACACTCCGAACTCTAACGGGGATGGAACGAACTCCTGAACAATAAAATCAAATTTCAGTCTTTTAACGTAAGCCTCAATTTGGTTTTCTGTCTCAATTCTTTTCACCATAAAGCCACGCTCACCAAGATCAGGCTTGAATATCACTGGAAAGTGCAAATCACCTTTGTGGATAGCTGCTAGAACCTGATCGGCGGTAGCAGGAATTTTGATCAAAATGGTCTTTGGCACATATTCGGGTGGAACTTTAAGAAGCACGTCGTATTTGGATTCTCCGAACATTCCGCCCATAGTAATGCCTGGATTAGATGCGGAGAAGAATATGACGGACCTCGCCCTAAGTGATAACCACGCGAAATAAATGAAGATTGGAAATTGAACGATGCCAAACGGCCAGTACTCCCAGTTCGTTAGTTTGATCCAAAAGTTGCTTCGGCTGAGTTTTTCACTGAAGGCCATTCAACTTAGATCAGGGGTCACTGAGAGACAGGAATAGATGATTCCTTGTAGCGGATCGTTGACGCAGCGATACCAAAATCGGGAGAAAGCTTAATATAAGATGCAATTTCCCTTACGCCGATCTTCATGATCGCCATGTGATGTACGGCGTGTTCAATATTATAGACCAGCTCACGTGTGGATGTTGTTTGAATCGTCAGGAAATCATCGGATTGGAGATCGTAGCCAACTTCGAGACGAAGCGCCTTTTCAGATAAATTCGACACAAATTTCCTGATACGATCGATAGCAGAAAGTGCAATGAATTTGTCAGTCTCTATCAGCTTGTCATGGGCACGCTTGTCGTAGTTGATTACGCCATGTTCATATCCGCTTTCAAAGCACAGAAAGAACTCCAGTGTATGACGAAGATGTTGTCCTATGGTTGAATTGCTCAAAGTCTCAGCAGGTCTGACAAAATCGTGTTCTCGAATCTGTCGCACGAGCTCGGTCAACTGTCCCAGGATGTTTGAACACGCTTGCGTTAAGTCCATGTTATGCTAAAATTTTTCTAATTTAAACCAAAAGAAATCATATTTGAAAGCGGACACTATCCAGCGGTTTCAATAAGAGTTTCTTTGGACGATTTTTTCCCAATTACGGTCGCCTGCCTCCTTGAGGCCCTTCTCGTTCTTCTTCCAGTCAGTCAGCGTGTTATTACCCCAAAAGTTATAGAAGAGATATAATCTACCATTCAGGATGGTATAGGTTTCAGGATCAATCTTCACCTTGTCAGCTGATTCACCCATAGCATATGCGCACCAGCCACCATAAGCCGGCTCGTATTTTTCCGGTGAACCCTTGAACTTGATAAGGTTCGCCTGCGAAGCAAATTGATATGTTACCCCTTTATAAACGGTATTAATGGATGACTTACCCTCCTGAGGCTCACCATCAAAATAACTAACGGGATCGAACCCTTCTATGGCTACTGACTTTTTGACGTTAAAGTGCTTGGCTCTTGTAGCATCGGATTGCGCACGCAATTGACCGCTCACGATGACCAGCAAGAGTAACAGATATGATTTCATAGGCATCACTATTTTATTTACGTATGGAACGTAAAGATGGGATTTCCCGCCTTTCAGGAATGTCGGGGACCTTACAAAACAGCTATGTTTAGAACACCCGGATTAAAGGCTATATTATCTTACATTTTATAGCTAAAGTTTCAGATTATGAAAAAATGGGTGGTGTTACTCATGATGCTGAGTTCATTTGCCATGGCTCAACAGCAGGATCTTTCCAGGAAAGCCAACAGCTTTCTGTCGTCGCTTTCGCCTGTTTTACGGGAAAAAGCTCAATATAAGTTCGATGACAATGAGCGTTTCAACTGGCATTTTGTGCCGAAATCCAGGAATGGCGTATCGTTCAGGGAATTCACACCGGCGCAGCGCGATGCTGCCTTCGATCTGCTGAAAGCATCTTTAAGCGTACAGGGCTATGAAAAGACCTTGGCCATCGTATCACTTGAAAACGTGCTGCGGGTAGTAGAAAGCCGGGGATCTGATGACAAATACCGGGATCCTCTCAATTATTATATCACAGTATTTGGACTTCCTTCAAATGATAAGGTCTGGGGATGGAGGTTTGAGGGACACCATATTGCGCTCAACTTCTCCACAGCCAACAACAAGATCGTATCCTCCACCCCCTCATTTTTCGGATCAAACCCAGGAATCGTTTTAGATGGGAAAGAAAAAGGTAAACAGGTATTAAAGGAAGAAACAGATCGCGGCTTCAGCCTTGTTAATTCTCTTTCGCCGGAACAGGCCAAAACAGCCATGATCTCGGATGTTGCATTGAACGAAATTGTGTCATTCAACAGCCGGAAAGCAGTACCGCTTGAGCCCGTGGGATTGTCGTACAAGACAATGGACGAACACCAAAAAGAGATGTTTATGGGTCTTCTTGAAATATATGTCCAGAATTACGAATTAGGGTTTTCTCATAAACTAATGGAAAAGATCAGGAAGGCCGGAGTAGAAAACCTCAGCTTCGCTTGGGCGGGAAGCGTTAAACCTGGGGCAGGTTACTACTACAGGATCCAAGGGCCTATGTTGCTGATAGAGTTGGATAACACTCAGAACAATGCGAATCATGTTCACTCCGTAGTCCGAGATCTTACCAATGACTTTGGTGAGGACATCCTCCGTGAACATTACGAGAAAGAACATCAGGGTAAATAGTGAAGATGTTCTGACTGAAATAATTCCCTTCCATAAGATTCCTACGAAGCGGAAACAAAAAAATGGCAGACTGCCCCTGGTATCTACATGCTTTCCTTTTGAATGTATTGCCAGATAACTATTTTGTATCCAAGCGGAAGGAGACTTCCTTAAAATTCCTAAACAACCTGTAATGAAACCTTCGTTCTTGTCAATCCTGCTTGGATTAATTCTCATCCAATTTGCATCGGCGCAATCCAAAAAATCAAATACTAACAAGGACGTTGTCATCAGGTCTGTAGAAAAGCATCAGACGGAACTGATCAGAGTCAGCGATGAGATCTGGGCAAATGCAGAAACTGCCCTGAAAGAATTCAAGTCATCGAAGGTGCTGGCCGATTATGCCGAACAACAAGGATTTCAAGTCAAGCGGGGAGTAGCAGGGATGCCAACAGCTTTTATCGCTGAATATGGCGCCGGCAAGCCGATCATCGGAATAATGGGAGAATACGATGCGCTGCCGGGCATTTCGCAAAAAGCCCAACCTATAAAAGAACCACTGCTGGCAGGGGCGCCGGGGCACGGATGCGGCCACAATTTGTTTGGAGCGGGAAGCCTGGGCGCCGCGATTGCAATAAAGGAACTGATGCAGGAAGGAACGATTAAAGGGACCATTCGCTTCTATGGAACACCTGCCGAAGAAGCGGTAGGAGGCAAAATATACATGGCCAGGGAAGGATTATTCAATGACCTGGATGTGTGCCTTGACTGGCACCCTGATATCGAGATAGCGGCGAACATGCAAAGCTCTCAGGCCATGGTGGACTTCGTTGTGGAATTCAAGGGTAAAGCTGCTCATGCGGCGGCTGATCCATGGAATGGTAGAAGTGCATTGGATGGACTCGAGCTCTTTCTGGATGGCGTCAATATGCTGCGGGAGCACGTCAAGCCCAGTGTAAGGATGCACTATGTAATTCAGTCTGGTGGTGATGTGCCAAATGTCGTTCCGGAACATGCATCGGTTTGGATGTGGGTGCGGGATTCAAAAAGACAGGGTGTGGAAGACGTCTTTGCCCGCGTAAAAGAAATAGCGAAGGGAGCCGGTCTTATGGCAGGTGTTGAAACGAAAGTAATTGGACAAAGCGGTGACTATGAATTACTGGTCAACCAACGGGGTGCCCAGACGCTGCAAAAAAATATAGAGATCCTCGGTCCCATAAAATATACAGCAGACGAGATTGCCTTTGCAAAGAAAATTCAGGAGGTCAGCAACGGTGAGCAGACAGGATTGAATGGAAAGATCAACCCTATCAAGGCAACTAAGGAACATCCTGAAGGCGGATCGACTGACGTCGGGGATATCAGTTGGGTAGTGCCTGAGATCACTGCCTTAGTCACGACCGCCCCAGGAAACGCACCATGGCACTCCTGGGCCGTTGTAGCATGTGGAGGCATGTCAATAGGCCATAAAGGAATGCTGTTCGCTGCGAAGTCTTTAGGTATGACCATGGTTGACCTTTTCGAAAGCGAGCAACTTAGGAAAGATATAAGGGCGGAATTTGAAACAAGAAAAGGGAATCACGTCTACAAAGGATATATCCCGGACGGGCCGCCGCCAGTACCAGCAACCAATTAGGTTTTCATTCGACGTAAATGACCAGACCTTTGAGATAATCACCTTCACGATGGAAAAGCGAAACAGGATGATCGGCAGGTTGCGCAAGGTGATGCAGGACCTTCACCTGTCTTCCTGAATGGATTGCTGAAGACACAACAGTGTCGTAGAACAGCTGCCTGTCTACGACCTGAGAGCATGAAAAGGTGAAGATTATTCCTCCCGGTCTGATGATCTTAATAGCTTCTGAATTCAATCGCTGATATCCCTTGACCGCCTGATGGCGTGAGTCGCGGTGCTTGGCAAATGCAGGAGGATCTAGCACAATCAGGTCGTAATGCCCATGCTTGTCCTTCATGAAGTCAAAAGTATCGGAGACAAAACACTTATGGATGTTGTCATTGAACCTGTTCAATTCGATGTTCTTTCTTGCGTACGCTATTGCTTTTTCCGAGGAGTCAACGGAATGAACAACTTCCGCCTCGCCGTTAATTGCGTAGATCGAAAATCCCCCGGTATAACAAAAGGTGTTCAGGACTTTTTTTCCGACAGCAAATTCTCCCAGCAACTTCCTGTTTTCACGCTGATCAAGAAAGAACCCTGTTTTTTGACCTTCTTCCCAGTCGACGTAGAATTTATTGTTGTTCTCAACAACCACATGAGGAACACCACCTAATCCATGCAGATAGCCATCCTGTGACTCATCTCTCGTTTTTCCAGGCAGGGTAGTCTGACTTTTATAGTAAACGGATTTTAACTCCGTGCCCAAAATCTGCAGCAGGGCGGCAGTTATGATTTCTTTATCTGCATGCATTCCCGCTGAGTGGGCCTGCATGACGACTGCGCCATCGTAGTAATCGATCACGAGTCCCGGAAGGCCGTCTCCTTCTCCGTGTACCAACCGGAAACAATTCGTTACACCCGAAGGAAGGGCCGCGATGCGACGGAGCAGTAGGGATCGCGTTAGTTTCTCGGCCCAAAAATCACCTGTCGGTAAATCTTCGCCAAAAGCTAGCACGCGAACAGTAATGCTTCCGCCAGCTTGATAATGTCCCGCGCCAAGACGCTTGCCGTTATGGTGTACTACTTCTACCCAGCATCCATCCTGTACATTGCCATCGATCCGTTGAATGGCGCCTGAGAATATCCAGGGATGAAACCTTTCAATAGAGAACTCTTTGCCTTTTTTCAATATGACCTTTCCCAATATGTTCATGAGTCGATCATTAGCGGGCTAAAAGTATGTAAAATGGTCGGGAGTAATTTAAGATCAGGAGTTGAGAGAGAACCAGATTATAGCAAAAAGGAATGAAAGAAGCCAAGCGATCAAAAGGACGCGCAATCTCCTCAATTTTCGGTTGTCCGATTCTTTGCTCTCTTTTGTTGAATTGTTTGAGGCTTGGTAGAGATCATCCATAACATCGAAAACGGGAACTGCAAACCATTGTTGGGTCAAAGATGACCGATTTTTAAGTTTTGTTGTTCGAACATCAACAAATACCCCAATTTGGGGTACTTCATACTGTCCATATCACCCACCCCCTTACTTTCTGCCGGTTATCAGTTCCCGATGATAATATTTAATTAAGCGCGGTGGTCGAATAGATAACTCCCACAACCCAATGGGTATACGTTGTAATGAGTGACATCTGCCCATTTCGTTCTTTTGGGTGATGGTAAAAGGGGTACCCAGGAGAATTAATTTACTCCAGTTCAGGTATTGCTCGCCAGTGTGACCGATCATCTGCGCCAAGGGCCATTGGCTGAAAAAATGGCAGGTCAAATGAACCTAAATCCGAAGGTTTTCGTACTTAGGATACTAGGGCACTGAAGGCGCTGAAAAAGAGACAGAAAGAATAGCCTCTAAATGACAAAATTACACCTGCATGCCCTTCTGCGTGATTTTTGTTTATTATGGAACACATTAACTAAGCATTAAAACAAGTAAGACAAATATGAAAAGATTCGGTTCGCTTTTTCTTGCCGCTGTGTTGGGAAGTGTATGCACAGTAGCATCGTATCAATGGTTGAGGGATGAACAGCCTGTCAAGCTGGATTATACATCAGATGCACCAGTTTCGAAAGTTGCCTATAAGCTCGATGCAGATGGCAAGGCTGTTCCGCTGGATTTTACAACCGCGGCAGCGCAGGTAATGCCTGGCGTAGTTTTTATTAAGTCGACACAAGATGGAAGAAGTCAGAGTGAGGAAACTTCACAAATGGATCCTTTTCGTGAGTTCTTTGGTCCCAGAGTTCAACCAGGCCCGGTACAAAGTTCAGGATCGGGTGTGATCATTAATGAGGGTGGATACATTGTCACCAACAATCACGTGGTTCAGGACGCCGACGTCGTTGAAGTTACATTATATGATAACCGGTCCTTTAAGGCGGAAGTTGTCGGAACGGACCCTGATACTGACCTGGCATTGATCAAGGTAAGTCAAAAGGGTTTACCACACCTTTCCTTTGTTGATTCTGACAAAGCTAAGGTTGGAGAATGGGTGCTCGCGGTGGGGAACCCTTATAACCTTACGTCGACAGTTACCGCAGGTATCATCAGTGCCAAAGGAAGGAATATTAATATTCTCAGAAGGAATAATAGCGAGGGAAGCACGGCCATCGAGTCATTCATTCAGACCGATGCGGCGATCAACCCGGGTAACAGCGGTGGAGCATTGGTTGACTTGAATGGTGGATTGTTAGGTATTAATACTGCCATTGCAAGTCAAACAGGTACGTATTCAGGATATGGTTTTGCAGTTCCCTCCAACATCGTCAGTAAAATCGTAGAGGACCTTATTAAGTACGGCACTGTACAGCGCGGCTGGCTGGGCGTTACAGTCGCAAGTGTCGACAGTGATATCGCTAAGAGCAAAGAGCTTACAGTAAACGAGGGGGCGTACATATCAGGATTTGCTGAAAAGAGCTCCGCGAAGGAAGCCGGCTTGAAAGCAGGTGATGTCGTGGTGCAGATAGACGAGGCACCGATCAAGTCCAGCACTGCTCTGATTGAATACATTGGCCGTCATCGCCCGGGAGATAAGGTAAATATGGTGGTTAACCGCAGCGGAAGCACAGTTACCATACCGGTAGTGTTGAAGAACCGCGAAGGTAAAACTGGTACCGTTATGCCTGAGGCGCGCGACGCAGTTTCGATACTTGGCGTGCAGCTTGAAGAACTTGATGGAAAAGTCCTAAAAAAGCTCGAACTTGATCACGGTGTTCGTGTCAAAGAATTGGGAACAGGCAAAGTTGCAAAGTATACGGACATGAGAAATGGTTTTATAGTCACTAAGATAAATGATGTTCCTGTGAGCTCCGTCAAACAGTTCACAGAAGTGATGAAGAAGAAAAAGCAAGGCGACCTGGTTATTTTTTCCGGTACGTATGAAGACCTTCCACGGGAATTTAACTACGCCTTTAGGATGTAAATGCGTAATTCAATATATGAGGAGACTTTTTAGAAAGGGCGAACGTGTTCGCAGCAAAATTGATGGAAAGGTGATGGAGGTTTTAAAGTACATCAAGAACAATTTCGTAGAAGTGAAGTGGTTTGATCTGGAGACGAAAGAAGTCAGGATAAACAAAATCAAGGAAGACAATCTTTCCAAAGCAGCATAGAGACTGATATCCGCCCGTACCCGGGCGGATATATTTTAATCCTGTCAAACACTAACTTACAGTTAGTGATAATAAATTATTGTTATCAAAAAGTTTCAGATTCCCGCCTATTACAGATCTACTGTCACTGGTAAGATCAAAGAAATGCGCAGATCAAAGGATCTGCGTAAGCAGGATTTTTCTCCCACAATACTTGACTTTGGGCCAGTTCAATTTTACATCGCCCGACATTTTGGATTTTGCTACGGCGTCGAAAATGCAATAGAAATAAGTTACCGGGCACTCGAAGAAAATCCTGATAAGCGGGTCTTCCTTCTAAGTCAAATGATCCACAATCAGGAAGTCAACAACGACCTTGTTGGCCGTGGTATTACCTTCATGATGGATACTGACGGAACACAGTTCGTACCCTGGGATGAGCTGAGAGAAGAGGATATCGTTATCATTCCTGCATTCGGAACCACCGTAGAGATCGAAGATCTGCTGCAGCGCGTGGCATCGAGGTACAACGCTACAATACCACCTGTCCATTTGTAGAGAAGGTTTGGAATCGCTCAGATAAATTGAGTGCTGATCAATATACGATCGTTATTCATGGCAAGCCCAGGCATGAAGAAACACGCGCTACTTTTTCGCACAGTTCACAAAAAGGTAATTCGGTTATCGTTCGCGATATGGAGGAAGCAAGGCTCCTCGCGAATTACATTGCAGGCGTCAAACCTGCTTCTATGTTTTATGAGGATTTTAAGGAGAAGCATTCCAAAGGTTTCGATCCGGTCCAACACCTGCAAAGAGTGGGCGTTGTAAACCAGACCACGATGCTGGCAACGGAAACTCAGGCCATCGCCGATTACCTTAGGCAAGTCATGCTGGAAAAATATGGTGCAGAGAATCTGCTAAGGCATTTTGCAGACACGCGGGACACGCTGTGCTATGCAACAAATGACAATCAGGAAGCAACATACAAACTGCTTGAAACGGACGCAGACCTGGCGATCGTTGTGGGTGGGTATAATAGTTCGAATACGTCTCACATTGTAGAGCTATGCGAAAGAAGATTCCCGACTTATTTTATCAATTCAGATCTGGAGATTAAATCGAAGATGGAGATTCACCACTTCGACTACCATCGAAAGGAAAGTAAAAGAACCAGTCCCTACCTACCCGAAAAAGATCCTCTCCGGATAATTCTTACCAGTGGGGCGTCCTGTCCAGACACGGTGGTAGATAGTGTGATGTTGAAGATCCTTGGATTCTTCCAGCACGCCAAAAAATTGGAGGATGTGCTGGAAGAAGTGGGAGTCTGAAAATGAATTTAAGCCACTTTCTTGCGGCTTTCGTCTACTTTTTTGCCGCTCCTATGTTCACCAAGGATTATAACATCCTTTGTGTTTTCATATTGCTTGGCTGCCTGCATCATGGCTTCTTTGGTGTCGCGAATGACAATAATGCCGGATTTCGCGCCCTTGTTGCGTAATTCAAGATAAAACCCGTCTTTTTTCTTCTTCGGTAATACTGGAGGTCTTCCCATGTTGTATTTTTTTTATGTTAGTGCGGATGTCTGACATCCCCGCAATTGTACAAACCAGAAAATCCGGTCTTTAGTTCGAGCCGCAAATATGAGCAATTTTCAAGGGAAATGCTTAAGATTATGAGGATGGGGCAACATCCATGATAATTGGTAGGCTTGAAGAGGCCTTTGCATCGTTTACGAAGCTTTAAATTTTTTAACGCAGGCCTTCGTTCTTGAAGGCTACTTTGACATCGTGCGTTTCCTGACAAATGCCGCGGGATTACCGGCATAGATGGACCAGGCATCCAGATCTTTTGTGGCCACAGAGTTGACCGTCAGGATAGAATGCGATTTACAAGTGACCCCCGGACACACTACTGACTGAGCGCCAACCCAAACCCCATCCTCCAGTACAATTTTGCCAAGACGGTAGGGAAAGCTGCTTACAGTATAGTCATGATTGCCCGTTAGTAACATAGCTCCCTGGGAGATGCTTACATTGCTGCCAATCACTACGTCCTCAAGATTGTCGATCCATACAGACTCGCCCAGCCAGCAATTATCTCCAATCACCAGACGCCAGGGATTCTTGATCCTGATCTTCGTCTTGATCACTAACCCCTTTCCAACACTCGCTCCGAAAAGCCGAAGAAGTGACACTTTGAATTTATAAGGCCAGGGAAATGCAGCGTCAAAAATGTAGTAGTTGATAAAGAACCAAACTAAAACTTTGAGCCGGGGTCCGGCCTTGTACTCGCCTACCTCGAATTTTGAAAGATCGGTTTGCATTCAAGCAAAGCTGTTAATAAAAGTTGAAACAAAAAATAATGCTTATTCTACCGGATAGCATTAAGAATTCGTTGTGCCGCAGGCCCTATTGAAAAGTTATTTTCGTAGGCAGCCCGTGCCCGCTTCGTCATTATCAACTTATTGTCGGCGGAAAGTCTGAACCACCGTTCCAAAGACTCCAAGGTTCCTTGTAATGTATTATCCCCAACGATACCGCCACCCGCACTTTCGATCTCCCTCCAAATGTTTACCTGGTTAGAGATCAATACTGGTTTTCCACAAGCGAGCGCTTCAACAACTGCAATTCCAAAATTTTCCTGATGACTTGGAAGGGAAAAAGCCTCGCAGCCATAGAATGCTCCCCATTTGCTATCACCGGCTACCATGCCTGGGAAGAATACGTTTTCATGTAGTTTGTACTCGTCTATCAATTTCTTGATGTATTGCCCATATTGACTTTCGATCCCGGGCCCTGCAATTACGAGCTTGGGAGAACTGGATGAAAAGGATTTAGCATAGCTATGGACAAGCAGATCCACTCCTTTTTTTTCATGTATTCTACTTAGAAACAATATATAGGGTTTACTCTGAACCTGGGGACAAGCTTTGTTAAAGGCATTGCGCATTTCAATTTTGAAAGCAGGAGGTTCTTCTATCCCAAGACCAACATTCAGCTCCTGCTTTGGGTGATAAGGGCTGAACGGTTCACGTGCCAGTCTTAGCTCCTGCTCGCAAGTGAAAAGCAAACCATCAGCGCTGTTGATCACTTTCGCTTCGATCAATTTCCAATAGAACCAGTTTCTGATTGCCTTTAGCTTACGACTTGGATCCCGCTGAAAATATGGATCAAGCATACCGTGTGGCATAACAAACAATTTGGGTCTTCTGCCTAACGGTTGGCTACGGATGAAGGCCCGGAATGCTTTTGCTGTTGCATGACTATAGTAAAGCCAAAGGCCTTCAATGACGACAGCATCAAATCGACCGATATTTGCCATCAACCAGGGTTGTAATCTTGAACCGTAATGCCATGGACCCGAATCGGGCCCCAGCGCGTGAATCGTAAATGGATCACGGCCGAGAAATGCAGCTTTCGGATCGTCAAGAGTAACAACTTCATTGTGAACACCAAGTTCTATCAACGCAGGAATTGTATTACGAACAGCCTGACTTGTTCCTCCCTGTGCTGGATCCATGGACCCGATAACGCGTAATAGTTTCATTTCTGAATGACGTGCCTGACAGCAAGCGCTGTTCGTGAATATCTGTTTTACTTCTTAATAGTGCTGCCGGTATCAAGAATTGTTTGATAGATCTTTTCGATTTTGTCGAGCGTAGCCTGAGTGTCAAATCGCTTTGCGTTTTCCAATCCCGCTTCTATCACACTCTTCCGTTCAGCAGGTGCAAGGTTCAATACCTTGTTCACTGTTAAAGATGCTTCCTCTGCCCAATGTGCTACTTCTCCCGCCTTAGCCGGTCTTCTTGCAATGAAGAATCCGGCAGTACCTGCCACCTCAGTCATCGGCGCCTCCCCTGTTGTGATCACCGGCGCGCCTGATGCCATCGCTTCTGCGATTGGCCAACCAAACCCTTCTCCCAAAGATGGAAACAGGAACACTGAGGCGCCAGAATATGATAGGCGCACAAACTCGTCTTCTATATTAGGCAGCCAATGGATATCCCAGGAGTATTGTGATTCGCTTTGCTTAAGCAAGAGCGCTTGCGTCGGTCGTTCGCCAACCATGAGCAGCGGAAGCTTGCGGCCGGCCGTCGGCCTCCAAGCATTGTAAATATCAATAACACCTTCCCGGTTCTTATACCATGTATTTCCCCCGACATGAAGAATATACCCTGCACTTAGATCAAGGGATATCCTTTTTCCCAATGCAGACCTTGCCTCAACGGGATCATATGGAAAGAAAGGTTGATGAAAACCGTTGTAAACGACTTCAGAGGATTGAGGCGGGCGCAAAAGGTACCGCTCGAGATCCTGTTTCGTCTTGTAGGAAACTGATATGAAATTTTTGCCCTGAGAGAAGCCCCGCTGAATCAACTTCTGATATTGCTTACCCGTCCAGCCCGTTGTATTTTCCGGGAACTCTCCAAGCGCTGAGGCCAAAGCCATGAAATCATGGCAGTGAATAACATGCGGATGACTGCTAACGTAAGGTACCCATGGTCCCAGCGCCTGATCAGTAAAGACAAACAGCGTATTTTCAGTATTTACACTAAGCCGCTGGCTGATCTCGCGAGGAAATAGAACATATTGATCAATGTACCCCAGCCATTTTCTGATCAACGGATGGGAATGGAATTTGAAGAACACGGGATGGGGAGACCATACATTAACGGTGTGACCTCGCGCTTTCATTCCGTCGGCTAACATCTTTGCAAACCGTGGCATGCTTTGATGGCCAAGAAAATCGGGATGAGTAAAAAAGACAAGGTTCATGCCTGCATCATTTTACTGCATTGAAGGCAGCTGGCAGCAATATCCTGGAGATGTCTGTTTTTTCAATATCGAGAGAGGCCGTTGGATGCATTCCAGATATGCTGATTCTTTGACGTAATGTTAACTCTTTTAAAGCTGCTTTGCAGGTTTTTGACTTAAGTATTCAGACAATTGATGTCATCGTTTGCAGCCCGCTCAACATTAGTCTTTGGATCAACAGAAAGGTTTACTGAGGTTAATCCCCAAGCTTGTCAACGGTCGACAACATTCAGGTAAATCTCTTCTATTCGATTCAGGGCCGTTTCAGTATCGAATCGTTTTGCATTTTCGATACCGGCCTGTATCGCTGCCCTGCGTTCGGCTGCTGGCAAGTTTACCACGTGGTTAATGACTTTTGCCCCCTCTTTTGCCCATACGCTCCTCATCATCTGATCATATGGTCGTTTGGGTATAAAGTATCCGGCATCACCTGCAACTTCCGTCATCGGCGCTTCATTGGTTGTGATGGTCGGACATCCGGAAGCCATCGCCTCGGCTATCGGCCATCCGAACCCTTCTGCACAGGATGGAAAGAGAAATACTGTAGCGCCCGAGTATGCAAGGTTCACGATCTTGTCTTTGGCATTAGTTACGAAATGAATATCCTCTTGATGCCAGGAATTAGAATAAGCATCTAGAACCTCTGATGAAGGAGGAAGGCCGATAAGTATCAGCGGTAATTTCACTTTGGTACCTGATCGCCAGGCATCATACATTTCGATAACCCCCGCCCTGTTCTTGTACCATTGATTGCCTCCGACGTGCAATATATAGCCCGCAGTTAAATCTAAACCGAACTCCATTCCTACAATAGCCCTTGCGTTGTGTGTGTCAAAAAGTTCGAATGACTGGTGTAAGCCATTATATACAAGTTCAGATTTTGTGGGTTTGCCGGGAAGAAATTGCTGCAGGATCTTTTGTGTATTCTGAGATCCTGAAATGAAGTTTTTGCCTTTGCTATAACCTTTGAAAATCAGTTTTTGATATTGCCTTCCGGTCCAGCCGGTGGAGCATTCAGGAATTCGCCCCAGGGCCGCCTCCTGCGCCATGAAATCATGACAATGTATAACGTGAGGCCTGTCTGCTACTAAAGGGACCCAGGGACCAAGCGCGTTATCGGTGAAAACAAAAAGTGTATTGTTGGGATACCGATCTAGTTTCTTTTTGATCTCTTTAGGAAATAATAAGTATTGATCGATGTAGCCCGACCACTTCTTTAATTTTTTAGGTAATGGAAGATTGAAGAATTTTGCCTGGGGAAATAACGTCTCTACTCTATGGCCGCGTCTCCGCATTCCTTCAGCCAACATGCCAGAGAACCGTGGCATGCTTACGTGGCCCAAAAACTCCGGGTGCGTAAAGAAAACAATGTTGAGCGTTTTCGCGGATTTGCGAGAGATCTCGGGAGCGTGCTGTGCCGTCCGTTCTTGAATGAGCGCCTTCATTACGTTTATCGGGTTGGGTGTTCTAAGTTTATTTCGTCAAACAGCGTTACCGTTTTGCATTAGTGTCTGCTATCAACAACTACCGGCGTCCAAAGTAGCAGGGCGTATTGCTCCAGCTTTCATCTTACATCCATCAGGGCAAAGGTCGATTGCAACCGTAGAGCAATGGTATTTATGGGGGCTGCATGGGTTAAGTAACCCGGTTTTGCCACAAAACAGCTTTTTTGACAATTTACCTTTCAGTAGACCTGAGCTAAATGATTTTTCTCTTGTTAAAGGATGATGGAAATCGTCGTCAGCACCGGGAAGTCTCTGACAATGGATCGGCGAATAAAAACTAAAACCTTAGGTGATTTTGCGGTGCGTTGTAGTTTGTTAAATCGACGGGAGTGGTAAAAACAACAATAGGGAGGAGTTATGTGCGAAAGCTATGTGTTCTTTGAAAAAAGTTTTAAGATCTTATTACAAAGATCCTCGTTTCCCAGCTCCAGCTTTCTGACTTTTTTCATACCCGCTAACCTGATCTTTTCTCGCCTTACGTCGTCCTTTAGCAATTCAGTACAGACATCGGCGCATTCTGACGCATTACTCCAGAAAACAGCTTCGGTGCCTTCCGCGTACATCTGTTGATGTTCCGAGGTTCTTTCGCCACAGAAAAGGCCCCCTGCAAATGGAATTTCCAGAGATCGCGTGGTATGCAGATCACGATTACCTTTAGAAAGCATTCCCAGGCAGATTTTAGACCCCTGTATGGCGGCGACATAATTGCGTCCTGATATGGCATTTCCTCGCCAGTGGGCCTGCAGTTTGTCAAAGTATGGACTCTTTTGCCAACGGTTACCCCAGATGCTCACATTGATCCCCTTTTGTATCAGATCCAAAAGAAATTCATCCCGTTTTTCATAACGCATCCATGTCCCAATAAATGCCACATCAGACCGATAGGCTTCTGGAATTTCCGATGCACTATCAAAGGGCTTATGGACCTCCTCATCATAAGACATAAAAACACGGATAACTTCTTTTGCCCCTCTTGCTTTGAATTCGGAAACATTGAGGTTGCGCATTACTACACAGAGATCATAATATGGCAATGCTTTCAAAAGAAGGTCAAAGCGTCTTCCATCACGACCGCCAGTGGGGTCATCATTGTTATACAGAATTATCGGACAGCCAAGACTCTTCAGGATCTTTAGGCTATCGGGTCCAAACAGCTCGCCACTTGTGACCCATAATATATCTGGTTTGAATGTGATGCCTTTGATATTGTCACTAAGCCAGCCCGAGACTTTTCTATTCAGTAGACGATAGCCGGTTCGAAAATGGACCGACCCCAGTAAGGGTGCGTTCAACTGCGAACTAAAAGTCGTGTAAGGATCTAGCACATAAATTTTATGTCCAAGCCGTTCCATCGCCTTAGCACGATGAGATGAAGTTGTACCCGTAGCGTTGTCGCCCAGATAAAGAATATTGGCCATAACCTGGATGTGCTTTAGCTGATTCTTTCTTGATGGAGTAAATGATCCGGGAGATCCGGAAGCCTGACTCTGTGTTTACGTCCCGATAGCACATTACCGATAAGGCGGCTGGCGTGAAACAAAATAATATAGAGTACCGCTAGTTGTATCCAGCCTCGCATGAGATAAGTTGCCCCCTGAACCACACTTTCGAATGTCAGTGACTGAAAGAAACTTGTTATTGATAAAACGGCACAGAAGCTAAACATAAATTTATTCTCAACGGGTGTCGACGAGGTTACCTTAATGTCCTTTCTAACTCTGAAAAATTTATCATTCAAATAAAACATTGGCATTACTACTAAGCCAAAGAGCAGGAGATACCACCAGCCAAAGGTTGCCAGGCCGGTGGCCGCAAATTGACCGGTTCGCAATCCTTGCGGCGTTCCATGACCTCCGGAAAGAATATACATGAAATCTCCAAATGATAAGGTAAGCGTACCTTCCTTGTCGACGTCTAAGCCGAACAACTTGATTACGGGATCAGGAAGGCCGGCGATCAACTGATCAAGGGAGTATTCTTGCATGTCAGGATCATATTGTCCTACTTTCAGCGAAGTGATGAGATTGCTGTCATTGAATTTGATGTTGGAGAATCTTGCCGTAAAAAGATTATCAAGATAACGTTCGTCCCAATCGAAGTCCATTGATTCGGATTTGTCGTCTTCTTTACGGGCTTCTATAGCTTTTTTATCATCCAATGTCTCTATTGTCTGTGCGATCAATTCACCAGGAGGGATCTCGGTTCTGTTACCACGAACGATCAACATGGCAACGCCCAGATCAGTGAAGGGGCCCGTAAGAAGCCAGCCCACAAAACCTACTACAATGACATTCCGGGCCGTCAGGATCTTAGTCTTAAAGACGCCAAGCATCAGGCCAAGTATATAAGCAAATGCGGGACTTGTTAGACCAAAGATAAATGCTCCTCTGCTGTTACGGGCCATGCTTATCAGGAAGAGAAAGACTGAATAGGCAACGATCATCAGGGCAAATCCTTTGGAAGATTTCTGTGTATTGCCAAACAGCTTACCAAGTGGAATACAAAACGGTGCGTATAGGAAGGGAACAAATGCCTGGATAAACTTATCACCCGAATTTCCAGTGTACTCCGTGCCGATCTCCGGGGAAGCAAAATGAACATAAAATGACGCGGCCATCCCAAACATTCCCATGATCCATAACTGCAAATGTGTAGGAGGGATAAAAAAGCCCGCTTTTTCCATGAGGGAAACTGACCGGTTAGGGGTGCTCCTCATTAAGAAACGGTAAAATCCGTGTGCAAATACCAATGTAAGCAGTGCCAGTGTGGAGTGAAGGAAAACAAGTTCCGGCAGTTCAAGATTATAGATCAGGGGCTTATTCTCCAGGGTTGTAAATATCAATGGAAAATAGAATTGAGAACCACTTATTCCTAAGATCATAAATGTTGAAATCAGATATTTTTCCAACATTTCTTGGCGAAGCCAAATGCGCGACGTGATTCCCCAGGCAAGAACCACAGCTGCCATGGCAACGATGTTCATGAGGTCCGGGAAAAAAATGAGCTGATAGATTATGGCAAGAATCAGAATGGCCCAGGAGGCACGAACGGCCATCACCAGGAAAGGGGTTTCTCTTCTCCTTATCGCTACTTCCGTTATATCAACGCCCTCGTCAACCATTTTTTCAATTCATTATTTCGAAATAACTTTCAAAAATACGTAAAGCCAAGAAATATTCTGCAGGAGGAAGGTTAGCAAGCCATACTTATGTTTTCTGATTTTTCCAGATTCTCTTTGCAAGGTGTATGCTTACTGAGTATCGCAATCTTTCTGATAGTGCGAAAGGTAAACATCCGATCAATTGAAAACCTCTCGGCCAGAATATCGGTGATTGCTGTCTGAGGAAAGATTTGAGTGCAGTGAATCGCCCTTTAAGCGCAGATTTTATAGCATCGCGAAGGTGATACGAGCATAGTTCAATGTTGTAAAATGCAATGAGCTTTGTCCTGTCGGAATAAGGTGCGAGTTCATCGATTATCTTCTCATAGATCTCGATCGACTCTTCATGGTATTCTCCCTTCGTTATGATGTACGTCGCCGCTACTCTATCATGCCTTCTGATATAGACGACGTCGAGATTGCTAAGATAGATCCCGGTTTGCTTAACCAATCTAAACCAGTACTCATAGTCTGCAGAATATTTAACATGATAAAGGAAATGCTCTGGTGCTACTACGGAAACTCTTCCAGACATCTCCGAGAAATTTCCAGGAAAATTTCCAAATAGGAAGAATGCAAACGATGAACTAAATCCATTAAGGTTTGAAGGCAGAAGCTCAGTTGCATATGCCGCTAGCTTGTTGTGCTTCACTTGCCTGCTTTTCCAATTAAAAGTTATGAAGGCTGTTTCCGGAGTTACCTTATCCCATTCTTCAACGATCTTTCGCAAAGCCCCTGGATAGAAATAATCATCCGCGCATAGTCCCACGAAGATGGGGGCAGTGGCATGGCTAAAGGTGAAGTGTATATTCGGGTATACTCCCATATTTTTAGCGTGCCTGGTAACCTTTATTCTGGGATCGGTTAAGCTTCGGAGGTATTCGGTCGTCCCGTCATCGGAACAATTATCGCCTACAATCATTTCCCAGTCTTGAAAATCCTGGGCTAATACAGAATCAACACACTCTTTGATATAGGGAAGTCCATTCCAAACAGGGGTCAAAATCGAGATAGCTGGCACTTTAGACATATTACTTTTGATTAGGGCTTTTAGATTTTTATTATGCTTTACTATTTATATGCTTACGATTTTACTAAGTGATTTAAGTTGCTAAACCATGCGGAAGAATTCTGAACATTGCAATTTTGTAACCACCTGATCCTCTGATTTGCCCAATTTTTCCTGATGTTATCATATTCATTAACAAATTGTCTTACATAAACCTTCTGGCCGCGCGCCTTAGCCCGGGAATTCTAATCGCTATATTTTTGGCACTTTCTATGGCTACTGGAGGTAGCACCTGCCAATATTTCCACAGATTCCACATAAATAATAACAACGAAACGCCCAGTATGGCCCATTTAAATTGCGGAAGCCATACCAATGCGCTCAGCGATACCGCAGCCAGGAGAACTGATCTTACAGCAAGATAGAATGGCCTGGTGGGCCAAAACAAATTATTTTCACCCAGCCATTTTTGGGCGTATCTCATGTAACCTACACCGGCTGTGATCTCGGCGAGAAGCAGGGCAATGCCAGCCCCCAGGATGCCGATGACAGGGACAAGCGCACCTAAGACCACCAAAACAACGGCGGCAGCTGCGGCGGCAAGGCCCAGTTGCTTTTTGGTTAGGTTATTTCCGATCACTACAGCCATTGCTGGCTGCACGACGGCATAAACCAAGACTCCCAAGGAAAGGAAAGCAAACAATAAGGGATCGAAGGGTATTTTCCCCTTCGTCCAGAAGACATAGAATGGCTCGATAATGGTTTGGAGGATGACAACGCCGGGCGACATAAAGGCGACGACAACAATCCAAACAGTCGCAAAAGCCGCTTCGCTCCGCGGTTGATCCCTATCGTGCAAAAACCTCATGAGATCCGGGAGAAGAGGATGAATAATGGTATTTAGGCCCTGAAGGGCCACATTGGCGCCAGTTCTCATTGTTGAAAAAGCTGCCAGTCCCGTAGCACCGGCGAGAGGAGCGAGCAGAAGTCTTACGCCCTGCTGCCTTACATTTTCAAGCAACGATTTTCCTAATAACGGCGTAGAAAGCCGGAAATTCGCAAAACCCAGTTGGAGCGAGGGCTTAAGTATTTTGATCTTCTCCTTTTTGAGCGATCTGAAAAGCTCAAAATAAAGGGCCAGCGTGTAGCCCATCGAAGCCGAAGCCAAAGCTACACTGGCCATCAATAGGTCGGCACCATAAATAACAGCAATCAACGGAGCGAGTGTCGAAATTATCGCATAGGAGAACGACCACCAGGCCAGCCTGGCGTAATAGCCGAATGCGGCCAGCGCACGCACCATTAATCCAGGTACCGTCATCATCACCAGCCAGGTTATCCCTTGTAACAACAGCGCAATTCCGGCCGAATGAATGAGGTCATAGTCACTTGGGCTCGTTTCCCCGAGAAGAATGGGCAGCAGGCCACTGAAAGTGAATATGCCGATCAGCAAAAGCTGAAAAACCCCGATAATAACGCCAAAAACGATGGCAGACCATAGAGATTTGCAGAGGAGGGGCATATCTCTTGTTCCTATCCTCAGAAATTCAAATCCCATATAAGTTTGATATCCCATATCGAGCATAGAAAGCGCACTCATGATGCCCTGGAGGGCGAGCCAAACTCCATAAGTTTCTACGTTCCAATAGGTGAGGTATATCGGGACCAGGACGATCTGAGCGGCCATAGTCACGCCAATCTGAGCCCACTGTGCCACACTTCCCGAGATCAAACGTGCGGCTGTAGACATGTATACCTCTTGTTAATATGCATTGTTATGTTTCCTAGTGTCAAAGACGATTAAAGGGCCAAATTTTAGCCTATCAAATAGATCGGCTAATTACCGGAATTAAAAATATGCGCTCAATGACTTTGGTATTGATCAACGTATGATCTTGCTCATTAAAAAATTGACACTTTTGACGGGGCAAATATACCCACCTTAAGAACACTTTGACATTAATTTCATCGTAATGTGCCAGAGCAGTTTCAAAGAGATGATGTTTCTATGAATAGGGCAAAAAAGTATAGTATAATTTAATAAATATTTTTTCTCAATGGAAGAATATTCAACGGTTATGAGATTCAATAATGCTTGAGATTCTGATTGTTCCAACTTTGGTAAGTGATTTATTGATGCCGACTCAGCAACTCACTGAGAAGACGAATCAGGGATTCACTTATACATCGTAGTATAGCCTATACGTTGACTAATGAACGACTCTGTCAATAGTGCGTTTAATACGTTTGAAATGCAATAAAATCAACATCCGTGAAGGGGCGCTGTCAAAGTTGACGTATGTACTTTTTGAACCTGATTATGACGAAAAACCTATCAGATTTAATTGCGAATTTCCCTCTGAAAACACCTTATTATATAGTGTGTTCTTTTGCACAAAAAAAGGAATGTTAGAAATCGGCCTCATAGGATTTTCTTCTGCGAATAAAACGCAACCTTCGTCCCCTAAATCGTTACTTCATCGACCTCCTTTTTTTGTGTGGCATGGTTTGGTTAATCTTTGAGCATAGAATAGTTGGTCAGTATCTGGGCAGCTGATCAAAAGGATGACTAGGCTTTTCATCTGGTATGTAAGAAAGCGTCAGTTGTAAAAAAATTTTAGAATCTCTAAATTTCAAAATGATGAAGTGGTTACTTTTCGCATTATGCCTCGGTTGGTCAAGTCTAACATTTGCTACAGAATATTTTGTTGGAGGTGCAGGAGCATCTGATAGTAACCCCGGCACGGCGGCTCAACCGTTTGCAACGATTCAAAAGGCTGCCAGTGTAGCCAGAGCCGGTGACATTGTTAACATAAGGGGTGGTATCTACCGGGAGACCATCACACCGGCGAGTTCAGGAGCAGGAGGTAGTCCGATAACTTTCAGGCCCGATAACGGTGCAAGTGTAGTCATCAGCGGACTCAATGTTGTAGGAAACGACGGATGGACATTACACAGTGGCAGCATATATAAAAAGTCAATTACCCTTCCGCTTCAAGGATATGCCTCTAATATAACGAGTACGACGACACTGCTGGCTAACCAGGTGTTCAAAGGCGGCGACATGATGATCGAGGCTCGTTGGCCTGATGGCGTACAAACCAAGGATGATCTTTTGAAATTGTCAGCGACAGGCCCAGCGACAGGAACCAGACGATATGCTTCACAATTTGGAGGTTTCAATGCAACAAGTCTTACGGATCCGACCCTACCCCTTCCAAGCGGTCAGCTTACAGGCGCTACTCTTATTAGTACGGGATGGTTCATTACCGAATCCCGTACAGTAACTCATAGTGGAAGCACGTTAACATTTCCAGCCATTTGGAGCAACTCAGTCGGGCCTCAAATAAGAAAGTATTATTATCTGACGGGCAAGCTCGGCCTTCTCAATCAGGCACGTGAATGGCATTACGAAGGTGGAACATTATATCTCTGGCAGCCAGGAGGAGGAAGTCCAACCGACGTAGAATATAAAGCCCGTAACTGGGGATTTGATCTTCGTGGGAAGACCTACATTGTCATTCAAGGTCTGACCTTTATTGGCTGTGATCCCGCCACCGGCGATGCGGGAACCAGCTATTGTACGATAGACAATATACGCGCGAGCTATATGAATCACACCGTGAGACATGACCGTGTTGTATGGCAGGGGTATGGTAATTCTCAATTGGTAGGAACAAAGCTGGCAGGAACAAACAACGTTTTTAAAAAATAGTGAGATGGCTTATGCTGCATCTCAGGCTGTATGGATCGGCGCTGGAGGCAGAGTGGAAAACAATCTTTTTCATGACATAGGATACGATGGAATGTGGGGTTGTCCTGTATCGCTATGGGGCGACGATAACATTAATAATGTTGTGGTGACGAAGAACACGATGTATCGTCTCGGACGCGGCGCCATAGATAATGGCTATGCTTGGATACAAGCAACAGCCAGCGTAAAACAAACGAGGAAAACACTGAACAATGAATACAGCTATAATGATATATCGCAGTTCGCAATGCTTAATCAGGATGGTGGAGCATTCTATTCATGGGGCTGGCAGGATCTCGCGGGTAACAGGTTTCACCACAATTGGGTACATGATCTAGCGGCAGTAAGACCACCAGACGGTTCGTTGACCGATGGTATCATGGCAGGGTTTTATTTTGATCAAGGGTCTGGTCCTGACGTAGGATCGACACCGAACACAGTTGATCACAATGTGTTTTGGCACATGGGAGACGCACAGGGATTCGCCGCTACGGAAGTGTCGGATATATACACCCTTCCCTCCTACGAGGTGATAAGTAAGGGACCGACCAGATTTTACAACAACACCTTTTACGGCAACACAAAAAGCTACGTCACTTATCAGAACAACGTTGCTGATGTAATGCGCAATAACATTTCAAGGAAAGACCTGAATTTTAACTGGGGCGCGGCGCCATCCAATGTAGCAAATGCTCTTTTGTTGAATATCCTCCCGCTGTTTACAGGTGGAGACATCAACACGAAGAAAGGACATTACTTTATCCCAACAGCAATTTCACCCGCTGTAAATGCTGGAACTGCTATACCTGGAATAACAGACGGAAGCGTTGGAACACCAGATATCGGAGCATATGAGTATCAGGGGGCAGCATGGGTGGCAGGATATACACCTGTGCCGCAGACAACTGCGCCCAATACCAACCCCGTTGTAAATATCACGGGCCCTGCCAACAATGCATCATTTAAGCAAGGCGCACCCATAACGATTACAGCCACCGCATCGGATGCCAATGGCACGATCACGCGCGTGGAGTTCTTTAATGGCACAACAAAGATCGGTGAAGACCTGACAACGCCATATAGCTTCGTGTGGAGCAATGCAGCTCCGGGCACATACATTATCCTTGCCAAGGCGACAGACAATCAAGGCGGGACGACAACTTCAACGGCCGTGACGATAACGATAACGGCCAATGCGGCACCCACTATTCAGATAACATCTCCCGCTAACAATGCACAATTTACTGTTGGTACCGCTGTAGCGATCGCAGCAACAGCGGCCGACGCGAACGGTACTGTGGCGAAGGTCGAATTCTTTGATGGAGCTGCCAAACTTGGAGAAGATCTGAGCAGTCCCTACACCTTTACATGGAACAACCCAGTGGCTGGAGCACACGTTTTGACAGCCAAGGCCACAGACAACGATAACAGTGTTACAACCTCGACGGCTGTTAACATAAATGTTACTAACCCGGCGACCGGCAACTCAAATCCTGTGGTTGCGATCACAGCTCCGGCAAATTCGGCAAGCTTTGCATCGGGAAGTGCTGTCAATATAACGGCAACAGCCTCCGATGTAAATGGTTCTGTTACCAAGGTTGAGTTCTTTGCAGGTACGACTAAGCTCGGAGAAGACCTCACGAGTCCTTACAATTATTCATGGACCAATGCCGCCGTTGGAACTTATACCCTGACGGCAAAAGCCACGGATAATCAGAACAATACCACAACCTCGAGTGGCGTAAACATAACGGTCCTCGCACCTGATGCTCCCATCCCTCCGGTAAATCTTCTACCTATTGTAGTGATCACGCAACCCGTAGCCGGTGAACGTTTCATCGAAGGGTTTACCATAGCGTTGGCAGCGAGTGCAAATGATCCCGATGGAACAATTACAAAGGTTGAATTCCTGGCCGGTACGACTAAAATAGGCGAGGATTTAACAGCCCCCTATACCTTTGATTGGGTTGGAGCCCAGCTTGGAGAACATACTTTGACAGCAGTTGCTACGGATAATAAACTCGAAACGAATGGTTCTGCTGCGACGGATATATTGGTGGTCGCTGCAGACGATCCGAGTGTGGAAGGAGATGACTATAGCGGTATTCCACGTTTCTTCTCACCAAATAATGATGGCACTGGTGACTTGTGGGTGTGGGGAGACAATCCTTCTTATGTAAATGCATCATTGACCGTATTCAATCGGGCGGGCATGGAGGTTTATGCTGCTGCACCTTACAAGAATAACTGGGATGGTAAATCCGGCGGTCAGGCCCTTGAGGATGGAGATTATTACTACGTCGTTCGTTTAGCAAACAACACAGAACTCCGTGGCGCTGTTCGGATCATTCGTTAATAGCAAATAACTTTTGTAGAGAAAGAGAGCTGAGATAATCAGCTCTCTTTCTCTTTATAGCAATTTAAGTATCGCCTCTGCGAGGGCGAGAATACGTTTGACTTCTAACCCATGATACTCATCGGGCTTCGGCGGCAATCCCGCCTTTGCGAGGCGCTACAGCGGGCAGGCCCGTTTGCGCCCACCACGAAGCAGCCGGTCGGCCTTGTCTCCGCGAAACGGCATGACAAGCCCACCTTTCGCGAGACACCACGGCAGGCGAGCAAAGAGATACACTGGCTCTTACTATGCACAGAGCAGTATAAGTTGATGCCGTGAAGGGACGGTGTCACTGTGCGCTACCTGTAAAGGACAATATGATACCTGGACAATACCGCAGTAAAATAAAACGCCCTTGCCTAACGTGGTCAGGCAAGGGCGTCTGTTATACTAAGGGAAGAGAACTAAGAGATACTGACTTCTCTTCTTTCTCTTTTCTTTTTCTTGGTAGCATAATTGTATCCGTATCCATAGGCATGAGCTCCATCTTCTTTAACATCATTCAACACCACCATTGGGTGAGCCAGCTTTTTGTTTCTATAGATATCTTCGATCAGAGCCAGCTGATCTTTAGACGTGTAATTGTTGCGCACCACGTAGATCGTGGAGTCGATCAGCGGCCCAAGACTAAATGCATCGGCAACTTTTCCAACTGGGGCAGTATCAATTATGATATAGTCGAAGCTTGCCTTCAATGAATTGATAAGATGCGCAAGATTATGGGACATCATTAGTTCAGCGGGATTGGGAGGTAATGAACCTGAACTGGCAATGTATAATCCAGGCACACCGCTGTGGGGCCGGATAATATCTTCAATAGAAACCTTTTTTGAGCCAACCAGATAATCGGATATTCCGAGTCCTGGAGCTTTCCCCAATTGTTTCGACAAACTTGGCATGCGGAGGTCAAGTTCAAGCAATGCAACTTTCTTCCCTACCAGGGTCAGGCTGGCTGCAAGATTTATACTAAAGAAAGTTTTTCCCTCACCACTGGTGCTGGAAGTTACCATCAACACTTTATTTTCTTTTCCAGCTGTTGCGAAATGAATATTCGAACGTATCAGGCGGAAAAGCTCTCCAATCGAAGTGCCACTCTCTTCGGTGACAATGAGTGCCTTTCCAGAGGTATTATGAGAGATCTCACCAAGAATCGGCGTGCGGGTACCACGTTGTACATCACGTTTACTTTGGACCTTATCGTTAAGGGCATCCTTGATGTAAATAGTTGCGAAGGGAATGCCAAAGGCCACGATCATTGCAAGCAGATATATAAGCGACCTTTTGGGACTCACGGGTATATCTTCCTCCATTGCAGCGTCGAGCATCCGAGTTTTTGATACAGTTACCTGCAGTGCGAGTGCAGACTCTTCACGCTTCTGTAGCAAATAGAGATAGAGATTGCCCTTGGTACCCTGTTGTCTGTTGATCTCCAGCAGGTCTCGCTCAATGGACGGAACCTTCTGAATTTGCGAACGGAATTTACCGCTTTGAGATTGCAATCTTTTTTGTGCGATGGTCAGGCCATTTTTGATATTGTGCAGATTTTCAAGAATGTTAAGCTGCAGACTCGACAACTGCTCATTCAGATCCTGAACGAGTGGGTTATTGGGTAACGTTGTGCGAAGCATTCTTTCTCTTTCGATCTGAAGTTCATTGAACTTCGTTATCAATTGAACAAGGGTTGGATCCTGGATCGTGAGGTTACTCGGAACCATCTCATACTTTCCGGGAGCCTTGTTAATGTAATTCTCAATTGACTCAAGCACTTCAATCTGAGTGTTTAATTCAGACAATTGCTTGTTGTATTCTGACGCCTGTTCGAGATATTGGCCAGCGTTGGAGGCTACATCCGTAACTTCATTTTCGCGTTTGTACTGCTCAACACTCTTTTCAACGTCAGTTAGTTCGGAAGTGAGAAACTTTAAGCGGTCGTCGATAAATTGGATGGTAGTATTTGCGACCAGATTCCTGTCCTCGAGCGCCTCGTGCTGATAAACGTCGAGAAGCTTATTAATAATGTCTTTTCCTTTTTGCGGCACGTTGTCAATAAGACTGATGCGGATGACGTTTGCCTTCTTATTGATAGTTTCTACTTTAAGCTGGTCATTGTATCCGTTAGCCATTTTCAGCATATCATGGAACTTGATATGGATAGGTTCCGTAGAGCGGTTGTCAGGTGCGGCAATGATGGTATAAATTCCATAAGGCTTACTTACCTCTTCACCATATTTATGTGTGCTCGCATCACCGGTATCTTCTTCAATAAGCTCGTAGGTGGTGCTCGTCTTTCGCCTGACGGTAATAGTCCTGCCATATCCTGTAGCGTGGAGTTTAGTGATGCTCAGGCGCAGCGGTACTTCGGCTCCGTAGATCTCTTTCATCTTGAACTTACCATCGACACTAAAAGTGGCACTAAGGGAGAGTTCAGAAAATACCCTCTGCATCAGGCTCTTTGACTTGAGAACTTCGATTTCATTGTCGATCTTTTGTTTCGTAGTGAAAATATTGATCTCGCCGGGGTTGGTTCCACTTGACAATGAATTGCCGTCAGACTCTTCGTTTTTCAGCAGCAATGTGCTCTGAACTCTATACGCCGGTACAGCAAGATACAAGTACACATAAGCGACCGCAAAACATAGAATAAGACTTATCAAGAACCAATACCAATACTTGGTATAATTCGAGATCATGGCCTTAATATCTACGTAATCATTCTGTTCACCTGGTATCATTTCTTTCTGGCTCATGTTGCGTTGTGGTTAATTTGACTGAAAAATTGTAATGACGGCGAAGCCAACGGTTGTAATCACTGCACTCCAGATTCCAAGGAAACGATTACCCGGAGCTGTATCGGCAGTTTTGCCTTTGTTGAAAGGTTCGACGTAAACAATGTCATTTTGTTGCAGGTAATAGTACGGCGAGTTAAGAACCTCTTTAGAATTTAGATTTAATCGTGTCGTACTTCTGACACCGCTCTTTTCGCGAATTACCAACACGTTTTCACGGCGGCCAAACGTAGTCATGTCTCCCGCGAGACCCAGTGCTTCCAGCACATTGATCTTTTCTGTTGCCACTTGAAAGGTTGCAGGATTGGTCACTTCGCCAATAACAGTGATCTTGAAGTTGACAAAGCGCACATTAACGATCGGATTCTTAACATTAGCCTTGATGAGATCGGTCATTTTATCAGTAGCTTCTTCCTTGGTTAATCCCGCAAGCGCGATCTTTCCGATCACGGGAAAGTTGATGAAGCCGTTCTTATCAACCAGATAACCCTCGTTGATCTTCTCGGCGACCCCTGCGGTGTTGCCACTGGCTGGCAAAAGGACACTATTGAAAAGCACATTGGATTCAGCACTCAGACTACTTACTGTAATACTCAGGATATCGTCGGGCTGGATCCTTGGCGCTATATAATTTTTGATAGGTGAACTCTGCTCCGAGGCCTGCTGCATGTCACTGAAGTAAACAAGATTCCTTTTCGCGCATGAAGACAGCAGTACCAGGCCCAAAAAACAAATAAGCAGGTAATTGGTTTGACTTTTGTTAATCGTTTTTCTCACGTAGAAAGTATTTAAAATCAGGGTGTTTAATATATTATTCAAATAATGTTATCAGATATGAAAAATACGCAAAACCCTTCGAATGAGTAGCAAGTTGGATTTGATTTTAAATTCATCCCGCGTTGTGTGTCAGAAATACTCTTAAACATTGCTACTGATCTGAATCCTTTTCACCTGGCGCCCCGCCACGGCAACCGCTTCAACCGTTCCCTGATTTCCTTGGTTTGTTCCGCCCTCGTTAGAGGTCGTAAAAGTTGACAACACATTCTCCTGCTTCTTGAAAACAAATTCTTCAAATCTCCTCATGATCATCTCGATAGCAAGGTAGTTTTCGGCGTATACTCTGGCCCGGTCGTTCAATGCCGAGTTATCTTCTTTGGTCGCCTTTAGTATTCCGTTATTGAGAGCCTGCTGATTTTCCGCCTCAACAACAAGTCCGATATTGTGATCATTTACCAAAGTATGAAGTCCCGACCCTGGGTTGGCGGTGATCAGGGCAAGGCCCCCTACCGACAATATCGTCGTAAGCTTGGAGGGCATGACCAGATCACTGGCACTGGCCTTCTGGATCACCAGGTGCACGTCAGCCAGGTTCAGAAATTCGTTGAACTTTTCAAAGGGCTGAATGGGCAGAAATGATAGGTTCTTCAGGTTGAGGTCGCCCGCCATTTTTTCCAGGTGGGGTTTGTAGGGACCAGACCCACAAATAATGAACCTGAGTTCCGGATGTTGACTTAAGTCGTTTGCAGCGTGAAGAATGGCCTCAAGCCCCTGCTTTTCACCGATTGAGCCGGAATACAGCACAATTTTATCTAAAGCGCTGAAGCCGTAGCCTTCCTTGATGGCGCCTTTGTCCTTAATTCTGTGGAAAGCGCTTACGTCTGTCCAGTTAGCAAACAGATAAACCGGCTTTCCAGCCTTCTGCTGGATCCCTTTCACCATTCCATCGGAGATACTACTCACGACGTCGGTCTGGTCAAAAATATACTTCTCGATCTTGAACAAGATATTGATCAGCGACTTCGATCTTATCATTTTGAGGTCCCGGGCCGCCTCGATCTGCATGTCTTGAATATGATAGACATGAGTTGCCTTTTTAAGCTTTTTGTACAACACACCTAACAAGCCGTTCTGAAAAGCGGGCGCAATGGTAACAACAGCATCATGTTTTTTTGAAAATAACAAACCAATCAAAGGAAAGAGGGCGGAAACAAAAAAGGAAAGGTCGAGCAGCACCCTTTTCATTCCGGATGGTTTTGACGGAACGTATTGCGGGCAGCGTATGACCTTAAGGTTGCTTCCGGATTGGGGGTCAGTACTTTTTTCGACGCTGTACCACCCTTTCTTTTTGTCGTATGGAGGTTGAACTTTCCAGAATGGATAATATGGATATGAGGTTAATACGGTGCAATCATATCCCTGCTTGTGAAACCAGTTGATCATCTCACCGGTGTATTTGCCAATACCGGTAGGCTCAGGGTAATAGTTATATCCGATTAGCAGGATTCGCTTTCTCATAAATTTAGTGATGGCTCAATGACACCTCAAAAATTCCATTGTGTGGCATATACCAGAGGACAAGTGCCCTTAGGAGCCAGAATTCGCATTATTTGGGTCGGTTTTTCAAGGTCAAACGTAATACAAGATACAACTGACCAGGTAACCACTCAATGACGAGAGTCTTTGGGGCGAATGATTTCAGTCACCCTGGATTTTTACTTCAGTCAAGCCCGAAATTTACGAATTTGATCGATTACTAAAAAATCCGGATCAGTGCATAGCGATGAAAGCATCGCACCCCGGGATGTCAAAAAAAAATGGACTCTTTTGAGTCCATTTAGAAGTTATGGTTATTGAACCTTTGTTTTGAATCTTTTCAACTGCACCCGTAAGGCATCCGTTGCAAGATCTGTGGCTGCTTCGAAAGACCGCGCCTTTTCAATAGCGAAAAGGCGGGTGCCGGGCACACGTACCTTAATTTCTACCGTTTTATTTTCTTTTCCTTCATTATTGAGACGCAGGAACACTTCTCCGTCCACCATTCGGTCATAAAATGTTTCGAGCTTATTAAGTTTTTTTTGAATGAAATTGATAAGCTTAATGTCAGCATCGAAATGGATGGAATGAACTTGTAACTTCATAATTGTAAAATTAAGTTGAACAAAAAATACAGACCGGCATCAAATTACCCAGCCGTGGGGACGTAGTAGTTATGGCGTCATGCTTGTAGGTTTTTTCATCATTATGCTTTTGGATGGGCCTGATCAAATACCCTCTTGAGTTTGTCCATGGAATTGTGCGTGTACACCTGCGTTGCAGCAAGACTACTGTGACCGAGAAGATCCTTTACAGCATTTATCTCAGCACCTTTATTCAACAAGTGGGTCGCATAGGTGTGCCGCAACACGTGCGGGCTCTTGCGTTCGGAATCCGTACCCTCGTTTAGGTACTTTCTAACGGTCCGGTATACCATCATTGGATAGCATGGTTCGCCTTTTACGGTCACAAAGAAGAATCCATGTTTCTGCTTGTTGGTGTCGCGGTCCCTCACTGTTCTATAGTTCTCTATAATAGGAACGAGTTTCTTGGGAAAGGGGATAATTCTTTCCTTGTTCCTTTTACCGATCACCTTGACGGTACAGTTCTTAACGTCGAGGCGGGCTTCCTTCAACCCTATCAATTCAGAAAGCCTTATACCTGTAGCATAGAACAGCTCCAGGATAAGTTGATCACGAACGCCTTCAAGGTCTTGAGTAAACTGGGTGTTGTCAAGCAGCTCGGCCATCTCTGACTCTTTAACAAAAGATGGTAGTCTCTTACTTGTTTTGAGCACGTTTACTTTGGCCATTGGATCCTTTCGTATCACTTCCCGGCGTAAGAGGAATTTGTAGAAAGCGCGTAAGGCCGCAATTTTACGATTGATTGATGAGGCATCCATACGATCTTCCACCAGGGCAATGATCCAGGATCTGATCATGCCGTAGTCAGCTTGATCAGCTTGTTTTTCTTCAAAATTAAGATCTATGAAAGTGGCGAACTGCCCGAGATCATTTCTATATGCCGTTAGCGTGTTAGCGCTCAGACGTTTTTCGAATTGAAGGTATTTAAAAAATGTTTCTGTCATGCAAGCCAAACCATACCCGTCAGCGACCTAAGGTAAAAAAAATGTCCCCCCCAAGAAAGCCTGGAGGGGACATTGTGGAATATTTGTTGATAACCGCAATTAGTTATCAACAATTTGAAATGAAACTCTTAAAATAAATGGCTAAACCTTGTTTTCCTTAAGCCTCATCTGTTCACGGTATGTAGCACGGATGATTTCCGCCCTACGGCTAATAGAAGGCTTAGTAAATGACGTCCGCGCACGCAATTCTTTCAACACACCAGTCTTTTCAAACTTCTTCTTGAAGCGTTTCAGCGCCTTGTCAATAGATTCGTTCTCTTTAACGTTAACAATCAGCATAATTTATATTTATGGGCCGCAAATATAGGCCAAAGTCCAACTAATTGCAATGTATTACTTCAGAATTGAACGTGAAATAACAAGTTTCTGGATTTCAGAGGTCCCCTCACCAATCGTACACAGTTTAGCGTCCCTATAAAATTTTTCAGCAGGAAAATCCTTCATATAACCGTACCCTCCAAAGATCTGCACACCCTCATTGGCAACTTCCACAGCCACCTCTGAGGCGAATAGCTTTGCCATGGCCGACTCTCTGGTCACATCCAATCCCTGATTCTTTAAGTCACCCGCACGATAGGTCAACAGCCGCGCAGCTTCGATCTTAGTGGCCATATCCGCCAACTTGAATGCAATTCCCTGAAAATTTGAAATTGGCTGATTAAACTGATGACGTTCTTTCGAGTAGCGCAAAGCGGCATCATAGGCACCCATAGCGATACCCAGGCTCATTGCGGCAATAGATATTCTTCCTCCGTCAAGGATCTTCATGGCCTGAACAAACCCCTCCCCTTCGTTACCCAGTCTTTGGGATTTATGTATTCTGCAATCGCCAAAGATCAACTCGGCTGTTTCAGAGGCGCGCATACCAAGCTTGTTCTCTTTCTTTCCTGCTGAAAAGCCAGGAGTTCCCCGTTCAACAATGAAGGCTGTCATTCCACGGGAATTGCCGACTTCTCCAGTTCGGGCAATAACGACCGCGACATTGCCAGACTTCCCATGCGTAATGAAGTTTTTGGCTCCGTTCAGAATATAATGATCCCCGTCGCGTTTGGCCACGGTTTTCATATTTCCAGCATCTGAACCAGTGTTGGGCTCGGTCAAACCCCAGGCGCCGAGCCACTGGCCGGTAGCCAGCTTTGCCAAATACCTTTCCTTTTGTTCCTCATTGCCAAATTGCAGGATGTGATTCGTGCAAAGGGAATTGTGAGCTGCCAGGGACAGTCCAATGGAGCCGTCAATCCTTGATATCTCGGAAATGGCGGTGATATACTCAGAGTATCCAAAACCACTGCCCTCATATTTTTCCGGGACCATCACACCCATTAGCCCCAGGGATCCCATCTTTCGAAATAATTCAATGGGAAACTCCTGGGCCTCATCCCATTCCATGATCTTTGGGG
The DNA here is from genome assembly GCA_963845845.1 of uncultured Cytophagales bacterium. Taxonomy (GTDB): domain Bacteria; phylum Bacteroidota; class Bacteroidia; order Cytophagales; family Cyclobacteriaceae; genus Chryseolinea. The sequence continues at coordinate 117,797 of CAWJTP010000001.1, forward strand.
AAATTTCCGCGGCCCCAAAATCACGCACCATGTCTCTTATCATGGCATCATTATCTGTTTCAATAAAGCTGATCGGCATAAACATGCAGTTTGAAAAGGATTGCAAACTTACTCGCTGTAACGGAAACTAACAAACAACTGTTAGGATCATTGTCTATAAAAGGCAAAAAATACTTACCGATGAAAAAAACGCCTTTGTATTGCGAGCGGATTATTGAATTAGTTTAGCGCTTTCAAAAACGACTTCGAATGAAAATAGCTGTTGTTGGCACCGGTTATGTCGGTTTAGTAACAGGAACCTGCTTCGCTGAAACAGGAAATACTGTAACATGTGTTGACATTGATGAAGAAAAGATCAATAACCTTAAGGCAGGGATTATACCGATTTATGAACCCGGACTCGAACAATTATTTGATAGGAATGTCAAACAGAAAAGGTTGTTCTTTACCAATGATCTCACCGAAGGTGTAAAAGACGCGAATGTAATTTTTCTAGCCTTGCCAACCCCACCTGGCGAAGACGGGTCGGCGGATCTTAAATATGTTCTGAAGGTAGCGGAGGACCTTGGTGCGATCCTCAGCAATTATGCAGTGGTTGTCGACAAAAGTACTGTGCCGGTCGGTACCGCTGACAAAGTACGGGAGAGAATTGCCAATAAGATCAAGGTGGAGTTTGATGTCGTTTCAAACCCGGAATTTCTGAGGGAGGGAGTGGCGGTAGAGGATTTCATGAAGCCCGAAAGAGTCGTGCTTGGAACGAATTCTCCCAAGGCACGTAAGGTCATGGAAACATTGTATGCACCTTTTGTCCGTCAGGGTAATCCCATCATTTTCATGGATGAACGCTCAGCTGAATTGACGAAATACGCAGCTAATTCATTCCTTGCTACGAAGATCTCATTCATGAATGAGATCGCTAATCTTTGTGAGCTGCTGGGAGCCGACGTGGATTCGGTTAGAAGGGGCCTCGGGACCGATAGCCGGATCGGTAAGCGATTTTTGTTTCCTGGTATCGGATACGGCGGAAGCTGTTTTCCGAAGGATGTCCAAGCACTTTCCAGGGCGTCGATCGACCTCGACTATGATTTTAAGATCCTTAACGCCGTAATGGCTGTTAATGAAATACAAAAGGTAAGATTTGTACCACGCATCAAAGACTTTTTCAAAGGAAGGCTTAAAGGAAAAACCATTGCAGTGTGGGGACTTTCATTCAAGCCTTACACGGATGATATCCGTGAGGCGCCGTCGCTCTACAATATTGACGAGCTGTTAAAAGAGGGAGCGATCATCAAGGTGCATGATCCGGAAAGCATGGGTAACGCGCAAAAAATATTGAAAGACAGTGTTCAATATTGCAATACGCTTTATGAAGCTGCTGAGAATGCAGATGCCATTTTTATAGCTACCGAATGGCCTGAATTCCGGACACCCGATTTTGATAAACTAAGCTCGATCCTGAAAGAAAAAGTTATTTTTGACGGCCGTAATCTCTACGATCTTTCACTCATGAGGGAACTCGGATATATTTATTACAGTGTGGGAAGGGAGGTCATCAATGGCTAAGCAGCGTGTGTTGATTACCGGAGGAGCTGGATTTCTTGGTTCCCACCTTTGCGACCGGTTCATAAATGAAGGATTCCAGGTGATTGCCATGGATAATTTGATCACCGGCGACCTTCGGAACATTGAACACTTATTCAAGAATGCTGATTTTGAGTTCTATCATCACGACGTCTCAAAGTATGTGCATATACCCGGGGAGTTGCATTACATTTTGCACTTCGCATCGCCGGCAAGCCCTATTGACTATCTAAAGATCCCCATTCAAACTTTGAAGGTAAGCTCCCTGGGCACCCACAATCTGCTAGGACTTGCAAGGGGGAAGAAAGCAAGAATACTGGTGGCTTCTACGTCTGAGGTTTACGGCGATCCGTTGGTTCATCCGCAGGTTGAGGAATATTACGGGAATGTAAATACGGTTGGGCCCCGGGGTGTTTATGACGAGGCAAAACGTTTTCAGGAAGCGATCACGATGGCTTATCATACCTATCATGGTCTTGAAACGCGTATCATTCGCATTTTTAACACCTATGGGCCACGCATGCGACTTAATGATGGCAGGGTGTTGCCTGCCTTTATTGGACAAGCACTTCGTGGGGAAGATCTCACCATATTCGGCGATGGAAGTCAAACGCGTTCTTTCTGTTACGTTGATGACGAGGTAGAAGGTATATACAGGTTATTAATGTCGGATTATCAACTACCGATGAATGTCGGAAACCCTAATGAGATAACCATCCGTGATTTCGCAGAGGAGATCGTCAAACTTACCGGGACAAAGCAGAAAGTTATTTATAAACCACTTCCAGCGGATGATCCGAAGCAGAGACAACCAGATATTACAAAAGCTAAGAAAATACTCGGATGGGAGCCAAAAATCTCCCGCGCCGAGGGACTGCGGATCACTTATGAATACTTTAAATCTTTACCGCATGAGATTCTCTTCCAGCGGGACCATAAAAGCTTCGAAAAGTTTGTAAGGTAGGAGGTAAAAAAAGCTTGGATTAGCATAAAATGACAAACAGAAATATTCTTATCACAGGTGGCGCTGGCTTCATTGGTTCTCACGTAGTCCGTTTGTTCGTGACAAAGTATCCTGCGTATACCATTGTAAATCTTGACAAGCTAACTTATGCAGGCAATCTTGAGAATCTCAAGGATGTCGAAGCGAAGCCTAACTATCACTTTGAGAAAGGCGATATACTTGATATTGAATTCCTGGCGGAGACCTTCAGAAAGTATGATATCAACGGTGTTATACACCTCGCTGCTGAGTCGCATGTAGACAGGTCTCTCCACAACCCTGGTGAGTTTGCCATCACCAACGTTATTGGGACACTGAATTTACTGACGGCGGCGCAAGCCTCATGGAATGGCGATTACGCGAACAAAACATTCTATCACATTTCAACAGATGAGGTATACGGTTCTGCAGAACATGGAGGTTTCTTTACAGAAGAAACAGCAATTGATCCACGTTCTCCATATTCTGCTTCCAAAGCCGGGAGCGATCATTTTGTAAGTGCCTTTGGCAATAGCTTCGGTATGCCTGTTATGATAAGCAGATGCTCGAATAACTATGGGCCCTTTCACTTTCCGGAAAAGCTCATCCCCTTAATGATCAACAATATTCTCAACAACAAGCCCCTGCCGGTCTACGGCAAGGGTGAGAATATTCGCGATTGGCTTTTCGTTGAAGATCATGCGCGCGCGATTGACACGATCTATCATCTTGGCAAAAAAGGGAATGTCTATAATATCGGAGGTAACAATGAGTGGAAAAATATCGACCTCGTTAATTTCCTTTGCTATACAATGGACGAAAAGCTCGGTCGCGAAAATGGTACCTCAGCGAAGCTGATCACCTACGTAAAAGACCGCCCCGGGCATGATCTCCGGTACGCAATTGATGCCTCCAAGCTCATCAGTGAAACAGGATGGAGGCCTCAGGTGACATTCGAGGTAGGGCTCGAAAAAACGGTAGATTGGTACCTAACGAACCAGGAATGGCTAAATCGTGTTACCTCTGGCGAGTATATGCGTTATTATACCTCCATGTACCAGGCCAGGTAGGGTACAGGCACGTTTTTTTGACCTCGAGATACGGATTTACAGGTCAGAAACCGCGGTGAGGCTCAATCGCCATTACGTAAATTTAGGGGATAAGTCTCTAAAAGTTGTCGTTGGGAATAAGTCTCATCCTTACGAAATAGTCCATACGTATTGCGATAAAGTAAAAAAACTTTACTTTTGCGGAGTTTCTTAAGAATTCTTGTAGAGGGGACAAACAGTCCCCTCTTTGTTTATAGAAATTTTCGAATGGAGATCACGGAGGAAATCAAAAAGATCGCCGAAGAGAAATTAATGGATCCCGCTCATTTTGTGATAGATGTTATCGTATCGCAGCGCGGAACTCAAAAAGTCCTCATCGTCGTGGATGGCGATAATGGGGTAACGATAGACGATTGCGCGGAGATCAGCAAGCGGGTATCGACCGTCCTTGACACGGCCACTTTTTTGAAGGATAGTTATCTTCTTGAAGTATCAACGCCTGGTTTGGACCAGCCGCTGAGGTTGATGCGTCAATACGTTAAGAATATTGGAAGAAAACTGAGGGTGAGAACAAAGGACAATTTAAGTGTAATAGAAGGAAAGCTTGTAAGCGTATCACCTGAAAGCATCACCCTCGAACAAGAGACTGGAATGGGAAAGAAGAAAGAGAACAAATTAATAGACATTCAATTTTCAGAAATCGATAAATCATTTGTGTTAATAAGTTTCAAATAGTAGTAACCATGGATGCACATGAATTAATTCAGTCGTTTGCTGAATTCGCGAAACAGAAAAACATTGATCGTCCAACGATGATCCGGATCCTGGAGGACGTATTCCGCAACATGATCAAGAAAAAATTCGGATCAGATGAAAAGTTCGACATCATCGTCAACGCTGACAAAGGGGATCTTGAAATTTATCGTTTCAGCGAAATTGTAGACGATGACTCAGAAGACATTTGGGACTTCGATAAGATCAGCATGACAGATGCTCATAAGATCGAACCCGATTTTGAAGTCGGAGAAGAGGTTTCTGAACAGATCTTCATTGATGATTTTGGTCGTCGTGCAGTAACAACCGCCAGGCAGACATTGATTCAGAAAGTAAAGGATCTTGAAAAAGATATCCTGTTTCAGAAGTATAAGGACATTGTAGGGGAGATCATTGCAGGGGAAGTTTACCAGGTGTTGAGCAGGGAAGTGCTTTTAACGGATGCGGAAGGAAATGAAGTGGCAATTCCACGCAATGAACAGATTCAAAAAGACCGGTATCGCAAAGGAGAAAATGTAAGGGCAATCGTTCATAAAGTTGAAATGGTTAACGGCAATCCGAAGATCATTCTTTCGAGTACGTCGCCTGTATTTCTTGAAAGACTTTTTGAGCAGGAAGTTCCTGAAGTTTATGATGGATTGATCACGATAAAAAAAGTTGTTCGTGAACCAGGCGAACGTGCCAAGGTTGCTGTTGAATCATATGATGACCGGATCGATCCGGTTGGTGCGTGCGTGGGAATGAAAGGATCGAGGATCCATGCCATCGTACGTGAATTACAGAATGAGAACATCGACGTTATTAACTTCACGGAAAATCTCGAATTATACATCCAGCGGGCATTAAGTCCCGCAAAGATCGTTTCCATAAAAGTTGACAAGGATAACGGACGTGTTTCTGTATATCTTAAACCAGATCAGGTGTCGCTGGCGATCGGCAAAGGTGGATTGAATATCAAACTTGGCAAGCCGACTGGTTGGATATGAGATCGATGTATTCCGTGAATTGGCGGAAGGTCAGTCAGAAGAAGATGTAGATTTGAGCGAATTCGGCGATGAGATCGAAAGTTGGGTGATCGATGAGCTGAACCGAATCGGACTGGATACGGCGAAAAGTGTTCTAGCACTATCGAAAGAGGAATTGGTGCGAAGAACCGATCTTGGAGGAGGAAACGGTTGAAGGGGTTTTAAATATTTTGAAGAAGGAATTTGAATAAGCAGGCGCAGTTGAGATGGCCGGTAACACACTTTAAAATGAAGGAGTTATATCCGATGTTAATTTGTGGTCAGAGGGATTGGGGTTTTATAGTTTTTAAAAAACAGGCATATTTGAGTATGGCAGAAGAAAAATTGATCAGGTTGAGTCAGGCAGCGAGGAAGCTCAATGTGGGCCATAACACCATTTTGGAGTTTTTGACGAAAAAAGGTTTTGAGGTTGAGAACAATCCCAATGCTAAACTTACGCCTGAACAGGTCACTCTTTTGTCCAAAGAATTTGCCTCTTCTGCCACAGAAAAATTAGAGGCTTCCGGCCTTTCCATTGGCGTAAAACATGCCGACAATCTGGATCCGGAAACGGAAAAAGAGGTGTCTAAGAAGAGGATGGAGGACGAGGAAAGCAACATCATGATCAAAAACCTCGGATCAAAAGATCTCAAGGCAAAGGAAGAGGCTAAGAGCTGGAAAAAGTTGAACGCGAGAAGACCGAAACTTGAAGGCATTAAAGTTGTTAGGAAAGATCGAACTTGAGAAGAAGCCGATGCGAAAGAAGAGAGGAAGAAGAGAAAGTAGAGCCCAAAGTTACAGAAGAAAAGGAATCGCACCGATCGAGGTCAAAGAAGTAAGAGCCGGAAATTCCACAAGAAGAACCCAAGTTGAACCAGTCGGCCAAGATGAGCCTGATACCTGTCATAGAAAAGCAACCTGAGCAAGAATTATCAAAGGCCGCGCTGACAAGCTGCAGGGTCTTAAAGTGTTGGATAGAATACAACTTCCAGTTGAGAAAAGAAAAAAGATGCGCCTGTTGCTTCTTCAGACACTCAAAAAGATAACAAAGCAAAGCGTCCCCGAAAACGCATTGCCTCTGTTCGACAACCAGCAGGTCAGCAAGGATTCAGGGTCAACAAGGCTGGACCTCCAAAGGACCACGGCCCGACACAGCCGCCTCAACAGCGGCCGTGGACCTCAGCCTCCACGTGTACAAAAAGCGGAGCCAACAGAAAAAGAAATTCAGGATCAGATCAGAGCTACGCTTGCCAAACTAAGCGGTGGAGGAATAAAAAAGGTCAGTGGCGCCAAATATAGAAGGGAGAAACGACAGGCAAATTCAGATGCTCAGGAGCAGCAGATGATCCAGGATCAGGAAGCATCAAAAACACTTAAAGTAACGGAGTTCATTTCCGCGAACGATTTGGCTTCGATGATGAATGTTTCGGTGAACGATGTAATTTCAACTTGTCTTGAGCCTGGGCATGTTTGTTTCGATCAACCAACGTCTGGATGCAGAAGCCATTACAGTTATTGCAGATGAGTTTGGATACGCTATTCAGTTCACTTCTGCTGAAGAAGAATTGGATATGGAAGAAGATATTGACGACGAGGAAGATCTGTTAGCCAAGAGCTCCCATCGTTACCATCATGGGTCACGTTGATCATGGAAAAACATCTCTCTTGGATTATATCCGGAATACAAAAGTTACAGCATCTGAAGCGGGAGGTATTACCCAGCACGTGGGCGCATATGATGTAATGACAAAAAGCGGTCATAAAATTGCATTTCTTGATACGCCAGGTCACGAAGCATTTACAGCTATGCGTGCACGTGGTGCGAAGCTTACAGATATCGCTATCATCGTGGTTGCTGCCGATGATGATGTTATGCCGCAAACAAAAGAAGCCATCAATCATGCCCAGGTGGCAGGTGTTCCATTGGTAATTGCCATTAATAAAGTTGATAAGCCCTCGGCTAATCCTGAAAAGATCAGGGAGTCACTTTCCAAAATTAATATTCTGGTGGAAGAGTGGGGAGGAAAATATCAAAGCCAGGAAATTTCCGCTAAGTCAGGAAAAGGTATTGAAGACCTGCTGGAAAAAGTATTGCTGGAAGCCGAAGTGCTTGAATCTGAAAGCAAATCCGAACCGCACAGCTACCGGTTCAGTTATTGAAGCATCACTAGACAAAGGTCGAGGATATGTATCAACCATTATGATACAAACCGGAACATTGCATATTGGTGATATCCTACTGGCAGGTGCAAATTATGGTCGTGTAAAAGCGATGTTTGATGACACCGGCAAACAGAGTAACTGAAGCGGGACCGTCTACCCCGTCGTTGTACTTGGATCTTGACGGTGCTCCCCAGGCAGGTGAGAAAGTAATGGTGCTGGAAACAGATCGGGAAGCGCGAGAAATCGCAACCAAACGTGGTCAAATCATGCGCGAACAAAGTATCCGTACGAAGAAACATATTACCTTGGATGAAATCGGAAGACGTCTTGCGATCGGTAACTTCAAGCAATTGAATGTTATCGTGAAAGGTGATGTGGATGGTTCAGTGGAAGCATTGACTGATTCATTGTTAAAACTTTCAACGCAGAGAAATTCAGGTTGCTATTATCCACAAAGGTGTTGGTCAGATATCTGAGTCAGATGTATTGCTAGCGTCGGCTTCCGATGCCATCATTTTGGGATTCCAGGTTCGACCTTCGGCCTCTGCAAGACGTATTGGCTGAAAATGAGGAAATTGAAATTCGTCTCTACTCGATCATCTATGATGCCATCAATGATGTAAGGGCGGCGATGGAAGGAATGCTTGCTCCGGAAACTGAAGAAGTCATTGTTGGTAATGCAGAAGTTCGTGAAGTATTTAAGATTTCTAAGATCGGAACTATTGCAGGTTGTATGGTTACAGATGGGTCGATCAAACGCAGTAATCCTATCCGACTCATCCGCGATGGTATTGTGGTTTATGCCGGTAAACTGGGTTCACTCAAACGTCATAAGGATGATGCAAGTGAAGTAAAAACTGGATTTGATTGCGGTATTGGCATCGATGGATTCAATGATATGCAGGTAGGCGATGTAATTGAAAGCTACGAGCAACGCGAAGTCAAGAGAACGCTCTAAATCGTGGCAGGGGTAAATGACGTACTGAAAATCTTGAGGATCTTCGATTTAAACGAGTTTAGGACATGAATGTCGAATGTCGCACGCCGAATGTCGCATGTCGAAGGGAATAGTGAATGTCGAAAGGAATAATGAAGGCGGGAAGGACTTGGGACTTGGTGTTCTAATTTCATTCAAGTGGGACATTATTGAAGTCCGAATTTCAAGCCCTGCTTCATTGCCTTTTCATATTTGCGTTGATTGAACCGATACAGGAACGGAGCTTTATGCGCGCCGCCTGTCTTTCTCTCGTCGAGCTTTTCAAGTATATCCATAGCGAGAATTTTCTTCTGGAAATTTCTTCTGTCGAGTGTTTTTCCCAGGATAGTCTCATAGAGACGCTGCAACTCAGGCATTGTGAACTTCCGCGGCAGCAGGTCTTTCCCAACAGGATAATCATTGATGTTCGTTCGAAGGGATTGCAATGCCCTTGCCAGTATCTCATTGTGGTCGAGGATCAGGCTTGGAACTTTGTCAATGTCCCACCATTCACAACTCGCCGAGAACTCGTCTGGTTTGGGAATAACTTTTGAAAATTCGACCAGGGCCCAATAGCCGATGGAGATGAATCTTTCCATAAACCAGCTATGCTTTTTAAGCCATTTTGGTTTTGATATACCATGTTTTCCTCGTTCACGCAAGGGGTCGCCAAAAGTATAGAATTGCTTCAGGTGAATATTCTTTAATCCAGTGCGGGACCGGAGCACACGCACCGCGGCATCCTCGATATGTTCATCCTTGAGAATAAATCCGCCGGGCAGACACCATCTGTTATTCTCCTTCCATTCCAGGAGCAGAACTTTTAGTTCATTGCCATGGAATCCAAATATTACGTTGTCGATCGATAGGTGGGGAAGGTAATAGCGGTGTCCTTTTTCAAAGAACTCACGAAGAGAGAGTACTGGGTTCTTTTTTCCCATAATGCAATTATATGGATAAGCTTTCTAAGAAAATGTCATTGTGTAATACTTACACAATTGTAGGGCTGCTGGCTCGAACTCATAAATAAAAAGCCACGCGTTTCGCGTGGCCCTCTCTAAGCAAGCAGAGAGTAATTATCGTTAGAATTCAACCTTAGGTGCATTTTCCGCGCCTTGAGCGGCTTCGAATCCTTTTCTCACGCTGAAATCTTCACTGCCACCAAACCAGCTCAATGCAAGTTTTTTGAAGAATCCCCGAACAAAAGTGTTGTATTCCTTGATCGATTCATTGTATCTGTCACGGGCGACGTTGATCCTGTTTTCCGTCCCTTCAAGTTGTGATTGAAGATCCTGGAAATTTTCAGTAGATCTTATCTGCGGATAAGCTTCGAACGCAAGGTTGATTGCGGTATTAATTTCGCGACCTGCAATTTCCAGGTCCTCAGGCGTCTTGGCGTTGACAATGCCAGCACGGGCCTGCGTCACCTTAACAAGAATTTCCTTTTCATTTTCAGCAGCGCCTTTGACTGTAGCAACAAGATTGGGTACAAGGTCGGCGCGTCGCTGATAAGCCGCCTGAACGGCACCCCATTGCGCGTTAACGCCCTCCTGATATTTGACAGCATTGTCATAGATTCCACTTCCCCAGGAGATGAAACCCAAGACAAAAACTACCAGAACACCAACTATTACCAGGCCTGTGATAAGTCCTTTGCTCATATTGATGATTTTATTCTAAAAGGCTAATTTAATTAAAATGATTCAATCGGGACCGTTTATTGTGAGGCACTCTCCATCATGCGTTCCGCGCTGTCAGCAAGACGGAGCTGCTCAATGAAATCGTCGAGGTCCCCATTCATTACCGCGGGAAGGTTGTGCTGCGTAAACCCGATCCGGTGATCTGTCACGCGGCTTTGAGGGTAATTGTAGGTCCGTATTTTTTCCGAACGATCTCCCGTCCTGACAATGGATTTACGGGTTGCTCCAATTTCTGATTGTTGTTTTTCAAGCTCCATCTCATACAGCTTTGTTTTGAGCATCTGGAGCGCACGCTCGCGGTTCGCGTGTTGTGAGCGTTCTACCTGACAGGTTATCACAATTCCGCTGGGCTTATGGGTCAGTTGAACCTTGGTTTCAACTTTGTTAACGTTCTGGCCACCCGCGCCGCTGGACCTCGCTGTCTGGTATTCGAGGTCAGCCGGATTGATCTCGATGGAAACATCTTCTACTTCGGGCATAACAACAACGGAGGCGGCCGAGGTGTGAACCCGTCCCATCTGCTCCGTGGCGGGAACGCGTTGAACTCTATGAACACCCGACTCGAACTTCAAAAGGCCATAAACGGCTTCACCGCTGACGCTGCAGATCACTTCTTTGTAGCCACCAGCGGTCCCTTCGGTTACATCGAGCACCGACATCTTGAGACCGCGTCTTTCGCAGAATCGCTGATACATTCGCCAAAGATCGCCCGCAAAGATTGCTGCTTCGTCTCCTCCCGTGCCAGCCCTTATTTCCAGCATCACGTTTTTATCATCATTCGGATCTTTCGGGATCAACAGTTCTTTGATCTCGGTGTCAAGTTTTTCAATTCTGGGCTGGAGGTCGTCAATCTCAAGTTTGGCAAGTTCTCGCAGCTCGGCATCTTTTTCCTTTTGAAGCACCTCTTTGGCTTGTTGCAGATGGTTGCTTGTGTCTTTTAGCTTGTTATACTTTACAACGATCTTTTCCAGGTCCCGGTATTCTTTACTGAGCTGGGAAAATTTCTTTATATCCCTCATGGTGTCAGGTTGACCCAACAATTGTCCCAACTCCTCAAAGCGAAGCTTTATTTCTTCCAGTTTTTCAAGCATATCCAAAAATCAAGGGGCAAAGTTAATAAAAAGAACAGGGTGTCCATTGTGTGCTATTCAGACTTTAGTGCCGGGACCCGATTTGCAATTTCGTTTTGACGGCGTCAATTTTGACCTATGAAACGATTGATGATCATTGGCTTTCTGGCGTTGGCAGGTTGTGGTGGCTCGTTGTCGGAAGAGCAAAGAAAGAGGCTTCACGAAGGCATGCAAAATCAGGAGATTCAACAGATAACAGATGCTGAAATCGTAACGGCCTCTCTTGAATACGGAAGAAGTGTCTTCCGCGCTCTGGAAAGTACGAAGTTCGACACCTTAAAAAAAGACTCGATCGGGGCTAAATATAAGGTCAGATTGAGATGGATCGTTCCAGGATCTTCGTCTTCGATGGAGGTCGAGGATCAGCTCATCCAGGCCTATGTAATCGGTGCAGAGACTGGGGCAACACAGGATAATATTCAAAAGCTTCGTGCTAATGCTCAGGCTACGGAATACGATTCGTTACTGTATTCCAGACCTATTGTTACTCCTTTGCCTGATGGGTCTGTGAATGTTGAGGGGGTATGGAATATTTATGTCTCCCGGAAGGAGATCATCAGGACCTATAAGAAGAAGTGATCGGAGGCCTTTACGGCTTACTGACCTTTTTATAGCGCCAGCAATCCAGCATATGATCGTTCACCAGCCCGCAGGCCTGCATATGGGCGTATATCACGGTACTTCCGACAAACTTAAATCCGCGTTTGATCAGGTCCTTACTCAAGGCGTCCGACTCTGCTGTTGTAGCAGGTACTTCTTTCATGGACACCCGCTTATTTACAATAGGCTTACCGTTAACAAACTGCCAGATATAGCGATCGAATGTCCCGAATTCTTTTTGCACTTCGAGGAACCGGATGGCGTTGTTTACGGCAGCATTTACTTTAAGTCTGTTTCGCACTATTCCGGGATCTTGAAGGAGCTTTTCGACACGTTCAGGCTTAAAACGTGAAACTTTAAGGGGATCAAAACCCGCAAAAGCTTTTCTGTAGCCTTCACGTTTTTTAAGTATGGTTGACCAGCTCAGTCCGGCCTGAGCCCCCTCGAGTATCAGGAACTCGAAGTGTATGTTGTCGTCATGGACGGGAACACCCCATTCAGTATCATGGTATTGAATGTATTGATCAAAGCTAAGGCACCACGCGCATCTGATCTTCTCACTAGCGGGCATAAAAGCAAGTTTAATGTAGAACGACGTGCTCAAAACTATAAAAATGTCTATACAAGTGATCGATCGGATCGGAGTTTTATTAACTTCAGGGCCTTCAGTCATTACATAAAAAATATCTTCGCATGAAATTTTTATTGATCGCCATAATTTGCCTCAACGGCGGCATCTCCCTGTACGGCCAGCGGATAGATTACGATAAGAAACTCAAAGACCTTGGGATCGAACTGGTTCCGCCAACAAAACCTATAGCGAACTATGTCAAGGCTGTGAGGGTAGGTAACCTGTTGTTTTTATCCGGGCACGGGCCGTCAAAGGCTGATGGCAGCAATATAACAGGACGTGTGGGGAAGGATCTTACGCTGGAGCAGGGTTATGAGGCGGCAAAGCTGACCGCTGTCGGTATAATATCAACGTTGAAGGCGGAGCTTGGAGATCTTAATAAAATAAAACGAATAGTTAAAGTTAACGGTTGGGTGAACTGTGAGCCTTCCTTTAGTGATCAGCCGAAGGTTATTAACGGATGTTCTGATCTCATGGTCGCTGTCTTTGGAGAAAAAGGAAGACATGCGCGGGCTGCTATGGGTGCCGGATCACTCCCATCGAACATAGCAGTGGAAATTGAGATGGTCGTTGAAGTTGAATGAGCGTTTGTTACCGGGATTCGATCATGCGCTCGTATACTGTGTAGTGAGCGCCATCCATGCCCATTGCTTCGTATACACGCATGGCTTTTGTGTTTGATTTATCGACGTACAACCTGAGTCCTATCAGGGACGGATCGTTGGAGATCAGGGTCATTACGTTCTCAAACATGCGTCTGAAGACACCGCTTTTTCGATGACTTTGTCTCACATACAGGGATTGCAGCCACCATACCATACCATTTCTCCAATCGCTCCATTCATAGGTGATCATGTGACAACCTACGATCAGTGTGTCATCGAGCGCAATGAAGTATACTCCTTTCGACGGGTCATCGAACATTGCAGTCATTCCGAGCCTGAGCTTATCCGGCGAAAGCGTTACGTTCTCAGTTTCGAGGGCAAGTTTTTGCTGAAACTCCATGAGGATGTCAATGTGTTCCCTGCCAGCTTTTCGTATGCTTATCATGATGTAGTATGGATTGTGGGAGATCGTCGGGCGGAAGTTATCAATTGTTAAGAAGTTCTGGTTCAAAGATCCGAACATGTCATGAATCAAAATATTTTAAAAATTTCGATACATTCAATAAACGTTAAACTTAAACAATCACCCTTATGGCTAAAAATTTCAAACCCTCGTTAGGCGCCAGAGTGTCAAAAAAAGACGCGATGGCCTGGATCGAAAAGTACGACAAGGAAATGCGTAAAGACAAGAAGACAGATACCAGATCTGTGTTCTACGGAAGAAATGCACTGTTAAAGTTATTGAGTGAAGAGGGTAGTGCAGGCATTACATTTTTTCTGGCGCTAAAACCAAATGAAAAATTGAAAAAGGATACTGTACAGCTTGTGTTGGTCGCGACTGGTGAAGATGGCACATTACTCTGGGGGGAAGATAGCGCGCTTCAAAAAGGCGGAGGCGGAGGAGCAGGGACATATGATCAGGCCTACCCATGTCCGCCTTATTGTCCAAAATAGCTCACGACTTTTCTCACTCCAGAAATGACATTAGAGCTATTTTCAAAAATTGCCAATACTTCAACAGCGCTTGCAATTCTTATCGTATGCATGTCATTTATTCCCTTCAAAAGAAGGGACCCCAAGTCACAGCTGATCGGCCTGGGATTTCTGTTTGAGCTGATTGCCTATTCATGTTTGGTGATATTTACATTAAAGGGGAAGGACATAAATATTCCTCAGAGCGTACAGTCGATATTTTATTTCCTTACCCTTACCGTTGTGTACTATATCGCCCTTAACAGACGATATCGCAAGTTCTTTGTTTCTGTGGCCTTGATATATGTAACACTGGCTGTAGCAAACCTTTTTTTTGGACAGAAGAATGATCTCAATACCTATTCAATGGCTATTGGTTCTTTCGTTCTGCTTGTATATTGTGTCTTGTACTGGTACCGCTTCTGGTTGATTTACCAGTGCAGGAACTTCACCGGGTTCCTATGTTCTGGTTCAATTCAGCTTTTCTGATATTCAATGCCGGTACATTGTTCTTATTCCTTTTTACTTCCTATCTAGTCAAAGTTTTGCATAATGATTTATTGATTTACTGGAGTTTTCATAACATCTTGAGCATTGTTCAACGCCTGGTAATTGTCGTTGGGTTATGGCAGGACCTTCGGAATATCAAATTGCGCTCCTCATCGCCATTGGTACGGTAGCCATGCTTGTGCTGGCGATTGCTATCATAACATTTATGGTTTTTTATCAGAAGAAGATGATCCAGGAGCAACTCAATCGTCAGAAGCTCGAGATGGAATATCAGCAAAAAATGATGTTGGCTGCCCTGGAATCACAGGAAATGGACGCGAAGAGTGTTGCCGGCGACCTGCACGACAGTATTGGAGGAATGTTGTCCGCCATTCGGGTTGGTCTGACTACAATAGCCAGACAGTTGCCAGATCCTGGAGCTTTAGACCAGCCAAAAAAAATCCTTGACGACACGATAATTCTGTCCGCTCAATAAGCCGTGATCTTATGCCCTCCACACTCGAAAAGTTCGGCTTGGTACATGCCATCAGAGAACTGTGTGACCAATTTCACAATACTTCCTTGTTGCCCGTCCACTTTCATGAGCACAGTGAAGAGATCAGCCTGCCCCAGAAAACTCAACTAATGGTTTTCGTATAGCTCAGGAGTTGGTGTCAAATGCAGTAAAACATTCACATGCTACGGAGATACATGTAAGTATAAATGGAACAGGAAACCTTCAAATGATCGTGGAAGATAATGGGGTAGGATTCGATCCGGCGCATCAGCGTTCCGATCGAAAACATGGCAATGGATTGGGTTTATTCAATGTTGAGAATAGAGTAAGGCTGCTTCATGCGAAACTTGATTACGACAAAGCGCGTGAAAGTGGCAGCAAAATTACACTAACAATGCCGTTATGAAGCCAGGTTACAAAGTTTACATCGCTGACGACCATACGCTCTTTCGGAAGGCGATGGTAAATCTGCTTCGAAGCTTTGAAAGGGTAGTAGATGTAAAGGATGCTGAAAATGGAAAAGAACTGCTAACGCTAATCAAATATGAAGTTCCTGATGTTGTCATCGTTGATCTTCAAATGCCAGTTATGGATGGAGCGGAAACATGTGAGCAAATATTTCAAAATATCCCGATGTAAAGATGATCATCCTTACCATGCACGATAGCAACAAATTTATTCTCCATATGATGGATATGGGCGTGCATGCATTCCTGTTAAAAAATACAGAGCCAGATGAATTGGAGAAAGCAATCTATGGAGTGGCCGACAAAGATTTTTATCACAATGACTTGTGGCATCGGTGTTGCGGAAAAATGTGAAGGAGAGAAAACAGGACAACGTACCGATTTTCAACACGCGGAATTAACTGAACGTGAAAAAGAAATATTATTGCTCATCTGTCAGGAATTACAATGAAAGAGATAGGACAGACGATTGTTCCTAAGTGAGAAACCGTTCGAAATCATCGGGTAAATATCATGGAAAAAGTAGGCGTCAACAACATCGTTGGATTGGTGAAATTTGCGTATGAAACGGGTGTTGTGATTTAAATTCCCCAAAAATTACGAGTAGTATAATTGTACTATTTTTTGTGGCTTCTCAGTCTTCTCCGGCTCATCACATTCATCTTCTACTTGATTGTGTGCGCACATTCAATTCTTCAATAGAATTGACCTGCTCATCTGACACTTATCGCGTAAAAAATTTAAAGTGGTCATATATGCGATCTTCATCAAAGGTTTGAGAATGATAAGTTTTAACCAACCACTATAAAAGCAATGAAAATTCTTGTGGTTCACAGGCAGAAAAATACCGTTGATTTAATTAAGTCAGTGCTTAGCGAGAAGAAATCCCGTTGTGCTTCAAACAGAATCTGGTTTGGATGGGCTCCTAACCTCTCGAATCGAACATTTCGATCTGATAATCTGCGGCACTGACCTGCCTGTGGTCACAGGTTTTGAACTCGTTCGTTCAATTCGGACTAACTCAATAAACCGACACACTCCCGTAATTTTTTTTTCGGATGAGTGGATGAAAAACGCAACATCTAGGCAAGGCCCTAGGCGTAGCAGCTATGCTTCCCATCTGGAGAAGTTGAGCTTTCAGCTTGCGCAAGATTGTAAATGAACAAGTAAAGATTGAGCCCGATCAACGAATGGCATGAATTAGTATCGCAGTCCGCATTCGTTCAAATAGATCATTGGCCTATCAGCAAAAGTATTTAGAAGACCCTCTCCTATCCTGAAATAGCGATTTCCAGGTAGATAGTTGGCTATTTATCTGTTCTGACAACCCTCAACCCCGGGCTCATGCCCGGGTGGGTTGGACCTGGTTCATTCTTCTTTGTCCTGGAGTCAAATCTGAAAACATACTGTTGAAAATTGAAAGGATCAGACTAAAAGCCAGAGCCCACCAAAAGCCATCCACGGTAAAGCCAGGAACAAGAGAATCAACCAGTAGAATAATCAATGCGTTGATAACCAGCAAAAATAGACCAAGCGTAAAAATAGTAATCGGAATAGTTAAAATGATCAGGATGGGTTTAACAATAATATTGGCGAGGGAAGATCACAATGCCACCAGCAATGCATACCCATAATGCTCAACATGCACACCCGGCAGAAGATATGCCAGTCAGTAAAACTGCTACCCCGGAAAGTAGAAAACTCAATAATTCCATTCATTTTTGCTGATTATAAATTTGCTTGAAGTTCCGCTTTTAAGTGAAAAGTCAAATTCTAACTTACGCCCATGTACGCGATTGTTGATATTGAGACGACGGGCGGGTACGCAGAGAACCATCGCATTACGGAGGTTGCCATCTATCATCATGATGGCATGCAGATAACCGATACATTTCATACGCTAATTAATCCGGGCAGAAATATTCCTTACTATATCACAGGTCTTACAGGAATCACCACCGAAATGGTATTCAATGCCCCGTCGTTCAAGGAGGTTGCCGAAGATATCTTTAAACGGCTGGAGGGAAAAATTTTTGTAGCCCATAATGCGCATTTTGACTATTCATTTCTAAAAAAAGAATTTGAAGAAGCGGGAATAAACGTTGGCAGGCAAAAAAACTGTGCACGGTCAGACTTAAGCCGCAAGATAATTCCAGGACTTCGGTCTTATAGTCTGGGTAGTCTTTCCGAAAGTCTGGGGATAGAAATTACAAATCGCCATCGTGCAGGGGGAGATGCCGCGGCAACAGTTAAAATATTTGATCAACTGCTTACGACGTGATCACGATAGTTATATCCTCAAGGCACTTAAAGCGAAACTCGGGAGAAACGATACTTCCTCCTAATTTACCAAAAGAAGAATTTGATCAGCTGCCATCTTTTCCTGGTGTATATTATTTTCATAATGCCCATGGCAACGTGATTTATGTCGGAAAGCAATCAATATTAAGAAAAGAATTGCAGGCCATTTTTCCGGCGATGCGCGCGAATGGAGCCGATCAAAAATCAGAAATGAAATACATCATATCAGTTATGAGCTTACAGGAAATGAATTGATAGCGCTTGATTCTTGAATCGCAGGAGATCAGAAGGCTTTGGCCAAAATACAATCAGGCGCAAAAATTCAGGGTGGAAGAATGGGGGATTTTCGATTATGAAGACCGGAATGGTTATCTGCGGTTTTCCGTTAATATAGTTACACGAGGTTCGCGTCCGTTGATTACGTTTCAATTCTAAAGGAGAGGCATGGAATTTTCTCTGGGAGAAAGTACGTGCTTTTGATCTGTGCCCTAAGCTTAGCGGACTGCAATTATCAAAAGGACTTTGTTTTGAATATCAGACGGGCGAATGCCATGGAGCGTGTATGGGCGTGGAATGTAATGAAATTATAATCGAGCGTGTAGAGAAAGCCATCGCAATCTTTCATGGACGAAGGAGAAACTGTTGCCATCATCGGCAAAGGGAAGAAATATCGAGGAGCAATCACTGGTGTTGGTGGAGAAAGGAGCTTACGTTGGCTTTGGATTCTTCGATCAGCAAAGATTCAATTTCCGATTTTGAATCCGCCAAAAATTTATGTCAAGCGAAGTGTTGAAACCCCAACAGTGCAAAGTTTGATCAAATGGTATATGTTCAAATCCAAGGGGTGCCGAAGTTGTGTATTTTAACAATGAATCATGACTTTGCATTGTCTTCTCTCCTTCCTTCTACTCCCGGATAAAGCGTGGTACAGGTCACTGGTAAATATTTCTTTCGTATCAATATCCATCATCGAAATACGCCAGACCAACCGGCTCCTGTATCCATCATCCAGACTCCACACGACAGAACAGGCTATTAAAAGGTATGGGTGTATGCCCAATATATACTTCATCATAATGTTGTAAGCTTTTCAGTGATTTCTTTGTGAAAGGCTTCCATGCTTTTTGCACCAGCATTCTATCCCATGAAAAAATGTATAATGTCTTGTTGCTTCCAACGGCTGCTTGGGATCAATCCGGCATGAACAAAAAGTTTATTGTTCAAAACAAAATAGGGAAAAGCCTGTTCTAAGAAAGTCAACATGTGTTGTGCGGAATCCGTTGTTGATAAGAAGGACTTGTAGCTTCGCCTCCTTGTGTTAGCCAGGCATCGTCTTACGGCATTCCGGTCTTTCATCCAACGAAGCGTCCACAAATCATGATTGCCCAATAATGTAAGTTAAGGTTATTAATTTTTAGCACTCATCAATGCATGATTTGTTTCCGGCCAGCCATCGCAAACATCACCCAGACATATCAGATGATCTGTCTCATAATCAAAATCGAGATCTCTCCAGACATTGCCTTAAAGCCCGATAAGCTCCATGAATGTCCCGATCACAAATGTTTTGTGCCATTAACCTTTTATCAATCTATTGTTTTCCAACAAAATTTCGACCTTAATTGCTAATAATTACGTTATTTTATCGGTTTAAACTTGAAATAATTCATGGAAGCTATAGCTGTTGAAAAGCACGAGGAACACAAGGAAAAGATAAAGCAGGTTTATGCCGAGGTAGCAAAGGTAGTGGTTGGCCAGGAATATATGGTAAACCGACTAATGATCGGATTATTTACCAATGGCCATGTTCTTTTGGAAGGAGTTCCCGGACTTGCTAAAACCTTAACCGTAAGCACGCTCGCCCAGGTATTACACCTCGATTTTCAACGGATACAATTTACTCCCGATTTACTTCCCTCCGATCTTGTCGGAACGATGATATACAATCAAAAGGAAGGAAAATTTGAAGTAAAGAAAGGACCGATCTTCGCCAATATTATTCTGGCTGATGAGATCAACCGATCACCCGCCAAAGTTCAGTCGGCATTGCTTGGAAGCCATGCAGGAAAAGCAGGTTACCATTGGAGAAACAACCTTTAAGCTTGACCGGCCATTCCTGGTGATGGCTACACAAAATCCCGTCGATCAGGAAGGAACTTATCCCCTTCCGGAAGCACAGGTGGATCGATTCATGATGAAGGTATTTGTTGATTATCCAACAAAAAACCAGGAGATGGAAATCATGCGTAGGATTTCCAATATGAAATTTGATTATACGGTTAATACGGTGTTAAGCAAGGAGGATATTTTTGCCATTCGTGATCAGGTGAACAAAGTAAAAATTTCCGAATCGCTTGAGCGATATATCATCGAACTGGTCTATGCAACGCGAAAACCCCTGGAATATAAGCTTAACGAGCAGGCCCAATACATACAATTCGGAGCTTCTCCCGCGCGCCAGCATTAATTTGAATCTTGCAGCAAAAGCGATGGCATATATGGAGGGCCGGGATTATGTGTTACCTGAGGATATCAAAGAAGTTGCCCGGGATGTAATGAATCATCGTATCATCCTTAATTATGAAGCCGAAGCGGACAATATACGAACCGCAGATATCATCAAGACCATTCTCAATAAAGTCCCCATTAACAAATAATATTCTGCTTGTAGCCGAGAAGTGGCCTTGGTAATTCTGTTATCCGCAGATTATCGGCATTAAAAAATCTTGTAAGAATTGTTAAGTGCCTTAGTTGTAACAACCTGACCTTCAAGCCTAATCATTTTAGAGACCAAATACCGCCCCACTGAGGCTTCTTGAGCATTGTATCGCTCTTAACAATTTGGTAACAGCCGCATACCTGCCAGTTAATATTGGAGCGAGACATTTGCTCTCAAAGCATCACCTATGTCACGCATTCTACTCATCATCTCCATTTGTTTGGGATCGCTTAGTCAACTAGCTGCGCAAAATGGCTCTATTTCAGGAATGGTTACCGATGATAAAACAAAGGAAGCTATCATTGGCGCAAACGTCGTAATTCAGGGAACGTCTGTCGGTAGCGCGACGGATGTTATCGGAAAATTCAGCATCGCTAACCTTAAGCCTGGAACCTATACGCTGTCCATATCATTCATCACTTATAAAACACATACTATTCCGGATGTTGTTGTTGAAAGCGGAAAGAAAACTAACGTTGACGTAGCGCTGCTTGAAGATGCGGCCACTGAATTGCAGGAGATCGTAGTAAGGGGAACCCGTGAGATCAATAATGATATGTCGCTGGTGAATGCGATAAAGGAAAGCAAATTGGTCGTCAGCGGGATTTCAGCCGAACAGATTACTAAGTTGCCAGATCGTGATGCAGCGCAGGTGATGCAGCGTGTTTCAGGCGTGACTATTTCAGATAACAGATTTGTACTTATCAGAGGCATTCCTGAGCGGTATAATCAGGTGATGATGAATGGCGTTGTCGGACCGAGCACAGAGATTGACAGGCGCTCATTTTCATTTGACCTTATTCCTGCAGGAGCGATCGATCAGCTGTTGATATACAAATCAGGATCGGCGGAATTGCCGGGTGATTTCGCAGGTGGTATTATCAAAGTCATCACAAAGAAGCCTACAGATGAACGGTTTGTGAGCGTGGGTCTCAATGCAGGATACCGAACCAATACAACAGGGAAAAACTATTTACAGTCAGAAGGCAGCGACACGGATTTTCTTGGCTTTGATGATGGATTCAGAGATCTTCCTGCAAATTTCCCTACGGCAAAGGCTCTTGACGCATCTGCTCGTAATTCAAGCGCACGCGAACGTGCGGGGAAGTCACTGACAAATAATTTCGACTATACGACGAAATCCGCTCCAGTTGATATGGGATTTAACGTATCGACTTCACAACCTTTCTCAATTGGAAATGTGCAATTCAATAACCTCACTATAATAGGATATTCGAATAGTTATCAGCACACTGAAGCGGACTTTAAGCGTTATAACTCGTTTGATGCAAATTCTGCTATTGAAAGATTCTCATACAACGATAGCTATACCGGTAACAGCGTTCGCGTAAATGCGTTGCACAACTGGTTAATTAATTTCGGCGATCGTTTCAAAGTTGAGTTTAAGAACTTATTTGTTCAGCTGGGTGAAAATGAAACTACCCTTCGGACCGGGACCGACTTCTATCAACTCTCCAACTACGATCGTCAGAACTATGCGTACCACTATTTGAGCAGAAGAATTTATTCAGGTCAGCTTGAAGGAACTCATACATTTGGCGAAGGAGAAAATGCAACGCTAAATTGGGTATTTGGCTTGAACGACATTAGCCGAAATGAGCCCGATTACAGAAGGTTCAGGACAATACGTGACAAGGCATTACAGGAAACCCCTGAGCCCTATGCCATGCAGCTTCCTTCAGGTGGTAACATCTTCGAGACAGGACGCTTCTGGTCTGAATTGGAAGACCGTGGATACTCACACGGCTTGAATTTTGAAAAGAAATTCGGCGAAAAAGATGCGAAGCGTGTTTTAACCTTAAAAGCGGGATATTTTGGTGAATATAAAACCAGATCTTTTGACGCCAGGTATGTAAACTATCTCTATCCCGATGGAGCTGATTTTGATCCAGCCGTTGGCGAGGAACTGAGAAGACTTCCTCTGAGCGAGATCTTTTCGCCGGCAAATATCAAAAAATCGAATGGCTTTGTTATCGAAGACGCTACCACGGCGGAGGATTCTTATGAAGGAACCAACCTGTTAACGGCAGGATACGTAAGTGCGTCCATCCCTGCGGGAAAATTCGATATTTCAGCGGGCTTCAGGGGCGAGTACAATGTGCAAACCTTAAAAGCCACGCGGACCAATGGTGATTTGGTTGATGTTGACAATCCTGTCTTTGCGCCACTTCCCATGCTGAACATAGCATACAATCTTACCGATCGCTCTCTTGCCCGTATTGCATACAGCCGTACCGTTAATAGGCCGGAGTTTCGTGAACTGGCACCATTTCTTTATTACCAGTTTGAAATGGAAGCAAGCATTTATGGTACTCCGGAGCTTAATACGGCGTTTATCAACAATGTTGACCTGAGATGGGAGATGTATCCAAATCCCGGGGAGATGATGAGTATGGGCGCATTCTACAAAGACTTCAAGGATCCGATTGAAATGTATCTTCAGATCACGTCAGACAATCCTCAGTTTTATTTTGGAAATGCCGATCGTGCATACTCATATGGACTTGAGGTCGAATTCAGGAAAAACCTTGCAAGCCTCGGAGTATCGAAGCTCCTGAGAAATACTTCGGTGAATCTGAATGCTTCATGGATTAAGAGTGAAGTTGATATTGGAGATCAGCAGCAGAACCTGCAACAGAAAAGACCACTTCAAGGGCAATCCCCGTATATAGTCAATCTTGGATTGTACTATAACGATGAGGAGACGGGATTTTCAGCCAATGCGGCCTACAATGTCTTTGGTCCTCGCATATACTCCGTAGGTGACGTAAACTTTCCAACCATGTGGGAACTGCCTCGTCAGTCATTGGATCTTCAGGTAGCGAAGACATGGGCGAAACGATTTGAAACCAAGGTGAATGTTCAGAACATTTTGAATGCCGCTTATAGAATTTATCAGGACAACAATCTCGATAATGATATCGAGAGCAGTGAAGCGCTGGTAAGGCGCTACGAGATTGGTACGCAGTTTTCCATTGGCCTTAATTACAAAATTGGATTAGGGGACTAGTTGGAAGACTTCGCGGCAT
Source organism: uncultured Cytophagales bacterium (assembly GCA_963845845.1). GTDB lineage: Bacteria > Bacteroidota > Bacteroidia > Cytophagales > Cyclobacteriaceae > Chryseolinea. Next base: position 141,507 of record CAWJTP010000001.1, read on the forward strand.
AACTCTGTTTACGATTTACGAGGGCTTGTCCGCAAAGGGCAAGCCCTGCTAGTTTGTTAACGAATCATTAAAGTCATAACACTGCGATAATGAATTGTTAATCCGTTAGTAACCACTTGGCACAGGCACTAACTTAATTTTGACGCCTAAACTTAAATATCAAAAAGCATGGAAAAAATTACAAGGCTCCTGTTCCTCCTGGGGGCGACAACGGCATCGCTGTTGTTTCAGGGTTGTGACGACGAGGCAGACATAAAGCCAGCACCCGTGGTAACAATTGATGCTCCTTCCGGATCAAATATTCCCGGCGGATCGGTAACAATTGCGGCGTCAGTAGACGCTCCAGCGGGTGGTGAATCCCTGGTGGTTTATGTATCCGGCGCTGAAGATGAAGTTTACGAAATTGGAGGGGCTACAACGTTCGATCAGGACTATACCTATACAATTTCCGAGAATGCTGTTATAGGCTCTACCATTGTTATTTCTTTCCAGGCTACTGATACTAAAGGTTATCCTTCTGCAATAGCAAACTTCACACTAACTGTTGGCGATCCCGTTGTGGCGCTCACAGGCGTATTAGCAACACAAACTCTTGATGCTGGTACAGTTTATCTTATCAAGGGGCAGACGTTTGTTCCGAGCGGAGTAACGCTGACCATCCCGGCAGGAACCTTAATAAAAGGTGATAAGGCAACAAAGGGAACCCTTATCGTTCAGCCTGGCGGCAAGCTTATTGCCAATGGAACGGAGGCAGCCCCTGTCGTATTTACTTCAGCGTTGCCTGTCGGATCAAGAGACCGTGGTGATTGGGGAGGTATAGTGCTTCTTGGTGATGCATGGGTTAATCAGGCAGCATTGCCGGCAATTGAAGGCATTACACCAACACAGACTTACGGTAATTTAACAGGTCCTACGACCAACGCTGCAAATAATGCCGGTACACTTACGTATGTGCGCATAGAATATGCGGGTATAGAGCTTACACCAAACAATGAAACGAACAGCCTTACCATGGGCGGTGTGGGAAATGGTACAACGATCGATCACATACAAGTTTCCTTCGGCGGTGACGACGGTTTCGAATGGTTTGGTGGCTCCGTGAATGCGAAATATCTTGTATCCCTTTCTACGTGGGATGATGATTTCGATACCGACTTTGGTTTTGGCGGTAATGTTCAATTTGGCCTTGCCGTTAGAAACACATTCTTTGCAGATCAGTCAGGATCAAACTCATTTGAAAGCGATAACCAGGGTAATGCCAATGAGAGCGCAGGTGGAGCAGCTGGTTATACGAGACCGGTATTCTCAAATATTACCGTGCTTGGACCGCGTGATGTCACTACAGGTACTGGAGCTGGAACCGCAGCGCGTACAATCTCTGCCAACTATCAGAATGCTATGCATATTCGCAGGAGATCATCAATCTCAATATTTAACTCATTCTTCTCAGGCTTTCCTGTTGGTATCAGATTGGACGACGCTCCTACGCTGGACAACCTGAATTCGGGTGCCAGTGTACTTGCTTACAATGTGCTGGCTTCTCCTAACACTACCGAGGTCGGTGCATCAGCTTCAGCATCCAACGTTGCATTTGCAACAGGACTTAACGCCGGAGACGCGACAGTTGTCAAAACTTATTTTGACGCAAACAACAATACGTTGCTTAAGCCTACCGGCGCGGAAGGATGGTCTCCAACTGCAGGAATGCCTGCTGGGTCAATTGATCCGTATGCACCCCTGGGTGTAAACAAGGCATTGTTCTGGGGCGGACAAACTTCTTCCAATTACCCAACAAATCCGGATTTTACTCTCGGAGCAGGAACATTGTCAACTGGAGCAAACTTCAGCAGTGCCAAGTTTACTGGTAACGCATTCTTCGATGCTACTGTAACGTATCGTGGTGCCTTTGGAGCGACAGACTGGACAAACGGATGGACTGAATTCCAACCGCTGAGTAAAGCGTATTAGTTTAGGTTTAGGTTTATATAATTAGGTTAAGAGGGCTTGCTGGTTTGTGTACCGGCAGGCCTTTTTTAATTTTACGACACTGACACGACATGAAGAGAATATGTTTATCAATGATGGTGATCGTTGGATTGCTGACGCAATGCAGTACCAGGACCTATGACCCGGATAAAATACTCAGCCCGCAGGAGAAAGATGAATTGATGATGTCTATCGTCAGGTATCTTTCAAAGCCTCCCGAAAATGTTGGCGCTCAGGAGAAGTTCGACACTAAGTATGACGAATACTACCAGGAGCGCGCAAGTTCATGCAGGCTGGAACGGTATTATAGAAATGGAGATGATCAATACTTTCTTGTATCCCAGCCCGCCCCAAGTCTAACGGAGAAAAGACATGCAACGGGGGGCAAACTTGTTAAAGGTAATGATGGCAAGGTAACGTCGTACGAAGAGATCTTCAGAACATGGAAAATGGTGCCTGATACGCTCAGGAGAAGAAGCTATATGTTGTTTGATAAGATGGTAACAGGCAAACCATTGGAAGTGTATCAGACGAAGAATTCAATGCCAGAAGAGTATATCGAATTTCCGGATGAGCGGACTTACTTTGACAAAGAGGACAGGGAGTGGAAAGTGAGGTAAATACGTATCAGATCAATAAATCATGCAATGCCCCTTCAAGGTCAGGAAACTTGAAGTCGTAACCTGCGGCAATCACCTTTGACGAAGAGATCTTGCAGCCGTCCAGCACCATCGCTGCCATTTCACCCAGGATAAGTTTTAGTACAAAGGCAGGAACCCGTGGCAACAAAAGGGGCTTCTTCAACACCTTAGCCAATGCCTTCGTAAACATCGCGTTAGTCACTGGCTGAGGAGCCACGCTATTGTATGCTCCTTTCCATTGAACGGACTCGAGAGCTTGAATAAATATTGAACAATGGTCATGGATGTGAACCCAACTCATATACTGTTTACCCGAACCCAACGGGGCCCCTACGTAGAATTTTACGGTTCTGGCGAGAGGCTCAAGCGCTCCACCTTTAGCGCTCAAGACAAGCCCTGTCCTGATCTTTACAACACGAATGCCCAATGTACTGATCATATCTGCTTCGTTCTCCCACCCCTTGCTGACGTTAGCCAGAAAATCATTTCCAGGACTGCTTCCTTCCGTCACTGAATGATCGCCGCATTTGCTGCCGTAGTATCCTATACCGGAGGCACAGAGAAATGTTTTTACCTGATGATCGCTGTTCCTTAACTCGTCATAAAGGAGACGCGTTGATTTTGTTCTGGTTTCAAGTATTTCTTTCTTTCTTTTTTCCGTCCAGGGCTTGTCGGCGACACCGGCACCAGCTAAGTGAATTATGGTATCGACACCTTCTAATGCTTGCCGATCTATTTGTTGCTGCTCAATATTCCAGACATAAACTTTGACCTTTGATTCATGCTTCGAGCGTGTCAGATGCACAACTTCATGACCGCGCTGAAGCAGCAAATCGGTAAGCTGGGTACCGATCAATCCTGAACCACCTGTAATAAGAACCCGATGAATCATTTGTTGATTTTTTTATTTGATGATTTATTGATTGGGGACTTTCTGATGGATTGGTGCATTGGAGTGCTTACAAATCCTCTAATCACTCAATCACCCAATGTTTTTACTGCGACGGCAATTCTTGAGTCTGCAGTTCCATAATACAGGAACCACTTTCCATGAAATGGTACCATACCCTCTACGAAACAAACCTGGTTGATTTGACCGGAAGTCTCGTAAGGTTTGTCCGGTTTGAGGAAATTTTGTTCCATTCTATCCACCAATAATGCAGGATCATTCTTATCGAACAACGCCTGGCCTGCGCAATATGCGCCACTTGCAAGTGACGAGTCGCCTCCTTGTTCGAGATTCATACCGTTATAGATCAATACGATTCCGGCAGAGGTCAACAGGGCGTAGGGACCGCTTTCCACAAGCCGGCTATCGAAATAGCCGGCTCTTGGCTTCAGTACAGACTTTAGATTTCCGGATTCTTCGAGAGGTGTCCAATGGATAAGATCATCCGAAGTAGCAAGGAATAGATCAGTATCTCCAAAGTACATCCAGTATTTTCCATTCACTTTTGTTGCTATGATGCTTGAGTCTTTGACATGAGCGACTATTGCGCCGGATTTACTCCATGTGTCCTTATACTTACCTTGAAGTACTTTGCCTTGTTTTTTCCAGTGAACAAGATCCGTTGATGTTGCAATGAGCAGTCTTGCAATTTTTCCGTCAAAGGCAGTATACGTCATGATGTAACGGCCGTCATCGGCCATAACAATTCTCGGATCTTCGACGCCACCTTCCCATTCATATATTTTCAAGCTATCATTGTCCGGATAGAAAACCGGTTGCTCCATTTTTGTAAAGCGTAGCCCATCATCGCTGACGGCGAGGCCAAGTCGTGAGGTGCCTGCATATTTGCCGATGGTGTCTTCAGCTCGAAAGATCATGTATACCTTTCCGTCACGAACAACAGCAGCCGGGTTGAAGACATCTTTTTCATCCCACAATACCTTCTTCTTCAGCACAGGGCAGATAAATGAGCTTTTACCTGGCGTTAAGATGGGATTGATACTATCAACTTTTATAAATGGAACCATCGTCCAGGAGGAATCACGCGACGACTTGACTTCTTGAACTGTACTTTTATTGCCACAACTTAGGACCAAAGCACAAATCGAGAGGAAGATCAGGGTTTGTTTCAGGCCCAATATTTTTTGTTTCATCTATCTATGTGCGTTATTTACATTTAAGTTAGGATTATGAAGGACAAAAAGAAAAAAGTAGCTGAAGTTGTTGTTAGCCAGGAAGTGCTGGATGAAGAACAACGTATCAGGCAGGCGTTCAAAGACAAAGACTGGGCTGAGATCAAGGGATCGAACAGCTGGATGATCTTCAAGGTGATGTCGGAATTCGTGGAGGGATTGGAGAAGCTCGCGAAGATCGGTCCTTGTGTAACGATATTCGGCTCGGCGCGGGTTAAACCTGGGAATGTTTTTTATAAAATGGCCGATGAGATTGCATTCCAACTGGTACAACATGGTTATGGAGTCATCACAGGGGGAGGCCCAGGTATCATGGAGGCTGGTAATAGAGGTGCTCATCGAGCTAAGGGAAAATCTGTGGGATTGAATATTTACTTACCACATGAGCAAAAGGGTAACATCTACATAGATCCTGACAAGCTTATTACCTTCGACTATTTCTTTGTAAGGAAAGTTATGTTTATGAAGTACTCGCAGGGATTTATTGTGATGCCAGGTGGCTTTGGAACCCTTGACGAACTGACAGAAGCGCTCACATTGATCCAAACAAAAAAGATCGGCCGTTTTCCGATCGTAATGGTTGGAAAGAAATTCTGGAAAGGATTGATCGATTGGTGGAAGAAATCGCTTGTTGAAGATAAAATGATCCATATAGATGATTTATATCTCTTCAATCTTGTGGATACCCCCGCGGATGCAGTAAAAGTTATAGATGATTTTTATGCCAAATACGTTCTTTCCCCGAATTTCTGAGCCATAAAATGTGTTATCATTTTTTCACCGAAATAACGTGCCGTTAAGCTGAGATGCAGACTATCACTAACAATACTGAAAACATCACAAAGCAATTGTTTGAGGCCGCGCAACGACAGCGGATCTGCAGCCTGGCATTTTCCCACGAGCCTGTATGCAGGATCGTTCATCCATATGGGGTTTGCCAGACGGGTAAAAACAAGATCATGATCGTCTGCTGGCAGGAAGATGGGTTTGCGGGCAATTCCAAGATCCCGGGCTATCGGAACCTTTCACTCCTTAGGTGTACCACGGTTGAGCTACTGGACAGACACTTTCTCGTTCGTGGCGATTTTAATCCACAGGATTCTTCCTATATGGATTGGGTTTTTCATGTCAATCGCTGAAATGCATTTTAACCGCAAAGACACAAAGGCACAAAGAAAAACTGGAACAAATTCATTGGATTTCTTTGCCTGCCAGCCCCCGGAGCGTCTCGCGTAGGAGGGCGGTAAACAACTCAGAATTCGCAAGGTAGTTTGATCTGATCGGAATAGAATTTCCCCCGATAGCTATCGGGGCATGAATCAGAACATATCGCAGGGTAGTTTGACCTGATCAGAGTAGAATTTCATTCTAGAATGCATCGGATCCAGCGGAACTATTTTTTCAATAAGCGAAAACTTATGACTTACGAAAACCTCGAGGTAATAGTTACCAAGCAAATAGAGATTTACCTTATACCCATAATAACGAATAGCCATAACAAAAGTACCTTTTTTGTACAGCAGGCTGATCTTATCCTCCATTGTCAACTCTTCAAACTCCGTGCATGTGATCATACATTAAACATATATGAAAAATAAATGGAGTACAATCTTGACTCTAGCGAAGTTTTTCTTTAGTGCATTTAAGATGATGCCTTCAAACTTCGGCACATCACTTGCTTAGGGTTGCACCATTAACAAAACCCTGACGGAATCAAGCCGTGGTAAAGCATCAGGCGCAATCGATAGAACAATCCTCAAGCGCAAGTCCTTCGGGCAAGTTTTTAAATGTATTCGTTGAATAGTTTATCGCGTTCTGGTCCATCATATCAAATTGGGTGCACCGGACTAGCGCGATGTTTCAGAAAGAAGGGCATAAAAAAACCCCGACTAAAGCCGGGGTCAATGATGGGTGAATGACGGGACTCGAACCCGCGACCCTCAGAATCACAATCTGATGTTCTAACCAACTGAACTACATCCACCATTTTTGGGATTCAAATTTAGACAGCCTGCTTCAATTTGCAAAAGGATAAGCCTATTTCTGCTCCGACCTACGATTGCTAAGGCAATCAGTTCCTGTCAAAGTGCAACCGCATTCCTTTCGAGGATTCGTCGAAATTACCCTCCTGATAGGCCAGATGCCCTGAAACGAAGGTATGTGTAACCGAAGATTGAAAGGTGATTGACTCAAATGGCGACCAGCCACAATGATAGAGCAGATTCTTTTTTGAAACAGTCCACGGTTTCTTCAAATCCACCAATGCAAGGTCGGCGAAATAACCTTCCCGGATGAATCCCCGTCGCACAACCTGAAATAAAATGGCAGGATTGTGACACATTTTTTTCACAATATTCTCCAGGCCTATTTTACCCTGATGATAAAATTCAAGCATGGCAACCAGGCTGTGCTGCACCAAAGGCCCTCCCGAAGGCGCCTTGAAGTATGTGTTTTGTTTTTCCGCCAAAGTATGGGGAGCATGGTCAGTAGCGATAACATCAATATGGTCGTCAAGTAATCCTTTGAAAATCGCCTCCTGGTCCTGCGCTGTTTTGATAGCGGGGTTCCATTTAATAAGTGTTCCAAGACTGTTATAATCTTGATCATTGAACCATAAATGATGTACACAGGCCTCCGAAGTTATCTTTTTCTTTTCAAGCGCAATGGTGTTATCGAACAAAGAGATTTCTTTTGCTGTCGAGATGTGAAGTACGTGAAAACGGGTTCCATGTTTTTTTGCCAGATCAACTGCAAATGATGACGACAAATAACACGCCTCCTCGCTTCTGATCCTCGGGTGATAAGCAATGGGAAGGTCTTCACCGTATCGTTCCCTGAAGTCAAGTATATTCCTTCGTATCGTCGGCTCATGCTCACAATGCGCAGCGATCAGAGATGGAAACTTGGAAAAGTATACTTCAAGTATTTTGGGATCGTCGACCAGTAGGTTACCCGTTGACGAGCCCATGAAAATCTTTAATCCGCATACTCTTGAAATATCGGTTTTCATTACTTCGTCCAGCATTGTCATTTGCGGCCCCGATATAGAAAGAATAATTGGCCAAAGACGTATTGGAGGCGATAGCATATTTCTGTTCCAGCAAATGTTGTGTGAAGGTGGGGGGGTCTGTATTGGGCATTTCCATAAAACTTGTAACACCTCCCGCGACTGCCGCCCTTGACTCGGAATAAGATGTTACCCTTATGTGTAAGTCCAGGCTCTCTGAAGTGGACCTGGTCATCTATTACTCCCGGAAAGAGATATTTACCATTCGCGTCGATTACCTCATTTGCGCGGTGCGATGAGAGATCGTTTCCGATTGCGTCGTATGAATTGCCCGTTGATAAGTACGTCTCCCTGAAAGACCTTGCCTTCATTGACTATATTTGCATTAACAATCAGTAGTGTCCTCATTGGAGGGTAAAATTAAAGTTTAACGTGTCAGCAGTCGACATCTTTCGAGCAGTTTTAATCTCAACAAGCAGCTTTTGACGCCATAGCGGACCAGGGTTTTGTTGCGCCAACCGAAATTCAGCAAAAGTGTATACCTGTGATACTCGGTGGTCAGGATGTCATTGGCATTGCACAGACCGGCACGGGAAAAACCGCTGCATACCTCCTGCCACTGCTGATGAAAATTAAATATGCCCAGGACATGGAGCCACGGGCGGTGATTTTGGCTCCCACAAAGGAGCTTATCATACAGATAGCCACACATGCAACCGACCTTGCGGCATATACCGATCTGCGCATTGAACCGCTATATGGTGGTATCGGCCCGAAAACTCAGATTGAAATGATACGGAAAGGTATTGACATTCTCATTGCAACGCCAGGGAGATTCATGGAACTATATCAGAAAGGTGAATTGCCTACCAGCAAATAAAAATTCTCGTGCTCGATGAAGCTGATCGCATGATGGATATGGGTTTCATGCGACAGTTGAGAAAGATCTTGGAGGTCATTCCTGTTAAAAGACAAAATCTTTTGTTCTCCGCTACTTTTTCCGACAGGATCGAAAAATTTCAGCAGAATTTTTGGAATTTCCGGTTCAGAATTGAAGTAACGCCTCAGGCAACACCTGCAAAACAAGTAGAACAGGAGCTATACTCATGTTCCCAACATCAAAACAAAGATTGAATTTTCTCGAGTATCTTCTTAGTAATAAGGAGGACTTTAACGCGTGATGATATTTACGCGAACAAAGGAAGCAGCCGACAATGTTTTTAATTTTATTCAGAAGAAAACGACTTGGCCAGTGTAAGGTCATCCACTCCAATAAGGGACAAAACAGCCGGATCAATGCAGTCAATGAATTCAAGGAAGGCAAGTTGCGCGTACTTGTTTCCACGGATGTGACAGCGCGCGGCATAGATGTTATAAAGGTTTCGCATGTTATCAATTTTGACGTTCCCGCGTTTCATGAGGATTATGTTCACCGGATTGGAAGGACCGGCCGAGCTTTTCAGGAGGGAAATGCGATCACTTTCGCGACAAAAGCTGAATATTATCACATTGAGAAGATCGAGAAACTTATACGCGAAAAAATACCTCTGAAAGCCGTGCCGGACGATGTCGTTATAGCGAAAACGCCGTACGCTGAAGTCACAAGCTATGGCCCTGGATATTGATTGGCAAAAGAGGAAAGAGAGCCCTGAGTTCAAGGGTGCATTTCATGAAAAAAAGAAGAAGTGGTAGCTTACTATAAAGGCCTTCACCGCCATGGCGCAGAGGACGCTAAGGGCCGCGAAGTTATTGAATGAATTCTTGGCGTCTACTTTGCGTCTTTGCGCCTTTGCTGTTAAGTACAAACTCGTCTAATACACGCTGCACCTACAGCGACATCATATCCTTGAATTTCGCAGCCTGTCTTCTGCTTACTTCTACTTTATCACCGCCACGAAGTTTTACCATAAGCCCACCGTTGAACCAGGGCTCGATGCCTTCGACCCAACTCAAGTTTACAATGTGTTTTCTGCTTGCTCTGAAAAAAGCGCGCTCATCGAATTTTTCATCAAGCGCATTTAAGACTTATGGATCATCGGACGATTGTTGTCGAAGTATACTTTGATATAGTTTCCATCAGACTCAAAAAGACGTACGTTGGTCAGACTCACAAACCAGCAGCGGTCGCCATCCTTTACAAATACCTGATCTGTAACCCGAGTTTTTTTTCCGGTCCGCGTATCGGCGGCATTTTTTGCGCGTTCTTTGTCTGCGAGTTTGGCAACAGCTTCCGCTAAACGTTCCGGCTGGATCGGTTTCAGCAGATAATCCAGCGCATTGACTTCAAAGGCTTTCAGTGCAAATTCATCGTAAGCGGTTGTGAAGACCACTAACGGAACAGAATCCAGTTCTTCCAATAATTGAAAGCCTGTCTTGCCAGGCATTTGAATATCCAGAAAAAGAAGATCGGGATTGAGTTCATTGACCAGTCTGAGTAGCTTCTTCTGCATTCATGGCTTCGCCGACCACTTCAATGCTGGGATGATCTTCCAGTAACTTCATCAATTCTTTGCGAGCCAAACGCTCGTCATCTACGATTAATGCTCTCATGTGCTTTTGTTTTGTGGAATTACAATTTCAGTTAATACAAAATTATCGTTTTCATTTACAATCCGAAAAGAAGCCTCATCACCGTAAAGAAGCTTTAGCCGTTGCACGGTATTTTTCAGTCCCAGGCCCGATTTGCCTCTTTTAGTGCCATTCAACAAGTGTCCGCTGTTGCGGATATGAATTTTCAAATGATTATTCGTCAACATAGGTTTTAAGTTGGATCACACCACCGGGCGTAAGTTTGGAAATGCCATGTTTGATTCCGTTTTCAACGAGCGTTTGGATCATCAGCGGAGGAACAAGAAACGTTTTGGATTCTGGATGAATATCAAATTCCGTTCTCAGACGTTCTTCAAAACGAATACTTTCCAGTCCCAGATAATCCTTCACGATCTTTAAGTTCATCATCAAATTTGGTCAATCCTTTTTTATCTGAGGCAAGAGAATTTCTTAAAATATTCGAAAGCTGATTGATTGCTTGCTTTGACTTTGAGCGGATTTTCATCAACGAGTGCGCGAATACTATTCAATGCATTAAAAATAAAATGAGGATTGAGCTGCGATTTAAATTATTCAGTTCGATCTCGATCATTGACGCTTCATACTTCAGGGATTTATTGTACTGATCGAAGTAATGATATGTGAAGTAAAATACGGTCCATAAGAAGAAGACAATGAAGTAAAATAAAGATTGACCCAAGATCTGACATCGACATCTAAGATTAAGCCGTGTCTCGGGTTAAACAGACGGCCAAGCAATCAGGTAGACTGGTAATCCGCAAAAAGTAAATCGATCAAACCCATAATAAATACAGCAGAAAAGACACTGGGAAAAGTTTGTGCATGGGTAAGTATAACCACTTTACCGATTCAGAAGAATTCGGAACCAGTTCGTGATCATCGAGACAAAGAAAAGCTTCGATGATAAAAAATATGACGCGTCTGTGGTGTTATGCTTCCAGATGCGTCGTAACTGGATCACGATTTGAACGACGCGTACAACAACCACCCTCCAATCTGCAATGACCAGTATATTCTGTTTTTATTTACCATCGCCTAAGCAAGGTGCAAAATTACGCTAAATCAGCTCAATGGAAATGGTGATTTTATTTAGATGGTCAAAGAACTTGAATTGCAAAACGTAAAGGAATATAGATACCCGCAGTAATAATCAAGAATCCAGGTAATGACAACTAAAGTTTTTTGTATAGCAACAGACGCGGTTCAGATACAAGGTTATTACAGATAAAAGCGAGCCCCGCCAGGAAATATAACAGAAGCTTCCAGCGGATCATTCTTCATAAACTCGTAAATACCAAACCCAAAAAATATCAGACCAAAAAAGTACTGGCGAAACGTGAATCCATAAATCTAGTGAGGCTTTTTCTCAATCGGTAAAAATGTAAAAAGTAAAAAATAAAACAAAATAGTTTGCAAGATACTTTCACGAACTCTCGAAAAAGTTGGCATCAATTCAATTCGCTTTTAAGAAACTTTCCGGTATAGCTTGCCGGATTTTTCGATACTTCTTCAGGTGTTCCATTAGCGATAATTTTTCCGCCTTTTTCTCCTCCTTCAGGTCCCAGGTCGACGATGTAGTCAGCGGATTTAATCACGTCCATATTGTGTTCAATCACAAGTACGGTATTTCCCTTGTTCACAAGTTTTTGCAATACATCAAGCAAATGTGAAATATCCTGAAAGTGCAGTCCTGTAGTGGGCTCATCCAAAATGTAAAATGTTTTTCCAGTATCTCGCTTTGAAAGTTCCGTAGCAAGTTTAACCCGTTGCGCTTCACCACCCGATAAGGTTGTGGCATGTTGACCAAGGGAAATATAGCCTAATCCAACTTCACAAAGGGTTTGAATTTTTCGAAGGATTCGTCGGTTGATTTTCAAAGTAAGTCACTGCTTCTTCCACGGTCATATCCAGGACATCACTAATCGATTTTCCTTTGAAACGAACTTCCAGTGTTTCGCGATTATATCGTTTTCCCTTGCATGTTTCACAAGGACGTAAACATCGGGAAGAAATTCCATTTCAATCAATCGAAGGCCGGCGCCTTCGCATGTTTCACATCGTCCACCTTTTACATTGAAAGAAAACCGTCCTGTTTTATAACCTCTGATTTTTGATTCAGGGAGCTGAGCAAATAAATCGCGTATATCTGAAAATGCTCCTGTATAAGTAGCGGGATTTGAACGCGGCGTGCGTCCGATAGGAGATTGATCAACTTCAATCACTTTATCAACGTATTGAAGGCCGTAACCTTTTTATGCGCCAAGTGGTTCCGTTCTGGAATTGTAAAAATGTTTGTTAAGGATCGGAAAAAGGGTGTCATGAATTAGTGTTGACTTTCCACTTCCTGAAACTCCAGTGATGCAGGTAAGTGTTCCCAATGGAATTTGCCAGATCGACATTTTTTAGATTGTTTCCGCTCGCATTGGTAACGACGATGCTTTCGCCACTTCCTTTTCGTCGTGTCTTTGGAAAATGGATACTGATCTTCCCACGTCAGATATTTTGATGTGGTGCTGTTCCCTTTCAAGAATAATTGCTGGAACGCCTTCAGCCACGACGTGGCCGCCATGACGCCCTGCGCCAGGTCCGATATCGAGAATGTAGTCGGACTCCAGCATCATTTCTTTATCGTGCTCTACAACGATAACCGAGTTGCCAATGATCCCGCAAGATCTTTCAGTGCTTTAATAAGTTTCACATTATCCCGCGCATGCAGCCCAATGCTAGGTTCATCAAGAATATAAAGTACGCCAACAAGTTGGGTTCCGATTTGTGTTGCCAGCCTGATGCGTTGAGATTCGCCTCCGCTCAATGTTCTGATCGGCCGATTGAGATTAAGATAATCCAATCCAACATCCAGCAAAAATCCGATGCGTTTACGAATTTCTTTTAATACTTCTGTGGCAATGATGCGTTGCTTTTCATTGAGCCGGTCTTCCAGTCCTTCAAACCATTTTTTCAAGGCATTGATGTCCAGCAATGGCGAGCTCAGCAATATTCTGCATTATCCAGTTTAAAATGAAGAGATTCTTTTTTCAGTCTGGCTCCATTGCATTCCGGACAAGTTTTGGAAATCGTAAAATCATCTACCCATTTTTTAATAGCCTCCGATCCTTCTTCTTTTTGTTTCTCAAGAAAACTGATGATGCCTTCAAATTTTGTGTTCCATTCTGTTCCCGGATATTTCACAGAAGCAACAGCCACCGGCTCATCGTCTCCATACAACAGAACATTGAATAACATCTTTTGGAATATCCTTGATGGGCGTGCTTAGCGTAAGTTTATATCGTTTAAGAATGGCTTCGATCTTTTTAAAAATCCAGATGTCGCGATATTCTCCCAGTGGCAAAATCCCCCCTCGGCTTATGCTTAACGATGGATCAGGAATAACCGATTCCTTTGTGATTTCTTCAATTTGACCCAATCCATTGCAGGTCGGACAAGCGCCATAAGGTGAGTTAAATGAAAATGTATTAGGGGCTGGCTCATCATACGCTAAGCCAGTTTTGGGATCCATCAGGAATTTGGAGAAGTGGTGGACTTTGCCATTTTCTTCCATGACCATCATTACACCTTTTCCTTCCTTTAAGAGATTTGTTGATGGATTGTCCGATGCGCGCGCGGTCTTTTGGATCGGCGACGATCCGGTCCATCACAATTTCGATATCGTGGATTTTGTAACGATCTACTTGCATTTTGGCGGTGATATCCTGAACATCGCCATCAACACGAACTTTGGTATAACCCGATTTTCTGATTTGTTGAAACAATTCGCGATAATGACCCTTTCTTCCTTTCACGATCGGTGCCAGCAGAATAGAGTTTTTTTCCTTTAAAATTTTGAAGCAGCGTATCGAGAATTTGATCTTCCGATTGGCGCACCATTTTTTCACCCGTCAGGTAAGAAAATGCCTCGCCTGCCCTGGCAAAAAGCAAACGCATGAAGTCATAAATTTCAGTTACGGTTCCAACAGTTGATCGCGGGTTGCGCGAGGTCGTTTTTTGTTCAATGGAAATAACCGGACTAAGGCCATTAATTTTGTCTACATCAGGCCGTTCCAGGTTTCCCATAAAACTGCGGGCATAGGCTGAAAAACTTTCCATGTACCGTCGTTGGCCTTCCGCATAAATGGTGTCAAACGCCAGGGAAGATTTGCCACTGCCGCTAATGCCTGTAATAACGACAAGTTTGTTGCGGGGAAAGCTAACGTTAATATTTTTAAGATTGTGTTCACGGGCTCCTACAATTTCAATAACATCGTGTCCGGTATATAAGATATTTTTTTTCTGCTGAAGCTTTCGTCATGAATGAGATATAGGAAGAATACAAAAATGAACGGGTTATCGTTTCGACACAATTAAGAATTAATAACCGAGAAAAGATTTTTTTGGTTTACCCCCAAGATAGAAAGCATTCCGGAAAAACCTTCAGCGTTAAGGCATCTCCCGGCCCTGGACAGCCTTCAGCATTTCGAACCAGTCCTGAATGTCGAGTTTGATGTCCGTCGCCCGCGCAGCCTCACTGATACGTTCTGGTCTGGTGGTCCCGATCACGGGAAAAATACCCGAAGGATGTTTCAGCAACCATGCGAGTGCTAATTGAACCTGGGTCGCGCGGTAATGTGAGGCTTTTGCAAACACAGTCTCATTTGCGTCCTTCACCAGATTTCCTCCTCCAAGTGGCGACCACGCCATCGGAGAAACTTCATGCTTCATCAAAATATCGAGACTTCCATCGAACAAGGGCTCATGTTTTGTCAGCGAAATCTCGAGCTGATTGGTAACGAGAGGCATATCAAGATAATGCTGTAACATCTCAAACTGCGTGATTGTAAAATTCGATACGCCGAAGTGCAGAACTTTGCCTGCCTTTTTCAAGGTTGAAAATGCTTCGGCAACCACTACGGGATCAAGCAATGGATCGGGTCGATGGATCAGTAAAAGATCAATATGATCTGTATGAAGCATCTTGAGTGAATTATCGACAGACCACAGTATGTGATCCCGCGAAGTGTCGTAGTGTTTGATCCAGGTCGCGGGTCTTTGTGACGAAGGAAATTTAATTCCACACTTTGTCACCAGTTCTATGCGATGACGAAGTGTACTGTCTTTCTGGAGCACATGTCCGAATATTTCTTCGTTATGATGATCTCCATATATGTCGGCATGATCGAATGTTGTTATTCCCTCATCTAGCGACCGGTGAATAAGCTGCGCTACTTCAGGCGATGGTAACTTCCACCGCCATGCGCCGCTGATGATCCTGGACAGGGCTGGACCTTGCTTGCTTAGCTGTTTTCTTTCCATGAGTATGAGACAGTGCGTAATATTTCACCGCTAAGACGCTAAGTACGCAAAGGTACGCTAAGATCTTGGCGGTCCATGGCGGCCTTTGCGTCTCTGCAGTGAAGAAAACTATTTCAACCAACCTAAGACCGTTTCCACGAACTCCTTCGGCTTCTCTGCCTGAACCCAATGACCTGAATCCAGGGTTTGAAGCGTGGCTTGTGGAAATATCCTTATAATATTTTCCCAGTCACCGTCGGAAACGTATTTTGACCTTGCACCGCGAATAAACAATGTCGGCTTATTAAATGTATTATTGTTGAGCAGCGGAAGCCCAATATTACCGAGCTTTTCCCTGATTACGGGAAGATTCACTTTCCAGGTGAAACCTCCGTCATTTTTGCGCTGGAGGTTTTTAAGCAGGAACTGACGTACATCCAGATCGGCTATGCTTTTAGAAAGGAGGGTATCAGCCTCATTTCTCGACGTGAGCTTATCGATCTGCAAAGCCGTCATCGCTTCAACCAGGGCATAATGCTCGAGCTTATATTCTCGCGGTGCGATGTCGACAACAATCATTTGGCTACTTTGTCGGGATCGATCAGTGCAAAATTCATTGCTGTTTTTCCGCCCATCGAATAAGCT
>CAWJTP010000002.1:0-308132 GCA_963845845.1 uncultured Cytophagales bacterium
TCAGCAGACGATTCGTGGCGAAGCTGCTAGCCAGCCCTTCGATCAGGCCTGCGACGGCTGGCGGGCAGCGCACCAGGATTCTGCTGAGGTGGTAAAAGCGCAACTCCGGGTGGGCACTGCACACACTGGCGTTACCGCTGAAGTGGAAATCCCGTACCTCCTACGGCAAGGGAAACCTTCAGAAGCTGAGAGATTTCGCGTCAGTTCGTCGGCCCCGAAATTGCTGTGCCACGGCCGGAGCCGGCGGTATCCCTAACGCTGACTTCGTGGTGCCCGATGCAAGCACATCGACCCCGAACCTGACGCACTCTAAGGAAAATGCTCGCCCTACTAACGATTCTGGTCGCAACTCTCGGCGCGACGCTGACAACGTACAGCCTAGAAAGCCTTCCCGCTGACCACGCGGCTCGCCGTCGGAGCAGTGCTCGGACATACGTTCTCCGCACTGGTCGGCTTCGCCGCGGCAATGGTGTGGGGCATTCAGACTCTCAGCGTTGGGGTGACCGCCACTGCAGCCGTGAGCCCGATGCTGCTTCTTCTGCGACGTGGAATTCGGGAGGGGTTCATCGACGACTGCAACGCGGCCGGGCGCCGGGTCCATCTCGCGCTGACGGGTCGCAAGCCCGGCGCGGCCGCCGGATTACGTGCTGTTCGTGGTCCTTCTTGCGGTGCTCTTTCCCGTGTTCACGCGCGCCATTTATGGCGCCGCCAACAGAACTACACGGGCGTCTTGAGTCGATCGATTCGACCTGCCCCTTCACGTCAGCATCATCCAGGGGTTCGTCACGGGCGGAATCTTCCGCCGCAGCACCCGGAATTCGCCGGCGCCCGGCTCACCTACCCGTTCCTCGTCGATTTCGGGGCCGCGCAACTGGTCCTTGCCGGCCTGGACCTGTATCGAGCCGTTGCGGTCCAGAACATCGTGTTGATAACCGCGGTGGTCGTGCTGCTCCATCGATGGGCATTGACCCTTACCGGTGATCGGGTGGCCGCCGTAACGCCCCTTTCCTCGTGCTGCTCGGCAGTGGCATGGGCTGGGTGGTGTTTGCGTCCGATACCGCGCAGACGCATCAGTCGCTTGCACAATTCCTCTGGAACCTGCCTTACGATTACACAATCAACACCAGGAATCTCAAGTGGGGCAACCTGACGACGACGATTCTCGTGTCACAGCGCAGTTTCCTGCTGGGCCTGCCGCTGTTCCTCATCGCTTCGATGTTGTGGTGGCGGGCGCTATCCACAACGCACGCGGATCAGGGATCCTCGCCGCCCGAGGTCCGTTCGCCGGCGAGCCGTCGGCTGATGTGCGCGGCGGGCGTGACCGCCGGCCTTTTGCCCCTGGCGCACCCACACAGTTTTCTCGTTCTCATCGGCGCCGCCGCGTGCCTCATGCTTCTGTTCCGGCAGTGGCGACATTCGGCGGCCTTCTTCGTCGTCGCAGTGGCCGTCGCTGCGCCGCAGCTGTGTGGTGGATCAGCCGTGACAGCGGCATCGACTCGCAGAGCTTCGTGGGCTGGCACTATGGCTGGACCAAGGAGACCGAGTCGCTGCCCTGGTTCTGGTTCAAGAACACCGGGCTGTTCATTCCGCTCATCGTGGCCGCCGTCGCAGCTCGGGGCCGGTGGCGGATCTTACCGCAGCGGCTCCTCCTCTTTTATCTGCCGTTCATCGGGTGTTTCATCGTTCCGCAGCTGGTTCGGCTCGCTCCTCGCCCGTCGGCGAACATCAAAGTGCTCATCTACTGGTACATCGCCTCGACGTTGCTGGTGGCGATGGCCCTCGCGCGTGTCTGGCGGGCGGGGGCGGCCGCGAAAGCAATCGTGGTCGCTCTCATCGCGACGCTGACGTTGTCGGCGGGACTGGATGTGTGGCGAGTGACGTCCGGAGCGTCGGCGGCGCGCGTGTTCGACAGTGACGGCGTGGCGCTCGCGGCGTTGGTCGAGCGAGCGACGCCACCGGATGCAGTGCTCCTGCACGCGCCGATCCGCCAGGCCCCGACATCACTCAGCGGGCGGCCTTCCGTGCTTGCTGATTTGCTCCACGTCGGCTGGCACGGTTCGCCTACGCCGCAGAAAGGAGGACGTCGATCGCATCTATGCCGGCGATCCCGATTCTCTCGCTCTGATGCGGCGATACCGGGTCGACTACGTCGTAGTAGGGCCTGCCGAGCGGCTCACGCTAGGCGCACGCGACAGTATGTTCAAGAACCATGAGCTGGTCGGCACCGCTGGTGGCTACAACCTGTACCAGTCGTCTATTCGAACGGCTCACACGCGCATCGGCTGCACGCTCCCTTCGCGGAGGGCTTGAGAGGTGATCCATGGTCCGCGAAGCCGCGATGACGGCCGGCCAGAATCACGGATACCCCTGAGACGCTTGAAGTCGCTGGGAATCGTGGTTCCGTTCTACAACGAGGCCGCCGGGGTGCAGGCGTTCTATCACCGTCTGCGTGGCGCCGTCGAAGCCTTGGATGTCGGTTGTGCCTTCGTGTTCGTAGACGATGGCAGCCGAGACGAGACGCTGACACTGCTCAACGGGCTCGCTGACGTCGACCCTCGCATCACGGTGCTCTCGCTGTCGAGGAACTGGGGCCACCAGATGGCGCTCACCGCCGGGTTCGACCATGTCGGCGGAGACCTCGATGCGGTGGTCACCATGGACGGCGACCTCCAGCATCCGCCCGAAACCATCGGGCAGATGATCCATAGAGTCCGGAGCGGACGTCGTGTACGGCGTGCGACGCGAAAACACCGGCGCCGGCCCGATGAAGCAGCTCGCGTCGCGGGCGTTCACCTCGGTGCTCGGCTGGTCCACGGATGTCAGCGTCCTCCCGGGGGCCGCGGATTTCCGCTTGATGTCGCGCGAAACGGTGCGGATCCTCCGGCAGATGCGAGAGATTGTGGTCTGGGTTCTCCGGGGGATGGTGCCCTGGGCCGGTTTCTCGTCGGCTGTCGTGGTATACGACCAGGAGGAGCGGCACGCCGGGACGCCGGGCTATACGTGGCGTCGCAGCCTTCGCCTGGCGCAGCACGGCGTGTTCTCGTTCTCAGTGCTGCCACTACACGTCATCACCTGGCTCGGAGTCTTCTTCGCGATGATCGCGGCCATATACCTGGGCTACGTCGCGTGGGTCGCGTTCAACGGAAGCGTCGTGACCGGCTGGCCGTCTGTCATCGGTGTCCTGCTGATCGTCAGCGCGTTTCAATTCGCCGCCCTCAGCATTCTGGCCCAGTATGTGGGGATGATCTTCGAGCAGGCCAAACAGCGGCCTCTCTACGTGCTCAGACAGGCCCGTCTGGGCCGGCAAGCAGACCGGCCTTCATCACTGGTGGCGGACGGTGCGAATGGTCTCTTCCAGTTCCTGATCGCGGTTTCCGAAGCGGACAACCGCGTGTGGCCGGGACGGCGCCGCTCCCATAGGGGCAGGCCGTCAGCACTCGCCGCGACTTCGATCTACCTTTACGCGTCTCCGTCGTCGGGCACCCGTTGCGGAACCGCTTGGCGGCCGAGGGTCACTGCGTCTTGTTCAGAATGGTCGTGTCGTTCTTCATCAGTCCTGGTGAGGACGTCAGATACGTGTCCGGCGACAAGACGATCTGATCGATCGAGAAGCCGTCCTCGCGTGCACCCGGATCGTCTGCGGCCCCGTTGTTTCGAAATAGATCACGGACCCAGGACCCCCGCCCCCCAGCCGTTGTCCTGCCAGCCCCACCGACAGGCCGCAGCCGCTGCAATCTTCGAGGTTCACTTCTGTCGCCGACGTCGTACCGATGCGATAATCGGGCTGCCGGCGGCAGTCACGCTGCCTGAGAACTGCACGAAGAACACCGAGTCGTTCGCCCAATTGTTGCTTGCGGCCTTGCCGCGAATCCATAAACGGTAGGCGCGGTTCGCCTGGGCCGTGAACGTCCATTCGAAGTAGTTCGTCGGGCTCGCCAGCGGCACCGTCAGTTTCGCGGCACCCGCGTTCGGCTGCTCCATGCGGTTTGCACCAGCAGCAGTAGTATCGGCAACGACCCGCCAGTTACCGTGTGCAGTGCCCGTCGACGCGTAACCGACCACGGTTCCCGCCGCCGTCGTTGGTTCGGGCAGGATCGTCCCGTCGTTCTTCGTCAGTCCGGCGAGATCCAGGTAGGTTTGGGGCGACAGGACAATCTGATCGAGCGAGATGCCGTCCTCCCGCCCCTGGATGCGGATGGTCTGGATACGGCCGTAAGGTACATCGTCGGGCCCAGAACCCCCGTCCCGTAGCCGTTGTCCTGCCATCCCCATCCGGAAAGGCCACCCGCCGCAATCCTCGATCACCACGGCCGCCGCCTCGGTGGTGCCAGATCCGGTCGATCGCCGTGCCGGTGCTGGTCACGCTCCCCGAGAACTGCACGTGCACCGAGTCGTTGTTGTCACGAATTGTTGAGCGCGCGCCCGCGCAGCCAGAGCCGGTATGCGCGGTTCGCCTGGGCCGTGAACGTCAATTCGAAGTAGTTCGTCGGGTTGGCCAGCTGCCACCGTCACTTTCGGGGCGCCAGCGTTCGGCTGTTCGACACGAGCGCCGCCGGCCGCGGTGGTGTCGGCGACGACCCGCCAGTTACCGGCAAGGCGAGTGGCGTTCTTCGCATAGAGGACGATCTCGCCCGAGCTGGTCGAGGTGTTGACGACGACGGCGGCGGAGTGCGTCTGCGAGCCGCTCGTGCCTCGCACGGTCAGGGTGAAGCTGTTCACCGTCACTCCTGAGCCCACCGCCACAGTCATGGTCACGGTGCCGCGCCCGTAACCGACTGCGGATTGAAGGTCGCCGTGGTCCCGGCGGTGCGCCGCTGGCACTCAAGGCAACGGACCCGGCGAACCCGCCTTGCGCGCCAACGCTCACGGAGAACGTCGCGCTCGGCGACCGGCAGGAATCGTCTGCTGGTGGGACTCGCACGACGCTGAAACCGCTCGGCAAAGTCCGTAAACCGCGACGGCATTGTCCTGGTTGGCCATGTAGACGCTGCCATTGACAACCACCGGCGGAACGAACTTGATGTGGGTCCCAACCCGGTCGCGGGTCGCGTTCTGTCGCTGGTCCAGAGCTCCGCAAAGTCTCCGCATGGAACGCGCGGAGGATCCCCCGTGAGGCCGTGCTTGGCGTCCTGGTTCGTCGGCATCGACGCCCAGATGATGCCGGTGCCCGCGGTGGATCCGTTGGCGGACACGGTCAGCGATCCGCCAGGATGTCCTGGCGACTGCACCGGGCCTGCCCTTGCGCGCAGGGCCGTCAGGCGTCCGCCACACAGCTGATACGCAATGAGCATGTCGTCTTCGACCAGTTGTAGACGAGCGGGCCGGCGCCGGGCGAATTCCAGATAGACCGGCCCCCCCATCACGTGCCCGCCATTGACGGGGATTTTCTGCACGATTTGCGTATCGCTCGCGACCTTGTGACCGAGGTCGTTCGCGTTCACGCAGATAGAGCACGCCTTCCTTGCCGCCGCCCATCATCAGGTTCGTTCCCGGCAACAGCGTGAACCCAGAGCCACTCAGGTCGTCGTCGTTGATATTGAGCGTCTTTTCGTTCCCGGGTGTGAAGTAATCCAGCAGCGTCGAGCCCGGCCGTGCTGACGCTGAATTTCAGGAGCGACTGTCGCCGAAATTGTGGATCCGTTCCAGGCGCCATTGCCGGTGACGAAGTAGGCATTCCGGCTCGCGTCGATGGTCGGCGCACGCCCACCTTGCCAGATCCCGCCGCCGTCGTATCGGGGACGACGGCAATGCCCCCACCATCGCCAGCGTGGTCGAATCGAATCCCATGACCCATCCGTGATAAGGCTTCTTGTCCTCGTGTGCCGCCCATGAGACGAGCACCACGCCGTTGCTCAACGCCAGGCCGGGACGTGCTGGTGCAGTCTCGTGATCGAAGCTGATCATCGGACCGCTGGGTCCCGGCGTCGGAGTCAGACGCCGACCCGGGGACGGACGCCGTGATTTTGACGGGACTCCCGGTGCGCGACAGCCCGGTCGCGATGTCCAGGGCGTGCAGCCGCTGGACGAAGTCCCGCTTTCCTTGGTCCGTGCGACCAGATACAGCGTGTTCGTGGCGCGATCGATCACCGGAGTGCCCTCGATGCCGACGTTGCCATAAATATTCTTGCCCGACGCCACGATATCGGTCGCGGGCACGGCAGTGATCGACGGCGGACTCGTGAAGTCTCTCATCCAGAGTGGCGTCGGCGACGGGCTGTCGGCGTTGAACGCGTAGAGCTTGTCGTTCATGGTCGCGACGTACAGCACGTTCCGGACGGTTCCCTGTACCGTGACCCCCTCACATAGAGCGGCTGCGCGTACACGGCCCCGTCAACCGGATAGGTGTAGAGCTTGCCGAAACGGTTGACGTTGACGGCGGCGGGTGTGAGCTCGGTTTCCGTGAGATTCGCTCCCGTTCGCGCACCGTCGTAGCGATTGGTGAGGACGTCGATCTGTGCCTGGGCCGCAGCCGGGACGAAGCCCAGCAGCGCAACACTCAGTGCGCGGACGATTCCACGGCGCACAAGGCGACTTCCATAACCGACGCTCGACTGGGTCAACATTAGGGCTCCAAGGCTTCAAGGGACTCAGGTTCGGGGCGAGAACTTCAACGTGCTCTTGCAGATATAACCCAGGCGGACACCGCCGCGGGGTTTCAGCGACGAGGCGTCGCAGGAGGCGCCCGGCGGCCTCCTTCGATCCAACTTGAGCCGACAACCATAGTGAAGCACCGCGGGCACTGCGACAAGCTCGGCCGGCGACCTGCCGACGCGGTAATTCCGCGGCTCAGGCAACGGCACCGACGACTGACGCCACGTCGGATTCTGCCGGCAGCGCGGCCGAGAGCAAGAATGAGGCCCTCGGTCCGTTCCTCGCTGCTCTGATCAACGCTTTTCGGGATAAATCGTGGTATCCGATTTCAGGGTTCCCGGTGCGGTATTCAGTGACTTCTCCGGCGACACCAGAATCTGATCGATCGAGACGCCATCCTCGCGTGTCTGCACGCGGATCGTCTGCGGCCCCGTTGTTTCGAAATAGATCACAGGACCCAGGACCCCCACCCCCCAGCCGTTGTCCTGCCAGCCCCACCCCGACAGGCCGCAGCCGCTGCAATCTTCGAGGTTCACTTCTGTCGCCGATGTCGTACCGATGCGATAGATCGGACTGCCGGCGGCAGTCACGCTGCCCGAGAACTGCACGAAGACCGAGTCGTTCGCCCAATTGTTGTTTTCGGCCTTGCCGCGAATCCATAACCGGTAGGCGCGACCTTGCTCGGCATCGAACGTCAGGTCGAAATAGTTGGTGGGGGCGGACAGCGGGGCGCTGAGCTTCGCGGCATTCGCGTTGGGATGGACGATACGGGCATTGCCTGCCGCCGGTACTGTCTGCGGCGACCATCCACACGGATCCGGACGCGATCTGGGCCTGCGACGCATACGAGTTGACGTCGCCAGGGCCCAGGGTCGTGGTCGCCGGCTCTGTCGAAGGGTTATCCAACCTGCGAGGATAAATCGTGACATCCGATTTCAGAGTTCCGGGTACGGCATTCAGTACTTCTCGGGCGACATCAGAATCTGGTCGATCGAGAGGCCATCCTCGCGTGTCTGCACGCGGATCGTCTGAGTCCCGGTCGTCTCGAAATAGATCTGAGGGCCCAGGACCCCCGTGCCGGTGCCGTTGTCTTGCCAGCCCCACCCCGAAAGGCCGCAAGTGCTGCAGTCTTCGAGGTTCACCGACGTCGCCGATGTCGTACCGATGCGATAGATCGCGCTGCCCGCCGCAGTCACGCTCCCCGAGAACTGCACAAAGACCGCGTCGTTCGCCGAGTTGTCGTTTTCGGCCTTGCCGCGAATCCAT
This sequence comes from uncultured Cytophagales bacterium, assembly GCA_963845845.1. Taxonomy (GTDB): domain Bacteria; phylum Bacteroidota; class Bacteroidia; order Cytophagales; family Cyclobacteriaceae; genus Chryseolinea. The sequence goes on from CAWJTP010000002.1 coordinate 7,858, forward strand.
AGCCGGTAGGCCCGACCTCGCTCCGCATCGAACGTCAACTCGAAATAGTTGGTTGGGTTGGACAGCGGAACGGTGAGCGTCGCGGCATTCCCATCGGGATGGACGATACGGGCATTGCCTGCCGCCGTACTGTCTGCGGCGACCATCCACGCGGATCCAGGCGCGATCTGGGCCTCCGAGGCATACAGGTTCACGTCGCCTGGGCCAAGGGTGGGAGTCACGGACGGCCGGGTGGTGAACCTCCAAACCGGGCTGCTCTTCGTCCTTTCCGCCATCGTCCTGCCGACGATGCGCCAATAGTAGGTAGTCCCTGGCGAGAGTGGAGGAAGCGCGAAGCTCTTCTTGTCGGCAGGTTTCTCAGTGGGACCGAGTTCGAGGTTGGCGGCTACGAGCGGCGGATCGGGGGTCGTTCCGAAGTACACGTCGTATTTGTGCGCGAACAGGCCGCCGTTCCACACCAGGCTGGTCGTGGCGGGCTGATCCGTTGCGGCGTTCGCAGGTGAAATCGCGGTGGGCGCCGTCGGGGGAAGGGGTTGAAACGGCGTGAACTCGACGACTCCCGCACTGCTGTTCCATTTCCGTTCGAACTGCGCGACGAGCCAGTCGAAATCCACGGCTTGGTCGTGAAATAGTTGTGCTCGTCAGATGACCCTGCCGAGCCGCTGGTCATATTTGAAGAGCCTATGACCGACATCCCCTGGAATGCAGCACGACGGATTTCTGATGGTTCAGGCCCTGATGAGCCCGGTGCATGATCTCGACGCCGGCCATGTACAGCCGATCGATGTTCCAGGAGTGCCATAACCGATTGGGATCGCGTATCCTCGGGCTCGGTGAGCAGCCGCACGCGCACGCCCCGCAGCCTCGCCGCGATCAGCGCGTCGGTATGGCCTGATCCGTAATGCGATACATCGTGATGTCGATCTGCTGCGTTTCGGCGTTCTACCGCGGCACCATTCGTAGGGAATAGTTCTGGAGCGGCACGAAGTTCAGCTCGGGATCACGCGGGTAGGTCAGATACTGCCGGGTCAAAGAAGTAACGTTCGCGTGATTGACGTAACTGGTCGTGTCGATCCAAAGGTCGTCGAACCGCGTTTTGAAACTGTTGACCACGTCGATATCGTCGGTGAGGTACACGACCTCGTCGGTATAGTTGGCGTATGGGATTGCGGGGCGGAACGCATCGGGACTGTAATTCGCTCCGCTGAATTCAACGACGTCCTGGCCGGCAAACAACATCATCTTCCAGTGAGGCCAGCGGGAACCGGCGCGGCGAATCGGAATGCCCGCGTCCCGAAGCTGGTCGAGGATGACGCCATTGAGCGGCTGGGCGGCGTTTGCCCGGAGATCCGCGATGACGCACGGGCAGACCGGCCCGGAACTCGCGATCAGCGCGTCAGCGTAGCGCTTGTCCTCCATGAACCAGAAGGCCGCGTCGATACCCACCGTCTCGTTCCGAATCAGGTTCAGCAGCGGCGTCCGGCAATCCTCGAAGGCCGGATCGCAAAGACGTTCGGCGGCATGCGCCGGCCCGCAGAGAAAAACCCCCAACGCGATCGTGGCAGCAGCGCGTATCATCGGACTCGGTCCCTGGACCCAGCAGCCACGAACAAGCCGGCCAACGCCGCGAGGCTTCACCTCACTTCGGCCGCCGGTCAGTCGACGGGGGCCCATCCGTTCCCAGCACACCTTGCGAAATCGGTGCCGGTCCGTGGCTGCTTGAAGTTGACGCAGATCGCTCTGAGAAGGTTCGCCCGCGACGTCCATGGAATCGTCGTGACCCTACCATGGAGAAAGCCGAAGGCGATGACGAGAATGCAGGGCAGCCGCGATCCGGCAGGCACCGGCTCGATGGCGCACGGCCCGTCGTCGATGAACACCGTCGGTGTCTTCGCCCGCAAGGGGTTCTGGCTGCCACTACCGTCGTTCGAGTTCGGTGTCGGCGCGGTGCACCTCGCGGACTCGCGGATCTGGACCGGCCAGGTCTACACGAAGCTCGCGGTCCACGAGGGCTACACGAAGCTGCCGCTGCCGAGCATCGCCGCACGCGGTGCCGTGTCTCGCATGTTCACGCAGCGCGAGCTCGATCTGACCATCGCATCGTTCGATCTGATGCTCTCGAAGCACTTCGGCATCGCCGACACGTGGCGCCTCGACCCGTTCGCTGGCTGGAACCTCCTCATGATCGTGCCGCGATCCGAGGTGATCGATCCGACGCCGCACATCGATCCGCTCGAGCCCGGCAACGCGATGGACAGCCAGCTGTCGTTCGTGTTCCGCGACCAGGACACGATCTTTCGCAATCGCTTCATGGTCGGCGTGAAGCTCCAGTACTACGTCGTCCAGCTGACGCTCGAAGCAGCGTTCGCGACGTCGGGCTCGTCGGTCGACGATCAGCCCGGTACGACCGAGAAGTGTGGAAACGGAATGGCCGAGACGACCGCGTGCGACTCGGACGACCGCGCCGCCGGTCAGCGCACGCTTTCGATGTCGGCTGGTTTCGACTTCTAGCGGGCTACGGCGTGACGGTGACCTTGCCGTTGAAGCCGTGCGGCTGGCAGATGAAGTTGAACTCGCCGGCGACCGTGAACTTGAAGCACTTCGTCTCGCCGAAGCCGACGCGAAGTCCAGGATCGGTCGGCATCGACGGTGACGGGATCACGTTGTGATTGTTCGGGGTCGTGATCTGGACGACCTCGTTCACGCTGATCGTCACGGCATCCGGGACGAAATTAAAGTCGACGGCCGAGATCGACTCGGCCGGCATCGCCGGGCACGGGCTCTCCACGAACACGAACTGCATCGCGTCGATCAGCGACGCGTCGGCCATCGCCGCATCCATCTTCGCCGCGGCGTCCTGCTTCGTCGCCGCGTCGTTGCCGGGACTCTCGCCGTCATCGCCGCATGCCGCGACGAGCAGCAGTGTGATCGTTAGTCGCTTCATTGGACGGTGATCGTTCCCTTGAAGTCGTGCGGGTTGCACTTGATGTGGTACGTGCCGGCCGCCGTGAACTTGAAGCACTTCGTCGCGCCCTTGGCGACGCTCAGCGCCGAGTCCGTCATGCCAGCGCCCGCGTCGGGGGCGACGTCGTGGGTCGACGAGTTGGTGAACTTCACCGTCTGATTGACCGAGATGCTCGTCGCGGCTGGCATGAACATGAACGATCCGTCGGCGGTGGTCACCTCGGCATCGGCCGTGCCCGGGCACGTCACCGCCTCGACGGCACCGCCACCACCCGCTGCGTCCATCTTGGTGTCGCCACCGTCGTCACCGCACGCGACCATCGCGACCATCGATACCAATAAAGCACTTCGAATCATGGGCGGGACGATAGCCCGTTTCAGTCGACCTGGGGTTCGGTGACTGGACCGTTCGCGGGCTCCGTGTCCTTCGTCACTGGTTCCGTCGCCGGCTCTTTCGTCGGCGCTTTCGTCGGCGCTTTCGCGGACTCTTTCGTCGCGCCTTTCGCGGGATCCTTGGCCGGCTCCTTCGCCGCTGGCTCCGTCGACGGTTTCGCGGCAGGCGCATCCTTCGGCGCGCTCGCAGAATTGACCGCGCGCTCGCCGGAGATCTTGCCGCGTCGCGCCTTCGGCGTCTTCTTCCACTGCTCCTCGGCGCGCTCGGAGCGCTTCGGATCGGCGACCTGGTAGACGATGATCTTGTCGCCCTTCTCGAGCACGGTGTCGTACGAGATGCGGTTGATGCGCGCGAGATCGTGCGAGCCCATGCCGTACTTCTTCGCGATGTCGGCGAGCTTCTCCTTGCCCTTCGCGACGTACTCGATGCGCACGCGACCGGTGCGCTGCCTCGGCGAGATCGAGGTGCTCGGCCGAGCCGCGCGTGACGACGACGAGCTGGGTCTCGTCGAGCAGCGCGACGCTCGTGCTTTGTCGGCGTCGAAGTCGCGGCGCGACCCACGCGACGAGCACCATCTTCGGGATGGAGGTTCGCGTCGTGCGTCGAGTCGCGTTCCACGTTCGCGAGCTCGGTCGCGCGCGACACCGAACGCCTTCGCGACGCGACGTCGAGCGTGTCGCCCGTGACGACGCGATAGAACACGCGCTGCTTGTCGGCGATCGACGAACGTCCTTGTCGGGGATCGGCACGATCAGCTGCTCGCCGTCCTTCGGATCGATGCCCGAGCCGAGCAGCTTGGCCTTGGCCTTCGCGCGATTCTTCGTGCGCTGCTCGTCGCTGATGCGCGGCACGACGAGGACGGTGCCGCCCTCGATCTCGGACTCGTGCGAGACGTCGTTGAGCTTGCGCAGCTGCGTCGATCGAGATGCCGTACGTCGTCGCGACGTCCTCGAAGCCGCTCGCCGTGCGCGACGACGTACGCATCGTAGCCGTCCCAGTCGGTCTGCAGCTCGGCGAGGCGGCGCTGCGCATCGGCCTTCTTGCCGACGGGCACGCGCACGATGTAGCCGGCCTCGCCCGGCGGCGTGCGGCCGTGCCGGAGGTGCGGGTTGAGCCGCTTGATGTCGGCCTCCGTCGACGCCGGCGGCGCGCGCGATCGATCGCGAGCGGCATCGACATCGGCACCGCGACCTCGTCCCATGCCTCGGGCGCGGCGGCCTTGACCTTGTCGAAGCCGAACGCCGCGCGGTTGTGTCCGACGATCGCGGCCGCGAGCACCTTCGGCGTGTACCAGGCACGTCTCCCACGGCAGCCCGTTCTCGTACTCGCACAGCTGGTAGTAGTCGTTCGTGTTGTAGCGCGCGATCGAGCGCAGCATCGCGCCGTAGCCGACGTTGAACGCGGCGAGCGCGATGTGCCAGTCGCCGAACCGCTGGTAGAGATCGTGGAAGTAGTCCATCTGCGCGATCGTCGAGCGGTACGGATCCTTGCGCTCGTCGACCCAGCGATCGCGGCGCAGCCCGTAGATCTTCGCGCCCTCGGGCATGAACTGCCAGAGGCCGAGCGCGCCGGCGCGCGACAGCGTGTTCGGGTCGTACGACGACTCGATCATCGCGACGTAGAGCAGGTCCTCGGGCAGCTTCGCCTTGCGCAGGTGCGTGACGATCAGGTCGCGGTAGCGGCCCTGCGCGACGAGCCAGCTCTTCATGATCGAGCGGCCGCGCGGGTCGTCGTGGTAGAACACGAGGTAGTCGACGAGTCGCTTGCGTCCAGCGGATCGGCAGATCGGGCAGCGCGAGCTGATCGAGCCACGGCGCATCGGGGCGCAGCTCGCTCGGCTTCCCGACCTTGCGCGAAGCGGTCGCTTCGAGCCGGCTCTTCGGCGGTCGTGCGCTCGTCGACCCACGGGTTGCCGCCCGGCGGCGGGAACGTGCTCGAGCTCGAACTCGCGCAGCGACCTCGTCCGCGTTGCCGCAGCGTCTCGTCGACGGCGCAGCCGCGGACCGAGCGGCGGCCATCGAGCTGCTGGGGCAGCACGGGCTGCGCCGATGACACGGGCGGTGCGGCCTGTGCACCAGCTGGGATGGATGGGGATCGTCGGCGGCAACCAGCGAGCTGCCGACCATCACGCAGAGCATGCCGAAGGCTGCGGCGCGGCGTCGCATGCGCCGAACATAGGCACCAGTTCCGACGAGGACCAAGTTTTGCGCGAGGGATTCGTCGGAAGACCTCTTTCACGTTTTGCAATCTTTGGTGCTAGATTGCCGGCCAGGAGCCCTGCCATGGACGTCGAGCCAATTTCCTACGGAGACCGCCATGCCCGGTATGGGCGAGCTGGTCGTCATCCTCGTGATCGTCCTCGTCGTGTTCGGCGCCAACAAGCTGCCCGGCATCGGCGACGCGCTCGGACGCAGCATCAAGAACTTCAAGCGCGCGTCCAAGGGCGCCGACGACGAGACGAGTCCGAGGACGCCGAGGACAAGAAGGCGCTCGCCGCAGGCGCAGCGCAGAAGCAGCTCGACAAGAAGTCGACCAGCTCGAAGCCGACGACGACGGCGAGTGGGAAGAGGTCGTCGTGCGCCGTCGCAAGAAGTCCGCGAACGACTGACGTATTCCGTCTCGGACGGCTTCGATTCGCGGTCGCGCGTCGTCGTGCGCCGATGGCACGCTGCTCGGCGGCCTGCGCGGCGTGCGTCCTGGTAGCTCGCGCGGACTCTGATCAGGCGAGCTCGGCGAGCTCCGTGCGCGCGAGCGTCGTCGCGATCCGGATCGCGTCGGCGAGCGGCGTCGACGGATTCAGGACGAGCGCGCGCTTGACCGCGTGGCGCACCGACCACCGCGGATGCGCCGCGATCTTCGCGAGCGACTCGGGCACCGCCGGGACGCGCCGCCGCGATCTTCACGATGTCGGTCTCGGTGACGTGCGGGTTGTCGAGGAGGATCGCGACGACCGCGGGATGCGGATCGCGCACGAGCAGCAGCAGCTTGTCGCGGCGATGCGTGCGCGCGAGCGACTTGCGCTCGCCGAGCGTGAGCGGTCGCCCGGTCGGGTTGAGCGGGCGCTCGGGCCGAGCTGCTTCGCGAGCTGCGGCGGCGGCGCGGTCGCGGCGACACCGAGCAGGAACAGCCGCGCGATCGCGGGCAGCTCGCGGTCGATCGCGGCCTCGTAGAGCCGCTTGCGGGTCGCGTACGCGAGCGTCGGATCGGCGGCCGCGTGCGTGATCGTCTCGAGCGCCTCAGCGCGTCGGCGTCGTCGATCGACGTGCGCTCGCGTCACGATGCGCGCCGAACGCCTCGACCCAGGCACCGGCATCGCCCTCACCGAGCGCCTCGACGAGCGCGAGCGCCCGCATCCGCGGGTCGCGGATCGCCTTCAAGCGCGCGATGAGTGGTCGGGCCCCACGAGTCGTACTGTACCGTCGGCGTGCACTCGTTGAGGTCATGGCGCGGTGCGTGATACGCTTGGAATCGTTGAGCCGCCCATCGACAAGGGCATGGACGCCGGGAGAGCGCCCATGCCCGAGACGCGGATCATCAAGCGATACGCCAATCGCAAGCTCTACGACACGGAGCACAGCCGGTACGTCACGCTCGATCAGATCAGCGAGATGATCCGCAACGGCGACGACGTCAAGATCGTCGACAACAAGACCAAGGAAGACCTGACCACGGTCACGCTCGGCGCAGATCATCTTCGAGGAAGAGAAGAAGCAGCGCAGCTTCCTCCCCCTCGGCGCGATGCGCAACATCATCCAGAGCGGCGGCGAGTGGTTCGCCGAGGCGCAGCGCCGCGTCCAGAGCATCCTGCCCGGCAAGAAGCGGCGAGGACGGTGAGCGACGGCGAAGACGGCGAGCCCGGCGGCTGCCGCCGAGATCCGAAGGCCCGTCGACGAGGCGATCGCCAAGAAGCGCAGCCTCGCGTCGCTTCGCGAGTGGGTCGATCACTCGCAAGCACCGGCTCGACGAATGGCAGAAGCACGTCGACGGCAAGATCCGCACGCACGATCGACGGCATCTCGCACTCGATCACGCCGTGGGCCGGCGTCAACAAGGACGTCAAGCGCGCTCGCCGATCGGATCGACGAGCTCGAGGCGAAGCTCCGCGATGCTCGAGGCGCACGAGGACAAGGACAAGCCGCAGCCGCCGTCGGAATCGGCACCGTCGGGATCGACGCCGTCGGGATCAGCGCCGCCTTCGACGCCGCCGACCGACTCGTCGACGTAGTTCGCGTGAGCGTGTAACGGTGGCGGTTCGCCGTGGAACATCGGCGCCACAATCTTCCGTCGCCGCGAGCTACTTCAGCTCTTTGTTCAGCGGTTCGGTCTTGCCCGCGGTGATGTTCACCGTGAATGTATGGCGGTCGCTGCCGAGCGTGAACGTCACCTTGTGACGACCGGGCGAGAGCGCGATGCCTCTCGTGATCGGCGTGACCTGTCCCGTGTCGACGTTGTCGATCGCGACCTTCGCGCCCGGTGGCTTGGAGGTCACCGTCAAGAAGCCCTTCGCGTTCGGATCGGGGGGCCGCGCCGTCGAGCCCGAGCCCGCCTTCAGCTTTTCGAGTCGTATCTTCTCGGCGGCGGCGAGCGCAGCCGCTTTGTCTGCTGCGGCCTTCTCGGCTGCAGCCTTCTCGGCCTTCTCTGCCCTCTCGGCGGCGATCCGTTCCTGGCGCGCCTTCTCGGCTGCGCGATCGGCTGCCTTCTCGGCTGCCGTCTTCTCGGGCTTCTCGGGTTTCGCCGAGCCCGATCCAGCGGCCGAACCTGCCGAGCCCGAACCCGTCGCTGGCTTCGCACTGCCGCTACCTGCGCTACCGACGGCGGGCGCCGCGCTACCACTCCCGCTGCCCGTGCTCGCGCTGCCCGCGCTGCCCGTGAACATGATGCACTGGATCGTCTTGGTCTCGCCCGCGGGGAGCTCGATCGGCTGTTCGCAACGCGAGCCGTTCGGCGCGAGTAGCTTGATCTTGCGCATGCCCGCCGTCACCGGCAGCTTGCGACCGTTCTCGACGGTGGCGATGCGTTTCTCGTCGACGAAGAACTCTGCCGTGATGCCCTCTGGCATCGCGATCTCGATCGTCGCGATCTGCTGCTGCCCTGCCGACCCTTGATCCGTCGACGGCGTATCGCTGCTGCTCTTGTCGAGGATCAAAAACTTCACCGCGAGGAAGCCGCCCAGAACGAGCGCTGCGATCGCGACACCGATCGCGACGTCGCGTCCGATCGACGACTTCTTCTTGCCCTCGCTGCTCGGTTGTTGTTGTTGTTGCGGCTGGTTCGGATCGACCGCCCCCGCACCGTAGCCATAACCCTGCTGCGGCCCCGATCCGTACGGCTGCGATCCGTACGGCTGCTGTTCGGGGTAGCCGGGGTATTGCCCCTGCTGGCCCTGTCCCTGCTGCGGATAACCGTTGTTGTTCGTGTTCGGAAACTGACCGCCGTACTGCTCGGGTCCCGCTTGCGGATAGCCGCCCGGATTCATCGGGTTCATCGAGCCCATCGACGGATTCGACGGATTCGCGTTCGGTTGCGATTGCGGACCGCCCGGCATGTTCGGTGGCATGGCATGTATCTTGTTTGCAGAAGCCGTAATACTATACCTGTCAATCATATCAGCCCTTTAGAAAATCAAGCGCACGCTCTTCCGACCAATATAATCCATTTTTATTGAATTGAGCGAATCCAACGTGGCCACCATAACTTGGAATTTCAAATGTCAGGGCGCGATTGGATTTTATCAATGCTGCCGGATAGCACGAATCACTCAGGAATGGATCATTGCGAGCGCTGACGATAAGCACCGGGACTTCAATATTTTTCAGGAAATGAATGGAACTGCAACGCGTATAATAGTCGATGGCGCTTTGAAACCCATGTAATGGTGCAGTATATCTGTCATCGAACTCTAACAATGTTTTAATTCTTTCAATGCCAGTTGTATTGAGACCTTGCATCAGCATGGACTTTCTTATAACCTTCGCCTTGAGATTGTCAACGAATCTTTTTGAATAGATCCAGTTGGACGGAAGTGATATTTTTTCGCAACTGCTTTGTAAGTCAACTGGTACGGAGAACACTACTCCTTTCCTGATCTTTGAAGGAACGCTTCCTTCACCAAGGTATTTAAGCGTAACATTACCGCCGAGGCTAAAGCCGATCAGATTGATCTCATCATAACCTGATTTCAAAGCATGCGATACGACAACTCCCAGGTCGTCAGTCGCGCCACTGTGGTAAAAGCGCAGCTGTTTATTCATCTCTTCGCTGCATCCGCGAAAATTCCACGTGAGCACATCGAAGCCGTTTGTGTAAAGCGCACGTGCCATTCCCTTCATATAAGCGCGTGACGAGCTTCCCTCTAATCCATGGGAGATGATCACTAACTTGTGGCTGTTCTGCCTAAGCCAATCAAGGTCGAGAAAATCGTTGTCAGGAGTATTTATCCTTTCACGCTCATATTTGAAATCGCGCACGCGACGAAAAAGTGCAGGATAGATCGTTTCGAAATGAGCGGAAAGAAAAAAGGGCGGCCGCCTGTATTCGGGATTCAAGGATTGAAACTTTATGTATTCTCTGCCACGATCCGCAGGTGACCCAAATGGTGTTCTCCATGCCAGGCATACATGGCTATCATCCTATCAAGCCTCATATGACGCCTCGTTTCCGGGTGAACGAATTCCCGCTTGAGACTCGTATCATCAAGTTGTCTGAGCAATGCTGTCCATTTAACATGGAGCGCTTTCACAAGCGCGAGAGAAATTGAAGGATCAAGTTTGGTTTCAGCCGTTTCTGCCCATGCTTTTTCATCATATGCCTTTATCACGGGAGTGTCTTCGGTCAATGTCCATTTGAATCGTATGTATGCGTTGGAATGACTGTCAGCAATATGATGCAATACCTGTCGTGCAGTCCATCCACCTTCGCGATAGCGTGTGTCAAATTGTTTTACTGTGAATGATTTGATAACCTTATCGATTTCCCCGGGCAGTCTTTCGATACGACCAATGTTTTGATTTACTTCTTCAGCAGAATATAATTCCTTGGCGGAAAATTTTCCTACAGGGTAACGGAGATGTTCATCGTTATTCATGAAATTCTTCTTTAGCCTTTTTGCGTCTGTTGCGGACCCGGATATTTACCATTTCGATGATCATAGAGAACACAATGGCAAAGTATATATAGCCCTTGGGGACCTCTTTATGTAACCCTTCAAGAAAGAGCATGAATCCTATTAATATCAGGAACCCCAGTGCGAGTACTTCCATGGAAGGATGTTTGTGAATGAAATTGCTGATGGCTCCCGAAAAGATGATCATGATACCAATAGATAGCACTACTGCTACGATCATGATCACGACGTGTTCCGTAAGACCTACCGCTGTTAGTATTGAATCGAAAGAAAATATGATGTCAAGAAGTATGATCTGCACAATGATCCCGGCCACATTTGCCTTACCGCCTCCACCTGATTCCAGCGTTTCATCTTCTCCTTCCATTTCATGGTTGATCTCACGTGTGCTTTTGGCGATCAGGAATAAACCGCCGAATATCAGGATGAGGTCTCTGCCGCTGATGGCCAGCGCCTCCTGGAGGATAAGGGTGTTGGGTATCGTGAACAAAGGTTCTTTGAACCTCATAACCCATGTGATCGTGAGCAGCAGGAGGATACGAACTAGCATTGCCAAAAGCAATCCCATGTTCCTCGTTTTGGCGCGGATCTCAACAGGTAGTCGATTTGAAACGATGGAAATGAAGATGATGTTATCTATGCCGAGGACGACTTCGAAAAACGTGAGCGTTAAAAGCGCGAGCCATGCCTCCGCATTTAGGAAAATTTCCATGTACAGGGATCAGGAGTTGTCAAGCGGCAAAAATAGAATAAGTAACAGTATCCTCCAAAGATCGACAAAACCGGCGTATAAAAAACGATTCAGGTCTTCAATTCCTTTAAGAATGATCGCAGAGACTCCAATGAATATTGCTGGTCACCTTCTATTACCCGAAGGTTTTGGCTTTTGAACGGCTCTTTGTTGACAAGGGAATCTTTACCAGTCAGTATCACCTTACCAAGAATAGGTTTTTTTCTTCCAAATCCAGGGGCTTTCAATAAGTCCAACGCTTTCATGCGGACCCATTGTTCATTGACCTTGCCTTTGAAAATAATTGCGCCATCAAGCACCCTGAGATTTTCAATGTGCTTTTGCCGAAGCTCGAGAAGCTCTCCTTCGAAGTCCGGCACGAGTAAATTAAAGCCTGAGTCAAGAATAAGTTCAACGTATGGTTTCACAGCGTTGTGATCAACCTTATCATGCATCAGATATATGGTATTACCTGTCTCTGCTTCGATCGTTTTCTTTTCATTTGTTTCTTCAAGTTCCTCCCGCATGATGATCTTGAAATCTTCGAGCTGTGTTTGAAGTATCTCAGCACCTTCAGCGCTTTCTGCGTCACGACGCAAACCCTCAATAAATTTTTGTTGTCGCTCATTGGTCTGCACCAGATCAGGTGTGATCCAGATGAGGCGCGGAAAGTCCTCCTTTAGTTCTCTTGCCTGCGCACCGCGTTCTACGGCAAGTCTGTGCTGTAGTTCCTGCACCGACCTGTCTGTCCCATCCGGCACCTCTCCGTAGTCGGCGCCTATCAAGTGAATGGAAATGTTCGAAGCGGCGAGATCCTGTTTTACTATGTTCTCAAGTTCATTAACATTTCCGGGTAATGCCCTTGAAGGAAACACCGTGTAGCCCGATCGCTGTAGCTCCCTGTGTATGATGTTCCGCTGAACGGTAAGATCATGACACGTTTGCGCCAGATATATCGATTTCCTTTTGAAAATATGCTTAGGTGGATTAAGCGATTTTCCCTCTTTCAAGTGAAGCAGCGTATCGTAAATATCGTAGGTAAGATCGATCAGTTCCATCCAATATTGCCGTTCCGCCTGGGGACTGAAATAATCGGAAAATTCTCTCACTTCACCAGAGTCCGGATCGAGCTGATATAGTTCGTATCCGAATAACTCACGAAGTCGTGAAGGCTGCTCGTTCGGAGTTAAAGGCGTCTTATAAACTTTGAAGATCCTCGCCACTTCATCCCGGGTCGATTTGGTAGCATTGTAGAATGTTTCGATGTATTCCTTGGCTGCAGATTGCGCGAAATTGCCCGATAAAATTGTTATCAGGACGGCGGCATTATCAAGCTTCGGGGATGTCAGCGTATCAAAATCGCTCTTGAGAATGATGTTGGTCCTTTCGCCCGTCACTTGTTCGAGCAGGATGCCAAGAAATTTCCTGAACTCGTTAACCCAGCCTGAAGGCTGATTATCCTTCTCGGCAAAAACTATCAACACATCAATCTCGAAGGTCATGATTCACAGTTACTATTGCGGGCCCCTCCCTTCCGGGTTATGTAATCACGTATTATACACCTTACAAATAAACACTGTCTCGTTCTCAGGTTTCTCACGCAAGTTCGGATCCGACATAAAAAGCCGTCATACCCCTAAAATTCATTATATTCCACCAAAAATCCTAAGGGATCAGTTCCAGTCCACGTGAAATGACAAGCATCATCGGGGAATTTTTTAACTGTAACAGATTTGTGGAAGTTGATTTTGAAATTCCCTTCAGATAGATCAACCCTGTAAGTTTCCTGGCAAAATATCAGATTCGCACAGGGTTAATTCTAGTAGATTTGACTTAAAATAACCTCCATATGCTCAACAGGATTTTATACTGTTTGGTATTGCTCGCGCTTACCACTACACTTAAAGCCCAGGATAAGAAATCCCTCGCAGATGCTGAGCACTATTTCAGCGTTCGCAGCTATGATGTGGCCCTGCCCAAATTCCTCGCCGCCATTCAGGCAGGAGAGAAAGATCCCATGGTACACTATAAGACCGCCGTCTGCTATCAGAAATCTCAGGAGACAGACGAGCAGATCAAAGCGATCCCTTATTTCGAATACGCGCTAAAAAATGGTAAGGATCTGCCAAATCAGCTTTACTACGACCTCGGTGCTATCTACCTGAAAGATGAAAACCTGCAACGAGCTATAGAGAACTTTACAAAGTTCAAGGAAGTAAGCAGTAAAGCTGACAAGAAACTGATGGGTATGGCGGACGAGGCCATCCAGGTTTGCCACAATGCAGTGGCGCTCATGTCGGTGCCCCGAAATTTTAAGGTGACACATTTTAATTCAATCATCAATTCCAAATTCACGGAGTATAATCCGGTAGTATCCGCCGATGAAAGCGTGATGGCCTACACGGCATTGCGACCCAACACAGGAAAGACCAGAACAGGCGATAAATTCATCGAAGAGATCTATATCACCACCAATGTTAATGGCGGATGGAGTGAGCCTAAAGTTATACCCATAGCGCACGACTACAACGTCGGGACTGCTGGTATCTCTCCTGATGGCCAAAAGATGCTTATTTTCATGGGAGGGGCAGCTGATCCGGGAAGCCTGTTTCAAATCACCAAAGCTGGCGATGTATGGTCAAAGCCAAGTCTCATAACACCATCTCTCAATACTCCCAAATACCTGGAATCAACAGCCAGTATAACACCAGATGGCAAGACCGTTTATTTTGCCAGCGACAGGCTGGGTGGACAGGGTGGATTGGATATCTTCAAGACCACACTTCAAGCTAACAACACCTGGTCACAACCTGTTAATCTGGGGACGGAAGTCAACAGCAAAGCGAACGAGGACGCGCCGTTCATTCACCCGGATCAGAAAACCTTGTTCATAACATCTGATGGTCATAACACGATGGGTGGCCGTGATATTTTTGTGACCAGACTGAATAACAACAAATGGACACAACCGGAGAATATGGGATACCCGGTTAACACAACTACAAATGACAATTACTTTACGCTGATAGCAGACGGCACAAGAGCCTATTTTTCCTCCGATCGCAAGGGTGGCATGGGCGGTCAGGATATCTATTTTATTGATCTCCCTGCAGAGTCAGCCAACATACCGCTTACGATGCTTAAAGGAAAGATCCTGAATGCAGAAACCGGAAAGCCACTGCCAACCAAGATATATGTGATCGACAATGAAACGGATAAGAAGCTTGACTTTGTTTATGACCCCGATCCCGTCACCGGCAACTATCTGATCATACTGCCGCCATCGAAGAACTATGACATGGTGATCGAATCCGAAGGATTTCTTCCTTACACACTCAACATACATATTCCTAACCAGACTTACTTCTACGAGCTCTACCAAATGGTGAGCCTGAAGACGATTAAGCAGTTTGACGTCGTGGTAGGCCAGGAGGTGCAGGTTAAAAATGCATTTTATGATACAGATCAGGATGTGAAGGCTGATCTGCGTAAAACGCATGAAGCCAAGCTGGTTCAGGGGGGAACGCTTGACGTATATGATATGATGCTTGACCTGATGGCGGCCGAAGATAAAGATGGCATCAAATATCTTACCGATCTGATCGAGATGAAGAATCCGATCGAACAGGTAAACTTCAATGAGAAGGAAAACTCGCGCCTGGAAGTTGCCACCAGGACATACTACTATGATGAAAGCGACGAAAGTAAATTTGAACAGAAACAAGTTGATGGTAAGACGATCTTTTCGCTGCCGACCTTCATGGTCAACGAAGAAATAAAGAAGCAAAAGGATCAGCCTGACAAGAAACCTGCGAGCTATGACAAAGCCTTGCTTGCAAAGAACGCCAATATTTACTTCGATGCCGGCAAGAGTGAACTCAAAGCACAATACAACACTCAGTTGGACGGTTTGCTTGATGCCCTTACAAAACATCAGGATCTTGGTGTTCAGATCTCAGGCTTTGCTTCTGCGGAGGGTACGGACGAGATGAACAGAGATCTGTCCAATAAACGGGCGATTGCCGTATTGGACTATATCAATCATAAAGGGATTGTACGCAGAAGGATTGTCGCCAAAGGCTACGGTGCCACCAAAGATCAGACTGTATCAAAAGAGGAGGGAAGAAGAGTAGAAGTACGGGTGGTTGATCTTAATGAGTTGGATGTGAAAAGATGACTCTCATGAATGTTGAATGACGAACGTTGAATATCGAATGGAATGTCGAATGTCGCATGTCGCATGTCGAACTCCGAAGTAGTACACCCAATTCCTTCCTGTCTTCACCATTCCTTTCGAGATTCACTTCCTTTCGACATTCATTATTCCTTTCGGGATTCATTATTCCTTTCAAAATTCATTATTCCATTCGACATGCGACATTCGGCGTGCGACATTCGACATTCAATTCGACATTGGAAATTCGACATTCAACATTCCGGTAATAGCAGTGAGCTATCGCCATAGCTAAGAAATCTATAGTCATTTTTCAAAGCTGAAGCATATACTTTTCTCCAATCGGGGCCGATAAATGCGGCTACGAGCAATATTAGAGTCGAGGCGGGCATATGGAAGTTTGTGATCAGTCCCTGGCACATTTTGAAAGTATAGCCCGGCGTGATGAAGATCGATGTCCTGCCATCGAGATACGTCAGGTCATGTTTCTTCATATGTGTTTGCACTGCCGTCAATGCTTCATCTTTGGAGGGAAGATCCGTTGATCCTTTATAACTCCCACCTTGGTCGACAACAAATTCTGAGGACGGATCTCGAAGTAATTTCACCCCAAACCAGTAAAGACTTTCCAGGGTTCTCATGGAAGTTGTGCCAACGGCAACGATGAATTTGTTACGACGAAGGTTTTTAAGATTCTGAAGGCTAACTATGACCTGCTCCTCGTGCATTTGATGCTCTGAAATGTTTGCGGTTTTGATGGGTTGAAAAGTGCCTGCGCTAACGTGAAGGGTAAGGTAGTCGGTTTCAATATTCTTTGATCTGAGAGAATCGAATGTATCCTTCGTGAAATGTAGCCCTGCCGTTGGTGCTGCAACCGCTCCCTCATGGACTGAGTAGATCGTCTGGTAGCGAACCTTATCACGTTCATCGGGCACTCTCTTGATGTATGGAGGAAGCGGAACCTCTCCTAGCTGTTCAATGATGGAAGCAAACGTGAGATCGGCGTTCCATGAGAACTGAACCAATGCGGTGGCACGGTCTTTCAGATAGACATCAAGCTTCAAACCATCTTTTGAACTTGATAGGGTTGTGCCATATTTCCATCTTTTGAGGTTGCCAACGGCACATTTCCAGACGGAGATGCCCTGGTTTAGCATGGCTTCCACAACCAGGGTACTGGGGGAGACTGGTTCCAATAGAAATATTTCTACCGCTGCGCCTGTCCGGGTCTTAAAGAGTAAGCGCGCTGGAATTACTTTAGTATCATTAAAGAAGAGGAGGCTTTTCCCCGGAAGGAAGTCCGCCAGGGACGAGAATGTCGCATGTTCGATTTTGCCAGCGTTGTATATAAGCAGCTTTGATTGCGACCTGTCGGGTAAAGGGTGGGTTGGTATCCTTTCCTTTGGGAGATCATACTTGAAATCATCGACGTTTAGCGACATAAGCGACACTAAAATACTAATTTCGTTTTCAGATCTGTATTATGGCTGTCAGGGCTTCTTTTTCCAAACGCAACTTTAATTTCGCATTTACGGCGCGAACCTCACGCGGACCGATGGAATCAAAATCCTCCTGGTACATCATTTTGTCGGATGACCAGTCAGATTCAGGTACCGGGATCGGTGAATGCGGACCTTTGCCAGGATTGAGTCTTGATGCTATTCCGGATTTTGAATTACAGCTGGCAGGGATCGTAAACGAGATCGATAGTTCGGGTAAGACAACATTGAAACTACTCGAAACAGTTTCAGAGCTGGTGCCACAGATATTTCCCTCAATTCGTTTCGGACTGGAGACCGCGCTGCTTGACCTTTATCGTGGCGGAGCAAAAGTGATCTACGATAATGATTTCAAGCGCGGTAAACCTATTCCCATCAATGGTCTTATTTGGATGGGTGACACGAACTTCATGATGGATCAGGTAAGGCAAAAGGTCGAACAAGGTTACCGCTGTCTTAAACTCAAGATCGGGGGCCTTGACTTTCAGGCGGAGTGTGGCATACTATCCAAGATCCGGTCACAGTTCGGCAATGAAATAACGCTAAGGCTAGATGCAAATGGAAGTTTTGACCCCGATGATGCTATCCGTAAACTCGAAATGCTGTCAAAGTTTGATATCCATTCCATCGAACAACCGATAGCGCCCGGCAACGAAGTTCAAATGCAATTGCTTTGTCGGAATTCCCCAATCCCGGTAGCGCTCGATGAAGAATTGATCTCACATCAGGACCGCAGTTCAAAGGAAGCGTTGCTGTCAGGCATCCGTCCGCAGTACATCATTCTTAAACCAACACTGCACGGAGGTTTTGGGGGATGTACAGCATGGATCGACATTGCAAAAAAAATGGGAATAGGGTGGTGGGTCACTTCAGCGCTGGAGTCGAACATCGGATTGAATGCCATATGCCAGTTTACTGCGGGCCTGAACACTTCATTGCCACAAGGCCTTGGGACAGGATCTATCTATACCGACAACATACCATCACCTTTGACAGTCGCTAACGGACAAATACATTATGATCAACAACTTTCCTGGGGGAAGTTATAATTAACGGAAACTATTTGAGAAATTCTGCCAGCAACCTATGAAAGTGGTGCGTGCCTTTTTCCATTTTCACGGAATACCTTCCATGCTTGTAGAATCTTGAGCGAATGCCCTTCTGTACATGCTGCACAATATCTTCATCCTCCATTTCTACCTGATGCAGGTTGGCGCCAGCTCCTTGCCTCAGCTTGTTTTCATCCCACACATATGAGAGAAAGGAAACTTTTGATTTTGACATGCTGACGGGTCTGATGACGTTAATGGACAAGCCCCATGGATAGAAATTGAACATCATGTTGGGGAATACCCAGAAATAATAACCCGCCACGTTTTTTCCATGATCAGCTGAACCGACTGGAAAATCAAAGACGACGTCATTTTCTTTTCCCAATCCCAACTGGAGACTGGAATATTTGTACAGCTCGGTTGTATACTTACTGTAGTCGATCACGGAATTGAGACCTGCATGGACGAACGGAATATGAAAACCCTCAAGATAGTTTTCGCAATAAAGAGCCCAATGGGCATCAACGGTATAGTCATGCGATAATTCCGGTCTGAAATGAAACTCTTCAAACGGTAGCCAGCTCATTCGTTTCATCATGTCGTCAAAGAACTCCTTTGCCTCGTAAACCGGGCGCAACGAAGTAAACAACCACTTACCGAGCTTGAACAGGGGAAGGTTTGTGAGGTTATCATCATCAGAAGGAAAGTCCGCTACTTCCTTGAACTCCGGCATAGTTAAAAACTTTCCATCGAGTTGGAAACGCCTCCCGTGATACTTGCAACGCAGATCATTGAGTTTGCATGGTCGCTCGATAAGAAGATTTCCACGATGCGTGCAAACATTGGAGAGGCAATGCAGATCTCCGGACTTGTCCCTTGACAACAGCAACGGCTCATCGATGTATTTGTCGAGCAAAGTAACCGGTGTTACCCATCCCGGATCTTTCACCTGGTCTGTATCTCCAATGAAATGCCAGGTACAGGCAAAGATCTTTTCCTTGGCCAGCTCGAAATACGCCGGGTTGAGGTAGAATTCCGTTGAGATCGTTTTGGCGTAAGCAATGTCGGGATTTACATCAAACTTGCTCATACAACAATGGGGGTAGGTCATGCAAAATACTCAATTCCTGTCGCTTGAATGACAATCGCCTCTTAAATTATCAACGACATTTGTGGAAACACGTATGTACAGGAATGTAAACTATAAACACCGGCAACTTGCCATTATTTCATTATGAAAAATCAACGAAATATCATCCATTGGGGAGCGCGTCTGATCGCGGCGCTCATTCTACTTCAGACCCTTTTCTTTAAGTTCACGGCAGCACCCGAGTCTGTTTACATATTTACCGCCGTCGGAATGGAACCTTGGGGTCGTATAGGGATCGGTATACTTGAAGCCATAGCCGTTGTACTGCTACTGATAAACACAACTGAATGGCTAGGTGCCATGTTAGGGCTGGGCCTTATGATTGGCGCCATCGGAATGCATCTGACGATCCTTGGCATAGAAGTACAGGATGACGGAGGATACCTATTTGCGCTGGCCCTATCCGTTGCGATAGCCTGCACCTATATTCTTATAAGAGACTATAGTAAGATCGTATTGATGATTTCAAAAATAAGGCAACGGATCAGTTGACCTCTTTCAGGGCTTTGTCAAGGTCGGCCTTAAAGACCTCCTGATTGAGTGAGCTTTTGAGCCCATCGATAAGGAAATTCGGGATTTTTTCGGATTTGGCGATTTTCCCCTTGATCTCCTCTATCATTTCCAGTGCGTTACTCTTTCCTTCGAAATCGGATTGTTCTTTCACTTTTTGCTCAAGGACATCCCAGGCGCTTATCTTTTTGTTTTGCTCTTCCTTCACTGCAATGACCTGCTCATGGTCTGCGGTATTCGATTCGATGCATTGATTGTATTGATCAATAACATTGTTCAGATCTTTTTTGGAAAATTCCCCATTATCAATCCGGTCAACGATCGAAGGACAATCTTTGAGAAAGCTTTTCATGGCTTTTTTAAAGCTTATGTTAGGCACATCAATCCCTTTTCCATCTCTTCGAAACAGAAAGGTTCCATCGTAGGTAACCTGATTGGGCAACTGATAGTAATACAATGAGAGGTATCCTGACTTTATCAACTTCATAAAAGTATAGCCATCTGGGCCTTTGACAGGTTGAAATATCTCACCCTTATATTGGTAGGACCTAACCTGGAAGATCGCAAAGGTTGTCTTCTTCTTGGAAGCATCGGTAACCTGAACCTTTTTGTCTACGCCATATAGCAGCGGTTTTATCTGTCCCTGAACCGTGTCACCCTTGGAAGTTACGACGTAGTCCTGCGCATCCGACCATATGGCTGTCAGCAGCAGCAGGAGCAAAAAGAACAAGTGAATGACACCAAAGCTTTTCATATTCTGGTCCTAATTTTTGCTGTAAGATAAGCGATTAAACACTTCAATTGAACGGACTGTTAATTTTAGTGAATGGAAATGGCCAATTTTAGTATCCCCGCCACTATTTTGAGTAAGGCAGCAGTTGCAAATTCTTATGTGATTGAAGTTATTGCAGGATAATTTCTCCTTATGGTAGTCTATAATCCAAAACAATGGCTTTCGCTGATCTTCCATTCCTACAGCAAGCGTGTTTTGGTGAAGCTTTGGCCCGCGCTGGCCTTTATGATGGTTTATTCAACAGTGATCTGTTATTTCTTTCTGGAGTACTTCAAACTGCATCAGGCCGATTTTCAACCCACCATAGCCATGCATCAGCTGCTTGGTATTGTACTTGGTTTGTTTCTCGTATTCCGGACGAATACCGCCTATGATCGCTGGTGGGAAGGCCGTCGCTTATGGGGAGGATTGGTAAATAGCACCAGGAACTTTGCCATGAAGATCAATGCTTGCGTCAGCAAAGAGAATCATGAAGACCGCGACTGGTTTGCAAAGATGATTCCGAACTTTGTCTTTGCCATGAAAGAGAACCTCAGGGCAGTGACCCAGTTTGCGGAACTTGATCCGCCGGATGAATCATTTCTGAATGATCTGAAGAAATTCAAGCACAAGCCCAATCGTATCGCATCCCTGATGTACCGGCGAGTTAATGACCTGTACACAACGAATAAGATCACCGGCGACCATCTGATAAATCTTGACAAGGAATTAAAGGACTTTATTGATCTTATGGGCGCATGCGAACGGATCAAGAATACGCCGATCCCTTATTCGTATATGATGTGGGTAAAGAAGTTCATCTTTATTTACATTGTCACGCTGCCATTTGGTTTTGTTACCCAGTCAGGCTACATGACGGTGCCTATCGTTGTCCTCGTGTCTTTTGTGCTGTTGAGCGTCGAGCTCATTGCTGAAGAGATCGAAGATCCATTTGGACGCGATATCAATGACCTGCCCCTGGATGAACTTGCGGTGAAGATGAGGGAGAACGTGAGAGAGATCCTGCTTTGATCACTCGTTCAGAAAATCAATGTCAACATTCAGCGGATATCGCATGAGATATCGCAACGCTTTCTTCACGGTCATTTCCTCAAAGAGGACCTGATATATTGTACTCGTGATGGGCGCTCTTACCTGATAATGATCTGCACATTTTTTCGCGATCTTGACGGTATTGATACCTTCCGCCACCTCGTCGGTGCTTTGAAGAATATCTGCCAGCTTTTCTCCGCTGGCGAGACGCTGTCCTACTGTAAAGTTCCGGCTCAATGCGCTGTTACAGGTTGTGACGAGGTCGCCTACACCGGCGACGCCCAAAAAGGCTTTGGTATTACCTCCCAATGCTCTCCCCAGGTAGATCATTTCCACCATTCCACGGCTGATGAGCAGACCTTTGGCATTTTCTCCGTAGCCCATGCCACTTAGTGCTCCCGCCGCTATCGCGATAATATTCTTCAATACGCCAGCCAGCTCTACACCTACAATGTCGTTGTTTCCATAAACCTGGAAGTTGTCATTTCTCAACAACTTTTTGCCGATGTTGATCACTTCGTTGAAATGGCTTGCAACAACCGTCGCTGCAGGGTGACCATCAGCAAGTTCTTTACTAAGATTTGGACCCGCAAGGCATCCCACCCTCACTGCCACGCTTTCTTCCTGTATTACTTCGCTGATCGTTTTGACCATACTTCTGTCAAGCGTAGGGAATGAATCGATGGTTTGACCCGGTGGAAGGCTTACATCAAATCCTTTTGTTCCGTGTATCAGAATATGGTACGGGTGCAAATAGGGCGAGAGTTGCTTCATCATCGTGCGGAAGTGCGCAGATGGAACAATGGGGAAGATCACGTCGCATTGGCTGGCAAGCAATGCCAGGTCATTTACCGGAGTTACTTCAGGGCTGATCTTATGTCCCCGGTTTTCGTGTGTTTGGAGAATTCGTTCGACAACCCGCTCATCACGCGCATGCAACAGCACCTTGCGCTGTCGGGCAAGCAGATTGGCAACTACACTTCCGAAATTTCCGGCTCCGATCACGCCGACCGGTTTATCCTGGTCAGATAAACTTTTCGAGGTCATATCCAGCCAACCTGTTATGGTAATAGTAGAGGGTGTTGAAATCCTTGGTAATGATGTTGCCCTCTTTGTTCATCAATAGTGGTCTCTTCAGGTGAAAAATACCTACGTTGTCAAGACCGTGCCTTATTACCAGGTCGATATTGCCTTTAAGGTGTGTGGCATGATAAACTTTCCCTTCTGCTTTTAATACATAGATCTGTTTGCGTACGCGTTTGCACGCTGAACGAAATTCCTCGTATTGCAACAGCTGATCTTCTTCCGGCAAGCGAAGTAATCCAAACAGATCTAGCTTAGGGTGCTTTTTCTGCCAGATCTCAAATGCGACAAAAGCGACAAGATGGCTCGCGAAGATGCGATTGATCCGGTGATACTCAGTGACTATCTTTTGACTAAGCATCCTGGTGTATTCATCCTCGCGTTGCTTGTCAATAGTAATGTCTCCGTTAGAGATGAAGTAGTCGCGCGTATTGATCACTCGTCCCTGCGCATCCAGACTTTGACCGGCTTCGTCAACGTAATTCCCCATCACATCAAGTCCTCTTCCGATCGATACCGAGATGTTTGAACCTTTCGTGAAGAACTTGAAAAGGAATTGGATCAGCTGCCAGCTTCCATATTTATCCTGTTCCGGTAAATAACGATCCGCTCCCTTGGACGTAAGATACTCATCGATGAGATCGGGCGCCTCAAGTACAAAATGGTAGTTTAATGTAACAGGTACGATAAAGATCTTCCGCACGGGCTGTTCAACCGGTGTTTCCAGATAGAGGTTACGTTGTGCTTCGATGGTGGAGCTTAATAGACCAAGCTTCAGATGCTTTTCGAGCATGCCGGACCTTGATCTGGTTCCTCCGGGAAAAAAGATGCTATGCGCTCCCTTTTGAACAGCAAGCATGGAATAGAATTTCAATGTCTCCAAATAGGGCACATTCTTTTTTCTGCGATCTACTTTGAATGCGCCGAGGCTATTCATGAAATACGCGAATATTTTAATATTGAAGAGATTGAGACCGGCACCGTATATGAAAGCGGGGAGTCCGAGTGAATGGATTATCCAACCTATCAGAATTGAATCCAGGTTACTGAAGTGCGTGGGAACCATAACAACTGTTCCCTCTTTAGCAAGCGTTCTCAGTTGTTTTACTTTTCCGACGATCTGGATCTTGTCGCGAAGCGTGTAGCGGTTACGAAAGAATGCACCGAATTTCTTTACCCTGGCGCCATTCAGGAGACGTGCGAACCAGAACTTTACGATCTCACGGGTAAGCCTGTATGAGTTTGCTTTGAAGTTGCCTGCAATCTCATTGGAGTATCTGGATACTATTTTATAGAGAAGCTCGTCACCTTTTGCCTGGCTTTCTTCCGGCGTCTTTGTAGCCAGCGCGACAAGTTCTTCTTTAATATCACTCCAAAACCTGGGCTCATCCACGGCATCGACGCGCCAGCGGTTTCTTTTCATTCGCTGTTGCTCCCTGTAAACCGTGGCTTCCAGCTCGTCCAGCAACTGTTTGGTTGTAGGGCGATTCTTCTTTATTTCAGTAAAGGCTTTCTGGGCGACCTCTTCTATGAATTCCTTACGATTTTTGCTAAGCTGATATACCGGCCAATCAGGTATACCGTCCAGGATCGGTTTGTACCGCTTATTCTTATTTTTCTTCTCTGCTACTTCCATGGAAGGTGCAAAATAAGACAATTTCGCAATGGTCGCGCAAAAAGAGCTGATTTTAAGCGCGTTGCAACGCTTGCTGAAGTGACGCTCTCATGTCGGCGAATCTGTTCAGGGTCTGTTCAATGAATGTGGCATCAATTAGTTTGTAAAGCTCCGCCTCCGAGGCGATGTCGTACTCGTTGAGCTTATATGTTTGTTCGAGTAATCCATGCTCCACCTTGATAAGATAACGATTATTCCACGCAAAGATCGTGATCTTGCATGCAGTGTGTGGAATTTCCGCAACAACGCGCATAAGATTGAGAGTTAAGAAATATCAGTTAA
Source organism: uncultured Cytophagales bacterium (assembly GCA_963845845.1). Taxonomy (GTDB): domain Bacteria; phylum Bacteroidota; class Bacteroidia; order Cytophagales; family Cyclobacteriaceae; genus Chryseolinea. Next base: position 32,319 of record CAWJTP010000002.1, read on the forward strand.
AGGTGAGCAGTTTTGATGCAACTTCCATTTTTATATGCAAGTTACTTTGTGAGCGTTACTCACTGGCATGATGGAGTATAAGCTTGTGCTTGATCGTCCTTAACTCATGCTCAAGATTTTTGTAAACGGTGCCACGACCGAGCTTGTCAAGTTCCATCTGACGGATCAGACGTTTTACTTCCATCTCGCGCTTGATCAGCGAAAGTTTTTCTTTTTCTTCAAGTCTCATTACCTCTGGGTAGGGTGTGGGGCAAATTCCGGTGAGCGCGAATATATCAGATAAAGTCTAAGCTGTTGAACGATTGCTTTAGAATTTTTTCCGAAGGAACCTCAAGCCATTTATCAAGTATTGTCCCGTAAATGCTTCGAAAATCAATATGATGGATCAAGTCACTTTGATCAAGACTCGAAAGATCAGGAACCTCAGTCACGAATCTTTTTTCTTCAACCGTCCCGATACCGGAAATACATTGTTAGCAGTTCCATGATCCGTCCGCCACCTGCATTCTGTTTTCCTCTTCTTCCAAACTCGAAAAATGTCATGATAAGTACATCCCAGTTCCGATGTTCTTTTATGACAGCATGGATACCTTCTGCATATGCTGTCAGCAAACGTTCATGTTGATGCTGCTGGTTAACATGTGTATCAAACCCCGGAAGTGAAATATAATAGATCTTCGTATCGACGTTGGTGAGGATCAGTTCGGCAACCAGTTTCGGCATGTTACTGATCAGCCCAAACCCGTTCCGAAAATGATAGTGTTTTGTTTTACCGCCGATGGTCATGCTTCTTAGATACAGCATAATTCACCAGGTTTAACCGGACTAAAAGAATTTGACGTATTGTGACTAATTTGATTACCAATGCGTTGGTAATTATGTTTATTTTAAGGATTGGAAAAGGGTTGATATATTGTGACCTCGTTCCTCAACAGCGCTGGACAACATGAAATTCATTGTGGGCAGGAGTAAACTCATCTACGCAAGCGCAATTGCTTCACTGTTAATGATATGCGTCGTTTTTCAGGCCCAGGCTACCCACTTGAGAGCAGGTGAGATCATCGCTGTCAGAGAGAATTGCAGCAGCCTTACGTTTACCATCACCGTTACCGTTTATACAAATACCAAGGATACTAATGTGCTGTTCGGCGGTGATACTGAATTCCTGAACTTTGGCGATGGTACAGCACCGGTAGCAGTTCCCGAGACACCCAATACGGTCAGGCTTGATCTGAACCCTGACGGCAGCGTCGCGACGGCCTCTTTCACTATTCAACATACTTATCCAGGTATTGGCCGCTATACGATCAGCTACAGAGAACCCAATCGCAATGAAGGCGTACTGAACATGGACGCCTCCGTCAACACCACTTTTTATCTGGAGACTGTACTTAGCGTTGATCCGTTCCTGGGTTGTAACAATACACCAAGATTGCTTATTGCACCTATTGATCAGGCATGCTCCAGGCGCAGTGTTCACACACAACCCAGGCGCCTTCGATCCTGATGGAGACAGTTTATCTTATGAGCTTGTCGTTCCTTTCAGCGACCGCAATACAGAAGTTATCAACTACAAGGCTCCTAACGATGCAAAGTTCTATACCAACTTTGGAACAGGCAACGAAACGGGTACTGACGCGCCAACCTTTGCGATCGATCCAATTGACGGTACCGTCACCTGGGATGCTCCCGGCGCAATAGGAGAATATAACATTGCTTTTCACATCATAGAATGGCGCAAGAAGAACGGTGTCTGGTATCGCGTGGGTTATGTGCGACGCGACATGCAGATCCTTGTTGATGATTGCGACAACGACCGACCTGATCTAATTCTTCCTGCCGATACCTGCGTTGTAGCGGGCACCACACTTGACGCTACCATCTTCGGTATTGATCCTAATAATGACCAGGTAAAGATCGAAGCATTTTCAGAGATCTTTAATTTCCCCGTTAACCAATCGCCCGCAAGCTACAGCCCCGTTCCGCGTGTCGATGATTTCCGTCCCTCTGTACCTCCTGCTCAAACCAAGTTTCACTGGGAGACAGAATGCTTTCATGTAAAAGATCAGCCCTATCAGGTTGTGTTCAAGATAACGGATAAACCCAACAACGGTCCGCGTCTTGTCACATTCAAGACATGGTTCATCAAAGTTGTCGGACCGGCTCCGGAATGGGATGATGTGCAACTTGACCTGGCCAAGCGACAGACGAATTTAACATGGGATCCATACTTTTGTCAGAATGCAGAGACGATCCAGGTATGGCGCAAGGTTGACGGGACAAACTTTGAGCCCGACAATTGCCAGACAGGGATGCCGGAATTTTTGGGCTATGATCTTATTGCTACAGTACCTGTCAAGACGGGTAACCCTTCTGTGCCAGTCACTACCTATTCCGACACCAACAATGGACAAGGACTTGCGCCCGGCGCGCGATACTGTTACCGCCTTGTAGCAGTGTTTCCCCTCCCCAGAGGAGGCGAGAGCTATGTCTCAGTCGATACTTGTGTCGGCCCAATACTGGCAGATGTACCCATCATAACCCATGTTACCGTTGACAGAACCGCTGTTGACGATGGACAGATACGCGTCAGCTGGAGAAGCCCATTTGAAGCAGACCCCGCGCAATTTCCTCCGCCTTATCGATATGAGATCTACCGCGCCGTAGGCTTTGCGCGTGGAGGAGATTCGGTGAATATATCGCCACCAGGCGTGTTCACAGATACAACATTTGTAGACGATGGATTGAATACAACGGAGAACATATACAATTACAGCATTGCGGCATATGCATCCAATGATGGATTCCTTGGAACGTCAGCTGCGGCTTCATCGGTACGGCTGGACGCAAACTCGGAGGTGAAGCGCATCGAGCTGAACTGGAGTGCATTTGTGCCTTGGTCAAACCAGATCCAGACCGTTCCTAACAAGCATCTTATTTATCGTGGGCCAGAGGGTGCCCAGGAAGCCGACCTTGTGCTGATCGATAGTGTAGATGTATCCACGACGGGATTCGTTTACCTGGATGAGGGTCAATGGAATGACGTACCGTTGGTAGACAACGAGATCTACTGCTATCGAATAATGACACGTGGCGGATATGGTAACCCCAAGATCAAACAACCGCTGAATAACTTTTCTCAGATCGTCTGTGCGCAGCCGGGTGATACGATACCACCATGCAAGCTGGAACCACCCATCAGAAGCACGCTGGACTACGCCGACTGTAACGATTACTATGAGAAGTATTGTCAGAAGGATAACTACAGCAACATCATATACTGGAGCAGGGCAGAAGATGCATCGTGTCGTAATGACGTACGCTCCTACAATGTGTATGCAGCAGCTACCAGAGGAGGGGAGTTCTCTCTGCTGGCGGAAAACGTAAGAGATACATTTTACATTGATAACAACTTGTTGTCGTTTGCGCGATGTTACAAAGTTGCAGCCGTCGATGTATCGGGTAACATCGGAGAGCTCAGCGAAGAGATGTGCGTGGACAACTGTCCGTATTATGAGCTTCCCAATGTTTTCACTCCCAACGATGATGATGTCAACGACGTCTTCAGTGCCTATAGTATCCGGGGATTTGACTGTGGCGAAGAAGGTGACTGCATCCCGGCAGAGCTGAAGCTGAAGTGTGCGCGCTTTGTACAGAGTGTGACCTTCACAGTTTACAACCGCTGGGGACAGGAAGTGTTTACTTATTTCGGACGGGTGGGCAGTGAAACAAATTCAATATATATAGATTGGAATGGAAAGGATGAGAATAACGTTGACCTCTCGTCCGGTATATATTATTTTGTTGCCGAGGTTGTCTTCGACTCCGTTGACCCCAATGACAACACCAAAAGGATCAAGGGATGGGTGCACCTCATCAGGTAGAGCCCGGTTATATTCTGGTATTATTCGACGGCGTATGCAATCTCTGTAGTGGAGCAGTGATGTTCATTATCAAAAGAGACCCTGTCGCGAAATTCAAATTTGCATCTCTTCAATCGGCTTTTGGTCAGGCGCAGCTGATCAGGTATGGACTGGACCCAAATGCATTTCACAGCATCATTGTCATTGAGAACAACACGGTCCTTAAAAAGAGTGATGCCGCGTTAAAGATAGCCGAACAACTGAGCTCACCCTGGAGAAGAATGGCCGTGTTCAGGTTCGTTCCGAAATTCTTAAGAGATCTTGCTTATGACTTGATTGCCGCCACCCGATATAAAGTATTCGGAAGAAAGGATAGCTGCATGATCCCGACTCCGGAGCTGAAAGCCCGTTTTCTGGATTAACTGCGACAAGGATCTTCCCCTCCGGTCAGAAAATGAAAAGAAATCTTGTGAGCTTTTAAATAATCCTTAACACCGCGCGTTGGAATAATTGTAACCTTCTCAACAGCGCTTCGGAAATCATGAGACTCAATGCGGGCTGGAACATCACCTTCAAAGCATCCACCGTTGCTTTGCTGCTGATGTTATGCGTCGTTTTTCAGTCCCAGGCCACCCACCTCAGAGCAGGTGAGATCACCGCTGTCAGAGAGAATTGCAGCAGCCTTACGTTTACCATTACCATTACAGTTTATACCAATACAGATGGCACCGATGTTCAATTCGGAGGTCCCGGTGAGTTTCTGTACTTTGGTGATGGTACGCAACCGGTCGAAGTTCCAATGACCCCCAACACCATTCGCCTCGATCTCAACGCCGACGGCAGCGTTGCATCAGCGTCCTTTACCATACAGCATACCTATCCGGGCGTCGGCAGGTATATAATCAGCTATGTAGAGCCCAACAGGAACCGGGACGTGCTGAACATGGACGCCTCCGTCAATACGACTTTTTACCTGGAGACCGAAGTCCGCATTGACCCTTTTCTGGGTTGTAACAACACACCCATATTGCAGGTTGCACCTATCGATCAGGCGTGTTCAGGGGTAGCCTTCACACACAACCCAGGCGCTGTCGATCCTGATGGCGACAGCTTATCTTATGAGCTTGTCGTTCCTTTCAGTAACCGCAATACAGAGGTGCTTAACTATAAGGCTCCCAACGATGCAAAGTTCTATACCAACTTCGAAACGGGTAACGAGACAGGCTTGGGAAAGCCAACCTTTTCGATCGATCCAGGTGACGGTACCCTTACCTGGGATGCTCCCGGGGCATTAGGAGAATATAACGTTGCATTTCACATCATAGAATGGCGCATGAAGAACGGTGTCTGGTATCGCATAGGTTATGTGCGGCGCGACATGCAGATCCTTGTCGATGATTGTGACAACGAGCGGCCTGATCTAATTCTTCCCGCCGATACCTGCGTTGTAGCGGGTACCACACTTGATGTTTCTGTCTTTGGTATCGATCCTGATAACGACCAGGTAAAGATCGAAGCATTTTCAGAGATCTTTAATTTTCCCGTTAGCCAATCGCCCGCAAGCTACAGCCCCGTTCCGGGTGTCGATGATTTCAGACCCTCTGTACCGCCGGCAGAGACCAAGATCCACTGGGAGACAGAATGCCTTCACGTAAAGGATCAACCTTATCAGGTGGTTTTCAAGATAACGGACAAGCCAGCCAACGGTCCGCGCCTTGTTACTTTCAAGACATGGTCCGTCAGAGTCGTGGGACCGGCTCCGGAATGGAATGATGTGCAACTTGATCTGGCCACGCGACAGACGAACTTAACATGGGATCCATACTTTTGTCAGAATGCAGAAACGATCCAGATATGGCGTAAGGTAGATGGAACGAGTTTTGAGCCTGACAATTGTCAGACAGGGATGCCAGCGTTGGGTTATGATCTTGTCGCTACAGTACCCGTCAAGACGGGTAACCCTTCAGTGCCAGTTACTACCTATACCGATACCAACAATGGACAAGGACTTGCACCCGGCGCGCGATACTGTTATCGCCTCGTAGCAGTGTTTCCCCTCCCCAGAGGAGGCGAGAGCTATGTGTCAGTCGATACTTGTGTTGGACCCAATACTGGCAGATGTACCCGTCATAACCCACGTTACAGTTGACAGGACCGCCGTTGACGATGGACAGATAACGATCAGATGGACAAAACCATTTGATGCAGACTCAACGCAATTCCCTCCGCCTTATCGATATGAGATCTTCCGGGGCGTTGGCTTTGCGCAGGGTCCAGATCCGGTGAATATATCACCACCCGGCGTATTCACAGAGACAACATTTGTAGACGATGGATTGAATACCACGGAGAACGTATACAACTACAGCATCGCCGCATATGCATCCAATGGCGGATTCCTTGGAACATCAGCGGCAGCTTCATCGGTACGGCTGGACGCAAACTCGGAGGTGAAGCGTATCAAGCTGACCTGGAGTGCATTTGTACCATGGTCCAACCAGATACAGACCGTTCCTAACGAGCATCTTATTTATCGCGGACCAGAGGGTGCCCAGGAAGCCGACCTTGTGCTGATCGCCAGCGTAGATGTATCCACAACGGGATTCGTTTACCTGGATGAAGGTCAATGGAACGGCGTGCCGCTGATAGACAACGAGATCTACTGCTATCGCGTAATGACACGTGGCGGATATGGCAACCCCAGGATAGAGCAACCGCTGAATAACTTTTCTCAGATCGTCTGCGCACAGCCTGGAGATACGATACCACCCTGTAAGCTGGAGCCGCCCCTGAGAAGCACGCTGGACTACGTTGATTGTAACGACTACTATGAGAAGTATTGTCAGAAGGATAACTACAGCAACATCATATACTGGAGCAGGGCAGCAGATGCATCGTGTCGCAATGATGTGCGTGCCTACAATGTTTATGCAGCAGCGACCAGGGGAGGGGAGTTCTCTCTGCTGGCGGAAAACGTAAGAGATACATTCTACATTGATAACAACTTGTTGTCGTTTGCGCGATGTTACAAAGTTGCAGCCGTCGATGTATCGGGTAACATCGGAGAGCTCAGCGAAGAGATGTGCGTTGACAACTGTCCGTATTATGAGCTTCCCAATGTTTTCACTCCTAATGATGATGATGTCAACGATGTCTTCAGTGCCTATAGTATCCGTGGATTTAACTGTGGAGAAGAAGGTGACTGCATCCCGGCAGAGCTGAAGCTGAAGTGTGCGCGCTTTGTACAGAGTGTGACCTTCACAGTTTACAACCGCTGGGGACAGGAAGTGTATAATTATTTCGGACGAGTGGGCAGTGAAACAAATTCAATATACATTGATTGGAATGGAAAGGATCAAAACCATTCCGATCTGTCATCCGGTGTGTACTACTTTGTTGCCGAAGTGACTTTCAATTCTGTTGACCCGGAAAATAACACGAAGAGAATTAAAGGATGGGTGCACCTCATCAGGTAGATTGGGGATATGAGTGATCGTGATGGAATCTTCACCGCGAAGCCGCGGAGGTACGCTAAGGGACCGCAAAGACTTTTGTAGTTGCTTTCCTGCCATTCCCAGGTGCGACTATTTCACTATCCTATCCCTCTGCAATTTGCTTTTCTTTAATATAGCATTTCAACCGTTTCTGCTGATGAACTCCTTGCTGATAGAAGTGTGATGTTTTTTTGTTTCAATCTTTCCGTTTAAACTTGCGGTGAATTAGACAAACATGAAGGCATACATTTTTCCGGGTCAGGGGTCGCAGTTTACCGGAATGGGTAAAGACCTTTATGAGTCAAGCGCAGCTGCAAAAAGATTGTTCGATCTGGCAAATAGCATACTCGGTTTCGATCTGAAGGAGGCGATGTTCAATGGATCGGCCGATGAACAAAAACAGACAAAGGTTACCCAACCGGCGATATTTCTTCATTCCGTCGCTGTCGCACTCACTAATGATTCCTTCAGGCCTGATATGGTTGCTGGTCATTCATTAGGCGAGTTTTCATCATTGGTGGCGAGCAATGCGCTTTCTTTTGAAGATGGTCTGCTGCTTGTCTCCAAGAGAGCGATAGCGATGCAGCATGCCTGTGAAATTAATCCTTCTACCATGGCTGCGATCATTGGTTTAGATGATAGCAAGGTAGAGGAGATCTGTGCGTCTATCGATGAAGTTGTTGTGCCTGCAAATTATAATTGTCCCGGACAACTTGTGATCTCCGGATCGATCAGGGGCATTCATATAGCTATAGAAAAGATGAAAGCTGCCGGCGCTAAGCGAGCGCTTCAACTACCGGTAGGGGGTGCCTTTCACTCTCCGTTGATGGAACCCGCGCGTAAGGAACTCGCCGCGGCAATAGAAAGTACGGTATTTAAAACACCTTCATGTCCCATCTATCAAAACGTAAATGCACTTCCGTCAACGGATATCCCTGTGATCAAAAGAAATTTAATCGTGCAGTTAACAAGTCCTGTTCGCTGGACCCAATCCATTCAGAACATGGTCAAGGGTGGAGCCGATACTTTCATTGAGTCTGGTCCCGGGAAAGTGTTGCAGGGTCTTGTGAAAAAGATCTCGCCTGAAGTTCAGGTCATGAGCTTGTAATTCCGGTCACACCCTTTTTACTTCAAGAACGTCTGTACAATTTTTTAACAACTCATGAATTGTCTGAAAGAGTTTCGGATGAATAAAGTCATCCGCGAGTTCTGCCATAGGAATAAGGGCGAACTTTCGGTATGGAAGTTCGGGATGAGGAATGGTGATACCTTCTGCCTCGACGATCTCATGGCCATAAAATAAAATGTCAATATCTATGATCCGTTCACCCCACTTTTCATTTCTCAGTCTTCCCATTGTCTTCTCGACGGAAAGAAGCTGGTCGAGAAGGGCTTTGGGTTCAAGGAATGTTGCAATCTGGACCACCTGGTTGTAAAAGGAGGGCTGATCGGTTTTACCCCATGCTTCTGTTTCATAGATCGCGGACCGTTTTCTGACTGTACCGGCCCTTGCCTCTATCGCCCAGAGCGCATTGAGAAGGTTTTTATGGCGATCACCGATGTTTGTGCCTAATAAAAGGAAGACTAATTGGTTCATCATACAGAGCACAAACATACTTTTTTATTCGTATCAGTATTGCGTACTTTTGAAACCTAAAGGATCTCTGATATGAATTTTTTCAAAAGTTTTTTGGCTTCCTGTCTCGGAGCGGTCGTCGCTATGGTCGTAGTGCTGGTCTTAATGGTGCTCGTTATCTCAGCCTCAACCTCCGGGGACGAAGAAGTCGTTATCAAGGATAATTCTGTTTTAAAACTTGATCTGGATGTGCCAATAATAGAGACTGAACGGGAAGATCCATTTGCCGGAATACCGTTTTTTGGTGGAGGAGCTGCAAGACCTATCGGACTGGCTCAGCTAAGGCAAACAATAGAACACGCTAAGACCGACGAGCAGATCAAAGGGATCTATCTGAATGTGAGTTATCCGCAGACCGGCTATGCGGTCATTGAAGAGATACGTGAAGCTCTTGAGGATTTCAGATCTGGAGGTAAATGGGTTGTGGCTTACAGTGAGGCCATGTCTGAGTCGGCTTACTATCTCGCGTCAGCGGCCGACAAAGTTTATCTTCATCCCGAAGGCGATCTTGAATTCAATGGGCTTGCCGTTGACATCAGTTTCTTTAAGCGGTTGTTTGACAAACTTGATATCAAGCCTGAAATATTTCGCGTAGGAGAATTCAAAAGTGCTGTGGAGCCTTTCATGCTTGAAAAGATGAGTGATGCGAACAGACTTCAATTGACGGAGATGATCGAATCCATCAACGATCATGTGATCACTAAAGTGTCGGTATCCCGTAGCATTCCGAAAGCTACCGTTCAGGAGATCTCCGATAAGATGTTGGTTCGCAATCCTGCGCAGGCGCTGGAACAAAAGCTTGTTGACTCATTATACTATCAGGACCAGGTTAACGATGAGATAAAGCGCAGGCTTGGCATCACAGGTAAAGAAAAGATCTCATTTGTTAAGTTTGGACAGTATAAGAGAAGCTTCTCCACATTTAAAGATTCCAAGAATGAAGTCGCAGTCATCGTAGCGGAAGGAACTATTCTCCCTGGAAAGGCGGAAGCGGGACAGGCAATCGTAGCTTCGGAATCATTCTCTGAAGAACTGCGAAAGGCCAGGGAGAGTGAGACCATTAAAGCTGTCGTTATTCGTATCAATTCTCCCGGTGGAAGTTCGCTTGCTTCGGATGCCATGTGGAGAGAAATAAGATTGACGTCCATGGTTAAACCTGTGATCGCGTCGATGTCTGACTATGCGGCATCGGGCGGTTACTATATGGCTATGGCGTGTGACACGATCGTTGCACAGCCGCATACCATCACAGGATCTATCGGTGTCTTTAGTGTTCTGTATGATGCAAGCGGATTCCTGAGTAATAAGATCGGGATAACGTCGGAGGAGCTGAAGACAGGTGAGATCGGCGAACTGATAACCATAACACGTCCGTTGACTGATGTTGAAAAAGATATCTGGCAAAAGCGGACGGACGAAGTTTACGAGACGTTTACATCGAAGGCTGCGGAGGGAAGGAAGATGTCGCAGGATAATATCAAGAAAGTGGCATCAGGAAGAGTGTGGACCGGTGTGCAGGCTAAGGAGCGGGGACTCGTCGACGTACTCGGTAATTTCGAAGATGCAGTGAAGATCGCTGCACAGGCCGCAGGTGTAACGGATGATTACAGGGTACGCTTCTATCCGAAGTATACACCATCATTCTTTGAGCAGGTGGTCGAACAGATCGAAGAAGACTCACGTGAAAGCGCGATCCGCGAACAACTTGGCGAGCACTATTATCTGTATGAGCAGATCAAACATATTAAGTCATACGAGGGTATACAGGCACGTATGCCTTTCGAGCTCAGCATTCATTAATAAAAATCAATACTAACACAAAGGATGACGACCATACGAAACGACTGGACGCGCGAAGAGATTTCTTCGATATACAACAGGCCCATACTCAGTCTTATTTACGAAGCAGCCACTGTTCACAGGACTTATCATGATCCTTCGGAGGTGCAGGTATGTACACTGCTTTCTGTAAAAACAGGCGGATGTCCCGAAGATTGTGCGTACTGCCCGCAGGCCGCGCGTTATCACACAGATGTAAAGGTGGAGAAGCTGATGGATGTCGGTGAAGTATTGCAAAAAGCTTTGGAGGCAAAGGAATCGGGCAGTACAAGATTTTGTATGGGCGCGGCGTGGCGCGAGGTTCGTGACAATCGTGATTTCGATAAGGTCATCGATATGGTGAAGGGCGTAAGTGGAATGGGCATGGAAGTATGCTGTACGTTGGGAATGTTAACACCATCGCAGGCACAGAAGCTTAAGGATGCCGGCTTATATGCTTACAATCACAATCTCGATACAAGTGAAGAATATTACGGAGAGATCATATCGACGCGCACTTATGGTGACAGGCTTCAAACATTGGAGAGTGTGCGCAATGCAAAGATCTCTGTTTGTTCGGGAGGTATCATTGGTATGGGTGAGCATCAATCGGATCGTATAGGAATGTTGCATATACTGGCTACGTTGCCCGAACATCCTGAATCAGTTCCTGTCAATGCATTGGTTCCTATTGAGGGAACGCCGTTGGAAGATCAGCCTAAAGTATCGGTGTGGGAAATGGTAAGGATGATCGCTACTGCGCGTATGATCATGCCTAAGACAATGGTGCGTTTATCTGCGGGAAGAGTGCGTATGAACCTTGAGGAACAGGCCCTATGTTTCCTGGCTGGGGCTAACAGTATCTTTGCTGGGGACAAGCTGCTGACCACCCGGAATCCGGGGTATATCAGGGACCGGGAGATGTTCCAGACTTTGGAGCTAAAACCCCGGGCGGCGTACAAAGGATCTTAAAAAACAATCTGGTTTTCCGAAAAAAAGCATGTAAGGTTTACTCCTATTTTTAAAGAAAACCGGGGTAATGATGCTATTCTCAGGCCCGTATTACAGGGCAGGGTAGCCGGTGAGTTGCTGGATCTGTCGATGAGTGCTTGCCTTGGATGACGAACTACCGAGGCCGGGCGGGGGGACCCCGTCTTTCTCGTCGACGAGTCACAAAGTAACCAGTGTAATCCGGACTGAATTGTTTCTTTTTTTATCCACATAAGGTTGGGACCCTTATTGGACTATTAATCTCCCGCCGGTTGCGGAGATTTGAATTGTCTATACTACAGGCCGGATTCTAAAGCGCCATATTGAAAATCACACCCTTACTGCGGTAAGGCAGGTAAAGCAGCTCAGTTAATGAGAAGCGGGTGTTTGCCCAATACAATGGGCTAATGCACATTCCCTAATTACAGACTACTTTTCAAACGCATGCCCTTAGGACATGCCCCCTGCCAGTGATAAGCTTGGGTCGGGTAGTTGTTAATCTCGAACTACTTTTCTTCTAAGATATATCCGCCAGTCTGAGCTGATTGATCTTCAACTGAAGCGCTTGATTGTTTTTTCTCTACTTGTGTCGTTGAAGCGAAAGTGAAAGAAAGAGTTACTATAGCGGCACCAGCGATTAAAAGCATTATTTTGGTTTTCATTTGATTGATAATTTAGCGTTTGATTTTTACTGTTACTTTTTGGGATCAGAAGCATTGCCGCCACCGTTCTCTACGGTATTAGGTTGAACGTCTTCTTCAGTACAAGAAGTGACTGCCATGGAAGCAGCAAGGGCAAACAATAAAGTATAAAGTATTTTTTTCATTGGGTTGGTTTTAAAGGTGTTGGGTCTATTGACTTATTTTGGATCTGAAGCATTTCCGCCGCCATTCATCTCTGTGCTTGGGGCAACTTCTTCTTCTGTGCAAGCAGTTACTGTCATTGCTGTAGCAAATGCGAACAATAGGATGTAGATCATTTTTTTCATGGTTATTAGGTTTTAGGTTTTTGAAATAGTCTTCTTTACTGTTAAATTGATAAGTCAAAGTTGATCTATTGTTTTTAATTTTTTATTGTAACAAAATTTTGGAAGTCACCTGTGTACCAAATTTTTTTTAAAGCGTTAAAAGTCAGTTTAAGTATTATCTTGATACTCATATTCAGCTTTCATGTTGAAGCGCAAGACATGCGAGTTTTGGACTCACTGCTCACCGAATTGAAGCGGCCCCCAAGAAACAATAAAGAATTGATGGCGGTTGAGCTGGAATTAGGGTGGCAATATCTACAACATGACGACGAGGAGGCTTTCAAGTACGCGAGTCATGCATATGACCTAGCTCTTCAGTTCGGGGATACAGCTAGACTTGTTAAAGCCGGTAGGGTAAAAGGCCAGGCGCTTCGCCGCCTTAACAACCTGCTAGAGTCCATCAAAGTACTCAATGCAATACTTCCAATAGCAACGCGAAATAAATTAGCGGACGAACGGAAGAAAATTCTTAATGCATTGGCGGTGTCTCACACGTTCCGAGCGCAGTATGACAAGGCTCTTGAGTATCATTTTCAGTCGCTTGTGCTTAGAGAAGCGCAGGGAAATAAGGCGGAGATATCCATATCCTTGAATAACATTGGACTAGTTTACTTCAAACTTTATAATTACGAAGGTGCCTTGAAATATTGGACGAAATGCCTTGAGTTGAAAAAGGAGGTTAAAGATACAGTCGATTTGCATATGTTATATTTGAATCTTGGACTATGCGAGTTGCAGCTGAAAAATTATAAGGAGGCAAAAAACTACACGGCGCAGGCACTAGCAATCTGTGGTGAGAGGAATTGTAGTGACGATGTATTGATTAGTGCAGAGTTCAATTTAGGTGAAGCATCATATCGTTTAAAGGATTTTATAGATGCAGGTATTCATCTCAACAAATCGCTAGCGAATGCAATAAGGACAAATGACAAAAGATGGCAAGCAGAGAATTTAGTGTATTTAGCTCAAATTTCGATCGCCACAAATAGATATAAAGAAGGAATTGAGACATTAAATCGAGCCGATTCAATAGCAAGAGCGGGAGGCTTTAATCAACTCTCAATTGATATCTATAGAAATTTGTCAAACGTCTATACGACCATGAAGGATTATAAGAATGTTGCAATCTTTCAAAGGAGATTAATTGATCTTTCAGATACGCTAATCGGGAGGCAATTGGTCAAAAATATTGCTAAGATACAATCCGATTATGAGGAGCGTGAAAACATTGCAACAATCGCGTCAAATGAAGTCCTGATCAAGCAGTCACGCAATCTAAATGTTGCTGTCACACTGATCGCCTTGCTCGCTGGTTTGCTTGTACGGGTATTGCAAATTGGTAACAGAAATATTAAACGCGTTAATGCAAAACTTTCGGAAGCTAAGGAAGTAATACAAAAGCAGAATTTTGAACTGGAGAATAAGAATCGTGAGCTGGACGTTGAGGTCGACAAGAAGACCATCGACCTTGCACGCGTGAATCAGTCGCTTAAGCAGGTGAATGATGAGCTGGATAATTTTATTTATAAAACATCCCATGATATCCGCGGGCCATTGGCAAGTCTAAAGGGCATGTGCAATGTGGCCCTGATGGACGTCAGGGATCCCATCGCCCTGGATTACCTCAGGAAACTCGATGCAACTGCAGAACGATTGAACTCGATACTTACGAGACTGGTTATCATCAATCAGATAAACAATTCCAAGCTTACCATCGAAAGAATAGATTTTGCCAGCATTATACATGACGTGCTGATGCTTGAAAAGAAGAAAGGTCTTCCGCCGGATCTCAGGATCAACACTTTCATTGATCCACGCGCGGAGATACAGTCAGACAAAGAGCTGGTTAGGATAGTGTTGGAGAACCTCATCGATAATGCTATTAAGTTCTATAATGACTCAGAACGGGTTGAGTCATTCATGAATGTGCACATTTCGAATGTCGATAATAATACCGTGAAGGCCCGTGTTATCGACAACGGCATCGGTATTAGCGAATCGAGTCCCAGTAAACTTTTCCAGATGTTCTCACGGGCATCTGAACGTTCTGAAACCGGGGGCATTGGTCTGTATATTACCAAGACGGCGACAGAGAAGATTGGCGGCCGTGTGGGGCTTCTGACAACTCCCGAGGGCTACACCGAATTTTATGTGATATTCCCGAAGACCCCATATATAGAGGCACAGAAATTTGAACGGCGATTGGGGTGATCCTCGTGCACGATAATGGCCCTGTATCGCTTTGGCCTCTCATAATTCTATCCTTTTAGGAATTTTTTTCCCTCCGTTTCTATTATCATCTTTGCGCCTCTTAAGGGCACATTTCTATGAATAAGTTCAAACGTCACACTGTCACGGCAGCCTTGCCATACGCCAATGGCCCAAAGCATATTGGTCACCTTGCCGGTGCCTATATCCCTTCCGATGTTTATGTGCGGTATCTCAGGTCCCGGGAAACGGACGTGCTGTTCGTCTGTGGCAGCGATGAGCACGGCACGGCAATTCCCAATCAGGCGTTAAAAGAAGGTACTACTCCCAAAGCCATTATTGACAAGTATCACGCTCAGATGAGAGATTGTTTCAAGGCATTAGGTATCTCATTCGATATCTATCACAGAACAAGCGAAGCTATCCATCATCAAACTTCCCAGGAGATATTTCTCGACATTTACAATAAAGGTTTATTGAACGAAGAAGTATCGGAGCAATACTACGACGATGAAGCTAAGCTATTTCTCGCCGATCGATACATAGTAGGGACTTGTCCGAGGTGCGGCAATCCGAATGCCTATGGTGATCAGTGTGAACGCTGCGGCTCCACCTTGAGCCCTCGAGAATTGATCAATCCCAGGTCAACGCTGACAGGCAATGCTCCGGTGTTAAGGGAGACGAAGCATTGGTATCTTCCATTGCAGAACTATGAACCCTGGTTGAGAGAATGGATACTGAAGGGTCATGCGGAAGATTGGAAGGTCAATGTTTATGGACAATGTAAATCATGGATCGAAGCGGGACTGCTGCCGCGTGCTATGACACGCGACCTTGATTGGGGTATTAAAGTTCCTTTACCTGACGCTGAGGGTAAAGTATTATACGTTTGGTTCGACGCTCCTATAGGATACATCTCTGCGACGCGCGCCTTTTTTGAGGAGATGAGTTCCGGTAAGCTGGAGTATGCCCAGCCCCAGCGTGACTTTGGAAAGCTGGCTGCAGAAGACTGGAAGAAATACTGGCAGGATGACGATACAAGATTGATCCATTTTGTAGGGAAAGATAACATCGTTTTCCATTGTATCATCTTCCCGGTCATGCTTCATGCGCATGGCGAATACGTTGTGCCTGACAATGTTCCAGCCAACGAGTTTATGAACCTCGAGGGAGATAAGATGTCTACGAGCAGAGGCTGGTCAATTGAGATGCATGAGTACCTGGAGGACTTTCCCGGAAAGCCTGATGTGCTCCGGTATTGCCTGCTGGCGAATCTACCCGAAACAAAAGACAGCGAGTTTACGTGGAAAGATTTTCAGTCGCGGAACAACAATGAGTTGGTAGCCATCCTTGGTAATTTTATAAACCGTGCTTTCGTGCTCACGCAGAAATATTTTGACAATAAAGTGCCGCCACGTACATCACTCGAGTCAACCGACGAGGCAGCCCTTCAGACATTGAAAGAATTACCAGAGCGGATTAAGGCGTCGCTCGAGCAATTCAGATTCAGAGAGGCCACAGCGGGACTGATGGATGTAGCGCGTCTTGGAAATAAATACCTGGCTGATAACGAGCCCTGGAAAGTTTATAAGACCGATCCTGATCGTGTTCGCACCGTGTTGAATATTGCGTTGCAAATTGTTGCCAACCTTGGCGTATTGGCTGAACCATTTTTACCCTTTACCGCTGACAAGATCAACGCCATGCTGAACATTCAAAAGCGGAATTGGCAGGCTGCTGGTTCAGGACAGTTGCTAGACGCTGGCCATATACTGGGAACCGCTTCTTTATTATTTGAAAAAATTGAGAATGACGTTATCGACCGGCAGCTGCTCAAGCTTCAAAACAAGCTGAAGAAAAATGAGGCCGCTGAATCGCCAAAGGTAGAGCTTGCCCCGTTGAAACCGGAGGTGACCTTTGACGACTTCGCCAAATTGGACATTCGCGTAGGCGTGGTACTCACTGCGGAGAAAATGGAAAGGTCCAATAAGCTGCTGAAGCTTACTGTCGATACCGGTGTCGATAAGCGAACGATCCTCAGCGGGATCGCGCAGCATTATTCGCCTGAGGAGATGTTAGGTAAGCAAGTGACGTTGATAGCTAACCTCGCGCCTCGGAAAATGATGGGCATTCAATCAGAGGGGATGATATTGATGGCCGAGGATGCGGACGGTAAACTAAGACTTGTCCAGCCTGTCGATCTCGTTCATCCAGGCTCTGTTATTAGTTAGCGTGTCAGCCTAGCTATAAGTTCGACGTAGTACAAAAATGCAGGGCGACCTTTCTGGGGGGATAGCACACAAAAGAAAGGTCTTGTGCCCTGCAAAATACTTTTTGTAACAACGCTATAATGTCGATGGGAAAAGTGAGCTACCTTTTTACTTTTCCATATTGTCTATTGACTCATGAAAATTCTGAAGAATAGTCGAATCATCATACTCATTTTGCGTTTGATCAGGAAATCCAGACAGCGTAAAAAGCAGGTTTATATGATTGCATTGTTATTTTTGATCGCGCGTGGTCAAAATAGGGATTTATGAATAAGCTTACTTTTTTGTTGGTGGAAGATGAAACCCTCATAAGAGAGGGTTTGAGATCATTGCTCGAGAAGGAAGATTTCATTAAAACGATCTATGAAGCTTCGAATAAAGCGGAGTTTGAGGAGCAGATCAAAAAGAACATTGACTTTGTGATCATGGACTTCAGGCTGATCAATACTAACGGGATTGAGCTCCTGAATCTGCTTAAGAAGGAAGAGGAACCGCCGCGCGTTATTATTTTGACCGGATTAGAGGGCACAGAGCTTGTAATGAATCTTCTTCAGGCTGGTGTACATGGCATTGTATACAAGTTAGATGGCTACAAAGAGATCATAAAGACCATCAGGAAAACATTGGAAACCGGAAGCTATTTTTCGGAGAAGATATTAAATGTTATCAAAAGTAACGCGCATCGCTGGGATACAGTGCCTCCTGTCGTTTTGAATTTTGGTGAACGTGAACTATTGAAAGCAATTGCAAGCGGATTGACTACAAAAGAGATTGCGCCGTTTTTGAAGATGAGTGAAGCTACAACGGAAACTTACCGGATACGTCTCATTCGAAAGGTTGGAGTTCATAATACGGCAGGACTGCTGGCTTATGCCTATCGAAACGGGATCTTGTAACTGTGAAAACAAGGAGTAATTAACTTTGTTTCAGGGATAGGGCCACCTTTGCAAGGAGTCCTCGGTGTCCGTGCTGATACGTTATGGAAGCTCCGAGAACGCGGCTTCTCATTTTTAGTGTATTGTACTTTTTGCGCAGCCTGTCCACAAATTTGGGAATGTGGTGCACGCCAGTACCGTCATCTTCTACTTCGACAACGATGCCGTTCGCTTCCCACTTTAACCTTACCCAGATATGCCATGCTGATGAATGCTTGAATGCATTGTGTATCAATTCCTGGATAATGCGGTAAAGGTGGGTCTGATCGATCGCAGAAATACTCTTTTCTTCCCCCGTCGATTCAAAATGAACGTTACCAGATTTGGTGCTCTCCATGTTCTGACAAAGAACTTCTATAGACGTTCTGAAAGAATCGCCTTCCATTGTCAATGGCATTAGGCGCCTGGACACCCGTCTCACAGCTTGGGAAACGTTTTCAAAATCTGTCCTCATGCCCGTAAAAATGTCCGCAAGGTCTTTACTCAGGTGAGCGGAATTTTCGAGCCTGTCAAGATACAGTCTGAATATCGACAACTTTTGAATGAGATCGTCATGTATCTCCGCACCCATTTCATTCATGATCTGATCACAGGCTTCAGTTGCCTGTTTTGACACCTCGGTTTCAAATTTTTTGCGTGATGTAACTATCAATAGCATGGTATTATAAGATTAATGATTTAAATTAATAGAATAGATAGTTGTTAGAAATCAGGTAATCCTCATGTTATGCGTTATTATATCAACATTTTAGTGGATATATTTTGTCAAATCCACATAAATTCACGAGACGTTCAGTGCCATTTACCGTCCCCTCTCAGATCAATAAGGTACATCATGTGGTTCCTATTGGCAATGATTTTTCCCATAAATGTTTACTCTCAAAAAATTGACTCACTTAAAGCCCTGCTACCATGGTAACAGGGATTGCAGCAAGCAGACTTGTTCTATCAAATTGCTTATGAACAAGTTGATATGAATAATGAAGAGGCTCTTGCTATTTGCAAAGAGCTCCGTGAAAATAGCGAAACCTATGGCGATTCTTTAAGATTTGTAACGCGCTGGACGAATTGAATCTCTTGCATTTAGGCGCCTTGGTTATTCGGACTCGTCTTTCAGCGTTTCAATCGAAATTCTTCCGATAGCGCGGCGGAATAAATATTATTGAGAATTAAAGCATATATTAAATGGCTTAACGATGCGTATATTTAAATAAGTCCTTCTATGATAAGGCCAATGATATAGGTTTGAATCACTAGAGTTTAGGGAAAAGTATGGTTCGCCAAGCCAGAAATTAGCGTGGCATTGCACAATATTGGATTGGTTTATTTCAAATTGGAGGACATTAGATAAAGCGTTAATTATTATTTAAGAGCATTGGAGATTAAGAGAGATGTTGAATACAATTATGATATGGATATTTTACTTATAAATATAAGTCTATGTTATTCTTATAAAAGTGATTTTAAGAGAGCTGGCCGGTATCTGGCTGAAGCAAATGCATATTGTGAAAAATTAATTGCTCGGAACTAGTGCAGATGCATTTGAATTTTGCAAGGACTATTTTACCTAGGATCATGTAAATACCTGATATGCTGAGACGCAATTTTTAAAACTCATTTCACTTTATCAAAGAAATTGAGCAATGAACAGATTTCAATTGGATAATATTGTTCACCTTTATCAGAGTTATTTCAAGATAAATGAAATTCAGTCGTTAAAGAGTCTGATAGAAGCATCAGAAACTATTACTGACCTCAAAAGTGTCATATAATCAAGGTTTGCTTCAGCTGTATTCGGAACTATAAATTTATATGAAAAAGAGAATCAAGTAAGCAAAGTAAAGTTGTTTCAGGAGAAATATATTTCATTTAAAAGACAGTATATACAGTTATGAATTTACAAGAAACTTGATGAGAGTTGAAGCGGAATACATGGCGCATGAAAATAGGGCGCGAATTGATGCACAAAACAATATATTGAGTACTGAATATGGAATAATAGCAAGACAACGCTTTCTCAACATATTCATAGGTATCATCGCTGCATTACTTGTCATTATCACTTTCATCCTTATAAGAACAAATCACCATAAGAAACTGATGAATGACCTTCTGGAGCAACGCGTTAAGGAGAGAACCAAAGAGCTGGAGATAAATAAGGACTTGCTGCAACGGTCATTAAACGAAAGGGACATCCAGATGCAGCGTCTTTCTGGGGATATCAAAAGAACTATGGCAACGATCAAAGGACTGTGCTTCCTTGGAATGAAAGACAAAGAACAGCCAACTTCCAGTCAATACATGGATAAGATCGACTCAACATCCGATCAGTTGCTGCATATTATTAACCGATTCTGTTAAGTCCTGCTGCCATGGTAAAAAAAAGGACCTTTCAATAAGCATACCTCCAACCTGAGCGAATGCTGATTAAACCGGAGCCCCTAAAGGTATAAGGAAAATCATGGCTTCGTGGATGGTGCGGAGGAGTTTACTACTGGCTAATTCAATTATTTACGAGTTTGGATGGATTACCACAAAGGCACCCCCTGCTACCCCGATACTTATCGGCGCTATGGCGGGCAAGCAAAGACACTAAGAAAGACATTTAAATATCGTGCGTCATTCTAGTGCCTTAGTGAACTTGTGTGGCCTAAAACCGAGAGTTCGCCAGAATTACTCCCCTGGTCGAACATCCTGCCGTTACGAGGCTGATGACCAGCGTTTAGTTTTGGCCCTTAACGTCTAGTTCTCTGAGTTTTTTGTGATAGTAGATATACGACAATACGCCTGGAGCGAAGAAGATCGCCATGAACAATTGCATAGGATGGAATCCCTCGACAACGATACCCGAGACCGTTGCGGCAATGAGGTCGAAGAACAATCCGGCATATGCCCATTCTTTTATTCTGGGATAGCCCGGAACGATAATACCGATTACACCCAGGATCTTGGCGACACCGGTTATCATAATGAAGTACTTCGGATAGCCAAGTTTGGTCGTGATCAGGTCGATAGAACCGGCGGACATCATTACATTTGGCACGGCCGTGGAAAACATGATTAAGGCAAAAAGTCCTGTGAAAATCCAGTATAGAATGTTTGTGCGCTTCATAATAGTTGGTCGGGGTGTTAAGGTTTCAAATTTTAATGGAGTGACTGATTTCGAAGAAACAAATATACAGGGGTATAACCATTCAGGACCGGTGTAGATGCGACTTTTGAAGGGGTCTGATTGCGCCAGTCTCATCAGTGGAGTTCCTCCCATTTGATGGGCAGCTTAATATCTGTTATGCTTTCAACGACCAGGTCAGGTTTGTATGCAAATCGTGTAAGATCATCCTTCCGGGTCATTCCGGATAAAACGAGAATCGATTTGTAACCCACTTGAACGCCTCCAATGATGTCTGTTTCCATGGTGTCGCCGATCACAACGGTATCGGCGGTTTCAAGACCTATAAACTTACGGGCTGCTCTCATCATAAATGGGCCGGGTTTGCCTACCACGAAAGCCTTAGTACCAGTAGCTTCTTCGATCATTGCTGTAATCGCCGCAATTCCAAGATTGTTCCAGCCCTTTTTCTTTGGTGACGGATCGCGGTTTGTTGCGATAAATTTTGCGCCTGCGAGGATCATGTCTACGGCACGTTGTACCATCTCAAGGGTAAAATTCCTTCCTTCGCCGAGCACCACAAAATCCGGCTCTGTATCTACCATGGTCATTCCATGCTGGTGCAGGCTCGATATCAATCCTCCTTCACCCAGCACGAACACCGCTCCTTTGGGCATTTGTCCGGCAATGAACTGGCCGGTGGCCATAGCACTTGTATACACGTGTTCCTCTGTTGTATCGATTCCCATTTTCCGGAGCTTCCGTACGGCGTCTGTTGGTGTACGCTGACTGTTATTAGTCATGAATGTGAACGGGATATCTTCCTTCACCAGCTGTGAAATGAATTTATCAGCGCCAGGTATCATGGTGTCACCACCATAAATTACGCCATCCATGTCAATCAAAAAGCCTTGTTTTTTCATGCTTTGTCTTTTTACAAGATGGGTTGAAGGTACTCAACTTTTGTATTTTTAGGGTGAGGATACTGCTCTTTACTGTACGTACCTGAGGGTCTGCCATGAGGACAGCTTACCGGCTATTTTCCAAATGCGTTTAAAATCCATAAACACCGAGGCACACTGAGGTAGGCACGGAGGTCCACGGAGAAATGCTAAATCCAGTCAGGAAAGTTGGGTGCTAATTCATCAAAAATGATATATGTAGCGACGTGATTATTATGTATCCTCACTCTTTATTGATAGTCCGACGAAAAGGATTAGAAATATTTGCCAATGCCTTAGCTTAAGTATTGATTTCATATACGCGTCAATCCCTATTTACTCATTTCGTTGCGGGCTCAACTATCTTCCAATAAGAATCCTTTCGGGTAACTTTACCATTACGAAACTCCCAAAGGTCACAACCCCTTACTTTTATATTAACTCCTGAAGTGGTGGTTCCTGTAAGTGTCCATTCTGATACGCCCCTGTCTCCATCGGCTGAAGTCCAGTGACGGTCTTCACCATAGTGAACATCAGGAATTCCTTTGAAGCGACCAGCAAGGGCCTCTCGCACCTGTGCTTTACCCTTGAAGCGTTGTCCGAAATACTCGGGGCCCCTTGGAAAATCAAATGAGCAATCATCTGAAAAGAATTCCATTATCGCATCAAGATCATGTCGATTGAAAGCCTCAAGAATTTGCTTTAAAGTTTCATCTGAAATCTTCATTTTTTGAGAATTGGTTTGTGTTCGTAATGTCGCATCAGAAGCGTCACTGCTACCCAGGAGACCCAGGCAGGCAGTAAATAGTCCGACGGTTAGAAATGTTTTTATCATTGTCAATTTATACTTTACTGGTGACTGGCATTTTTTGTTCAACGCTTTGAGCGGTTATAGCGATTGGAAGTTATCAATTTGTTTGAGTAAAATTTCTCTGACTGGGGAATTAATTCCTCAGGCCACCTCTCTGTCTAAAGCATAGCAATTGGTTTTTTACTTGCAGATTAATTTTTGTTCTGTGGCATGCCTTTTAGCTATGCTTTTGATTGTAAGTCCTTTCAAATATGCGCCGCCTTCATTTGCCGGTTATTTTCCTCCTTCTAATGACGGCCTCCAGCTCATTTAGTCAGCAAAATAGATTTACGCCCGAGATCAAAGGCCAGACTCCTTCTCCCTTAGTGACCAAGGAGGGTAGTTCAATTACAATAACATTAGGCAATTTGATTGTGACCGATAAGGATCCGACGCCAGTCTATCCCAATGGCTTTTCACTAGAGGTAAATGGGGGTAAGAATTATAAAGTACAAGGAGCCACCGTAACACCAGACAAAAATTTCTCAGGGATGCTTAAGGTTCCTGTTGAAGTAAGTGATGGAAAAAACAAAAGCAAAAAGTTCGACCTTCAGATCAATGTCCAGGAATTGCAAAACGCTGCACCTCAGATTACAGGTCAGTCACCAGTAAGCATGAATCAAGGAGCAAGTCTTACTATTGTATTGAATCATTTAAAAGTTACCGATCCTGACAATACTTATCCGACAGGGTTTACCTTGAAAGTATTTAGCGACAATAATTTTACAATCAATGGAAACACCATCACACCTTCGGCCAGCTTCTCTGGAAAGCTGACAGTTCCTGTTTCAGTTAACGATGGTCTGAATGAAAGCAATCAGTTCGATTTGAAAATCGACGTCGTGAAAGCGCAGAATACCCCTCCAAAAATTACTGCTCAACAGCCGTTGAATGTGAATCAAGGTGGAAACCTGAAAATTGAATTTGCACATTTAACAGTTATCGATCCTGATAATACTTATCCGACAGGGTTTACCTTGAAAGTATTTGACGGAAATAATTATACAGCCAATGGAAACACCATCACACCTTCGGCCAACTTCTCTGGAAAGCTGACAGTTCCTGTTTCAGTTAACGATGGACAGAATGAGAGTAATCGGTTCGACTTGAAAATCGACGTCGTGAAAACCCAGAATACCCCACCTCAGATTACAGGTCAGTCACCGGTAAGCATGAACCAAGGAGCAAGTCTTACTATTGTATTGAATCATTTAAAAGTCACTGATCCCGATAATACTTATCCGACAGGGTTTACCTTGAAAGTGTTTGATGGTAATAATTTTACAGCCAACGGAAATATTATCACACCGTCGGGCAACTTCTCTGGAATGTTGACAGTTCCCGTTTCAGTTAACGATGGACAGAATGAGAGTAATCGCTTTGATCTGAAAATCGATGTAGTTAAAAGTCAAAATGTTGCGCCGAAAATCACAGGACAAGTACCACTGAATACAAATATTAACACGTCCATACTTATAAAACTGTCCGACTTGATAGTTACCGATCCAGATAACAAATACCCTGATGATTTTACACTGACAATTTCAAGAGGAAATAATTATTCCGTAGCAGGCAACATCGTTACTCCGAGACCTGGGTTTACAGGTATGTTAGAAGTGGCAGTTGTTGTGAATGATAAGAAAGCCAACAGCCCGGAATTCAAGGTGAAAATAAATGTGCTTTCAGTTAAGCCAAATGTGCCTCCGGTTATTACGGGTCAAAAGTCAATTAGTATCACGCAAAACACTTCAGTCACCCTGCAGTTGTCCCATTTATTTGTCACCGATCCTGATGATACGTACCCCAATGATTTTACCCTAAAAGTTTTTCCAGGCAACGACTATAGCGTTGATCGCGCGACCGTAGCGCCACGTGCCAATATTTCAAATGGTACGTTTGGTGTTAAAGTTAGCGTGAATGATGGCGAAAATGAGAGCGCTCCATTCGAACTGAAAATTCAAGTAACGCCACTAACTTCAAACCCTAAGATCAACGGCCAGAAAGAACTTAGCGTTAGGGAAGATAGTACTTTGGTGATCAGTCTTTCGGACCTGATTGTAACTGATGCTGATGATCCTGATTATCCACAAGGATTTTCACTCATAATTTTACCTGGAAATGCCGATGTCTATACTACAGAAGGTGGTAGTATTAAACCTGCTTTGAACCTAAATGGGTTCATAGAAGTAGGTGTTAAGGTCAGTGATGGTATAAACAAAAGTGATGAATTTAAATTGTCTATCCTGGTAGATCCTGTTAATGATTCTCCTGAAATTTTAAGTCTTGAAACAGCGGAACTGAAATATGTGCCAGGTGCCGAGCCTATAACAATTTTCGAGTCGTTGGATTTAAGAGATGTCGATAGTGATCATTTGATTTTTGCCGAGATAGGTTTTCGACACCTTAACTACAATATAGCAAATGATGAACTTATATTTAGTGGCGATGCCTCAAACATAAAAGCGGTTTATGACTCAATGGGAACACTCTTTCTGATTGGTTATGCAACCATTGCCGAGTATCGTTCTGCACTGCGGTCTATTCAATATAATTATCGTTTAACCCAGGATGAGAATGGGAATTCAAGTAACATCTTATCGGGACCGCGGACAATCTATATCAACGTTGACGATGGCCAGTTGGTGAGCCCGACTTACGAAAGGCAGATCAATATGGAGACAAACATATCCCTTGAGATCCCAAAGGCATTTACACCGAATGGTGATACTTGGAATGATACCTGGGGTGTTAATGTATCCAATACAGATAAAGTAGATGACGCGATTATCAGGGTTTACGACAAACGAGGTGTTTTAGTTTATGAGTCAAGAAGCTTTGAAAAACGGTGGGACGGGATTTTCAATGGACAGGTATTGCCAGTCGATACATATTATTATACGGTTGATCTAAGTCTCCCTTACATGAAGAAGATGTATAAAGGGGCTGTTACAATTTTGCACTGAAATTTCAACGTCCTTATGACCTGTCCTTTTCCGAACGAATCCGTAGGAAGCAGGGTATTGCAGGATACTGGGACTGAATGAATCTCAGACCATCGTTAAGCAAAAAGGACAAATAGATTATCAAAAAAAACATGTTTTATAAAACTAAGGTGAGGTTGATTTACAATATGGAAACGATTGCGCAATCCATTAAGACATCAAAGAAATGCACTTTATCCTTAAATACATAAAATACTTACTCAACCGTGGGCCTTGATGCTCATCTCGGCCGGTTTGCCGCTACTATCTTAGAAGGTGTTCGACCATCCGAGCCCGAATCAAAAAATGAAAAATTAATATGAAAAGAAAAACTCTACTATTTAAATACTGGAAGTATGGCGCACTGATAATATTAAGTGCGCTGTTCTGTTTTCCTGTGCAATCACAGGCTCAGATTGTAGTAACGGGGACTGTTAAAGATTCTGTAAATGCTGAACCAATGCCAGGTGTAAATATCATCCTTAAAGGAACTACTTCCGGAACCACCACGGACAAGAATGGTAGATATTCCATTTCAGGTTCCGGATGAAAATAGCACGCTTGTTATTTCGGCTATAGGATTTTCCAGCCAGGAGGTGACGCGTTGGGGGGAGATCAGTCCATTGACATCGTTTTGGCGGAAGACACGCAAACACTTTCTGAAGTAATTGTTATGGGCTATGGCACCTTGCGAAAAGCGGATGTTACTTCTGCTGTGTCGGTTGTCAACCTTGGAAATATTGGCAATCCGCCTGCTTCCAATGCCGGACGTTTATTGATGGGACAAGCTCCTGGTGTGCAGGTAAGGCAAACGCAAGGAAGGCCCGGTGCGGAATTGGAAGTAACTATCCGGGGCATTGGCTCACTGGGAGCAGGAAGCCAGCCACTCTATGTGGTTGATGGATTTCCAATTGGAACATCCATTGGGCAAAGCCTGAACCCAACGGATATTGAAAGTATTACCGTATTGAAAGATGCTGCCTCTACCGCCATCTATGGGGCAAGAGGTTCGAATGGCGTTGTTCTGATCACTACCAAGTCTGCAAAAAGTGGTCAGGTGAATTTAACTGTTGATGTCAACGCGGGTGTTCAGAATATCCCGGATTCCAGAAGGACAAAAATGATGAACGGTGTAGAGTTTGCCCAGTTTAAGAAGGATAGCTTCATGGACAAGATCCGGTATTTTGAAGGCAGGGAGCCCGATCTCAGCGAAGTTCCCTTAGAGTTCCAAAACCCTGAACAGACCCAGTATTCTACTGATTGGTTCGATGAGATCACCAATAAGAATGCAGGATTCCAAAATTATAACATCACGGCATCGGTAGGGAAAGATAACTTCAGGTCGTTGTTTTCAGTAGGATATCTGAACCAGGATGGGAGCTGTTATCAAAACGGGTCTCAAACGTTACAACGTTAGGGCTAACATGGATGGAAAAATAAATGATTTTATTTCAGTAGGCTGGAACATTTCCGGCTCCAACTCCAATGAAAAATATGCGGACACCAATGGCCGTGATGCGCTTATTGGGCGAGCTTTATGGGCTGATCCCAGATACCCGGTCTATAATGGGGATGGATCGTTCAATAATTATATCGGAGGGACCAATGGCGTTTTTGGAACGGTTAACCCAGTCCAGGAAATGTATGAAATGGACAGGCACCTTAACCAAACCAATATATTGACCAATGGTTATATACAGTTGTCATTTTTGAAGCACTTTAAATTTAAGTCTTCCGTAAACGCAACGTTGATCAACTACGAACAAATGGAATTCAGGCCTTCAACCCTGGCAGGTACTGGATTTAGCCAGCCACCACCAAGGAATGCGACAAAAATGGAGCGATATTATAAATCTACCAACGTCGCGGCGGATCAGCTTTTAACATACTCCAATAGCATCGGCGATCACTCCTTTGAGGCCCTGGTAGGCTTTACAGCGCAAGAGCAGACCGATAAGGTCATAACCGGAACAGGAAACCAATTTCCGGACGACATTGTGAGAGTTTTAGATGTGGCCACTATCAAGAATGTGACGTCAAGTGCCACGGCGCTCGACCTCACGGCGATAAATGGCGAAGCGAGTTGGAGTCTGCTCGCTTACTTTGGCCGCGTCAATTATTCGTTCAAGGATAAATATCTTTTCTCGGGTACTTTCCGCAGGGAAGGAAGCTCCCGTTTCGGGGTCAATAATAAATACGGAAATTTCCCCGCTGCATCAGTAGGATGGAGAATAACGGAAGAATCATTTATGCCTGATATATCATGGCTGACGGATCTTAAACTGAGAGCAAGTTTTGGTGTAACTGGAAATAATAGTATTGGAAATTATACTAGTCTGGCTGCCATGAATGCCTCCAATTATGTTTTAGGCACCACCCTTGTCAATGGTAAAGTATTATCATCATTTGCCAATGTCGAATTGGGATGGGAGCAGTCAAAGCAGACTGATGTAGGGATCGATCTGGGCCTGTTTGACAACAAGGTGACACTCGTCGCTGAATATTATCATCGGACGACAGATAACATGCTGTTATCTGTACAGATACCGGCAATCTCAGGGTTCAATAATACCTTTTCCAACATCGGTAAAGTGCAAAACAAAGGGGTGGAACTGGCTCTTGACTACAGGACTAAGATTAGTCAGGTTAATTTTCACAGCAATTTTAATATTTCATTTAACCGCAACAAGGTCTTGGCTATCAGAGGTGGAACTGATGCCATATGGCAGGGAAGTTTTTATGGCGGTCACAGCGTCTCAAGAGTTGGAAGGCCTATTGGAATGATCACAGGTTATAAAATGATCGGCATCTTCAACACTGATGAGGAAATTGCCGCATCGCCCACCCAGGATGGTGCCATCCCTGGTGTTTACAAGTATCTGGATGCCAATGACGATGGTGTAATATCCTATGCTTCAGACGACCGGGACATGGTTGAAATTGGAAATCCATACCCTGATTTTACCTGGGGTTTAACGCTCGGGGGAGATTACAGGGGGTTTGATATTAACATTCTGCTTACCGGTGCTCAAAATTACGACATCTACCGTAACATCGAGGCAACAACCATGAATATGGATGGCGTCTTTAATATTTTACACTCTGGTATAAATCGTTGGAGATCCGATGCCGATCGCGGTGATGGAAGAGGTGCTACTTCCAATACATGGAAATGGGAACGTGAATCCAATTCGCGATATATATATGATGCCAGTCACATGTGGATAAAAAATATCAGCATTGGATACAACTTTCCAAAGATGTCAGGATTGAGCAAGGTCAGAGTGTTTTTCAATGCTGAAAACCTGGCCTTGATTTCCGATTACCCCGGTAGCAATCCGGAAGTCAACCAAAGAGGAGGTACGCAACCCGGGATTGATGATGAGGTTTACCCTGTGCCCCGCACATTTACCATGGGTGCCAACATCAAATTTTAAATCAACATTTACTTTTTACGAATATGAGACATATAACTATTTTGATCGTTATGTTTTGCCTGTTGTCTTGTGAAGATTTTCTCGACAAGACGGACCCCTCTACCTTGGTAGCCTCAGGCTTTTATCAAACAGAGGCCCAGGTTCAGCAGGCTGTGAACGGCGTCTATGGACAACTTCAAGGGATCATTTCGAGCCAGTGGGCATACAATGAGTTCGTTTCCGATAACACCACACTCCATTTCAATGTAGGAGACAGAGGGCAAGGCCCTTCTCTTGAAGCGATTGAATTTTGGCAGATGAATTCGGGCACCAGTAATATTAACAACCTGTACAGTAGTATTTATCTGGCGATGGTCAATATTAATACCACATTGTCCAAACTTTCCGGTGCTACATTTGACGATGGAATTAAAAAGCAATATGAAGGTGAACTTAAATTCATGAGGGGTTACTATTATTTTCTTTTGGTGCAATATTTTGGGGAGGTCATTATTATCACTGAACCTTTGCAACTCGCCGGTGAAGCATATGATTTTGTGCGGCAGCCCGTAGACAACGTGTACGAACAGATCAAGAGCGATCTCGAGTTTGCAACGACAGCCCTACCAGAAAGCTATAATGCGGCCAACATAGGAAGGGCCACCAAGGGAGCCGCGTTATCCTTGCTAGGCAAAGTGCAGCTTACAAGAAAAGAATATGGCGATGCTGTGGCCACACTAAATCAGGTTTTGACATTGGGATATTCATTGTTGCCCAACTATGCGGATGTTTTTGATCCAGCGAAAAAGAACCATGCTGAATCCATTTTTGATGTTCAGTTTCAGGGTGACAATACGCTTGGAGAGGGTAGCAACTTCATCTATACTTTTGCGCCTTTGTTCTCAAGTGGCGGAGTAATTAATTTTCCCGGACAAAATGGTGGAGGATGGAATATACCCTCAAGGGATATGATTGCCGCCTATGAAGCCGACGACCTCCGTAAAGATGTGTCTTTGAAAGAAGGATATACTAACCAGGCAAATGAATTTGTACCTGTTCCGTTTATCAATAAGTATAATCATCCACACACTATTCAAGGTGTTACCAATGATAATTGGCCGGTGTTGCGCTATGCTGACGTATTGTTGATGCTTGCCGAAGCGATCAATGAGCAGGATGGTCCAACGGCTGAAGCATATGACCACCTGAATGCCGTACGTACGCGGGCAGGGTTAGAGGAATTAAGTGGGTTGGATCAGGTATCGTTCCGTGATGCAGTTCTTAAAGAGAGAAGGGTTGAGCTGGCATTTGAAAACCATCGATGGTTTGATTTGAAAAGAACTAAGACTCCGGCTGAGCTGGCAGCTTTCCTGAATGCGTATGCAGCGGTCGAAAAGAGCAATCCAACTACTGATAGGGGAGGCATTCCGTTTTCTGCGGGTGACTATCAGTTTGCTGATTATGAGGCTTTGTTTCCAATCCCGGCAAATGAGATAAGGATCAATCCTAAACTAACTCAAAACCCAGGGTACAACTAATAACTAGTCCTTAGTCCTTAGTCCTGAGTCCTTAGACCTGAGTAGCTAGTATTTAGCACCGAGTCATAAAGATTGCAAGTTGCAAAACTCAGGACTAAGGACTAGTGACTAAGGACTAACTAGCCTGTCTGTATTTTCTAGGGGGAACTCCGACCTTCTTTTTGAAAATACGCGAGAAGTAAAACTCCGATTCAAAACCCAGGTGAAAAGCAATTTCTCCTACTGTAAGATCTGTTTCTTTAAGTAGTGTACAGGCTTTCTCAACACGCAAATTAAGATGGTATTGACCAGGCGCAACACCTATTATCTCCTTAAAAACCCTTCTGAACCAGGGATAACTTACACCCAGTTCTTTGGCAACCTGCTCCAGGTTAATATTCTTATCGAGATTTTCATGGATCTTAAACCGGGCCTGATGAATTAGCTTATTTTGATTTTGGCGGTGGGCATCACTGTTGATGGCAGAGGCGTATACAATTGCGAGAAGTTGGCTGATAAGGCACGACGAGAACTGGCGGTAGGCTACGCCTTCATACTTTACCGTCTCAATGAGTTTTATAAATACACTCATCAACTCGGCATTTTGCCCAATGTGTACGAAAGGAGAAGTTGTCTTAAAACAAGCTTGCCTCATTAAATAATTAACATAAGTACCCTGATAGCCAACCCAGAATTCTTCCCATCCTGTTTCTTCTGATGGTTTATAACGGTGCCATATCCCTGGAAACAAAAGAAAAGCGGTGCCGGCCTCAACTACAGTTGTGCCAGATGTTTCCGATTCAAAGACCCCACTTCCATTGGAGATGTACACCAATTGAAACTCCTGCAGGACCCTGCCATTTTCCCAATCGAAGCAATAGGAATTAGGATGTGATTTATCAGGATAGTTTGTTTTAGGCTTGTGAATATTATGGCCAACCGTGTGGACTGAAACTCCCCAATCGGTTTGGTCATCCAACACATCTTCTCCATTCAGGTATTTGCGATAGAGCTCAGCCATGGCTAAGCAAAAAGGACAAATGAATTATCAAAAAAAACATGTCTTGTAAAGTTAGGTTAAAGTCTATTTACATAATAAACCGTAACATTTGAAAAAAGCTCTAAACGAAACCGATTGAAGAGTTAAAAGATGCATTCATCATCATCAAGTATATAAAATACCTACTCAACCTAAGCCCTGCTGAGACTTTAGACAGGTTTGCCTATATCCACAAAACGAATCAAAAAAAGATCAGTGACTTCGACAAATCAATTTATGAAAAAGAATCATTTATGAAAAGAGATATCAACAATATTGTGCTATCAGTGCTGTTTGCTATCTCTCTATTTCCTACAAATAGTTGCGCACAGAAAAATACAATTTCGATAGATTGGGATAAAACACTCTTCTTGTCCAAAACCACTCCAACACTTCAATTGGTGGAAAATCCCATGGTACGGCCAGGTTCACCCATCCATAAAAATGTATTTAAAGCATTAAAAGATTTGCAAGCCGATTATGTTCGTTATGTACCCTGGTTTCCATACCCCAAAATGGCCGTAGCCGAATTGGCGCCTCCCACTAAGACCAATACCTTTTGGGATTTTAGCTATCTCGATAGTACCATGATTGCCTTTATGGAAGCAACAAAGGGTCATGATGCTGTAATTAATTTTAGCACAACTCCGGCCTGGATGTGGGAAACAACAGAAAAAGTGACTTATCCCGAAGATGCTTATAAAACCTGTTGGACCTATAATCAAGGGACGAAGCTTAGGGATGCTTCAATGAAAGAATTAACAGATTACTATGTAAGGCTTTTCAGTTGGTACACCAAAGGCGGGTTTACTGATGAATTAGGAAAGTTTCATAAGTCAGGGCATCACTACAAAATACCTTATTGGGAAGTACTTAACGAACCGGATCTGGAGCATAATATCTCACCACAGCTATACACGCAAATGTATGATGCCATTGTTTCCGAACTTAAAAAGATCTCCCCCGAAACAAAATTTGTAGGCATATCACTTGCGCTAACCACTAACCCGGAATACTTTGAATATTTTCTGAATCCGAAAAACCATAAACCGGGTATTAAATTGGAAGGAATTTCATACCATCATTATTCGTCTCCTTCAGTTGAAGGACAACCACTCGAATTTTATCAGTATACATTCTTTGAAAAAGCTGATGCATTTTTAGATAGGGTGCGTTATATC
This sequence comes from uncultured Cytophagales bacterium, assembly GCA_963845845.1. Classification (GTDB taxonomy): domain Bacteria; phylum Bacteroidota; class Bacteroidia; order Cytophagales; family Cyclobacteriaceae; genus Chryseolinea. Next base: position 65,594 of record CAWJTP010000002.1, read on the forward strand.
GAAAACATCAGAAAGCGACTTGCTCCACAAACTTTTACAATGATCAACGAGCTGGGAGTCATTTTGCGCTCTCCGGAAGTGTCTGGTCCCATCGACAATAATTATTGGAATCTTGCAGGTGCCATGTATGCCCATCTTTTTCTTGAACTGACAAAGATGGGAATTGATGCAGTGGGAGAGTCACAATTGGTTGGTTATCCAACCCAGTTTCCGGATGTAAGCATGGTGAACTGGGAAAACGGAAACCCAAATGCAAGATACTGGGTCTTGAAACTCTTGATTGACAACTTTCATCCCGGGCGATAAACTTGTAAAAACAGATTTAGGAGTACCCGGTGTCGTAGCCCAAGGATTTGCAGGCCCCAATAGTAAAAGAATTCTGCTGATCAATAAAAAGAACGCCCATGCAGAGGTCATATTACCTAAGGAAATCAGCGGAGCCAAGATTAGCTATGTTGATATAACCACTGGTGAAAATCCTCCTGCCAAAACCAATTTACTTAATGAAAAAATTATACTTGAACCATTTGCAGTTGCAGTGGTGGAATTATGATTAACTGCTATCCTTAAGGATAAGCATATTTTATCTTCTATAAATGCAAATGTTAAATACTCCGTTGCACTATCTGGTGAAAGGTTCTGCAGTCATTATACTTCTGATACTGTTTAGCTGCAACGGAAGAGAAAGTACAAATGATATCCAGGTATTGAAAGAACAATTTCTCAATCCGCCGGAAGATGCCAGGCCCGGGGTTTATTGGTATTTTATGGATGGCAACCTGTCAAAAGAAGGCATGACTGCGGATCTTGAATCGATGAAGCAAGCTGGTATTGGTAATGTTTTGTTTTTGGAAGTAAATGTTGGCGTCCCCCGTGGCAAAGTTGATTTTCTAAGCGAAGAATGGAAGACACTGTTTGCACATGCCGTGCATGAGTGTGAACGGCTGGGAATAGAAATGACGCTGGGGGTTGGCCCGGGTTGGACGGGCAGTGGTGGCCCATGGGTAAAACCATCACAATCCATGCAGCATCTTGTAAGCAGCAGTATAGAAATTAACGGAGCTGAAAAGAAACCAATAAAGTTACCGATACCGTTACCCAAGCGTCCTTTTTTTGGTGAAGGTGGTTTTACACCGGAATTAAAAAAGGAATGGACGGATTTTTATGAAGATGTGGCGGTATTGGCTTTTCCATCGCCAGATACCAACACCATTGCAAGTATTGATGAAAAGGCTCTGTACTACCGCGCACCTTATACCTCGCAGCCAGGGGTAAAACAATATCTTCCTTCCGTGTCGAATCATCCCGTTCTTCCCGCGAGTGCTGTCGTTGCAAAGAGTCGTATAGTAGAACTTACTGACAAATTAAATGCTGATGGTACACTGTCTTGGGAGGCACCCGACGGTAAGTGGACGATCATGCGTTTTGGCCGCAGGAATAACGGCGCTGTTACCCGGCCTGCGCCCTTGCCGGGACTTGGCTTTGAGTGCGATAAGTTCGATACAACAGCATTTAATGATCATCTTAATGAATTTACCGGTAAACTTCTTCGATAAGATCGGTCCTCGTAACAAATCGTCAAAGGGAGGATTGACCATGCTGCACATGGATAGCTGGGAAATGGGCGCACAAAACTGGACCTCCGAATTCAGAAACGAGTTTAAAAAGCGAAGAGGATATGACCCGCTTCTATTTTATCCGGTATATGCAGGTAAGATCGTGGAGAGCCTGGAAATCAGCGAGCGGTTCTTGTGGGATCTGCGACAAACATCGCAGGAATTGATTGTGGAATACCATGCGAAACACCTCAAAAAATATAGCCATCGAAATGGATTCGGACTGTCCATTGAACCCTATGATATGAACCCCACAGCAGATATGGAACTTGGATCTGTTGCCGACGTACCCATGTGTGAATTCTGGAGCCCTGGCGGGTTTAATTCTTCATTCAGCTGCATACAGGCAGCTTCCATTGCGCATGTCAACGGGCAATCAATTGTAGCTGCCGAATCGTTTACCGCTGAAGATGGCTGGAAGCAACATCCGGCTTCCATGAAAAATCAGGGTGACTGGGCGTTTGCTGCCGGTGTAAACAAATTTGTCTATCATACATTTCAACATCAGCCTTTAGATAAAAAACTAAAGCCCGGCATGACGATGGGTCCTTATGGGGTACAATGGAACAGAAACCAAACCTGGTGGCCGATGGCCGAAGCCTATCATAAATACATTTCACGATGTCAATATTTATTGCGCCAGGGAAAAGCGGTTGCCGACATCCTGTACTTAACACCGGAAGGAGCTCCTCATGTTTTTCGTGCACCGGCTTCAGCATTATCCGGAGGTGCTTTTTTACCAGATAGAAAAGGATACAATTTTGATGGATGCTCACCTGGGCAGTTATACAATGCTTATGTAAAGAACCATAAGGTTGCGTTTCCTGGAGGTGCATCCTATCACTTGCTGGTACTTCCTGCTTGGGAAACGATGACACCGGCCTTGCTGAAAAAAATCAAATCTCTTGTAGAAGATGGAGCAACTGTCGTTGGATCACCGCCTCAAAAATCACCTGGTCTATCCGGCTATCCTCATATGCGATACAGATATAAAATCTTTAGCTAAAGAACTTTGGGGATCGGCCGATATACCCGCCACACAGACAACTCATGAATACGGCAAAGGAAAAATTATTTGGGGCGGGGAAACAAATACAAAAATTGATAACCTTTATACTTCGTACGATGATAACGGAAAAACTGTTGGCAGCAATAGGCGTACAACAGGATTTCGAATCCGATTCTTCTGTCAGATACTCACACCGTGAGTCGGATGATTGGGATATTTACTTTGTTTCAAATCGTACGGACAAATCTCTCAAAACAGATGCAATTTTCCGGACTGCCAAAGGAACTCCCTCATTGTGGGATCCTTTAACCGGGACAACATATGACCTTCCTGAGTTTTCAAAAAAGGAAAATCGAATCACTGTTCCATTACAATTTGAACCCTACCAAAGCTTTTTCATTGTTTTTGAAAAGAGTAATAAGGCATCTGCTCGAGCGGCCGAAAAATTTTCCCGACAGCAACTTATTAACCACCATAGAAGGTTCCTGGACTGTTTCATTTGATACGGTTTGGGGAGGGCCAGGCACTTTATCATTTGCCGGTTTAGAGGATTGGACATTGCGACCGGAGAACGGAGTCAAATATTATTCGGGTATAGCCACGTACACTAAGACATTTGACTTCCCGGTTAATACTGAGTTGCGTAAAAACGAAAAATTTTTTCTTGACCTGGGAGAGGTCAATAACCTCGCAAGGGTACAGCTCAACGGTAAGGATATGGGTACTATATGGACTGCCCCCTGGAAAGTAGATATTAGTGAAGTCTTAAAAGAAAAGGAAAATAAATTAGAGATAGAAGTAGCTAACCTATGGCCTAACCGCCTGATTGGTGATGAGCAACTAACAGACGATGGAATAAAAGATGAACAATGGCCGGAATGGCTGTTGAATAATAAAACCCGGACAAGCGGGAGGTACACGTTTAGCACCTTTAAACATTATGATAAGAATTCATCCCTATTAAAATCGGGGCTAATAGGACCTGTTACAATTGAGAAAACTCATTTTTAAAAAATAATTTATCAATGTCGAACTACGGATAATTTAAACGAGCAGATTAGAAACGTGTTTAAACTCCAACGATAACTTTCCCGCAAAATGCATTTTGAATTAACTGAAAATTGAAATAATGAAAGTAGATGTTTATCCGTTTAAAATAGGATTGTTTGGAATTGGCCTCGAAGCCTATTGGGAACAGTTTCCAGGTTTACGCGAGAGACTGGAAGGTTACGTTAAAATTGTGGAAAACAAAATAGCATCTTACGGTGCACAGGTTGTTAACCTTGGCCTGATAGATACACCGGAGAAGGCATTGAATGGCGGACATCAATTCAGGAAGGAAGATGTGGATGTGATCTTTTTGTATGTTACTACATATTCAGTATCATCCACAGTTTTGCCAGTTGTACAACGCGCTAAGGTACCCGTAATTGTTTTGAATCTGTCGCCCGAAGCTGCAATCGACTACAAGCAATTCAACAGCCTTAAGGACCGCACGAAGATGACGGGCGAATGGCTTGCTTACTGCTCAGCCTGCCCGGTACCCGAGATTGCCAGCGTATTCAGGCGAGCGAATATTCCGTTCTTTCAAATAACCGGAACGCTGCACAATGATCCCGCATGTTTGGAAAGAAGTAGGTGATTGGATAGATGCAGCGCGTGTAGCCCATACGATGAGCCACAATCGCCTGGGTCTGATGGGAAATTACTATGGCGGCATGCTCGACATTTATTCCAACCTCACCCTTCATTGTGCAACTTTTGGAGGCCATATTGAGATAATCGAGGCAGACGAGCTTTCGTCCATACGCGCAAAAATTACTGAGGAACAGATAGAAGAACGTGTGAATTACTTTAAAGATGTATTTGATATTCAGCCCGACTGTTCGCCCGCGGAGTTAAAACGTGCCGCTAAAACTTCTGTTGCTTTAGATGTACTTGTAGATAAGCATAAACTTGGATCAATGGCGTATTATCATAAAGGCACCGGCAATGGTGTCAATGAAGACACCATGAGTTCCGTTATCCTTGGAAACTCTTTGCTTACTGCAAGGGGGATCCCGGTGGCTGGTGAGTACGAGGTAAAAAATGCTCAAGCCATGAAGATCATGGATTGTTTTGGTGTGGGCGGCTCGTTCACAGAGTATTATGCCATGGATTACAACGAAGATGTTGTGCTGATGGGTCATGATGGACCAGGCCATATTAAGATTGCGGAAGGCAAAACAAAGGTGAGACCCTTATATGTCTATCACGGAAAGGTAGGGAAGGGCCTATCGGTAGAAATGTCTGTGAAGCACGGCGCCGTAACATTGCTATCCGTGGTTGAAAAACAAGATGGAACGCTCATGCTTCTTTGTGCTGAAGGTGAATCGGTAAAAGGCCCTATTCTTGAAATCGGGAACACCAACAGCCGGTATAGTTTTTCAGTTGGTGCGCGCGCATTTGTGGAAGAGTGGAACAACCATGGTCCGGCCCACCATTGTGCCGTGGGCGTTGGTCACATCACGTCTAAAATCAAGAAGTTGGGCGCATTGCTCAATATTGAAGTGAAACAGGTTTGTTGAAGACAAACTTCCCAACATCTGCCGGTTAATCGATTTATAAAGATTGTGGGAAACAAAGAGATACTTTACCGCAAAGTCGCGAAGTGCGCCATGGACCGCCATGAGCTTAGTGGTCCCTCCGCGTACTTAGCGTCTCCGTGGTGAAGTAGGCGCTCGCTAAAACGCACGCACCAAGAAGGTCATGGCCACCATCCGTAGGAGTTTTTGCCACCTTTAAACGTTTTTAAGACAATTAGTACCGACCTGAACTGAAAGGCTTTTAAACCGAAAAGTGGATCTAAAATATAGATCGCAAGATCATCGCTTAAGCTCAAGCACAACCACTGAAAAAGGTGGCAAGGTAACCGTCAGTTTACCGGATTTTAGTTGCGCCTGCTTGAAGACCGCAGGCTTAATTTTGTCCGGTGAACTAAAAGTATTGTAATCCTGCAGCGCCTGTGAACCGAGGATCCGTCCTGATACGGAAGAATAATTTGAACCAAATAGATCGATAACGATCTCTTGCTTATTTTTTGCATCGATATTGACTAACGAAATATGCGCGACTCCTAATGAGTCTATGGAAGCCGAAGCTGATACCGCTGTTAGTTTCTCGTTGCCAACAACGTAATCTTTTGATTTGATTTCTAACGGGAGCAGTTTTGCATTCTGATGTACATTGTACATCTCCATTACGTGATAGGTCGGCGTAAGGATCATCTTCTCACCTTCGGTCAATATCACCGCCTGGAGCACGTTTACTGTTTGCGCAAGATTTGCCATTCTGACCCGGTCCGCATGGTTATTGAAGATGTTAAGCGTTACACCGGCGATCATCGCGTCGCGCATGGTGTTTTGCTGGTATAGGAATCCTGGATTGGTTCCAGGTTCTACATCGTACCAGCTACCCCATTCATCAACCACCAAAGCAACTTTCTTCTGCGGATCATATTTATCCATGATGGTAGAATGGCGTGTCACGAGTTCCTCCATTTTAAGCGCATCTTTCATTCTGTTGAAGTACTGCTGCTCGGTAAAAGTGGTCGAGGGGCCTTTGTTGGACCAGTCGGTCAATGCGTAGTGGTGCAAGGCAACACCCTCCAGAAGATTGTGGGGAATATCTCTCATAAGTACTTCAGTCCAATGGTAGTCACCTGAGCTGGCCCCCGAGGCAATTCGAAAGATCTTACCCGTCATGAAGGTTGAATATTGGCGGTAGATGTTGGCGTAATATTCCGGAGTCATGTTTCCGCCACAACCCCAGGCCTCATTGCCAACACCCCAGAAGTTAACGTTCCAGGGTTTCTCACGTCCATTTTTTTTACGCAGCGCCGACATTGGACTGACCCCGCTGAAATTCACATACTGCACCCATTCCGCCAGTTCCTGAACGGTTCCACTGCCGACGTTACCAGCCAGGTAAGGCTCGGCTCCGATTTGCTCGCACATATCCAGGAAATTGTGAGTGCCAAAGCTGTTATCCTCCGTTGTTCCGCCCCACCAGATGTTAACGATCTTGGGCCGCCCGGCTTTTGGGCCGATACCATCTTTCCAGTGATAGGTGTCGGCAAAACACCCTCCGGGCCAACGCAAGTTTGGTACTTTCAATTTTTTCAATGCTTCGATAATATCTTTGCGTACACCGTTGACGTTGTCGATTTTACTGCTATCGCCAACATAAAAGCCGCCATAAATGCATCTGCCTAGGTGTTCGGCAAAATGACCATATATGTGTTTATTAATCTTGACGTTCGAATTGCCTGGGAAAATGGTAATATGATTTTCGCCCTGGGCCACCGCTGGGAGACGAAACAGAATTGATAGCGTAAGTAGTAGAATGAAATTTCTCATGTGTAATTTGGAAATCAAATAGCGTTTAAGATTTTATGAATCAGGGATACTAATATAGATCGCTTTTCTTTCTTTTAAAAGTTGTGCTAACGTCTTCGGGCCTCGGTGTCCAATACGGTATTGTTCTTTATGTCACATTTATACAACGACGGATGCAATCATGATTGCTCTGTGTGGCTCGGCTATTTCTCTGTGTGACTTAGTGATCCCGATAGCTATCGGGAAGCCTGTTCCGAAGCTATTTGAAAGGGTGAAGCAAAGTTGTGCAAAGATTTACACCGGGAAAATGCAAGAAATCACAGAGGAAAGCCAAGGAATATCGGGTTTATCCAGTCGATCAATTGTTGTCCAATTGACATAATTTAAAAATAGGATAGCTTGGAAGACGAAGGTAAATATTTAAAACCTAGGTCCCACCGTTGATCAAGTGTATTGTCCGTGGTCAGCATTTTATCGTTCTCAAGAGAAGAAAGTTTTATTATATTAATATAGTTAAATAGCTGGATCATGAAAAGAAAGTCATTTGTAGCCGCCTTAGTTTCCCTTCCGGTCTTCAAGCTCTTCGGAAGACCGAATGTTGTGGTCCTGAAAGAATGCAAAACGCAACGTGATGCCGAGGGACCGTATTACAAAAATGGCGCTCCCGTAAAATCGGTGATAGAGACTGAAGGCGAACCATTAACTATTACCGGGACGATTTTTCAATCTTCTGATTGTACCACCACCGTCTCAAACGCAACTATTGATATCTGGCATTGTGATTCAAATGGAAAGTATGACAACGAAGGGTTCAAGTGCCGCGGACTTGTGAAAACTGATAGCAATGGTAAATATTCCTTTAAGACAATTTTTCCACCATCTTATGGATCACGGCCAAGGCATATACACATTAAAGTCAGGGCCAACGGATTTAAGGAATTAACCTCACAAATATATTTCAAAGGTGATCCCAACTTGCAAAATGATTTCGCAAAAAATGCGGAAGCTTCCCGGGTTCTGGCGATAAGCAAAGTACAGGGCGGACAGCAGGGCCAATTCGATATTTACTTGTAGGCTTGCCACATAATTCTTAGACTGTGCGCATAGACCGTTTACGAGAAGGGCAGGGAGAGGGATGAACCCAAGCCGGGTGACTCAATGTATAAGTCTGTAGAATGCCAGTCCGTCGAAAAAAATGCGGAAAGCGTCGAGAGTTGACGACACGTAAGGCCTGAATGCATATGTTTACGTTAACTCATAACAATATCTCACTCATGAAAAAACCACATTATTTTATTGCAACAGTAGTTTTAATGCTTGCCTCAGCATTCACATTTTTCCGGGCGCAGGATTGGAAAATTGCTGATGGCTACTCCATCAAGTTTGATGGGGGAGATCCATCCGGCGAGTTTACCGGTCTTAAGGGTACTATCCAGTTCGATGAGCAAAATCTTGGTTCATCGAAATTTGATGTAACCGTTGATGCATCGTCAATCAATACCGGCAATGGCATGAAAAATACGCATGCTAAGAGCGCCAATTGGTTTGATGTGGAGAAGTATCCTACTATTGCTTTTTCGTCAAGTTCAATAACGAAAACAGCGTCAGGCTACGAAGCCAAGGGAATTTTGGATATGCACGGTATAAAGAAGGAAATCACGATGCCTTTTACATTCGCTAACAACACGTTCGCTTCGACATTTGAGTTGAATCGTCATGATTTCAAGCTTGATGATGGTAAACACGAGAAGATGATCCCTAACATGAAAGTATCACTTACTGTTCCCGTCACAAAATAAGTGTTGAGAAAATCAGTTTTCGTTCAGTCTCTGGTTGCAGGAATATTGGCCGCGATTGCGGCCAATATTTACAATCAGATCTATTTTTTTGCGACACAAGTTGACTACTCGGCTATTATTAATCCTCTAAGTCTGATCGCTCTGAATTTGTTCGTATCGCTGCTTGCCGGTCTGCTTTACAGTATTCTGACATGGCTTTTCAAAACTAAAGGAGCAATCGCTTTTAATTTTGTTTATAGCGTTGGTTCGTTTGCCTGCGTCATTATCCCTATCGCGATCAGCCTTCCCCTGAGTCAACCTTTTCCGGAGCTATTTCCTGGATTAGCCGTGCCCATGGTTTTCTTTCCCGTTATCGCCTGGATGACGATCGATCCATTGTTTAAAAAGATATCTGATTCTGATAGGTGATCATTTTTCTAAATTACTTTACCGCCAGGAAGCCAAGGACGCAATGGGCCGCGAAGACTCTTAGCGCAACTTTGCGTTCATTGCGTCCTAGCGGTGAGAATTTCGCTCAGAGAATACTAAATGCCAGTAATTGTAGGACTTTCACTCTGTCCTAAGGCTATCCACCGGGTTAGCCAGTGCTACTTTGATGGACTGAAAACTGATGGTCACCACAGAAATGATAACGGACAGCGCAATTGCCAGGACGAAGATCCACGGACTCAGATTGATCTTGTATGCAAATGAGTTCAGCCAATCGGACATGAAGTATCCTGTTAACGGTGCGGCTACCATGAACGCAATCAGCACCAGGAATATAAACTCTTTATAAAAAAGTAATAGGATGTCGTGCACTGAGGCTCCCAGCACTTTTCGAATACCTACTTCCTTGGTGCGCTGCACAGCCATAAAGGAGATGAGACCGTATAATCCCAACGAACTGATGAAGATGGCTATTCCTGAGAAAATCTTCGTGATGGCAGAAAGCCGTTCTTCCTGTGCATACTGCCGCGCTACGTTTTCTTCAAAGATGCGAGATTCAAAAATATTGTCGGGGAAGAATGAACGATAGGCGCTTTCGATTTTTTGAGTGACTGCTTTCAGATTGTTAGTCTGGAGTTTGACTCCCGCAGTTCGGTACTCAGCTTTATTGCACATCATTGCCAGTGGTTCAATTTGTTTCTGTAAAGGAATGAAATGAAAATCTTTCAACACGCCAACAATGGGCAGAGAAGCGCCACCGCCTCGTGATGGTTTTTCCCAATCCTTCTTCAGGGTTTTGAATTCCGAATTTTTTCAGAAACGTTTCGTTCACCACGTATTCACGGGCTAGTGTCACTCATTTGATAAAGGCGACCGGCCACAAGTGGAGATTGTAGGTTTCAACGTATTCTACATCTGCGTACTTCACGTTGACTTCGAAGGGTGCCTGTTCGGCCGAGTTGTTGAATCGAAACCCTACCGCCGGTTGCTTTCCGAAAGGGGAGCGCCAAAGCCGAATGTTACATTTTTTACTTCAGGCTCTTGTAATAGTTTATTGCGGAAGGATTCAATTCTCGTTTGATTTAAACTGTCGGTGGGAACAGGAAATAAAATGATAGAATCCTTATCGAATCCTAAAGGTGCACTATGGAAAAAATCAAGCTGCTGGAATACAATGAGTGTAGCAATGACCAGAACTTGTGCGATGGCAAATTGTACAACTACAAGTCCTTTTCTCAAGGATATTCCGCCAACTGTCTGATTGCTGACCTTGCTTTTCAATGCTTGCATGGGTTTAAATGCGCCCAATACTCGCGCAGGGTAAAACCCGGAAAAGACAGTGATCGACGATGATGATCAACCAAGGAATAAACTTGTTTGAAGATCGGAGCACGGCACGGAAAGATGACGGGAAGATTCAGGAGCAGCCGTACGGATGGAAGCGTAGCCTGTGTCAGCACAGATTGCCAGCAGGGAAGCAACAACCAGGATTAAAAAGGTCTCTCCAAAAAATTGTGCTGATAATTGCCGCCGGTTGCTGCCTAATACTTTTCGAACGCCCACTTCTTTCGATCTCTTCATTACCTGTGCGATCGCCAGGTTTACAAAATTGATGGAGGCCGTGATGATCAGTAACAATCCGATCATGCCAAGCGACAACAAAGTTGTTCTGCTGACTGTGCGGTTATTATAATTTCCATAGCGTGCATCAAAGTGAATATCTTTCAAGGGTTGAAGGGTGTAATGATCGAGGATGTCGTCGCTCAACCGGATGATGCTTCTTCTCAAATGCGGGCATGAGGCTTTGTATCTGCGCTGCGGACGTGTGCTCATCCAGTAAAATGTAGCATTGTCTTCTGCGCTAATACTTCCCCAGGAGGCAGATTCTTGTCCGCGCGTTTTAAATGAGATAACAACTTTCAGTGGGAAGTCGCTGGTGGCTGGGATATTTTTGAGAATGCCAGTTATCTTTCAGGATATTTGTATTCCTGTATTCAATGGATTTGCCGATCGCATTTTCTCCAATCGCCAAAATATTTTTCTGCTGTTTCCTGCGTAAGCACAGCCGTGTATGGGTTCGCGCAGTGCGTCAGGTGATCCGTGAAGCCATCCAAAATCGAAAATATTGAAGAACTGAGGCTCTGCGAAGAAGACCCCTAGCTTTTTCCCTGAATTGAGTTCATCCTTTTGCCCTTCATTCATTATATCGATCTGGCTTCCGGGTATACTAAGGATGGTGGCTACTTGTTCGAGTTGCGGAAAGTCCAGTCGTAGCAGCATCAGGAAGGGGTGCGGGTACGCCCTCGCCGTAATCCATTCCTTCAGGATAAGTAACTTCATTTACGATCCTGTAGATCCGTTCTCCTGTTTTTGTGAAAAGCATCAAAGCTTAATTCGTACTGTATTATATAGAATAGTAGCAGGCAGGAGGCGATGCTCACCGCAAGCCCAACGATATTAATGGTTGAGTATTCTTTGTTCCGGAAGAGACTTCGATAGGCGGTTAACAGGTAACTCTTGAGCATGGCAAAAGATTTTGGTCGCTATCGGAGTGCCAACATGCGTGCCACATTTGAAGTCGCGACTGTTACAGGTGTTTAAGCTGAAATGGTTATTGGTTCGTGTTCGAGCGCGGATTTACTTTGTGCGAATACGGACGAGAGCAATTTATGAATTGTCTCGCATGATTTTGGGAGTCCTCGTGAATGAATGTGACCGAATTGTGTACACTGTTGAATAGAGCACAGATCTCACCGCCAAGGCGCTAAGATCGCAAAGGACCGCGGAGCTCTTAGCGGTCCATGGCGTCCCCAGCGCCCTAGCGGTGAAGGAAACAATTCATAATTTATAATTGCTTCAGACTATTTACCGGGTTCATCAGGGCGGCTTTGATCGCCTGGAAACTCACAGTCAGCAACGTTATAGCCAAGGCTCCGATACCCGTCACCAAAAATATCCACCACGACATTTCAGTCCGGTATTGGTACTTCTGCAGCCAGCTATTCATGAAATAATATGCAATCGGAATAGCAATGAAACATGAAATGATCACCAACACAATAAAGTCCCTGGATAACATGCCCCAGAGGTTGGAAACAGATGCGCCAAGAATTTTTCTGATGCCAATTTCCTTGGTACGTTGTTCGGCAACGAAGGAAGCCAGACCAAACAAACCAAGAGACGAAATGAAAATAGCAAGAGTAGCAAAGATGCCGGACAGTTTACCGATACGTTCCTCCTGACTAAATTTTTTCGCATACTCCTCATCTACAAACTTATAATCGAAAGCCGCTGTTGGCACAATTCTTTTAAACACTTTTTCAATTTCGGATATTGCTTCACTTGAACTGGAACTAGCTTTTATTTTGACAATGATGTTGGAGTACACATACTTATTCCATATGAAAATAGTTTGCTTGACTGGCTCGTAAGGCGATCCCATGATGAGATCCTTAACCACTCCAATTATTTTTATTTTTTCGCCACTCTCCTCGGTGAGATATTCACCTATTGGATTTTTCAAGTTCATATACTTTACGGCCGATTCATTGATAATAACAGCCGACGAATCACTTGCGATAGTTTCATCTAAATCCCGGCCAGCCACTAGTTGCCATTTTATGGTTGTGCCATAGGTATTAGAAACGTAACAGATCGTGAAGTCTGAATTGGTATTCGGATCTTTTCCCGCCCAGCCAAAACCTCCGGCATTATTCCAAGCCAAGGTCAATGGGTTGTCGGAAAATGCAGTTTCCTCTACAAAGCCTGTATTAACGAGTTCATTACTGATGACCTCGTGTTTTCCTTGAAAGTTAGGGTCGGTCATTCGTATTGAAATTAAACTTTCCCTGCTATATCCAATCGGTCGGTGTTGTGCATACTGAATTTGCTGATACACTATGATGGTGCCGATGATCAGAACCACGGACACGCTAAACTGAACGACCACCAGGATTTTGCGCGGCAAGGCAGCAAAACGGCCGGAACGCATTGTCCCCTTCAGCACTTTCGCGGGTTGAAACGACGACAAATAAAAGGCGGGATAAAGGCCGGCCATGAGACCGGCAATCATAAGAAAAGCGGCGGTGATTGCCCAGAAAACCGGGTTGCTGATTGGCAACACAATGTCTTTGTCTGCAAGTTCATTGAACCAGGAAAGTGAGAGCAGTACCAGTATCGTCGAAAGCACAAAGGCCATTAAAACCACCAAAAACGATTCACTTAAAAACTGACCCACAAGTTGTGATTTCACAGACCCGATCGCTTTACGGATACCTGTTTCCTTAGCCCGTTTCTCGGAGCGTGCTGTACTTAGGTTTATGAAATTGATGCAGGCAAGAAGCAAAACAAAAACGCCTGCGACACCAAATAGCCAGACAAAAGTAATGCGTCCATCGGCAGGTTTTCCATTTTCAAATTCAGAATACAAGTGCCATTTACTCATTGGAATTATCTGTGCAAAAGGCTTACGGTTGGCAACCGCCTTCATGAGATCCTTCGGTAAATTCTTGTAATAGAAATCATGCAACCCTGTATTGGCTGCTTCTGTAGTGGTGTGAGGCTGTAACTGCACATAAATGCCGAATGACCTGTTATCCCAATTGTTTTCCATCCTCTGTATCCAGTTGTTGGATGAGATCCACAATGCCCAGGGAGAAAAAAACTGTACTTCACTAAAATGGTTGTTCCTGGGGATGTCCTCGTAGACCCCTGTCACCTGTACATCAATACGGTTATCGATTTTCAATGTTTTGTTCATTGGATCCTCGTTTCCGAAGATCGCTTCCGCAGTCGATTTTGAAAGTACAATGGAATGTGGATCGCTTAAACTTGCGTGGGTGCCTTTCAGCATTTTCAACGAAAGCATATCGAGCGCGCCGTCATCAATGAATTCACCTCTTTTCGTGAATTTGTTGTCGTTCACAGAAAGGGTATAGTCTGCGATCCACCACGCCATCAATACATGTTTGAAATAATGCTGGTAGTTGTTCTTGAGTATGGCGGCCGCTGGGATATTGCATCGCGATGCTACCCACAACGGTTGAAGTCTCTGGGTTGGTATCTCCAGCCCAAACCTGGCCGATACTTTCGTAATTTTGATGATACTTGTTAAATGATAACTCATCATATATCCATAAGCCAATGAGCATGGCCACTGCCATTCCCATAGCTAGTCCACCAATGTTGATAAAGGAATAACCCTGATTCCTGACAAGGTTTCTCCATCCTATCTTAAAATAACTTTTATACATACCGTATGGATCTGGCTGATAAGAATTTTTGAACGACTTTATAAACTCCGGCCTGAAGTATTTGATCACACTCCATGCGAATTTCCATTTTGCTTTGCGTGGTGAGCGCTGATATTGTTTTTTAAAAACCTCCGTGATGTCTCCTTCTATCTCTTCGAGGTAGTCTTCGCGGCAAAACCAACGAAGAAATTTCAGGGCTCTTTTTGGTGGATTGGTTTTCATCATTCTATCACAACTTCTCATTGATGTCATTCTGATCGAAGGCTTTTCACGGGATCCATTCGCCCTGCGACAATAGCCTGGTAGAATACAGTGAGGGCTGCTATGGACAATGGAAGGGAACCGGCAGCCACAAAAAAAGGCCAGTCCAAATCAATTCGGTAAACAAATCCTTCCAACCAGGTACGCATCAGGAAATAACCAACTGGCGAAGCAATGATGATGCTGAGTAAAATAAGGTAGATAAAATCCCTCGAAAGCAACGCGCCAACGTTCATAACCGACGCACCCATCACTTTTCTAATTCCGATCTCCTTTGTTCGTCTTTCGGCGTTAAATGTTGCAAGACCATAGAGTCCCAGGCATGCAACGAAAATGGCCAGTATGGAAAAAAAGAACACGACTTTGCCGGTCCTTTGCTCGAACTGGTATTGGTTTTCCAACTGCTGGTCAACAAAATTGAAATGTGCCGATGTGGCAGGATCATACTTCTTATAAAGCTTTTCGATCAGGGTAATCGACTCTCTCACCCGATTTGGCTCCGCCTTTACCATAATGCCGGAATAATAGCGACCAGGCATGTAGCTGAAAACTAACGGCTCGATAGCCGCTGTCATCGGCCTGAAGTGAAAATCTTCAACAACTCCAATGATCAATCCTTTGACACCATACAGTGTGAAGCTTTTCTCAAGCGCTTCAACGGGAGTCCAACTCATACGCCTTGCTGCACTCTCGTTAATCACATAAGCAGCAGTATCTGTGGGCATTTCCGGATTAAAATTTCTTCCACTGATAAGTTTCATTCCTGTTGTCGATAGATACCACGGGTCCGCGTTAAGCCGTGTGATCAGGAACTTATCTTCTGGCAATTTCCCCTCCCACTCGAAACCAAAAGTCGAATTGACGACATCGATGAGGGCGTTGGAAGTTGAGGATGCACCAATGATCGCGCTCTGTTTTTGAAGATCCAACTTCAGCAACTGGGCATGTTTTTTGGAAAGCTTATCTGTCTCCACATAGATCAATTGTGATTTGTCGAAACCAAGGTCTTTGTCGCGCAGAAAAGCAAGTTGTTTATAAATAATAATTGAGCCGGCCACCAGAATAACGGTGAAAGTAAACTGGGTGACTACAAGAACCTGCCGGAATCTTCGACCTGAGCGAATGTCGAACACGCCCTTGAGTACTTTGGTAGGCTGAAAACCCGATAGATAAACAGCAGGGTAAAAACCGGCTAGCAGGCTGACGATGAGTATGAATAACAATAAGGCCATTGCAAAGCTCGGCTCGGTAACCGGCAGTGTGAGCGACTTGGAAGCCACCGCGTTGAAAAAAGGCAGTCCAATGTTCACCAGCACAAGGGCAAGAACTACTGAAATGCCAGTGATCAATAGAGATTCAGATAGGAACTGAGAGATCAGTTGGCTTCGATAAGCACCAACCGTTTTGCGAATGCCAACCTCTTTTGCCCTGCGAATCGCGCGTGCAGTCGATAGGTTGATGAAGTTGAAAACAGCAATCAGCAACACAATCATGCCCACAGCAAAAAAGATTCGAACATATACAATGCTGCTGGTCTTCGTCCAGTCGGTTTGGAAATCAAAGTCAGAATGAAGATAGATGTCCGTGAGCGGTTGGAGATAAAATACAGGTGACATGAAGTTTTCGTCCGCTGCCGACAAGTATTTGTTGATGTAACCATCCAGTTTACGGTTCAGGTCCAAGGGATTTACATCATGCTTCAATTGAATATAGGTGAGAAAATTGTTGCTGGTCCAACTGCTGTTATCGTACGGTTTGGGATCATAGCTGAGAATCACTTCGAATTGTAAATGCGAATTGGCGGGAGGTCCCTTGACCACACCTGCCAGAATTAAGTCATCCGTCCGATTTCCTTCCCCCTCCTGTCTATTGTAGATAATCGTTTTGCCCAACAGTTGACTATCTGACATCCAGTCACGACCAAATAAATTGGCAGCCATCCGGTCCGTGATCACAACCTGATTGGGTTCGGTTAAAACCTTGTCAGGATTACCTATTACTAATGGAAAGTCGAACATTTTTAGAAATCCAGGGTCGGCCATCGTTATAGCTGACGATTCAACGGTGATCGTGCCCTGCTGCAATACACCTGAACGTTGGTATCCCAGGAGGCAGGACTTAAGTACCTCGGGAAAATCAGCTTTTAATGCTTGACCCATTAGTCCGGGACTGGAGGCAACTTGATAAAGTTCTCCTGCCTGGTTTTGCTGCTGGACAACACGATAGATGTCGCTTGCATTCCGATGGAACCGGTCATAGCTGTATTCATCCTGGATGAAAAGACCGATGGCCAATGCACAGGCCAGGCCGATAGCCAGGCCTGAAATGTTGATCAATGAGTATGCTTTGCTCTTGATCAAATTTCTCCATCCGATCTTAAAATAACTTTTATACATTCCGTATGGATCTGGCTGATAAGAATTTTTGAACGACTTTATAAACTCCGGTCTGAAGTATTTGATCACACTCCATACGAATTTCCATTTTGCTTTGCGTGGTGAGCGTTCATATTGTTTTTTAAAAACCTCCGTGATGTCTCCTTCTATCTCTTCGAGGTAATCTTCGCGGCAAAACCAGCGAAGAAATTGGAGCATTCTTTTAGGAGGGTTGATTTTCATCGTTGTAGTCCATTCACGTTATTCCGCGGGGATAGGGGTCATTCTGATCGAAGGCTTTTTACTGGATTCATCAATGCTGCCTTCACAGCCTGAAAACTCACAGTCAATAATGTGATGCACAGTGCACCGATGCATGTCCACAAAAGTACCCATACGGAAATTTCAGTGTGGTATTCGTATTTCTGTAGCCAGCTACTCATGAAATAATAGCCAACGGGAACAGCAATGAAACAGGAGATGATTACCAATATGATAAAATCCTTTGATAGCATTTGCCAAAGATTGGAGACGGTTGCGCCCATCACTTTGCGAATGCCGATCTCTTTGGTGCGTTGTTCCGCTATATATGAGGCCAGACCAAATAATCCAAGGCACGAAATCAAAATAGCAAGTAGCGCGAAGACCCCCGACAATTTACCAATACGCTCCTCCTGACTGAATTTATGGGCATATTCTTCGTCAACGAACTTGTAATCAAAGAGAGCCGTAGGTACTACTTTCTTTAATGCCAATTCTATTTTTGGCAATGCGGCAGACGCGCTTACGACCGGATTTATTTTGATGTGCAACCGGCCCATATAAGCATCCGGATTATAAAAAAAGAGTGTCTGCCTCGCCGGCTCATAAGGAGACTCCATTACCAAATCTTTTACGACCCCCACAATTGTCCTTGACCACCTTTTATTGCCGAATTCATCCAGTTTTGTGTATTCCTCGCCGACTGGATTTTTTAGCGCCATGTATCTTACAGCAGCCTCATTGATGATAATTGAATGGAGGGAATCCGAGCTGAAATCTTTTGAAAAATCCCGGCCGGCGACAACCTCCCAACCCACGGTCCTGCCAAAATCACCCGTTATGTTGCATATAACAAACTCTGCACCCACATTTGGATCTTTCCCTTTCCAGTCATGTCCGCTCGTAATATTGTTAATTCTCGTCAGTGGGCCTGAAGAAGTGGCCACTTCAGACACGACTCCTGTACTGAGCAATTCAGTTCTCAGTACATCCATTTTGCCGTTGTAGTTGGGATCGTTCATTTCCAGGGTTATCAGGCCTTTCCTATCGTAGCCAATGGGACGATTACGACCAAATTGAATTTGCTGGTAAACGATAAGTGTACCGATTATTAAGACTACAGAAACAGTAAATTGAACCACTACCAAAACCTTGCGTGGTAACGCTGCAAACCGACCGGAATGCAAAGCACCCTTTAACACTTTCGCCGGCTGAAAGGAAGACAAATAAAAAGCGGGATATATGCCAGCCATAAAACCTGTAACGCCAATACATGAGATGGCAATGGCCCAAAAGAAAGGATTACTGAATGGCAATACGATGTCTTTATCCGACAGCTCATTAAACCAGCTTTGGAATAATGCTACCAATCCGGTCGATATCGTGAATGCCAACAAAACTACCATAAATGACTCGGTTAGAAATTGAGAGATCAATTGCCATTTACCCGACCCAATTGTTTTGCGGACACCCACTTCCCGTCCTCGCCTTTCTGACCTCGCGGTGCTTAAATTTATAAAATTGATACATGCTAGCAGCAATACAAAGATTCCAACGATGCCAAAGAGCCAAACGTAAGTAATGCGTCCTCCTGAAGGCTTTCCGTCTTTGAATTCCGAATACAAATGCCATGTGTTCATGGGAATGAGCTGTACAAAGGGTTTGTACTTTTCTATGGTTTTAAAAAAATCTGCTGGCACATTTTTATTGTAAAGTCCTGTGATTGCTGCATTGGCAGTCTCCATGGTGATGTTCGGGTGCAACTGCACGTAAATATTGAAAGGACTGTTGTCCCAGTCGGCTTCCTTTCCCTGAGCCCATTCGTTGAAGGATAGCCACAAAGTCCAGGGTGCAAAAAACTGGACTTCGCTAAAACGATTATTCCTGGGAATATCTTCGTAAATACCAGTCACAGCTACTTCCATGCGGCCGTCAATGATTAACGTTTTGTTCATAGGATCCTCTTTCCCAAAAATTGACTCAGCAGTTGACTTTGAGAGTATAATGGAACCCGGATCATTCAGGCTTTCATAAGAACCTTTCAGCATTTTTAAGGAGAGCATTTCGGGTGCATCACTTTCAATGAACTCTCCTTTCTTAGTGAGTTTTTTATCAGCTAATGAAAGTGTGTGATCATCTATCCACCATGCCAATAGCACATGTTTGAAATATTGAGGGTAATTGTTTTTAAGCGTTGTGGCTACAGGATATTGGATGGATTGTCCGCCAACTACGGTTTGCGTTTCAGGATCGATGGTGCGGCCCCATACTTGGGCAATCTCATTGTAGTTTTTGTGATACTTATTAAACGATAATTCGTCATAGACCCATAGACCAATAAACATGACCACTGTCATTCCTATGGCAAGGCCGCCAATATTGATGAAAGAATAACCCTTATTTTTTAAAAGGTTTCTCCAGCCAAGTTTAAAATAACTTCTATACATACCGTATGGATTATTTGGGTAAGAATTTCTAAATGACTTCATGAATTCCGGTCTGAAGTATTTGATCACACTCCAGGTGAATTTCCATTTTGCTTTGCGTGGAGCGTTCTCATCTTGTTTTTTAAAAACCTCCGTTAAGTCTCCTTCAATCTCTTCGAGATAGTCTTCGCGGCAAAACCAGCGAAGAAACGCCACTGCTTTTTTCGGAGGATTGACTTTCATTGTATGTTTCTAAAACTCTTCCGCATCATTCTTTCTTCAAACACCTTTTCAACGCCGATCCCGATAGCTATGGGGATCGGGGTAGGCTCATTCTGACCGAAGGCTGTTCACCGGGTTCATCAATGTCGCTTTTACAGTCTGAAAGCTTACCGTCAGTAACGTAATAGTCAGTGCACCCATGACTGTTATTGCAAATATCCACCACGAGATTTCAGTCCGGTATTCATATTTCTGAAGCCAGCTATCCATAAAATAATATCCTGCGGGAATAGCGATGAGACAGGAAATGATCACCAGCACAACAAAGTCTTTGGATAACATTTGCCAGAGCTGAAGATTGGATGCACCCATCACTTTTCGAATGCCAATTTCTTTCGTACGTCTTTCGGCCATAAAGGATGCCAGTCCAAACATGCCGAGGCAACTGATCACGACGGATAGCACCGTAAAAATACCGGCCAACTGGCCAGTCTGGTCTGCCTGACGAAACTTCTTCTCAAATTCCTGATCCGTAAACCGATAATCAAATGCACTTGAGGGATTGTGTTTTTCGACAATGGGTTTTATTGCGGCGAGCGCTGTTCGCAAGTCGACATTGTCCTTTATCCGGATGAATCCCTGAGTTCTAAAGGACGAGCTCAGCATCATTACTGCGGGACCAACAGGCTGAAATGGATCCTCCATGACGACATTTTCGTAAAGGCCGACCACAGTCATTGGCTTATCCCAGTACCTTACAATGTTTCCTACGGCATTTTCAAAACCCATTAACTTCGCTGCAGCCTCATTAATAATCAAAGCTGTACTGTCTGTCGCAAATTCCCTGGAAAAGAACCGTCCTTGTTTCAATTTGATTCCGGATGCTTTATCGTAGTCATAATCAACCATTATTGCAGAAAAGACAGTGTTGCTATTGGGATCACTACCGTCCCATGAAAACCCGTTCCAATCATTGTAAATGGCGGTCATGGGACTGGATGCTCTGCTCACGGCTTCGACGTGACCTGTGCCAAGCAGGTCATTCTTCAAGGGCTCATAATTTTTCAGCAGATCAGCAGAAAGGTCGATCGAGATCAGGTTATCGGGAGTGTATCCCAATGGTCGGTCTTTAGCGTGTTGTATCTGACGAAACACAATGATGGTGCTGACGATGAGCGTGATGGAGAAAGTAAACTGGGTCACCACTAAGATCTTGCGGGGCAGGTTTGCGGATTTCCCAGCCTGGAAGGTGCCCTTTAAAACTCTGACCGGGGTAAAACCTGAAAGCAAGAGGGCAGGGTAGCAGCCGGCGATCAGTCCGGTAACTGTAACGCCCGCCAGTGTTATGCCCAAAACTGAAATGTTGCTCCAATCAAACCGAACATTTTCGAAGCCAATGGTCTTCAGAGCAGGCAATGTCAAATGAATAATCGGCAAGGATAAGAGGAACGCAAAAAAAGTAGTTATCAGCGACTCACCCAGGAACTGGACGATCAACTGCTTTCGTTGTGAGCCAATGGCTTTTCGTATGGCTACCTCTCTTGCTCTTTTTTCGGACCTTGCCGTGCTAAGGTTCATGAAGTTAATACACGCGATGGCCAGCACGAGTAGCGCAATGATCGTAAACAAGCGCACGGACTCAATCGCACCACCTGTATTCACCCAGTCTTCGAAGCGACTATAAAGGTGCCATCTTTCCATAGGATGGACGAACAGCGTGCTTGCTTTTTTGTCCCCTGACTTGATTCGTTCGATATTTTCAATTCGATCCGAGAAGGCTGCTGGGGAAACACCCTTATTCAGTTCAACTATGTTCATGAGAAAGTTGTTTTGCCACTGATCCCTGGCCTTCCGCACGAACTCGCTGGTCGTAACAGTCAATTCGTAGGGCAATAGGAACTGAAATGTGATGCTCGAGTTGGCCGGTACGTCTTTCAGAATCCCGGTCACTGTAACATTATGTTCATTATCCAATAGGATCATTTTACCGACAGGATCGTCTTGTCCGAAAAGGGCAATGGCAAGCGACTCCGTCAGCACGATAGAATAGGGTTCTTTTAAAACGTTCTCGACAGTGCCTTTGACTAAAGGAAAGGTGAACATCTTTAAGAAATCAGGATCTGCAAAGTGCCCAGTTCCGCTTAATTTCTTTTCCCCGACATTCAGATTGTGCTCACCACCCCAATCAAGCCTTGTGTTATGTTTTACTTCAGGATAATTTGTCTTCAATTCTTCATACAGCGGCAGCATGGTACCGGTTTGTGTGCCTTTTGTTTCATTGGAAAAGGTGTTCTTCATGACCATAGCGATACGGTCTTTGTTAATGTGAAAATCATCAAAGCTCAATTGATACTCCACCCAAAGCGTAATCACTAAGGTCGCTGCAATGCCAATGCTTAGACCGAAAATGTTGATGAAGGAGTAACCTTTGGATTTCCACAAATTCCTCAGGGCCACTTTAAAATAACTTTTATACATACCGTATGAGTTATGTTGATAAGAATTCCTAAACGACTTTATAAACTCAGGTCTGAAGTATCTGACTACACTCAGGACGAACTTCAATTTTGCGTTGCGCGGAGAGCGCTCATATTGTTTTTTGAAAACCTCCGCTAAGTCTCCTTCGATCTCTTCGAGATAGTCTTCGCGGCAGAACCAACGAAGGAATTTCAAAGCTTTCTCCGGAGGATTGACTTTCATTGTCTATTTCTAAAACGCCCGCGCATTGAGAAGTTTGTTTTATTTAGTAAATAAGCTCACTCAGAGCGAAGGCTTTTCACCGGGTTCATCAGAGATGCCTTGATGGTCTGAAAACTCACCGTGAGCAACGTAATGGTCAGCGCACCGATGCATGATGAGGCAAATATCCACCACGGAATATCCGTCCGGTATTCATACCCCTGCAACCAGCTGCTCAACTCATAATATGACAATGGAATAGCGATCAGGCAGGAGAGAACCACAAGTATTACAAAATCTTTGGAAAGCATTTGCCATAAATTGGCTACCGAAGCGCCAAGCACTTTTCGAATACCAATCTCTTTGGTGCGTTGTTCTGCCACGTAGGACGCCAGGCCGAACAGGCCGAGACATGAAATGATAACTGCAAGGATAGCAAAGAACATAGCCAGCGTACCAATACGTTTTTCATTGCCGAATTTTCTGGCAAACTCATCATCTACAAAACTTGCGTGAAAGGGGAATGCTGGATTGTATTTTTTAAAAACAGTTTCAATTTTGGTCATGGCGTCCTGAACGTTCACCTCGGGGTGTATTCTTATTAAGGCGACATTTATATTATTTGTTGAAATATGGAAGAGCGATGGCTGCACCGGACTGTAAGGTGATTGTACAAGCAGGTCTTTTACTACGCCAATAATGGTGTACGGCTTCCTTTTCCAACGTGATAATTTTTCCGATCGGATCTTTCAGCCCGATAAATTTCGCCGCAGACTCATTTAGAATAAAAGCCGATGAATCCGACGCAAAATCCCTCGAAAAATCCCTGCCTTCTTTGATCTCCCATCCAATCGTTTTTCCATATTCATGATTGACTGCATTGTTAGGAAAGCCAACAGTTTGGTTAGGATCTTTACCCTCCCAGTTGAACGCAGCGTTTGTAGCCCGCACTTCAGTAGTGGGGCTACCCGACTGAGCCATTTCTACAATGGCGCCTTCATTTTTTAGTTCTGCTCGCATAGCTTCAAAATACTTCTTTCTCTCCCAGTTCAGGTCCACACTGATCAACCCATCGCGACTATACCCTACGGGTCTGTTCTGCGCGTGCTTGACTTGCTTGTAAACCACCATGGTGCCAATGATGAGTGTAATCGAAATTGTAAACTGCACCACGACCAATGCTTTGCGCGGTAAGGAGGCAAGCCGTCCTGTATTGAAAGTACCTTTCAATACTTTCACAGGTTGAAAAGACGATAAGAACAACGCAGGATACAGCCCTGCAAACAAACCCGTAATCACACTGAACCCGATACCGGCCAGCCAGAACGTTGGCTCAGACCATAGGATAGCAATCTTCTTGTCAGCAATTTCATTGAACTTGGGAAGGATCAGCACTACGATAAACAGCGCGAATAGAAATGCAAACACAGATACCATGATCGATTCGCTGAAGAATTGCGCGATCAATTGACTACGGACCGAGCCAATGGACTTCCGGATACCTACTTCTCTTGACCGTTTTTCCGATCGTGCTGTGCTTAGGTTCATGAAGTTAATGCAGGCCAGCACCAGAACAAACACACCGATAATTCCAAATAACCATACGATTATCGATCCGCCCTCCGGTGTTAATACCGTCTTTAAAATTGGAATATAGGTGCCATTTATCCATGGGATGGAGAAATACCACAGGCTTATAACGCCTGCCGGATTCAGATACTTTATTCAGCATGACATCGCTGATCTTCGCAGACACTTGTTGCATGTTGGCATGATCTGCGATCTGCACAAAGGTTTGAGTAAAGCTGTTTCCCCAGGGGTCTGGCATTTCCTTGATCCATGGGTTCTGACTGAGGAAGAGCTCCCACGGCAAAATGAGCTTGAGGTCTTTGAAAGTACTGTTGTCGGGAATATCTTCATAAACACCTGCTACCTGAACATCCGCGCGATCATCTAATCGCATCATTTTACCCACGGGATCATCTTCTCCGAAATAGGACTTTGCAACGGATGCGGAAAGAAGTATGGCATTCATATTTTTTAGGCCATCCTTTGCGCCATGTATCATTTTCAGGCCCAGCATATCGGCTATCTGCGGCTCAAAATAATTTCCATGAGCATGTGAGCATCTTATCACCGTAGGTCAGGGTGTAAGGATCAGTTTTGCGGGAGTGTACAACATATTTGAAATCACCGCCATAAACATTGCTTAACTCCTCTGCCAGGACCGCGGGATGGGCTCCAATTGTCTGGATCCCGCCATTGAAAAGCTCATGACGCATCACCTGCGCAATGCGATCATGATTCGGATGATAGGAATCAAAAGTAAGTTCATCGTGCATCCACAACCCGATCAACATGGCCACCGTCATACCAAGAGCAAGTCCGCCAATATTGATGAAAGAGTAACCCTTGTTCTTCAGAAGATTTCTCCATCCGATCTTAAAATAACTTTTGTACATACCGTATGAATCAGGTTGATATGAATCTTTAAATGACTTTATAAACTCCGGTCTGAAATATTTGATCACACTCCAGCTGAATTTCCATTTTGCTATGCGTGGAGAGTTCTCATATTGTTTTTTAAAAACCTCCGTTAAGTCTCCTTCGATCTCCTCGAGATAGTCTTCGCGGCAAAACCAACGAAGAAACGCCACTGCTTTTTTCGGAGGATTCATCAGCCAAAGGATATCTTGGGAATCTGCTTATAAATACTTGTTCTCAATTCGTATTGCGAGTCGAGCATTCTTTTGCCTAAGGCTGTGATGACGTAGAATTTCTTTCGCCTGCCACCGCGGTCTTCGGTAATGCCGCCAAACCTTGATTTGACGAAGCCTTTATCTTCAATGCGTTTCAGGGCCACGTGCACAGCACTGATGTTTACCTTCTTATTCAGTTTCTCTTCCAGGTTTTCGAGTATGGCTACGCCATATGCTTCATCATGCAGGGCCGCTACCATGAGGAGTACCAGTTCTTCAAACTCACCGAGGGAATGTTGTTTCATCGGATTATTATTTACTTAACAAACGTGAATATAATATATTACTTTTACTTTTGTTAAGTAAATTTAAAAAAATATTTTAGCCAGTCAACCGCTAACCTCGAGAGGAGGGTGACATTAAGCTCAACCCATGGATGACCCAATAAGAAATAAGAGAATTACTATCCTGACATTAAACCCCGTGAAGGTGACATAATAGGATGAAGTCCTTGCATCCGTTAATACCTGTAAAGAGGGATAGCATTCAATACTTAATAAATTTTTCATTTCAATTTTGTTGCTTAAAGCATTAGAAATTTTAACTTGGATATACATTCCTTGACCCACCCGATCAACTTGATCACCAGCCCACCTGGAATTCAATTTCGCCCTACTAAACGAGAAGGCCTTTAGTTCCTTCCCTTCATTTTGTTTTTGAAGTTTTGGTTATCTAAATATTTTACCCCCCCTTTATGATAAAAGTAAAAGACCTCAAACAGCGGAAGTACACCATTATGGTGGAAGCTGCGATGCGATGGAAAGCAGAAACAAAACCCTCAGGGACTTCGGCGCGTGACATGGAGTCACTGCGCAAAACGACGACTGACAGTTCACGGATTAACAATTATGCCTTGCGTGAGGCCAGACGGGCAATCCTTCCCAGCAAGCCGGCTCGCGAACTGGATTTTTTTGAAAAAAAGATCGGCAATACTTACGATACAAATAAATTCCCGCCAAGCGATATTGCCTATAAGGCAGGGCGCCCAGTGGCCATGCTGCACGAATTCATTGAAAACCGGATGCCCGCAGGATTTGGTACGGGCTTTTTGATCTCAAATGACCTTCTTATTACAAATCACCACGTATTTCCGAACGAAGCCGATGCAGAGAATTGTGCGGCAACTTTCTTCTATGAATACGATGTTCAAGGTTTAAAACCAGGCGTTACATTCCGTCTCCTTCCGGCGAAATTTTTTCTTTCAAATAGCGCCTTGGATTACGCTGTGATTGCCGTTGAGCAATTGTCTGTCGATACCCAGTTAAGACTTGCGGACATCGGATGTATAAGGCTCATCGAAACCATCGGAAAGATTGTGATCGGTGACCCGGTGAATATTATTCAGCATCCTATGGGTCGCCCAAAAGAGTACGCCTATACCGAAAACAAGGTTAAGCAAATTGATGATACAAGTGGGTTGATCCATTACACAACAGATACGCTTAGCGCGTCTTCCGGGTCGCCCGCATTTAATAAGAACTATGAAGTAGCTGCCCTTCATCATCGCGGCGTTCCTTACATGATCGGCGACGATATTTATACAGTCGATGGCAAGATTTGGGATGGAGAAGATGAAGATGAGGTTCAATGGGTTGCGAATGAAGGAATAAGTGTTAGCAAGATCGTTGCCGACCTAAAAAAACAAAATATGAATGATCCTATTAAAGGACAATTGCTTAGGAGCCTGTTAACAAATACCATAGATCCCTTATTCTCCCCCGCGGTCAGTTCCGCCATAGCCACTGTAAATGAATCTCTCCCTGCAACAAACCCACAATCTGTAAGCAAATCACAAACATCCCTTCCTATGCACCAGTTTCTTTTCAATTTCTACGGTAATACGACCATCAATATAGCTGCGGAAAAATCAAACGGAGCTTCCGATGTTTCGCCTTTATCAATCAACGGTAAGAACGAACTCACGGCATTAGAAAAAGCAATCCGGTTTGACGAAAATTATAATAACAGAAAGACCAAAGGATATAAAGAGAAGTTTATTACAGGGTTCGTTGTTCCACCGCCCGCAGTGGTAGCCACCCGGATGAATGAAATGTTAATGAAGAATGGTCAGGTACTCATTCTGAAGTATTATCATTATTCCATCGTAATGAATGAATCGCGCCGGATGGTAATGTGGAGCGCTGTGAATGTTGATTATTCAAAGAAAGGAACATTGACGCGAGCGCAACTTGGGACGGATTCCTGGAGAAGTGATCCACGAATTCCCGGTGAGGTCCAGATCGTGAGGAAAGAGGTTTATGATCCTGCCAGGAATATCGACCTTGGTCATATTGTCCGGCGCGAGGATTCGTGTTGGGGTGACGATGACCAAACGGTTGAGTTTGCAAACTCTGACACTTTTCACTACACTAATTGTACACCACAGCACGAAGCCTTCAATCGGGCTAACCCTCCGAAGAGCGAAGGTTATGACGGTATTCATGGCGTGTGGGGACAATTAGAAGACGAGATCAAGCGGCAGTTAAATCTTACTGAAAGTAAAGCATCCATTTTTGCCGGACCAATATTGAATGAAACTGATCCAACTAAAGACTTTGGTCTTGGAGAAATTCAATATCCTTTGAAATTTTGGAAAGTTGTGGTAGTAGCTGATGAGGACGACGGATTGCTTGCCTATGGTTTCGTGCTTGACCAGACAAAGGTCGTAACGGATTTTGGTTTGGGTTTCGCGGATGAAAAATTACTTTTTAAGAACTTTAAGAAAGAACAGATGCCAATAAAAGAAATAACGAAACTTTCAGGCGTTGAATTTGATGACATTATTCTTAACGCAGATGTTTTGAAAAATAATTTCAATGAGGCTGGTAAGCCAGGTATTGCATATGACATGGTAGAAAATATACAAGTTAGGCCCAAAAAGGTGCCACAGGGAAATCTAAACTAGCATGGAAACAAACATTGGTATAAAGAAGGAGAACCTGAGTCACGTTGCGCTTGCGCTCAATAAAATATTGGCAGATGAATTTCTACTGTATACTAAATCCCGTAACGCTCATTGGAATGTAGAGGGACCGGATTTCTACGCAAAGCATAAATTTTTTGAAGATCAATATAACCAACTCGATGAGATCATGGACAACGTAGCAGAGAGAGTCCGGGCTCATCCGCGATAAATACCTCACCGCTGAGACGCAAAGGCCGCTAAGGACCGCTAAGCTCTTGGCGGTCCTTAGCGTTCATCGCGTCTTTTGCTTGCCCGCCGGAACCCCGATACTTATCGGGGCGTAGCAGGGCGGTTAAGCGCATTTGATCACCATAAACGGGGTATGACCTCATATCGCAGGTAAACTCATGTCTGATAACTTGCATGACGTTGTTCAAATTCTGTTGTATATTGTTATACACCCGATAACGCATGCCAGTCTTCCCGATCGTTTCGAACCAGGAATTATGGATAGCTATCTAAACCTCACAAATCAACATGATCAAGAATTACTTAAAAATTGTTTTTCGAAGCATTCAAAGGAGCAAAAGCCTGTCGCTTATTACGATTTCGGGCCTTGTGCTTGGAATGGCAGCATTTGCCATGATCATGCAGTATGTGCTTTTTGAAAGAAGCTATGATAAATTTCAAAGCTCTTCCCCGGATATTTATAGAATAGCTTTTTCTATTAAAGGCAAAGACAGGGAACCTGTAAGCTATGCTACGACTTTTCTTCCCGTGGCATCAATCATTAAAGATGAATTTCCGGAGGTGATTGATTACAACCGGATCCTATACCTTGACCGGCATGCCGTGGTCACCTATGAAGATAAAGTATTTCAACAGGAGAATGTCATTTATGCCGATCCTTCTTTTTTTGATTTTTTCGATTACCCGCTCGTAGCAGGAGATCCCAGGAAGGTATTAACTGAAACAAATACCGTTGTTATTTCAGCATCATTAGCTGAAAAATATTTTGGTGATAAAGATCCGATCGGACAGTTTATCAAATTGAATGAGGAATTCAATGAACTGAATTTAATGGTTACGGGAATACATAAGGACATACCTGAGAATACGCATATAAAACCTAAAATGGTTGTTTCCTTGAGGAGCGTGGAAACCTTACCCGAAACGGTTTCGAATATGTGGGCCTGGCCTATTTACCTGAACTATGTCCGCTTACGGGAGGGTGCCGATCCTGCATTCTTGGAAAGCAAACTTCCAGAATTCGCCAGCCAACATGTTCAGCGCGCTAATACGCAGCGTGAGTATTCCTTTTTTTTGCAGCCTTTTTCCAGCGTGCACCTTTATTCACACCTGGAGTATGAGATCGAAGAGAATGGAAGTGCCACCATGGTTTACCTGCTGATGGTTGCGGCTATTCTTATTCTGCTTATTGCCTATGTGAACTACATCAATTTGACTACAGCCAAATCCTTATCCCGTGCTAAAGAAGTAGGCGTCCGTAAGGCACTCGGTTCCCGAACGGCACAATTGGTTCGTCAATTCCTGATGGAAGCGGGGATATTCAATGTATTGGCAATACTTCTAGCAACAGGATTATTAGTATCAGTTCAGCGTTATTTTCTGCAATTCACGGGTATCAGTTTCGCTTTTTCCGCTGTCAATACGCCCTGGTTTTGGTTTTCACTAGTCAGCTTCCTGCTTATCGTTACGTTCCTTTCGGCATTCTATCCGGCAACTGTTCTTGCATCATTTAAACCGATCTTAGCTTTGAAAGGTCAGTCGACGAAACAAGGTGGATCATTTACGAGAAAGACTATGGTGATGCTTCAATTTGCCGCTACCATTGGGCTGATGATCAACGCGTATGCAGTCTACATCCAGATAGGCCTTATGCGCTCCAAATCCCTGGGGGTGGATATCAATCCTATTCTAACTATCAATGCTCCACGAATTATAGAAAAATCCAGGGTCATGGATACGGTCAGTATCCATGAGGATCCATTTAAGACGCAGTCATTGGACATTGCAGGTATTCAAAGCGTAAGTGTTTCGGCCAGCATTCCAGGAATGTGGATTGCAAAGGCAAAAGGCATTTACCGCAGCGGTCAAGAGGAGGAGAATGATCTTATTTACCATACCCTAGGCGTTGACTACGATTTCTTAAGCACTTACGCGCTGCAATTTGTAGCCGGACGGAATTTTTCTAAACAACATGGAACAGATGATAATGCCATCGTCCTGACAGAAAGAGCAATGAAGCAACTGGGATTTTCCAGTCCCGAGCAAGCGTTGAACGAACGGATAGTGGTGGGGCAGAATGAAAAGGAGGTTATTGGCGTTGTGAAGGATTACCACCATATGTCGTTGCGTGAAAACTACCACGCTATTATTTTCTATCCAGAGTGGGAACACAAAGAATTTTATTCTCTTAAACTGGACGAGCATTCGAGTCAGAACATTGCAGGAATCTTATCGGACCTTGAAGCACGATGGAAAGCAGTATACCCCTTTAACCCTTTTGAGTTCGCATTCCTGAATGAATCGTTTCAGAAGCAATATAGTGCTGATGTTAAATTCGGAAAAATATTTAATATGTTCGCGGCAATAGCGATCATACTCGCCTGTCTCGGGCTCTTTGGTCTCACATCTTTCATAACACTCAAACGGACTAAAGAAATCGGTATCCGCAAAGTGCTGGGTTCAACGGCGATTCAAATAACACTCTTGTTCTTAAAAGACATAGGAGTATTGTTCCTGGCGGCGGCGCTGCTGGCTGTACCAATTGCTTATGTTAGTTTGACAAGCTGGTTAAATCAGTTTGCGTTCAGAATAGATTTAACATGGTGGATCTTTGTTGTCCCTCTTTTATTAGTTGTATGCATTGCTTTGCTTTCGATCAGTTTTCAAATCGTTAAAGCTGCCACAGCCAACCCGGTAACGTCTTTAAAGTGTGAGTAGGGGGTGTGAAGACAAAAGCATCCTATAGGACAGCCTACCGGTAATCGACGATTGTTTTTAAATCCATAAACACCCTCCTACGCGAAGCGCTTCGGCGGGCAAGCACGGCTCGCGGAGGTAGGCACAGAGAAACGCGGAGGTTTTTCGTAGAACTGTTATCATTGGCTACTGCTCTTTCGCAGTGAACCCATTGTACTCCGTCCACTTTAGCCCATACACAAGGCCTTCTTTATTATTTGCAATTTGATTGATCCGTTTGAATATTTCATTGTCCAACGAATCAAAGCGTATTTTGAAATCATCTTTTCTTGCTATTAGAACAACGGTATCGGCAAGTTTTCCCCTATCATCATATCTGAATATGTTTTTTCGTGCAAAGTCGTCCGTGTACATTATCTGAAAGTCATGTCGCCCATTCGCATAATTTTCTACGAATAGCTGTGTGCAACCACAATGACTCAATGTAAAGGCGTTCACTGTCCAGTAGTCTTCCTTTGAAATTGAGCTTCTGTAAATATTCCTGGTGGAGTCACAAGTCATTAACAACCAGCAAAAAAATATAATGGAAATTGATATTTTTATTTTGCCCATGCGGGTTTATTTTCTTTGTTTTTTGGCTGAAGTCTTCGCTTTTTTATTGAAGTCAAGAGCAAGCGTCACCCAGTAATTAAAATCAGCTTTTGCCTGAAGACTATCCTCGTTTACATAAACATATCCCTTGTATTCCCGTCCTTTCATAATCACAGTACGACAACCTTTTCTTTTGACTGCCTCCTCATGAATGTTGGGGTCAATACGACACATCATCCTGTCAGCACCAGCTGTCAGGCACATTTTACTGTCAACCATAAAAGCCAGTCCGCCAAACATTTTTTTCTCTTCAACTTCGGGCAGATGCGCAAGCGCTTTTCTGATTTTGTCGGCTAGGTTTTCACTATAAGCCATGAAAGGTTGAAATTACTTTGGGGTGTTCTTATCAAAAGTTAGTGAGTCAAAGAATATGGTCAGTGAGTCAAGTTTTCCATTTTTCGCTTTCCAAATTTCAGCTACATCACCATTTATGGTTACGCCGTTAGGGAATTTGTAGTCATAATTTCCAATGACGCAGGCATTTTCTCCTTCTATGATCATTTCTTTTACACGCATGGTTTGAAACATGCGGGAAAACCGTTTAATGGCTTCAATGTAGGAAGCTTTTCCCACAGGTGGGCTTTTTTTGTCATGTCACCGCCAAAAAATTTGAAGTCCTCGGAGATGACCAATTCCCATCCTTCCTTTCGGGCAAAACCCTCGTAATAAGTTTCGAGGAGTTGCTTTGTTGATTTTGAGTTTTCCATTTTTTCTGTTTTAAGAATTAGTAATGATTACCTTTGTTGTTGCATTTAGCAAGTACAAAGATAGAAAGGTATTGTGGGCCAATACTGTTTTGTTATAAACGCCTTTTTTCGGACTTAATTCTTTTTTACAGGAGGTGTCGCCTGCTTAACCGTATCTATTCCAAGCTTTTTTAAGACCAGGTTTGATATGTTATATTTCTCATCTGTGAATAATAGCACATCACCACCTCCGATCATCTGTGGATTGATAATATATGAAAAGCCATTTTCAAGTGCCACTTCCTCAATTGCCTTTCCGACTTTCGCAAATATGGGACTAGTTAAATCAGTCTGCTTTTTTTGAATGGAAACTTGAGCATCTTGTCTGAATTTTTGGATGTTCTCCTGCAAATATGCTACTTCCGATTCCTTATCCTGTCTGATAGCCTCCGGCGTATCGGCTGGCATTTCTTGATAAGCTTTATATTTAGCCTCTAGTTCCTGACTTTTAGTTCGTAATTGATTTTGAAGCTGTGTTTCAAAAGTTTTTAGTTCACTTTCGATCTTTTTATATTCTGGCAATTGGCTGAAAATATAGTCCCAGTCAGCATGACCAATCTTTTGAGGAGTTTGGGAGGTCTGTGCATGGACGCATAGTGTTGCGAAAAAGAGCAGAAGTACGAATGACAATTTCATAGAGAAGAAGGTTAGGCTTCATAAGCGTGATGTTTGAAGTCCTAAAAAAGTTTGATTTATAAGGAAGT
This sequence comes from uncultured Cytophagales bacterium, assembly GCA_963845845.1. Lineage (GTDB taxonomy): Bacteria > Bacteroidota > Bacteroidia > Cytophagales > Cyclobacteriaceae > Chryseolinea. The sequence goes on from CAWJTP010000002.1 coordinate 99,010, forward strand.
TCGGTCAGGCAATAGACGTACTTTCTTTCATCATAGGGAGATAAAATCAATATTTAGATCCGTTAGTTTTTGAGAACAAATTCAATCCCGTCTTCAAACGATGGAATAGCGGTCCCCATATGCTCGAGGTTGTTGTAAACTTTCACATTCAATTGAATGTAATCCAGTCCGGATAAAATTTGATGAAATTCGTTAAAGCTATTGCTAGGATCGCCATCAATTTCAATTTCCCCCATCGTCAAATATAGTCTTCGCTTGCTATTGCCTCTATTCGCATGCGGGAGCAATATTTAGGTTAGCGTTACATTTCTTTGGTTAGGATGATTCTTAACGTCAGATAGTTCTAACCTATGGGATAAAATTTTTTTGTAAGCAGGTGTTCCACAGCATTGCGTATTCCCGCCATGGTTAGCTTGCAGCTCCCATTTTTAGATCCAATTTTCACGGAGCTACCGGGGAACTCACAGAGGTGCACGGAGAAAATACCACTGCCTTGAATTAGGATCAACTGAAAGTCAATAGAGAAATGTTCTACGAAGAACCTCCGTGATTTCTATGGTTCAAGGATTTTAAAATAATCGATTGAATTACAAACTAGCTGTCCCTCGGACTATACAGCAATTTTCAAAGTGTTATTGTTTAATTTTTAATGAAGACAGAAACCTTGCAAGAACGAGCACCATGCAATCGCCGTATCATATAAAAGTAAAAGGATTGGTAGATGCAATGTGTGTTATTTTGATGCCTGCGACTTTTGGCTGTAACCACTTAGCGGCGTACTCCATGCCGGCTTCTTCGCTCACAGCATGACTCAGCACCAGTAAGGACGTTTTTTGTCCCATCTGAATACCATCTCTTACCCGTTCCACAGTTTCCCATTCCCTGGTTTCGCCGCTTAAGATCAGATCTGGTTTGTACTCCTGGATGGCAGCTATTTGTCTTTTGCTATCCATATAACCAAATGCCAGGTAAATCGAACTGCAATTCTGATTTAGATTCCCAACAACACGTACCGTCGGAATACCCAATCTTTCTTTAGCAAGCGCCGCGATAGATTTCAGAGACATAGACTTGGGTAACGTGAGTAGCCTGGGACTGTTGCCATCATAATGCTTGTCCCACCCTAACTTCATTAAATTGCCCATGATGATCCCGTCTGGTTTGTGGGCATGCCAGTAATCGTGAAAGCGCCAAATGGCGATCTTGTGTTCGTCTAACAGTTTTATTTTGTAGCGATAAGCGTCATCTCCTTGTAGCCAATCGGTTTCGTCCTGGTTATTGTAAAAGGGTGTTTCATGCGCAATGATAAGATTGGCACCCGCCTTAGCTGTGCGTTCAATTACGTCTATCGTAGGGAACATCGTGGTTACGATACCTGTTACTTCCTGGTCCATGCTACCTGATCTTAACTGATCCACAGTTGTGGCAAATGGAGCACCGGGAATTTCTTTCATGATAATATCAAGTACCTGCTTTACTGTGAAAGTTTGTCCTACACCTTCTGCCAGACCTACACTGGGTAAAGTCATTGCCATTGTCGTACCTACTAGACTTGTAACAGAAGATAAGAAGTGCCTTCTGCTGTAAAAGGTATCATCATTTGTATTTTCCATGATTGGTTTAGAATAAAGTCCAAACTACAAAATATGCTATTTAGATTTATACAGTTTTAGGTCCGTGAGACGAACCTTTTATGGCATCGATGGGGGAGACGCCTTACCTCAGCCTTGAAATGGGTGTGTCGTTGTCGTGCTTCCCATTATTTAGATATGTCTCCTTAATGCTTTCAAGAGCGTCAAGGTTGTCATCATTGAAATTGCTGGGTTGCTTCATGACATAAACAACCCTTGCATCTAAGGATAACGTTGCATATGCGTGGACGACGCGGATTGTCATAAGCTCCTGCACATCGTTGTCGATTACAATAAGCGCTCTGTTTCGCAAGAAAAAGTATCTTAATGCTTTATAAAATCCCAGGTTTTTTCTATGCCTGGTTATAAAATCTTTTATTTTCTTATTTGTTGCTGTGTCAAAAAACATATGATAGGATTCTGTTTCTTTAATTCTTGAATAGAAGTCTGAGCGTACTTTAATTTGAATCTCCTCCCTGTTAATTTGTAGTCTTATTCTATTCCTCTTTAGTTCACAGTATACGTTCATTGTTATTTATAAATCGGATCTTGAATTTAATATGAACAACGGTCGTTGCTCGAGGTTATTTCCCCAAAAACGCAAATGTCAACGGCGGTCAAGCCTGATGCTTTTATGACTTTTCTTCCTTCCATATGAATGATTTGAATAAGGTGAAATTTTCTATAGGGAACAATAGAAGTATGTAATTTAAGGTACGAAATTCCATGTTACGATGTATTTCATGAATACCTTAATCATGCCCTAGCTACCTTTCACCCATCAGATGAGCGTGTAATTTGGAGAGTGCGCTGTTCACATTTGTACAGGAGGTAGAAGGAGTGAGAAATTCCGGACGAAACGATGGATGATATTTTAGGATATCGTATCTTACAGTACTTATAAAGCAAGCATGATACCAGTTCAATCCAAGATCATGATCGGTCTATGCCTGGTTGTTTTATGCTGCGGAACTGACCCAACCGATGAAATGCCTTTAGTTGGAGAATATCAATGTAATTGTGAGTGGAAAGAATATAAGTATTCACAGGTTGATTCGGAAGGCTCTTTGTCACTTTTACTCACTTCGGTGATCAGTGAGCAATCAGAATCCCACCGGTATTTTGTTCTGAATGATATATGGACTGATTCTCTCAAGGTTGCTATTGACCCTCCGCCGAATATTGTTATTACTCAGGATCCTTCATCATTTGGCGGCGCACATGTGGGTAACGGGACATTTACAAATGATTCAATTTACATGAATCTCACTCAATACCTGAATTCCACATACAGGAGAAATTATGAATGTGAATGTGCCAGGAATTGATAATTATGAAGCCTCCGCCACTTTATTCATTTCCCTGCTCACAACAACCAACCACAACGCTTGAGTAACGATCATTATTCTGTTCTGCCATCCCACAAGAACAGATGGACCAAATTTTCCATCAGCGGGAAAGTTGATACGAATGCTGGTAACAAAATAAATAAACCCGAACCACACTAAGATCAACGAAATTATAAGGAGCCAACGGTTAAGCGGCCACGCTTTTTTTTGAAACAAGGCAATTGTGATCAACACTGCTGCAAAAGGAACCTGGTCAAGCATTGCACCTAGCTGGTGTAGCTTTCCAGCCTGTGTAACTAATTCCTGACTGGTATTAAGCGGGTCTGTTTTGAAAATCGAAGCAATTAACATTCCTGCTGCCGAGATCAGAAGCATCACTGTTCCGATTTTTCCAACAAGACCTGTCACCTTCCAAAGTATTGCAGATAAAAAAAGACAACTTAGGGACAGCGACAGAAACGCTACTGACATTAACCAACCAAACCTGCCAACCTGGTATTCACTTATGAAATTCCACGACGGGTCTGTGTCAGATTTTATGATGTGCAGCATCGCCAGTATTGCAATGAAGGCAAGCCCTGTCCAAAACGACCAAACGGCCATTCTTGAGTTATTGATTTGTGTCATGACATGACGATTATTTGATCCGTTTAGTTTCAATGATTTCATCCAATCGTTCATACGAGTCGACTACGCCACGCTCCATTCCGGATTGTACCATTCCGTCTCTGTCCGTAACAGATTGAAAGACCGACTGTACAGTGACTCGTGTTCGACCTTTCGGAAGGGCTTCAAATTTTGTCGTTTCCAAAACCACGTGACCTTTTTCCGGCAAACCTTCGAACTCTAAGGTTTGGATGATTTTTTCCGGCGCCGTATGTTCGTGGCAAACGCCATGAAATCCGAATTCAAGTCCACTGGGTAAAGTGTGAATGTATCGATACGAACCACCTTCCGTGGGTTCGAATTTTTCGTATCTCATTCTCATTTCCCTTGGACCCACCCATTGTACTAAGATATCCTTGTCAGTGAATGCTTCAAATACCAATTCTCTGGGTGCTTCAAATTCTCTTACAATAAAAAGCTCCTGTTTGCCTGCTTCGGCGATGATCTTTGTCTGATTTTTACTTCCCATAACTATTTTAATTTTAATTTGTTCAATTCAAGTGACGCAACCATATGGTTGCAAATATAATGCAACTGTTCGGTTGCTCAATAGTGTTTAATAATATTTTTTTTCGATGGCCGTCACTATTTTGCAGTCATAGGATGGTTTGCGGCGACTTCTAATTTCCTTAAATCCAATTTCGCGGAGATTCGCGGAGGAACCCACAGAGGCACACCGAGAGAATACCATGGGCGTTCAGCGCTTGATTAAGGCTAACGGATAGGTCAATGAAGATGTGCTACGAAGAACCTCCGCCTGCCCGACGTAGCCCGATAGGTGCCGGGCTAAGGGCGGGTGAACCTCCGAACTTACCTCGGTTGGACCTCCATGTAAATGGATTTAAAAATCGACAATTGCTGATGAGCTGTCCTATAGACATGCTAGAATTTGTATGCCATACTGATCACAAAATTTCTTGGCTTTTGGGGGTTGACTGACCAATAGCCAATATAGTATTCCGTATCGAAAATATTATTAACGTTCAAGGTGAACCTGAATTTCTCACCATTGTAAAATAAACTTGCGTTAAGAACCGTGTAACTGGGTAGATCGAAAATACCGGTAACACTATTATCCGCAACCCGATATTCACTGGCATAATTTCCTCCGAAGCCAAGGCCAGAATTTTTGAGAGCTGCCATTGCTAATTTTGTAGGTAGCCCAGAAGTTAAATTGATTCTGTGGCCCCTGACCGCCTGGAGCTCTTCCTGGTTCACCGTAAAAATCGCCCAGTGACACCTTCTAGATTTTTTGTCTCATTGTGGCTGTATCCCGGCAATCAGGCTAAATCCAGTAAAAGGGTTGGCAGTCACATCCAAGTTCGTAACCCTTACTTTCAACTTTGCCACCTTGAAGGGAGTTGTAAAAATTATGTGGCATCTCCAATTACCCTGTTTCTTACTTTAATGTCATAGTAAGAAAACGTTGCAAATAACCTATCCTTTAAACAAATTGGTTTTTATCCCGACCTCCCATTGATTAGCGTGTTCCGGTTCAAATGATTTGTAGGTGTGGATTGCTGTGCCGTCGCATCCGCAACCTGAATTGGCGGTACGATTGTTAAAAGCATTCTGATAGTTGGCAAAAATGGATACTTTATCCAGAACTGGCTGATAGACTAATCCGAATTTAGGAGATAATGCAAATTGACAAAGTCATCATCAGGATCACTTTTCTCTGCTCTGGGATCAAAGTAGTCCGCTCTTAGCTCGGCTAATACTGTCATGCCTGGTGTGATATTAAGCACATTAGAAACGTATGCGCTGTATGCGCTGTTGGTCACCTGGCTGTTATTAGGCGGGGTAGTAGCTAATAGATTGTCAATCGAAGCTCTTGACAAATAAGCCGGATGGAAGTGAGTCACCTGTGTAAGGATCAACAAAATTTTCATCTCCCTGAGGGCTTACATTTCTGATAAACACATAGCCCAGGCCATTGTTTATTGCTTCCTGGTTAAAATAATCAAGTCCGATAAGCAAGCGGTTGCGAAGATTGCCAATGTTGAAATCCCCATTAAAGTTTTGCTGGATATTCGTCGTAACTCTTGACTCCTTGACATAAGTAAAATATTGCCCGAAATCATTGTCTCCTTCATTGTCCGGCCAGATGTAAGTATAATATCCGTCTGGAATTTGCTGTTCCCCTTGAAATAACGGTTTGTGAGGTCCATTTGTCAGACAGTTTATATACCATTTGCGCCTGCAAATTTGTTCTGTGGGTTTTTTATAGACAGGTCATTGTTCGTAAATGAAAGATCATTGTTCAAGGTTTAAGTCGTCAACAGTCTTGAAAGTAAGAGGATCAGCACGGTTAGAATGAAAGAATACAGGTGGAACTGCACGTTCTTCCTCCAGAATTTCTGTAACAATCAAAAATTTTAGCTTCTCGTTGACCTCATAGGCAAGGGAAGGTGCAAAGAAAAATGATTTCTTAAACCCTGCATCCTGGAAACTTCCCTCGCTGTGATATGCGGCATTGATGCGCAAGCGCGACCTTATCTTTTTGACTTAAGCGGAGTATTGATATCAGCCGTTATCCGGCTTAGACCAAAACTGCCGATGTTGTAGGCAATCTCACCGCCGATTGGTAAAGTAGGGTTTTTTGGTGATGGTATTTATAATTCCGCCATAGCTGGAATAGGCGGTTGCATTTGCACCAAACAATGTTGCGGATGGACCTTTCATCACTTGTATTTCTTCTACGTTTGCCGGATCAAGGTTGCCATTTGTGATTCCCGGTAATCCGTTGACAAGGGCGGGTTGTCCCTCCAGACCTCTTAAAGCAAAATATGATGCGCCATCACCATCACTTCCTGTTGACTCCCATGTACGGAAAACTCCAGGAATATTACGAAATGCATCGTCGTAGTTTGTTATAGCTTGTTGCTTTAGAATTTCCGACGACACGGTGTTATACACTTGAGGATTTTCAAGTTTTTTCATCGGCATTTTTGAAACATAACTGTCCTCTTTATTTAAGTTTGGTCTTCCTGAAATGATCACTTCCTCTAATTGCTGCGTATTTTCATTTAATACAAAATCTACCCGCGTGGTTTCTCTGCTCTTTACTTCAATCTCTTGTTTTCTGCTTTCCAGTCCAATAAATGAAGCTACCAATACATAATTTCCAGGCGCAATATTCCTGATCTCATAATTCCCATTCCGGTCGGCTACGTCACCCTTTGAAGTTTTTTCAATGCTGATATTAACGAACTCCGCTGAATTACCGTCCGATGTTTTAACGGTCCCTCGAACGGATCCAGTGGTCTGGGCAGATAGGGTGAGGTGAGATATCAATAAGAGAAAGAGGTAGTAGAATGATTTCATTTATTTTTGACTTTTTATTGGATAAGAATACCAGTCAGGCCTGGTAAGCAATAACGACTTGCAAGCCATTTCACTTTCTCACGAGCCCGAAGGCGCAAGATGTTATTCACCGATCAATATTTTTGCAATGAAGAAGACTTACTTTCAAAAATACCCTTTACAGGTTAGGTCATATCGCTGATGAAGGTGAGAGGGGGGCTAATTAGCCGACAGGTTGATTGTAAAACTGCACAAGTAGTGTGTAGATTTGGGATAAAAAGTGGTAAGCATTCTTATTATTGACGATGAAGAGAATCTGCGTAAGCTTCTTTCCAGGGTAGTGGAGTTGGAAGGATACACTGTCGTTCAGGCAGCAACGGCTAAAGATGGACTCAAAGCCCTCCACAAGGAGTCTATACAGGTAGTTATCTCAGATGTCAAACTCCCCGACGGCAATGGTGTTGATCTGACGGCAAAGATCAAGAGTGAATTTCCCGAGATAGAGGTAATTATTCTTACCGCATTCGGTACCATTCAGGACGGCGTGAAGGCTATAAAGAATGGTGCGTTTGACTATCTCACCAAAGGCGACCATCAGGAAAAGATTATTCCCCTGTTGAGCAAGGCCACGCAAAAAGCCCTCTTGCAACAGAAGGTACTTGTACTTGAGTCAAAGCTTACCGAAAGGTTTGGGTTCGATAAGATCATCGGTGAGAACATGCTTCTTAAGCAATGCATAGAGCTCGCCAGAAAAGTGGCGTCCACTGATACCAACGTTTTGCTCCTGGGTGAAACAGGAACGGGAAAGGAGGTCTTTGCTCAGGCTATTCATTATGAAAGTCCCCGTAAGGTCAAGTCATTTGTGGCGTTAAACTGCAGTGCCTTTCCGAAAGATCTTTTGGAAAATGAATTATTTGGGCATGCTGAAGGTGCCTTCACCGGTGCGACCAAGCCCAAGAAAGGATACTTGGAGGAAGCCCACGAAGGAACATTATTTCTGGATGAGATCGGAGAGATGAACATCGAGCTGCAGGCGAAATTATTAAGAGTTATTGAAACCGGAGATTTTTACCGTGTTGGTGAAAGCAGACCGCGACACGTTAACGTGAGATTTCTGGCAGCTACAAATAAGAACCTTGAACAAGAATCGGAGTCGGGCCATTTCAGGAGTGATCTCTACTATCGATTATCAGTATTCACGATATCGCTTCCTCCTTTGCGCGAACGTAAGGATGATATTCCCATCTTTACAGACCATTTTATCAAACACTTCTCGCTTAAAACGAACAGACCAACGCCCTCAATTACAAAAGACTTTATCAAGGCCTTAAATGATCATCCATGGAAGGGTAATATCAGAGAGTTGAAAAATGTAATAGAGCGAAGTGTCATTCTCGCTGACAAAGAATTAAGCTCCTCGCTTTTGCCATCTGACTTTTCCATCGAGGATGACGCTAATCAATTTGAACTTGCCGTAGCCGAAAAGAAACATATCAGAAAAGTGCTGGCTTATGCAAAGGGAAACAAAACGCAGGCTGCAAAGTTGCTAGGAATAGGTTTGACCACCTTATACCAAAAGATCAAGGACTACAGTATTTGAATCCCCTTATCTCCCATTGAGTTTTCGGTTTTCGCAACGACCATTCGGATTCCGAAGGGTTTCTGCAGGTTTACACCCTGTAATTCGTTGAATTTCAACACACTCCATTTTTAGCATGGAATTCGTCATCAGGCCAATAACCTGATGAACAACGAATACATAAACGCCACAATAACGATGATGACAATATTTATGATACTGCTGGGGCTGCTATGCTTCTGGCTTCTTTCTCAACTGATCCATGCATTTGATAAAATGTGAAATACTATGATAGCACTATTCATCATTAGCATACTGGTATTTATTTATCTGCTGTATGCGCTAATTAGACCCGAAAAATTCTGAGCATTCTATGATCATTAATATTTAAAAAAAATGAATTCTGAAATTTTAGGTATAACGATACTCTTTGTTCTTACCGTGCTCCTTGCAATTCCGCTGGGACGTTATTGTAGTAAAGTGTTTAAGAACGAACAAACCTGGCTTGACTTTCTGACGCCACTCGAAAACTTCATCTTCAGGATATGCAGGATCAATCCAAACAAATCAATGGACTGGAAAGAGAACCTGAAGGCGTCACTCATGCTAAACCTGATCTTTTTTTTATGGGCAATGTTGATATTGCTAACGCAATCATGGCATCCCTTCTGGAATCCGGATGGAATAGGAAACATGGAGCCGACGACCGCATTCGACACCGCTGTCAGCTTCACGACCAACACAAACCTTCAGCACTATAGCGGTGAAACGGGCGCAACTTATTTAACACAGCTGCTTCTGTTTTGCTTTCTTCAGTTCGTGAGCGCTGCGACAGGTATCGCAGCGATGGCTTCCTTATTTAGGGGTATAGTCCAGCGTCAGGCTTCAGACCTCGGCAATTTTTATCAATTATTCCTCAAAAGCTGTACACGTATTCTTCTGCCCATTTCCCTGGTGATCGGCGGCTTCCTTGCATTTAAGGGAATGCCATCCACCTTTGAAGGGGCGGCACAGATAATCACGCTTGAAGGCGATACAGTAAATGTTGCCCGCGGGCCGGTAGCGCCAATGGTTGCGATCAAACAGGTAGGAACGAATGGCGGTGGTTTCTTTGGGCCGAATTCTACACATCCTTTCGAAAACCCGGATTACATCACAAACTTCGTCGAGAACTTTGCCATCATCATTATTCCGATTGCCCTGGTCTTCGCTTTTGGTTTTTACATCGGTAAGCCAAAGGTAGGTTATGCTTTTTTTGCTGCAATGACAGTCGTCTTCCTGGCGTTTGTCTTTGTCACCGTGCACTATGAATCACAGGGTAATCCCAAACTCATTGGAATGGGGATCGATAATTCCCTTGGATCTATGGAGGGTAAAGAAGTGCGGATAGGCCCCGTTGCGAGTGCTTTCTGGGGTGTGTCGACGACCTCTACATCCAATGGTTCTGTAAACTCTATGCACGACAGCCAAACCCCGATTTCCGGTGGTGTCTACTTGCTTGACATGATGATCAATGCCATTTACGGTGGCGCTGGGGTTGGGTTCATCAACTTCTTTGTGTTCGTGATCATTGCTGTTTTCATATCAGGCTTGATGGTCGGACGTACACCGGAGTTGTTTGGAAAAAAGATCGAGGCGAAGGAAGTGAAGATCGCCGCGCTGGTGGCAATCCTTCATCCCTTCCTGATCCTTGTGGGTACGGCAATCGCTTCACATGTGCAAGCGGGCAATCCCAACATAGGCTGGCTGGCAAATCCATCATATCATGGTTTCAGCGAAATGCTGTATGAGTTTACATCTGCAGCTGCGAACAATGGTTCCGGATTTGAAGGGTTGGGCGATGCAACTCCCTTCTGGAACATACTGTGTGGATTAGCCATGCTGTTCGGACGGTTTATTCCGATCATAGGTCCCATTGCTATTGCCGGCTCGCTGGCCGCGAAGAAATATATCCCTGAAAGTTCAGGGACCCTTAAGGTAGAGAGCCCGGCTTTCATAGCAGTGCTATTGTCCGTGATATTGATCATTGCTGCCTTGTCATTCTTCCCGGCCCTCGTACTTGGTCCATTTGCAGAATACTTTTCGATGTAATTAATAAAGAAATGAATTATGAGTAAACGAGAAAAAAAAGATATACGATTGTTTGAGCCTTCATTAGTGGCGGAATCGATCAAAGCATCGTTTGTGAAGCTTAATCCAAGACTGATGATGAAGAACCCGGTAATGTTTTGCGTAGAGGTAGGCACCATTATTATGCTGGTGGTATCTGTCTACTCATTCACCAATACCGACCAGGGATCACCGTTCTATAACATCGTCATCTTTACTGTTTTGCTGATCACTTTGCTGTTTGCCAACTTTGCTGAAGCAATTGCTGAAGCCAGGGGAAAAGCTCAGGCCGATTCTCTGAGAAAAACACGTGAAGAGACCCCGGCTAAAGTTATAGCTGATAATGGAATTGTCACCACCAGGGCTTCAAGCCAACTGAAGAAAGGCGACGTATTCATTTGCGAAACCGGTGACATAATTCCATCGGACGGAGAGATCATTGAAGGGATTGCCACAGTCGATGAAAGTGCGATCACAGGAGAATCGGCACCAGTCATCCGTGAAGCAGGAGGTGATAAAAGCTCCGTAACCGGAGGAACTAAGGTCTTATCCGACAAGATAAAGGTATTGGTTACCACACAGCCGGGTGAGAGTTTTCTCGACAAGATGATATCCCTCGTGGAAGGCGCCAGTCGTCAGAAAACTCCCAATGAGATTGCGCTTACGTTGCTGCTCTCCGGGTTTACCGTAGTCTTCCTGTTGGTGACAGTAACATTAAAGCCTTTCGGCGACTACGCGAATACGCCCATATCGATCGGCGCATTGATCGCCTTGTTCGTTTGCCTTATACCAACTACCATTGGTGGTCTGCTCTCTGCAATAGGGATCGCAGGAATGGACAGGGCACTCCAAGCCAATGTGATTTCAAAATCGGGTAAAGCTGTTGAGACTGCCGGCGATCTGGACACTATTCTCCTTGACAAGACCGGAACTATCACCATCGGAAACAGGAAAGCAACCAACTTTTACGCTGCTGAAGGCATCAGCGAAGATGATCTCATCGACGCTGCCACCATCGCTTCCTTGTCTGATGATACTCCGGAGGGAAAGTCCATTGTTGAGCTTGCTGGAAAGAAGGGATTCAAGCATCCGGCATTGATGGGAAGCGCAGCGGAAATTTCTTTTGGCTTGCCACAAGCCCGGATCATAAAGTTCTCTGCTGAAACAAGATCCTCGGGAATTGATCTTGATGGAAGGAGTATCAGGAAGGGAGCTTTTGATGCCATCAAAAATCGGGTTGAAAAGAATGGTGGTAAAATTCCCCCTGAAATAAAAGCTACAGTTGACAAGATCTCCTCGAGTGGAGGAACACCGCTTGTAGTATCTCAGAACAGTGTAGTGATGGGTGCTATTGAACTTCAGGATATTGTGAAACCTGGTATCATGGAAAGATTTGAGCGCCTGAGGAAGATGGGTGTAAAGACTGTAATGGTTACTGGCGATAACCCACTAACTGCAAAATACATTGCAGGGAAGGCTGGCGTAGATGATTTTATTGCCGAAGCCAAACCCGAGGACAAACTTGAATACATACGCAAAGAGCAAGCCGGGGGAAAACTTGTTGCCATGATGGGCGACGGCACAAACGATGCTCCGGCATTAGCTCAGGCCGATGTGGGCGTGGCCATGAATAGTGGAACACAAGCAGCAAAAGAAGCCGGTAATATGGTTGACCTCGACAATGATCCGACCAAGCTGATTGAAGTAGTCGAGATTGGTAAGCAATTGTTGATTACACGGGGAACGCTTACCACCTTTTCAATAGCGAATGATGTAGCTAAATATTTTGCTATCGTTCCTGCGCTATTTATGGCTTCTATTCCTGCCTTGCAGACCCTTAACATCATGAAGCTGGCCAGCCCGGAAAGCGCTATACTTTCAGCTGTGATTTTCAATGCGATCATTATTCCAATGCTGATCCCGCTCGCCTTGCGTGGTGTGGCGTATAAACCAATTGGCGCTGGTGCATTGCTTACAAGAAACTTATTCATTTACGGGCTTGGAGGTATCATTGTTCCTTTCATCGGGATAAAGCTTATTGACCTCCTCATTGCTCCATTAATATAAAATGACTTTTATGAAAAATCATCTGATCACAGGATTAAAGATCACCTTTGCTACATTGATATTGTTTGGTATTATATATCCACTGCTAGTGACTGGTGTTGCCAAGGTAATAGCACCGAATGGTGGTAAAGGTGAAGAGATAAATGTGAATGGCCGGGTCGTTGGATTCGAACTGATCGGACAAAAGTTTGACGATGATAAGTATTTTAACAGCCGTCCTTCTGCCGTTGACTACAATGCTGCCGGAACTGGTGGGTCTAACAAAGGACCGACTAATCCTGAATATCTGACACAAGTGCAGGCGCGCATAGATACTTTCCTTGTTCACAATCCGGGTATAAAAAAATCGCAGATACCTGTCGACCTGGTGACAGCTTCAGGTGGAGGTCTTGATCCACATATTTCTCCTCAGGCTGCACGTATTCAAATTTTACGAATTGCGAAAGTCAGAGATCTCGAGCTTTCACAATTGGAAAGACTCGTTGAAGAGCATATTGAGCGGCCGATCTTTGGAATGGGAACTGCCAGGGTTCATGTTTTGCGTCTGAACATTGCGTTGGACGAATTGAAATAAAAGAATAATAATTTGTCAAAAACCAGCACTTTTGTGACAACATCATTAGCTGTTTCATTCTAGGCAAATGGATGAAAAAGAGAAATCAGTCCAGCACTTCCTGAACTTGATCCGTAAGTCAAAACGCGGCAAGTTCAAGATCTACATTGGGATGAGCGCAGGCGTCGGCAAGACCTACCGGATGTTGCAGGAGGCGCACAGTTTGCTCAAGAATAATGTGGATGTTAAGATAGGTTATATTGAAACCCACAACCGGAAGGAAACTCAAGACCTGATCGAAGGGTTGCCTGTAATTCCGCGCAGGAAGGTTTTTTATAAAGGTAAAGAACTCGAGGAAATGGATCTTCAGGCGATTTTGAATATTCATCCCGAAGTCATAATTGTTGATGAGCTAGCGCATGCCAATATAGAAGGTAGCAAAAATGAAAAACGATGGCAGGATGTGTTGGAGATCTTAGAGGCCGGCATCAATGTTATCAGCGCCGTTAACATTCAGCATATTGAAAGTCTGAATGAGCAGATACAACAGATAACCGGTATCGAGGTAAGGGAGAGGATTCCTGATCCCATGTTACAACTGGCGGATGAAGTAGTGAACATAGACCTTACTGCCGATGAGCTTGTTGCAAGACTCCAGGAAGGAAAGATCTATCATCCCTCGAAAATAGGAACAGCACTTAGGAATTTTTTTCAGACGGACAGGATCCTTCAATTGAGAGAATTGGCGCTAAAAGAAGTGGCGTCTCAGGTGGAAAGGAAAGTTGATACGGAGGTTACGATCAACACCAAGCTCAGGCATGAACGATTGCTGGCATGTGTCAGCAGCAACCATGATACATCCAGAATGATCATTCGAAAAACGGCAAGGCTTGCCGGATATTACAATTCAAAATGGTACGTGCTATATGTCCAGACTAACAAGGAGAATTCTAACCGCATCAAATTATCCGTGCAACGGCATCTGATCAATAATTTCAAGATGGCAACGGAGCTTGGCGCTGAGGTCATCCAGGTTAAGAGCAATAACATACCATCGACGATAGCCCACGTAGCTGAAGAAAGAAAAATTACTACGGTTTGCATCGGCAAACCTCATTTGAGGTTGTGGCGTGTTATACTTAAAACAAACGTATTTAACCAACTTCTTAATAAATTATCGGATTCGGATATTGATTTGGTTATACTGTCATGAGCATCAAGGTCAAAGTAACACTCGGCGTAGTATTTCTATTTTCGGTGATCATCGTCATCGGAGGTCTGGGCCTTTATTATCTGAATAGCGTTTCAAATGATTCCAGAAATATCCTCACAGATAATTATGAAACGCTCGAATACACAAAGTCTATCATTGAACAGTGCGACATGATTGCTTTGGACCCGGCAACGGCGATGCAGGAGATCGAGGCTAATCTTCAGATGCAGGAGGCTAATGTAACGGAAAAGGGAGAGCGCGAGCTCACCCGGACGCTTCGTGGAGAATTTGAAAAGATGAAGAACTCAGCGTTTGACAGCAGTCAGATAGTAACGATACGGAGAATCTCGCTGGACATTCAAGGCATGAACATGCAGGCCATTCTAAAGAAAAATGAACGCACCTTGCAGACCGCCGACAATGCCTCTACATACCTTATCATTATTGGGACTTTCTGTACGCTGGCGGCTTTCACCTTCATTATAAATTTTCCAGGATACATTGCGAATCCTATCGCACGGCTTACCTCAAGCATCAAGTTGATAGCGAACAAGAATTACGAGGAGCGCCTTCAATTTGATCGTAACGATGAATTCCAGGAGTTGGCGGACGCATTCAATCAAATGGCTGAAAAGCTTGACGAGTACGAACACAGCAACCTGGCTAAGGTCCTCTTCGAGAAAAAGCGTATTGAGACCGTTATCAATAGGATGTCGGACCCTGTTATCGGACTTGACGAATCAAACAAGGTTATTTTTGCCAACGAACAGGCTACTGATATCCTCAATATGAAGAGTGCTGAACTTATTGACCGTTACGCTCCTGATGTGGCCGTAAACAACGATCTATTCCGAAACCTTATCAAGCTTCGTGAAAATGGACAGGAATCACCTTCCCTTATCAAAGCGGTAGTTGGAGGTAAGGAAAACTACTTTACTAAAGAAAGTATCGATGTCAGCTTTATTCCTACGGGAGAGAGGGGAAAGGTAAGTATAGGAAAGGTCATCCTGATGAAGAACGTGACGTCCTATAAGGAGCTTGATCTTGCAAAGACAAATTTTATAGCGACCATCTCGCACGAGCTTAAAACACCAATTGCTTCATTGCAGATGTGCATTAAACTTTTGCAGGACACGCGCGTAGGTGTTCTGAATGAGGAGCAGAGCAACATCACCAGGACATTAAATGACGAGGTCGCGCGCCTGTCCAGGATCACCAACGAACTGCTGGACCTCTCCCAGGTTGAAACGGGCAACATAAAGCTCAACATCAGAAAAGCAGATCCCAGGGACATTGTCGGTATGGCAACCGAGGCCGTTAAATTCCAGGCTGAGCGAAAGCACATCAACATTGATCTCAGGCTTGGGGATGAACAATCGCTCATCCAGGCAGATGTTGACAAGACGACATGGGTACTTGTAAATTTTCTGACCAACGCCATCCGCTACAGCCCTGAAAATGGAAAGGTGATCGTCAGCAGTGAAAACAAAAATGGAAAGGTTCAATTCTCTGTTGAAGACAATGGTCCGGGAATAGAGGAAAAGTACTTAAACAGGATCTTTGAAAAATTCTTCCAGGTTCCGGGTACGCCAAGCGGAACGGGTTTAGGACTTGCGATATCAAAGGAATTTATCGAAGCGCAAGGTGGAACGATACAGGTTGAAAGCGAGATCGGGCGGGGAAGCGTATTCTCATTTCAACTGATGCGTGTAACCGATCCGTCTTGAGTTTTATAGCCATCCTTTTCGCCTGAACCAGGAGAAAATGATAAGCGTGACAACTATCATGAATCCTATGACAACCGGATATCCCAATCTCCATCTAAGTTCGGGCATAACGTCGAAGTTCATTCCGTATATCCCCACAATAAAGGTCAACGGCATAAAGAAAACCGAAAATAGTGTCAGGACCCTTATCACCTCGTTTGTTCGCTGCGCCGAAATAGAAAAGTACAATGTGAGCAGATGATTTGTATTATCGGACATTGTTTCAAACAAGGTGAGGATCCTCACATAAAGATCGCGCGTGTCCCTTGAATTAGGGTCCTGATGTGCGGGGTCATCAATTTGTTCAAGAATATCCTTGGAAAGGATCAGTAACCTTCGGCTCACTTCTATCCGGCGTTTTACCTTGTAAACGCCTTTCAGAAGGTTTGGTGTATTCTGCTTTAGAAACACCTGAGCTTCATAATAATCTATTTCCTTGGCAAGCGCATGCGCCGGCGACTCGTATGTTTGAAATACTGCTTTGACCAGCCGGTTCAGCAAGTGAAATATACCTCTACACTTTTTGGTATCGATCAGGTTACGCTTGAGATCATTGATGAAATCTACATCTAACCTGTGGATGGTGATCACCAGATTGTCCACTTGAAAAATGGCTATTTTGTTTGTCAATCCCTGAATGGTATCATCATCCCTGGTATTTTCCGTTGCGGAATAGTATCTTAGGATGAAGAATGATGTATTACCTACTGGTTCATACTTTGGCAAATGCTCAGGTTGCAGTACATCTGCAACGAAGGCTTCATGGATCCCATATTTTTCTGCTATTGCTACAAGCTCCTCCTGAGTAGGAGCGAGTACGTCAATCCACCTGAAATCGCTATGTGCAAGATCTCGTATCATTTTAGTTAAGATTCAATCCTACTGTCAATCCGTACCAGGCTTTGTTCTGATAGATCCAGACAGCCTTATCTCTATCAGTAATGTAATCCCACCCTACACCAAACCCAACGGTGAGATTGTTAAGGCCGATCATAAGCGCGGCACCCCGGCTGAGAACAAAACCCGTGTATTCGTCATTTGTATGATTGTTAGTAGTAGATGACGTAACACTTGTCGCGCCGATTCCACCAAAGACACCAGCGGTAATACCTCTATGACGATATTTCGTGCTGGTTCCCAAAGGCGTGCGAGTAAAGCTAACTTTAAAGCGATCAAGCCTGTAGCCAACAAAAACGTTCCCATTGAAATCTGTAGTAAGCTGGCGAGGCAGGTTTGTAGTTGCGGGTCTATATTTGAATGCAACGGTCATCACATCCACGTCAAACGTTCTTTTTAAGAACAACTGGTCAACATTCGTCTTTGGTTGTAAAACCAGATCAGGATGTTGATATGAGAGGATGCTAATCGTGTCGTTTTTTATGTAAACCCATGCTTTCTGATAACGTTCGCCTTTTTGGCGATATAAATACACATCGTCAGTTAATTGGTATTTATGCGCGTCTCTCGACGTGCCGCAACCGGAAATAAGAAGCCAACAAGCAAAAGAAAGGACATAGATGGACAGCCATTGCCTGGTCGGTAACATAGTGTTGTGAATGCGTCCCGTTAATATAGCTAATGAGTTCTGGCTCCGCCAACTCAGCGCTCCCATTTTATTTTGGCTTTTGCTATTGGACCTACTGGCCAGGAACTTTGTTTCTGATCTGGTTTTAATCGTCAATGATTAGAAACGATTTTATAAAAACACCGAAAAGTGTCTATCACATGGCAGAACTAATTTTACTTAATCAAGGCTTTTGTAAAAAACTTCCGTCTTAGACGTTTCAAAGCCTGCGACCATTTTGGAATGCGCACCGCAGATGTTCAGTACTGATTCACTTGCTTCTTGGGTAAAGCCGCTTCTCGGATAAGCACAGAATAAACAAAATGCTTCGGTTTCACAGAATTTATTCCATAAATGTTCCAATCTTATCGTAGCTCCTGATAAACCCTTTGCCCATAGAATAGCTACCATTTCACCAAAAGCTCTTACAGTTCGTTTTTTGCTTTTTGCTTTAGAGATCACTTCGTTAACAAAATCCATAAAGAGACCTTCATCCGGCCAGTCATTGACCATGAATTTTGATAAACATTCGTCGGCGTCCAGCGGCATATATTGAGTGGTCGAAAGAAGGTGGTGTATATTATACCCGACGCTGTCCAGACGTTGATTCAAAGCCTTCAGATGCACATCTGTCGCGATGACGGTCACACATTCAGAGGATCTTAACCCATCCGTGACAAAACTGCTTAGTAGATCCAGAAAAACATCATCGTTTTCATAGATTTGAACTACGTGATCGCATGGGGCAATTTCTCCCCAAAAGACTCTACTCGATGTTCGAGTCCAGTCGTCTTTATAGACATGAAGTGAATCCATTGATATTTCTGAGCTCTTTTTTTAGCCGACGGAGGCGAAGCAATATTTAATGGACAAAAACTAATCCATCATTTACAATACTTTTCAATTGCTTCCATAATCATTGGTATTTTGTCCCCAAGCTTGTAGCTGCTCTTTAGATCCGAACAAATTTTCTCAAGTTCTTCTTTGGGTATCTCAACTTTGTCCTTGGTCGCGAGCACCGTAATTTCCTTGTTTTTACTTAGTGTTCTGCTATTATTGAATTCGTATTTTCTTAGGCGGGCAAATGCTCTGTTGCTCAAAGATTCTTTGTAAAGCGGGATTCGCTGGCAATTAAAGCCAGGAAATAAAATAGTAGTCTTTTCATAGGTAGAAAGATAAATGCCTCTTATGATACTATACTATGTAATCTACTGTACCATCAAATAAACTTCATGGGATTTATAGCGGTGTTGGCTCAGGTCATTCCATCGATTCCACTTTCCAACTTGGATTCTCCGGGTTTTTGATCAATTGAATTGTTACGTCTTTGAATTTCTTTTCACCGTTGGCTGTCAATTCAAATGCCGCATATCCGAACTCTCCATCTGAATTGGTTTCCGTTTGGATAGACCCTGATGTCAACAGGCTAAACCCTTTAATTTCTCCAAGTTCTTCCCTCAACGAATAATCGTTTTTAATGTGGTTTGTTGCTACGTCATAGGAGTCTGAGAACAATTTTACGGAAACGCTGAAAATAAGCACCACAACAACGAAGAATGACAAAAGGCCGATTCCAATTTTGTTCAAAATAGTTTTTTTATTTTGACTTTCTCTGACCGCGATATTATCAACCAGGTAGCTAATTATTGCTATGAGCAACAAAGACCACCCTATTGACTTGCTATCCCAAAAGAAGTAGATATTGAGTAGTCTGGATAGATAGCCGTACAGTAGAAGAACTGCGGCTATTATTGCAAGAAATTTTGTCCTTTTATTCATGTTTTAAGAATGTACGCCAACGTTTTGTACTTGGGCCATAAGCATATGACGAATGACCAAAATAGAATACCTTCAATGGCTTGGCGGTCTTTTGGTCGGGAACTAAATGTTAAATGGTCTAAACTACGAATTAGCTAATAATCCTGCAAGACGCCGTTGTCCCGCCCTGGCGGGACAAACCTGCGCAATTGGATAGCCGATTAGTGTGCACATACTAAAATCACGTTATGCTAAACACCTGAGGGGTTGCCCTAAGTAGGTCTTCACGGCCGTGTGCTTGCTGGTGAAAAAACACACTGACCGAGAACTATCGCTTCAATGATGCGTACGGGATTGCGGCGTGAATCCCGAAGGGATTCAATTTGAATAGCCGCCGATGAAATCGGTGGTACTAAGAGCATAACCACCCCACAACCCCGACAAGGGGTTGAACAGAAACTTCAATGAATTGCATACCCGAGAAAATTCACGAACATTAAAAACAACATGATCGTGAAGATTCAATAGGATTTCTATTGAACCCCGCTGGGGTTCCCGTGCCTGGTTGTCTTTTAACCCCGCATTGCATGCGGGGCTATTCAAAATTGAATCCCTTTGGGATTCAAAACGCACAATCCCTTAAGCATCATTGAAGCGACGTGAGGAGTCCTCATTGGACACCAAACTAAGAGTTCTCGGTCAGCCTGTTCTTTCACCAACAACCCTACACACTTGGATCACCGATTAGTGCACATACTATAAGCGCTGGAATTTATGGACCCATGATGTCGGGCAACATGACCGGTACTCCTCGTGCGTGCGCTTGTTGGTGAAAACACACAACAAGGGCGCAGTGAGTAGCGCTTATTGGATAAACATTAAGGAACAGACATTGAAATTTCTGGATCTATAATGATGGATGACGGCAGCAGTATCGAAAGTTTTTTTAACTTCATTTCATGATCCCAACAATGTTTCTATCTTCAATACTCCATTTCCCGAAAAGCCCAAAATCCAACGATTTAAGCGAAGAACGAGCGAAAAATGAGCGAGATATTTGCGAAACATTTTGTTGTCTCCAATTTACCTCCAAGTCATCTATTAGCCATACCGACTGATAACCTGACCACTCAAAAACGTTCATATGTGTAGTCTATGATCGCAGACTTTACTTATCAATAGCTTCCAGCAACTCCTTATCTGTTAAGTAATATTTATCCATAAAATCTTTTCCCTCCGCGTAGAATGCTCTGCAGGTAGGATCATACCGAACAAAATACGCATACTGATATATTTGACTTCCAAGTCCATAATAGACCGGCATCAGGTCGGTTGTCCGTTCGTGTGTTGCCCGGAACCCATCATCCCGAAGGTATTTCAGTCCCCATTTACCGAACTGGAAAATGTTTAAGCGGTGGTAATAAGCAACGTGTCCCAGTTCATGTGCCAGTATACCAACCTGTGCGTCAAAGGGCAGGGAGCGAAGTAGTATAGGATCAAAATAGGAATCTTTTGCATCATTCAATAAGATCCGGTAGTGCCGGTACTTCCTGGGTCCCAGGAGCAACCAGACGTCCACAGTAGATTCCATGGGTGCGCCATTCTCTGTGAGTATCATATCAATATTCACATGCTTTAACTGTGGATAGGCGGAGTAAGCAATAGCTGCTGCGATCTCAAATCCTTTTGGAAGCCCTTTATTCTTCCCTATAATTTCTTTTAAGCTATCCAGATCATAAGTCCGGTTGGCTAGCGTGTCTGCAAAGGAATAGGGTTCAAATATCGGCTTCTTTTGGTTCGGATCTACGCGCTGCAAAGTTACTGTGACAACGAGAAGTAAGACAAGAGAAACTATGATCAAACTGATTTTTACTAACCGTTTCATGAATTCAAGTTTATTGCGGCTCATAACTTTGTGGGCTGATCTGTCTGCAACTTTCTATTCAAATCCATTTGCATAGAAATCGCAGAGGAATTCACAGAGAAATCGCGGAGAAATACAAATGCACTGCTGCCTTAAATTTAGAGCAACTGATAGTCAATAACTAACTGTCCTAAGAAGACCTCTGAGGAACTCTGCGCTTACCTCCGTGCAACTCCTTGTTTATGGATCTAAAAAATAACTGGCAAATTACTGATGAGTTTTTCTAGTGGATGACTAGCTACAACTTCTCATCTCTTAAAATCGCGATGATATGATCTCAACATCTGCGTTTTTCCACGCCTCTGCGAAACGCTTAGAAGTTGCGCCTGCCTCAACTTTTTTTCCTTGCTTCTCCTGAGCTTGCTGCAGACCTTTGAGTGCCCAGCCGTTTTCCCGGTTGATCGCGAGATCGGCCTTATAAACGTTTTCAGCCTCAGCAAATTTACCTGCCTCCAGCAACGCGGCGCCCAGGTAGTGACGGGTCGGGATCTTCCAGTCAGGTGGTTCATTATAGCGCATTGCATCTTCAGTTTTTACGGCCTCCTCCAGATGCATGATGGCCTCATCAAATTTCTTTTGGTGTAGCAAAATTTCTCCTCGTAGGATTTTCGAGGTCACTTCGGAAGAAGCGGACACTGGATTGAAAGTAATGTAAAGTGATTTTAGCGTGTCGAGTTTGTTAAGAGAATCCAACTGGACGAGCTCATGTAGCGCTTCAGGCGTATATCCAGACCGTAGCAAAGCCAGACCCCTCGAAAAATGCCAGAGCACCTGCGCGAACAATACCTTGTCACCAGGATCGGGTAACGCGAGGATGTCTGTCCATTTTCCAAAACGCGTGAATGCGATCATAGGCTCCGCTACAAAGTACTGGTAGAATCCAGCTGCTGCGGGGCCTACAAAATTTCCTTTATATGCCAGCTTCAATGCGCTTTGGATCCCCTGGTTGCTCTTGCCGGCCATGTACGAACCATAGCCAACGAAGTCTACGTTATGGGGATAATACATCTGACGGTACATGCCTTGGTTCGCGGAGAGCGAGAGATATTCTTCATCTACACGTGAAGCTTTGACGTTGAGATCCACGCCTTTGCTGTAGTCACCGGTGCGGAAATAAATATGCGCCGGCATGTGTACGATATGTCCCGCGCCTGGCATTGCCGTTTCCAGGAATTTTGCACTTTTTAAGGCAAGCTCAGGTGTTGCTGATGCCTCCACGAGGTGGATGTACAGGTGATGTGCACCCGGGTGATCGGGAAATTTGAGCAGGATATGCTCCAGTACTTTCTTTGCTTCAGCTGTGGCCGGTTTCGGTGAGTGATTCGCTTCCCAATAGTTCCATGGCATTGTATTCATGATCGCATCCGCGTAAAGCGTCTGTACCTCGGGATCGTTGGGATATTTTGCAGCCAGAACTTTCATAGCGCCTGCGTACGCGTTGTTAAGGGAGTCGCGATTATCATACGCCTTCCCATTGTAGCGGGATGCAAGTGCTTTGATAAAATCTTTTTCCACCGGCGAAGCTTTGGCAGACTTGCCAAGGGCGTCCTTAATGGATTCGAATGCGATACGTTCGCGATCCACAGGGGTCCAGTCGTTAAGGTTTGGGCCGAAGGCCAACGCCAGCCCCCAATGTGCCATGGCGAAGTCAGGATCAAGGCGCGCTGCTTCCCGGAACGATTGGATTGCCTCCCAATGGTTGAAGCCGTAAACCAAACGCAGGCCCTGTTCGAAAAACTCCCGGGCCTTAGCCGACTTCGTCGTGACAGGATAACGGAGATTGCCAAGGCCCCCCAGTATCCTGGGGCGAGCCAGTGCGGCAGTATCGGACCACTTGAAAGTAAACGATCCGCAGATCGAGATCGGACTTGCGACAGGGAGCGGATAGGCAACCTTTGGACGCTCAAGTTCTTTCCAGGACCATAGCAGTGTGATAGAAAATGAAAATATGGCGATAGTCAGCGCTACTTTGAATTTTTTCATATCGAGGATTGTCAGGGTGGTTTTCTTGCCGAATATGAATATACGACGTAACACCCAAAACATTGCGAAACATAAGAGGTGTATTGAAAAGATGAAAGCACGACCATTCTGGAACCTGCACAGCTGATACTTCGTGAATGGATATAAATGATTTCTATGATTTACGATGGAATCAGTCCTCGCGATAAATTCAACCAGGCAGGCTATTTGTGGACCAGGCATCAGCGCACACAACCAAAGCCCTGGTATTCGCGTGGTTGAGGGCCTTTCAGCTAAAATGGCCCCCATTGTGAAAAAAACCTTAGATTTACAGTATTGATATCGTTGACCCCCTCAGGTCCAAATGTTGTTTAATTAGAAGTATCAATGGGTACAAAGGTCAGAGTCGCAGTTGCCGACGATCATGGACTTGTCCGCGAAGGATTGGTTTCGTTGTTGCAAAATGAAGATGCCGTCGAGGTCATCGGTAACGTTGATAGCGGCGAAGCTGCGATCAATCTTGCCAATCAGCTTTCCCCGGATATTTTCCTCATGGACATCGTCATGAGAGGTATGACCGGCATCGAGGCTGCACGCTCGATCAAAGAGAACAATCCGAAGATCAAGATCATCCTGATCTCAAGTGAGGTCAACAAGGACTATATCACTGCAGGTATCAAGTCTGGAATTGACGGCTATTTGCCAAAGGACAGCGACAAGGAAACGCTTATGCGGGCTATCAACACGGCTATACGCGGCGAGAAGTACTTTAGTCCTGAAATAACAGCCCTCGTATTCCAGGATTTTTACCTCAAGGAAAAGGATGGCAAAGGCTTGCCAATGAAAAAGACGCACGATCTGACGCGTCGCGAAGAGGAAGTCCTGGTTCTTATCGCAAACGGGAAGAGCCTTCGGGAGATCGCAGAATCCTTGTTTATTTCAATTAAGACTGTTGAAAGCCATAAAATGCACATTCAAGACAAGCTGGGCTTAACCAATGCCGCCCAGTTGGTAAAGTATGCTATCGAGCACGATCTCATTGAGATCAAGAAAAAAAAGCCCTGAGCTTCCATTCCACTATCTAAAACATCCATCAGGGAATCACTGATGTGTAGGTTTCATGTCCTGATTTTTCAAGATCAGCATGCTCCTGATTTATTCCCCCTGTTTAAGGATCAATTTTACGTATCAATCAATAGCCCATGAAAGGTAGCAACGAGGGAAAAAGGTCCCCACATCGCATGTATACTGTGCCAGAGCTGGAGCTCGCAAAGGCACGCAGAGCCATAGAGCACTTCATATACAGTTGTTCAAATACCCTGCGCGAGCCGCTGAAAAGCCTCGCCCGATTGGTAGCACTGATAAGGAATGATGACGAAAATGAAGGTGAGCTTTCACGCAGATACCTCGACGCGATCGAGAAGACTATTTTCAGGATGGAATCGGTGATTAATGACATGCAGGAGTTTCTGGCGCATTCTCATAACACTATAACTGTTCGATCCGTCAATGTAGGTCCGATGATAAAAGATATACTTCACGATTTTGAAGATGTTATCGCAAGCAGCGGCGTGAAGATCTCCGTGACAACCGATCAGCAGATCCCTTTTTACACAGATCAAACGAGTTTCAGAATGATCTTGAGTCAGCTGGTATCCAATGCGATCATATTTCAGGATGATAACAAGGCCGACAAACAGATCAATATCCGCGTAAGTGTCGACAAATTTGAATGCAAGGTCATCGTTGAGGATAATGGTATCGGCATCGACAAATCAAACATAGCTGACATTTTCAAGCTGTTCTTCCGCGCACAACATGAAAGAGCGGGAAGCGGCGTAGGCCTGTTTATTGCCCATGAGCTCGCCGCTGCCCTCGGGGGTCAGATCGACGTGGCGTCACAATCCGGAGAGGGCGCATCTTTTTCCTTCTCCCTCGATAACCTGTGGGCTCCTGAACAACCCATTGAACGCTTGTTCGACTTACATAAAATGTAAAATATGAATGCACAACCTGTAAATGAGGGTGAGCAGCGAGCCAGGCAAAAGGGATCGTCGTTCTCATTTTCCCTCCTTATGGAAGGTGATAGCAATATTCCCACTATTAGGGAAGTTGTACTGACTGCCCCTTCTGATTTGAAGGATAGGGCAATTCACGTCCTCCTGGTAGAAGATAACCGGATCAATCAGATTGTGGCCTCCAACTTCCTGACTAAATGGGGTATCACCGTCGACGTCGCCAATAACGGCGGTGAAGCCGTGGAGATGGTCACCAAAAATATTTATAACGTCATATTAATGGATATTCAAATGCCCGTTATGGATGGATATGAAGCTGCAATGCGCATCAGGGCAATGGATGCTCCTTACTTCAAGAATATTCCCATCATCGCGCTTACTGCGTCCGCTATGCTTGGGGTGCGCGACAAGGTGATGGAGGTTGGTATGAATGACTATATCGCTAAACCATTTGTTCCAGCCGACCTGCAAGCTGCGATTCGTAAATATACGTTCTCCGGTGAGGCGAGATCAAGAAGGCTGGATAGCCTTTTAATTCTTGAGATTTGACTCAATACAGTCGAGCAGGGCTTCAATGGAGGAAGGCTTTTTCAGAAATGCGACGGCGCCCATTTCTTTACAACGTTCTTCATTTTCAGGTGTAGCGTCGGCTGAGAACACAATGACCGGGATCTTCCTCAGCTGTTCCGAAGACCGTATCTTTTCCAGTAACGCAAATCCATCTACTTTGGGCATCCGGAGATCCGTTACAACGATGTCAGGCGTGTATATGTAAAACTTGTGCATTGCATCCTCTCCATTGACGGCTGATATCACCTCGTAG
The DNA here is from genome assembly GCA_963845845.1 of uncultured Cytophagales bacterium. Lineage (GTDB taxonomy): Bacteria > Bacteroidota > Bacteroidia > Cytophagales > Cyclobacteriaceae > Chryseolinea. Next base: position 125,298 of record CAWJTP010000002.1, read on the forward strand.
CCCTCTATCATTAAGAGATCACGCAATGCATTCAGGGCCTCCGTGGTGTCTTCAACTACTAAGACCTTCTTCATGTAGGCAGCGTTACGGTGAATATTGTTCCTTTACCGACCCGGCTTGATACGGTGATCTCGCCATTGAGTATCTCAACAGCCTTCTTAACAATCGAAAGGCCTAGTCCCGTACCCTGAATGACACCCACATTTCCACCCCGGTGAAAAGCATTGAAGATATCTTTAATATCTTCTTCAGAAATACCAATACCCTTGTCTTCAACGTCGAACTTGATCCGTTCAGGTGTTGCCGATACGGTGAGGTAAATATCCTTTACGTAGTTGGAAATCACCGCATTGGTGAGCAGGTTGATGAGAATGTTGCGAAGTAACTTTCCATCACAATCGAATTCCTTTCGTGTTGCGGTGAAACGGATCTTTATCTTATGTGTCCCATAACTTTGCTCAACGTCGCGGGCTGCTTGGGTAAAAAATGCTTCTATCTGGATGGGAGAGAAGTTGGTTACGATCTTTCCAGCATCGACTTTTCCAATGACCAGGATATCGTCAAGCAGATAGGTCATATGGTTTACCTGCTTTTCGATTGTCTCGATCTTTGCGGCATAGTCTGCAGAACTGATCTTCTCCCGGTGTTTTTTCAATACCGCTGCCGACAGCGAAATTATCGATAACGGCGTTCGGAATTCGTGAGACGCAATAGAAACGAATTTGCTTTTCAGATCCACGAGTTCTTTCTCTTTCTGCAGGGCTGCCTTGAGATCTTGTGTTCTTTCTTTAACAATGTTCTCAAGACCCTGCCGGTACCGGAACAATTCAGTGATATCCTGCCCGACACAGATGGCGCCGTAGATGTTTTGATCGACATTCATGCGTGGGGAAATACTGATCAGCAGGATGACCTGCTCACCTCGCTTATTTGGAAAAGGGAGTTCGTAGTTTTGTATAGATTGGCCCAGGAACACCTTTTGAAGCATATCATTCATTTGCTGTTGTATTTCCTCAGCGAGTAGAGGCACCAGCTTTTTTTCGAGCATTTCATTCTTGCTTGAAGCGGATAGCTCAGCCGTTATTTTATTCCATTCGTTGATATACCCGTTTCTATCGACCCCAAAGATCGGAACGTTTGAAGTTTCAATCAGGCTGCTGAGTTCTCTGGCGATATTGGTAATCTGATTCTCAAATTCCTTCTGATTGCTGATGTCCTGCATGGCGCCGATCATGCGCACGGGCCTGGCTTCGTGGTAAATAATGTATCCACGGTCCAGAACATGCTTATAGGATCCGTCCGCGCACAGATACTGATATTGTGATGTCCAGTTTGTTGCCCGTGACACAAATGCATCCTTGACGGATTTAGTGACGTGTTCGTAATCGTCGGGATGAATTTTTGCCTTCCGCCATTTTTTTGTTGAGAAGATCTCGCGTTCACGGTATCCGAAAATAGTTTGAATTCCGTGATTCCATACTTCAAGGTCTTGGTCTACGGACCAGTCCCATATGGCATCATTTGTTGCGCGTGAAAGTATTTCATAACGGTCATTGTACTCTTTCAGAATGGTTTCTACTGTTTTTTGTGCCGTAATATCCTGCACCATCGACATGATGATCATCACCTCGCCCGCTTCGTTCTTCATTACAGAGTTGAACCAGTCACACCAGATCACACGGCCATCTTTGGTATAGTTGCGATTTTGGGACTTGTTACGATCGACGGTTCCTGATAGAAGTTGCTCGAGGACCTTGCTTGTCTCCTGAAAATCCACGTCGTAAATGAAGCTGGCGGCATTCTTTCTCGATTGAAGTAGCTCTTGTTCGCTCCATCCGAAAATATCTTGTGCACGCTTCGACCATGATTTCACGAACATCTGGCTGTCCCATTCTATGTAGCCCACCGGTGTGTTCTCAATGTGAAAGAACAGCCGCTTGTGGGCGTCGATAAGTTCCAGTTCCGTTGATCTTTGCTGTTGTTCCGACCTTCGTAAAGACTCCTGAGTTTTTTTCTTCTCTATAACCTGTACGATGGCTGTCGGAAGCCGCTTGATATTGGCTTTAAGCAGGTAGTCGTCCGCCCCGGCTTTGATTATGGCTGCCGCAAATTCTTCTGATACCGCGCCGGTAACGAGTATGAAGGGAATGGTCTGAAATTTTTTCCTGCTGATCTCCAGCGCTTCATAGGAGCTGAACTGAGGAAGCTGATGATCGCTGATGATCAGGTCTGGCTGAAAGCTATCGAGGGTTTCAATGAATTCTGACTTTGTAGCCACAACTTTAGTTTCCAGGATGAGATCCGCTTTCTGCAATACCTTTTGGATCAGAAAGGCGTCATCCGGATTGTCTTCAAGCATCAATAATCTTATTCTTCCTTCTTCCATGGTTCCTCAATTGGCCCCGATTGTTCTTTTGGTACTACATCGTCCTTATATTACGTCTGTGGATTAATCGGATTAACGTTAAGGACCATCCAGTATAAACCCAGCTCGGCTACTGCTTTGGTGAAGGAGTCGAAATTAACGGGCTTTACGATATAACTGTTGACGCCGAGAGAATAGCCTTTAACAATGTCCTGCTCTTCGCGTGACGAGGTCAGAATTATTACGGGTATGGTTTTCGTTACTGGGTTGGACTTGATCTGCTTTAGGATCTCCAGACCGTCGACTTTAGGTAACTTGAGGTCGAGAAGGATCAATCGCGGATTGAGATCCTGCCGTTGGCTGAATTTTCCCTGCGCAAAGATAAAATCCAGCGCGTCGGCACCATCGTCGATGTGAAGAAGCCTATTGGCAAGGTTATTCTTTTTCAAACTCCTGATCACGAGTTCGGCTTCGTGGGGATTATCTTCGATTAAAAGTATTTCTACAATGTTGTCTTTAAGCATATAACGATTGAGTAAGCGTGTTGCCAGTTTTAAAGTCTGCGCAGAGAAATTTTTATACAATAATTATTTAAACGTATTGGCAGTGTGTGATCAAAGGTTCTATGGGCTCGAACGCGTTTGGGTCACGGATATCAAATGTAGATTAATTTTGAAATTTATTCAAGGGAAAAAAAGAATGTAGCGCCTTCGTTGACCTTAGCATCAGCCCATACGCTTCCTCCATGACGTATAACGATCCGGTGAACGATGGCCAGCCCAACACCCGTTCCTGTAAATTCGTGATGACTGTGCAGACGCTGAAAGACCCCGAACAATTTGTGATAGTATTGCATGTCAAACCCGGCCCCGTTGTCCTTGACAAAATAGGTAACTTTGCCATGCTGAACCGTTTCGCCGATTTCCACAAGAGGCGAGGCTTTTGACCCGGAATATTTAACCGCGTTCAATAGGAGATTCATCCAGACATTTTTGATAAGGTTTGGATCGCACAACGCTGTCGCTAGAGGAGCAATTTTCAGGTCCGGCATCTTCACTCCGGTTAGTCTCACATCATGCACAACCTCCCTTACCATTTCGTCCATACTCACCGTCACCTTTCGAATCTCCGTCCTTCCAATACGTGAAAAATCCAGAAGGTCATCGATCAGCTGACCCATCTTCTTTGCATTGGTCATGATGACTTCCAGCGTTTTTTGGCCGGTCTCGTCAAGCTTTTCTGTGTGGTCTTCGAGTAGGATCTGTGCGTAGCCATCGATAATTCGAAGCGGTGACCGTAAGTCATGGGAAACGGAATATGTAAATGCTTCCATCTCTTTGTTGGCCGCCTGTAGCTGGGCCGTTCTAACCCTTACCCTTTCTTCGAGATCGACATTCAACAAAAGGATCTCTTGTTCGGCATTCTTTCTTTCCGTGATATCCTGAACGATACCCAATAACTTCGTCGGCAACCCTGTTTCTTCAAGAATGACTTCGCCCTGCTCGTGCACCCACTTGAGACTGCCATCCTGTAAAGTGATCCTATGGTCAAGGGCATATGGAACACCAATTTCAATGGAAGCCGTAGCTGCTTGTACCAGCGCCTTGACGTCGTCAGGATGGATGATCTTGTAGAATGTTTCAATCCTGCGGTCGAATTCATCGGGAGAGATGCCAAAGATCTTGCATGTCTCGTCTGACCATGTCAGCTCTCCGCTTCTGATATCGGATATCCAGTAACCGATCTTGCCCGCACGCTGTGCCGATTCGAGAAAATAGTTGCTGTCGCGTAATTCCTGTTCAATTTGCTTTTGTTTAGTGATATCTCTGCTAATGCCAACTAGCCCTACAATTGCCTGGTGCTCGTCGCGAAGGGGGACCTTGGTAGATAGCAGAAATTTAGGTGTACCTGAGTTATCAATGATCATTTCTTCACGATGCATTACCGCGATACCTGTTTTGAAGACCTGTTCATCTTCCTTGTGATAAGATCGGTCGTAAGTGTCGCCGAAAATGTCGGCAGCTGTTCTGCCCACAGCCTCTTCCTTTGTGGTAATGCCCATCAATTCAAGTTGAGATTTATTGTTCACCAAATATCTGAACTCAGAATCTTTAACATAAATGTAGTCCGGAAGGTTATCGATCAGTGTTCGCAGCAAAGTGCGTTCTGCCTTAAGCTTTTCTTCTGCTTCTTTACGATCTGTGATGTCGCGATAGTTGGCGACAAATCCCTTGACGCTGGGTTCTTCTGTCAGATTCGTGACAACACCTTCCAACCATATGTAATGTCCTTTTTTGTGACGAAACCTGTATTGGAAGGGAAATGGCGTTCCGGGATTTGCGTTCAGCTTTCGATAGAGGGCGGCAAATTCCTCCAAATAATCCGGGTGCACGTAACTTGACACCGCCTTGCCTGTTCGTTCATCCCAGGAATAACCAAGAATGCGTTCAACAGAGGCACTCTGATAAAGCAAGTTGGATTGCGCGTCATTGAGAACAATACCATCCGTTATGTTTTCAATGAGGGCTCGGAATCGCATTTCACTGGCAGCCACATTCTTTTCAGCCTCCTTGCGGGCTGTTATATCCCGGAGATTGAGGACCAGGGCATTTACATTTGGGTCATGGAAAAGGTTTGTTATCGACCCCTCCAGCCATATATAATGACCATTCTTATGCTGGATCCGGAATTCAAGGGGGAGGGGTACCGCTGGGGTAGAGAACACTTGCTTTAGAAGGACCTCCAGCTTTGGTTTATCTTCAAAATGGACCTCCCCGATGCTGGTCCTGTCCATGCTCTCTTCCAATGAATAGCCCGTGATCCGTTCGGCGGAGGGACTATTGTACAATGGCCTGAAGCTTTTATCAAGGAGCGCGATGATGTCATTATTGTTTTCCACCATAGCACGAAATCGCCGCTCCCTTTTGTCAAGTGCTTCCGTTACTCGCTTACGCTCGGTAATGTCCCTGACTATTCCAATGAAGTGGCCGTCCGTTGACATGCGTGAGTTAACCTCTACATCGACCGGTGAGCCATCCTTTCGTTTAAGCCTGTTCTCTGAAATATGTGATCCACCGGCTCTTAACTGCTCATACCGTTGCGGCAGGAACCTGATCTTTTCTGCAGCATAGAGTATATCTCTGGCATTCATTGATATGAGTTCACTCCGCGTGTAGCCCAGGAGCCGGCAGGCGCTGGGATTAACATCGGTATAATTCCCATTTTCGTCTGTAATGAATATTGCATCTGACAATTCCGCTACCAGGGACTGATATTTAGATTCACTTTCTTTAATTTTTTTTTCTGCTTTTCGACGATCTGTGATATCCCTTACAAAAACTGAAACGCCTAACAATATTCCTTTTTCATTAACGATAGGATTGAAAAAGTAATCTTCAACCATCTCATTCCCTGCCTTGACCTTAGTTAACTGGACTGAAAACTTTTCGCCCGAAAGTCCGCGGTCGCATAAGGCTGTCAGTTCAGGATAATCACGCGGGATAAACGCACGGATATCATCTCCGAATTGTATCTCTTTTTGCGTATTGGTCTTGATGAAATTTCTGAACTGCGAATTGCAGAACAGCAGACAGTATTCAGTGTTAATTGACCAGATAAGGTCGCTTGTGTTTTCCAGGATAGCCTCCTGACTCATCTTTGTCTGGATGACTTCCTCCTCAGCCCGTTTGCGTACTGTAATATCCATATATAATATGGTGAGGCCGGAGGGTGAGGGGTATACCTTAACGAAGAACCATGTGCGCATGGGACCATAGTGACTTTCGATCTCGACTATTTTTTTCGTCTCCATGGCCTCGTGATACTTGTCCCAGAAAACGGTTCCCTTCATGCCGGGATGTATGTCCCAGATCACCTTTCCCAAAGTTTCTTCTCTGCCTAGCGGGTGCGTAGCAAGGGCAGCATCATTCAGGTAAGTGTAGCGCCAATCGTTATCGACACAAACGATCCCGTCGCCCAGGGGGCCGATAACCGATTCTTTCTCGTGATGGGTGGCGTTATCTGTTTGAAGTTCGGCGGACCTCTTCTGGCCACTTTGACTGGAGGCTGATTTCATGACCGGTGATTTTGATACACTTTTGCTAACAAAGATCCTTAAGCCTAACTAGTAGTATGGCACAATCTACGTTGATTTTGGATAAAATCCCGCCCGCTAAGCCGTGGAGGGAAACGACGAGACGCATCAGGGTTTCCCTGATTTTATCTCCTCAGGGCTAGGAGTACTCGCAACCTGACGGTTAGAGCCTATAATTTCACCAGACTTACCTTTCTCGCTGGATGCACAAGGAATTGTCACACACTTGCCGGTTTTAACTCCCTGGTATAGATCGAGTCGTACAAGTCATGCCAAATAAGATTCAGCTTCCCGTATCTCAGGGCTGCCGGTTCATGGTATACCTGATTTTCTAAAATCAACTATTTACTGATTCATGGGAGTGTCGTAGCAACCACCTTTATACGGGCAATTCCAAGTGTTATAGCTCCCAAGGAACATCACTAAAGAAACGACTCATGAAGATCCTGGTATGCGATGATGACAATGCAGTAGTAAGCATGGTTCGCTTTAAACTCTCGCGTGAAAATATGGGTGATGTAGTTACCGCGGCCGATGGCCGGGAAGCAATGAACCTTTTAAAAACACAGACCTTCAACCTTGTTATGACGGATATTCACATGCCATTTCACTCGGGACTGGAGATCACAACTTTTATCAGACAAGACCTTCAGCAAAAAACACCCATCCTGATCCTCTCGGCAGAAGGGCTGGAAGATACCGTGCTGCAGGCATTTGAATTAGGTGCCGATGATTTTGTGGCCAAGCCCTTCAGTTTGGGTGAGCTGGTGCTTCGCGTAAAACGACTTGTAAAATGATATCCCTGCTGATCAATATTGACCGTTACGGAGAAACTGTCCGGATAATTCTGGTAGCATCTCTCATTTTCTTTGCTGTTGCATTATGCTTTGTCGTTTTCGTCCTGCTGAGTCGTATACTGAAAACCCGGAGGGATAAAAATGATCTGAGATTACGCAACAGCTTTCAAAAGACCGTCAATGGTTTGATAGTGCTTGATCACGCCAAAGGGGACAACGGACATCATTCGCTGGCTTACTATCTCAAAGATCTGCGGCGTATGATCAGATCGAGGAGATCCCGTCAGGTGCTCATAACACTGCTTATCGCTAACAAACAAACTCTCATTGGAAACTCAGCATTGATCCTTCAAAAGGTTTATATACGTCTTCAGCTTAAAAAATTCAGCCTTGCCAAGCTGGATAGCAGCAACGACTTGAGAAAAATCCAGGGCATACAGGAGCTCGCTGAAATGGAGTGTGTCGATGCGCTATCAGCGATCCGGAAATTGTTCGTGCACAAGAACGTGATGGTACAGCAGGAAAGCTTTATCGCCATGGTCCGCCTGGCTGGCGCCACACCCTTCATTTTGGTTGATGAGTACAAGGGTCCCATTACTCCATGGATGCAATTGATCATTCATAAACACCTTACATCAGTGGTGCGCGAGAAGTTGCCTCCCTTTTTTGAATGGTTTCACAATCCTAACGAAGAGATACGAAAGTTTGCTATCATGATGGCCCATCAATTCAGGCAGACAGAAGCCATTGATCATCTTTATAAACTGCTTGAAGATAATAATCCAGCCATTGCAGGGCTGGCAGCTGAAAAGCTGGGAGATATGGGCACTGCCGAACACGCAGACGCCATTGTTGCTCTTGGACGGCGTCACCCTGAAAATACCGAACTGCTGCTCCAGGTGGTGTACGCGCTTAGTCAGTTGGGTAACAAAGCAGATCATGGATTATGGCTTAGAGACCTTCTTCACAACGGGTCGTATAATGTACGTTTTGCGGCCATGCGTGCGCTGAAGACATTGAGCACTGACCTGTATGCTTTGATAAATTCCGATCCGGGATTAAAGAGCAACGCTACTGAGTCAATGCACGCTCATATTAGCGAACCTTTATTGCAATGACCATGATTGGTGGGGCGGGTCATATCATTTGGACGTTATTTAACAGCATATTCATTATTTACGCTTGTTCCATTGCGACAGCTTATGTAATCCTTGCTGTGTTTTCTTTGCATGAGATGAGACGGTATACATCCCGCGCCAAGGTCGCTGACTACAAAAGTATCCTGGCCTCACCGCTTGCGCCGGGTGTTGCCCTTCTGGCACCGGCATACAATGAAAGTCTGTCGATAATTGACAATGTACAATCGCTGTTGTCGATCATGTACAACAACCTGGAGGTTATTATTATTAATGATGGGAGCAAGGACGATACACTCGCCAAGCTTATCAAAGCATTTTCCCTTGTCATGGTCCCGTATGATGTGCGCTACGATATCCAGACAAAAAGCGTACGGGGCGTCTATAAATCGAAAAACCGGGCGTTCAAAAAATTGACGGTGGTCGACAAACTAAACGGAGGAAAAGCGGATGCACTAAACGTGGGTATCAACATTTCCACCAAACCGCTGGTAGCCTGTATAGATGTCGATTGTATCATTGAACGGGATGCATTATTAAAAATGGTGAAACCTTTTCTGGAGGAAACTTCAGAAGTCATAGCATCTGGAGGGGTCATCCGTATCGCCAACTCCTGTGTTGTCGAAGAAGGAAGATTGCTTGAAGTAAGGCTACCTGAACAACAGATAGTCAGGTTTCAGGTCCTTGAATACTTAAGAGCGTTCCTTGTTGGGAGAATGGCATGGAGCAGTATCAATGGTCTGTTGCTGATCTCAGGAGCGTTTGGATTGTTCCGTAAGGACATTGCCATAAGCGCGGGGGGATACGATCATAAGACTGTCGGGGAGGATATGGAGCTTGTAATGCGCATGAGAGCCTGGATGCATAAGCAGCGAAGGCCTTATAAAGTGGTTTATATTCCAGAGCCTCTTTGCTGGACGGAAGCGCCCGCATCCTATGCCGTTCTTGGCAGGCAACGGAACAGGTGGACGCGTGGAACATTCGAGACGCTATCCTTTCACAAATATATGTTCTTCAATGGAAAGTACGGTGTAATGGGGCTTGTCAGCTATCCGTTCTGGTTGTTCTTTGAATGGCTCGCACCTCTTATTGAATTCAGCGGCGCTTTGTTTATGGTTATACTTCTTGTTGCCGGATTGGTCAACTATCCCGTTGCGCTCTCACTGCTTTTTGCCGTGTACACTTTTTCATTGATGATCTCAATCACAGGGCTTCTTGCTGAAGAGGTCTCTTATTATCAATACAAGAGAAAACGCGATGTGCTGAAGTTGGTGCTGACCGCATTAATAGAGCCCATCTGGTTCCATCCAAGAGTGGTGTGGTGGTCCCTGAAAGGGAACATCGACCTGATCAAGGGCAAAAAGGCCTGGGGCGAGATGACCCGGCAGGGTTTTGTGGCGGTGAAAAAGCAAAGCCGGGTAACAGTATGAAGGGAAAGATCGAACGCGAGCTAAAACAATTTATTCCGGCAGCATTTACATTCGCCGGTATCTTCCTGTTGCTCCGTGCCTATGAATTTGTTTTGCTGCAGGGACGAACTGATGAATCGCTACGTATTGCTTACCTCGAATTCGGCTCACTTGGCTATGACCTCATTTTCAGCTTTTCGCTGATCACAGCGGTCCTCATTATTCATCTTATCATATCGATCATCAGGCCGCGAATAGCCTACGTGATCAGTTCGATCGTTTTTACAATGCTTATTCTGCTGGACGTTTGTACCATTCAGTATTTTTCGACGACGCTTGTCCCTTTAAGTGCGGACTTCTTCGGCTATTCAGGAAGTGAAATTATAACCACGATCGTTTCATCGGGCGGCCTTCATTGGTCTACAGTCACACCTGTAATTGTCTTGATACCCCTGGTGCTTATGGGGCTGTCTGAACTCAAACGTTCAAAGATGCTGCAACGGCTTTCTTTCAGTACAGTTCTCGCAGGCGTCGCTCTTTTTGTCATAGCCTGCTTTTTACCGAAGAGTCCCTCCCAGGAAAGATTTCAGAGCGATTCGGACTACTATATTGCTACCAACAAGACGCATTTTTTTCTAACCCAAGCTGTTGGCTATGCTTCCGAACGGATCAGCAAGAAGGCAAGAATTCAACCCAAAGGCTACCCGCTATTGCGTGCTGTTGAATACAATGACAAACTTGGCCAGTTCCTGAATCGTTCGGACCAGCCGCCCAACTTTGTGTTCATCATCGTAGAAGGACTTGGCCGGGATTTTACGGGTCCTGATGCACATTATGGCGGCTTTACCCCTTACCTGGATTCCATATCGGCTCAAAGTCTGTATTGGAAGAATTTTCTCAGCAATGCCGGCCGAACGTTTGGAGCGCTACCAAGTATTCTTGGGTCGCTTCCTTATGGTCACGAAGGCTTTATGAGCTACGGAAACGAAATGCCGGATCATCAGACGCTTGTGAGCCTCTTAAAGCCCTACGGCTACATCTCAAACTTCTTCTATGGTGGAAATCCCAATTTCGATAACCAGGATCTCTTTATAGAATATCAGGGGTTTGACAAGGCGATCGACCAGACAAAATTTCCTGCATCCTACCGCTCAGAAGGCCTGTCATCGTGGGGCTATCCGGACAGAAGCTTATTCTCCTTTGCCGCAAAACAACTTCAGGAACCGGGTAAGCCGCGCATTGATGTTTACCTCACCCTTTCAACACACGAACCATTTATAGCACCTGATTCAGCTTTTTTAGATGTATTCAAGTCAACGCTGAAAGACCTGCCTTGGGATACCGAAAAGCGATCTGTTGCCAACAGAAATCAGGGAATATTTTCCTGCCTGCTTTATACCGACGACGCTATACGTCGTCTGATCACCTCCTATTCAAAACGCGCCGATTTTAACAACACCATTTTTGTAATAGTCGGTGACCACCGGCTTATACCGTTGCCACCGGACAACCGGCTTGGACGATTTCATGTTCCTTTAATAATTTACTCACCCCTGGTGAAGAAGCCAGTGGCTTTCGAATCGGTCGCACTTCATTCTGACATTCCGGCAACTATTCTCGGTTACATGAGTCGAAATTATGGATTTCAGTTCCCAGTTGAAATGCCATTCATTTCGGGACCGCTTACGATGGATTCAGTGTTCGGCAGCAATCTCGATATCGCCCTCATCAGAAATAAAAACAGCACCTCAGACTATATTGACGGACAGTACCTGCTCTCTGAGGGCAAGCTTTACATGATTGAAAAAGGTTTGGAACTCACCCCGATCTCCAATGACCCTATTCAACAAAACCTGAATGCTAAGCTTAAGGCGTTTAAGACAAATACAGTTTATGTATGCGAAAATAACAAGCTTGACAAAAAGACTCGTTCAAGTCCGCTTCAACAGTTTCGATTGACAAAATTTGAATCCAGCCTCATCAATGATTATCACATAAGTTCGTACACAGCTGACCAGCAATTTGAAGAAGCACGGAAAATCGTTTTTGAAAAGAAGTACCCTGAAGGCCGCGCCATACTTAAAGATCTGTTAAACAACAGTCCGAACTATCATGATGCACGGATACTGCTTGCTCGTACCTATGGCTGGGCAGGCACCTACGACAGCGCAGTGATCTATCTGCAACAGACGATCGATCGCGCTCCCGCATACACCGATGCCTATTGTGCGCTGGGCGATGTGGAGCATTGGCGCGGAAATGCAGACAAATCCCTCGAGGCCATTCAACGTGGATTGCTGTCTGATCCATCTGACGAGGAACTGCTGGTAAGAAAGGCCAGGGCACTGATGAAGCTTAATAGAAAAGCAGAGGCACAAAATATACTTACGGATATTTTGACTGACGCTCCGCGGCTGGAACTGGCAGTTGCACTCATGGATCAACTAAAAACACCTGAGTGAAAAAGATACATTGTGCCATTCTTTTTGTCTTATTAAGTACGACGGTTTATGCCCAGGAGGACTTTGGACAAACTGTTGACGAGACGTTTGCAATAGCGCGGCAGAAGATATTTAACGGTGAGATGGAAGAGGGCAGACTGTTATTAAGCAGGATTCTCAGTACCAATCCGGATTATTATGATGTCCGAATACTATTGGCCAGGTCGTATGCCTGGAACAAGCAGCGGGAATTAGCGCAGGTGGAACTGAGAAAAGTTCTGGTTCGGAAGCCAGATCATGAAGACGCCCTTAATGCTATGATCGACGTCAGCATGTGGAACGATCAGTATGACCAGGCGTTGCACTGGACCAACAGTGCGTTGGCTTACTATCCTGGATCAGAAGGGCTGTTGTATAAGAAAGGAAGCATTCTTGATGATCTTGGTCGTCCGGAGGAGGCGATCAATGTGCTCGACTCACTCCTCAAAGTCAATTCCGGTCATGAGAAGGCCAGGGCATTAAAGGGTTCGATCGAGGCAAGACTAATGAAGTATACAGCTGGTGTTTCGACAGGCGTTGATATATTCAGCAGGACCTTTGAGCCAGCCTACTATGCTTCATTACAGGTTGCACGTTCGAATTCCTGGGGCTCTTCCATTGTAAGGGTAAACTATGCCTCCAGGTTTGCTTCGCGTGGTGTGCAGGGGGAGGTCGATCTCTATCCTTCGATCACAAGAGGGATGTATGCATACGTCAACTATGGGTATTCGTCCAGCAATCTATTTGCAAAGCATCGTGTGGGCGGGGAGTTGTACACAAAACTTCCTCACAGCATTGAGGCTTCTGCCGGTGTGCGTTATCTTTTCTTTGGGTCAGGTAGCGATGTACTGATATACACTGGTTCTGTTGGGTGGTATTTTGGCAATTGCTGGATCTCTTATCGACCCTATATTACTCCTGATAATGCCGGCACTTCGTATTCTTCCTCATTGCAGTTCAGGAAATATTTTGCGGATGCTGACACCTATGTTGGGTTCAACGGTGGATTTGGGTTCTCTCCCGACGAGAGAAGGATACAAACTGCGGTGGGCCTGGGTGACGATGGTATCTACGTGCTGAAGTCGCAGAACCTTGGATTATCGTGGCAACAGAAGTTTAAGCATCAGTGGATCCTAAGCATATCTTATTCACTCGTCAGACAGGAACTTACTTTTGATGAGGGTAAGTTTGTTTTGATCAGTAGTGCATCCGTTGGGATACGAAAGAGATTTTGAGAAATGCTCGTACAAAAACCCTTACTGATTATGCCGACGAGTTTATCCTTCCAACATTGGTATTGGAAATTGGAAACTAGAAATGAATAGAAATTGGAAACTAGAAATTTGACGTTAGACTTGAGAAGTGAGTCGAATTTCCATTTTCAAGTTTAAAATTTCAAGTTTCGACTACTTGAAGGGTGACCTCAGGTAAAGCTCAATTGAAAATACCAGCCCTGAAGGGCGAACGGATGTGACTTCATTAGGTAATCGGGTACTGATATTTCTTCTATATCCGCCGAAAAGCTCGATACCGAAAACACGGTTGAACTGCTTATTGTACGCAACACCCATGTCGAGTTCTGTTCTGCGGAAAGCATAAGCATTTTCACCATCATTGATCCAGTAGCTTCTTGTCATACCTTCGGCTTTGACATAAAGTATATCCGTTGCGGTGAGGTTGTTTCTCCACGCTAACTTATAGGGAAGACTGACCTCGAACCCACCCCGGGAGGAATAGTTGTAGTTTAACATGAAGACGGGCAATACATTGAACGAGCCGAAGCTGCGGTTTACCATCAATCCGAATCCCATTTCCCTGTTAGCCGACTGTCGTTTCAGGTAGAGCACTGATAAGGTATAATTCATTGGCACATTGCCGTGCGGTTGATCATGCAGGTTACCACTTTGGTTCACATTCAGGTTTGCCGCCAGCCAGGTAAGGCTGTCGATCCTGAAGCAGGATCTTACATCCAGTCCCATGGACCTTAAGTTCCAGTTGGACAGGAGATGAAGGGGGTTTTCACCCTCGCTTTGAAACTCAAGTTGTTCGGTTCGGTATTGCGGGCCAAGCAAAAGGGTCATTCTTGAGCCGTTGACCACTGGTATCCAGGCCTTAAAAAACAGGTCTTCCTGGGTATATGTTTTGGTGTTTGTATTGGGGACGCGATACATCCTTCCTGGGGCCTGAGTATTGCGAATTGTGATCCACTTTGAAGGCGACATTCCGGGCAAACCGGGCCTCAGCTTTTGAGCGCAGGCGGTTTCAGCAGCGCAAAGCAGCACACACACTATAAGTGAGCAGCAGGCCAGGCGTCTACTAGGAAGATGTCTCATAGGTTTTTTTATGCTTATATACTAAGCGGTCAAGGTAGGTAAGTTAATATATACAGGAAGAACTAAGGAGAACACTTTATTAATCGTGTAATATTTAGGCATCTTAAGGCAAGATACGAATAGTGGGCCGATCTTGTATTTTCAGGTCGAAAATTAAATTATGGGCTGAAATAATTGATCCGGATCTCCGTGAATTGGCACCGCATTTAAAATCGCATCTTCTCCAGGGAGAATTAGAAGGCTTTAAGCGTCATTCTTTAGCGCTGCTAGCACTATAAAAGCCAAAATCATTTATTTTGCAATGCATCATGGTAAAACCCTCATTCCCCGTTATTCTTATTCTGCTGTTGGCCTCCTGCGCCTCCTATAAACGTCAATATTCCAAATCCGCAAGGCAATGGCAGGAGAATACACCTCCCGATCTGGCGCTGAAGCATAGAATGTATCTGATCGGTGATGCCGGTAATGGAAGGGGGAGCAAAGATTCTGATTCTTCAGTCCTGACTTACCTCAAAAAGCAGCTGACGTCGGAATCTGAAAACAGCTCAATCCTGTTCCTGGGCGATAATATCTATGAGTATGGAATGCCTCCTAAAGAAGATGAGAAAAAACGGGCTGATGGTCAGCGGAAGATCCTGGCTCAACTCGAGATGCTCGACGATTTCAAAGGGCGGCCGGTCTTCGTTCCAGGCAATCATGATTGGCGTGGATGGGGCCAGAAAGGTCTGAAGAGCGAGGAAAAATTTGTTGAAGAATACCTCAACGACAAACGCGGCGTGAAAGATAAGGACGAGTGGGAGAACTACTTTCTTCCGGACGATGGATGCTCAGGTCCCGAAGTGATAGAGCTCAACGATGATGTTGTTGTTCTTGCCGTTGACTCGCAGTGGTGGTTAGGCGATTCAGACGAAGAACCCCGAATAAACGAAGGATGTGAAGCAAGGAACAGGGCGAGCTTCCGGTTCATCTTTGAGAATATTGTACGCAAGTACAAAAATCAAAGTGTGGTCATTGCCATGCACCATCCTCCATATACCTACGGTCCGCATGGTGGAGCATTTACGATCAAGCAGCATATTTTCCCATTGACGGAGATCAACCCCAAACTGTATGTTCCCCTGCCGGTTTTTGGGAGTATTGCAGCATTCTTCCGCGCGAGTATTGGTTCCAAGCAGGATGTCGCGCATCAGGATTACAAAGAGCTTCGCTCCGCGCTATTGGCCGGCGCAAAAAAGAATGGGCAATTTATCTTTGCCAGCGGTCACGAGCACGCCTTACAATACATTGAAAATGGTGGTCAGAAATTCGTCGTCAGCGGAAGTGGTACGAAAAAAAGTCCGGTGGCCCTCGGTAAAGGATCTGAATTTGCTTCCGGCGCAACAGGTTATAGCACGCTCTCTTTTTACGAAGGCGGCGAGACGTGGGTTCAGTTCTATGAAGTGAACAGATCAGGAACTAAGGCTACGCTGGTCTATCAAAAAAAGGTAAAGGACAAACCCGCACTGGCGAACGAAGTACTTCAAACCTCGTTTCCGGAATATGACCTTCATAAGGATACAACGGTAAGGCCAGTCACAAGCAATGTAATAAAACCAATTAACGGTTTTCACCGTTTCCTGCTCGGTTCCCACCACCGTGATCTGTACTTGGAAAAATATTCGTTCCCCGTTCTCGATCTCAGCACGTTCAAAGGTGGCGTTACACCTGTGAAACAAGGGGGCGGAAATCAGACAAATTCTCTTCGCGTTCGCGATGAAACCGGACGTGATTATGCCTTGCGCGGAATGACGAAGGACGCTTCACGCTTCCTGCCGTTTCCCTTCAACAAGATGGTCGCCGCAAAATACCTGGTGGAAGATAATTTCCTGGCTACACACCCGTTCGCACCCCTGACCGTGCCCCATCTCGCAGATGCTATCGATGTTTATCATACCAACCCCCGGCTGTATTATGTTCCGGCGCAGCCCTCACTAGGCGTATACAACAGTATCTTCGGAGGTGGCATGCATCTGGTTGAAGAAAGACCATCGGGAAAGCACTGGAAGGATGCACCCTACTTCGGATCCCCTGACAAGATCATAAGCACTCCTGACCTCACAGAGAGCCTTCTCAAGGACGGCAAGCACCAGGTCGACGAAGCCTGGGCCCTTCGTACGCGACTACTGGACTTCCTCATTGGCGATTGGGATCGCCATGACGATCAATGGACATGGGCCAGCTTCGAGAAAGAAGACGATAATATACTTTACAGACCGATCCCAAGGGACAGAGATCAGGCGTTCTCAAAGTATGATGGACTTGTGCCTGGCATTGCCCGCCAGACGTTGCCCTTCCTCAGACAACTGCAGGTATACGGCCCCGAGATCAACAGCATGAAGTGGACAACCTGGAGTGCCAGATTGTTCGACCGGACCTTTCTCAATGAGCTAAGCTGGGAGCAATGGGAAGCTCAGGTCAAATTCATACAGGAGCATCTCACCGATGAGGTCATCGAAAATTCATTCCAAGACTGGCCAACCAAAGCGAGGGAATTGTCGGCGGCAGATATTATAAAAAGCCTGAAATCACGCCGTAATGATCTGATGAAAATTGCACGTGCGCACTATGAATTTCTCGGTAGTTCAGTTGATGTGATCGGAACGGAAGAGCGCGAGCGTTTTGAGGTAGAACGTCTGAATGATAACCAGACACGCGTGACCGCTTATGAGATCAATAAAAAAGGAGAAGTAAAGCACCAGACGTATCAACGCACATTCGATAACAGTATAACAAATGATATTCATATATATGGCAACGGCGATGGTGATGATTTTATAGTAACGGGCAATGTCAAGAAGGGGATAAAGATCAGGCTAATTGGTGGATTGGGTAATGACGAGTTCACAGATCAGTCAGTCGTTGATAAAGGATCGAAGAAGACTCTTGTCTATGATGATCTCCGAAAGAATACTGTGATCCCGGGTCCTGAGACAAAAGACAAACGGACATCGCTATCCCGTTACAACATTTATGATCGTCGCGGTTATGACAGTGAATATGACATTGCTATACCATTTCCGATCATCGGTTATAACCCGGACGATCTGTTTCTCCTGGGAGGAAGTTTGAATGTTATTAATCACACTTTCAAGAAGTTTCCCTATGCATCTAATCAGAGGTTTGGTGCCAGCTTTGCCTTCGGGACGCTGGCCTTCAAGGCCTCTTATGAAGCGGATTTCCTGGATGTCATCAAGGGCTGGGATGTATATTTTGACGCCGTTTATCACGGGCCAACTTATGCTTTCAATTTTGCAGGGTTAGGAAATGATTCTAAGAGACCGGTGGATGATCCAAACTATTATCGTGTCCGGCAGGACCTTATCTATATATATCCCGCAATAAAGAAACGTTTCGCGGGGATCAGCGGATATTTCACCTTAGGGCCAACTTTCACGGCAACGAATATTGAAAAGACTGAAGGACGTTTTATTGAGACCTATGGAGAAAGTGTGAACCAGGCCATTTTTGAACAAAAGTATTTCGCTGGGGCACAGCTCGGATTTCACTACAACAACGTGGACAATATTTTTAATCCGCACTCCGGCGTTCGCTTCAATACTACGCTTGATTGGGTTGACAATATTCGTGACGAGAAAAATTTTACTGCGCTCAGGTCACAACTGATCATTTTTAAAGCATTGGATCGAAGAGAGCATTTTATTATTGGAACTCAGGTGGGGTATGGTCAGAACTTCGGCAAGGGTTATGAATTCTTTCAGATGCCTACGTTAGGTGGGTTTCTTGGGCTACGGGGTTACCGGACGGAACGATTTTATGGCGATATCACGTATTGGCAATCTACTGATCTAAGGGTAAAGCTCACCACCAGCAGAAACAGGATCCTTCCATTCACCCTCGGTCTCTTTGGCGGCTTTGACTACGGCCGTGTATGGTTAAAAGGCGAAGAATCAGAAAGCTGGCACAACAGCTATGGTGGCGGGTTGTGGGTAGCGCCAGTTGACGCATTGGTTTTATCGCTCGGCGCATTCCTTCCAAAAGAGAGCGACGAAGAATCACCTCGAGTCGTCTTCAGGTTAGGCTTTGGGTTTTGAGTCTTGTAGAATGTGTTCTTGAGGCTGTGAGATTTGCGTGTCTTCAAAGATAGAGAATACACAATACGCAGCAGTCATCAGGAAAATACACAAGGTCAATTATGAATTGTGAGGTATGAATTGCCATGATTTGGGAGTCCTCGCATGTAACCGAATCCTAATAGTCCTGAGTCAGAACTCTGAATTAGAATTACTAAAGACTAACGACTAAGGACTCATGACTATAATTCATAATTGCTCTCACTGTTTTTTGCTTTGCGGTAAGAGATGATCACAGGGATGGATGTGACTACGATGAATATCACAATAATGAGTTCGAGGTTCTCGCCAATTGCCGGGAAAATGTTCCCAAGCCAGTAGCCCGCCATCACCAGCGTTGTTATCCAGAGAACGGCGCCTAATAAATTATACAGGAGGAATTTTTTGATCTCTATTTTAACAATGCCTGCGAGAATTGGAACAAAAGTTCTCACGATCGGGAGAAATCTTCCAACGATAAAGGCCATCATCCCGTATTTTTTGTAAAAGCGCTGCGCCATGTCGAGATACTTCGGCTTAAAGAAAATGTTGCTTTCTTTCGGTCGGAAGTAACGCTTGGCCCATACTCCGAAGAAGTAGCCCACACATGTCCCTGAGAATGCCGCGATGACAAGCAGTGCGATAAGCACACCTACATGCTGATCAATATATTTTGATGTGGCAAGCAATCCCGCAACAAAAAGCAATGAATCACCAGGCAGAAAGAATCCAAAAAAGAGGCCGGTCTCAGCAAAGATGATGAACAGCAATAAGGCCAGCCCACCGTATTGGATAATGTTTTGAGGATTGAAGAACTCGACAAATAATAATGTGCTCATTTACATCTACGTAAGAAAAATAAAACAAGGCTACGCATTGCAGCCGACATCATAGATAGAGAGAGACGATGTTCAGGGAGCGTTTATTGTGGAGACCACATTAAACATATGGCAGGAGAACAGCGAAACAAAACCTGCTTTCGATTCGTAGATGACAGTTTTGATCAGATTAAGACCGGCAGGCAAGATCGCCACACCAAGACAGGGTAATTTGGACTGCACATACGATGAAGTCCTTACAATACAAACAGGCAAATCGCTCACTTCAGGACCTCCATCCGTAAAAGCCATCACCCGGGTTGCATTATGCTCAGGTTCCAGGACAAAGCAACAGTATAGGATCGCAAAAACAACAAAGACAACCTTCACGAACAACGTTGCACCCTCTCTTATCCTGAATTTGGTCATATCAATGTAAATCTACTTTAAAAAGCCTCATAAAAAAAGCTGGGTAGAGGCCGACCGTCATCGACGTTTCAGCCCCCTGGGCAAGCATCGCCGGAGGGAATTGTTTAGCTATGGACTTTAGTGGTAAAACATTAAATTCACGCCATTATTTTGAAAAATGTGATGAGGACGATATTATACATATTACTGATGACCGCGGCCATTACCGCCAGTGCACAAACGACGAATACGATCAATGGCGTTGTCAATGATTCAGAGAAACTCCCTGTCGGCAGGGTATCCGTTCATTTGCTGAACACCAATTTTGGAGCTATAACAGACGCGCAGGGTCAATTTACCCTCGGACCCCTTCCCAAGGGAAGGTATCAATTACAGTTCACGGCGGTCGGTTACGCGAGTCAAAATCTTGAAGTAACCATCGGTTTTGGTGATGATACGCCGCTGGTCATAACCCTCATTGAATCGGCAACACAACTTGACGACGTAGTAGTTACAGCGCAGAAACACGAGGAGGATCTTCAGAAGGTACCGTTCACGGTTAGTTCGATATCCTCGCGTCAGGTACAGCAATACAGGCTGTGGAACAGCCGTGATATCACAGCTATTGTGCCGAATCTGTACTCTACCAACTCAGGAGATAACAGGAATGTAACGTCTATTCGTGGTATAACAACAACGTCATATGATCCGGCTGTGGCAACCTATATCGATGGGGTCAATCAGTTTGGGTTAGACACTTACATCGCGCAACTCTTCGATGTAGAACGCATTGAAGTATTGAGTGGTCCGCAGGGAACGTTATATGGCAGAAATGCCATGGGAGGCGTGATCAATATCATCACGAAGCAGCCGGGAAATACTACAACAGGGTTCACGGAGCTCAATGTCGGAAACTATGGCCAGCAACGTTACGCGGTTGGTATCAGAACCCCTTTTATACCCAACAAACTTTACTTTGGCGTAACAGGTGTGTACGACCGGACTGACGGATTCTATGACAACCAATTTAACAATTCGGACTTCGATAAGAAGAACAGCTTCTCAGGAAACTACTATCTGCGATTTAACGCGAGCTCGAGGTTGTCGTTAACGTTGAATGTCAAACACAATCAAAACCGTAATAACGGCGCATTCCCCCTTGCCGGCACGCGCGATGAGGCTCTGGCAAGTCCGTTCCTGGTAAATCAAAATGCAATCACAAAGCTGGTTGACAATATCTTCAATACCTCTCTTGTCGCAAGTTATAGTGGCGAGCTATTGAACTTTACTTCGCAGACTGCATATCAATCGAATTACAGAAAATACAATAGCCCCATAGATGGAGATTTCTCGCCCTTTGATATTGTCACGATCATCAATGACTATGGTAAGGATTGGAACAACGTAAAAGTATATACGCAAGAATTCAAGTTCTCATCACCGGCATCCTACGAGTTTCCCTTTAAGTGGACGGCGGGAACGTACATGTTTTATCAGGACAATCCTGTAAAGCAAACGACACGTTTTGGTGAAGACGCAGGTATGTATGGTGTTGAGGACAAGAATTTTTCCACGATCAACACAACCGAAGCAAAGAGCTCAGGTCTCGCTTTCTTTGGACAGGCGACGTATACATTCGCGAATGCCTTCGATATCACCATGGGCGTCAGATACGACTATGAACATAAAAAGCAGAGCGTTCGCGGAGAATATCAGCATGATCCGGATCCAAATCCGATTTTTGAAACAACGCCGGATACTTCAGCCACAGCAACCTTCCGGGCTTTCTCACCCAAGCTCACCGTTTCTTATCGCCTCAGTGACCACACATTTTACACTTCTTACAGTCGTGGCTACAGGGCAGGAGGCATGACTCCATTGTCCAGTGACCCGTCACAACCTCCGCTCTATCCTTTTAAGCCCGAATACAGTAGTAATGTGGAGATCGGAAGCAAGTCGGTTTTTCTGGATAACAGGTTCCACGTTAACCTTTCACTGTTCTACGTCAAGGTATCGGATGCACAAGTGCCTACATTAGTGCTGCCCGATGCTTTCACAGTTACAAGAAATGCGGGTGAGCTGACCAGTAAAGGGATAGATCTCCAATTGTCAGCAACACCATTAAATGACCTTCAGATCGACTATAGCTTTGGTGTAAACGATGCATCGTATGAGACGTTAAAGTTGTCGCAAAATGGCGCCGAAGTAGATCTGAAAGGCAAGAAGCAGATCTTTACTCCTTCGATGACGTCAATGACTGCAGTACAATATGCCCACGACATAGGTCCGGTTAAGGTCAGCGTCAGAGGTGAGTGGATGTTGTTGGGAAGACAATTTTTTGATCTGGGAAATACAATAGAACAGCCCTCATATAGCGTGTTCAATACAAGGATCGGGGCAGCCTACAGTCAATTCGAATTAATGTTCTGGGGAAGGAACCTCACTGATGAAAAATATATAGCATACGCTTACGATTTCGGCGCCACACATCTTGGAAATCCAAGAAACTACGGTGTAACATTACGAGTGAATTTTTAAAAAATGGGGGCGAATGGTTGTAAGCCGGAAATAATATGTCGTGCTAAAATCATTTGATTGTTATCCAAGTTACTTCATCGTCAATTTACGGTATTAAAAAGGCATGATAGACCAAATAAAATCGTAAATTGATAGCACGGCCATGTCAATGAAAATACCAAACATGTGGATTATCGATGACGACCCTATGTCATCATTTTATATCAAACGTTTAGCCGAATTAGGGGAACTTGCAAATATTATCACGATCTATAATACAGCGCAGGGGGCGATCGACTATCTGCTTCATCACAAAAAGTCAGTAGAACACCTGCCCGATATTATTTTGCTGGACATCTATATGCCTGAGGTTGATGGATGGGAATTCCTGAATCAGCTGAAAGAAATCGAGCATCAGCTTATCAAGAGGGCTGCAATCTATATTATAAGTTCATCGAGTCATCCCAGGGATCTTAGTCGCGCGGGTGCCTTTCCCGAGGTACGGTCCTATTTTCAGAAACCAGTTACACTCGAGGTGTTAAAAGAGATGGTCAGTACATTTAAATAGCGCGCAGCCGGTCTCGTTTTGTTATTTCACTATCTCGATCTCTGTCCTTCGGTTGATCTCCCTTCCTCCCTGTTCGTCATCATTGGAAACGATCGGTCTGTCCGAACCATAACCTTTTGCGTCCAGTCTGTTAGGTGCGATGCCTTTCTGGGTGAGATACGTAACCACAGCCGACGCACGCTTCAGCGATAGCACCTTGTTGGATGCGGCATTGCCACTGTTGTCGGTATGACCATTGATCTGAACTTTCAAATTGCCATTCGCGATCAGCAACTCGCGGATATTCTCAACCTCGGCGATCGACTCCTGTTTCAGGTCAGACTTTCCCACATCGAAGAAAATATTTTTTAGAACCACCTTCGATCCCACTTCTGCCTTGACCATGATGATATGCGTGTCAATTTCCTGATATTCTGCAAATTGTGGGAGATTGAAGTTTATGGAATTGAATAGATATCCACTTTTTTCAGTGGCCACACCGTAGTTTCCACCGTGTGGTATCACAAGCTCGAACTCACCAGTCACAGGATTGGATGTGATCTTGGTGAGCACTTTATTCGTTTCGTTATCGACGAGGGAAATGACCGATCCTAGAGGTGAAGCGCTGTTTTCATCAATCACCTTTCCCTTTAAAAGTGTTACTACTTTCTTTGCTTTCTGGACATGTATCATCGGATCGATGAACTCTTCGACCTTAGGCAACTCGGGTTTGGCTTTTTGTTCAACGACAGCGGCTACAACAGGTTTTGGTTTTGGTTTGTACTTCGGTTCAAGGAATGCTATCGAGTAGATATCCGCATCACCAAGTCCGCCCTCTTTTACAGTTGAAAAATATCCTTTCTTCTTATCAGGTGAAAGTGTAAAGAATCCATCATACTCCCACGAGTTCAGAGGATATCCCATGTTTTCAGGTTTGGCCCATTTGTTATTTTTGAATTCACTGAAAAAAATATCGCTATTACCGAGACGTGGATGGCCATCGGATGAGAAATACAATGTAACACCATCGTGATGGATAAACGGTGAGTCTTCGTTGTCCGGAGTATTGATCACCGGCCCAAGATTAACAGCTTTTCCCCAGTCGCCTTTTCCATCTAGCTGACTAACGTAAAGGTCCAGTTCACCGATGCCACCAGGCCTGTTGCTTGCAAAATATAGTTTCTTTCCGTCTGCGGAGACGCTGGCGCATGTTTCCCAGAATAATGCGGTATTGATATTCTTGTTGAGCGCCTGTGGCTTTGACCATTCAACTCCACTAAGTGTTGAAATATAGATATCACCCTCACCCTCCTCATAGTATAGGAACAAAGTTTTGCCGTCAGGTGAGAGAGATGCCGCTGCATCGTTATACTTGATATTTACATTATTACCTATGAGTTTAGGATCGCTCCAGCCATTACCCTGCTTGGTTGTAACATAGATGTCTTCATAGTTGGAATTCGACTTTATCCTGGAGGGGTCGTCTGTCCGGTTCGAAGTGAATATCAATGTATTTCCATCAGCTGAAATAATAGGGGAGTAGTCATTGAAGGGTGTATTTACGGCCGGTCCGAGGTTCTCTATGATCACATTAAGCTCGTTTTGTGAAAGGGAATCGGCAATGTGGCACTCGGCAATTTTTTCGTCAGCAATGCTGCTCAGTTCCTTTTTCTTTTTTTTGAATCGCTCGAAATGTTCAATTGCTTTTTTGAATTCATTGGTGTTTTGAAATGCAATGCCGAGGTGATAATCTATGTCCGGATTAACTGCCGGATTTAACCGATAAGCTTTGTCGATAAACGACGCCGCTTTGGACTTGGTCTCGGAGTAGAGATAAGTAAGTCCAATCTTGAAGTTCAACGAGGCATCATCCGGATTCAATTCCTGGGCAGCCAGGAAAGAGGCGAGCGCACTCTTGTAGTCTTTTTTGCTGTAAAACTTATCACCCGCAGCGATAAGGGATTTTTGGTCCTGGGCTGATGTGTTGATAGTAACAATAAACAGTAGAATAACGCAATAACATTTACCCATGATGATGGATACATTTGAGTTAGCCCAAAAATCCAAATCAAATATCGAAAAAGTAAATGCTACTTGAGGGCTGCAAAACCGACGTTAAGCACTAATATGGTACATCGGTATTTTATTTAACAGAAGCTGTTTTCCACCCTGGTCCTCTGACAACCCGTCCTGCCATCGCGCCAGTATGTTCCCCGTTGTCCAGGACCATCTTTCCATTGACAAAAACATAGCTCATGCCTGTGGCGTATTGTTGCGGCTTGTCAAATGTCGCGTGGTCCTGGATTTTTGCCGGATCGAAAATGACGATGTCCGCATAATATCCTTCGGTGAGGGCCCCGCGTTTTTTGATTTTGAGATTTGCAGCCGGAAGTGTCGTCAATCTGCGTATAGCCTCCTGCAGGGTAATGACATGCTCGTCTCTTACATACTTGGCTAGTAATCGCGCCACGTTGCCGTAGGCCCGGGGATGTGTACTTGATTTCAGGAACACACCTTCGGGCGCGGATGATTCTGCATCGGAACCCAGACTCACATAGGGCAACTGAAGCTGCTTTTTAATGTTGTCTTCTGACATCATAAAGTAAACTGTTGCAATGCGTGTGCTGTCTGCGATCACAAGATCCATCGCTGTCTCCTCCGGTGACTTTCCGTGTATTTTGGCGACCTCAGCCAGTGTTTTGCCGGTAAATCGCTTTAAAGAATCATTTGCAAAGCCGACTAACAAAACCTTTTCAGGACTACCAGCCATGAGCAACAGATTTTCCCATCGATTGCTTGGTGAACGCATCTCATCAATGACCTTCTTTCTTATCGCGGGATCTTTCATTCTTTTCATCCACGCCTTGATACCACCTTCCTGCACCCATGGAGGCATAGCGGCATCAAGACCTGTTGCACCGGCAGGATATGTGTACATATCGGCAGTAATATGAAGACCTTCGCGCTTGGCGCGGTCAATTTTATAGATCACCGAATCGAGTTTGCCCCAGTTATCGGTACCTGCCAGTTTAAGGTGATATATCTCGGCGGCTATCGCAGCTTCCCTTGCAATACGTATTGTTTCGTCAACTGCTTTGAGTATTGAGTTGCCTTCGCTACGCATATGCGTAATGTAGATGCCTCCATATCCGCTGGCAATCTTGCAAAGCTCAACCAGCTCTTCTGTTTTCGCATAGCTGGCGGGTGCGTATATCAGGGACGATCCGATTCCCAGTGCGCCCTCTTCCATGGCCTGACTGGCAAGTTGCTTCATTCGTCCAAGCTCTTGTTCAGTAGGAGGGCGGTTGGCCATGCCGAGTTCGTGTATCCTGAGCGTTGTGGCACCTACAAAGGAAGCGACGTTGCATGCTACTCCTTTTTTTTCGAGCCATTCGAGATATTGTCCTAATGTTGTCCACGGTATCTCAAAGGAATAGTCGCGCATTTGTGAGATCATTCCTTTTCTGATGTCGTCGTTCACAGGTCCCATGGAGATCCCTTCGCCAAAAACCTCCAGGGTTACGCCCTGCCGTATGTCGCTTTGTGATTTACCGTCAATAAGTAATGACTCTGTTGCCCAGCTCAGCATATTTATAAACCCTGGAGCAACAGCCATCCCGTTAGCATCGATCTCTTGCAGCCCTTCCGCATTGGACAGGTCGCCGATCTTAGCTATTGTGTCACCACGAATTCCAACGTCTGCTTCGACGGGATCGTTACCGGAACCGTCGTATACCGTACCGTTTCGGATAACGGCATCAAACGACTCCTTTGGTCCGCACGAAATGACCAGGAGAGCTGCAACGTAGAGATATCCGAGAGGGCGCATATTAAAAGCTTAGTCAGTGTTTATAGCCTTGTCCGCGAATGATCCTTCCTGGCTTAGCGCCAGTATGCTCTCCGTTATTAAGCACCTGTTTTCCATTCACAAATACGTGGATCATTCCTGTGGCATATATTCTTGGATCGTCGAATGTTGCGTAGTCGTTGATCTTGTATGGGTCAAAGACGGCAATGTCGCCGTAATATCCGGTTTTCAAAAGGCCACGTTTTTTAAGCTTCAGGTTGCTTGCGGGTAAACCTGTGAGTCTCCGGATCGCTTCTTCCATAGGGATGAGCTTTTCATCGCGCACATATTTTCCCAGGAGACGGGCAAAAGTTCCGTATGCACGCGGGTGTGTACCCCAGCCATCAAAGATCTTTTCATCAGACAACGATGCACCATCTGACCCAAAGCTTACATAAGGTTGCTTGATGATCTTCCGGACGTTGTCTTCCGATTGCTGGTAGTATACCGCAGCGATCGTTGATCTGTCCTTCATCACGAGATCTATTACAGTTTCATCCGGATCTTTACCGTGGATTGCCGCGACCTCATCAAGCCTCTTTCCCCGGTATTTTGCGTTCAGCGAATCGAGGCGGAAACCCAGGAGCATTACGCCGTGTGCATCTGAGTTCTTATACGGTATACCCATACGCATTTCATATAACACTTTGCTTCGTGTTTCCGGATTACGAAGTCGTTTTCTCATCGCTGCAGCCCCGCCCTCCTGCACCCAATTTGGCAACCTTGCCGTCAGGCCCGTGGCGCTGGCGATATACGGATAATTGTTAGCAGTGATCCTGAGCCCTGATTTCCGGGCGCTATCGATCTTGTTCAGGACTGTATCTATTTTGTTCCAGTTACGCGGAATGTTGATCTTGAGGTGATAGATCTCCGTGGGTATATTCGCTTCTCTTGCTATTGTAAAAGTTTCATCAAGGGCCTTTAGTATAAAGTCTCCCTCACTTCGCATGTGCGTGGTATACATGCCGCCATAAGAAGCAGCGACTTTGGCCAGCGCGATAAGTTCTTCTGTGGAGGCATAGTCAGCGGGTGCATAGATAAGGGAAGATCCCAGGCCGAGGGCGCCATCTTCCATGGCTTGCTTCACCAGGTCTTTCATGCGGGTCAGCTCTTCGTTGGTTGGTGGCCGTTTGTCGTAGCCCACCTCGTGAATACGTATCGAAGTCGCGCCAACAAAGGATGCAGCATTAGGACTGATGCCTTTCTTTTCCAGGTAAGAGAAATATTGGCCAAGGGTCGTCCACAGACTATCCACTGGTTTGGCCGTGGTCTTTCTCTTCACGGGACCAGGGCTCCAGCCTTCGCCGAAGATCTCAAGGGTAACACCTTGCTTAATATCGCTCATGGAGCGTCCGTCCATCAGGAGGCTCCTGTCGGCCCAGCTGAGCATGTTGATAAAACCTGGCGCAATAGCCAGGCCGGTAGCATCCAACTCTATTGTTCCCTCAGCATCCTGAAGATCTCCAATGACTGCGATGGTATCATGTTGTATAGCCACATCCGCGATGAAAGCAGGCTGTCCGGTGCCGTCATATACCAAACCGTGACGCAGGATGTAATCGAACTTCCGCTGGGGCCGCGTTGCGCAGGCCATGATGATGCATATTGCCAGACAAAAAAATACGAAGTACCGCATGTTTAAAAAGTAAGCGGCATGTTAGCCAGCTTTATGCACAAATGGAAATAATAGTGATATTAAGATTAGTTGGCTGGCTGCACCAATACCTTTGAGAACTCCTGCTTGCCATTGTAACGAACGCGGAGCAAATAAAGTCCTGGAGAAAGTCTGCGGTTAAGTTCAACCTTATATTCAGAGAGCTGTGCACCAGTGACAATATGTTTCTCGAGAGACGATCCTTGCTGATTGAATATCTCCACTTCGGTTAGCTGAAAAGGAGCGTTGCCAAATCTCACATTCAGGAAATTTCCTTCGTTTGGATTGGGAAATATTGAAAGTTTCTTATCGGAATTTTCTATGAAGATAAAACTTGGGGCTGAATAAGTGAAAGTCCCGTCGTAGTCGGTTTGCTTCAGCCGGTAATATGATTTTCCTTCGAATGGATATGGATCAACTGCTGTGTAGTTACGTGGCTCCTTGGTTGTGCCTGCGCCGGGTTTACGTGCAACCTCATTAAATGAAAGATCCTCACCCGCGCGTTCAAGCGTGAAGTAATCGTTGTTCAGCTCGCTTGTAGTCTTCCACGATGCTACTACTTGTGGTGCCTCGTAAGAAACTTTAAAGTCTGCCAGTTCGATAGGCAGTGGGGTAGTTGTGGTGTTCGTTGTTCCTACGGTAAAGTAGTCACCATCGTTAAGGTTAGCAGCGACAACGGTAACAGTAAAGATATTTCCAGCAAGCGTACCTGTTAGCGGAGTCCTGTCATTGTCAGCGAAACCATCGCCATCTCTGTCGATCAACATTCTCAGATCAGCTTGAACTTTAGCGCCTGGAACATTGGTGAGGTCGAAAGCTACCGTTATATCTCCCACGCCATTGGTTTCTTTTACGCGCCATACTCTTGCCAAACGCCTTCTTATTGTAACGCCGTCAACACTTGAGCTGCCGGATGTAATACTTCCGTTATTGTGTCCCCATACCATGAAGTCTCCGTCGTTTACACTGGTTGCACTGTGAATTCTGAGCATATTTCCTGGATTCTGACTGGCGGACTCCTCCTGATTGAGGCCGGAATTATTATCCTGTCCAAAGCCGGCGATGTCTGTCACGTAGCCAGAATAACCAGCAGTTGTTGATGGATAGATGACGGCGCCACTGGCCCTCAGGTAATCCAATGATGAAGAAAGCGTGATCCCGTACTTGAGCGCCAGGTAAGACTCCACCCTTTGACGGCTATTGGTACTTATTAGTTCGGCATCGTACAAGGCGACTTCAGTGATGTATCCATTTATGCCGCCGTTGGCGTCCGTGCAATGTCTTCCGATCTTTAACAATGGTCCGGGAATATTTCCCGATGGTCCGGTCTGTGAGACGTCGAGTGCGCCATTTAAATAGATGCCTTCAGTGAAAACACTTGCGTTATTTCGTCTGAAGTAGTCAACGATCACGAAGTTGGCCGTATTTACAGAGGTCGCAGACACAGGACCCCCCAAATTCGCACCGCCGGCGGCTTCGCGCCTCTGATAAAAATACTTATCGGTGTTCACGATCTTAAGAGATGTGAGTTCATCGGTAATATCCCTTCTATCCATGATAAACGTTCCAGTTCCATCCTGTGTTCCGCCATTGGTTTGATATGAATTCAATTTAAAAACCATGAATATGTGGAAACTTTCAGTGTTTCCAATTCCAGGCGCTGCGCTGGCATCCAGAAATTTAGTTCCATCAAATTCCAGGGCAGGATAGGTGTTGACAATATTAGTTCGAAAAATAGGTCTCGTACCCGCCGTAGCATTTATAGCATCATTGTTAATGGCGCTTTGATCATTCCATGTTGCTACCGTCTGTCCGTCGGTCGCGTCTGTAGTACCCGTGTTGTATGCATCCGCATCTGCCCTTAGCCACCAACGCAAGTTCCCTGAAACGTTGCCAGGGGACTGAGCCCAACCACCACGGAGATCAATGTTGCAATTAATGTAAGTATATATCTTTTCATTCCGTCTTGTTTAAGAAATTCCCGTCCAGTTGAACTGCGGAAGTTCTGGGCCATCAAGAAAGATTGTGTCTTCGAATTTCAGAACCTGGCAATAGAAGACATCGCAAAAAAGAACGGAAAAAAATATCTGCGAAAAAATCTTCATCAAACAGTATTATGGCGGGCTCCAGTACACAATCAACAAACAATCCCGCAATATATCAGTTTAGAAGATTATAAAAAAGTATAGATGTAAGGTTCTGTTGGAAAGATGACCAGGTTAGCCAGTAAATGCTATTGAAAATTAAGATCATACCCTGCCAAGTTTCAAGAAAACAGGAAATCTAACGGTCTTGATCTCGTTAGTTTTCCAGGATTCATTCAGCAGGTTGACGACGTCAGGAACAGGATCTACGTGATTCGTTTTGATATACTTCTGCGTGGCCGACCAGCTGGATAAGTAACCTGCGAGATGAGACAAACTCCATTCAACAGTAATATAGAATTCAGGAGCTTCAATCTCTTCAAAAGGAAATTCAATCGATTTATACTCCTGCTCAACAAGCCGGCGTGCTTCATCCCAGTAAGGGCCAACAATATGATCATAGAAATTGCCGATTACACGGTCGACCTTTTCATCTACGAACATCAAAGCGTATCCCCAAACTGCCAGCAGTCCCCCGGACTTGGTAACACGCTTTACTTCCTTGTAAAATTTCTCGCGATCGAACCAATGAATCGCCTGGCCAACGGTTACGAGGTCAAACTGCTGATCTCCAAAGCTTGTAGTTTCAGCGGGACTTAGGGAGTAAGTGATGTTTGTTGCTGCGGCTGCCTCATCGAGTTGTTTCTGACTGATGTCAGTCGCATAAACCCTGTTAAAATGCCGGGCCAGATACCGTGCTGCCTGACCGTTTCCGGTGGCACAATCCCAGGCCTGATCCCTCGTTTTAAGGTATCGAAATATAAAATCATATAATTCTGAAGGATAGGAGGGTCTAAAGGCAGCGTAAGCCGATGCCTGCACGGAGAAATAATCTTTGACTTTTGATCCCTTCATGGTAACATCATTCCAACCGTTTTACGGAAAAGCGTGTCTAAGGGGTACATGAAACTTTATTTTCTTACACAGCATCATCAGAAGTGTTCTAAATAAAAATAGTAAAAGCCGATTCGGGGAAAGTTAGCGGTTGCGTGCTATTGGTGAAGGAGAGGGCTCTCGGTTTTACGGACTGGTCACGCGAGTAATTGCGTGACCTTTTTTATTGGATCATTTTTGCCAGCAATTCTTTCATGAATTTAGCGGCTACCATGGCTGTAACACCCTGCACATCCCGTTCGGGATTAAGCTCGACGATGTCGGCGCCAACAATGTCCGCGTCCAGGCCCTGAATAATTTTTAAAACCTGCCGTGTGCTAAACCCGCCGGGCTCATAGTGGGATACACCCGGAACAAAGGCCGGGTCCAGCGCATCGAGATCCAACGAAATGTATAACGGTCCTTTGAAAGTAAATGAAATATCATCTTGCCAATCTTTCATCTCGATCGACTCAACACCAAATCGGTCAGCCTGCAGGCGTTGATGTCCATTGTAAGTTCTGATACCAGCCTGAACGAGCCGGACCGCGAGTTTCTCTTCCATGATCCGCGCAAAAGGGCACGCGTGAGAATACTTACTGCCTTCAAATGTATCGTACAGATCTCCATGCGCATCAAGGTGAAGAATATTAAGCTGCTGGTATTTTTTCGCAAAAGCTCTTATTATAGGATAGGTAATGGAATGATCTCCGCCCAGGGATAACACCTTATTGCCTGAAAATAAATGACCGTGAACGACCTCCTCTATTGATCTGAACGCATCTGGCATGCCTGTCAACCTGATGTCACCGGCGTCACGCCAGCCGGTATGGTCTTTTAAATCAATTCCTGACTCGGTCCAGTAATTTGCCGAATCAGAATGATATGCCTGCCTGATCTTGTCTGGCGCAAATGCCGCGCCTTTCAAAAACGACGAGTTTGTATCTAACGGTATGCCTATACTAACTACCATGCGTCTATTTCAGATTCACCATCATCCACTTTGTCATCCGTTCCCACATATCTGACGTATACACGTGACCCGTTTTCGGATAAACAATATTCTGAAATGAGGCTTCAGCGCCGTGCAACTTATATACCTGCTTTACGGCTTTCTCAATCTTGTATATTCCTGCCACCGGGGAACCTATGTCTTCGTCACCAGTCATGAAAAGGATAGGACGTGGTGCGATCAGACTGATAATGGCCTCCGAATCGAAATGCTTCAGCACACCAGGCACGAAGTAATATATTCCATGCGCTTTAAGCTTTTCCTCACTAATGAGCTCCTGATATCGCGTCAGGCAACCGACTGCCACCCCCGTGCGTATCCGTTCATCCAGGGCCATGAGCCACCATGAACGGGTTGCCCCCATGCTTATCCCGGTGACGGCTACGCGACTTATGTCAACTTCGGGTCTTGAAAAAAGGTAGTTCAGCGCCATCAGGTCATCGCGCACCATCATGCTCCAAAGTGATCGCCCCATCCACAGTTCGTATTTTGAGCTGGATAATTCCTCGGCTCCGCCTTTTTCTGCCGGTCCACCAGGACCTTTGCCACTGCGATCGCCAAAACAGTAAGCATCTATGGCCATCACAACGTAACCAAGCTGTGTCAGCACATCTGCGGGAACCTGCGGTGTATGATGCGTTGAAAATAATTCACTTTTACCGAGATCGTAGTTGCCGCCATGCCAATGGCAGTAAAAGATCGCTGGATTTTTTTTAAGTCTATTCTTTGGGATCAGCAGCACTCCTGGAACAAGTGCACCTGCGCCATTGTCGAATTGAAATTTTTCAAGCGTGTAGCTGCCTTTGTCTTCCCTGGACAGGATCTGTACCGGTGTTATTGCAGGACGAGCTGGAAGATCACCCATCGTCTTGATAAGCGTATCGCGTATAGCCTTTCGTTGCTTTTGCCATTGCGTTAGCGCAACAGGAACGATCAATTCAGGTGTTGATGTTTTCACGGATTGGGCGTGACTGGATGTAGATACTGAACAGACGGCAACAGCCGTGACAATAAACAAGACAAGAGACTTCATAGACAGATCCGTTTTTTTGAATATGGCTATGCGTTCCATAGCAACGTGGTTGTCGGTCAGGATTTTCCCTTAATCCCAATTCCTTTAATTGTTCTTCCGAGATTGTGGATGGTGTATCAATCATGACATCTTTGCCGGCATTGTTTTTTGGGAACGCAATAAAATCACGGATGGAGTCGGCGCCACCAAAAATTGAGCATAGTCTGTCAAATCCGAAAGCAATTCCTCCGTGAGGAGGCGCACCAAATTCAAATGCTTCCATCAAAAACCCAAATTGCTTTTTAGCTTCTTCCTCTGAAAAGCCAAGATGATTGAACATCATTTGTTGTGTAGGCCTATCGTGGATACGGATCGAACCACCACCCACTTCCGTTCCATTAATCACCATGTCATACGCATTTGCTCTGACCTTACCCGGATCGGTATCGAGCATTTTATATCTTCAGGTTTCGGCGAAGTAAACGGATGATGCATGGCATGATACCGTTTTGTCTCTTCGCTCCACTCAAGCAAAGGAAAATCCAGTACCCACAAAGCGGAAAATTTATTTTTATCACGGAAGCCCAAGTTTGTCGCCCATCAGCAAACGGAGTTCATTGAGTTGCTTGCGTGTTGTAAAATTTTCGCCTGCCAGCAAGAGTATTAAATCTCCGGGCTGAGCGTTGAATTTTGCGGCCCATTCTTTTAATTCTTCGGCTGAATAGAATTTATCCACAGAAGATTTTATTGTACCATCAGTTCTGTATTGAACATAGACTAAGTCCTTTAGCACCGATCTGAGGACGCTTAACAAATTCAGTAAGCTCATCAATTTGTTTACGCGAATATTCGGAACATCCCTTAGCATTGATCCCGACCACTAACTCGGCACTTTCAAAAACGGGAAAGTTTTTTCCTTTGGTTAACTTCGGTGATCTCGACAAACTTCATTTCAAACCGAGTATCCGGTTTGTCAGAGCCATAAAGCTGCATAGCTTCATCGTACTTCATCCGCGGTATCTCAGGCAAGTCAATGCCTTTTACATTTTTAAAAAGATGACGGATCAATCCTTCAAACGTATTTAGGATATCTTCCTGCGTGATGAAAGCCATCTCGCAGTCGATCTGTGTAAATTCCGGTTGCCGGTCTGCGCGCAAATCCTCATCCCTGAAACATTTAACGATCTGGTAATACCGGTCAAATCCCGAAACCATCAGCAATTGTTTGAACGTTTGAGGAGATTGTGGCAATGCATAAAATTCTCCATGATGAATGCGGGAAGGAACAACAAAATCACGCGCTCCTTCCGGAGTAGATTTTATAAATACGGGTGTCTCAACTTCAATAAAGTTCTGACCATCAAGATATGCGCGTGTATGTTGGGCCATCTTATGGCGCAGCTGTAGACTTTCGCGCACCGGATTTCTGCGCAAGATCAAGGTACCGATATTTCATCCGGAGTTCATCGCCTCCGTCGGTATTATCTTCAATGGTGAAAGGAGGAAGTTTGGCTGGATTTAAAATGTTCAGCTTAGATGACCTTGACCTCAATTTCGCCCGTTGGCATTTTATCATTTTTTGAAAGCCTTTCTACAACAGTACCTTCCACTTGAATTACATATTCACGTCCAAGGCTGCGGCCTGCTGATCAACAAGTTCTGATCGTGTCTTTGCTTCTTCAAAAATGAATTGGGTAATTCCATAACGGTCGCGCAAATCAATCCAAAGCACACTTCCTTTATCCCGTGACACGTTGAACCCAACCTGTAAGGGTTACTGATTTATTTACATCCGATAACCTCAATTCACCACAAGTATGAGTCCGTAACATCTGAGTTTTAGTTAATTTAGGCTGGCGAATTTAAGAATACTTTAGTATCTGTAAGAGTATGCAAAAAATTAAAATGTATTGCTGAAATGGTTTTTTTTGATTGCGCTTGTATCTGTGGCTGCTGATCGTCCCAAGCTCGTAAAAGTAAAAGTTACAGATGAACGATTACGGTATCAATTCCGAAAGGATGGAATGCGATGGATGCGCTGGATTTTACACAGCGTTATCCATCTGTCCGTGCGCCACTTGCAGCCTATACCAATGAAGAAAGGACATCGATTTCAGTGTTAATATTTCAGCCACTCAATGGCCAGACACATGATTTAGAATTTGCGCAAAAATTTTTCAAAGCTGGAGTGATGAATATGTTTGATCGGGTTGAAATGATTCAAGAAGGTATATATGAAGTGAATAAAAAGAAATTCATCTTTTTTGAATTCGATTCGCGTATCAATGGCACCAGACAACAGGAAGGATTTCAAGACCCGGTATTGCGATATACCTACATCCAATATCTCATCGAACCTGGCAAAGCCCTCGTGTTTTCATTTAACTGTCCAAGCCGTCAAAAAGAAGAATGGCAGGAAACGGCAAGTTGATGATGAAGAGCGTAAAAGTGAAGTAGCTAAAAGCTAAAAGCAGAAAGCTTAAGCTCTATTGTGCTAAAAATTCGCTTTGCAGACAAAAACTCTGCTTTTGCTTTAACTCCATGCGGAGCGCTCAAAATTTTATTGGGGCGTAAAAAATTTTCTTACAGGGCAACTTTCTGCTTTTAGCTTTTAGCTTTCTGCTGTTAAGCTTTTAGCTTTGCCGCCTATGGAACTTTATACCGACGAGTATTTTATGCGCGAAGCGCTTAAAGAAGCGAAGAAAGCGCTTGAAATCAGGAGAAATTCCAGTGGGTGCAGTGGTGGTATGCATGAACGGATTATTGCCCGCGCGCACAATCAAACTGAAAAACTCACGGATGCCACGGCCCATGCAGAAATGTTGCCGTTACAGCCGCAGCCAATCACCTGGGATCTAAGTATTTAAATGAATGTACTTTATATGTAACGCTTGAACCCTGCGTAATGTGTGCAGGTGCCTTGCATTGGGTGCAACTTCAAAAGTTGGTGTTTGGGGCATCTGATATTCAACGCGGATTTACGTCTGGTGAGCACGCCGCTGCTTCATCCAAAAACCGAAGTTGTAAAAGGTATAAAAGCGGAGGAATGTAAAAAACTGATCGATAGATTTTTTTAAGGAGAATCAGAAAGTAATACAGAATAAAAACAAATATAATGGAAGTAAAAGGAAAAGTAATTCAGCTTCTTCCCCTTCAATCGGGAATGGGAAAAAAGGGCCTTGGAAAAAACAGGAATTTATTATCGAAACACAAAGTCAGTATCCGAAAAAAGTATGCCTATCAGTATGGGGTGATAAGGTAGATCAGTTTAATATTTCCGTGGGTCAACTCGTAAATGTGTCTGTGGAATTGGAGAGCCGGGAATACAATGGACGATGGTACACGGAGGCGCGGGCCTGGAAGATTGATAAAGCCAGCGCGAGAGCTGATGGACCCCCTCCCGCCGATGCAGGAGCCATTTTACTGCTGAAGAATAACACTGCGGACGATTTCCCTTCTAACAAATCCAACGATATCATCTGACATACAGTAAAACCAACGCATAAATATGAAATTTTCTCGCCGGTTATGGTTGTATATTTGATTCCGCTTGAATCTAATGTTTAACCCTTAAAAATTTATATAATTATGGCATTCACACTTCCTGCACTTCCCTATGCGTTTAATGCGCTCGAACC
Source organism: uncultured Cytophagales bacterium (assembly GCA_963845845.1). Classification (GTDB taxonomy): domain Bacteria; phylum Bacteroidota; class Bacteroidia; order Cytophagales; family Cyclobacteriaceae; genus Chryseolinea. Next base: position 162,490 of record CAWJTP010000002.1, read on the forward strand.
ACATATTGATGCACGGACCATGGAAATCCACCATGGTAAACACCACAACGCCTATGTCACAAATCTTAACAATGCCGTCGCTGGAAAGCCTGAAGAAAATTCAGCATAGAAGAGATCTGTAAAAATATTTCAAAATATCCTGCCGCTGTACGCAATAACGGTGGTGGTCATTATAATCACAGCTTCTTCTGGACAATCCTAGGACCGAGATGCAGGGGGTGAGCCTACAGGTGCGGTGGCGGATGCAATCAATTCTGCGTTTGGTACATTTCGATGAGTTCAAAACTAAATTTGCGGCAGCCGGTGTCGGACGATTTGGTTCAGGATGGGCATGGCTTATCGTGGATGGAAGCGGTAAACTTCAGATCACCTCAACTCCGAACCAGGACAATCCGTTGATGGACGTTGCTGAAGTGAAAGGTAAACCTGTTCTTGGACTGGACGTTTGGGAACATGCTTATTATCTGAATTATCAAAATCGCAGGCCCGATTATATCACTGCATTCTGGAACGTGGTCAACTGGACGGAAGTCGCCAAGCGTATCAAGTAAATTTATTGAGTTGATGATTTGATGATTTGCACTGTATACAACAGTCAAGTCATCAAATCATTAAATCTCCCAATCACCCTATGAGTCTGCTCCATGAGGCCTGTTCAAGGACTACACGCTCAGGCTTACCGGATTTCGACGTCCATTTAATAAGCCTTATCTCCGAATCGGAAAGCTCCAGTCCTGTGATATCACCATCAACGTAACAACAACATCCGGTGTTGAAGTATATAGGCTTAATGCCTATGAAGTCATGAAACGCCGGATTGGCGCTACGTTGCTGCCGCTCATAATGCGTTAGAGATTCAAACACTGGCTGGTGCGTGTGTCCGGTGATCAGGAATTGATCTGCTTGCTGCGACGACCACTCATACATCATCAGGTTGTGAACTGTTTTTAGCGTGACATTGTAAGCCGGCGTATTGGGATTGATCATCAGGTAGGCCTGAAGTGGGGCCCATATGTTTGAGACGAAAAACTTACTGAAATAATTCCCATCGCTTTGCGAGTCGCCCTGATGCCCGTGTGTACATAATATATTCAATTTTTTTCCTTCAATCGTTCCCTGAAGCATTACACCTTCAAGGGCGATCACAGGTGCGCCATACAACTCCTTAAGTTCTTTGGAAGCAAGCGGATTGATTTCCCAGTCCAGATCATGATTACCAAAAATCTTGGTGAAGGCATGACGTCTCGCGAATTTACCCTCGGCCTGGAAGGTAAGTTGATTAGCCTTCTTTACCTGAATGAGGGTGTTCTCCCAAAGCTCTTCCGAATCTCCCAGTGAGATGAAATGAAATGCCTCCTCATCGTAATGCGCAAGTGCTGTCAGATAATTGGTCTCAGCTGATCTAAAATCGTCCGCACCGTTTCTAATGCCTTTGTGCTGATCTGAGAAAATAATGAAGCGATCGATGGCCGGATCAAAAGGAATGATGAATCCTTTTTTACCGGGTTCAGAAACGATCTTGTCTTTCAGCTTTGTCAATGCTTCAAAGATCCGGTTGCGGTCGGGGGCAGAATCGAAGCGGGCAACCAGCCACAAGATGGGCTTCAGCAGTAGAAGACGAACTAGTTTCCTCATGCTACCTTAATGTCCTGAACATAGTTACATTCGGATATTGACTCATTCGATCATGGATTTTTACCTTCAATAAAATTTTTTGCAAGTAAGGAAGAAAATTGGAGGACCGGCAAAGAGCCATACCCGGAATTATATAACTTCCATCACCTGGTATTAACTAAACCACCTGATATTTAGCAGTTTTACAATTAGTACACATCCATCCATAACACAAACTAACACCAATGAAACTTACGTTTGCCGCACTTTGCATTTTCTCTATCAGCACTGCCTTTTCGCAGGAAAATCCTGTTGGTACCTTCCAGGATCATCTGGACGTCGGTAGTCCGAAATTAGCCGGTGCTACATTATATGATGAGGCTTCTCAGTCATACACTTTGAAAGGTGCCGGGTATAATATATGGTTTGCCCGCGATGAATTTCAGTTCGCCTACAAAAAACTTAAAGGCGACTTCATCCTCACGGGTGATTTCGAATTTGTTGGTGAAGGAAAAGATGCTCACCGAAAGATCGGCTGGATGGTTAGGGAGTCCAAAGATGACAATGCGGCTCACGTTACCGCTACTGTGCACGGAGATGGTCTGACCGTCCTGCAATGGCGAAGATTGAAGGGCGCTTTTATGAGAGATCCCCAGGACGAAGTATTTACACCCAAGAAAAGCTACAGTACTATTCAAGTTGAGCGGGCTGGAAAAGAGATTATCATGCGCGGAGCACACAAGGGAGAACCCCTTCAAAACCTTGGATCGGTCACGCTTGAAGATATGCCGGATGAAGTGATGGCAGGGATATTCATAGGCTCCCACAATGCCGATGTTTTGGAAGAAGCACGTGTCTCGAATGTAAGAATTGATCAGCCCGTTGCCGACAACTACAATGCCTATCGCGAGGGGTTCATACTGGGAAGCCGGTTGGAGCTCATGAACGTATTCGACGGAAAACGCAAAGTGATCTATGAAGAACCCGGCCGGTTTGAAGCACCCAACTGGAGTAAAGATGGAAAGACACTTATTATTAATAAAGGTGGGTCACTGTACAAGATACCAGTTGCCGGCGGTATGCTTGAGAAGATAAATACTGGCGACCTGAACAGGAATAACAATGATCATGGGATCTCGTTCGATGGCAAGTGGATCGCCCTGAGTCATCATCGCGATGGGCTACCGGGGGGCGGATCTACGGTTTATATAATACCGTCGGAAGGCGGTACACCCAGGCAGCTAACAGATAAAACTCCATCATACTGGCATGGCTGGGCGCCAAATAGTAAAGAGGTACTGTTCGTCGCGCAACGTGAGGGTAAAAGCTATGACATCTATAAGATGGCTATCAATGGAGGCCAGGAGATCAAGCTGACAAATAACAAGGGATCACATGCTGACGGTCCTGAGTATTCGCCAGATGGAAAATACATCTATTTTAATGCTAATCGATCAGGTACTATGCAGATATGGAGAATGAAGCCTGACGGTTCTTCACAGGAGCAAATCACTTTTGATGACCGTAACAACTGGTTTCCACATATTTCACCGGATGGAAAATGGATGGTATTCATTTCTTTTCCGTCAACCATCCCTGTTGACGATCACCCCGCATACAAGCGCGTCGAGCTGAAGCTCATGCCGATAGCAGGTGGCCCACCCAAAGTGATCGCTTATCTATATGGCGGGCAGGGAACAATCAACGTGCCCTCGTGGGCGCCAGACAGCAAGTCCATAGCTTTCGTTAGCTACTCAACAAAGGGACAAGGTAAATAGGTAGCAAACTCCCAGACTCGTCCAGACTTTTAATTAAATCCATTTAGACACGGAGTTTTCCTTTAGGCTTGCATCAAGGTCAAGGGCACAATCCTCATAATTATTATACCCTTTTTCTTTTTTGGTTCTTTTTTCTTTTTGAAGGGAATGTGAATTTGTGGATAACGTTAACAACTGACTGAGGCGAATTAAGCGGAGCTTAAGGTTTGAGGCCTATTCTGCGATTCAATCCTCAGTCAGTTTTCTAAACAAGCATCAAATAGAAATTTAGGTTCGAGGCCTATTATTAAGGTTTTGATAGTGTTTAGAAGCGTTAACGGATACATTAATTATCTAACTACTAATTTATGGAAACAGCTTTATTTTTTGGGCATTGACATTTCCAAGAAAAAATTCGATGGCGCCTTAACCGTGGATGGCAAATTATCACCAGGTTGAAGCAGAAAATACTGCAACGCATATCAAGGCCTTTTTCAGGGATCTGAAGGGGAAATTTTCAATCAATCCTCTCACAATTTATAGTATGCATGGAGCACACCGGCATTTACTGTCGACCCTTGCTGGAATTCTTGACTGAAAATGAAATTAGAGTATGTGTAGAATCGGCATTCACATCAACAGATCTCAGGGCCTGATTCGTGGAAAGACTGATAAAATCGACGCTCGGCGTATTGCAAATTATGCCTACAAGAACCGCCAAAATCTGAAATTTTGGAACCCTCAGCGGATATGGTCATCCAAAAACTAAAGGCGATGTTAGTGATTAGGGAGCGTCTGATAAAAGTTAAAACTGAACTGCAGGTGCCCATAAACAGAGTGCCAAGAATTTATTGAGGAGTCAATCATAAAAATGATGATGTAGGATTGCCAAAGCACAATCAAGACTGTGGAACAGGATATTGCTAAAGATCAGAAGAGATGATAGATGAATTGGTAAAAGAAGATGCTCCCAATTAAAGCACCAACATAAGATCGCTACATCAGTCACGGGAATTGGCAAGATCACCGCACTAAACGTAATTGTTGCAACAAGAGAATTCAATAGACATCAGGAGGCCAAAAAATTTGCATGTTACGCAGGGGTAGCCCCCTTTGAACATAGCTCGGGAAGTTCAATAAGAGGTAAAACAAGGGTATCAAAGATGGCTAACATGACGATCAAAAAGCTCTTACACCTAGCGGCCATGGCTGCAGTTCAATACGAGAGGAATTAAACGCCTACTATCAAAGAAAAGTAGCGCAGGAAAAAACAAAATGAGTGTGATTAACGCTGTGCGTAATAAGTTGATAAGTCGTGTATTCGCCTGTATAAACAACAACAGACTATACCAAAAAAATATAAACAATGCTCTTGCTTGAACCATAGAAATCACTAAGTTAAGGGAGAGCACGGAGTTTGAATATTTTTATGATCGAGCTTAAGAAGATCACTGCTGGCAGGGCTGGTAAAAAATTGTTCGGGAACTTCAGTTGGAGAATCAACGAAGGGGATCATTGGTTGATCAGCGGCCCTAACGGGAGTGGCAAAACGCTCCTACTGGAGATGCTTGCCGGCCACATCCACATCACTGAAGGAAAAATTGATATCGATTTTATTAGAGGAAAATCCTGGGATGACCGGTTTGCTGAAAGAAAAAAAAATATTCATTACATCCCAGCACATGCGATACAAAATCTGCTTCATCAAAATCACGAGCAATACTATCAGCAGCGCTATTATGGAGTAGGGGATGAACGCGTGCCCATGGTGAAAGACATTATGGGTCAGAATGTTCAAACGCTGGACAACCTGGAGTTACCGGAAAGTTTTGCGATTAATGCACTTCTTGGTCTGGAGATCAACAGGCTTTCCAATGGGCAATTAAAAAAAGTCTTGCTGCTCAAGGTACTCCTGACCGGTGTTCCCAAGCTTTTATTGCTTGACTATCCTTTTGAAGGACTGGACATCACAAGCCGAAAAGATCTTTGCGATCTTATAGATTTTATGGCGACAAAATACGGTACGCAGATCATCGTCGTCGATCAGCATCACCACCTTCCTAATGTCGTGAACAAAAAATTGACCTTGCGGGACTTTCACATCGCCAGCGAAGAAAGCTTTGAACCCTCCAGTGATAAGGTCAAGCCATTTGAAATGCGCACACTTTATCATGCAGATATAAGGGAGCCTGTAATAGAGATCAAGGATCTCAAAATACAATATGGAGAAACAGTGATACTGGAAAAATTCAACTGGACTGTTCGCAAAGGAGAACGCTGGGCGCTTGTTGGAAGAAATGGTGCTGGTAAGACAACGTTGTTCAGTATGATATTCGCCGACCATCCAATGGCTTACAGTCAGGAAATCTATCTGTTTGGCAGAAGAAGGGGTAGTGGAGAATCGATATGGGATATCAAGCGAAGAATAAGTTACCTCGGTCCCGAACAAATGAGTTATTTGTCACCGAACCATATTACCATGACTGCACGTCAGTTTATCAGGAGTGCATCAAGGAAGTGGGATCAACAATTATTTACTCAACTCGCAGACGCGTTTGATGCCGCTTCATTCTTAGATAAGCCTGTTCGTGTGTTGTCATCAGGTGAACTCCAGATCGTGCTCATTGTGAATTGTTTGATGTCAAAAGGAGAGGTGGTATTGCTCGATGAGCCGTTTCAATTCCTTGATTCGACGCAGAAGTCGAGACTCACGGCGTATCTGAGCACTTACCTTGATCATGACAGCACATTGATCCTCATTACGCACTACGAAAATGATCTTCGGGAGTGGACTGACTACACCAAACGAATATAGCGTTCAAGCTTGTCTGCCGATAAGAGGTGGCAATTTAAACCGCAAGGACACAAAGACGCAAAGGAAAAGCAAAAATGTCCATTGCTTTTCTCCGCAGTTCCTTTCGTCATTGCGCCTTCTATATAACTCTGTAATCTTATCGAATTTTTTAAAACAAGGCGGCATTTAACCCTTCGAGGCCTGATGCATTTAATTTCCAGTCTTTGGGTTAGCGACCTAATTTTATCGTAGATGTCGATGAAATTGATTTAGCTAATTTTTCCCTGAATGAGTAGAGAATGTTTGAACCTACGCCCAGGTAAAATTAAGGCGCGGTCCCAAAGCCTGCCCCGCCGAAGCTTTTCGCGAAGGAGGGACGCGGCCCGACGGCCGAGGAGCCAGGGAACCTGAATAACAGGCGAACTCGACTACAATGTGAATTTTTGGAAGAAGACCTCGGGTCGTTGAGTATGAAAGAGGCTTTTCTACAAAGTTATTAACCTCATAACATAAGACCCGTTATTGGGATACTTTTGCGGTAAAAAAAGGCAGATGTATCTGAAACTACTCTTCAGACGACGCCGGTTTTTTAGCCTGTTTTGCCTGGCGGATCCGGTAGCTTAAAGTAAGATTGATCTGTCGTCTTCTGAACTGAAAATTTCCTTCGGTGTAGAAGGTTTCGCTTTGAGTTATCGTACGCATCCTGCGTGAATTGAAGACATCGAGTACATTTAGGTTTATGGTACCCCTGCCGTTGAGCACATCTTTGCTGAATGAAAGATCCATGTAGTAGAGGGCCTTTCGTTCGCCTTGTGCTGTTTTTTGCGGAGCTTCATAGTTGCCCCTGACTTGCGCGTCGAGGCTGTTTGCCAGGGTGAATCTGGAAGTGAGTCGTGTAAACCAACTATACGTTGTTGCTTTATAGGTTTCAAGAATATTACTACCATCTATATCGGAGTGGAAGAAGTTGAAATTGAAATCGAGCTTCCACCACTTATAAGGCGTAAGTCCGCTGGTAAATTCAACGCCATACGCTCTTTCACTATTCAGGTTCTCGGGCAGCGTCGTGGCAAGACCCGTTGCCGGATCCACCGAGCGAATGCGGTCGATCTTTCCTTCTGTATCGCGGTAGTAAAGGGAAGACGAAAGTGTGCCGCGTTCGAAGTATTTGATGTGGCCGATCTCATACACATCGCTGAACTCAGGATTGAGATCAGGATTGCCACTGAAATAATTCCGGCTATCTGAAAACGTCATGAAAGGACTCAGATCATTGTAATAGGGTCTTCTCACACGGCGGCTATAACTTGCCTGGATAGCATTTTCTTTAGGGAGTGCCAGCGTCACGTGCGCGCTGGGAAAAAGGTTTGCGTACTTTCGTGGATTAACTTCATTTGTTTCCTGAAGTGTTGTTTCCACGTCCGTCCATTCCGCACGGAGACCGGCCTGGTAAGAAAATTTCTTCGTTTTGTTTCCAAGTATCCCGTAAACAGCATGAATGTTTTCGTCGTAGAAAAATATGTTGTCCAGCCCGGGTAGTGGATCAAATCCACCCTGCTCATTCTGTCGGGAAACCACGTAGTCATTGACCATATCGCGAAAGCTTGTGCGTACGCCTGTTTCAAATTTTCCTTCCTTTCCGATAGGCTTCACATAATCAAGCTGCACAAGAAATTGCTTTTCGGATTCATCGTTTACAGATGTTTCAATTGTGCTGCTTTCAATCGAACCTCCAGGCTGGAACGTCTCCTGTGTAAATAGCTGGTTGGACCTTTCCCAGTTGTCGAGATACTTTACTTCGCCGGTGAACTCATGTCCTTTTTGCGCGAAAGATCTTTTATAAATAAGCGAATACTCTGAATTTGGTTCGTCTTCATCTTCGTCCTGCCGCCGACGCGTAGTGCTTGACAAGTTTTGATCGTTATTCAGATAGTCATCATATTGAATGTTTGTGATTCTCCCTGCATCGCTTCTCCGGAACAGGTAAGAGCCAGTCAGAATGCTCTTCTCGTTAAAAAAATAGTCAATACCTCCACGGATATTGTTGTTGAAGCCTGTTACATAACCATTATTGCTCTGCCTGGTAATTTTTGTGACACCCTGGTCGTAGACTTCCTGATATTGTGAGCCTACGCCCGGCTGCTCCCTGTATGCAATAGCATAATTGATGAAGAAGTTTACCTTCTTGTGTCTGTAATTGAGATTGGCTGCTGCGCCGTAATTAACAGGATGTCCGGTGATCAATTCGAATGAGGCATTGAAGCCCTGATTCCTGTCTTTTTTCAAAACTATGTTGATAATCCCGGCCATACCTTCAGCTTCGTAGCGGGCAGAGGGATTAGTAATGACTTCCACCCGCTCGATCATGCTGGCTTGAAGTTGCTGAAGGCCACTGCCGCCTTTAAAGCTTACAAGTCCGGATGGCTTTCCATCAATAAGGATTCTGACGTTATCGCTTCCGCGAAGCTTAACAGTTCCTTCAGGATCTACTGAAACCGAAGGTATGTTCATTAGAATGTCATTTGCCGAACCGCCGGCATTGGCCAGGTCCTGTCCGACGTTGAATATTTTTTTATCGAGGGAGAGTTCCATGGTGCTTTTCTCCGCCTGTACAATCACCTCATCGAGCGTGCGTGTGGAAGAGGGGAGCAGCACTGTTCCCAGATTATGTGTAGGATGATCTTTTGAGAGACCAAATGGGGTTGATTTATGGGACCGATAACCCATGAAGTCAACTTCAGCGTAATAGTTTCCACTGCCAAGGTCCACTGAGAATTCACCTGTTTCAGAGGTAATGGCTCCATTGACGAGCGACTTATCCTCTATCTTGAATATACGTATTGTTGCAAATGCTAAAGGTGTATTGCTAAGCGAATCGAGCACCTTGCCTGTAATAACAAATTTTGACCCTTGTGCGAAAAGCTCAGGAGGTGTGATTGAACACCATAAAGCAAGGCACATTGCCAGGTGAATAACTGTATTCCGTTCGTTCATTCTGAGTTCTGATTCTTAAGGCTGCAGACCAATGAGCAGCGTCGTAACTGATCAATTGCAAGTCATGGCTTACTCAAAGTCTTTGCAATGTTAAAAATCGGTCTTAATAGAACATGGTGAACGCTTTTCGTAATGTAGGGAAGGATGACCTGATAGCCGGTCAATGAGCAGGAGGAGATCCTCTCCTTTTCAGGATAAGGCTATCCGCTGGATACTGTGCCTTGAGTGTATCCATTTGAGCTTGCGCCCAGTCGACGAGCAGCTGCTTTTGTGCGGAGGTAAGCTTTGCTTCGTGATGCAATCCAAGCCATGTATATGATGCAAGCGGCATTTCATTTTCCTTCATTACCTCTATTGTCTCTTCAAACTTGTGATTTTGAACAGCTATGGGCCGGGTGGTAAAATTCGAGAAATTCAAATGTCTCTTTCCATCCGTAACGTGATGATCCAACCACCAGGCTACTGGCTGGATTTCGGCATACCATGGATACCTTGTCTTGTTGCTGTGACAATCACTGCAGGCCACACTCAGAATTTGCTGGACAGAATCAGGGACCACGTAACGGGTGGCTACACTGTTCGTCTGATCGTCCGATAGGTTCTTTTCAGGCCGGAGAAATTGAATGAGGACGAGAATTGCGAGTAATACAATAAGGATCTTGCGTTTCATTAAAGGACTGTGTTGGATAAAGTCTGTTAGGGGTTGCAGCCCAAAAATAAGATCTACGGGTTGAATTTCGCAATTTGCGGTTCTTGCTACTCTGTATTGTGTCAATAATACACGACCATTTGTCAAAAGGATTTATAAGGACTGTCAAACTTTGAATAAGGAAACTTTTTGACAATCTTTGGTGTAATAATTGCAGATCGATTCATTTATATTGATCTATATATCCAAATGATACTCAGTTTGAAACAGATCGAAAAGATCTCGAAGGCCCTAGGCGACGCCAACAGGCTCAAAATCCTGCAGCATATCTCCAAACGAGGGGGATGCGGCCAGTGTTCCGAAATACAAGGGGTAATAGATCTAACGCAGCCCTCTATAAGCCATCATATCAAAATTTTGCTCGAGGCAGGCCTTATTGAGGCTGAAAAAGAGGGTAGAAACCATAAATACACATTAAACGAGCAGATCATTAAGGACTACTCGGCTGCCATCACCCTGATCAATCCTTCTTAAGTTTTTGATAAATACATTCAAGAATTTAAATGAATCAATGAACTATTTAAAACGTTTCTGAATTATGTAGATATCAAGCCGGAACTATTGCTAAATACATTGAAACATTTAAATATATAACTTAATTTTTAACTCTTAACAATCTCCACCCTATGCTGTTGACACCATATATTCTCGGACCAACAAAACTCAAGAATCATGTAGTAATGGCCCCCATGACCAGAAGCAGGGCTGTCAAAAATGTTCCCAACGAACTGATGGCAACCTATTATTCACAAAGGGCAGGCGCAGGTCTTATTATAACGGAAGGTATTTCGCCTTCACCCAACGGACTCGGTTACTCTCGCATGCCTGGTATATTCTCGAAAGAACAGGTTGAAGGATGGAAACCTGTGACACGCGCGGTACATCGTAAAGAAGGCAAGATATTCGCACAACTGATGCATGCAGGTCGTGTTGGCCATAGCTCCAATCTTCCCAAGGCAGCACGCATCCTTGGACCGTCTGCTGTTACAATTCCTGGTCAAATATGGACTGATACAGATGGCATGCAGCCATATGGGGAGGCTTCAGAAATGACATTGAGCGAAATTGCAGAAGTAAAACGCGAATTCGTGCAAGCTGCACGCAATGCCAAAGCAGCTGGATTCGATGGTATTGAGCTACATGGCGCCAATGGATACTTGCTGGAACAGTTCCTGTCACCTCATTCCAATCGTCGTACAGATCAATATGGCGGAAGTATTCAGAACAGGACAAGGCTTGTGCTTGAAATTGCCCGTGAAGTAAGTGATGAGATTGGCAAAGAAAGAACAGGTATAAGGCTATCGCCTTACGGCCTGTATAATGATATGCCTCACTATGCAGAAATCGAGGCAACTTATACTTATCTGATACGCGAGCTTGATAGGATCGGGGTAGTTTACGTTCACCTTATCGATACAGAAGGAAGCTTGCCCCTGGAACTGAAGCAAAGTATACGCAGCGTATTTAACAATACATTGATCCTTTCCGGGGGCTATACGCATACAAAAGCCGCTGATGATCTCGAATCAGGCCTTGGAGATCTGATCGCTTTCGGCAAGCCATTTATTGCGAATCCTGATTTTGTTGAAAGGCTGCACAAACGACTGCCCTTGAACATCAAACTCGATGCAAGCACCTTTTTCACTCCTGGTCCAAAAGGCTTTACAGACTACCCGGTTTTTGAATACGAACCGGTAAGCATTTAAGGATTTCTGATTTCTGATCTTTGATTTTCTGATTTGGCCTGAAGGGGGACTAACCCATCAATCAAAATAAATCAAAAATCAGAAGTCAAAAAATGCTACTGACATAGGGCTGTCAGCCAGGACCCTTTGATTAGCATAAATTATAAGCTTATGCAGATCAAACTAGTCAAACCGATCAATTTCCTGTTCTTTCGGACAGAGACAACGATCCCTGAACTGGCCAACTTTCTTTATGTAGCCAAAGAGCTGTTCAGAGAAGCTGTCAGAAAGGACCTGACCATAACGGGACCTGTACACTGGCACTACTTCGGTTTCAAGGGCAGTCCTGAAACCATTTTCACCCTGGAGATCGCAATACCGGTCTCGGAGGTTGACCCAGGTGATGATGGGGTGTACCATTTCAAACGCGCCGATGAATTCAAGTGTGTGTCTGCTATTCATGAGGGCAGTTGGTCAGACATGCCAGCTACCTATGAAAAACTCATGAAGCACATCGCAGACAATGATCTGGTCCCAATTGGTGTGAACCGGGAACTATATATCAATGCCGACTTCAATCACCCTGAAGCGAATGTGACCGAGATCCAGATCGGACTGAAGTGAACCTAAATCGCAGTTTTATGAAAAAATTGATCCTGGCCATTGGTATTATCATCGGGCTATTGGGTATGCTTGTCGCTTATGGCGGCCAGGCACACTCATTCATTGGGTGAGTTATTGATTGGTTGATTTATTGATTGATTGACTGCAAATTGCTAAATCGCTAGATCACCAAATCTTTCAATGACTTGACCCACTCCAATGGAATTGTGATAAAGCAGTTCTATACCGCCTTTCAGCAGAAGGATTACAAGACTATGCAAAGGTTGTATGAGGCGCAGGCCACTTTTTCAGACCCTGTATTCCAGAATTTGAACGCAGAAGAGGTTAGAGCGATGTGGCAAATGCTGGTCACTGCCGCAAAGGATCTCAGGATCGACTTCAACGATATTTCGGCCGATGATGACAAGGGAAGCTGTCAATGGGAGGCGTGGTATACGTTTTCACGCACCGGCAAAAAAGTGCATAATATTATCCAGGCATCGTTTGAGTTCCGTAACGGCCTGATACTTCACCATACCGATTCATTTGATTTCTGGCGCTGGTCGCATCAGGCCCTTGGCCTTACCGGGTCATTGTTGGGCTGGTCTGCTTTCCTGAAAAATAAGGTCAGCAGCACCGCCATGAGCGGCCTTAAGAAGTTTATGAGTACTCCCAGAGCTTGAATCCCAGCGAAGCCTATACCTTTGCGGCATGTTGTTGGACAAAGTAAAGGCGGTTGAGGAGGTCTTTGAGAGGCTGGATGCGGAGATCCAGGCGTTCCAGTCCTGGTCCTCGTTACATTGTGCTCATGGCTGCGGCAAATGTTGTTTCAAGCCGGATATCGAAGCGACTATTCTTGAGTTTATTCCATTTGCACATTTTTTGCATACGCAAGGCAGCGCTTATGCCTGGCTGGAAAGATTGAATGAAGCCACGTCATCCCAATGTTTGATACTTAATCCGACTCAAATTGGTGCCGGACTTTGTTCCGAGTATAAACACCGGGGATTGATATGCCGGCTTTTCGGATACTCCGCCAGAACAAATAAGTATGGAAAAAATGAGCTTGTAACGTGCGCGGTCATCAAATCAGAGCAGGAGACTGATTACAATGAAGCGCGTGCAAAGATAGAAGATGGTACAAAGGTCCCTGTAATGAACCAATACTATATGCGTCTGCATGCGATTGATGCCGAGCTAACCCGAGAATTTTTCCCAATAAATGAAGCCATTAAGCGCGCGATTGAAGTTATATTGCACTACTATGCGTACCGGGGGTAGAATATGGAAGATGATCTTGTTGCTTGTCATTTCGCATGGTGTATTTGCGCAAGTGCAGGACTCGGTAACACATCCGCCATTTCAGAGATATTGGACTAAACCACGCCTGATCCCAAAGCTCGGTGTCGGCGTGATGGACAGGGCGTTTGTTGAACTTGGGCTTCAGTGGCATAGCATCTACAGACATCCGCTGACATTGATATCTCACGGACCTTATACAACAGTCGATGTTTTTATCGACGACAGTAATATTTTATTGGGTCCCAAGCTTGGATATGAATTCACGGTAGGGCTAGTGGGCATTGCAGCGGATATGACCTACTTCGTCGATCACAATTACGACGGGGAGGGAGGCAACAGACAGGCACTGATGGTTACACCAAAAGTGGGGATCTCTGTTCTCGGATTTGCAAACCTGTTTTATGGATACTCGATCCCGTTGAGTGATGAACGCATTGGTACCATCAGCAGACATCGATTCTCTTTAGTATTCAATCTTAACAGAGATTATTTCGATCTGAAAGATGCACCCCAGCGAAGGTCCCGTCGCTGATCAGCGTAAGTTATAGATTAATTGATACAGCCCTGTTGATGATCTGATCTATAGAAGGAGCCGTAGAAGTCGGAGCAGAATCAAAATTCTGCTGCGACACTGCCGGCGTCTCGTGTGAAGCCCACATTGTTAACACGATGATCAGCGCCACGAAAACACCAATTACCAAGGTAAATTGTCTATATGTAAATCTTTGATTCACATCTTTGCGTGATGCCAAAGCCATGCCACCGTAGGAATAACCATTTTTTGTATTCCTTGGTGCATTCTTGACGATATGTTGTTCATTTGTGAACATGGATCTTCATCTTTCGTACAGTAATTACCACCGTTGTCGTTAAAGGTTACGCTGACAATAGGGAAATTTGAAAAGAGAAATTTAAAAGGCGCAATGATATTTGGCCAGTTGGACAGAGAATACGGAATATACCGGCATGGAAAAATTTAGATCGGCCTGAGGAATTAGCTAAAAAAGGATCAATGATGATCTTCTTTTTCCTTGTTCGTTGTTTTTCTGAAGTCAACGAAGGCTAGTGCGGCCGCAAAACCAATGATTATTGCTGCAATGGCAATGAATAGATTTGCGCCGTCTCCGATATATTGATGGAACATGGTTTCTTTAATTAGCGCACAAAAATAAATCCCGGTAAGCTATCAAAAAAGAAATATGCCTTAAATAACCTAAGTTTTTGGACAAAATCGGGGTTCATTTGGTCAGCTAAGGCTTTGACGTCCTTATTCTTTCGCCTTGGCAAGTTGTTTCTTGGATTTGAGGGACTTCTTTTTGTTGATATAGTAAAAATTGAATCCCCCCAGTACACCCAAGACACTGATAATAATGAGGAGAATAACTAACCGGCTATAGCGCAATTCGAGTTTATCGATCTGACTTTGCTTTTTGAGCATGTCGTATTCTTTTTCCTTTTCCTGAAATTCGATCACCATTTCCATTTGCGCGATATTACGACTGCTTTCATCACCATACATTTTTTCCCGCAGATCATCATATTTTAGCTGCATTTCATACGCTGCCTTGAAGTTATTTTGATTCGCTTCATTGCTGGCAATTGCCTTATAAACCATAGGGAGATCTGAATACGCTTTCAATTCATCACACAATGCCAGTGCCTCATCCAGGTAAACCTTGGCCGGCTTTGGTTGTTTTGCTTTCGCATAGGTAATGCCAAGGTTTGTGGCGACTTTCAATACTCCAAGTCTGTTGCCTTTCTCCCGTTCAATGTTCAACGCCCTTTCGTAGAATTCTACAGCCCGTTGATAATTTCCCGCATTAAAGAAAATGTTTCCCACATTATTGTATGGATCTGCGAAATGGATGCCTGCTTTTTCACTGCGCTCCGAAGCCTCCAGAAAATATTTCATTGCCTTGTCATTGAGTTGAATCTCTGTATTCAATATGCCAAGGTTGTTCAATGATCCTGCAATCTTTAGCGGATCATCCAATTGCAGGAAAAGATTATAAGATTCCTCGAGGTATTTCATCGATTCGGGATAATCCTTTTTGATCGAATAAATCGTTGAGATGTTGTTTTTCGTTGATGCGATCCCCAGCTTATGATCCAATGACTCATAGATATTAAGAGATGTCATATAATATTCAAGGGCCTTATCGAGCGCACCCTGGTTTCGATAGATAATACCCAAATTGTTGTAGGCTGCACCCATTCCCCGCTTATCATTGATCTCACTGGCAAGGTTCAACGCCTCACGTGCGTAACCCAGCGCCTTGACCGGATCAGAATCCACATTGGCTCCGAAGAGTTCATTCAAAGTTTTTACCCGCTTATCGGTCTTTGCAGTATCGGGAACTGTTTGAAGGCTGTCTGTCTGTCCCCAGACGGTTACAGTGAGAAAAGCGCAGAACAAAAGAAAAGAAAGTCTCCTGGGTATCATGATCACAAAATGAAGCGTCTTAAAATTAAGAACTTTCTTCATATTAGCATTGCTATTCGGCCGCCGGAAATTTCCAATCCTGCCTGGATGGCTCAACATTACTCCCGAAAGTATGGCAGTACGATCTAAACTTGTTTTTGTATGCGTCTTATGCGCGCTCTTAGCTAACATAACCCAAGCACAGTCGCAGGCTGAACAAAAGGCCGTAGAGACAACGATCCGGCAACTATTTGAGGGAATGCTTAACGGCGATAGCGCGATGGTCCGACGTACTTTTATGCAACAGATATCCATGAACACAATTCGCGATAAGGACAATAAGCCGATACTAACCACTGAATCCTCATTGGCAGGTTTTCTAAAGGCGGTCGGTACCCCGCATCCTGACAAATGGTACGAGAAGATCTGGGGACTGAAGATCGCCATCGACGGAGCATTCGCCAATGCCTGGTGTGATTATGCTTTTTTTGTCGGAAATAAGTTCAGTCACTGTGGCGTGGACGCGTTCAGCCTTTTCAAAACTGAGGAGGGGTGGAAGATCTTTCATATTGCAGACACAAGAAGGACAACAGGATGTAAAGTGCCAAAGCGCATCCAACGCAAACACAATCCTTAAAAATTATGAAGAAGCTCGTTATTATTTCGTTCGCGATCCTTTCGATCTCGTTCAGCCATGCGCAAGATCAGGTCACAACATTCATACTGGTAAGGCATGCTGAAAAGACAGCTGACGGAAGTGATGATCCGGCCCTTAGCGTACCAGGACTTGCGCGCGCCCTGCGGCTGGTTGAAATCCTGCAAAATGCATCAGTCGACGCGATATACTCAACCACGTTTAAACGGACCCGTAATACAGTTACCCCGTTGGCATCGGCAAGAAAAATGGATATAAAGAGCTATGACGCATTTAAGGCCGATCCCATTGACGCCATGTTGAAAGACCATGCAGGCGGAACTGTAGTGATCTGTGGACACTCGAATAACATCCCATGGATTGCCAATCTTCTTGCGGGCAAAGAGGTGATCCAGAATTATGATGACAGTGACTATGAGAATCTTCTCATTGTAGATGTAATATCCAAGGGCCGATCCAAGATCACGCGCCTCCGCTTCTAGCGGGAGACCTTTATAATCAACTCATTAATTTTTCTCAGGTACAATAATTGTCGGGGATCATAGATCCAGGTAAGATTTCTTCCCTGATTTGTTATTGATGTAAAGCAGGCTTATGGCGTTACTGGAATTTACCCCTGAGGGTATTTATTGCCCCCGTGCTGGTGTTCACCTGGATCCCTGGAAACCAGTAAAGCGAGCCATGATAACACATGGGCATGCCGACCATGCACGTTGGGGGCACGAGCGCTATTTGTGCACCGAGGCTGCAGCTCCGGTCATCCGCCACAGGTTGTCGTTGTCAGACAATCTTGAAACAATCAATTTTAATCAGACGGTCAGTATCAATGGCGTAAGCTTCTCTTTTCACCCTGCCGGTCATATCCCCGGATCGGCACAGATAAGGGTGGAGTATCAGGGTGAGATCTGGGTATTCAGTGGCGATTATAAGCTTCAGGCTGATGGAATATCTGAACCGTTTGAACCGGTGCGATGTCATAATTTCATCACGGAAAGCACCTTTGGCCTTCCTGTATATAACTGGAAGCCTCAGCAGCAGGTCTTCGATGACATCAATGCGTGGTGGAGAAAAAATCAATCGGATGGTAAGGTTTCCGTTATCGCCGGATACGCTTTGGGTAAAAGCCAGCGCATCATGAGAAATGTTGACCCCACCATCGGTAAAATTTTCGTCCATGGCGCTATCAATTCTATTACAAGCCTGTTCAGGAATACTTTGAAAGCATTACCACCCACCACCTATGTGACGCCGGAAATGAAGAAAAAGGATTTTGAAGGAGGATTGGTAGTTTGTCCGCCGTCAGCAATAGGAACTCCATGGATGCGGAGGTTCGATCCGTTTTCACTGGGTATTGCTTCCGGATGGATGGGTCTTCGCGGTGCCAGGAGAAGGAGGGGTGCAGACCGTGGTTTTGTACTTTCAGACCATGCGGACTGGCATGGATTAACCATGCCGATACGGAGACCGGTGCTTACCGTGACTTTATAACCCATGGATATAGTGAAATTTTCGCGCGGTGGCTGAACAGCAATGGTCTCGAGGCCAAAGAAGTAAAAACACAGTACGAAGGCGAGCTTAGAGAGATCACCGAATCAGCTATCGAGGAAGTGAAAACAGAAGAATGATGAAGCAGTTTTCACAACTTTTTACAGCGCTGGACCAGACCACAAAAACACTCGATAAAATCAAGGCGCTCGTAACTTATTTTGAACAGGTAAAAGACCAGGATAAACTATGGGCGATTGCAATTCTTTCCCACCGCCGGCCTAAGAGAACGGTAAACGCGACATTCTTATGACATGGGCCGCCGAGCTCGTTCGCCTTCCGACATGGCTGTTCGAGGAATCCTATCACGTCGTAGGTGACCTGGCGGAAACAATAACACTGATGCTTCCCCCACCAACCTCTTCATCAGATGAGCCACTTACTTATTGGATAGATTTTATAAAATCACTAGAGCCATTAGCAATAGAAGAAAAGGTGAAAGAATTCATTGGGCATGGAAGCGGTTGATACAGGCGAAAGATTTGTATTCAATAAACTTATAACGGGCGGTTTTCGGATTGGTGTTTCCCAGCAACTGATGGTAAAAGCCTTGGCCAAACACGCAGAAGTAAAAGAAAATGTAGTGGCCCACCGGCTGATGGGAAACTGGTCTCCGGAATACAGTAACGTTTCAGGAACTCGTGTTATCTGAAGATACGCTGGATCTTTCCAGGCCTTATCCTTTTTATCTGGCCTATGCGTTGGAAGGAGAAGTAAGTGACTTGGGAGATATCACGGACTGGCAAGCGGAATGGAAGTGGGATGGGATCCGCGGTCAGGTTATCGTGCGCAATCGTGAATTGTTTGTGTGGTCACGAGGAGAAGAACTTGTGACTGATAAATATCCCGAGTTTGTAGTATTTCTTGACTTGATTCCAGACGGAACAGTGATCGATGGAGAAATACTTCCTTTTAAGAATGAGGCCCCTTTCCTTCAATAAGCTTCAAACCCGCATCGGCAAGAAAGACACTTAGTCAAAAACAATTGAAAGATGTACCCGTTGCATTTGTTACTTATGACCTGCTTGAGTGGCAGGGAAATGATGTTCGAGGATGGCCACTTGAAGACGCGAAGAAAACAACTGGCACAGCTATCGTGCGGTCCGAGTTCGGTGCTCCGTATTGTCGCCTACCGTGAACGTTGAGACTTGGCAGCAGCTTGCTGAAGAACGAATGCGAGCGCGTGAATTGTTTAGCGAAGGCATCATGCTAAAGCGCAAAAATTCCATCATACCGTGATGGCCGGCGCCGGGGCGAATGGTGGAAATGGAAGATCGATCCGCTTACGATTGATGCGGTCATGATCTATGCCATGAGCGGTCATGGGCGAAGAGCTAACCTATATACCGATTATACTTTTGCCGTGTGGAAGGATGATCAACTCGTTCCATTTGCAAAAGCTTACAGTGGGCTTACCGATGAGGAAATCAGGGCGGTCGACCGCTGGGTAAAGCAAAATACGATTGAAAAGTTTGGTCCCGTGCGAAGCGTCAAACCGGAATTGGTTTTTGAAATTGCGTTTGAGGGCATCGCCAAATCCACGCGGCATAAATCGGGGATAGCACTGCGTTTTCCCCGCATAAACCGGTGGAGGAAGGACAAACCAATTCAGGAAGCCAACACACTCGAGGATCTGATGATGTGCTACAGAATCATAATTCTAGATACTTCTCGAACTGGAAGCATGTTATTTCAAACTGTTTACAAAGTTCTTATCTAAATTCGAATATGGACGCTTCCTGCTTTAATGCATAATGCTTTTGCCTCGGCATTATCCGGCTAGCTCAGCAGCAGGATGAAATCCGTAAAAGCATATACTTCGGGGGCGGAAGCTATTACGTCGACGAACATCAGATCGAAGAACTTTACTTCTGGCTTGATTCCATCCCAAATGTGCTTGACAAGTACGATATCCATCTGATCAGCCACACCGATCCTATTGGAGGAAAGGAATACAACGAATGGCTTTCCAAAATGAGAAGTGAGGCGGTTCAGCAAATTACTCTTTCAGAAGGAAATTCCCGAGCGGAAAATCTCCGTCAAAGACTGGGGATTGGAAAATCCCGTTTACAGCAAACGTCATATCAAGGCATGCAGATGAACAGGCGGGTGGACGTGATTATTTACCCGATTATTTTCTAAAAATGTAACAACTGCATCCGAATCGGACACCTATTTGCACAAGCGGACGAATCATTTTTAAGTAATCCAATTTAGGGCAGTCTGAGCACCAAATTCCTTGGCATTATTGTTGGCTTTGACGGGCATCCAGGGGCACAATACCCTTGGATAACAACCCAATTTCATGATCAAACTACAGGACATCGACAAGTACGTCGATTCACGTTTTCAGCGCACATTCGTTTTAAAAGGGATAAATTTAACGGTGGAGCAAGGGGAATTTATAACTATTATGGGCCCCAGCGGTGCAGGAAAATCTACTTTAATGAACATCATCGGGATGCTCGACGAGCCTTCTGCAGGGGAGTATTACTTTTTCGATGAGCCTGTCCATAAAATGAAAGAGAAGCAGAAGTCCGATATGCACAAGAACTATATCGGGTTCATATTTCAGGCATATCACCTTATTGACGAGCTCACAGTATATGAGAACATTGAAACTCCTCTGTTATACAAAGGCGTAAGCGGCACACAGCGAAAAAGCATGGTCGCTGAAATGCTTGACCGTTTCAATATGGTTGCAAAGAAGGATCTATTTCCCGGAACAACTGAGTGGCGGTCAGCAGCAGCTGGTGGGTGTTGCCCGCGCTATTGTCGGCCAGCCAAATATTGCTTGCTGATGAGCCGACAGGAAATTTGCATTCCGACCAGGGCAAGCAGATCATGGAGATATTTAAAAAATTAAATGATGAAGGAATTACCATTATCCAGGTAACGCACTCTGAAGAAAATGCCCGCTACGGCAAGACGAATTATTCGAGTGGCGGATGGCGCTATCGTTGCAGATGAAGCCGTTACAGCACATATTAATGCCTAATCATATGCGTTTGATAAGAGTTTTACTTTTTATGTAGCAGTTGCGTGCGCGACGTTGAGTTTTGCGCAGGAGAGAAAACTAAAACTTACGTTTAAGGAAGCGGTAAAGATCGGCTTGAAAAACAATGTTCTTCTCAACCAGCAAAAGAATCAATTGGAATACACTCAGGTCGATAAGACGTCGTCTTTGCTCCAGATGGGTCCAAGGGCACGGCAACATGGAAATTCTTATCGCAACGATGGAAATTCGTTTAATCAACAGGAAGGAAGAGTTATCAATGGGAAGATCGATTATGTAGGAGGGGGTGATTAAATGCCAAGTATGCCGATCTTCAGTGGGTTGAGTATACTTGAATCAATTACGGACAGCAAACAATTAAAATGAGGCGCAATTGCATCAAAGTGGTTCGCTCTACCAGGATGTCATCGCCACGAATGTAGCAAATCAATACTTGCTCTGCTTGCTCGATCAGCAACTTGTGAAGAGTAAATCAGGAGAATGTAGGGTATCAAAAAATGCAATATGATCAGATCAAGGCGCAGGTGGACGGTGGGAAGCGAAGGCTGAAGCGGACATTTATAACCAGGAGTATCTCAGGTGAAGAATGCGGAGCTACTAGCTTGTAAGATCCAAAAACAAATTAAGAAATGATCTAGCTGCACTCTTGCCTTAACGCTTCAGATAGATCCTTCGATTTATTTTGAGGTAGGAGCAGTAGATTGGGATATTAATACCCTTGCCGATTCGGCATTTATCGATGGACATGTACGTGAAAGCAATGGCCCGGCGGAGTGATTTAAGGCAAGCCAAATTTGCTGAAAAGGCCGCCCGACTTCGGTTATTCTTCCTTTAAGGGAAGGCTATTATTCCCCAGCGTTTATGCCGGGCGCAACCTATGGATCCCGGTATAATTACATCTACGGGGATTCAACAGATAGAAGCTTCAACGAGCAATTCACACAAGGACAACACCAATTTAAGCTAGGGTTAAGTATCACATTCCGATTTCAATGGATTGCATCTACCGCTCTCAGACAGTTCAGTCGAAAGCAAGCTATGAGAATGCTAAAATCCGAAACAACGAATGCGGAGGTAACAGTGAAATCAGATGTTATAAGGCGCCTACAAAATTATAGTGATGCGAAAACCAGTTATGAAGCTTCCAGGCTCAGTTACGAGCCGGCTGAAATGACATATAAGATGGAAAAGGAACGGTACGATTTGGGCATATCCAATATTGGTACAATTACCACGATGAACCAGGCTTATATCAAGGCACAGGGAGATTTCCAAAATGCAAAGTATAGCCTGATGTTCCAAGGCTTCTCATCAATTATGCGATGGGAACACTGAAGACAGAAGATATTCCATAGCCTAATCTTCATTAAAACTCTTAGGAATCTTGCTATTCGGGACTTCTTTGTTTTAAACAGATACCCGCAAGATGCTTGCAATAGGCATTTTTGGGTGAATGGGGTATGCAATCGGAATTTTTCTTATTTTTGCAGCCCCGCTTAAATGAGTGGGCTAACTTGGCAAGATCAGGGTGAATAATGTACAACCAAATTTGTAGCAAGCAGGCCCGTTTGCTGCATGTACAAAGGGCAATATCATGGCAAAAGTTCATAAACCAGGTGAAAGACCAAGAAAAACTACCGAGTCCTGAGGAGTCAAAAGCCGCCAAAAAGCTCAAAGAAGAAAAGATTGAGAAGATCGAAATCGACGAAGATGATCCGTTAGCGGAGATCAAATCCCTCCAGAAAGAAGAGATCGCTACCGAAGCTATCCCCGTATCAGAGTTAAAGAAAGCGAAATACGAAAAGCAGGTTCCCGGAGAATTTGACTTTGAAGCATTCGACACCAAAGGTTTTGGAGAAGGATACTCCAAAGACAAGCGTGCTGAAATGGAGAAAATGTACTCCGGCACTGTAACTTCAGTTGATACCGGTGAAGTTGTAAAAGGAATTGTAGTTGGTATCAACGACCGCGATGTTATCCTTGAACATCGGATTTAAGTCAGATGGTCTCGTGCCGCTTGGCTGAATTCAAAGAGATGACCAACCTGAAAATTGGTGACGTTGTTGACCTTTTCATTGAAGAGCGCGAAGATGCAATGGGTCAGCTTGTGCTCAGCCGCAGAAAAGCGAAGCTTGGTAAAAGGATGGGAATATGTTCAGACAGCATTGGATAAAGATGAAGTTATTGAAGGTTTTGTAAAACGCAGAACAAAAGGTGGTCTTATTGTAGATGTATTTGGAATCGAGGCATTCCTTCCAGGTTCACAAATCGACGTGAAGCCTATCCGCGACTTTGATATTTATGTCAATAAATCGATCGAAGTGAAAGTTGTGAAGATCAACTACACCAACGACAACGTAGTTGTATCACATAAGGTGCTGATCGAAAAAGATCTTGAACAACAAAAAGCAGTTATCCTTACCAACCTCGAAAAAGGTCAGGTATTGGAAGGCGTGATCAAGAACATGACCAACTTCGGTGTATTCATCGACCTTGGTGGTGTAGATGGATTGTTGCACATTACAGATATCAGCTGGGGACGTATCAACCATCCTGAAGAAGTTCTTAAGCTTGACCAGACGGTTAAAGTGGTAGTGCTTGATTTCGACGGGGATAAGAAGAGAATTTCACTTGGGTATGAAGCAACTTACGCCTCATCCATGGGATGCTCTTGCCTGCAGAAATTCAGATTGGTTCAAGGTAAAAGGCAGGATTGTAAATGTTGCCGATTACGGAGCATTCCTTGAACTCCAACCTGGTGTTGAAGGATTGATCCACGTAAGTGAAATGAGCTGGTCACAACACTTGCGCAATCCTCAGGACTTCATGAAAGTAGGCGATGAAGTTCAAGCAGTAGTGCTGACGTTGGATCGCGACGAACGCAAGATGTCGCTGGGTATCAAACAACTTACGGAAGATCCATGGACAAGACAGGATGTGCTCAGCAAATATGCTGTGGGCACACAACACAAAGGTATCGTTCGTAACCTCACAAACTTCGGTTTGTTCATCGAGCTTGAAGAAGGTATCGACGGACTGGTTCACGTATCAGACTTAAGCTGGACAAAGAAGATCAAACATCCTTCCGAGTTTGTGAAAGTAGGAGAAACGATGGAAGTGCAGGTGCTGGAGCTGGATGCTGCTAACCGCAGACTTGCGCTCAGCCATAAGCACATGGAAGAAAATCCATGGGATACATTCGAGACAATCTTTACCATCGGATCGGTTCACAAGTGTACGATCATCAACAAGAACGATAAGGGTGCAATCCTTGAATTACCTTACGGTATCGAAGGATTCTGTCGCAGCGAAGAATCTTGCGCAGAGAAGACAACTCCAAGACTGAAGTTGGTGAATCCCTTGACTTCAAAGTGCTTGAGTTTTCAAAGGACGACCGAAGAATTGTGCTGTCGCACAAGGCTACGTGGTCTGCTGAGGACGATCGCCTGTGGCAGGCAGAGGTGCCAGCTGGCGAAGAAGAAACCAGTTCCTGCAAAAGCAAATCACCATTCAATCGATCAATCAGCAAACGGAAAAATCTACGCTGGGTGATTTTGAAGCGCTGAGTGCATTGAAAGAAAAGATGTCTGGCGGCGGTGAGAATCTAAACCAGAATAATTTTTTGAATAATAAAAAAAGAAAGGTGATCCGATGATTTGGTCACCTTTCTTTTATACGTTGTATCAGGTTGTTTAATGTTGTGGTAGTTAAAATTTTTAGCTTATTGATCAGCGCAATTTAAAATGGTCTCGTGGCCGAGTGGCTAGGCAGAGCTCTGCAAAAGCTTCTACAGCGGTTCGAATCCGCTCGAGACCTCAGGAAAGCCTTTAATCTGAAAAGATTGAAGGCTTTTTTTATTTATTAGGACAAGGTTAGGACAAATCATTCTAAATTTTCGCTTACTATAAGCGTTCAAGAGTATCAACAGGCAATGCTGGGCATTGGTGTGTAAGCATCTTAGTCAGGCCCGATTGCTAGTAGTTGTTCCATCATTTTGAGATGCTTTCATCAATTCAATAATTAGCTCTACTGTTTTTTCGAAACCCTCTTCGCATTTATATGCAAGCTGCACTAACTCACCGTGGAGGTTTTTGGCATTGTTTGCCATCTGATCAAGCTCTGCCTTGTTACCAATATTCGTTAACCAAGTTGTATGGATACTGCTCACATAACTTCCTTTATTACCATCGTCTGATAATTTGAAATGGACTAAAGGGTGTCGAATTTCTTGGAGCTTAACATGGTCCTCGTTGAGGAAGTTTTTTAACCAAGTTAAATCTACTCCTGTTGCTTGGACTTCATCTTCTTTTAAAAGGATAGAGATGATTTTCTTGAAACTTAAATTTTGGGCTGTGACTTTTTTTGGTTGATGGTATTGAAAAATTAATAGTGCAAGTCGCATTTGCCATAGCGTTTGTGAATCCCTGGCAAGCTTTTATGTTAAGTTTTCTTCTATTGTTTTCTTAATTTAAGAGTGGCAAATGAATCCAATCAAAAACTATGGAAACAGTTGTTAGCGCTCCGCAAAAACTACCCCCAAAGCTTTTTAGCAGCGTTCTAGATTTGATTAAGACAAGGTCTCCCGTGGCTCAGGAAAGCCTCACCGAGAGATTCACGAACGCTGAGCAAGTTATTATGATGATTGATAAAGGTAAAGTCATTAGTACGGCAACAATTAAGAATCCCCTTGGTTCTTACAAAAGGCGGGTATTTAGTGAAGCAGGCGTAGTTGGAGAGAAAGACAGTTATGAAATAGAGGTTGGATACATCGCAACTGATAAAGAGTACGAGGGACGAAAACTTTGTCAGAGCATCCTCAGCGAACTGCTTTCATTACAGGGAAGTCGACACATTTTTGCAACTACTCGCGAACCAGCGATGATGCATATCCTTACTAAATTAGGCTTTAAACACCTCGGCAAGGAATACAAAGACCATCTAGTACTAATGATTCGTAGTGGACGAAAAGATGAGTAAGACAGAAGATAAACGAAGATTCATTTTTGAACGATCTTTAGGGAAGCTTACAGATAGTGGACTTATAAAGTCGCAAAAAGACGTTTATATATGTCCAGTATGTCTAAAGCCTCACAAAGACATGCTTGAAGCGGACCCGCTCACCCTTGAGGACGCACCTCCAAAATCACTCGGAGGTAAGGCAAATACATTGACGTGCAAGTCATGTAACAGTTCAGCAGGTCATGAAATTGATGCTCATTTAATCGAAAGGCTTAGAGAAATAGACAGTGCGAGTTTTGTACCTGGAACAGAGACATTGGTTAGGGTAAGGTTTAATGGAGAGATACTACAAGGCAAAATTTCAGTCGCAGTAGATGGAACACTTTCGATGTTTCATGCAATTGCAAGAAATCATCCGCAAAAGCTAGAAGGTGCAATGACTGACTTAAAATCTGGAATGCCGATTGACATAGACTTTCTAAAAAGTAGAGTTATTCCCGAAAAGCTCGAATACGCGTTGCTGAAAACAGCTTACGTAATGCTGTTTGAACGGTTTGGATATGCATTTGTTTTAGATAAATGCTATGACATCGTCGGTCGGTTCAAACCCGAAGGTGGTATAAAACCCCTATGAAACCATAGAACGATTTATTACCTTAAATTTTGCTTTCAGTAAATTCTCAAGGATCACCTAATTTTATCACTTATGAAAAAAATATATTACCAGTGAACGAGATGACACTTCGTGTGACGTCCGCCGACGGTACGAGGATCGCCTACGACCGGAAAGGCACTGGCCCGGCGGTGATCCTCGTCGGCGGCACCCTAGACGACGGCGCTGAGAACGCGCCGCTGGCCCGGCTCCTTGCCAACCATTTCACGGCATACAATTACGCACGACGCGGCCGGGGCGCCAGCGGCAATACACCGCCGTACGCCGTGGCGCGGGAGGTGGAAGACCTCGACGCGCTGATTGCGACAGCCGGCGGCTCAGCTCACGTGTACGGCGCCTCATCTGGCGGCGCCCTCGCGCTGGAGGCAGCAGCGGCAGGTTCGGCGATCGACAAGATCGCGGTGTGGGATGTGCCGTACGTGATCGGGGACGACCTGTGGCCGAGGTTCAACCAGTACCTCGCGGACACCCACGAGGCATACAAAGCCGGCCGGGACGAGGAGCTCCTGGAACTGTTCATGAGGCTTACCGGCGGACCCGACGCGGACATCGCGGCTAACAAACAGCACCCGATGTGGGCCTCGTCCGTCGCGCTCGCCCACACGCTCGTCAAGGACGCCGCGGTCCTCAATGGCTACAAGATCCCCACGAACCGACTTGCCCGCATCACTCAGTCGGTCCTGGTGACCACCGAGGGTCCGATCACCGAGCCCCAGATGGCAGGCCTCCCGACCGACTTCTTCGACCGCGCCGCGAAAGCGATAACCGCTGCCACCCCCCAGACCGAACGACACACGCTCGACGGGCAGGGACACGTCGTCGCCCCCGAACTCATGGCCCGTGTACTGAAGACGTTCTTCAACCAGTAACCCGTCGACTGATCAGGTCGCGACCGTGGGTCGCTTCGGAACGCAGGCCCATCGGCCACGTCAGCATAAAAAAATCTCTGGCGAAAATCGAGACAGGATTTTTAGCAAGATTTTGATGGCCTCTCTTTCTTGCCTGTTTCGCCTGTCTTTCGGTCCTTCCCTTTCGAAGCTCCTGATAAGTTTTAAATATCTTGTGTCCGCCTTAGGCGACCAGGCAGAGCTCTTCCGCCAGTGGCGGATTCTACAGCGGTTCGTCCTGATAGTTATCGGGACCGGTCGAGACCTCAGGAACCGCGCTGTTGGAAGTTCGCGCGGTTTTTCTTTTATGGAAAAGTCCACTCCTTTTCTCGCTGCACGTTAGAAGCATCGTGAATTTATGTCAGGGCGACCGGTCACCTTCGAATGCATAGCATATCCTGACAAATTCTTCTATATTCAGCGTCTTTCATAGAAGCATGAAACGAAGAGATTTTGTCCTTTCTGCAGTAGCCGGAGCGGGAATACTTTCAGCTTCAGCTTACTATTTTTTTGACGGTGTTGATTACGACTCCGCGTTAGCTGAACCTCAATCCCTTTCCTTCATCTGGGACGTTAAGACCATTAACGATATCGGCAATCAGTACCGGGCAATCAATCCGGAAGAGTCCGGCCAACGTTCATTAGTCAAGTTATTGCGTACGGCACCAACCGATGAAGCAGTCGCTAATGATTTCGCAACGGGTAAGACAGTAATCGTCGACGGCTGGATATTGTCTTTAACGGAGGCGCGGCAATGCGCACTTGCGTCTATTGTGGCTAAATGACTCGTTATGCATATCGATGCAAGAAATCTTCAAAACAACAGTGTTATCGAGGGCGATGTATGTATTGTTGGCGCCGGGGTCGCCGGGATCAGCATGGCGCTCGATTGGACAAAGACCAAACATAAAGTCATTCTTCTCGAAAGCGGTGGGTTTGTATACGACGACAGGGTGCAAGACCTCTACAAAGGAAAAACGACAGGTCAGAAATACTATCCCATGAGATCGAACCGCCTTTCATATTTCGGCGGTACCGGAAACCACTGGGCAGGCATGTGCTCACCGTTTGATGAGATCGATTTCATGAAAAGAGATTGGGTTCCCGACAGCGGATGGCCGATTACGCGAAAAGATCTTGATCCATTTTATGAGCGGGCGAATGAGAAATTAAAGTTAGGTCCTTATCAGTATGACCTCGAGTACTGGCAAAAAGAAAGACCAAACCTTAACCCTTTCCCCGTTGATGAAAAAATCATGTGGCACAAAATGTGGCAACTTAGCCCCGTTTCAGGATTTGGTATAGGGATGGGGAAAGCTTACAAGGACGATATCGTAAAGGCAAAAAATATTCACCTCTACACGTATGCAACTGTAGTCGATATCATCGCGAATGATATGGTTTCAAACATCAATCATTTACAGGTAAAAAATCTTGCAGGGAAAACGCATACGGTAAAGGCGAAACATTATATACTTGCCGGTGGTGCAATTCAGAATGCCCGCATACTGCTTGCCTCCAACTCACAAGCGAAGAAAGGATTGGGTAATGATCACGATGTTGTTGGCCGCTATTTCATGGAACACCTCGAGATCATGACGGCTGAATTGTGGATGCTTAAGCCATTCCCCACCGATTTATTCAGCCGCGGGTCAGGAACAAAAACGAGATTATGGTGCGAACTGGCAATCACAAAGGAAATTCAGTTTGAAAAAAAGATACTCAATGGAACAATGGCACTGAACCGCCTCGCGGTAGCGATGCATACGCCATCTCGCATGGAGGCGTGGCAGGATGAAGATCCACGCAAATCATTCAATAACATGCGCAGAAACTTCTTCCAAGCCGATAGCATTGCTAAATCCGAGAATATTAAAGGTGCGATTGAACGCGCCTATGAATTTCAAACCAGGATTGAGCAGGCACCAAATCCTAATTCGAGAGTAACGATCGATACTGAAAAGGATGATCTCGGCGTACCGAGAGCCAATCTTCACTGGGAGCTGACCGAACTCGACAAAAGAAGCGTTCGAACCATCAATCTGTTAGCAGGTCAGGAGTTGGCAAGGACAGGAGTGGGTCGCGTAAGACTAAGGGAATTTTTTCGCGATGAAAACGATATGCAGTGGCCAGTTGGAACCAATGCAGGATGGCATCACATGGGCACGACACGAATGGGAACTGATCTAAGCAAGAGCGTTGTGGACAGCAATTGCCAGGTACACGGAATCGCCAATCTATATGTAGCTGGATCGGGATGTTATGTCACAGCGGCGGCTCCAAATCCAACGCTGACTATTGTCGCGCTTTCTCTTCGGTTGTCTGACTATGTAAAAGGCAAACTTGAGATTGCCTCTTAATTTGTTCCAGACCTATCCCTGCAGGCATATGCCAGGATCATTGAGCAAAAAGTACATGTATCTTGTCAAATTGGATATAGTGATGCAGCCTTCCGGTGGTTTCATTGCACCGAACAATTGTTAAACACGTTTATGAATTGGACCTCCACTTTCAGAAACACATTGGTGCTACTGCTGATCCCTTCATTTGCGATCATTTCAGTCAAAGCGCAAGTCAGAAATTTTTCAGCTTCCGGGGAGCAGATCACAAAATTTGACAACCAAGGTCGTGCCGTGGATGCTCACGATGGAATGATCGCTTATTTCGACGGAACCTACTATCTCTATGGTACGAGTTATGATTGTGGCTTTGAATGGCAAAACAATACAGCGCCGTTTTGTGGATTTAAATCGTACTCGTCAAAAGACATGATTGATTGGAAAGACGAGGGATTTTTGTTTGACGCCCAGAACCAACTCTGGCAGTCACGTTGTGATGGCAAGACGTATGGATGCTTCAGGCCTCACGTGGCGTACAATCGCAAGAATAAACAATACGTGCTCTGGGTTAATGTTTATGACAACGTAGTTGGTTATCGCGTGTTTACAAGCCGTTCACCCACTGGTCCGTTTGTTGAAGTCGCCGAACCCAAGGTGGCGATCAACAACGATAAACCTGTTGCTACTCTGAACAATGGCGACCACGACGTATTTGTAGACGACGACGGAACTGCTTATCTGGCCATGACGGACTGGAGAGCAAAAGGAGCCATCGCCATCGAACAACTTACAGATGACTATCTCAGCGGAACAGGGAAATTTATTTCAAATGTCACCAATGAAAAAACAGAGGCGCCAGGGCTGTTCAAACGAAAAGGAATTTATTACGTTACGTACTCAGATCCGAACTGTGGCTATTGTTCCGGGACGGGCACATCATACAAGACCGCGACGTCACCATTGGGTCCGTGGTCGGAGGGTAAAAAGATAAGCCCCAATTCATGTGGCGGCCAGCCTTCCTTTGTTGCGACCTTGAAGGTCGCCAAGGACACAGTTATTCTTTACGGAAGCGACTTGTGGAACAACGCTGCCAAGAATGAAGCACTTGCCAACTTCTATTGGGCGCCATTGACTTTTGAAAAAGATGGATCAATCAAACCGATGGATTGCCTTGAGTCGTTTCAGTTGCCAGGAAAAAAACCACAGCCTTCCCCCGACGTTGAAGGATACAAAGCTGTGTGTGAGATCACCAGCAAGCAGAACTATCAAAGTTCATTAATGCCCGATCGATCTGGTAAACTTTTGAACGTTGACATCGTCACGCTGAAGAGCGGATATCCGGATGCTGACCTCATCGTTGATTTTTATGAGGCTAGTCGCCGGGATCAGGTCTTGACCACAGTAACAGTCCCGCGGAATTCTATCGGGTGGTCGGCAAAAAGCATCACTATACACCCCAACATCACCGTGAGCAAGGGAAAAGAGTACGTCATCGTGTTGCGGACAGATTCCAGTAAGGGATGTTATGGTTATGCCAAGCATGTGACATCAAGCGCGAGCAACTCAGGCGAAAAATTCAAGTACAGCGCTACGGTGAAATAAGGTTTTTTTTTTGCCCATTTTTCTGCAGAAAAGCCTCAAATACCACTAAATCGTATCAAATAAAATGAGAAACGATTCGAATTTCTCCCGGGTCTATTTTGAATATAGGTAATAATCATCTTTTTGTGGAGATAAGAACCCAGTCAATATGAATCGACTCTGTTACACTATTTTTTTTATCATCTCTTTCAAGGCTTCATTTGGGCAAACTATTATTCAGGGAAGAATTTTAAATAAGGAAACGCAGGAGCCAATCTCCTACGCGAACATTGGAATTGTAAATTCCAATGTTGGAACGTTATCGAATTTAGACGGAAGCTTTTCAATTCCAATTCCCAGCAAGTTTAGCCAAGACACGATAATATTTTCGGCACTTGGTTTCGCGAAAAGAGCAATACCCGTACAGTTCATTAGACAGCAGAAAGAGCTGACGGTTTTTCTTTTTGAAAAGACGACCTTATTAAATTCAGTTGTCATCAGCGAGAAAAGACAGCCAAATAAAACCTTTGAATTAGGAAATTCCTCCTTCAAAGGAGGTGTAATTGTGACTGACACAACCTATGCCGGGAGAGCAATATCCCTGCTGATTGAAAATAAACAGCCATACCTTCAAAAAGACCTAAAATTTCCTGTTTACCTAGAAAAAGCGCGTCTTCGAATCTTTAAGAACAATCTTGAATCCGTTAAATTCAGGCTAAGAATAAATGATGTCGACAGCATTACTGGCAAACCCGGTAATGACCTTCTTTCGCAAAGTATCATAGTGGAATCTACTATTAGAAAAGGCTGGTTAGAGTTTGACCTTTCGCGTTTAGACTTTCAAGTTTCAAACCAATTTTTTCTAACCTTTGAGCAGATACTTGATTTACAAGACAGAACATTGATCGCAGATGGTTATAGAAATTTCATAAGGGAACATCCGGAGAAAATAAAATTCGATACGGTAGAAGTTGAAGGTAAAAAAGAAGTACGCGAAATTATAAAAGGAAGTGGCATGGATTTACCTGGGACCTTTATTGCAATAGCCGTTTCAAAAACAGCTTCTGATTACTATACAAGCTTTGTTAGAGAAACCAGTTTTGGTGAATGGAGAAAAGTAAGAGGAATAGTAACTGCGACTGTATCATTGAGTAATCAAATCAGTAAGAATGCCAAGAAAGAAACAAAATTTCCATGCGAATATGATTTGGCAGTTTGTCAGGCAAATCAACTTTGCAAAGACTTCATTGAAGAGAATGGATTGAATGGAGTTCAAATAAGTGTTGGTAAAGAAAATAAAATCATTTGGTCAGGAGTATTCGGGTATGCTGACTCAGAAAACAAAATTTCTGTTAGTGATTCAACACGATTTAGAATTAATAGTATTTCAAAATCCGTCACATCAGTTGCATTGATCAAGCTGTTTTCAGA
Organism: uncultured Cytophagales bacterium; assembly: GCA_963845845.1. Taxonomy (GTDB): domain Bacteria; phylum Bacteroidota; class Bacteroidia; order Cytophagales; family Cyclobacteriaceae; genus Chryseolinea. The sequence goes on from CAWJTP010000002.1 coordinate 195,456, forward strand.
AGGCAAACTTGACTTAGATGCACCTATCCAAAAGTATGTACCTGCATTTCCGCTAAAGAGGTATCCAATTACCACTCGGCAACTGGCGGGACATCTTGCAGGCATTCGTGACTACAAAGAAGCTGATTTACAGGATTTCATACGAACTGCGCATTTTGAAAATGCTACAGAGGCAATGGCAATTTTTAAAGATGATTCACTCCTGTTCAGACCTGGCACGAAGTTCCATTATTCAACATTTGGCTGGAATCTCATTGGTGCAGTTATAGAAGGTATTAGTAAAGAAAGCTACCTGAGCTACATGAAAAAAAACATCTGGGAGCCACTCGGACTACTTAATACATGTGGCGATGATAATAGCCTTTTGATTTCAAATAGGAGTAAATTTTATGATCTCACAGGGCAAGCAAATGATTTAGGTGACTGGAGCTATAAATATTCTGGCGGTGGACTTTTATCTACATCTGAGAGACTTAGTGAAATTTGGAAATGAAATATTGAATGGCAAATACTTTGACTCAAAAGCTAAGACGATTTTGTTTGAACCTCAAACTACATTAGACAATGAAAAAACCGGCTACGGACTGGGTTGGTACATAGGAGTAGACAAAAATGGACATAAAATCTGGTACCACTCGGGAGATTCATTTAGTAGTAGTTCACATTTAATTATTTACCCTGACGACAATTTAGTGATTGCATTTCTAGCCAACTCACAGGACGGAGCAGCATTTGACATTCAACAAATTGGCGAGCTATTTTATAAAAATACGGTGGACAAATGACGCTGAGGAAGGGGCACTGGCAACTGAATGTTTATACAACAGTGGGCTAGCGCTGACCAGATTCCGAACCCGTAAGAAACGATGCGCTTGTCAAACCACTAACCTCAATATTTTATGTGCGGTTCGTTGTTTTTTCTTCCCCATTCACATATTCCAAAATGTCACCTGGTTGACAGTCTAATGCCTTACAAATGGCGCCTAAAGTGCCAAAACGAATTGCTTTTGCTTTCCCTGTCTTTAAGATAGAAAGGTTAGATAATGTCAAGTCTACTCTTTCAGAAAGTTCATTCAGAGAAATTTTTCGCTTTGCCATCATCACGTCTAAGTTCACAATAATGGACATAGCTTAGATTGTTAGGTCATTTTCAGTTTTCATATCTACGGCATTTTGCAAGATTTTTTCAAGCACTGCCACAGCAGTTGCAACCGCGATTGATATAAATCCAATTACGATACACATTGCAAGGAAACCAGCAGGGTCGTCGTCTTTATTATGAGATATCTTTATGTATAATCCTGCCATCGCAATTGAAATGATTAATATGATTGTGCAATATTTTATGTTTCTTAAAGTTCTTACCGCGTTTAATGAGAACAGTTTATCTTCTCTGATATATCCGAGCAATTTGAATGCTTTATACAACGCAACAAAAAAAGCGATTGATGATGCATACCCATACAAGATGAATGGGTCAAAGTAAATGCTGAACAAGTCTAAGTTCTGGGCTCTTCCTTCAGTCAATGGAAACCGAACCATAACGGAAAGTGCCACAATACCGATAAGCAGGATGACTGCCTGAAGAAATATTATTGAAATTCTCTTCATAATGATTTAGTGAATTTTTAAACTATCTGGCATCAAATATAATAAATATTTATTGATAAACAATAAATAAATATCATTTTTTAATAAATCCTGACAGCAGGCACAAATGGATCAATTCTTCTACAAATTACCCTTCTTCATTTCCTCAACGGCATAGTTAGCGGCACGCGCCGTAAAGGCCATGAACGTAAGAGAAGGATTTTGTGTACCTGTTGAAACCATTGCCGCACCATCTGTTACAAAGACATTTTTACAGTTATGAAACTGATTCCATTTGTTCAACAACGATGTCTTAGGATCTTTTCCCATGCGTACACCACCCATCTCGTGAATATCCAATCCAGGTGCCTGTTCCGTATCATGAACAACAATATTTTTACATCCCGCTACTTCCAACATACCTTTTGCCTGCTCGTGAAAATCCTTCAGTGACTTGATGTCATTATCATCATAGTCAATGGATGTCGTCAGCAATGGAATGCCCCACGCGTCTTTCTTATCAGTACTCAGGTAAACGCGATTACTTTCCTTCGGTATTGTTTCCCCCTGCATCATCATAAATATTTGCCATTCCCCAGGTTTTGCAACCTCAGACTTCAGGTCGGCGCCTATGCTACTTGTGCTTCTGTTCCAACCAGCGCGAGTAGCCGTGTAAAATACCATGTAGCCCCGCAAAAAATCGGTTTCCTGTTTGTGAACGTTCCGGAATGAAGGCATCATAATGGCCGTTGGCCGCCGGCCCTGGTAGTACTGGTCTTCATGCCCTTCAAACCCAGCGTAAACATTACCCCGATAATTATGAAATGCGACATACTTACCTAGCAATCCATTGTCGTTACCTAACCCATTTGGAAAACGTGAAGACGTGGAATTCAACAGTATCAGATTGCTGTTAAGGCATGCAGCGTTTACAAAGATTATCCGGGCAAAGTATTCCACCTCTTCCTTTGAGTTCGCATCAATGATCCTGACTCCTGAGGCCTTTCCTTTTTTATCGTCATAGATGATGGAATGCACAACGGAGTCGGTACGCATTGTCAATTGCCGGTCTTGGCGGCCCATGGCAAGGTGGACGAATTTGAGCTAAAATAACCTCCGTAAGGGCAACCGCGATCACATAAGGTGCGGGCCTGGCATTTACCTCTTCCCTGGCTGAGATGTATTTCCTTCGGTTCGGTAAGGTGCGCACATCGGCCAATAACGGGATAACGGTCTGGGTAGTGTAACTTTATTTTTTCCTGGATATGTTTTTCGACACAATTCATTTCCCATGGTGGAAGAGATTCGCAATCAGGCAGTGTCTCGAGGCCATCGCGGTTGCCGCTTATACCGACAAATTTTTCAACGTGCGAATACCACGGTGCCAATTGATCATATGTAACTGGCCAGGGAACAGCAAAGCCATCGCGGGCAGGTGCTTCAAAATCGAAATGACTCCACCGTTGTGTCTGTCTCGCCCATAGGAGAGACTTCCCTCCCTCTTGGTACCCTCTAATCCAATCGAATGGTTTCTCCTGGACGTATGGATGTTCAGCATCTTTTACAAAAAAATGTTTTGTTGCATCCTCATAAGCATAGCACCGGCTGAGCACGGGATTATCGAGATGTTCCTTTGCGGTAAGTCTTCCACGCAGCTTAAAGTCCCAGGGATCTAACGTCGCCGTCGGATAGTCATCCAAATGTTTCACTGGACGTCCACGTTCTATGACCAGCGTTTTCAATCCGTGATCACATAATTCCTTCGCTGCCCAGCCACCGGTAATTCCTGAACCGATCACAATGGCATCGAACGTATTTTTTTCTTTCGCGTCACCCTGTACATTCATTTGGTTAAAATATCACTAAAAGAGTTAAAGCGCAATTCTTGAATCAATGGGGGGTTCAGCATAATTTTGTAGTTTAGTTTTTCAGGATACGTTTGGTTTCGTGGGACAGTGACGCGCTTCGAATTCCGCCACTGCTTATGAACAAACGTTGGGCGTTATGCATAATTAAATGAACGCAAAGTTGAAAAAAGAGTTGTATTGGATACTTGGGACAATTTTGGTGACCCTGATAATTGGACTATTACTGTTTAATGACAAATTATTCAACGGTCGACTGCTGGATTTACAAGTGCACGATACTTATTTTGTTTTTCCAAAGATGCTATTTGTGACTGCAATCTTTACCGTTTTGCTGGTTAGTATGTACTTGAATCGGGGAATTTTCAAGGGTCTGGACAACAGGGCACTAAGCATTTCACTCATTCTAATTTTGACTGTGATTCTCATTGGATTAATAAACTACTCGAATTGGATTTATGGCTATGTCAAAGATTCCGGATACTATTTGTTTGACGAGAGGACTGAAACTGAAAAGATTTCAAAATTTACAATGTTACACTGGGTTTTGGTGATATTTATATTAGTGATAGTAATTACTATCCTGACAACAGGATATAAAATTATAAAATCGAAAACACGATGATGAGGTGCACGAAAGCCCAAGACAATGCGTAAGCAATGGCAGGTTTGGTTTAAATTTGTAGTTGTAATTTTCAAATCACGTTTGGCCTCGGGGACAGTGACGCTTCCAATTTCCCCCACTGCTTATGCACAAACGATGTGCACCATTTGCTTGGATAGACTAAACCATATAGACACAGGCTTCATGACAGGGAAAAAGTTGGCTAGAATTTTCTTTTTGCAAATTATGACCGTGACACTTTTGGCTAGTATTTTGGCTTGAAGTCTCCAGTTAATGAGGCCTTTTTAAATGACGAGAAATATCATTATAACTATAATCGTTGGGGTAACAGTCGTTGGCACGATCTCGTTGTTCCTATTATCCCGATCCAAAACCTTTCCACCCGATCATCTCGTTTCTCTACTACCAGCAAAGTATGGAGGAGCAATATCCAGAAAAGCTAATTCTTATCTTATCTCTAACGTGTCGGTTATACCGATGAATATGGATACCGTTCTAACTCACCAATTTATATTGGTAGATAGCGGAAGAATTAAGAGAATTTCTGGTTATCAAGATAGTGTCAACATTGATTCCTCTACATTCTTAATAGATGGTAGCGGAAAATATCTTATACCAGGATTGGCAGATTTACACGTCCATTTGAATGACGACAACAATTTACTTCTAATGATCGCTAATGGTGTTACGACTGCACGGAACATGACTGGTCATCCATTTCACCTGCAGCTACGAGAAAGAATAGAGAAGAACGAAATTTTGGGACCGACCCTTTATACAGCAAGTCCTATCTTAGAGAGTGCCGACAAGTTATGGGGTAATAGCATTGGCTTGAAGAATATAACTGAGGCAAGAGACACTGTCATTGCCTTGAAGAATAAAGGATATAACTTTATTAAGATCTATCACACGCTAACACCGGAGCTATACAGACGAATCTTGCAAGTTGGAGATTCAATAAATATCCAAATTGTTGGCCATATTCCAGTCCAGGTGGAACTGAGTGAAACGCTTTCATTAAATCAATGCTCTATTGAACACATCGACTTAGACCAGATGAGGGCAATTTCCACAGACATTTCATTGGAAAAAAAAGCTGAAATGATCGGGGTATCTGGTAAGTGGGTTTGTCCAACATTAATTGTTCATAAAAACATTCAAAAGCATCCCGTTGATGCCAACTTGCAACGAGCGTATGAACAATATGTGGATAAGGATACGAGAACATTTTGGAGACAAGCGTCAGCTGATGGAGAAAGTGAATTCGAATTACAAAAGAAATTGACCAGATTGATGTTTGAGTCAGGAGCAAGGCTATTGACAGGAACAGATTGCTTGAATTCATATGTCTTGGCGGGATTCAGTCTTCATGAGGAACTCCAGGAATTGGTGAATTCTGGACTGCCAGAATTTGAGGTGCTAAAAGCGAGCACCATCAATGCTGCTGAATTTTTGAAAAGAAAGCAGGACGTCGGAACAATTGAAGTTGGCAAAATAGCCGATTTAATATTACTTGAAGGCAATCCCCTTGAAAATATACGCAACACAAAAAGAATAAGTGGAGTGATGTTTAAAGGAAAATGGTGTACCGCTGACGAATTGGATATTATGCTCGCGGATATTCGAGCAAGCATCTCCAATTAGAAAGCTCATGCAGATAAATTGGTGAATGGACTAAAGTTGGCGGATGACCAGCCGGCAACAATGCATTTAATCAATGGTGAGCTTCAACTTAAGTTTTAGATATTTATCTTCGTTCAAGGTTTGGTTAATGGTGGATAGATTCGACTTTGAAAACCTACCACTTCTTATACATAAACGTCACCTGCAATGCGCTGGACAGTTTGAGTTACAATTGAAAGAAAGGTGACATGCCAATATTTGATCAGCTCGGCGACTCTTTGTCGCTCGTAGTCTCGGTGACCTCAATTGCTTCTTTTGCCTTCTCGGCAAAGGTGCCTCATCTCCATCTTTGAAAAGTGAGTAAATTGCACGGCACTATAAGTTCGCTCAAACGAAAAATGAATAATGAACATTCAATACATCTCTGAACTAGCCGGAACATTTTTCTTTGCTGTTTCGGGTGTCCTGGCGACTGAAGACAAAGATCGAAACTGGTTTGGAGTTGCATTTACAGGTTTTATAACTGCAATCGGCGGTGGCAGCCTCCGTGATATGTTATTGGGCAGCTATCCATTGGTTTGGATTGGCGATGTTAATTTTTTATACGCCATTATTTGTGGCGTGGCCGCCACATTTATTTTTTTTAGCCTTATCATTAGACTAAAAAGAACGATGTTGCTATTTGACACGATAGGTATTGCACTATTTACGATCATTGGTGTTGAAAAGGCACTCAGTTTTGGAGTGAAGCCAGAGATCGCAGCCATCATGGGCGTGTTTACCGCGGTGATGGGAGGCGTAATCAGAGACACACTTACCAACAAAACACCAATAATTTTCAACAAAGAAATTTATGCAACAGCTTGCCTGTCTGGCGCTGTGGTCTACCTGGTGCTCGATAGCTTTTCTGTCACACGAAATATCAATATTATCGTTTCCTCGGGATTAATAATCATCATCAGAATTCTTGTCATCAAATTTCGCCTGGAACTACCGCGCTTGAAATCAAGACATTCTCCTGACTAACACAATTTAACTTATACATGGAACCATCTCTCAGAAACCATAATCAGGACCCCATAAGAATCTGGGATATAATAAAAAGGCAATATGTTCTTCCTTTGCTGCTGTTAGTTTTAACAGAGTCCAGTCTTATGGCACAATCACAGGCGGGAAATCTTCTGTTCAGGGAAAATACCGCTTTCGCATCTTTTGAAGATCTCACTTCACCAAAATTCAGCGCATTAAAAAATAAGTTTAAACTGGATACTATTTTTCACGGCGAACAAGATGAATTCAAGAGAATGCTCCTGCTGAGAGATTGGGTCAGGAGTGTAGTACAGATCAGTGATTTCGAAGAATCATACCCTGGAGAAGGATACCCTGAAATTATTCTTGAGGAAGCGCTAAAAGGTCAGGGTTTTCACTGTGGTCACTACATGACTGTTCAAAATGCTGTCTTGAATGCTTATGGATATGTAACACGGTGTTTGGGTGCAGGACCGGGAGTGAAAGATGGGCCAGGAGGGCACCACGGAGCAAACGAGATTTGGAGCAATAAATTTAAGAAGTGGTTTTTATCCGATGCCAAGTACAACCATCACTTCGAAAAAAATAGCATACCATTGTCAGCCTTAGAGGTGAGGGATGAATTCATAAAAAATGGTGGCGCGGATATTACCTTGGTAAAGGGTACGAATCGAATTCCGATTGCGGAAGATGGCGTTAAGAATAACAAGGGTGAAATGGTTATGCGCAACAAATCATCCTTTGCTCAAACATATACCTGGATTGAATGGGACTCACTTAGCAACCGGTATACTGGATGGCCTGAAAATAGCCACGAATTGAACAAGCTGAATATGTTTGCCGATGAATACTTCAAAAACAATACATGGTTTTGGGATGGGAAACCTCACTGGGCTTATAATACAGAATTCATGATCCTGATTTCCAATCGCGATGCGATAGAGTGGACACCCAATACGATACGGTCAAAAGTGAAAGTTGAGAAGGGCCATCTTCGAGTTGAGTTGTATTCCATTACCCCTAATTTAAAGACTTATCAAATGAAGGTGTCGCCAGATGGTGAATGGAAAAATGTTCCCAGCACGGTAAACGTAAAACTTCAAAATGATCTTAAAGAAATCATGTTTCGTTCGGAAAATCTGGCAGGAGTGCATGGACCGGAACATATGGTGAGAGTTAATTAGTTTGCAATGTATTTTGATAGCTCGAACCACGAATGATTCTTGTGATAAAAAGTTCTTTCGTCAAAGGCGGTAGCAGAATTGTTGGATCGACAAGAATATCTGTAGTAGCCTCATAAAAAAAAGTCCGGGCAAGAGTAAGGAACTGTTGCACGGACTAAATTTTTGGCCTCTTAAAATAAGAGCGCTACTTATATTGCCTTAGTGGCGGCACTGACCTCAATTCAAGAGAAGGCATGGCTGCATCTTCGCCCCTCGAAGCTCGCAGTACATACATGCCAGGCTCAATGCCGCGTATATCGATAGAAAGATTGCCATCAACTATGTCACTTTTTCGCAATACATCGCCATCCAGGTTGAGCAATTCGAGGTCGATAGATTCATTGGGTTGCCTGAACGCGATCGCGTCACCATCACCCTGATTTTCGTTCACGTCGACAAGATAATGAGACACCTTGTCTTCGATCTCAACGGGAGGAGGATTGCCCCACCATTTTGGAAGTAGTTGTAATTCTTCCTGTAGTGGTCCGGGAATTTTTGTCGGATCTGCTGCCATTCGTACCGATATCTTATAACGCGTCGGCGTCGATCCCTTAACCGTAAAGAAACACGTGGTGTTGAGGGGCGGATAAAATGTTACGTGGCGTACGCCTGGCCACTGCTGGATCACCTGGTGCGTGCTCGTATAGAGCGTCACGTTTACCGGAACATCTGTGTCGAACACGGATACTGTCGGGCGCGTAAATACATTGAGCGTATTAGGTACAATAAGGCGGAAGAAGTCGTCATCCATGACAAGCTTAGAACCGCCTCCGATGATTGGCGATATGCCACGTTCCTGATGCAGTGTTGCATCGTAAGTGCCGGGGCCAAAGGTTCGTAACCCAGTGGCAGCGAACCACTTATTAGTGATGAAATGAAACGTCGGGCACTGTTCAAAGCTGTCGTTATTTTCAAAAAAGTCTTGTTGCAACGGTGCAGACACACGCGAAACCACTAATTTGTACGCCGTGGCACCTTGACCGCCAACACGAATTCGATAGATGCCGGGAGGCAAAAAACCTTTTATCGAAATTTTTCCGCTCTGCGATCCACCGGAAGTTGTCATGTCTTCAATGCCGTGAGCATCGGGGTCGTCTGATTCCAATGCAACGTACATCGAACCAAGGCGCTCGTACCAATCAACGGCTACGGTGACATTGGAGAATCTTTCAACGCGAAACTTCCAATAATCGGGATCAGTCCAGGATGAACGCGCCGTAAAACCACTAAAGCTTGGTACCAGATTTCCAGCCGATCCGGTAGGAATAAGATCGCGGGCAGCAGCTGGGGTGTTGTTTGGTTCATCATAGTCTGGCAAAGTGTTATTAATAGCAGCATAAACAGCTGCAAACGCGTCGAGCCCTTTGGTAACTCTACCCGTACCACTCCAGCCAGTCTCCACCAAAATCCGAAAAATGTCGGCGGGACTTAGCCGGTCATTCGCAAATTTCATCATTGCTGCAACGCCTGCTACCATAGGCGAGGCGAATGAAGTCTGACTCCAAAAACTGCCATTGGGACTAACAGGATCGGGAGCAACAGGGATGTTGGTGCCAGGAGCCCATAAGCTAACCGATGATCCATAATTTGAATCACCTCTGGCATTATCGTTAGTGTCTAAGGCTCCGACAGTAAGGACGCCTGGCGTTCGGGTTGCAGGCCTGATGTTTGAATCATCTGGTAGCTCATCTCCGTCGTTTCCTGCAGCAGCGATCATCACTACGTCATTGTCGAAGGCGAATTGGAAGGCATTGTTCCATGCGCTGGTGGGGAAGAAGAGTTCCCAACCCGCTTTGATACCAAAACTCATGTTTAAGACATCGATTCCCCAGGCAGCGCAAATACGCACGGCTCTCAAAGTTTTGTCGACTGATAAATCACTCTTGAAGAACAGTGGTGTGGCAATGGTACCTCCTGTTCCGGCCGCGCCAATCGCGTTGCCGACGGCAGCCGTTGCAGTACTAGCCACCGCGTTGCCATGCCAGTTTCCGTCACCATCCGGGCCGCCAGCAGATGTTCCTTCATTTTCCAGGTTTAGTTGAATAAAACTTCCGAAATCCGAAGCAGCTTGTGCCGGTGAGACCATAGGGATGCCCTTGTTGTCAAGCCAGAAGCCTTGATCTAATATACACACCGTTGTAAATCTGTCTCCGCGCACCTGGCGAATAGAGTCGACTAGCTGCCATGCCTCTATGATCCGGGTTTTTCCGGAAAATGCCTGCCACGTAAACGGATTCGGACCAACAGGGGGCTGCACATTGTCAACAGAGGGTAGTGGTCCTTCCGCGATAGTCGTGAGTGGCATGGCCAGTTTTTCTCCAAATAGATTCAATCCAATGGGCCGGCCATCCATCGCGTGTCGCGCAACTATTGCCGCTACCGTTGCGCCGACCTCCGAGGTGATCGTAATGCCTGTCTGGTTCTTAAATACCTTCTCGACTGCTTTCTCCAGCACCTGATCCATGTCATCAACATGCTGTGCAGTAAACCGGAGACGAACCGGCTCTGGCATGTCAATGAATTCCTTATGAGTGTCTTTATGAAGTCTAAACGGAGCAGCAGGAATGGGATCGGTCTTTATGATCTCTGCGCCATAACGCGACATCAATTCTCTGATTAACGCATCATCTTTGGCATCGACAATAACTTCATCCTCTACAAATAAAATGGCATTCTTTGCTTCCGGTCCAAACGCCGCTACCGGTCGACCTTTTGTCCGCGAATGCCATTCCGCATAGCGCGCAAGAACAGATTTCGTATTTACGCATACGCGATTGTCTCTATTGTCCATTGAAGTTTTCATAATTTTTACTTTTTTTAATGTTGGTTAACTATTTTCAGAATGGTATGCTTTGACGTGTCGGGTCATCTACTTGTTGATATAAAAGTATGGCGGCACTGAAGGGGCGGCAATCACCCATTGAGGTCATATCAAACATTTTTACAGGTAGAGCCTGACATTTACTTCATCACGCTGCCTGAGAATGGTTGGCTTGAAATGGGTATTTCATGAAAAGACAGATTCATTTAGAATTGAAGTTGTTTTTTCTATTGTTGCCTGGACTGTTTATTAATACTATTTGGCAAGGATCGTCAACACTTCGTCAAAAATTAACGGTATCGGAAAGCAGAAGTGCAATTTATTGGGTACTTTCGTAAGAATAATGTTATACCTTATCCTGGGTGATGTTAATCGTTCTCAACTTTAACATCTCCTTAACAAACGGCAAAATATCTCGCGATACATTTGCTTACAATGTTACAGATGGTTGCAGGCATTTTGTGCTTGAATAAAAAATGATAGCAGGATCGAATACATCAAACGACAATATGAATTCCAATAGCGGCACCAGGGTCATGAAAAGGAAAGTCTTAATCGCGATCGGCGCAGTCGCGGCCGTAGTCATCGTCTTCTTTTTAGTCCGGAGCAATTCCACGGTGGCGGGAACCGACATTATCGCCGACGTAAAACAAGGACCTTTTACAGTTGAAATAGAAACCACTGGTGAGCTGGAGGCAAAAAATTCTGTAAAGATTCTTGGCCCATCACGGCTTCGTGAATTTGAGATATGGCAGGTCGTGATACAGAGCATCGTTGAAGAAGGCACGGTAGTCAAAAAAGGAGATTGGGTAGCGACACTCGATCGCTCCACTTTCCAGACTAAATACGGATCGAAGCAAATCGAACTTGAGAAGGAGAATGCCGAGTTTATACAGACGCAGCTTGACACTACGCTGCAACTCCGTGAGGCAAGAGATCAGCTAATCAACCTGAAGTATGCCGTGGAGGAGAAGAAGATCATTCTTGAGCAGTCAAAGTTTGAACCGCCGGCCACGATCAAGCAGGCTCAGATCGATGTTGAGAAGGCAACACGGGCACACCAGCAGGCAAAAGAGAATTACAAAATAAAGCAACGTCAGAATGCTGAAAAGATGCGGGAGCAATCAGCAGAGTTTCGGAAAATTCAGAATGAATTCGCCAACATGTCAACGGTGATGGAGACATTTACTGTCAATGCACCTGAGTCAGGTATGGTCATTTATGTCAAAGGCTGGGATGGTAAGCCAATTAAGAGCGGGTCGCAGATCAACATGTGGGAGCCTACTGTTGCCACATTACCAGACCTGACGAAGATGATGTCCAAGACCTATGTCAACGAGGTGGATGTGCGCAAAGTACTTTCGGGCCAGAAAGTAGAAGTAGGACTGGATGCCTATCCCGATAAAAAGCTTAAAGGAGTAGTGACACGGGTCGCGAACGTTGGCGAACAACGACCTAACTCGGATTCTAAAGTATTCGAAGTTTCGATAGAGATCGATGGAACCGATCCAACCCTGCGACCTTCAATGACTACGAGTAACAAGATCATCGCAAAAAAGGTTGACAACGCGCTCTTCATTCCTCTTGAGTCGCTTCATAGCCATGCTGACTCCGTGATCTTTGTTTATAAAAAGAGCGGTATTACGTCCGTGAAGCAGGAAGTGATGATTGGTGACACAAACGCCAATGATGTGGTCGTGATTGGAGGCCTTGCCAAGACAGACCAGGTCTTTTTGTCAATTCCTTTAGGAATGGAGGATGAGTCCATCTCCCATTTAGATGAAATGAATGGCAAACGCCGAAAGAAGCAATCGGAGGAGCCAGAGAATGCTAAAAATCCGGTGTCAGCCATACCCGTCAGTGTTCCGCAGAACTAATGCCGATGATCCCGCCACGACTCCTTGCTAACTTTTACGTCGCAGTCGATGCAGTTATTGCCAACAAGATCAGGTCATTGTTAACGGCGCTAGGTATTATCTTTGGTGTTGCCGCGGTTATTTCCATGTTGGCGATAGGCAATGGAGCCCAGCGAGAGATACTGGAGCAGATCAAACTGGTTGGTGTCAATAACATCGTGATCAAACCCATCATTGAGCAGCAGGAAGAAAAAATAGAGGAACAACCCGGAAAGAAAGACCACAAGAAATTTTCTCCAGGGCTCACCGTCAAAGACGTCAGAAGTATAGAGGACGTCATTCCAGGCATCACCAGCATTAGTCCCGAGATCATGCTCGATACCTATGTCATCCGTAATGGAATAAGACGCTCTGCCAAGCTGGTAGGTGTGGAGCCTTCTTATTTCAAGATCTTCAATTTTGAACTTGGTGAAGGACAAATTTTCCAGGACGCACAGCAAAAACTCGGCGCCGGAGTTTGCATTATCGGTCATGCAATCAAAACAAGATTCTTTCCGTCGGAAAATCCGATTGGTAAAAGTATAAAAGTAGGACCTCAATGGCTGACGATCGTCGGTGTCCTGAAGGAACGATTTGTTTCGTCTTCGAGCATCAGCAAATTAGGTATCCGTGACTTCAATATGGATATCTATCTGCCTTTGAAATCAGTACTAATCCGGTACCGCGACCGTGATAAGATTACAACGGAACAACTTAGGTTAGAGTCGATGCGCAGTCGTGGAAACATATTCCAGGATAACACAACCCCTGAGCAAGAGGCTGAAAAGAAAAATTATCACCAGTTGGATCGGTTGGTTATTCAGGTAGGAGCGACCGAAATGTTGGAACCGACAGCAGAGATCATTTCACGTTTGTTGGAACGAAAACATTATGGTGTTGTGGACTATGAAATCGAGATTCCCGAACTATTGCTCAAACAACAGCAGCGCACGAATGATGTATTTAACTATGTTTTAGGCGCAATCGCAGGAATTTCCCTGCTGGTAGGCGGCATTGGCATTATGAATATTATGCTTGCCTCTGTATTGGAACGAATAAAGGAGATTGGCTTAAGACTTTCTATTGGAGCGAAAAAGTCAGATGTAGTGCATCAATTCCTGTTCGAGGCAATTATGATCAGTATCAGCGGTGGAATCATTGGCGTTTTGCTTGGCGTATCGTTGGCCTTCATGGTTTCAGAATTTGGTGACATACCAACCGTCATAACTTTCTCATCAATCATTTTATCATTTGGCGTAGCGGCAACAGTAGGCTTGATCTTCGGGATCGCGCCTGCCAGACGGGCTGCAAATCAGGATCCGATTACATCGTTGCGATATGAATAGAGTTGTACTGCTTTTTACAAGCCTGCTTAGCCTGAATGCTACCGCACAAAATGTATTTTCTATCCAGGATGTCATAGATCGCTCGACGGCCCAGTCAGTGTATGCTAAAGTTGTAGAGACCAATCGCGAGATCAGCTACTGGGATTATCGTCGTTATCGGAGTGATTACAATCCACAGATAAGACTTTCCAGCAGCACGAATACCGGGACCTTTTACAATAACAGCTATAGCCGGATCTCTCAGCCCGATGGTTCAATTCGTTACCTTCAGATAAATCAATTTAACCCGGGTGTTAATATTGGTTTGGAGCAACCAATAAGTCTGACGGGAGGGACGATATCCATGAATTCGACGTATAATTATTTCAGGGATTATGAAGACAACCTTCAGCAATGGAACGGGCAGGTTTTCAGTATCCGACTATCCCAGCCGGTGTTTGCTTTCAACCGGCGACGGTGGAACAAACGTATTGAGCCGATAAAATACGAGGAGTCGAAGCGGGAGTACGCCGAGGAAATGCAACGCGTAGCCCGTGAAGCCGTAGATCAGTTTTTCGAAGTGCTCAAGGCACAGGTTAACCTCGAGATCGCGCAATACAACCTCGCCAACAATGATACGATCTACAAGATTGAAACCGGTCGTTATAACATCGGCACTACGTCGCAGGATAAACTGTTACAGGTTGAGTTGCAGCTCCTGCGATCAAGACGCGATGTCGCGCAGGCGCGTTTGGATCTTCAGAGCTCAAGCCTCACCCTTCGAACGTATATTGGCTTAAACAACGGCGAAACCTTTGAATTGATCATGCCTCGTGAAGTACCGAATGTTATAGTGACTGAAGAGCAGGCGTTACAGCATGCGCGTGAAACACGGTCACAGTTCATTGGATTCGTTCGACGCAAGCATGAGGCCGATGCATTGGTCGCAGAAGCCAAGGGTTCCAGATACGCGGTAGGTATCGAGAGCGGATTTGGACTGAACAGCGTCGGCACGCAGTTTAATGAACTGTACGACAATCAGGCCCGCCAACAATATATCGGTCTCAATGTTGATATTCCTCTGATAGATTGGGGAAGGAGAAAAGCTGCTATGCAGACAGCTTATGCCTCGAAACGACTGAACGATTTTGCCATTGCGAGAGATCAGATAACATTCGAACAGGAAGTTATCACAAAAGTTCAGCAGTTTGAAACACTTAGACTTCAGATCGACATCACAAAGAAAGCTGACGAGGTAGCATTTGAACGATATAATGTGGCGCAGAACCGTTATCTGATCGGAAAGATTGATATTACAAATCTCAATATTGCGTTGAATGAAAAGGACGACGCGCGCAGAAGTTATATCGAAGCCCTTAAGTCATTTTGGATTGAATATTTCAACCTGCGGCGGCTTACTTTGTACGATTATGTAGAGCAAAAGTACCTTTACGATCCCAACGTGAAGGAATAAAATGTAGGCATTCCCGTTATAGATTTTCTTTGGTTTGAGAAACCCACCTCGGTGCATTGTTTATTCCTTGCCGCAAAAGCAGGTTTAGTTGTGCCGCGTGATGTTGAACATGTCGCATGTTGTAAAGCAAAATTTCAAGGACGGAATAATTCTTATACTCGTTTATCCAACGACTGCTTGCAATTTCGTCTGTCATGCTTGCAATTAAATCGTGGCACTTTTTTCTGCCGTGCTGGAGATAAGAAAGTAATTCTTCCTTGGTATAGACCCTCTCTGGCATTGCGCCATTAGGGTCAAATTCTGACAGCGTGTATGGCGATGGCGGCGAAAACCCACCAGGCTCAAGCGTAAGGTAATAGTCTAAATAGAATAAGCAGTGATAAGCGATACCCCAAAATATTTTCTCGTCGTCCCATAGTTCATCTGTGCAAAGTAAAATTGCATTTTCGAGCATGTCGATACTTGCTCCGAATTGTTTCCATAAAGTTTCTTTGGTTGCGATATCCATTCTCCCGACGTAAGCCAATAATGAACCACTATTTCACTCGCTCCTCAACGTTTCCACCGGGTTGGTCTTTGCCGCTTTCATGATCGTTGAACTTGTTGTGAAAATGCCAATCAAAAAAATGAATGCGGCACAGCCAACAATAGGCACAAGACCCACGGAAATATGGTAGGCATAGATAATACCCAGCAATGCATTGGTGGCGTAGTAGCCGCCTACCGAACCCAGGACAGCGGCGATTGAGAGTACAACGAAAAACTCGCGGTTCAATAGTCCTACCACACTGCTCACTGATGCACCAAGCGATTTGCGTATGCCAATCTCCTTGGTGCGCTTAGCTACATTTAGCGAAGCTAACGCAAAGATTCCCGACGCTGAGAGCAGGCCACCCAGTACGGTTAGAAAAATAAAGATCTTCTCCAGATTAGTATTCAATTGACGACTTTCCGCCAGCACCACGTCTTCCTGCAGCTGACTTTCGAATGGACGCGTCGGGAAGATTTCTTTCCAGGTTGCCTCCAATGATTTTTGTGTAGCCAGCAAATCGGCGTGTTCCGTCTTCACCACCATCGTGATGTATTGCTCTTTGCCGGCTGCATAGAACACAAAGGGCTCAGGCGCTTTGGCACGATAGAGGTTGTCGATATGATTTTCAATAACGCCTACAATGAAGTGTTTAGTGTTGTGCAGAAAGATGATCTGATCAATAGGATCTTTCATGCCCGTCCGCTCAACGAAAGCACGATTTACGAGTACACCTTCTTTCACGTCGCTGGTGTTTTCGAGGTTCAGGTTGCGCCCTTGCGCAACGTTCAGGCCCATGGTCTCAAAATAGTTTTTACCAATGCCCATAGCCTGCACATCATATTGCGCGGTGTCTATGCGAACAGGTGTTCCATAAGGATTGCGACCTATAGTGCCATCGGCGACTCCCACGCTCAGCACTTTGGGATTCGACATCACTGCTTTTTCCATCGCTTCAAAATCGCGTTCACCCTGCAAGCTCACGGCAATGATCTGATCTTTGTCGTAACCAAAGCGGATGCTCTCCTGGTACCTCGTGTTTTGGATGAAGACGACACCTCCGATGAGAACGATGACCGATAGTGCGAACTGTGCGGTCACCAGTGAACGTGTCAGTGCATTGGTACCTTTAATTTTAACAGTGCCCCTTAGCAAAGCCATGGGTTTGAAGTTGCTGCTGAGCAATGCCGGATAGATGCCAGCCACCATGGCAGTAGCGAATACCAGTACCAGCAACATGATGAACAGGTTCACACCACTGAGGTCGCGAAGGCCATACGGAATCTGCCACATGTCGGTGAATGCAGGCAAGATGAGCTGTGACATCATGAGGCCTACTGACAGCGAAATGAGAATAGTGAGTAGTGTCTCTAGTAAAAATTGAAACACGATCTGTCTTCGCGCGGCGCCAATAGTTTTGCGAACACCAACTTCCTTGAGGCGTTTGGCTGTCATAGCAATGGATGTGTTGGTCAGATTGAAGCAGGCAATGAGCAGGATGAGCAACGCCATGCTCGAGAAAACGATGAGCGGCTCCATTCCGATGGGCAAGTTTGCCCAACCGTAGCGGATGTCGTCTTGACCGAACTTCTTCTTGAAAGGCTCCAACGTGTAGGACGTCACGACCATGTCAGTACGCATTTCGTTGCGATGTGGAATATATTTCTTGAATTGGCCACCAATGCGCGACGCATTTTCGGGAGCTGACAGCTCGAAGAACGTGGCGGGGTTACGCCAGTCGCTCCAGTCGTCGATGTTAAGTTTGTTGTAGTCAATATAGTTTTCGAAACGCATCAGCGCCTTGAAACCGAATGTACTGTTGGCAGGAATTTTCTTTAGTACGCCGCCTACGGTCGCGTTTATTTCATAGTTGTTCACAAAGTTCAGCGTCACGGATTTTCCCACTGGGTCTTCGCTGCCGAAGTATTTCTTGGCAAGTTCTTCGGTGAGGAAGATGCTGTTTTTTTCTTTGAACGATTTGGCGCTGCCCGCCAACAGCGGAAAATCGAAGAGGTCGAAGAAGGTGCTGTCGGCAAATGAAAGGCCTTCGTTGAACGCCTTGTCGCCGTAGCGCATAGAACCACCGCCGTGAATGAAACGCGTGTAGCGCTCAATGCCGGCGATCTCGCCCGCCGCCACCGGCGCCAGCATGATGGGTGCCTGAAAATCTATTTGCATACGACCATCCTTCTCCTGGGAGTGCGTGTGCACTTTGAAAATGCGCGACACCTTAGTGCCATCGTGAAAATTGTCGAACTCAATGTTGAATGCTACCCACAGGTAGGCCGCCAGACAACATGCCAGCGACACGCCAAGACCCAGCGCATTGATGATGACGTAGCTTTTGTTTTTGAGAAGGCTTCGAACAGCCACACGCAGATAGTTCTTAATCATGATTCCGGTGTTTATTGGACAGATGCAAACACAGTAGACAACGAATGTACTGTTGCTAATCTATGCATTTAGTGTCAAAATACACACGGGAGAGAAAGACGAAATACATATTACCGCAAAGTATCCCAATAATGTCTTATGTTATAGGTTAATAACTTTATAAAAAGCTCCTTGCATACTCAACGGTCCAATGTCTTTCTTTCAAAAATTGACGTTGTACTTGTAGTAGGAGTTCCATCTGTTATCCGAGTTCCCTGGCTCCTCGGCCGTGGGGCCGCGTCCCTCCTTCGCGAATAGCTTCGGCGGGGCAGGCTTTGGGACCGCGCCTTAATTTTACCTGGGCGTAGGTTCAAACATTCTCTACTCATTCAGGGAAAAATTAGCTAAATCAATTTCATCGGCGTCTACGATAAAATTAGGTCGCTAACCCAAAGACTGGAAATTAAATGCATCAGGCCTCGAAAGGTTTAAATGCCGCCTTTGTTAAAAATTCGATGAGATTACAGAGTTATATAGTAGAAACGATCTTTTGCATGAACGTCAAAACACGAGATGTCGTGACAGGAAGGGCAGGACACGCGTGTAGAATCGCCCGTGGGGAGTAAAGTTATTACTCCAGGGATCACCGCGATATTCCTCCGCTTCGTGTTCAATTCCTAATTCATCAAGTTTAAGTGTGAATTGCTGATTTGAATAAACATGATCATAGTTTTGGTCGTAGCGCGCCCAGTCGAAAGCAATACGCATCTTCCTGAGGTTGGCAGCATGTTCCCTCAATTTCTGATCGAGTAGAAAACCGTCTTTAAGCTTCGCCGTATTCACGACGTTCAATTTGGGCTCGCCGTTCTCCATCTCTACCATAAAGTCGCAATAGAACGGAGGGCGATCCGGATTTGGGAGAAAGGCCTGCATGATGGATACGTATGGACGGGCGAATCCGTTATCGAGCTCTGCAAATGATTTCGCTTCATGGATCTTTTTCCAATCGACTTTTGAAATCATTGGTATTGGACCCGTTCCGGTCGCAACGGGATGCATGGCGTACACCGCGCTGAACATATCCGGATACAACATCGACAACACCAAAGCGCCACGCCCACCAACAAAGTCACCTACCAATCCTCTGCTATCCCGTTTTTTGATCGTTCGGAAATGGTTATCAATAAACGGTACAAGTTCTTCAACTGTGAAATCAACCCATCGTCCCGTAACAGTCGAGTTCTCATACCAGCATCCTGATTGGATCGTGCTATAGTCAGCAGCGACCATGATGAATTCGTTAACCACATGACTGGCAAAAGCTCGATCAAGTAATTTCTGAACATTTCCGCTTTCAAACATCTTTTCTGCGCTCCAGTTAAGGCTGTGGAAGTAATAGACAACCGGGTAGGATTTACCGGAGGTTTCATAGTCCGGTGGTAAATAAATCTTGACGACTCGATTCGGATCAACTCCTGTCCTTGTATTTCGAAGGACATCAGAAACCAATTTCTCTGTAATAACTTTTCCCGAACGGGGCACGGAATTTACATCACCAACTAAATCGGGTTTCTTTTCATTATTTTTTTGAGCGTACGTTCCTGATTCAATTGAAAGGATGAGGGTTGCCACGATCAAAAAAGACCTGAACAGAATCGTGTTTGACTGTAAACCTTGAGGCTGCTTCATATTCATAAACGATTTATCATGAATTGAAAAGTATTATAATGGCAACGCGGGAAAAAATCTGATTGATCTGAGGGGTTATTCCATGGATGAACGCCCGGCTTTTATTGACAACGTGATCGGTAGATCAGGAAAAGGGATGGGTATTTGTTGACGAGATGTTCTTCTACTGAGGACGGATGGATATTTGAAATTTGAAAATTGAAATTTGAGATTCGCGCCTGATGTCAAATTTCAAATCTTCAAAGCTTTTTTACTTCACTGGAAGAGAAAATAGCCGTTTTTGTCGATGTAATTGAAACGAATCGCGGCCGATTGTTTATTTTTCGAACTTCCGATATCTGAAAACATGAAAAAATACTTTCTGATCCCTCTTTGTATTCTCGCTATTGTTTCCAAAGCCCAGCCATCTTTCACCGTTTCTGACAAAGAAGGGGCAAGAATAATAGCAAAAAGTATCCTCGCTGTTGTTGCCGAGGAAAAAGATGAAAAAGAGGTGAAGAAGCTCAGTAAAAAACCCGAAGAATTGAAGGCCTATGAACAGGGCATAGAAAAATTCAATTCATTTCTGAAAGAGGTGGTTCAGAAAGAGTGGGATTTTTCAAAAGAAGTGAAATTCATTTCAAAGGCTGAAGCTGAAAAGTTAAAGGAGGCAAAGAATCCTGACTATTGCTTATTGTCATTAATTGATGTGAAAAACTATAAAATGGGCGATTTCTATTCACCCAATCCTAACCATGGATTTAATTCAGCGCGTGATATGGCTTACCACCTGCGCCCTGACGGACGGTCAGTTGCCCTTGCCATTACCCGGGCATCGAGACCGAAAGATGAGATTGTCGTCTCTTTTTTGCCGGCTGTGGGCGTTTCAAAAGGGAGCATTACATTCATGGTATGTAACGTTGAAAACCAGCTTAGGGATTGCGTAGACAAGGATGTAACTAAGCTTGGTAACCTGAAAGATGAAATTGAAAAGAAAAGACCTAACCTGAAAAAAAAGACACTGCTGATTTTCGACCCTCTGATCAGTAAGGCATTAAAAAAGACTATCGATAAAAACGAACTATCGAAGTATTACGATTACAAATCTGAAGTTGTGTCCTTTGAAAGAGCAGATGAAATCATCGCCTCCAAAAATCCCGACTATGCCTATATCTGGGTAATTCCTGCCGGGGCCGTTTCGGGTAGCAAGATCCTGTTCAATTATTTCATAGTCGATGCTGAGGATGCAAGACCAATGTTCTTAACGGGACAAGCCGTTGTGGGCGCGAATGGCGATTTTCACCAGTTTCATTTTATGAAGGTGAATAAGAAAATAGATTGAGGTTCATTCTGTATTAATTACAGTCCTTATTGTAGGCGATGACAATAACTTCCAGATCTCTTCGCTTGAAGTCTTTGTCCTTGATCTTATCGGCCACGGATGGGCAGTCGCTCAGATAGTCCGCCATATCTTTTCTGAATGAGAATGCCTTTAATCGTTTGAGTGCTCCTCCCTTCTTTTGCAAATAGTATTCTTCTGTCTGATGGGGGTGGGACGAATCGTAACCGCCGCTGACACGGGTTTCATAAAGCCTGTATAGCCGCAAATGGCCATCCATTTCCAGCTTGAGGAAAATGGCATTGTCTCCGGAAAAAAGTCCTTCCAGTCCCGAGTGCCGAATTGACACCATCCGCACCGTTTCGTTTTGATAGCTGAACCTGAATTCACTTGCTTCGCCAGGCTTTAGAACCAGTTCTTTGCCCTTGTCAAAAAATCTCACACGATGTTGCAACCTTTCATAATCGGCATGACCCGACAGCAGTCGAAAAGGAATTTTAAATGTAACTGTCCGCTCGACGCCATTTTCAAAGATGATCGTGCCCTCAATTTTTTTGGCTACGGCATTAGCATGAACGGCAACCAGCAAAACCAAAAAAAAGAATGTCTTTTTCATAGGATTCCTATAAATCACAAGCAGTACCATAAAGATCACAAGTCTTTTAGTAAAATAAAACCCGATGATCTGATTCTTTGAGCATTTGCCCGAAAGCAGGAAGAAGCCTAATTCCGTTGTAACCAGGCAAATTTGCTATATTCTTCTTTGCGGATCACCATTCCTACAGCGCTCATGCGAAATGAATTCCCCTGAAGAAGCAGCCGAGCAAAAAAAACGCTACTGTTTTGGTTAAACAGTAGCGTTTGCTTCTATAATGATTGATCGAGCGCATCTACAATATCAATCTTTGTTATCGTTCCTGATTTTCTCCAGATAGCCTTGTTGCTTTTGTACAGGATAAGCGTTGGGACTGACTCAATACCTAGCTCTTTGGCGAGCTGACGATTATCATAAAGATCGATCTTCACCACCTTTATAGCCTGCGCTTTCGAAACTTCGTCCACGACCGGCTCGAGTTTTTTACATCCGCCACAATGTTTTGATCCAATATCTACCAGCACGACGTTATCGGAGGATACAAGTTTGTCAAATTCCTGTTGTGTGAGTCCACGTCCGGCTTCAGATTCGATCGGTTTGCCGGCGCCGATCCAATGGGCCAGTCCGCCAGGCAAGGGATATACTTCTTTGAATCCGGCTTCGCGAAGTTTTTTTGATATCGTAGTGCTTCTGCCGTTGTTGATAGAGTATACGAATACGGGCTTATCTTTTTTCAGATTTTCAATGCCTTTCGCGAATGTATCATCGTCGGGAGCATAAAAATTCACTGCGCCTTTCAGGTGGTTTTCCTTGAATTCTGCAGGCGAACGGACATCGAGTATCTGCGGGTTAGTCGATTGACTCAGTTTTTGGGCAAAGGCGTCCAGGGTGAAAGTCTCTGTGGTTTTTGCTTCTTGTGCCAGCGTGTTGTTGCTCAATACACTGAGGAGGATCAGCGAAAATAGAAGTATGGTTATTTTTTTCATTTTTAAAGGGTTAAAAAGACTTGAAGATTTGAAGGACGTTGGGGATTGCTAGCGCCGCGATACGTTGAATTTTTCTTTTAATTCCAGTGTCACGTGATGTAATGTTCCCGTGAATTCGTAAGGTGCCTTGTATGAATCGGACACCGGTGTGATAATGTCTTTTCCGACCGATAGTCCTTCGTATGCACTTCCCCTTGCAGGTTTGGTGATCTTCGCTTCCGCCACCTTTGTACCGTTGACGAATAATGTTCCGTTTCCGGTAGCGTTAAGTGGATCGCCGTCCGACTCGAACTCATAACGCAGTTCAACTTTGCCAGATGGAAGGGGACTTTTTGAATTGATCACTTTTTTATCGAGCCCATAGTTGTACACTACCTGAAGCTGTTTGTTCTGAATAAAAAAGCTTAGTCCGCCAGGCTTGCCGCCGAACGAAAACAATACACCTTCTGCTCCTGAGGCAGGAATTTCGGCGGATGCCAGGAGCGTGAAGGAGCGATTGATGAAGGTCGGTACTTCCGTGAGCTGCGAAATGCCGGGATAAAAAACAAACCGTGATCTCCCATCGAAGGCCGAAGGTATGGTGGCAGGCGTCTCTGTTCCGTCTTTTAAAGGATAAACGTTATAGCGCACAGCTTCACCATCAAACAGTTCTTTAAGTTCGTTAAGCTTTTCCGGATTCTTGGAGGATAAGTCCAGTCGTTCGTTATAGTCTTCGGTAAGATTGAACAATTCCCATTTATCCGATTCAAAGGTCTTTCCTTTCTCATGGAGCGCGCCGGCTTTCCACCCATCCTTATAGATGGAGCGGGAGCCATTGATCTCAAAGTATTGAACGGTATGCCGGGCTGGAGCTTTCGGATTTTCAATAGAATATGCCAGACTCGTTCCCTGATATGGTTCTTGTCTGTATCCATTGATCACAGAAGGTACTTTTGCTTTTGTCAGCTCCAGCGTGGTAGGGGTTATGTCTATGACATGGGTATACTGATGACGGATACCGCCTTTTTCTTTGATTTTCCTTGGCCAAAATATGATAAGCGGATTGTGAGTACCGCCTTCCGAATTTGCGTCGGCCTTAAAATAACGGAATGGCGTGTTGGTAGCCTGCGCCCAGCCCAGGGGATAGTCAGCGTTTGAATTTTCCGTGCCGATGAGGTCAATATCTTTCAGACTTTGCTGGAGCCGTTGTTCATCGCTGATCGTAGCGTCGTACATTTTTACACGGCCGAACTGCGCACCTGCTTTGCTTGCTCCGTTATCGCCGATGGAGAGATAGATCAATGTGTTCTCCAACTGTCCGATCGTCTTCAGGTAAGAGATAAGTCGGCCGACCTCGTAGTCCGTGTGCGCGAGAAATCCGGCATATACTTCGAAGTGGCGGATTGCAAGCTTTTTTTCATCAGCAGTAAGCGCTTCCCATTTCTTTACATTCTTGTCAGAAGGAGGTAAAACCGTATTAGAAGGAACCAACCCTGCTTTGATTTGACGTGCCAACACCTGCTCGCGGTATTTATCCCAGCCCTGATCAAATTTCCCCTTAAATTTTTCTGACCATGCTTTATCTACCTGGTGAGGTGAGTGGGTAGCACCTGGTGCATAATACAGAAAGAAAGGTTTGTCCGGTGCAATAGACTTTTGTTCGGCAATGTAGCTGATCGCCTTATCGGTGAGCTGGGTTGTTATGTGCGTTTTATTGTTATCGCTCAATTCGATCTTACGTGTGTCTTCCCATAGCAGGGGATGATACTGATCCGTTGCGCCTCCAAGGAAACCATAGTAGTGATCGAATCCCCTGCTTGTCGGGTACCGGTTGAAAGGACCTGCTTGCGTGAGATCGCTCGGTGGTGTTAAATGCCACTTGCCAACGGCATAGGTATTGTATCCATTTTCCCGAAGCACTTCGGCAATTGTCGCCGTCTCAAAGGGGAGCTGGCGGAAATATCCAGGAGTTCCGGCGGCAGCGTTGCTGCCAAAGCTAACAGCATGTGAGTTGCGTCCCGTAAGTAAGGCCGCACGGGTTGGAGAACAAACTCCCGTTGTATGGAAGTTCGTATAACGAAGACCCTGATTTGCAAGGCTATCGAAGGCGGGAGTAGGGATCAGTCCGCCGAACGTTGATGCCGCGCCGAAACCGATGTCATCTATCAGGATGCAGATCACATTAGGTGCGTCTTCTGCAGCGCGCAGACGTTGCGGCCATTCTTGTTGCGTTTCTGCAATGGTCTTTCCGATTTTACCATGATAGGGTTGAACCGGATCGTATTGAGCGTAGAGTGATGTTTTCCCTGCGAGGCAGGCGAGCGCAAGCATGTGGGCTGCAGATAAAATTCGGAATAGTTTTTTCATATGTATTCTTATGCGTGGGGAGAATGGTTTTGTAAATGGAAACCAACGACTCTGTGATGAGGCGCGGATCTGATTAATTGCAACTAATTGGCTATGTGCAAATTTGCATCAACAACACCTGGTTGAGAAATAAGAGGAGATAAGCATAAGCCACCGTTTGTCCGGAGAGTTTTTTGTTGTTCTCATACGAATATTTGCAAAAAAGTACACAGCCGTTTTGGTGGGAGACCGGCTGAAATGGAAGTCAATCGACTACGCGAACGATGCAAATTGAATAATGTTTTTCAAAAATAGAGCACTCTTCATCAAAAATCTTTAATACCCATCGACTTAATAGGAATTTTAGCAGTTTAAGTATTTTGATGCCTTAGCCTTTGTTGGTGTTCTTGAGGCTGACCGAGAACTTTTCGGTGCTCATCACTTCCGATTTTTACAATGCTCAAAGTATAAAATGCACTTCCTTTACCCCAAAAAGATAAAGTTATGATAACAGCATATGTAGCCTTCAATGGTAATGCCGAAGAGGCCTTCAATTTTTATCGATCTATTCTGGGTGGAGAGTTTACAAATTTTCAACGGTTTAGTGACACTCCACACGGAAATGATATGTCGGACAAGGATAAGAAAAAGATCATGCACATAACCTTGACAAGCCCCAATGGCATTTTAATGGGTAATGATCATTTGGATTTTATGGGCGGGCCGTTTCAGGCAGGCAATAATTTTTCGTTGTCACTTCATCCCTCCAGTGAACAAGAGAGCAACCCGGTTATTCAATGGACTTTCCAGCGACGGGACAGTTACCATGCCGCTTGACAAGGTCTTTTGGGGAGCCTACTTCGGTATGTTGATAGACAAATTCGGTATTCAATGGATATTGAATTACACGTATGATAAATAGAAGGAATGGCCAAAATCTTTTGAACTGTAGTTAAAGAAAATGTTAGACACGATCCTGAGACCAACCGCCGTATACCAAACCGGTACGTACGGTGGTGTGAGAGGACAGGGAGCCAAATTAATGGCTCCCTTCCTACTCGATTTGGGCATACTTCAATTCCTATTTAAACTTTATTGTATTCACAA
This sequence comes from uncultured Cytophagales bacterium, assembly GCA_963845845.1. Classification (GTDB taxonomy): domain Bacteria; phylum Bacteroidota; class Bacteroidia; order Cytophagales; family Cyclobacteriaceae; genus Chryseolinea. The sequence continues at coordinate 221,848 of CAWJTP010000002.1, forward strand.
GATTGCCAACCTTTTCTCCTTGCGTCAATCCGATGGTTGCAGAAATATTGTAATGAATACCACCTAAAACACGAGACTTTGCAGCCTCCACCGAATACGCCCGCAGATCACTATATGACCTGGCACCGTATAAATTCTCATGCGTTCGGTCCACAAACGAATAATTCTTACCAAAGATACTTTCCAGAATCACAGCAGAAGCCCCTCCAACTACTGCATGTGCGGAAGGGTATTCAGGATGTGGCGGCGTTGCTATGACAGTATTCCAGGTATCATATCCCATCACATCTCTGATATATGAAATAGGACGAATTAAATTATAGGTATACTTGGCTTTGAAAACACATATGATAGCTTCGTTTAAAGCAATGCCGTGTTTGGCATAAGTAGTCACTGCCTGGTCCAGTTTAAATTCATTTTTCTCAATCAACTGTGTAGCTATGTGTGTATAATGGGCTGGCGTACCATAGTTTCCGGGAAGATCTCCCCAATGTTTAACGATCTTAACATCGTCGTCAGTAAGCGACTGAGAAATGGTGTACACTTCATTCACCATTTTATAAAAATCAGAGTCGGAACTTTCGGAATAGGAGGGAGGAGCAACGGGCAAGGTCGTTGTGCTACTGTTGAGAACGAAGGAACGATTATCTCCCCAATAGGGCCTTATAGGTTTGGAAAAAGCGGCTGGAGTCGGGATCCATAAGCCGGGTCCTGTTGGTGAAACATAGGTATCACTTGTTGCTTTCAGATAAGCTTCGTGTCCACCATCGTTTTTTGACCATTCAAAAATATGATTAGCTATTTTCCTTCCATAGTCCGCTGACTGGCTGACAATTTCAGCAGTTGACTCTCCCTGAAATTGCAAATTGAAAACAGACTCCAGCGAGTCAATGGTTGCCTGATTGGTAGCGGAGGTGTTTGCAAATAAATTTTTCAACATAAAGGCCATAGCAGCGTTGGCACTGGCCGGCCAATGAATAACCTGATGATTCGGAACTTCATTGATATCTGTACCAATCCTGGGAGAAGCTACTGAAAAGTATCTAGGCATTCCTTTTAAAACAGACTCATACAATGTAAGTCCTGAATAAGCAAAAGAACGGCTGGCAACTAAAGGATCAAATCCTACCGTTGTTTTAATGAGTTTTTGCTGAAGGTTGACCCATTTAATAGCAACATCGGATGGATATTTTTTTGTACCATTAACCAGGCCGCCTCCTCCATGTCGTGAGTCAAAAAAATCATCACAGCTTGCGAATAGACACGTTGTGGTTACGAAAATTGCAATAAACTTTTTCATAAGATAAGATTGTTTAAGTTGAAAATTTAGGAACGAAAGCACATGTCCGTACCGGTTAGCTGGGTGCCCCATTGGCATGTTTGAGGAATAGTTTTAACACCTAGCTTGTATTTTCCGGCTCCTCTATCTGCGCAAATTTTTTGTTGTGAACTGTTGACACAAAGGTCGAAACCATACGATCAGTTGATGTTCTCTCAAGGTCAAGTTGTTTGCTGTGAAGGTCAGCCTGGCTGCCTACAGGAAAATTCCTGCAACGGCGCTAAAATGCTGTTGTAATCGTGCCACAAATAAAAATTGGAAAGCCGCCCGGGAAATCACAACTTTGTACAAGTTTCATTAACCTTCTGCCATTCAAATTTCTTAGCGATGATCTTTGACGCCATCAAGCATTTCAAAGAGGATCCCTCTTACAATAAGCTGGTGAAAAGTGACTACATGATCCTGGAGTACAAATGTCCGATCGACGTAGAAAAATTGCAGGTGATGCTGGAATGGAATTTTATCACGTTTGTCATCAGCGGCAAGAAAGACTGGATTACTGCCGGTAAGATATATTCGGTTAAAGACGGCGATGCCATCTTCCTGAGAAAAGGTGTTTACACGTTTCGCCAGTACTTTGAAATCGAGCATTGCGTACTCGTTTTCTTCATCCATGATGATTTCATCAGGAATTTTCTCCGCGAAAACAGCGAAATTGGTATTCCGGCAATGGATGAAACAGTACATGAACAGGCGTTTCCACTTTATGTTGACAATTCGTTGGAGTCGTTATTTTATAGCATCTACACGTATCTGAAGATGGGCAGGGAGATGCCCAAGAATCTGGTGGAGATAAAATTCAAGGAACTCTTATTCAACATTGTGCTGAATCCCAAGCATAAGAAACTGGCGCAATTATTTGCCTCCCTAAACCAAACGGGCAAAGCGACGCTTGATGATGTGATGTTGAAAAACTTTCAATACGATCTTCAGATGGAGGAATTTGCACGACTATGCGGACGGAGCCTATCAGCTTTTAAGCGGGATTTTAAAAACGTGTATCATTCGACACCGGGCAAATGGTTAAACGACAAGCGCCTGGATTATGCCGGCGTACTTCTGGTCAGTTCCGACCTGAATGTCAACGAGATTTGTTATGAAAGCGGCTTCAGAAATTCGTCTCATTTCAACAAAGTGTTTAAAGATAAATATCAACTCTCGCCTAAACAATTCCGGTTGTTGCGCAAAAATGTCATCCTAGGGCAGGACTAACCTTTTAGTGGCAAATAAAAAACAATACGTTTTGAAAGCGTAGAGCAAAGGCTTGCCGCCATGGGCGATGATTGGCATTCATCGGAATACTTTTCTTGCCAGACGAAGCCATTCACGCTGATCCGAAATAACTTTTTTTATTGGTCTGCAGCTATTAGTATCGCAATCTTCTCCCGCGCTTGGGCCGACTCAAACGAGCCCTTGCCCTCAAGTTCAAATATGCCCTGAAAATGATGCAGGAAAAGTATATCTGCATTTTTTATCGAACCCACTTCGGTTTCGTATTGCTTCACCCCATACGATTTGCTTAGTCCGTCGGCATATTTCTCTTTATGCTGACTTAAGGACCTCCGCCAGTCTTCCCTGGGAACCCGTATGGTTGGCGGAACCTCAATCCTTGCCGTATTCTTAAGGACGGATTTTACACTGAAAACAAACCCTTTCTTCTTAAAAGGCTGTGCAGTTACCTTCGGATCAACGCTTTTAATAGCCACTTCTTCCGTAAAGGGCTCCAGGCACTTGACTTCCAGGATCAGGTTGGCCTCTTTTACGATATCCGACAGCCCTACGGGTATATTTTTTATAATGCTCATGGATCTGTTCTTCAAATACTAAGGTAGTGAATCGGAAGCGCGGCACACCTACAGAATCTGCTCTCATTTCATGGTTAACCTTTGTCATTTGGAAATTGCTGATTGTCCTGCAAATGCCAGCTTATATCCTTCTTATCGGGTCTATCGAGATCCATTCACGTGATATGTATATATTTGCGATGTGTCCAATTGTACATATCGATGATTAAAACGGCTTCTCTGCTTTTTGCTTTGACCTTTTCCGTTTACCTATACGGTCAGGAGCAACCAAAAGATACTGTCAGGACTTATCAATTAAAGGATGTTGTTGTCACAGCTTCAAGGCTTGAGGAAGACCTCAGCAAGTCGCCTGTGAGCATTGAGAAGATCAGCGCAAAAACATTTTATCAATCTGCTTCACCTTCTTTTTTTGATGCCCTTGAAAATGTAAAAGGCGTCCAGATGCTTGTTCCAAGCCTTGGCTTTAAGGTGATCAATACACGAGGATTTGGAAATACTACCAATGTTCGTTTTGTTCAAATGGTAGATGGCATGGATAATCAGGCTCCCCACCTGGGAACTCCAATAGCCAATATGCTGGGGCCAAGTGATCTCGATATTAAAGCTGTTGAAATTATTCCCGGAACCGCATCCGCTTTATATGGAATGAATGCCATTAATGGTCTTGCAAATTTTATTACCAAAGATCCTTTCTTAAGTAAGGGCATGAGTTTTCAACAAAAGCTTGGAGTCAACAGATTGAATCAGGATGGTGCTAAACCCTTTACGGAAACAAGTCTCAGATGGGCACATGTTTTCAATGATAAGACTGGCTTTTAAGATCAACGGAACCTTTATAAGAGGAACGGACTGGATCGCTGACGATGCAATGATCTTAATAAAAATGCGAATACGCAGTACCGGCTTGGTGGGAGACGACAATCCTGCTTATGATCCTGTCAATTCATACGGAAATGAATCATCGAATAGGAGGACACTTTCTTTAGATGGTAAGAATTACGTTGTTGCAAGAACTGGGTATTATGAAAAAGAAGTGGTTGACTATAGTATCCGTAATCTGAAAGCTGATGCAGCTATTCACTATGCATTTTCTCCGGATAAGAGATTAATCTATACTTATCGTTTTGCTAATCTTGACAATATTTACCAAAGGTCTAATAGGTTCCGTCTTGAGGATTATCAATTGCAGCAGCATGGGCTGGCATACAGGTCAAAGTCCATTCAGATCCTCGCTTATCTGAATGTTGAGAACACGGGAAAATCTTACAATGCCAGATCGATGGCTGAGAACATTGACAGGAGTTTTAAATCTGACAACCAATGGTTTTCCGATTATGCTTCAGGATTCAACAACGGGATTCAATCCGGATCAAACGTCGCTGATGCCCATAAACTTGCAAGGTCAAATAGTGATATGGGGCGTCCGGTTCCAGGAACAGATGAATTTAACAGTTACTTAGAACGCTGGGTGATATAAATAATTGGGACTACGGGGCCGCACTTAGAGTAAAAGCAAAAATGCTTCATATTGAAACGCAGGTCAACCTCACAAACGAGCTTTTTGATAATTTCAGCAATGCAACAGGAATTGATCTGTTAACTGGTTTTGATCATAGAACTTATATTATTGTTCCGGATGGAAATTACTTCATTAACCCTGAGCACGACGGCGAAAATTTGACCTATAGAAAAACCGGCGGGTTTCTTCAGGCATCGAAGTCTTTTAGAAATAAGCTTAAACTAAGCGCAACACTCCGCGCAGATAAAAATGAATATTTCAGTCTAAAATGGAATCCGAGGTTCACGGCAGTCTATTCTCCCTCAAATTATAATCATATAAGATTTTCATTTCAAAATGGATTTCGTTTCCCAAGCATTTTTGAAGCATTCTCAAATGTGAATAGCGGTGGGGTGAAACGTGTTGGTGGGCTGCCGGTGATGTCAAACGGAATTTTTGAAAATGCTTATAAGCGTATTTCTATCGATGCTTTTCAGGCTGCAGTCATTAAAGATGTAAATCAATCCGGTTTGTCGAAGAATGATGCGATCATTAAAAATCGGGACTTACTTATAAAAAATGATTACACTTATGTAGAACCTGAACAGATCAGATCATTTGAGATTGGTTACAGGGGAGCTTTTTTTAACGAGGATCTTCAAATAGACGTTGATTTCTATTACAATCGCTATAATGATTTTATTGCCCAGGTTGAAATGAATATACCAAAAACCAGTATTCCGGATTCGATACCGTTTTATTTGAATGACAGGACGAAACAAGACCGATATCGATTATGGACTAACTCAAAAACAAGGGCGTTCAACTATGGCGCAGGTTTGGGGATTCGGTACAACGTCTTAAGTAATTTTAAGATCACGGGTAATTTAACTTATGCGAAGCTTCAGCGTAAAACCAGTAATGATGGTCTTGAGGATGGCTTTAATACACCTGAATGGATAGTCAATTTTTCGGTCGGGAATGAAAATGTTTTCAAACACTTTGGTTTTACCATTACGTATCGTTGGCAGAGCGGTTATTACTGGCAGTCTTTTCTTGTTAATGGTGACGTTCCTGCCTATGAAACGATTGATACCCAGGTTTCAAAAGCATTTAATAAAATATCAGTAAAAATTGGCGGCAGCAATGTATTCAATCGATATTATCAATCTTTTCTGGGCGGACCTTCCATAGGAGGGTTCTATTATACATCACTAGCTTATAATCTGAATTGATATAGCGTCGCGTCTTCAAATGAGAACTACTCACCCCGCCCTTATTGTGTTTTGAGGCTAGCCGAGAATACTACAATGTTGATTCACGAGATTTTATAGTCAGTGCATTCCCCTATGAACACACAACAAGGGCTAGGTGAGCAGTCCTCATCGTAGACCAAATTAGTAGTTCTCCGTCAGCCCTGAATGAACGCCAACAAAAGCGACGCAAAAGATACGCACAGCGATCCGATATTCACAGTACGAAAATTCAAATCTTGTTTGTGTATGTTCAATAAGGTAATAAGGTTGAAAATAAGTAATGCATGATTGTTACTAAGGTAATAAGGTTTGTTTCGTCTCAAATTTTTTTATCTGCAATATTGAACTGATATCGCGCCTTCCAATGAGATCCCAAGACCATTTTAGAGAATCATTAATTGGTGTCCAATGAGGAGTGCTTACTACGCCCTTGTTTTATTTACAACGGAAAGTAGTTGGCGCCGCTACAAGCATTGGTAATGGGAGCTAAACCTTAGTAACAGAGCATATCACCTAAACCACTAACCTTATTACCTTATTTTTACAGCGCAACTTTTTTTTTGCCGCCTTTGGTTGGTATTCTTCGGACACCAAATCAATAGTTCCGGTCAGCCTGAAAAGAACACAGGGAAAGTAATAGGCAAATAATAGTACAACTGGCCTATACTTTTTGAACAGTAGGCCACCAGTTGACTACAAGGTAGCCATATCGATCACAAAGCGGTAGCGGACATCACCTTTCAGCATACGATCATATGCACTAGTAATATCTTTGATCTTAATCATTTCAATATCAGATACAATATTGTTAGCAGCGCAGAAGTCGAGCATGTCCTGGGTTTCGGGCAATCCGCCGATGCCGGAACCGGCAATGCTTTTTCGTCCTGTCATCAAACTGAAAGCTGCCACAGGTGTAGGCTCTGGCGGCGCACCGACACAAATGTGCGTGCCATCTGTTTTTAATAGCGCCAGGTATTGGTTGTAGTCATGTTCTGCAGAAACCGTGTCGAGGATAAAATCGAAATAGCCAGTAACAGCTTTCAGTTGACCAGGGTCGGTTGTCACTACAAACTTGTGGGCACCGAGTTTCTTTGCGTCCGCTTCCTTCTTAGGTGATGTGCTCAGCACCGTCACCTCCGCTCCGAAGGCGACTCCAAATTTTACACCCATGTGCCCAAGTCCACCGAGGCCTAAGACGGCTAACTTGTGGCCTTTGCCAACCCTCCAGTGTCTTAATGGCGAATACGTTGTTATGCCTGCGCAAAGCAGCGGTGCCGTTGCGGCCAGGTCAAGTTTTTCGGAGATGTGCAGAACGAAATCTTCGTGCACTACGATGGTTTTTGAATAGCCACCGTATGTCGGTGTTTTCTTGTCCTGCTCTAAGCCGTTATATGTTGGCGAGCCTCCGTTGATGCAATATTGTTCGAGGCCGCGTTTACAATTGTCGCATACGCGGCACGAATCGACGAGGCACCCGGTACCGGCGAGGTCACCTGCCTTAAATTTCTTCACTTCTCTTCCGACAGCCACAACACGGCCTACAATTTCGTGGCCTGGGACCATGGGAAAAATAGAGCCTCCCCATTCATCTTTTATTTGATGAAGATCCGAATGGCAAACACCACAAAACAAAATGTCAAACTGTACGTCATGTGGACCTACTTCACGTCGCTGAAAATTCCAGGGCGCAAGATCCGTGTCTTTGCTTTGCGCCGCATATCCTTTAGTTGCAATCATAAATCCTTAGTTTTTTTAAATTCATTTGAATGTTTAATGCGCTACAGTTATGGCAAGATGTATTAGAAATACTCGTTTCGTGTTGCTCAACTCAAACAAGTTTGTATAAAAATCAAACATTTTGGTGCGCGGAAGCGCGCTCGTTGCCGCAAACGCATCCAGGGATGAGTTCGTTTGCCTCGTTAAAGTTTCACTTACTCGCTTTTTAATTTTCGTAAATTCTATTTCACAGTGGCACGCCGAGTTTTGTCAGAAGGGCTTTATATCGGGGATCTTCTTTTAAAGCCTTTGCAAAGAGTGAGCTTTTGATCTGTATCAAGCCAGGATCGTGCTGTACATAGGCGCGATCAAGCCATTCAAATGCCTTCTCCTTCTCTCCCCGCCAGGCATAGATCTCGGCAATCTGAAACGCGCCAGGGTCGTTCGTACTTTTTTATTAATGTCAACAGATGGCATCTGATTCTGCTTTATTCCCATTGCTCCATAAAAGAAAGCCAAACCATACAATTTCCAGAATTCATCCGTGTTTTTTTTGGCTTCAGCAATGCCTTTATCTGGCTCGCCATTGAGTGTATAAAAGTTGCCCAGGACTGCATAATAAAAGGGGCCTTCAGTCATATCAAGAGCCTTCTTAATTTGTTCAATAGCTTCATTATAGTTATCGTATAACCATAGACTATGCTGAACTGAAAAAAACTTGTAGGCCGAAGGGGATCCACTTCAATGGATCTTTTGTATAACGCAATTGCTTCCTTATATCGTCCAAGGTCCCTTATTACGTTGCCCATTTCGGTAATTGATGCCGCGTTGGAAGGATCAAGTTCGATGGCCTTTTGCAGGAACGATTCCGAGGCTTTTAAGTCCCAATCGAAAATCGTTATCTCGGCTAGTGCTTCATATGGATCCGGCAAATTTGGATCGAAGGTTATGGCGATTTTCGCTTCATCACGAGATTTTTTTACCCACTGGTACGTTTCCTCGATCGTTCTGGAGTTATGGGCCTTCAAATAGTAAGCGGCGGCCCTTGCGGCCCTGATCCTGGCATCTGCGGAATCCAGGGCATGTCCATGGGCAAGCAATGCGAGGGCTTTTTCAGTATTGTCCGGCGTTACCAGGTTAAGGAAGAATTTACTCTGCATCCACAGATTATATACTTCTGGTTTACTTTCCCGGGGAAGGTTACGGTCTGTAACCAGCAATTTTATTTTCAACTGCTCGACCACAGCGCCTGCGATCTCATCCTGCACCTTGAAAATATCATTCATGTCACGGTCAAATGTTTCACTCCATAAGTGGGATCCATCGCTTGCTTTGATCAACTGGGCGGTTATACGAACTTTATCCTGAGACTTACGCACACTACCTTCCAACAAATAGGCTACATTCAGCTTGTCACCGATCGTTCGTATATCCTCATTTTTTCCTTTGAATGAAAATGCGGATGTCCGGGAAATTACTTTGAGCTCGGGAATTTTGGCCAGTAAGTTCAATAACTCTTCGCTTAAGTCCGTCACTGAAATAATCCTGGTCTTTGTCGGCGCTCATATTGGCGAAGGGGAGCACTGCAATTGATCGGTCAATTTTACCTTCGTCTTCATCCTTATTTGGGTCTAAAAACCGTCGATAACCCATAGGCCGCCGCACACAGTAGGATCACCGTTACTATCGTCATGGCAATCTTGTTTCCCGACAGAAATTTTGGCCTGGGAGGACCAGCAGGAGCTCGCGGTTATTTCTCTGGCGTTCTGTTTGGATCGTTTTATGGCCGTGATAATCTCTTTTACGGCGTTAGCTACCTTGTTGATCTGATCGCGGTAATAAGTGTGGTTGATATTCTCGCTTTTGTCATCATTTGGTTTGAGCGGACGGTTAACACCCGACGACGTGTAAATAAAATCGATTGACCTTAATACACCGCCTAGTTCGCTTTCAAGCAACCCTTTATCTTCATTGTCGAGATCATGAATTCTAACCGGTAGGATTCTGCTGGCGACATTTCCGTTCGCGATCGTAATATCCCTCCCCAACAGGTCTTCCTTTGCTAATCGATTAAAAGCCATGAGTTCATGCTGCCACGCAAAGCTCTTGGGATCACAGTAGGTCTGAGAAATGATAGGAATGAATATCAGGCATTTTAGTTTGCTCTCGAGACTCTTGTTTACGTTGTGATTTTCAAGCAATCCATCTTGAACATTGGAGTCAAAATAAATGGAGACATCATCTTTAAAGGTTGCTTCAAGTTCTTTTTTGAGATTGTTCACAAATTCGGTGACCCACGCATCATATTTATTGTCTTTCTGACGGTAGCTGATGAAGATGTCGTATTCAAAGCCGGGGAGTAGGGAGGCCATCTTCAAATATAATTAAAACAATTACGAGTAAACTGACTCAAATTTTGGGACTGTTGTTCCAATCAAAGGATTTTCCTTAATATACGTCAGCGATTGTGGAGTACCAACAAATTTTACGCACGGAGTTGTTTGGTGAGGTAATCGTGCCGGAGATTGCAGGTTATTTTGCAACGGTCCCCAAACCGGCGCAGTCTATGGAGGCTGCCTGGCCCGACTAAGATAGATCGTTCGCTATCAGAAGTCCTATTTCAATTTCAACTCCATTTGAATGTTACAGCGTTTGTACGGCGTCGCGTGCCCTACTACTTTCTTAAATCCCATTTTTTGGTAGAGGCTGATCGCTGGTTTCAAAATCGTATTACTTTCCAGGTAGAGGGCAGAAGCACCCAATGACTTTGCCTTGTCAACAATTGCTTGCCCAAGGAGCCGTCCTATATTTTTGCCTTGCATTTTCGGACTCACAGCCATTTTAACCAGTTCATACTCATAGACAGGATCTTCCATTCTTAGTAAAGCGCATGTACCAACCGGCTTTCCATCATACAGTGCGAATAAAATATGGCCGCCTTTGTTTATAATTTCTTTTTGGGGATTGTTTAACACTTTAAGGTCGGCATCCTCCATTTCAAAATATTTCGAAATCCATTCTTCATTCAGTGCTTTGAATGCCTTTTTGAATTTAACGTCGTATGGAACAATCTTAACGGTATTGCTTTCACGCTGTTTCCTTTTGTCGTGGACGCGTTGCAGGAGCGATTGTTCGTCCAGTAGGAATTCCCATTCTTCGATCGCTTTCCAAAGATCGTTTCGTGTATTGGAAAGGATCTCCTCAATAGCCGCGCCGACATCGGCATATTGAACCTGGATCTTGTTCACCATATCCTTACCCTTTGCCGATAATCCGACGACAGTTTTCCGCTTATCAGCACCGCTTTTCTTTTCGATCACAACGCCCTTCTTCCTCATTTCACTTACAATTTTACTTACTGAAGCATGCGAGTGCCCGATGTTCACGGCTATTGAGGTAATCGCCTGGTCTCCGTTTGACAGGGCGTGAAATACGGGAAACCACTTCGGCTGCATATCGACGTTATACATCCTGTAGATTTGAGAGGCATCTGTCGTGATCTTATCGGTCAGCATTCTTAACCTGCTGCCAATGGCCATTTTACCAGTCTGAGCAAAGAATTCCATTTGTAACATGAATTACGTAACCAGTTACATAAAAGTAATACAGATTTTTATTTTTTCAAAAAGAAATGCCTTGCTGGAGACGAGGAGCGCCTTTAACATTTATCAGTTTAGCGCTTGGAAAACTTTGAATTGTGATGGGCTTTCAACTAGTTAGAGAGTTCACCAATTGTTTCTTCACCCCGATGATATCGGGGCTATTACGCCCGCCTGCGCGATACGCTTCGGCCGGCAGGCAAAGTTAACGCTAAGCACTTGGCGGTTCATAGCGACTTAGCGGTGACTTACCTAGGCTCTATCCAATAGCAAACACAATTCGGTCACAAAGACCTAAAAAACGCTGCAAACAGTCTCGACCCGGGACTCAACCCTCAGGTAATTAACGATCAATAAAAACAAAGAGAATAAAGCTAAGTGAAATAATGTAATCTTTTAGATGAAGACGGATCTCTTTTATGGATCGTGTGAGGTGATATTGAATGGCTTTTTCTGAAAGATGAAGGATATCAGCTATCTCGTGTACAGATCGCCCTTCAAGTCGATTCAGTTTGAATATTGTCTTTGTTTTTTCAGGCCATTGGTCCATCCCCTCTTCAATGACTTCCATCAATTCATTGAATTGAATAGTTCTCTCGGTAACATCTTCTTGCTGTGGAATGAAATTCTTGTAATAGTGCCAGTATTTTTTGTAGACCACTCGTGACTCAATGATATTCAACGTTTGATACTTAATCGCGGTAAATAAATAGGAGGGGATATTATTTATGGAGACTGTGGAACGCTTATCCCAAAGTGAAATAAATATACTTTGGACTATCTCTTCACTGATTTCTTTTGATCTCACTCTTGAGTACGCCATCGAATAAGCCTTTTTCAGATAACGTTTAAAAAGTTCTGTAAAAGCTTTCTCATCGTTTTTTCGGACCGCAGATAACAAGTCCTGATCACTATAGTCTGAGTAGGTAAGCAATGGGATTAGATTTGGACTTGTAATCTAAGGTAGGATAGCCTTTCTGAAAATACAACTATCGTTTGCGAATTCGGTGCAAAAAAATATTGAGGTTGAATTAGGAAAAAATCTGAGTTGCCTGACATACCAGATATGGAGCAGAAGGAATTCATTAAGATTTTGCAAAGGTACAGGCAAGGAAGAGCTACTCCAGCGGAAAAGCGACTCGTTGACGCCTGGTATCTTGCGATGGGGAAGGAAGATATTGGCGAGCATTTGCCAGACGAATCTGAATTACTTGCCCATTTTGAACCTATTATAGAGAATCACATACGGAAAAGAAAGCAACGACATATCAGGCCTTGGCATACTGTTGGAATTGCAGCCTCACTTTTATTTGCCATCGTTTCATATTTTTTCTTAAGCAATAGGTTTGCGCCAAAAAATTGGACTTCACCGGAGAAGGAAATTCAATCCGTCAGCTGGAATCAAATTGAAAATAATAGCGGGATAATTCAACGAATATTATTGTGCGATAGCAGTGTGGTTTTGCTTGAGCCGAAAAGCCAACTAAGGTATCCGACTTTATTCCCCAGTTCCGAAAGAGCAGTATACTTGGAAGGTCAGGCTTTTTTTGAAGTCTCACATGATGCGCAACGTCCCTTTTTTGTCTACGCAAATGAAGTTACAACGAAGGTTCTTGGAACTAGCTTCATGATCAAGGCTTTACCCGGAGACCAGGAAATTACCGTAGCGGTAAGGACAGGCCGGGTTTCTGTTTTTACAAAGAACGAGTCAGCTAACACCAGGCAGCAAGGTAATATTATTTTAACGCCTAATCAGCAGATTGTGTACGATCGAGCAGAAGAGAAGATTTCAAGAATGATTGTGGATTCACCACTACCCTTGGTATCTGATGAGGAGATTAAGCATATAAAATTTGAGGCAGCATCAGTTAGTGAGATCTTCAAGGCCATTGAGTGGGTGTATGGTATTGATCTGGTATTTGATGAAGAGAAATTTTCCGCTTGCGAATTAAGCACTACGATTACTGAAGATGGACTTTACAAAAAGCTGGACATTATTTGTCAGGCGGTGGGTAGTGAATATAAGCTTGAGGGGAACCAAATTCTGATCGTCGGAACAGGGTGTAAATAGTAAAAAAACGAGAAGTATATAACTTTTAATGTAAAACCATAACCCCAAAAAATATGACATATTCTACATAGCCAACACAAAACGAGAAAGCCAGTGATGGGCTAACATCACCGGCTTCTTGATCTGCAACTCCAACTGGTCGGAGTACAAAATTTGTTCTTGCTTTCACACAAAAACAGTCTAAAATATGAATAAATCTCGATCTATTCAAGATGTTTTCATTGTCATTATGAGGATAACGGTAACACAAGCTCTGATAATGGTCATTATGACATCTTTGGTATTTGCCGCCGAATTGAACGGGCAGGGCATACTGGATAGGAAGGTATCTATCGATGTCGATGACATTGACGTTAGATCAATTCTCAATGAAATTGAAAAACAGACATCCGTAACCTTTACCTACCGCCCTGCAACTGTCCAAGCCTCAAAAAGAGTTTCCCTACATGTTAAAGAAGCCAAGATTAGTGAAGTATTGAGGGATTTATTTGGCTCTAAATTAGAGTCAATCATCGTCGAAGAGGAAATTTTGCTTCGGGCATCTTCTGAACCTTCTCCAGTATATAATACCTCATCTAAAAGTTATACTGGTGAAACAGTTTTCACAGTAAGCGGAAAAATAACAGATGAAACCGGAGAACCATTACCTGGAGTCAACATTCTTGAAAAGGGTACAACGAACGGTGCTGTCTCTGATACAGAAGGGAAATATACACTTAACGTGTTGAATGAAACTTCAACACTTGTTTACAGTTTTATCGGATTTCAAAGTCAGGAGATAGCTGTCAGCTCGCGCTCCGTTATAGACATTTCACTTAATCCCGATATTCAATCACTATCGGAGGTAGTTGTAGTGGGTTACAATACGCAACAGAAACGTGACATAGTAGGATCAATAGCTACGGTGGATGAAGCGCAGTTGAAAGCATTTCCAGCAAATAACTTTGCTCAGCAGTTGCAAGGTCGTGCTGCTGGGGTAAATGTTGGAAGTGACAACAGCCCGGGTGGCGGAGTATCGGTTCGCATTCGTGGCGTCGGCTCTGTGACAGGTGTCAACGATCCCCTTTATGTGATTGATGGTGTTCCCACACTTGGTAATCTCAATCAGATCAATCCGAACGATATCGAAACGATCCAGATCCTTAAGGATGCATCTACTGCTTCTGTTTACGGGGCACGGGCGAATAACGGAGTAGTTGTTATCACTACTAAGAAAGGCAAGGCCGGAGCAACAAAAGTCAGCTATAGCATGTATGAAGGCGTTCAGGATCCTGGGAAGGGTCCAGATCTCCTCAATTCCCAACAGTATGCTGACGTTATATGGGCCGACTACCGCAGTCGAGGTCAAATGAATCCTGACGGCACTTTAACTACGCCGGATATTGTTTTTGGAGGCGGAGTAAGTCCGGTGATACCCGATTACATTTTTTCTTCACTCGCTGGCGTAAACAACGGTCAGACCGTACTGGGAACTGTAGTTTCTGATGCAAATGTTATGGACTTCTATTCATCTGACTGGAGGGATGCAGCTGTTTTTAACAAAACTAAATTTTTGATCTACCGCCCCAGTAAGCAAGGCACGGACTGGTATGATGTGATGTTTCGCAATGCTCCAATCCGTAATCACAACGTCACCGTTTCCGGCGGTTCCGAAGGAGGGAGGTTTGCAATATCTGCGGACTATTTTGAACAGCAGGGAGTCTTAATATTCAACAGTTTTAAACGCTATTCCCTACGGGCAAATACTGAATTTGCTATCAAAAAGCATGTGCGGATCGGCGAGAATCTACAGCTGAGCTATAGTGATGGCATAGGGTACATAAATGCCCGCACCGAATTTTCCCCTATCATTGGCTATCGTACAACTCCCCTGCAGCCTATCTCAGATATTGCGGGTAACCCAATAGGACACAGGTTGGGAGAGGACAATGGTTACATTGATGCGGTTAGAAATCAGGACAATCATGACTATACCTCCCTGATTTTTGGCAATCTCTATGCAGAAGTTGACATCCTTAAGGACTTCACTTTTCGTACAAGCGGTGGATTCGATTACAAGAACTTTAATAGCCAGGCATTTCTCCCGTTAGCGAATGAATCTGACTTCGAACCTACTTCCAGCGCGGCGAATATGGCATTTGCAACAAATTATGCACTTAATCTCACGTGGACGAACACGCTGAACTACCAGAAAAGTTTTGGAGATCATAACCTGCAAATTCTCTTAGGCACCGAAGCAATAACTCAAAAATTCCGGGATATCAGTGGTCAAAAGAACACCTATGCTTTCGAGTTCCCATCTTACCAGTATTTGAGCGCTGGTTCGCAGATTAATTTTTTGAACGGAGGGGGAATTGAGTCTTCTCTTTTCTCACTTTTTGGAAAAATCGATTACAAATTTCGTAACAGATATTTACTAAGCGCAACCGTGCGACGGGATGCATCATCGCGATTTGCTTCCTCCAACAGGTGGGGAACTTTTCCCGCATTGGGTGCAGGGTGGATAATTTCGGAGGAAGAATTTTTAAAGTCCGTCGATGCCATCAGCATGCTTAAGCTTCGAGTTGGCTGGGGTATAACAGGCAATCAGGAAATTGATCCTTACAATCAATACAGCACCTTTGCAATAAGCAATATTACATCTTCATATCCCATCACCGGAGCAAACAGCGGTGCCGCGAATCTCTATCCCGGTATTGAAGCTCGAAAGTTTGGTAACCCCGATGCTCAATGGGAAGAACAGTCGATGCTCAATATTGGCATTGATATCGGCTTGTTTGACAACCTCGAGTTTACGGCAGAATGGTATGAGCGACAGACGAGTAAACTTCTTTTGACGGCGCCGGCCATCAGTACCGGGGGCCAGACTGCAGTTCCGGCAAAAAATGTAGGCGAAGTTGAAAACAAAGGTGTAGATCTTTCCTTGACCTATAAGGGAATCGCCAATGATTTTCATTACTCAATTGGCGTCAATTGGTCTACCTATAAAAATGAAGTAACCAGATTATACGATGCAAGCGCGCCATTTATAAACGGTCTTGACATCTCACGTCAGCAAGTATTCACACGGACTGTTGTAGGACTGCCCATTTCTTCCTTCTACGGAATGGTATGCGAAGGTGTATTTCATTCGCAGGAAGAAGCGGATTCCTATCCAACACAATTTAGTGACCGCTCAATATACAACCAGCCGGGCCGATTAAAGTTTGCAGATGTTAATGACGACGGAATAATTAACCAGGATGACGTCACCTTTATCGGGAATTCGCAGCCGGATTTTACCTATGGTGTCAACCTGAGTGGAGGCTATAAAGGCTTCGACGCAACATTGTTCCTGATGGGTGTTGTGGGCAATGACATTTACAACTTTCAACGACAGACGCTTGAACTTATGGGCTTTGCCGCAAATAAGAGTATTCGCATCCTTGATCATTGGAGCCCTGAGAATTCCGAAGGAAATGTCCCGACGCCGAATATTCTGGCATCGGCTAATGAAATTCGTACGTCAAGCTACTTTATTGAGAAGGGCACATATCTAAGGGCAAAGACTTTTCAAGTTGGATACACTTTTCCAAACACCATGCTTTCTAAAGTTGGTATAGATAGGTTGCGTTTATATATGCAGGCATCAAATCTGTTCACCATTACGGATTACAAAGGGTTAGATCCGGAAGTAAATGTTCAGAGCTATGGCAATGCGAGAACGGATCTGGATCGTGGAGTCGATCGCGGAATCTATCCCGCTGCAAAGACCTATATGGTCGGATTACAATTGGGATTTTAATATCGATGAATTAAGAAGCCAATAATCATGAAAAAAATATTTTTGATATCATTCGTTTTCGTCATACTGGTAGGCGCCTGTAATGACAGTTTTTTTGATAAACTGCCTCCCGGTGCAGTTGACGAAGCAAGCCTTTACAATGAGAAGGGAATAGAATTGTTACTCATCGGAGCCTACTCGCTTTTGGATGGAGTTGGTGCAACTCCGAATGGAAGCCGTGATAAGGGTAACACCTATTTGATAGGTGGAGCAGCCTCAAACTGGATGACCAGCGATGTCCGGGCAGGCGACGCTACGAAAGGTTCAGGGCCATTTGACATCTTGGAAGGGTTGCAAATAGAAAGACATGAGTACCTGGGAAATAATCCGATCATTATTGCAAAGTGGGAGGTTTGTTTCGATGGCGTCGCCAGGTGTAATGACGTCTTAAAGGTAATAAGCAAGACAGACGGACTAACTCAAGATTTCATAGCCGGCAAATCTGCCGAAGCCCGCTTCTTACGTGGCCATTACTATCTGGAGTTGAAAAAAGTTTTTAACAATGTTCCATGGATTGATGAAAACACAGAGGATTTTCGCCAGCCCAATGAATCTGAAATTTGGACCAACATTGAAGCTGACTTTCAGTTTGCTATTGAAAATCTGCCAGTCACACAAGCTCAAATAGGTCGCGCTACAAAAGGCGCTGCGCAAATATATCTGGCTAAGGCTTATCTATTTCAGCAAAAACTAGCTCTGGCAAAACCGATTCTTGATCAGTTTATAACTGAAGCAGACGGAACGGGAAGATATGTCCTTAATGACTGCTTCCGGGACAATTTCGATCTTGCCACTAAGAACGGCAAAGAAATAATTTTTGGAGTTCAAAATATCATAAGTGATGGCAGTAATAGTAGCGACAACGGTAACTGGGGTGACGTCCTGAATCAGCCTCTTACAGTAGAGGGAGAATGTTGCGGATTCGATAGGCCGTCCTATGATTTGGTAAACGCTTTTCAGACTACGGGTGCAGGGCTGCCTTTGCTCGATAATTATCAGGACTCAGAGGTCGCAAATGATTTTTATCCTACTCCTCTTTTGTCGACGGATCCATTTACGCTCCACTCCGGCCCGCTTGATCCGCGACTGGATTGGACAGTAGGGAGAAGAGGTATCCCTTTTCTCGACTACGGAATTCATCCAGGTGCTCAATGGACTAATAATCGCGAATATGGTGGACCCTATACTGTAAAGAAGGCTTCAGTTAGAAAGGCTACCAAAGAGAGTCCAGAGGGCTCATGGGCAATGGGGGCCAAGCCAATAACAGTTAACCTTGTCAGATACTCGGATGTTTTGTTATTAGCTGCGGAAGTTGAAGTTGAAATAGGGTCCCTCACAGCCGCATTAGGATATGTTAACAGAATTCGTAACCGTGCAAAGAATGGTTGTTGGGTAATGAATGGTGGAGTACCCGCAGCAAACTATGTTGTAGAGCCCTATCCGAACTTTCCCAACCAGGACTATGCAAGGAAGGCAGTGCGTTTTGAGAGGCGATTGGAGCTGGCCATGGAAGGGCATAGGTTCTTCGATCTGGTTCGCTGGAACACGGCAAAAGAATCTGTCGACAAGTATTTTGCTAAGGAAAGTCTCAAACGAACTAATCTCAGCGGAGTTGAATTTACGGCCGGTAAGGAGGAGTACTTTCCGATTCCTGAACAGGAAATTGTTAATAGTACCAAAGATGGCGTTCCTGTTTTACGGCAGAATCCGGGCTATTGATAAATTTTGGTAGGTAGGAAGAGCGCATTCTATAAAAGTGTGCTCTTCTTTTTTTACGCTTGCAGCGACGTTAGTTCTTAGTCGTTAATCATTAGTACTCAGAACTAAGGACTAACCTTATTGAAAATGAAAACTTAAAATAATACTATAATCAGCTAAAACCAGTACTATCATAAAGCGTTGCGACCGATACATTGTGATTTATAAACATCATTTCTCGTATGATAAACAGCATGTTTAAGATTTTTACGTTACTGTGTTCTATTTTTTTGTCCTTTCACCTTAACGCTCAGGGACAATGGCAGCATGGACGTTTACGAGTGAGCCCCGATAAATATCATTTGCAATATGAGGATGGAACGCCTTTTTTTTGGCTCGGTGATACCGGTTGGGAATTGTTCAATCGACTCCAACTGGACGAAATAAAAGCGTATCTGGATAACCGGAAAGCAAAAGGATTCAATGTTATCCAGGTTACTGTGCTATCCACAAGTGATATCAAGCAGCCCAACCGCTATGGTGAAACAGTCTTTCATGGTTTGGACCCGCTAAAACCGAATGAAAAATACTATTCGCTGATCGATACAGTCCTGGCGCTAGCACTTGAACGTCAATTGTTTCTGGGGTTGGTAGCTACCTGGGGTGATAAAGTGGTACATAGTCCTGGTTCTGGTGGGGGACCGGTTTTGTTCAATACAGAAAACGCGAGGCTGTATGGTAAATGGATTGGCAACCGGTATAAGAATTTTCCGAATATTATCTGGATAATGGGAGGGGATGTTCAGGGCATCAAAGATACTGCTGACTATCGACCTGTGTGGAACGCTATGGCCAATGGTATCCTTGAGGCCACCAACCACAAATGCCTAATCACCTATCATCCTTCCGGATGGAGGTCGTCTTCCCAATGGTTCCATAGCGAGCCTTGGCTGGATTTTAATATGATTCAGTCGAGTCACGGTAGACGTGATGCACCCAATTGGGAGCTCATCAGAAAGGATAGGGATCTGAAGCCTTCAAAGCCGGTTTTGGATTCTGAGCCTAACTATGAAGATCACCCTGTTAACCCGTGGCCAACATGGAAATCGGATAGCGGATATTTCCGGGATTACGACGTGAGGAAGCAAATGTATCGATCGGTTTTCGCGGGAGGTTTTGGCGTTACATATGGTCACCATGCGTTATGGCAATTTCTAAGCGAAAGAGATGAAGTTATTAACTATGCCGACAGAGGATGGCGAAATGCCATGGACAGACCTGGGGCATATCAGGCAGGATTTCTAAGAAAGCTGATCGAGTCACGACCTGTTCAGGGATGCATACCAGATCTATCCCTGATAGTAGGAGGTCAAGGTTCGGGAAAGGAACATGCAGAGGCCTTCAGAGGGGCGGATAATGATTTTGCCATGATCTATTTGCCGGTGGGTAAAGAGATCACTATTAATACATCCTTTATGCGATGCAAGCGTGTAAACGTATCGTGGTTTAATCCGAAAAATGCTGAAGTAGTGAAAGAAGATCAACAGATTCGTAAAGATCTCATGAAATTCGATGCTCCGGAAAAAGGGTTCACTAATGATTGGGTTCTGATCATTGATGACGCCGGAAAAATATTCAATCCTCTTGGCAAATGATTTATCATCAGGGCACATGAAGAAAACAATAAAAATCAGGCTTATTGATATTTTTTAATGAAACACCTAGTAGCAGTGAAAATAGTATTTTTTTTTAAAGTCATTGATTTTTGATCAGTTTCCAACGATTGCGGAAGATTAAGCTTATCGATTAAAAAGGGCATTGAGCATCACGGGCTAAGAACTGCAAAAAAAGTATCACAATCTGATAAAAAAGTGTAAACGACAGAGGAGATAAGAGCCGGTTATTGGTTCTTCATATCATTGATTTAAATAGACTCTTTCGGCATAGTACCGGTCGTTGATGAGCAGACGAAGAATATATATTCCTGTGCTGGCTTGCGAACCGTCAATTTCAAAACTTTGATTAAGAACATCAGCTATGTTCTGACTTGAGATCACTTTCCCCATCATGTCAACCAATTCGCAACGTACGTCCTGCCTGCTGTCAAGGTTAAATGACACATTCAGACTCGGTTGACTTTCAAGATCTCTATAGAAAACGCTGTAGAGGTTTTCCGGCAATTTAGGATTGGGATCGTCGGAAATAAAAAACTCAATATTATCTATATAGATGTTGTTACCATTGTCATTCGTAAAAACAAAGGCTAGCCGGGCATTCGTTTGCCCCACCAATGAATTTAAACTGACATATATCCGGTCCCAGTGGGAGGGATGGGACGGAGCCCAGGGACCGGTAGAACTACTGCGTGCTATTGAAGTCCCTGATTTTGAGTAAAGAATTTCATCATAGCTTTCTCCACAATCCAGAGACGAGAGTATTTTGAGCTCATCATTTGATGATTCTCTGTATCGATAAGACAGGTCAAAGAATACGCTGGCTTCCGACGCCTTTGATAGATCTAAGACCGGACTCACAAGCCACGCTTGATCCCCAATGGATGAGTCATCGTAGGCGTTAAAATAGATTGACTTTTCGAAATTTGTCGTGGTCTCCTTCCACGGGACTCCACCACCGGGGTTCACCGAGCTCCACGCACTTTCCCATTCATCATTGAAATTCTCACGCAGGGGGATCCGGTCCTGATATGAGTTCAAAATGGTTTTGGAAGTAGCCTTATTGTCTTCAGGATGAAGATCGGGCAATTCGTTGGGCTCGAATATCTCGAATGACAGTGTGTTTTCCCCTTCCGATATGCTGACCGAAGGAAGCATGACCTCTGTTCGATCTCCGGGTTGTATACTTAAGTCAGTGACTGTCGTGGTTTGAGCAGCATTGCTATTCACAATGTATTTTACCTTAAAGGTGCTCACCGGTGAACGTCCAAGATTTTCTACGAGTAATGCAGGCGTTACCTGATCTCTGCATTGAACGGCTGCTGGCTTGATAATTTGTCTTATCGCTATATTCTCCGATAGTTCTTCAACAATTCTCACATTATCTAAATAGAGGTTATTACCATTATCGTTTATGCCGACAAAGGCTAGTTGAAATCTTTTCCGGCCGATATAGTCACTTAGATCTATGATCTCTTTTCTCCATTGATCGATGCCGGATGGAACGAATGCGTTGGTTGTGGAAGATGTTGTGGAAAGGGAACTTCCATATTTCGAGTACAGTTCCACGCCATCATCGGGGATCCCACAATCGAAGATCGCATAAATTTTCAGACCATCGTTTTTGTTCTGATAGGACGAGTAGGCAACGTCGAAAACCAGGTAAGGCGATAATGCATTCGACAGATCGAGCAGAGGAGTTACTATTCGGTCAACTTCACCTGCGACACCGTTGTATTGGTAAAAATTTAAATAGATTGATTTGTTGGTCGCAGTTAGATTGGCCCCCTGCCGAATAGCCCAGGTAATTTCATCGTCTGGATTTTCAATTGTCCACGACGAAGGGAGGGTTTCAAAATTTTCGCGTACAGGCAAAGAAGCCGTATAAGGGACTGATGTAAGAGTCGTTTTTTGATTATCCGGTTCCTTACCATCGTTCGTGCCATTTGTTTGTAAAATGTTGAAAATAGAAGTATGATCTCCGGATGCAACCGATACAGTGCCAAATGTTACCTGAACAGTTTCGTTTGGCTGTAACACGGGCGTAAATGCAAATGTCTTTGACTCAACTACATTGCCATCCAGTGTGAATTTTATTGCTGTATTCTGAACGGCATTTGTACCATTATTTTTTATGACAACGATCGGTTGCACCGAATTGATGCACTCGCGGGTTTGGGGTGAAAGTATTTCAAGGATACCCATATCATTGGCAACTGGAACCGGATCAATTAACGCGTGCGAGTTAGTTAAGCTCGATCTTCTGGGGCTATTCGTGATCACCGTTTCCACCCGACTGATCTGATCCTTCGTATATAGATTCATACAATTATCATTGGTATAATCCATATAGTTCTGAAACATGGTATGATGACCGCAAGTTGTATAAGGATGACTTGGGCAACCACTAGTTGCGTTTCCTTGATCCGGTGTGTCGGCGACGTAATCTCCTGATCCGCCACACTGGCCGTCATCGTCCCCCCAGATGTGCCGCAAACCAAAAAAATGACCTAGCTCATGAGTAGCGGCACGCCCTTTATTGAAATTTGAATACAGATTGAATGCGCCGTCTTCAATACTTCCGAAAGCCATGTAATCAACGGCGACGCCATCGGTCAGTCGATTATCATCTGCTCCATCTAATCCGGGAAGACCTGAGATTGGAAATTGTGCATATCCCAGAAGGCTATTTGAGAGGTCAGTCACCCAAATGTTGAGGTAATCTTCGGCCGGCCAATAGCTGGTAGCCTTAAGGGATGCATCGTTGTCAATTGACCAAACATTTTGCGAACCCCTTACTCTTATAATTCCATTCGTAGGAAGTCCGTCAGGGGTCTGTTTGGCAAGAATAAATTCGATATTTACGTTACCGGCTACGGACAAAAATTCAGATGGAGTGTCTTGTGCGTCTGGATTAAGCCGATTAAAATCATTGTTAAGCACTTTGATTTGGGAGCGCACTTGTTCGTCAGATATATTGGAACCTGTCCCGATCGTTTCGCCTTTATGAATAATATGAACAACAACCGGGATTTGAACAGAAAGAGATTCTGCACTGATTCGTGACTGTCTAGCTTCAATTTTGCTGTTCAACCATTGTTCAAAGTCTTTTGTTTTTTCCCTTAGCGGGTTTTTCTTTTGCAGCACTTTAATGTATTCAACTGTTCCACACCTATCCTGCGGGAATGAATTGATAGAAAACATAAATACCATCAACGGGATCAGTAGCCATCTCCACCTATAGATTCTCTTCATATTCAACCTGTTGATATGACTGTTTGGTCATACAACTAATAGACAGGCAAAAGGACGAGGGCCACTATCGTTTTTTGAAAAAAAATGCCATCACTTCGATTAGATTTTTTCGGCGAGATCCTTCACCAATCTCAGGGCTGCATCCCATCCCTGGACAATTTCGTCGTATGTTCCTTCATCAACGGCTTGGGTTAACTCTTCACGCGTGTGGAGAAACGTTCTTCCATCCTGGCCTTCAAAACGGTAGGAGATCACTGACGCTATTTCTTTGCTCTGTGCTGAAGTAAAGAGATTGTGTTTGATGAGTTTTTTTGGGTGAACCTCCAGGACCGTTCCGTGCGTCAGCATCTGGCCATTACTGCTTCTCCACCCAAATGAGCTACCCGGTTTCCAGTCGGTAATATATTCGCCGCCCATTTTTCGAGTGACCTTGGGATCAATAAATACGCGCCATACGTGATCCACTGGTGCATTGATTTGAATAGTTCTTTCAACCCATTGGTTATTTTTCATAATGCTTAAACTTTTGCGAAGTCGCCATGTTAGATATCCGCCCTGTGCTTTGCTTGAGACAAATATATACGGGTAGAAAAAATACGTTGAAAGAATCTTTTTCAGATGTTACCAGTTCGTTGTGCTCCTATGATGAACGCATAGAGGATCTATCCCCGAACTATCGAGATATCATCCAGTGGTCGGATAGTAGTCGGATACAGTCGTATACGAGCTATCTGTAAGATATCCGGAGACATTTTAAGAAACGGGCAAAAGAGCAGGCCTGATCCGGAAATGCAAGTTATTAGTTGAATTTTTCGTCGATCTGAGAAATACGTTCCTCAGTTGATGATCAGGTTAGGCGCCGGTACACCCACACCTCACCTTGCATCGACTCGTTTTCACGATGTTTATAATCTACAATGGTGCTATTGCAAACGTTTACAGGCTGATTTGGCGAATCCTCGACATACCTTTCAACGCTTCAAGCAAGTCCTTTGCTTTCCCCGTTCTCACCATACCCGTAACAACAATACCAGTCGCCGCACCGGCGAGTGCGGTCAGCAATACGCGATTGTCTTTAATAAAAGGCTTTATCGTTCTGTTATAGAAGGATTTATTCTTTTTCATAAGCTATTTTTTTAACGTTCTGATGTTAGATCAATGCTAAAATACTGTGCCAGTAGTTGAAAAAGACCAATTAAAGTTTACTAGTAGTTAATTTTCAGTTGTGAAAAGTTTATTAAGGAAATGAAATCATAACATTTGAGTTCGACCAATGATCCATTTTCCCTTGAGACGAAGTGAATAAATAAACTACATTCGTAACCCAGAATAAGCTGGCAGATTTTAGTGCCTATTCATTTAAATGTATCATGTATGACTACTCCAATTATCAAGGAGGGATTTCGCGGCGTGCTAAACCCGATGATGGATTTGTTCGAGTATAAAAAGTCCATGCTTCAGCCCGATGAATGGATCCGGTTCGTACACGCAACCAAAGAGAGGATCATCGCCAATCCCGAACAATTCCTCGGAGGAGCACTTCCTGCAGGGCCGATCATTCAAGAGACCGTTAATGAAATTTTCGCCGATTACCTGGAAGAAAAAAGCTAGGGATACTTGGATCAATCTCCAGTGGGCTGTATTGCCTTTGTTTCAACCATCAACATAACGGTTTTTTTTGGAGCTCTCGGCCTGTGCATAACTCCTTTTGTGATCGTCACCCCCTGATTTGGATTTAGCACAATGGTCTGGTCTTCCAGATCAATCAAGAGCTGACCCTGAAGTACAAAGAAGAATTCGTCATCGCTGTCGTGCTTGTGCCAGTGGTATTCTCCTTCAACGATACCAAGCCGTACAACGCTTTCATTTACATTAGTAAGTGTTTGGTTAAACCACTTGTCGGTGCATTCCGCAACCATTTGGGAAATATCCATTTTTTGAAGATGATGAAACTTCACGTCCAGCTTAGTAACATAGTCGAATTTCTTTTCCATGATGCATTTTTTTATTCGTAGTCTACATAAAATCCCACAGTTCCAAAAAATAGAATTTAAGAATTATTTATCCTGATAAGTACTACTCACTACGCCCTTGTTGTGTGTTTTTCACCAACAAACCCACCCACGTGGAGTAATGTCCTACAACATCATAGTAGGCGGAAAGCTTTAATGCGATTCCTCGCACCACATCTTGGCTCATTAAACCACTGGTACAAAAAGACCATTTTTAAGACGGCGGCCCTATGATTCTTTTGCCAAAAAAATAAACAATATGAATCAAACGGAAAAATTCACCACAAAATCGGCACGCTGGATATCACCTGTATTTTATGGTCTGGTCTTCTATGTTTTTGGCGCTTCCATGATGGATCATTTTGCCATATACCATACCTGGAGGTTTGTCGGTGAACAAGAGTTCACTGCCATGCACATAGCATCCGGCAGCAGGATCGTACCATCCTTTGTAGTTCCCACGCTGGTCATGACAATCTTCCTCATACTTCAGTTCTGGCACAGACCGAAAGCGGTATCGAAAAAGTTAGTCTGGACTGGTCTCATCTGCACCATTGTGGCGTGGGTTTCCTCCGCGTTCATCCAGATCCCAATGCAAATCGAGTTGGATAAAGGCAAAAACCCGGAGTTGCTCGAAAGACTGATCCTTTCGGATTGGATACGGGTTATTCCAACCCTCATTCTCGCTGGTGTTGTCTTTCACATGTTGAAAAAAAGTCTGCAATCCTGACTCCTGGGGCGGGGTTTGGTGAACAAATTCACATTTTATGTGACACTTTTGTTTGAAAAGTCTCCCGGACGTTGTCGTAAATTTGTTTTCAGCATAAATATTAAGCAGATGTCCGTCAGAAGAGTTTCAAACGAATTTGTCAGTTTGTTAAAAACCAAACCTTCCGATGACCAGTACTGCAAATTCGAGTCGGAAGATGATGTCGAGAAAATCGTTCATAGCCTCTCAATAGTGGAGCAACTTTACCCTGATCAGGTACTGATGCTCTGCAACCGGTCTCATCCCAAATTGCAGTATGTTGGTGCCAACTGCGCGAATATTTTCGGATACGAACCCAGCGAATTTATTCGCCTCACGGTGCAGGATTTTTTCAACGGTATTCATCCCGATGACCTTCCAAACCTCCTGCAATGTTTTGAATTTATCAATAGGTCAGAACCCTATGACCCCGTGGAAACCCGGTTTGTACTGAACTATCGTTTCAGGAACAAGGAAGGTGATTATTTTCATTTAAGAGATGAGAAGCTGGCAATCCAAAATGATAGAGGGAAATACATTTATTTTACGATGTTCAAAAACATCACGCTGCTTGATAAATTTTATCACGTTAAACTGGATATTCATAAATTGAGCAAAGGGAATGTTATAAAAGTTAACAGCTATAATCCGAGACATTCAGATCATTCAATTACACCCCGGCAGAATGAGATCATCAAATTCATTATGCAAGGTTTCTCCACACAGGAAATTGCTGACAGGCTTAAAGTCAGCGTCAACACGGTCAGAAACCATAAACAGATGTTGTTCCGCAAGGTCAATGTAAAAAGCAGCGTTGAGCTTATTAATTTTGCCAATCGCAATTGGTCAACGTGACGCCGGAGCTACGATATTTCTTTGTCATACTATTTTTTGTTGCAAAACTATGTCTTGAGAAAAAGACGTCAAAATAGTCCTAAAGGACTATTTTATAACTGACCATTTTCCTTTCCCTTTGGCAAAATAATTTTCCTAAAAAAATTAGCATGACGCAGTATCGGGGAAAGGTTTTTAATTGCCACAGCTGCCAGGCTTAACCTGGCGGAGCATTTGAAAGATGGAGCAAAAACATATTTACAGCTTGCCTCTCTAACCAGGACCGACGCTGGTTCCCTTTATCGACTTTTGATTGCGTTAACGAATCTTGACGTCGTAAAACGAAATCCAGACGGGACATTTTTTATTTCCTCACTGGGAAAGTTACTGGAGGATCGTTCACAGGGATCACTGCGCTATGTAGCGATTCTTTATGGAGAACCCTGGCTTTGGGAGGCCTATGCGCAGTTGCCAAAGAGTCTCATGAGCGGTCGGCCAGCTTTTGAATTTGCGCATGGCCAAACGCTTTATGATTATCTCTCACAGAATGGCCCAGCGGCTGAAGTGTTTAACGGAGCGATGAGTGCCTTTTCCGATTATGAAGCTGAATCGATCAAAAAAGTCTATCCATTTTCGGGTGCCGGAACCGTGGTGGACGTAGGGGGAGGTCGGGGTGCCTTAATATCATCGTTGCTTGAAGATAATCCACAATTAAGGGCCATTGTTTTTGATCAGCCAGCTGTTGTGGCCCAGGTTAAAGAACATTCGAACTCGACCAACCATGGGGAACGCGTATCGTTTGTTTCGGGAGACTTTTTCATAGAGGTTCCGGGAGGTGGAGATATCTATTTGCTCAAAAGCGTGTTACATAACTGGAATGATCAGGATAGTATAGCAATTTTAAAGAATTGTCATAAAGCTATGCATGAAAATGCGAGACTCTTGATATTCGAACGGATCATACCGGAGGGAAATGAAAGATCGGAAGGAAAGTTCTTTGACATCAATATGCTTGTGATGACAAACGGGCGTGAACGAACGCAGAAGGAATACAAAAAATTATTAGAGGTCTCGGGCTTCAGCTTACTACGCGTTATTTCTACAGAGTCCGCTATAAGCATCATTGAAGTATCAAGAAAGAATTAGAAACAAAACATGCGAGTTCGTCCTACATTCTGAAAGGATGTGAGTGGTTAGCTCAGGGTCTGCCGCAAAGCGCCTACCCTTGTGAAGGCGCGTTCACCTCATACCGGGGGCGCTGTAAGTGCCGTCGTCCATGGGTGCCGTGGTAGAGTCCTTCCGTCACAAATCTTTTGAATAATTTAATTTAATCATTAAAAACTTACGTCAAAAGCACCTCAAACGGGTTTCCCTCAATTTTACCTTTTATATTTCTTTTATTTGACGATGTCTTAATTTTTAACGTCTATAACTCTCATGATCGATCAGGAAGTTGAAATCCTTATTATCGAAGATAATCTCGATGATGCGGAGCTTGCAATTCGCGCCCTGAAAAAAAGCCATCTCGCTAATAGTATCGTCCATCTTACCGATGGTGTGGAGGCGTTGGACTTCATTTTTGGTACCGGAAGCTACACCGGGAGAAATATCCACCACCTCCCAAAGGTTATTTTGCTGGACTTAAAAATGCCAAGGATCAATGGTATTGAAGTTCTTCAACGTGTGAAGGCAGATCCTATTATGAAGGCTATTCCCGTTGTCGTACTTACATCCTCAGCGGAAGATCCTGATATTAAAAGATGTTATGAGCTTGGAGCGAATAGCTATATCGTGAAACCTGTTGAGTTCGAGAATTTTTCAAAAACAATTTCAGATATAGGGCTGTACTGGATGGTTGTCAACCGCATATCGCCATCGTTGTGATTTGATAATTTTTAAAACGTTTGCCTATGATCCGTTTAAACTATCGCCGTTTCTTAGGATGTCGCTGCGGAACCTGGGAGCCTATCCGGGTTTTCATTCTCCTCGTATTTAGTGTTATCCCGAAGTGTGGATATTCACAATCACCAAATCTTTTATCGCCCGATACACTGAAAAAACTCAGCCTCGAAGCCCTTATGGACGTCGAGGTTGTCTCTGTCTCAAAACACGTTGAGAGGTTAGCTCAAGCAGCTTCAGGTATCCAGGTCATTACACAGGAAGACATCCGGCACTCCGGAGCAACCAGTGTTCCGGAAGCATTACGCCTTGCAACGAATCTGCAGGTTGCCCAGGTTAACTCCAATCAGTGGGCTATTTCCGCCCGCGGATTCAGTAACGTCCTCGCCAATAAATTGCTCGTACTTATAGACGGACGTGTGGTCTACACGCCTATGTATGCGGGCGTGTTTTGGGATGTGCAGAACCTTATTCTGGAAGATATAGAGAGAATTGAAGTGATCAGCGGGCCGGGAGGTACGCTGTGGGGTGCCAACGCCATGAATGGTGTTATCAATATCATTACAAAAAGTTCAAAGAATACTAAGGGCCTGTACGCGGAGGCTGGCATTGGAACAACACTGCGCGGGCTGGGTAGTCTGCGATACGGAGGAAGCATTTCAAAAAATCTTTCTTACAGGGTTTATGCAACCTCATTTAGACGAGGTAATACCAATTACCGCGACAGCATAGAGGCAGATGATGACTGGCAAATGGCGCAAGCGGGACTTCGCCTTGACTGGGACGCAACCGAGCACGATATTTTTTCGCTTCAAGCGAATGTATATGACGACAGGCCCGATCCGGATAGCGGTAACCCTATTATTGCCAGAGGAAGCAATGTAGTGGGGCGCTGGAACCATACTGTATCGGAACGTTCGGACATACAAGTACAACTTTACTATGACAACACATTGAGGGACTTCCGGAATGAGTTCACAGAGAAGATTGGAACTTATGATATCGAAGGACAGCACAGGTTATCTCTGGGAAAACGACAGGAACTGATCTATGGTCTTGGGTTCCGTTTCATGGACCACAAGGTGGAAAATATTGAAGGTTTCGGTTTTAATCCCGCAAGAAAATCACTCTACCTATATAATGCATTCCTCCAGGATGAGCTCGCATTGATCAAAGAGAAATTGCACCTCACCCTGGGAATAAAAGTTGAACATAACACGTACTCCAAGTTTCAGTATCAACCCAACGCGCGCCTTAACTGGACGGCAACATCCCGGCAAACGGTTTGGACAGCCGTGTCACGCGCCGTCCGGAATCCGTCCCGTCTTGACCGGGAATTTTTTCTAGACCTTGCTCCGGATTTTCACTTTATCGTTGGCGGTGACTTCAAGTCAGAAGAAGTCATTGCCTATGAATTAGGATGGCGCATGCAGCCCTTTAAAGAGCTATCCTTTTCTATTGCTACTTTTTACAATAGCTACGATAACCTCCGTAGTGTAGAACCAGGCCCACCGCCTTTTAATCTCCCGATCACATACGGCAATGGCGTTAAGGGCAATACATATGGTGCGGAACTTTCTGCTGCTTATCACCCCGCGGCATGGTGGCGTTTGCGTGCCGGATTTACAACGCTCGAAAAGGATCTGGTGATAAAGCCAGGTAGCGCGGACTTGAATAACGGTTCAGAGACCAACGATCCAAGTCATCAGTTCTTATTGCAATCGACGATGAATCTTCGGTATGGCCTTGAGTTTGGAACGGCATTGCGGTATATTGATAAGTTACCCCAGCCCTATGTTTCTGACTATATTGGACTAGATGTGAGGGTTGCCTGGAAAGTGGCTGATATGATAGAATTAAATATTGTAGGCCAGAACCTCGTGAAAGGCAGTCATGTCGAGTACGTTCCCTCGTCAGAGCCTGCGACGAAAGACATACTGAGAAGTATCTACGTAAAGGTTGCGTGCAGATTATGAAAGGTGTTGCGTCAAAATTTTTTTCAGTACTGCTATTTACACTCCTTTCTAGCGGATTGGCTTCAACTCAGACACAGACATCCAAGGAATACCAGATCAAGGCTGTTTTTCTTTTCAATTTCACGCAGTTTGTTGAATGGCCAGTCACTGCTTTTAGCGAACCCAATGCTCCCTTTGTCATTGGTATCCTTGGTGCCGACCCCTTCGGCCCATACATCGATGAGACAGTTCGCGGCGAGAATTTGAACGGACACCCACTAGTTGTTAAACGTTTTAAAACAACTGATGAAGTTGACCTTTGTCATATTATGTTCGTCAATGTCTCCGATAGAGATGACATCAAAACAGCCTTTGAAAAGGTAAAGGGGCAACCCATTCTTACTGTAGGTGATGTCGCCAGTTTTACCAAGCAAGGTGGCATGATACGTTTTATTACGGAAAATAATAAAACGCGGATTCGGATAAATCTGGAAGCAGCCAAGGGGGCAGATCTGACGATCAGTTCGAAGCTTCTTAAGCTTGCGGAAATTGTTGAAACGCAATCTCCCTAACGATGCTGCCCAAAAAGAAATCCATCAAGAGTAAGCTTCTCAGGGTTGTCCTTATCGTCAACGGTGCAGTGCTTTTGCTTACATGCACTATATTTTTTGCCTATGAGTATGTAACCTTCAGGCAGTCAAGATTGCGTGAGCTTTCTTCCATTGCACAGATACTGGCAGCTAACTCTACTGCCGCACTTGCCTTTGACGATCGCGATGCGGCCAATGAAATCCTGAATGCGCTGCAGGCTGAAACAAAGATCACTGCAGCTTGTTTGTATGACATCGATGGAAAGTTATTCACTGTTTTTCCCAATAACCTTGCCGTCTCCGACCTTCCTTCTTCCCCGGATACAAATGGATTTGCCTTTTCCGGGAATACCTTGTCTGGATTTCACCCGGTAACTCAAGGTAATCAACGTCTGGGAACCATTTACGTGCGCTATAGCATCGATGCTATATATGAAAGATTACAAGTTTACGCTATCCTTGCTTTTGTCATAATCATACTCTCTACGTCGTTGTCGTATGTGCTTTACAGACGCCTGCAGAACGGTATCTCAAAACCTATTCTGGCGCTTGCTGAAACGGCACATGCCATCGCCAACCGGCAGGATTTCTCCGTTCGCGCGGTAAAGGAAAGTGAAGACGAAGTGGGGCTCTTTACGGATGCCTTTAACCAAATGCTGAACCAGATCCAGAAGCAAAACACGGAACTGAGCGAAAGCAGCGAAGCGATCCGGACCTTTAATCAGAAATTGGAACAAATGGTCATTGACAGAACGTCTGAGCTTGACATTGCTAACAAGGAACTTGAATCATTTTCATATTCCGTCTCTCACGATCTGCGTGCACCACTACGGTCCATTCACGGGTATGTTAATATTCTGCATGAAGAATATGGACCTCAGCTCGATGATGAGGCCAAACGCCTGATCAGTATTATTTTAAGAAATGGGCAGCGAATGGGGCAGCTCATCGACGACCTGCTGGCTTTTTCCAAGCTGGGCCGCAAGGAAATTTCAAAAAGTGACATCTCCATGTATGCCATGGCGCAAAACGTTATTGATGACTTCAAGCGAACAGAGACAAGTGAACGCACTCATTTCACCATTAATAGGATCCCGGCTGCGGAAGCTGATATCACAACCATAAGGCAGGTCTGGGTAAATCTTATTTCGAATGCCATAAAATATTCAAGCCAACACGAAACACCTGTAGTAGAGATCGGGGCTTTTGAGAAAGACGGTGTCATAACGTATTATGTAAAAGATAACGGCGCTGGATTTGACATGGCCTACTATGATAAACTGTTTGGTGTATTCCAAAGACTCCACTCAGGTAAAGACTTTGAAGGGACTGGAGTAGGGCTTGCCATTGTTCAACGTATCATCTCTAAACATGGTGGAAGAATATGGGCACAGTCAAAAGTAAATGAGGGAGCAACATTTTACTTTACGCTTAACAACACGAAAGGGCACTAGTCAACCTTGTCTATTTTTATCGTACTCATTGCAGATCGCAATTAGAATTTCTCTGTGTGGCTCGGGCATTACTCTGCGTGGCTCTGTGCAACAGCCTTGCACTGAAACTGCTTGATAGCTTGAAGTAATACTATGCACAGAACTGCCCAGAGAAAATTACCGGAGTTACACCGAGCGAATGCTTAACGTCGTTCCCAGCTTCATTGAATTAAAGAGATTACTACCGTACTATAAAAAGATCACGGTAGCAAGCACCTTTACGATGACCGGCCGTGCATTAAGTGGGAAGATAATTCCACATCGATTCCACAATTATCATATAAGATAAGTGAATTTTTTTCCACATTTCGTTGTGAACCAATTAAGCCCAGACTTTTTCGTCGGCTACCATGCAAAAGAAATCCTGAACAGATATTTTATGAATTTCCAGTATTTTCATAAGAGATTTGATTGTGATATTGGTTTTACCCTTCTCAACCCGCCAATATTGTATTTCAGGAAGTTCATACTTAACGACAAATTCTTTTATTGTTGGATATCCCTTTTTTTGACGCAGAATGGCTAAATGAGCGCCAATTTTGACCAAAAGTTTATTGAAATTTTTGTTTGTTTTCATAATTAAGAACAATTGTATCCGATATAGTTTAAAAAATATGCCAGACCGTATCGTTTAAATGGTACCATTTTTTCCATGGGCATAGTATTTCGGTTAACAAGGGCTGCTGCCCTTACTAGGACGTAAAGGATATGACGCCTATAACTTGCCTGTTAGTGACCGATGACCCCGATCATCAATTACAGTTTTCTGAGGCTCTTGACGAGGTAACAGAATCGGTCATTCTTTTGACGGTCGCTAAGGCGAGACAGGCTTTTGATCTGTTAGACCTGGGTTTATTGGCTCCCAACTTTATTTTCCTCGATTCTACCATGGAAAATATTGATATAGCCGATCTTATTCAGGCAATCAAATCAAAAAGCGCGCTGGATGAGACGTCATTGACGGTATTGACTTATAGAAAGGAAAAGGAAATAATTGACAATCACGTTACTTACTTCAGCCCGGATTACAGCTACTTCGAGCTAAGAGAATTCCTTAGAAGGTTGATTAATCCTTAACATCCGGGTCTTTTATTTTTTGTATCACTTTCCGGTA
The DNA here is from genome assembly GCA_963845845.1 of uncultured Cytophagales bacterium. Classification (GTDB taxonomy): domain Bacteria; phylum Bacteroidota; class Bacteroidia; order Cytophagales; family Cyclobacteriaceae; genus Chryseolinea. The sequence continues at coordinate 256,226 of CAWJTP010000002.1, forward strand.
TCGATTGAAAGAGCTGTTAGAGGGTTATCTTATAATAAAATCACCTTTTTTCTCTCATTCTCCAATATGATCGCGGAGGGTTAGCCATCAGGTTATCAGCTCACTATGAAGAAAATGGCACAATTTTTCGCTATCCTGATCAAATCCTGTTTCACACCCTTAACAATGATACATGATGCACGAATACCTGCAAGAAGTTCTTAAGGAACATCTGGACTATAGCTCGGAAAAAAAAGAAATACTCTCTCTATTAATTCACAGTCACCAAAGTGGCTGTATGGTCGGAATTAATTCTACCAATCTTGAGCCAATAACCAACCTTACTGCAGTAGAAGATAAAGTGTTTGACGAAGAGCTATGGGTTGTACTGAGGCCTTACGACACCAACGGGCAGATGCTTAACGTCACAAAGTTAAGGCTCTCTGAGATCAACAGCGTTATACCTTTCGCTTCAAAACTTGAGAATCCATTCCTAAGACAGATTGAAGATAAGGGAAGTAGCGAAGATAGACTCGGCGACATGCTGTTGGGCTTTTAAATTTTATTGCCTTGCCAGGATTCTTAGCCTGTTAAACTTCCAATGGATCAGCTCGGATAAAGCCCGAAGCCAAGCTATGCACAAAGTTACACAGAGCGTGTCTCCAAAATTGTCAGGCATTACGTTCCCCTCTGTGATTTCTATGGTACTTCTCTAAGCAACTCAGCCTGTCCGACGTAGCCCCGATAAGTATCGGAGCGTAGGCGGGTGTATAGCTGTGCTTCATACTACTTAAAAAAGCACGCGCTATAAACGTTACCTACATACGGATTTCAGTCTGCAAAACCGATTGGTTTTAGCGAGCAGCGTCGCTTCGCCAAAGCGTTTCACGACCGCGCGCTAAAGCCTTAGCGATGGCGCAAGGCACCAACAAAGGCGCCGAAATCGATCGACTAAAAACAGTGATTTTTGAACAAATTGAGCGTTTCCATGGAATTCTATTAAGGTTTTTGGCTAAAGTATAAATCCATAGTTTCCAAAATACGTTTATATTTGATAGTCCATGAAGCCGTATCGCTCCATATTGTCCGCAGCCTTCGCCGTTCTGGTGCTGTTTTCCAGCAGCAGTTTTATGATTGGTATCCACCTGTGCAGTGGAAAGATTCAGAATATAGCTTTGTTCAGTGAAGCCGCCGGATGCGAAAACGAAAAGAAATTGCCTCCTTGTCATCGTCAGGAAACAGTTCCCTGTTGCCAGGACGAAACAGTTGTTCATGATGCTCAGGATTTCAAGAGCGATGTAACACTAATGAGTATCGCCGGTTCCGCCGCCATAGATGTGGTTCAGCCTGCCGTGATATTGTCGGAAATAATTCCATCCCCATCTATTTCCAAAGCCCGGTATTATAGTTACGATCCCCCATTGCGATCGTCTGATCTTACAGTATCCTTCCAGGTTTTTCTTATCTGATTTTCTTATTTCTCTGAAGAGCACTCAACTCTTCAAATGACCGCTTTATCCGAGCAGGTCGACAATTCCATTTTCATAATAATTCAAGTTTTTCGACAATGATTGAAAAGATCATAACCCTGTCGTTGCAGAACAGGTTCCTTGTACTGCTTGTGGCAGCAGGACTTTTTGCCTGGGGAATCTATGCCGTAAGGTCAATAAGATTGATGCGATCCCTGACCTCTCGGAAAACCAGGTGATCGTTTTTACCGAATGGATGGGACGTAGTCCACAGATCATCGAAGATCAGGTAACCTATCCGTTGGTGACAAACCTGCAAGGACTGCCGAAGGTAAAATATGTACGAGGATCATCCATGTTCGGAATGAGTTTCGTGTACGTGATCTTCAATGATGACACCGATGTTTATTGGGCCCGTGAACGGGTACTGGAGCGACTTAACTATGCAGTCGCGGTTGTTGCCCGAAGGAATCACACCAACTCTTGGCCCGGATGGAACAGGTGTAGGCCATATTCTCTGGTATACATTAGATGCCCCCGGAATGGATCTTGGTGAACAACGCGCAATTCAGGACTGGTATGTAAAATTTGGTCTTGCAGAATGTTCCGGGCGTAAGTGAGATTGCTTCCTTTGGTGGATTTCAAAAACAATATCAGGTAACACTCAATCCGAATAAGCTCAACTATTATGGATTATCCACACAGGAAGTCATTCAATCGGTAAGAGCAAACAATAATGAAGCTGGTGGACGAAAATTTGAAATGAGCGACATCGGATACATCATCAAAACCACGGGCTACTTGAAATCGATAGAAGAAATTGAAAACATTTCGCTAAAGACTGTCAATACAATTCCCGTTAAGATTACGCGATGTGGATACAGTTCAAATGACAGGTGAAACCCGGCTTGGGAATTTTTGATGAAAATGGAGAAGGCGAAGTGGTCGGCGGAATTGTGGTGATGCGTTATGGCGAAAATGCAGATGAAGTGATCACCGCTGTGAAAAAGAAAATGGAGGAAGTTGCCAAAGGATTTCCACAGGGCGTGAAGTTCAACATCATGTATGATCGAAGTGAACTTGATACAGGAATCGATCTCCTCAATCAAGACAACGCTCATCGAAGAAATGATCGTCGTATCGTTGGTGGTTATCATTTTTCTTTTTCATTGGAGAAGTGCAGTCAAGCATCATCATACAGATACCGATCACGATCGCGACAAGCTTTATTTTGCTTAAATGCATTTGGTATAACATCAAATATCATGTCCTTAACCGGTATCGCACTGGCAATCGGTGTGATCGTCGACAATGGAATTATCATGGCAGAGAATTCTTACAAAAATTTATCACACGCGTTTTGAGGAGCTTGAATCCCTAAAACTGAAAAAGTAGACCTATGATGAAACATGAATTATTTCACGAAAGAATTATAATCAAGATACGATGAAACCGAACGAATGGAGATCATTGAAAGATCTTCCAAGCAGGTTTCAAGGGGTATTTTATTCTACCATTATCATCATCACATCATTTTTGCCTGTGTTTATGCTAACAGGTCAGGAAGGAAAACTTTTTCATCCATTGGCCTACACAAAAACATTTATCCTGATGTTGATGCAATGCTTGTTGTAACACTTGCTCCTGTCATCATTTCATTTTTCATGAAAGGGAAATTTACAAATGAAAGAAAAAATCCAATCAACCGGTTTCTGGAACGAATTTACGAGCCAGTAATTCAGGGCTTGTATGAAATGGCGAAAAACAACGATCGGTATAAATGTTCTGGCGCTGCTTATAACATTCCTTTGCTGATGAGTCTTGGAAGCGAATTTATGCCTCCCTTGGATGAGCAATCGATCTTTTCATGCCGGTAACACTTACCTGATGTTTCCAACGAGGAAGCAAAACGAATTCTACAGGTACAGGACAAGATCATCAAGTCTGTTCCTGAAGTGGACAAAGTTCTTGGAAAGGCGGGACGGGCCAGCACGGCGACAGACAACTCCCCTATCAGCATGATTGAAACGATCATCATGCTGAAACCGAAATCAGAATGGCGAGAAGGAATTACCAAAAAAGATATCATTAATGAGCTGGATGCCAAACTGCAAATTCCGGGTGTGGTGAACGGATGGACTCAACCCATCATCAACCGGATCAACATGCTGGCAACCGGTATCCGTACCGATGTGGGTGTAAAAGTATATGGTCAGAACCTGGACAGCATCTATGTGCTCTCAGAAAAAGTAAAGGCAGCCCTATCCGGAATTGAAGGTGTAAAAGATCTATACGTAGATCCGATCACAGGAGGGAAATATCTAACCATCGATGTCAACCGTGATGCGCTTGGACAGATATGGACTTAACGGTCGACGATGTGAACATGATCGTGGAATCTGCCATCGGTGGAACGCCCATCGGGCAAACCATTGAAGGCCGCAAAGATTTACCATCAGTGTTCGTCTTGCGCAGGATTACGAAACAGCATCGAGCAGATGAAACGTATTCCCATTAAGACGCAGGCGTTGGGCACGATTCCTTTGTCATCCGTTGCCGACGATTAGATTTGAAGATGGTCCTCCCATGATCACGTCAGAAAATGCCATGCTTCGGGGCGCCGTACTTTTCAATGTGCGTGACCGTGATCTCGGAAGCACTGTAAAGGAAGCCATCGAAAAGTTAAATCATGAAATGGGCGTACTGCCAAATGGATACTACCTCGAATGGAGTGGTCAATATGAAAATCTGATCCGCGGGCAGCAAACTTTGATGATCATTCTGCCAGTGGTGTTCTTGATCATTTTCATTTCCCTGTACCTGGCATTCAAATCAATTCGTGAAGCATTCTTCAGCTTGATCACCGTTCCATTTGCACTGATCGGCGGCGCTTATATGGTGTACTTCTATGGAGTGAATTTATCCGTAGCCGTTGCTGTAGGTTTCATCGCGTTGTTTGGAATAGCGGTAGAAACCGGCGTGGTGATGGTAATCTATCTGAACGATGCCATGCAGCAACTGGTCAAACTTCGGGGAAATTCAAGTGAAACGATTTCAAAAGATGAATTAAGAGAATATGTGATAGCAGGCGCGGCCAAACGTCTTCGCCCAAAGCTGATGACAGTTTGTGTTGCTTTGTTTGGCTTATTCCTGTACTATGGTCTACCGGTGTAGGCAGTGATGTGATGCAGCCTATCGTCTTACCGATGATTGGCGGGGTGCTGACTTCGTCCACACATATTCTCTTGGTGAGCCGCTCATATTTTTAATGACGAAAGAATATGAATTGAGAAAATTTGGAAAAATGGAAGGTATATGAAGCGCAAGCACATTAAGCGTAAAGTCAGACAGCAAAACTAGCAGACGAGTGTGGGCGCTTCCGTGCTTCGTGCTAGCGATATCGCTACTGCTTTCTATACAGAGCAGTGCCAGGTGATTAACATTGGATAGTGTGCTTGTCAATGATCGACAGGAAAAATCCAATGCTTCAGGAATATGACAATAAAGTCAAAGCATTGAATGAATATACCGCCGGAGCAAAAAGCTGGATGGCACCAATGGTTGGCGCAGGAACATTCATGACTCCTTACGGCAACCAAATGTTAATGGATGAACGAGACAAAGGCCATGGATGTTTTCCGTTGAACAGGAAATCCCAAATCCTGCAAAGCTGAATGCAACAAAAATTACTTTGCAATCACAAGCTGGTGTTGAAAAGCAAGGAAGGGCCATTCAGTTCAATATTCTGCGCGCGGAAGCAAAGACCTACTTATTATCAATGGCTTGTAGCGGAAAAAAAATCGAAAGTATTAAATGAGAATGAGAGATTATTGATCTCATGCTGAAGCTCGCGCAGCATACGCTATCCATACAATCAGGGAAGTCTTGGTAATATCTACAAAGCTGAAGGAAGATTGAGTGAAGTCCAGAACATGATACTGATGACCAGTCAGATATCGAAGATAAAAGCTATCGACTGAAAGCCCTAATGAATCTCCCTGCTTCGGATTCATATATGATCGACACAACAACAGTCGTCGATTTTGAAATCAGATCAAATCATTAATGACACGGCTCCTTAAGCGAACAACGAAGCGACATTAAACAGATCATCAAGACCATTGAGGTGATGCGCTTAAATCAACAGCTTCAAAAGCTTTCAGGCAAAGCCTGATTTTAAAATAAGATTTGATCACATGCAACCCATTGGGCAACATGCCAACACAATTCACAGCAATGGCAATGGTCTCCATTCCCATTGCACCATGGTCTTCAAAAATGTATAAAGCAGAAGTAAAAGGAATGCAGTATGATATTGAGGCCATGAAGAAAGGTCGTGAAGCATTCTGATCGAAACACGGGGAATGCTGGCAGGAATGGCAAGTCAGCTTAACCGCATGAAACAGCAGCTGAGAATTATGAAACCAAGATCATCCCTGCGCTTAAGGAAGAATTATCAAACACTAATGCTTGCATACGAAGAGAACCGCGAACAATTGCCCATGGTAATTGACGGATGGGAAGCAATGAACATGGCCCAGATGGAATATCTGAATAAGCTTGAAGAATACTATAAGATGATCGTGAGTTATGAAAAAGAACTTGAGAAATAACCTAGCCATATTTTTTATGGGAGTGTTAGTTGTGCTGGCTTCATGCAGTAAAAGCAACGAGCATGCAGAACATGCGGACACGTACACGTGTCCGATGCACCCGACCGTAGTTGCTGACAAGCCAGGTACCTGTCCTGTCTGCGGAATGGACCTGGTGCGTAAGGCAAGGGACAGTGAGGAAGTGAAGATCACCGGGGACCTTGCAAATCTCCTGAAGTCCCCCAGTGAAATCGTCACGGCGTCTATTAAAACGATTAAGGCTGAATTCAAAGCTGTTCCGATGATCGTTGAAGCGCAAGGGGTCGTGACTTACGATACCCGTTCGATCTATACTATATCTTCCCGCGTCGGAGGACGATTGGAGAAAGTATTTTTGAAATACGCTTTTCAGCCAGTGGCAAAAGGGCAAAAGGTGGCTGAGATCTATAGCCCTGAACTGATCACGGCGCAACGCGAACTGCTATATCTATTAGACCGCGATGCATTGAATACGGAGATCATTCAAGCAACAAAAAGCAAGTTGCTCTTACTCGGTGCTTCTCAGGCGCAGATAGCTTCATTGATCGCCAGTAAAGAAACATCAGATACATTTGCAGTTTATAGTCCTTACACAGGCTACCTGATAATGGGAGGTCAGGAAGCACCGGGCGTCATCACATCTTCATCTTCTGGTTCTTCACCAAATGGTATGGATGCCATGGGAGGTTCTGCAAATTCTTCTGCTTCTGCAATTGCGTCCCAATCATCAGCAACGGAGTCTTTTATCCGGGAGGGAACTTATGTATCCTCCGGACAAACACTATTCAGGATTGTAAATCCTGCTTCGCTGCGGATAGAACTTGATCTCGCGGCTGCACAAGTTGGATCGATCAAAGCGGGCCAAATAATTCAACTGGATCTTGGTAATGGAAGGGAAGAGAAGGCAACAGTAGATTTTATACAGCCTTTCTTTGCCGAAGGACAACAGTTTGTAAAGCTAAGGGTCTACATCGACAAGATGAATGATCTGCATATCGGTCATTTAGTTAAAGCCCGTATTGAACTTCAATCTTCCGAATCGCTTTGGGTCCCTAAAGAAGCGGTGCTGGACTTAGGCATCCATCAAATTGTTTTTGTAAAGGAGCGTGGTGTTCTTAAACCAAAAAAGATAACCGCCGGTTTAAAGGCGGGAGGCTGGATAGAGGTGAAGCAGGGACTGGCATCTACCGATGAAATAGCCAGTAATGCGCAATTTTTAGTTGACTCGGAGAGCTTCGTGAGGGTTGGAAATTAGAAAGTAGAAATTAGAAAATGGAATTTCACCGCAAAGACACAAAGGCACAAGGAATACAAAAGGACAAGCTGACAGTAATATTTGAGACATTCTGGACGACACCCGGGTTGCAGATGCATTTACTTTGTGCCTTTGTGTCTTTGCGGTGAAAAAATTGGTCCAAGACTTAACGCATTTATAAATTCAACAAACAAATATCATGGAAAGTAGACCGCACCCAATTTTCACGTTTCAACTTTCTAATTTCTATTTTCTATTTTCTATTTTCCTGCTTTTTCTAGGCTGTAAAGATTCAATTAAAGAAAAGCATGTTCATACGGAAGCAACTAGCAACGTGATGCTAAATGACAGCCAGATGAAGCTGGCAAATGTTACAACAGAGATAGTATCATCAAAGTCGATTGGGCAGACCGTTGTAGTTAATGGAAGGCTCGCGGTGAATGAGGATCGTAGCCAGGTCATCAGCAGTCGGGCAACAGGAAGGGTGGAAAAAATATTTTTTAAGGAGACCGGTACGCTTGTAAAAAAAGGCGACGTACTTTATGAACTTTATAGCGAGACGTTGCTCACCTTGCAGCGGGAATTCCTTTTGGCAAAAGAACAGTATGAATCTCTGGGAAAAAGCGAATCACGTTATGAGTCATTCCTGAAAGCATCTGAAAAGAAACTTTTGCGCTATGGACTTTCTAAAAATCAGGTTGAGCAATTGGCTCAATCGAGGTCTGTGCAGGATCGTATCACTTTTCTTTCACCCGTCAGTGGTCTGGTCACAGAAACTAATGCAACGGAAGGCCAGTATGTCTCTGAAGGTGCAGTATTGTTTAAAATTGAAGACATTACTAAGTTGTGGTTGGAAGCAGAGCTTTATCCGCAGGAAACGTCCCTGGTAAAGGCAGGCGATATTATCAATGTAAGGATCAGCGGTTATGAGTCCAGCCCTGTTGAAGCCAAGGTGACATTTCTGAGTCCGGAGTATCGCGCCAATACACAGGTCACCGTTGTGCGTGCCTCGCTGGACAATAACAACATGAAGTTTAAGCCAGGAATGCAGGCGCAAGTTCTCTTCACGCATTCATCAAAGAAGACATTGGCCATACCCACGAATGCAGTGATTCGTGATGGCAATGGCACACATGTTTACGTTCAGACTGGCATGAACACGTTCCAACCACGCATGGTAAAAACAGGACTTGAAGATTTTGAGCAGGTAGAAATTATTGAAGGATTGATGGAGAATGATACGGTGGCTGTGACCGGTGCCTATCTGCTGTATAGTGAACTTATACTTAGAAAGGGTACAGACCCAATGGCAGGTCATCACCATTAAGAATATGATAGAGAAACTCCAGCAGAGAATATTTTTCAGTGGCACTATGAAGCGAAGAGCATTTATAAGATCAACCGGCCTTTCAACGATAGCTGCATTAGTAGGATCATCGGGATTGCTCGCCTGTCATACAGAGGAAGATATGATAGGGGAGCCCAACTGGATCGTTGAAGGCGGCTTTGACAGGCCTTTGGTATTTCCACCCCTGGTTAGTAATGACATACAATTTACAGTACAAAGTATTTCAGGTGAAATACTCAGCGGTAAGGTGACTACATTGCTTTCTTACCGTGATGGAATATTGGGACCTATCATTAAAGCTGCTACAGGTGAAACTGTAAATGTCCAGTTGCAAAACAACCTTTCAGAGGAAACTAACATTCATTGGCACGGTTTAATAGTGCCTGAAAGTATGGATGGACATCCGAAGCATACGGTCCCTGCCGGAGGATCATTTAACTACGCATTGCCCATTCAGCAACGGGCTGGTACGTACTGGTATCATCCTCATCCACACATGAAGACGGCCCGTCAGGTATTTATGGGACTGGCTGGAATGTTCATCGTGACTGATAATGAAGAAGCCGCGCTTGATCTCCCGTCCGGCGAATTTGAGATTCCAATAGTCATTCAGGACAAGCATTTCTCCGGCGCATCACTTGATTATTCCCCCACGGATGATGAGATCATGTCCGGATACCTGGGTGAGCAAATTACAGTGAACGGAATTTTTTCACCATTCTCCAGTGTATCTAACGGATGGCATAGACTCCGTATACTTAATGGTTCGACAGCAAGGGTCTATAATCTGGCCTTTTCTAACGGTATGCAATTTCACGTGATCGGCGCGGATGGTGGCCTATTGGCGGCGCCGCAGGTCGCAACCAGTATCATGCTTGGACCTGGAGAGCGCGCTGATATCTTGGTGGACTTTTCTCCTTTTTCAATAGGTCAGGAAGTTTACCTGGTCAGCAATAAGTTTAGTAAGTACAACATCCAGGGAAGGCAAAGTTTCACTATCCTGAAGTTTAAAATTGAACGCACTGGTTCCGGTAGCTTCACCTTACCTGGTGCACTATCAACATTCCAGGTTATTCCGGCGTCTGCCGCTATAAAGACCAGGACGTTTGACATTGCTACCATGATTGGCGGCGACGGCGGACACGGTGGCATGGGACGTCACGGTATTAATGAAAAGATCTTTGAGATGGACCGTATTGATGAGACGGTGCAGGCAGGCACGACGGAGATATGGGAGTTTGACAATCTGAGCGGCGATGAGATCCATCCCATGCACATTCACGGCGTACAGTTTCAAATCCTGGAACGTATTGGAGGGCGCAATGAAATTATTGCAACAGAAAAAGGCTGGAAGGACACGGTACTGTTATTGCCTGGAGAGAAGGTCCGTCTCGCCATGACTTTCCCGGAGTATACCGGAATGTTTGTCCTGCATTGTCATAATCTGGAGCACGAAGATGATGGAATGATGCTGAACTATAGGATCATATAATAAATAATCTATGGAAAAATCAATCGTGTCGGTCGTATTTCTGACTGTCGGATTATTTGGTGCCGCCACCCTGGTTACGAGTTGTGACGGCAAAAAAGCGGAAACAAAGCAGGAGGATGTAACGGCAGAAGACAAAGAGGATACAGGCATAGAAATAAATGACATCAAACTTTTGAATCTGGATGGAAGTGCTGTTAATATGGCTGCGTTGAAAAATAAAATCGTGTTCATCAATTTTTGGGCTACATGGTGTCAGCCCTGCATCCAGGAAATGCCCACCATCGCCAAGACGCAAGAAATATTAAAGGATAAGAACGTCGTTTTTCTATTTGCTTCCAACGAGGAAATTTCACAGATCACAAAATTTAAGGAGTCGAAACAATTTCCGTTTCAATATGTTCAACTACAGAACATGGAGGCGCTCAATATTCAAGCGATACCCACCACATTCATTTTTAATTCTGAAGGCAAGCTAAATTTTTCGGGAGTAGGGTACCGTAACTGGAATACGCCTGAGAATATAGCGTTGATCACGAATAAGACCGCTAATTGATGATAATCCATTGTTTATCGATGAGAACAATATTCATAGTCACACTCACCTTAGTTGTTGCTTCAGGATGTTCGAATAAAAAACACGAGAAGGAACAGCATACTTCCATTCCTGAGTACCAGCCTTCACCTGCTAAATCACTCAGTGCGGAGCCTTATCTCTTTACTGATAAAAACGAAGTAGTTTATATGTCTTGGGTCGAGAAAAAAGACGAAACGAATTTTTTCAAATTCTCCCGGTTGACAGAGGACCGATGGTCTGAGCCTGCGCTTATCGCTTCCGGGAACACGTGGTTTGTAAATTGGGCTGACTATCCCATGATCGCAACGGATGGAAATGGAAACTTTGTATCGCACGTGCTTGATAAGAGAGGTGATGGCGGCTATACCTATGATGTGAAGATCTTTGCTTCAGCTGATGGAGGAAAAAATTGGACGGTTCCTTTTACTTTAAACGATGATGGCAAGCAGGCGGAACATGGCTTTGTCACACTTGTTCCCTATGGTGATAAATTCCTGGTGTCCTGGCTGGACGGGCGTAACACGGTTATGGAGGGAATGGATCATGGGGATGGTCACCATGGATCGATGAACTTGCGTGTAGCTATCATCGACTACAATGGAAAAAAGATGGATGAATGGGAACTTGACAACAAGACGTGTGAATGCTGTCAGACCACTGCAGCGATTACCGACAATGGACCTGTCATCATCTATCGAGATCGTTCCGATGAAGAAATTCGGGATATGTCAATCGTTCGCCTCGTGAATGGAAGCTGGACAAAACCACAGTCGATCTTTCCGGATAATTGGAAAATTGCAGGCTGCCCTGTAAACGGGCCACGTTCGGCTTCCATCGGTAATAATCTGGCCATTGCCTGGTTTTCTGCTCCTGACGAAAATGCTAAAGTTCAGGTTATTTTTTCAACAGATGGTGGAGTTACTTTTGGCAAACCTGTACGGGTAGATGAGGGTAAACCCGTTGGAAGAGTTGATGTGGTCATGTTAGACGATAGTACCTCTGTGGTAAGCTGGCTGGAAGGTGGTGATATCAAAGTGGTGAGAGTTAGTCATGATGGAGTAAAGGGAACGCCTGTTACAATCTCTCATACCTCTGGCGCGCGGTCCAGCGGATTTCCGCAAATGACAAAGTCTGGCAATGAACTGATCTTTGCATGGACAGATGATAAGGAGAAAACAATTAAAGTAGCAAGCTGGCTATTTTAGACATTGTCTTTATACAAGGCGGCCGGATAAGAACGAAAATAGGTTATACCGGCCATTTACCTTTGGCAACACTTTTGTTTGTTCACTATAGCTGACGAAAACAATATTACTGATCTTGTATGTTTACGCGTGCAGGATGGTTGTAATGGCCTCATTAAGTGTGGAAAGCTCAAGACTGCCATTGGTAGCGCAACGCATCAGATAAAAAGCAGGAAAGCGTGATAGTTGTCGTGGCGCTATTGAATATATTTTCTTATTGAATGCATCTTTAATCAATTATAAATTATCATGAATAATCAAAAAATGACCGCAGCCTCTTTGAGATTTTTAAGTGCTGTAATTGCCATTGCAATCGTGGGTGTTCTTTCCGGATGTGATGATAACGATCCACAAAAGGAGGATACGCCTGAACTGATCACAAAAGCGACACTCACGTTTGCACCATCCGATGGAGGATCTGCTGTCGTCGTAACGGCTACTGATCCTGACGGCGAAGGGATACAGAATATTGCTGTAGACGGTCCGGTTAACCTGGGAGCAAACAAAATGTATACGCTTACCATTGCGTTGATCAATGAATTGGCGGCGCCGTCAGATCCGGGGTATGACATTACAGGTGAAGTGGAAGCGGAGGGTGATGAACATCAATTCTTTTTCTCCTGGACGAATGAGGTATTTAGCAATCCAACAGGAAATGGAAATGTTGATAACCGGGACGATGTTGTGAATTATACCGGCGGTTTGAATTCCAGAGATGTGAATAATCGTCCCTTGGGACTGACTACCATCTGGACATCCGCGAATAGCGCGGTCTCAGGTTCCCTCCGCGTATTGCTGAAGCATCAACCAGATCTGAAGTCTGGCACTTCGGATTCAAGTACCGGTGAAACCGACCTTGATATCACTTTTCCAATTAACGTGCAATGATCGCGCATTATTTTAGTCCTTGTCCCTTAGATCCAATGTGTGAAACACAAAAAGGCGGACAGCATGTGTGGAAAAATAGTTATTACCGGAAGCTTCCTGCTGATAGATATTTAAGTACCCAAGCTGCGCGTTCAGGTGGGATGTAAACTGGTATCCAAAACCTGCGAAAAGTCTGTTCTGATCAAAAGTGTTGTAGACTACCTTGTCACCAAAGTTTAAGAATACTTCATTCGCGATTGCAACGAAAGGTGTTTTTGGCGCGAGCTCTTTTCCCTTAAGGGGAATAAAGAATGAGAAGTTATACCTTACCCTGAAAGTGTAGTTGTATCCATCTAACTTTTGATCATTTACTACTTTCTCGTTGAAGCGTTGTTCAAGTCGCAGCCATTGGAGCGTTGTGAGTCGAGCGTACTTTTGATTCCACCATATTTGCTGCCACGCGCGATGTTCAGCCCGTGTTGTATGCAGGCCTTTTCCTGGAAAGTGTTCAGCCAAAGTATAACCGACATTTACCCTGAGGTTATCCTTAATAAAGTATGTCACCGCCGGACGGAAGAGGAATTGAAAAGGGCGGTCCACAAAGTTATCGGTCATTCTGTAGTGAACGTCAACCCACATTCCCCATTTGTTGCTGAACCTTGTTTGATTGAAATACCCTAACCAAAGCTGTTCTCTGGAATGGATGTTCTTGTCAGGAGCCTGCGCAAAGGAGGAGAAGCCGATGAACAGCAGCGCTAGCGCAAGTGAAAGGTTAGCTGGTACTTTTGCCATAAATAAATTTACTGCAATAGTATCGATGCTGGCTGTCAAATTCTAGAATGGAATTTACAATTTGTATAGTTTTTACTGTTTTTGGAGGGTTTTTCTATGTATTGAAGGGTTTTTGCCGGTATGTAATTTGAAGATCCTGTTAAAATGGCTTTGATCCGAGAAGCCTGTTAGATAAGCAATTTCAGAAAGAGAATATTTTGGATCTTTCAAAAGCTCCATGGATTTTTCAATGCGGAGCTTCCTGATATAGTCTCCAAATGAAAGGTTATCAAAATACTTGGAGAACTCCCTTGACAGATACGAAGGGTGGACGTTAAGACTTTCCGAGATCTCCTTTAAGCTTAAAGTCAGGTTGGTATCAATTTGATCCTGTATAATTTCTTTTAATTCCTTCGCCCATTCAGGCACCCTCTTTCCTTGCTTTTTTTCAGTAAGGTACTTTTTGTAAACGTCGAGTAGCATGTTCTCAAAGGGATTCTGAGTATGCTTTTCATTCTGAAGATGTTTTGCCCAGGTATATAATGCGTCATAGATCAGCATTCCTTTTTCAAGCAACTGATGATCATCCTGAATGTTCTTTGACAATCCGGCAGAAATAGCCCATAGCCCTGATGACTGGCTTGCAATATCATGTCGATCCGTGTCGGCACCACGAACTATTGCTGACAGGGTTTGAATTGCTGGATCTTTTATTTTGTGTTTTCTAACGATGTAATCAAACGTGCATTCATCCCCGTAGTGTGTATACTCGACGTCAGGAATGTCGAAGGGAATTGCTTTTAGCGCCTCAGCTTTTTTTCTCACTTGTTCGAATGGAACGTAGATGATCTCAGCAGCATTGTCCACAAACCTTTTGATTAACCATGGACAGGCGATGCGGTCAATTTTTGGGCGTTCTCTGGTTATCCATTTCATTAGTTTTAATTTTGGTCGCGCAGCGGTCAAATTTCGTCACAATTTACCGCTAAGACGCTAAGGACGCAATGGACCGCAAAAGCTCTTGGCGGTTTCTCCGCGTCCTTGGCGTCTTAGCGGTAAAGGTTTCGGCCTCTGCATTAGAATCTGGGCAGAAAAAAAATAATTGAGCCACTATTTTTTACGCTCCATCAGCGCACTCGATCCTTTCTCAATTCTTCTTTGACGTGTTTCTTCAGTCTTCGCGTCATTGATCGGTATAATTATTAGCTTTTTTCCGCTGTAAGAAAGCGCTTCGAAATTCTTTTTTGCAACCAGGTTCTTGTTCAGCACTTTTTGAAAGTCAGCCGGAACTTCTACAACTCTTTCTTCCGTATCCAATTCAATGGTTACTTCGATTTTGTCACCACCGTTCACCTTAGCGCCAGCACGATTTTCAGCGCTTACGCCAACCATGAATGCGCCTCCCATAACTGCTACGGTGCTGCGATAGGTAAATCCGTTAATGGTAACCTTGATAGGTGGCTTCTTACCAGCACCGATTTTCTCAATTATCTCCGGCGGGATCACAATCCCTGTCGCTGTCTTTTTTCCCTGCAGCAGAGTGGTCTTGAATGTTAATTTAGGAGCCATATTGTTGTTTCAGTTAGAGACCAAAATTGATTGACATCCGCGGCGCTTTCATTTATCCTTCGCCTTCCGTTGCATTGATAATACAAATATGCAGGAGCGGCACAAGATACATGAAGTGCGCAAGCGACAATAAAGGGGTGTTTTGCGACCATCCCTTTTATTAGATCTTTAATGAGGGACAGCTTGGCGTCAAGCCAAGATACCCTAAGAAGAGGGATAGTCGCTGAAATTGAAAATTTTAAATTTGATCAAACTGCCATTTCTTATGCCGGAAAAGTATATCAACAATATCAGCGCTAAAATTTTAACATTAAACTTCCTTATACTGTCGACGTTTGCTGTCTGGCCCCAGACGATCCAACCACCCTGGCAGCGCATCACCGATAACCCTACGGAAGACTTTCACGCATCTTACAGCCCGGACGGCAAAACAATCTTATTTGATTCCGATCGCAGTGGTCACAACGAGATTTATGTGTATAATATTGCGACGAAGAAAACGACACAATTGACAGACGGCCCTTTAAAAAGTGACCATCCCAGGTGGGCTCCGGATGGAAAGAGAATCGTATTTGAAATGTTTGATAAGGAGTTGGATGTCTACATGATGGAGGCCGACGGTTCTGAAAAAAAACGATTGACTGACAGCAATGGACATAATGCTGCTGCATTTTTTTCACCCGATGGTAAGAACATAGTTTTTGCGTCGACAAGGGACGGGAACTGGGAATTATACGTCATGAAGCTAGACGGAACAAATGAAAAAAGATTGACAAAAAACAAAGGCGATGACGTTGGTCATCAATGGTCTCCCGACGGCTTAAGAATTGCCTTCAACTCTGAAATTGATGGGAATTTGGAAATATGTATAATAGATGTTGACGGGAGCAACCTCAGACGTTTGACAAGTAACAGAGGAGCCAATGAAGGGCCGAGATGGAGTCCGGATGGGAGAAGTCTGTTATTTACATCCACTGTAAATGGAAGCAGTAATTTATATACAATGAATGCTGATGGTACTAACCAGGTAAAATTAACTACGCCTGCCAATTCATCCGAGGGCATTTGGTCACCTGATGGTTCCCGAATTCTTTTTGTATCAGGAAGGGATGACGATGCAGATATTTGGATTATTAATTCTGATGCCACCAATCTCAAGAATCTCACGAGGAATAAGGCAAGAGAGGCCAATCCTTTATGGTCACCTGATGGTAAGTCAATCACATTCGTTTCGGCGGCGAATGGAAATTTGGAGATCTATACAATGTCTCTAGAATAAGGGATTGGCTTATTCTCCGCAGAGATTCTCCCGTCTCGGGACTCTGACGGAACGATGTTCTATTCAAAACGCAGAATTTCCAAATTTGTCAATCTTGATCGTAAAAAAAGCCGCCTCCAAAGAGAGACGGCTTTTATTTCTACTAATTAACAAATATCAATATCCAGGATTCTGCGTTAAAGTTTGCTGGCCATTGACCTGGCTGTTCAGTATCTCCTGAATGGGAATAGGGAAATACTCATGCTTGCCTGCAACAAACCGAACGTTGTTCAGATATGATCTTTTTGTTCCCTCAACCGTATAGTAAGCGTTCAGTGTTGGTTCAGCAATTTCCCATCGTACGAGATCAAAACGTCGGTGACCCTCCATGGCAAATTCAAGTCGTTGCTCGAATCTGAACGGCTTTCCTGGCGGTCGCCTCATCAGGGAAGGGTGTGAGGTATTCGCTGATGACATAGTTCGCTGCAGGGGTTCCATCAGCATTTTTTCACAAACCCAGCTGGCTTCGCCGCTCTGGCTCTTATTTGATTAACGTATCCGCGGGCGTCTTCCAGATTCCCTTCCTCAACGGCAATTTCTGCAAGCCAGAGGAACACATGAGAATAACGGATCATGCGATAGTTGTTGGCATTCAAACGAGGATTGCCGGCAAATGTGTTGGTACCGACATCTGATCTGTACATCACGTGCTTCTTGGGAGAATAAGGACCACCATATGCCTGATCGCGTACAAAGGTTTTACCGGGATGAACACCCCAATCCAGATAAGGAATTGCTCTTCTGCCAACAGTCCAGTCCAGCCGGGGATCTACTGTTCCTGTGTAAGGCGTAAACGGAGCCGTCGCCTCGATGCCCTGATCGCTCGTTACATCACTATCGTTAAAGGTATTGAGCAAAGGCAGGCCGGTAGCGTCGGTCTTGAAAGCATTGACAAGATTTTGTGAAGGTTGGAAGAAGCCGCAACAGGTTGTTACGCCTCCACCACCATAAGGATAGTTCAGGGTTGAGCCGATATTTCCATTTTCACCACCGGCGGCACCATCATTTACAGAATATTGTACTTCGAAAATAGATTCAGCATTGTTGTTCGTAGCGGCTCTGAAATTGTCGTGATAATTGTCGATCAATCTATATTGGCCGCTGGCCACGATTGCCTCAGAATGACTTTGCCTCCGCAGTATTTCATTCTGAAACAAATAGGCCTTCGCTAACGTGGCGGCTGCAGCCCATTTGGTGGGTCGTCCGGGTTGGGTTTGTTTGAGTGGAAGCACATCATACGCTGCTTGAAGTCTGCTTCAATCTTTGGCCAGATATCTTCCGTATTTGGGTATTTCGTGCTCTCCAGATTATTCGGATCGTAGAGGATCTCGTCGATGTAGGGAACGTTATTGATACATTTTCTTCAGCTCGAAGTGAAAATGTCCTCGAAGGAATCTAGCTTCAGCGATAATTTGTGCATTTTCAGCTTCTGTTATATCCGTAACGTTAGCGGGAGGATCTGCAGAACGTCGTTGGCACCGGGCAATGCCATCGTACATACCTCGCCATTTTCCACGGAAATAGATGTTATCGGAAGCGATGTTTGCTTGTTCGATCAATGAGATAGGAGGTTGATCACCGGCATCTGTTCCTTTATAAGCGTCGTCGGAGGCAACGCTGCCATAACCCAGTTATCGGCACCAACCTGGTAGGACCGGTAAGCACCTTCCGCAGTAGCCCATCCGTCGAGCAATGCATAAGCTCCAACGAATAGCGAGTTAACACCTTTATGTTTTGCAAGGTGGCGTTGCTGAGCGCTGCTTTCGGTCTGACTTCCAGAAATGAGTCCGAGCATGAGCTGAGCACACTAAGAAGAATAGATGCCGTATATAAATATGATTTTTTCATCTGTATAGAAATTAAATTTATGAAAATAGGGTGCGTTAGAAGGTTAAGTTTATAAAATTAGCGTACTGCTTGGAGGCAGGATATGCGCCACCATCCACACCGGAGCTGCCGGTTACTGCCCGTTGATATAACCAAACGATCCGGCTACACGGTCATTGCCTGCGGCATAATTTCGAAATTGATCTCAGGATCCATTCCCGAATAATCGGTGATCGTAATGAGGTTTTGTCCCTGAACGTAAACACGAACAGAAGAAGACCTAATCTGGCGACCAATGTCCTGGGAAGGGTATAAGTCAATTGAATGTTCTTAAAACGGAAGTAAGAACCGGACTCCAGGTAGTAGGTTGAAGGAAGAATACTTACCTGATCGCTGGATGTCAGCTGAGGGAGAACTGCATCCGTCTTACCAGGTCTCCATGAATCGTACAGCATGCGTGTACTTCTGTTGCCAGCAAAAGTTGGAAAGTCAGTCCAGTACTTAACGTAATTAAAGATCTCATTTCCCTGTACCCCCTGGCCGAAGAGTGTCAACCCGAAGTTTTTGTAGTTAACGTTAAGGGTGATACCATAAGTAAAGTCAGGGTGAGGATTGCCAATAATGGATAGGTCTCTGGTGTTGATCACTCCATCGGGTACGCCATCGGGACCGCTTACATCTCTGAATATAAACCTTCCGGCCTTGTTCTGGTTAGTGCCCAGGTTATTTACAGGTGCTCCGGCTGCTTCATCATCGCTTTGGAAAATACCATCGATCGTGTAGCCAAAGAAGGACGAAATGGGATAGTCCTGCTGCGTAACTACAAAGTTTTGAATACGTTCATCATTGATGCCGAAATATTGTGTATTCGCATCGCCTGTAGTTTTGGTGACAACATTGCGATATGTGCTGAAATTACCTTCAACGCTATAGGTAAGCTCGCCTGACTGACCATGATAACCCAGTGCAAGGTCAACACCGCGATTACGCATCGAGCCGATGTTTCGGAAAGGCGCTGTAGCCACACCCGCAGTAAGGGGAGGTGCAACCGGAAATAGCATATCCGATGTTTCACGATTGTACCAGTCAATACCAAAGTCAAATTTTCCACCTAGCAAAGTAACATCAAGACCAATGTTGGTTGACGTAGTCGTTTCCCATTTAGCATCTGCGTCTCCGAACTGCGTTAACTCGTAACCTGGAATCGCCGAAGTGCGTGATCCATTCAGATCATAAAACGAAGTAATTGGATTGGTTGAGAATATGGTATAGGCATTGTAATAACCAATTTCCTGGTTACCTGTTTGTCCCCATCCCACTCTTAACTTAGCCCGGTCGAGCCATGGTTTAAATCCTTCGGCAAAACCTTCTTCCGAAAAAACCCATCCAGCACTTACTGCGGGAAAATAAGCGACCCTGTTGTCTAGGGGAAAATCTGGTAGATCTGTCCCGGCGGATAGTACCTTCCAATAGATATCTATCTAGCAAGTTGTAGTTGACCTTCCCAAATTCTGAGGCCAGTTTCCAGTCAGAACCACCGCCATTATTAGTTTGCACACCTGTACCACCACTGAGAAACCGGTTGTCATGATCGTCGGACGCGAAATTTGTCCTGGAAGCATCAAACGTTTCATAGTAGTCATCAATGGCTTCAATACCAACGATAAAGTTGAGTCGGTGAATATCGTTGAACGTGGCGTTATAGGTCAATGTGTTGTACCAGGTCCATGTATATTCGAAGTTATTGGTGGTTTTTAGGGAGTTGGAACCTCTCGATTCTGCGGATTCAATGTCACGAATGGTGTAGTCTTTGAAATTGAAAATCGTATAGTCGATGCCAAAACTGGTTTTGGCCGTTAAGTTTTCAAGAATATCAACTTCCGCGTAAGCGTTTCCAAAGATCCTGACTTCTTTCTGGATGTTGTCTTTATTACGCCACAGGTCGGCTACCGGATTGCGGGAATTGTCGAGATCAGTTCCTCTTGTTCCGGCATGAGTCACTCCTGATACGTCGTAAACCGGCACAATAGGTTGGATCCGGAACGCAAAGGATGTGGGATTGCTTTCCTGGCTGTTTCCATTGGGTTGATTGACTCTCTCGCTGTATCCAAACTGAAAGTTTTCACCTACCCTTATTCTTTTATTGATATTGAATTCAGTATTAGACCGCAAAGAATAGCGTTTGAAATTAGTATGAAGCATGATACCCTCCTGGTCGAAATAATTGAGGGATATGGCATAGCGTCCAGCTTCCGTTCCGCCTGAAACACCGATCTGATGGTTTTGTATGGGAGCGGAATTGTAGATCTCATCCAGCCAGTTTGTCCCGGTCTTGTTCGCTTTTGTGATCAACCATTTGGTTTTATTGAAATCGGCTGCATCAATATTTGAACTGTAATTGATGTATTTTCCACTGGCGTCCTGGGCTACACGCGGATCTCCTTCCATTGCGCCTGCTGGAAAAATATAGTCAGGGATAGTTGGTGTCGCCCCGTTGCCAAATTGGGCGTGCGCGGGATTACCATTGCTACCCACCGCTCCGGCATTGATCCGTGACTCCCATGTAAGCTGGGCGTACTCCTGCGTATTCAACAGGTCCAGGAATTTGCCAGGCTGTTGTGTACCGACATACATGTCATAAGTAAACATGGGCTTACCCATCTTTCCTTTTTTCGTGGTGATGATAACCACCCCGTTACCAGCGCGTGAGCCATAGATGGAAGCCGACGATGCGTCTTTCAGTATTTGCACGGATTCGATGTCATTTTGATTGATGGTATTCAAACTACCCTTGGTTGGTACGCCATCGATGACGTAAAGCGGAGAGTTATCAGTGACAGTACCAAAGCCACGAATACGGACCATGACACCGCCACCCGGACTGTTCTCGTTCCCAACCGTAACGCCAGCAACTTTCCCCTGCAGGGCTTGACCAACGTTAGTGGAAGGGGTGGAAAGCAGCTGCTTACTATCAATGGTTGAAACCGCCCCGGTAATATCCCGCTTGGATTGTGATCCGTAACCTGTCACGACAACTTCGGAAAGAGAAATGATATCTGGCAACAAAGTGACATCAATTGTCGTGCGGTTATCAATGATCACTTCCTGGGACGCATAACCAATGAATGAAAAGATCAGTGTGCCCGTGCCATCGACCACGGTGAGCTTATAGTCACCGTTCGAATCAGTAGTGGTTCCGTTGGCAGTCCCTTTTACAAGGATGTTTACGCCCGGCAATCCCTGCCCGCTATTATCAATAACCTTTCCACTTACTGTTATATCGGCATTGTACACCGATACGGTACTTTCGGGATTAGAAGGCTCATAAGCCACATCCCTGTTTTCAATTTTTGGAGGTGAATCATCCGGCTGTTCCAGGGCAGTTGATTGCGAGAACATCAACCCTGGAATGAATGAAAAACCTGCGGACATTGTGATGGAACACAATGTGTTTAGTAATTTTCTTTTCATAACGTAAGGATTTTTTAGTTGTTAAAATTTATTGAGGCAATTATTCAAATAGGACTCGCTAAGCAATATGATCCTCTCGCACACAACAGTTTCTACTTCACAAGTCTTCCGAAAAGACCATTGGCTAGTATTGAAGTCTAGCGTATGAAAGTTAATGAAGGAAGAGCATTATTTACTAATTTTTAAGCCGTTGTGTTTTATCTTATAGTTATTTTTATTTGAATGTTATTCGCCTTGATAGGGTGTTCGTTTTGATACCCTTATGGACACCAGCTGTTAAGGCTCACCCAAGGTGCGTCTGGGGTGGTCAGGTCTGAAAGATCGCATGTTAACGTATTCCGAAGGAAAATGTTTCGCTGCTGCGCTAAGCAATTATAAATTATGAATTATGGATTATGAATTGCCTCGTGATAGGATTCGGTTACACTCTTCCTTGAGTACCCCTGGAATCATGGCAATTCATATCTCATAATTCATAATTTTAGAATGAATATTGTGTATTGTCTGCTGCGTATTCTCCTATTCTCTATCTTCTTCAAGACAAGATCCGTAAATTTTAATGAGCTCGTGAATTTTGAATCAAGGGACGCCTGAAACATCACTTAACGGGATCAATAGTATTAATACTTCCGTCGGGGGTGTGATGGAGCTTCGTGACTTTCACATTGCGTAAATGTGTCTTGCCTGAGATCCTGGCGTCGTGATAGAACAAATACCACTGACCTTTCACTTCGATGATGGAATGATGATTCGTCCAGCCGGTAACGGGATTGAGGATAACTCCCCGGTAGGTAAATGGACCGGTGGGATTGTCCCCAGTGGCGTAACAGATGAAATGCGTATCTCCTGTTGAATAGGAAAAGTAATACTTGCCGTTATATTTATGCATCCAGGAAGCTTCAAAAAACCGGCGCGAATGATCCTTGCCTGTAATTGCTTTACCTTGGTCATCCAGGATCTCAATTTCCTTAACGGGGCCGGCAAACTTTAACATGTTGTCACTCAAAATTGCTACCCGTGGACCAATAGCAGGCGCGTTGTCTTTTTGCAGATCGGTCTTCGATCCGTTAGCGTTGTATTTGTCGTTTGTCCATCGTTGAAGTTGACCGCCCCAGATCCCGCCAAAATACATATAGAATTTTCCATCGTCATCGCGAAACACAGCGGGATCGATGCTATAGCTTCCCGGAATAAACTCTTGTTCAGCTTTGAAAGGCCCTGCGGGCTGCGAGGCGACAGCCACACCGATACGAAAGACATCCTGCTTGTCTTTGGCCGGGAAATACAAGTAGTATTTGCCATCCTTGAACGCCGCGTCCGGCGCCCATAACTGCCGGCCTGCCCAGGGTATATCTTTGATGTCAAGTGCTATCCCGTGATCGGTGATTTTTCCGCCGATGCTGTCCATAGACAAGACGTGATAGTCCTTCATATCGAAGTGATCGCCCATATCATTTTCTGGCGTTCCCGCGTCGATGTCGTGTGATGGGTAGACGTATATTTTGTCTTCAAACAGGTGTGCTGACGGATCGGCTGTATAGATGTCAGTGACGAGGGGCTCACCGGTGGTGAGATAGCTGGTCGTATCCGTCGGAACGGACGTCGTTGTCTCAGACTCCTTGGTCTTTCGATCGCAGGAAGTGAGTACTAGCAAGAGAGCAAGAAGGATCAGGTAAACGCGCATAGTGAATTATTTTTATGAATATAATCCAATTCACCGCAAAGGTGCAAAGAACGCAAAGTAGCGCAAGGAGTTTGTGCTGGTTATAAGTTGTTTACGAATCTTCGGAATCCTTGCTTTAAATTCCTTGCGAGCGCTTGCGTTCTTTGCGCCGGAGTTTACCCGCCGAAGCCCCGATAAGTATCGGGACGTATGTGGGCGGTAAACCTCATTTCACCATGCCCAAATATTGATCATACCACAACACCGTCTCTCTCACAAAATCGCTTCGCGGCACAAGATGTCCTGATTCGAAAAGGAAAAATTTCTTATCATTTTTAGGCGTACCCAACAGATCGAACATTGGTTTTTGTGATGTCTCTACTGGAAAGAACATATCGTGTTTTCCGTTCAGCATTAAAACGGGTTGCGTAACACGAGGAATAAAATTGACCTGGTCGGCTTCAGGTAACGCCTTCTGCATTGCCATCCCGCCAACATTCAAGACAACGGCTTTAATTCTCTTTTCGACGGCAGGCATGATCCCGCCCATGAATCCTCCCCAGCTCCAGCCAAGGTAGCCAAGGTTGCCGGCTTGCAGATCTTTTCTCGTTTCGAGGTAATCGATGGTTCGGCCAATATCTTTTCGCCACATGATCACGTGGTCTTTATAAAATACAGTTTCTTCCTGGATGTCAGATTTTAGTTCGTCATGTCGCTCGTGTGTTCCTTTGTAGACTGGAACGACCAGGGCCCGTCCGCTTTTCAAGAGAAAATCCACTCTGGCAGCGGCAAGGGTGACATCAAATCTTCGTGAAAAAATATCTCCTGATCCCCCGAAGAACAAGATCGGTTGAAAGGGCGGTTTTGTGTTTTTAGGTAAATACAAATATGCCTGTATGCGCTCATGGTTATAGCCTGCATCAAAAGTGATTTTTTCTACGGTATAAAATTCTTTGTCAGCGATCTTAGTCACGCTATCATGCAAAGGAGCTTTGTCATAAGAATATTGTCTTAGAAAGATCTCAAACGTTTTATCGTCCACAGGTTTTTCCTTGCGGTAATCGCGGAACGCCATCGCGATCTTCGTGTTCAAGCTTGCTAAAGTGGAATCTCCGGGGAGTTCGATCATACAACGAAACCCATTGGCGGGGCTGCGGTCCATTGCGAACTGTGTATAACCATCGTTGAAGCTATACGTTGCATCATTCCACCCGCCTCCCAGGATAAACCGCTGGTGACGATCATTGGATTCATTCCGGCACCATTCCCGAGCGTTGCCGGCGACATCATAAATACCAAATGTACTGTAGCCGGGCATTGTGCCAACGTCCGTCGTACCTTTTCCACTGAAATTGCTTTGCGGAACTATAAATTCCGTGCGCGAGGTCTCGGCAACAATGCTCCAATGAAAGATTGTAGGAAGTTGCTTTTTAGCAAACGCTGCATACGCGGCAGCTTCGTACCAGGAAACTCCTGTGACCGGATGGTTTTCCTGGCCATCCGGATAAATTCCGACCTCCCAGGTTGCCGGACCTTGTCTTCCAGTCCGGTCAACAAACTTAGCTACAGCTAATTCAAATGGTAATTCCCTCCCCTCAAAATGGATTGGGAATTGCCAAAACGATCTATTTTTATAACCACCTGAATCTATAAAAGTTTTGAACTGTTTATTGGTCACTTCGAACCGGTCCATCAGAAATTCTCCAACGTCTTTGTCACCATAAGTTTCCAGTCCAACGATATACATGAACGTTGTTTTCTTTGGTATGCGAGCCATATTTTCCGGAATGCTTCCAGGCTTTTCCAATTTTAATTTTCCGAAGTCCGGCCCCGTTCTAACATAGGCCATCGGGCCTGCATACTCAATGGTTTGAAAACCGGGTTTGCGAAGTTCCATCCTGAGATAGCCGCGCCTTAGCGTAACATTTTTCGACGGTGTTATTCCTGCAGAGATCCAGTCCATTTCCGGCTTATCGTACGGTTTCCAGAATATTTCCGCACCATCTGGCTCAGTCTCAACCGGAATGGTCCATGTTAATCTTGACCACAGTTTGATCAGTGTTGAGTCATTTGGAACATATTTCCTCGCCTCCACAGCCATTTCATAGGCTTGCACGGGTGGAGGAAAATTTTCGTCAACCAATTTTTGAATTCCCGGGATCAAAACATATCTGGCCCGACCAACATCTTGTTGGGCGAGGTACCACTTTGTTCCAAAGTAACCTGATACCGCCAAAGCGAGAACTATGCAACTCCCAACGATCAGCCGCGAAAATGATCCTGGTATTTTCGTTCTGTATCGGTCGGCCCGCTTGTTGGCAATCGGATTATCTTCTTCTTTGACCGTGACTATCGGAATTTTTTCCCCGGATTTATTTTTCTCAACGTGTTTTATTCCACGAAGGATCTCATTAATCGCATTGGCGACTTTGTTGATCTGATCGCGATAATATGGCTGCTTGGTATTTTTGATTATGTCGTCATCCCAGGTACGCAAGGAGCGATTAACCCCTGGCGAATGATAAATGAAATCCACTGACCGGATAGGTCCAAGATGTGATTCAGCTAATTTTACATCTTCTGCATCGAGGTCGTGAATGCGTACCGGTAGCACACGACTTGAAACATTTCCTGAAGCTAACTTGATGTTCAGTCCAAACTGATCTTGTTTTGTCTTCTCGATAAAAGCCAGAAACTCATGATTCCATGCAAAACCTTTTGAGTCACAGTAGGTTTTTGAAAGGATGGGAATAAATATCAGACACTTCAGTTTTGACTCGAGAGAATGATTCACGGAATGCGTCTCCAGTAAACCATCATGGGGATTGGCATCAAAGTAAATATTGAGTTTGTCTTTGAGTGTGGCCTCCAGCTCTTTGTTAAGGTTGTTGACAAACTCTGTTACCCAACCATCATACTTATTATCGTTTTGACGGTATGAGATGAATATGTCATATTCAAAATCAGGTAGGATGGAGGCCATTTAATCCAATATAGCCAGTTTGTCGTGACTAAGCAATTATGAAATAATTCACCTGATCTTCTGCCCAACACGTAAGCGCAATCGTAACTATCAGTGCTGACCTATTTCAGCCGTTAAATGTAAAAGAAGGGTGACGAGGGCCTAGGCAAAGAATACGTCGTCTTTATTTTTTGTATTTCCTTTGCGCCTTCGTGCCTTCTATATAACTCTGTAATCTCATTGAATTTTTTGAAACAAGGCTGCATTTAAACCCTTCGAGGCCTGATGCATTTAATTCCCAGTCTTTGGGTTAGCGACCTAATTTTATCGTAGATGTCGATGAAATTGATTTAGCTAATTTTCCCTGAATGAGTAGAGAATGTTTGAACTTACGCCTAGGTAAAATTAAGGCGCGGTCCCAAAGACGCGGCCCTACGGCCGGGGAGCCAGGGAGCCAGGATAACAGATGAATCCTACTACAACTACAACGTCAATTTTTTAAAGAAAGACATTGGACCGTCGAGTATGCAAGAGGCTTTCTACAAAGTTATTGACCCAATAACATAAGACCCCTTATTGGTATACTTTGCGGTTAAATATTGGCGGAACACCATCACTCGGAACGCAAACTATTCACCGGATTCATCATCCCTGTTTTAATGGATTGAAACGATACCGTTAACACGGCAATGCTTAAGGCTATTGCTCCTGAGATGGCGATCATCCACCATTGCACCTCAATGCGATATGCAAAACCTTCGAGCCATTTGGTCATCGCCCACAACGCCAGGGGAGAGGCGATTAAAATGGCGATCACGACAAGGCTGATAAAATCCTTCGATAACAGACTGACGACGTTCATCACAGTTGCGCCAAGAACTTTTCGAATCCCTATTTCCTTCGTGCGTTGCTCAGCGGCAAAGGTGGCGAGACCAAACAGCCCAAGACATGACACGAGTATCGCAAGGATCGAGAAATACAGCACGATAAGCCCGGTATTCTGCTCTTTGCGATACTGGCGGTCAATGGTCTGATCCACGAATTCATATTGAGGAGCTGTCTGTGCCTCATGTTTTTTATACAATTGCTCTATGATACCAACAGCTTCCCGGAGGTGACCAGGTCTGGCTTTCACAAAAAATCCAGAATACAACTCTCCTGGCCAATAACGAAATAGCATGGGCTCGATTGCTGTGGTCATAGGTCTGAAATGAAAGTCTTTTACAACGCCGACTATAGTGCCTTTGGTGTCCCACAACTGTAATGGTTTACCGATGGCAGCATGCGGCGTCCAGCCCATTCTTGCTGCAGCAGTCTCATTGATCAACCAGGAAGTTGAATCAGAAGCAATAAGGGAGAAATTTCGACCTGCAATTAGTATCATACCGGTAGTTGCCAGAAAATCCGGGTCGACATTCATATGAGATATAGGAAAAATGTCATCGGACTGTTGTCCTTCCCACTTAATACTATGCGTTGAGCCTGTCATATCGATCAGGTTATTGGATGTTGCGGTTACCCCTTTGATACTCGTTTGAGCCAGCAGGTCAGACTTTAACGAGGCAGCTTTGGCAAAGAGTTGATTTTTCATGCGCAGAAAAATGAGCTGCTCTTTGTCGAAGCCTAAACTCTTGTCTTGCAGGAACGTCAGTTGCCTGTAGATCACAATGGCTCCGAGAATCAGCATGACTGAGAAGGTGAATTGCGTGACTACCAAAACGCGTCGGAAAAGTTGACCGGATCCGGTTTTGAAAAATCCCTTCAAAACTTTTGCGGGCTGGAAATTGGACAAATAGAATGCGGGGTATATACCGGCTAGAAAGCCAATAAAGAGAACCAGACTCAAAATTGCCAATGCGAAATAAGGCTCGGCGATCGGAATGGAAAGCGATTTCCCTGAAATGTCGTTGAGCAGGGGCACAAAGAATATTAACAGGATCAACGCCAGCACTACAGCAAGGATCGTCATCAGCAAGGATTCACTTAAAAACTGGAGCACGAGCTGCTTTCGCAAGGCACCAATAACTTTGCGAACGCCAACTTCTCTCGCGCGTTGGGTAGCCCGCGCGGTTGACAGGTTAATAAAGTTGAATAAAGCGATCAACAGGACAACCAAACCAACGGAAAAGAAAATCCGGAGATATCCAATACTGCTCGCCTTAGCCCAGTTGCCATAATCGAAATGGGAACGAAGATAGATTTCATTGAACGGCTGTAGCAAAAGCGTTGGCTTAGCCCACAAATTGAATGGCTTCATGTAACCCTGGATCTTTTCCTCCAGTACTGAAGCATCCGTTCCGTCGAACAAACTGATATAGGTGTGATAATTATTATTCTCCCAGTTGGAAAAGTTATTAGGCCTGTTTGCTTCTTCGTAGCGCATAGACAGAACGACGTCGAACTGAATATGTGAATTGGCGGGACAATCTTCAGCGACACCTGCGACGACCAGGACACTGGTGTTATTCAGGATCACTTGATGCCCTAGTAACTTATTATTGTGTCTCCAGGTTGGTCCGAATATTCGTTCTGCGACATTTGTGGTGATGACAACTTCATTAGGCTCCATCAGAACTTTTTTAGAGTTCCCCATAAGGAGCTTGAAGTCAAACATATTGAAGAGTGAATTGTCCGCTACGATCACCGCTTTCGGCTCAATATTAATCTGGCCAACGGTCAGAATTCCCGGACTTGGAGGTCCAACACGACAAGTTTCGTTGATTTCAGCGTAGTCGGTTTTTAATGCGTAAGCCAGCCGCCCCGGGGTTACCGCCACAGGGTGGAGTACACCTGCGTGGTCTTGTGTTTCCACAACGCGATAAATTTCCTTAAAGTGGGCATGAAAACGATCGTAGCTGTATTCATCCCAGATGTATAGTCCGATCGTGATACTGCAAGCGAGGCCAACGGCAAGGCCGGCGATGTTAATAAAAGAATAGACTTTGTGATTAATTATATTTCGCCAGGCGATCTTAATATAGTTTCGGATCATAACTATACCTACTGGTGCATTGAAAAAAGGTTACAGGCGAGGCAATTATGAATTGTCCATGATTTCTTACCGCAAAGTATCCCAATAAGGGGTCTTATGTTATGGGTTAATAACTTTGTAGAAAAGCCTCTTGCATACTCAACGACCCGAGGTCGTTCTTCCAAAAATTCACGTTGTAGTCGAGTTCGCATCCCTGGCTCCTCGGCCGTGGGGCCGCGTTCTTTCGGGACCGCGCCTTAATTTTACCTGGGCGTAGGTTCAAACATTTTCTACTCATTCAGGGAAAAATTATCTAAATCAATTTCATCGGCATCTACGATAAAATTAGGTCGCTAACCCAAAGACTGGGAATTAAATGCATCAGGTCTCGAAAGGTTTAAATGCCGCCTTTGTTAAAAATTCGATGAGAATACAGAGTTATATAGAAGGCGCAATGACGCAAAGTTAAATGCAGATGTTATTGATGAAATTCTTCCTGTGTACGAAGCATAAAATATTCAGTATTTCAAGCTTGAGGCCCTGCTCAATGGATGGTTTCAAAAGGTTATCAGCAAGTGACAATGTATTTCCTTTGTGCCTTTGTGCCTTTGCGGTAATAATGCATTCAGACTTCTCTTGCCATTTTCATGGCCATAAAACCAAGAATTCCCATCACAACAATGATCGCTACCCAAACGAAAACTTTACTTGTAAAAAAAGTCTTTGACGGTTCCTCGGTTTGTTTACTGAACTGCGTGAAAGGTGAAGCATTCAGGGTCTTGATCCCTGCGGGAATACTGTCCTGAAAATATTCAATATCGTAGACAGGCGCTCTCAGGTCTGCTGGGCCAAATTTGAGCGAATACGTCTCACCACCTTTCAACCAGGCAGTGAGGTAGCGGTTGAGTTGATATGCCTTGATACTCCCGGCTTCAAGTGGAGGATTGTCTTTATTTTCAATTATAAGTAAAAGATCCTGAGCCAGGTCTGCCTCCAGTTCGATAACGGAAGACTGCTTTGAACTCAGCACAAAGGTCGACAGCGGCTTATAGTAGTATTTATCATCGCTTTTTGCGTTAACCATGGCTTCCCTGGTGTACAACTTTGCCTGTCGCAAAAAATAGGGTGCACCCTTCATCGATACGATGATCCGGTCAACAATATGTGTTGTGTCAAGTTGAAGATGAAGATAGCTTCTCTTCAAACTATTGCTGTCGCGCTTTATCCAT
Source organism: uncultured Cytophagales bacterium (assembly GCA_963845845.1). Taxonomy (GTDB): domain Bacteria; phylum Bacteroidota; class Bacteroidia; order Cytophagales; family Cyclobacteriaceae; genus Chryseolinea. Next base: position 286,866 of record CAWJTP010000002.1, read on the forward strand.
GTACCCGGTATCTCGGTGAACTTTCCGTCCTGAGATCGACCCTCGTAGTATCCTGCTGCCAGAATATTCAGCGGAGCCGTAAGCGAGTCAGCAATATCAATCCTATAGTAGTTATAATTACTCAATGGGAAATCGACGATCCGTATCTCAGAGATGTTATTCTGATTGGATATTGAGCTCAGGGTAAACTGATCTTTAAGTGCATACCAAGTCTCTTTGTCATCACTGCCCAGCAGCCTTGCTTCCTTGGTAACGTCTGCATTCCTGATGGACAAACTGATATTATTAATGGGGTGGCCTTGTGGACTGGCAAGGATCAGGGAGGTACAGCAGTTTTTTGTTTGACGTTTGTCTACAATATCGTATTGCTTGAACTCTTTGGCATAGGATACCGGGCCCTCAGATTGAAGAATATAAGGTACCTCTACATCGTTGCCATCATAAATTCTGACATTGGAAAGTGAATTATTGAGATGACTTGTTAGCGATGGTGATAAGTCTATCTTATAAAAGCCATCAGCGTCGACAGCCGGCAATTTTGCCTCCCCAATAAATCCCTGACTCAGGCAACAAGTCGCCCTGCTCAGGATTAGCGTTAGTATCAGTAGGAACCTCATAATTCGGTATTCGCGGAGGAGTTGACAGCGCGTTCATCGGCCAGTAAAAGCTTTTTCAGCCGTTGATACATGAATGAAACGACCAGTAACAAAACGCCAAGGCATATGAAAGCCGCTATTTTTCCACCTTCCGAGATTCCACGAATGTCAACGATGAATAGTTTCAGGAGCGTGACCAGGAAAAGTGAGAGCGAGATTACGCGAAGATGTTTTGTTTTTCTTTTTAGTCCCACATAGATCAGCAGGAACGAGCTGACACCCCATAGTATAGGATATCCAATTTTATGATTTTGGGTGATGATATGCTCGATCGATTCAGCGGTTGTCCCAAGTGAAATTACCACGAGATGGTCAAGTTCAGAGCTTGCGATGAACAGGAAGAACGCTACATATACCCAGGAGTAGGCATTTCCGGTTTCGAGATTGAATTTTGATTGTTTCTGGATCTTGTTGAGCGTGAACACTGCAATGACGAGCAGAATGGAAACTAAAATATAGTGGAAAATGAATCCCGTAGCAGTCCCTGCATTCAACAGAAGATCTTGCCGTGATTCAATTATTTGCCAGTGATAAAACCCAATGTATGCTATCATTGTAACCACGCCCCAGAAGCTGAAAAGGAATTTAATTTTTTCCTCCTTTATCAACCGTCGTTCTGCCAGCAGCAAGCATAAGACGAATAACATGTTATACGTTCCGATAATGATATTTTGAGTAGCATAAGTGAATCCATATTCAAACAACTGATGCTGGAGTTCCAGAAATTGAGACATGTAGACAACAAAAGCTAAGGCCAGCAGAAGCGTGCTTCTGTATGCCTTCACATAGTCTTTGCGTTCTGATGTTTCCTGCTTCAACAAGATCAATGTAATGACAATCGAAGCTATCGCGAAAATACCTGTCACGTATCCTTTATTCAGGATGATCCGCAGGTGATCCGGCCCATATCCAAGGTAGATTTGCCCCCAATCCATCACGAGGCTTAGCAACATCAATATCATGAGGGCAATCGAGCCAAGTTTCATCAGCCGTATGCCCGATTTTTGCGAGAGCCATAGCACAAGCACTGTCTCGGCCGACCAGAATAGTGTTATATAGTTGCCCTCGAGTTGAACCGGCGCCGCTAAACTGATAAATGTCAGTACCAGGCCGATCAGCATGAAGACCAGGTTTCTGTCAACGCGACTGTTTTTATAAAGGAGGTAGGCAAATACAAAATTAAAAATACCAAGAGTGGCTGTGAATAGTCCTCTAAAATCGTTTCCAATTGTATTGGATAAGATGTACATCCCGGCGCCGTAATAAAAGAAAGTATTGCTGAGCAGGATACTTATCTCTATGGCCTTGAATGCTGTTTTTTCCTTGATGTTATTGATAATGTTCATGGCAAAGAATACCAGATAGAAGAGCGTGGCGAAGATCATCGCGCCAGTGATCATCGATACATTATCACTCTCAAGGCCGCCGAGCCAGATACCGAAAAGAAGTATTGTAAAGGCGTAGGATATAATATTAACGAGGTTCCACTTCTTATAGTAAGCAAGTACCAGCATGCCAACGTCAAGAATGAGAATGTACGTAAAAAGCACGACGTAGTTTCCTTCACCCGTGCTCACCATGAAAGGCGATGCAAATCCGCCGAGTATTGAAAGAACAGCGAGCTCAATTCTGTTGTAGGCGAGAGAGAAAACCACAGCAAAGCCCGTGATGATCAGCATAATGATAAATGCCGATGTCTGACTGAAAATGTGATACTCGTGGAAAGCAATAGCAATGGTGAGATAGAGGACGGCAATACCTCCGCCTATTAACACAGAGCTGAACGCGCTGAATGTTTTTCTCAGGCGATGAGCTATTGCCAGCAATGATCCGCCGCAAAGAATGCCGATAAAAACCCTTCCGATCTCGTTGATCCACTCCTGGTCTATGGCATACTTAACAAAGAACCCGATGCCGAGCACCAATACTCCTATACCTATTTTGTTTGCCAGATTCTCTCCAATGAATTTTTCAAGATCAGGGTTGCGTTCGAAGAAACCTGGCTTCGAAGGTGCAGACGGAACCGGTTTAACCGTTGGCGGAACCGGTGTAACTACCTTGGAATATGCGACTAACGCAGGCTCATTTGCCTCTTTGATTACTTCTTTTCTAGACTCTTGTGAAACAGGTGCTGCAGGCTTTTCAATTTCATCGGTCTTAACAGGAGCGGTCTTAATTACTGGAGCGGTGAATTGTTCACTTTCTTTTTCAACAGTTTTAGTAACAGGCGGGGCTGCAGATCTTGACTTCCTGATGTCATCTTTGAGTATCTCAAATTTCTCATCGAGGGTTCGCAACCGTTTGGCAGTATCGTTTTTTATTCCCAGTACAATGATCAGGATAAGGATCGCAAGGATGAGGATGATGACTTCCATCGTTTAGGGGTATAAGGGGGCATTCTCAACCTTAAAAATGCCAATTTGATACCCAATAAACAATTGAATGACAGCATATAACATACATGCTTAGGAGGACTGCTTAACTGATTAATAGGTCGTCCGCCTCGGATTATTGTCAATGGATCAGAAAAATTCAAGAAGAAAACCTATCTTTGAAATGCGTTGGTGCTATTTTTTATGGCGTGTTATTTTTTATGATGAATCTTTGCATTGACGCCCTACGCTATCAGACTACAAATTTCTGCACGTTAATTACGTTGTTATAATAATGTATGCGAATTAAGCGATCACTACTCGCAGGGCTGATGTTACTCGGCTGCTGCTTGCTTTCGGTTTCACTTGCAGCTCAGGATTACCGGCGGGGCTACATCATCAAAAATAATAATGACTCTATCCGGGGGCTTGTCCGTTATAAGGCCGGCAACAACGAGTTCCGTTGTGATTTTAAGCAATCGAAAACAAGTGATCGCGCATCGTTTACGCCAGGGGAATTGTTGGGTTATGGGTTTGTTGACGGCCGTAGATATGTTTCCGTTACCCTGCCAGGTCCGACCGATGCAAATCAAAAAGTTTTCGTTAGGGTCTTAAGCGAAGGCCCGCTGACTTTATACCGCTATGGAAAGACATTCTTCGTTAAGAAGGATGAATTGACCGAGTTGCCGGTTCCGCAGGGAAAGATCGTAGAGCACCAGGAGACGGGTGGTAACAGGTTGCCTAAATTTTACGAGATAAAGGACAAACGATATATAAGTATCCTGAACGTTATGATGTTCGATTGTCAAATGAATGCGAACGACGCTCCATACTATGAACCAGATCTTACCAGTATCGTCGACAAATACAACCAGTGCAGAGGTTTTCCTGCATTAGGCAAAAAAGTAAAACCTTTGTCCAGGCTGAACGTGGGATTTTTTGGAGGATATGTGTACTCTGATCTCACTATTAAGGAAAAAGCAGTTGTCCCTTTTAGTATCTCCAATGTCACGCTTGATCCAGCCAGGACAGTGATCGGTGGAATAAGCCTTGACCTTTCGTCTCCTCGTGTATACGATAAACTCTTTTTAACGGTGGAGGGTTGGTATTTTGAAGGTGTTTATCTCGGCACGGACTACAGAGGCTCGAGGAAAGAAGATATTATTATCGACGTCAATTCTATGCGGATGACTGTGGGATTTCGGTACAATTTTCTAAGTGAATCCAGCACTCCTTTTGTGAAACTTGGGTTTGCCGGCACGATCACACAGGACCTTACCTTAAAGTCGATTGTGGAACAGGAAAGTCCTTTGGGCGAGGTCTTCTATTTTGACGATTATGTCGGTACCTATTTTGAGAAAAAAATAAGGGGATACTGGCTTGGTGCGGGGTACGATCAACTGATCATCGGTAGAATGAAAGGCTTTGCAGAGTTCCGGTTTGAACGAGCAGATGCTTATTTCGGAACCCCTAATTCGCCTGACTCAAAATTGAATAACTACAGTGTCCTTATTGGAATAAGATTTTAAAAAAATGCAAAAAGTTAGCCTCATCGTTTTCTTATCCTTGTTCATCATTAGCGCGTGTACAAAAGAAGAAGTTATCCCAAGACCTTACCCGAGGGTAAACACGATGGACATCACGAATATTGCCGCCGGCGGAGCTTTGTTCAATGGGGAGATATTTTTTACTAACGTTCCGGTACGCGATCATGGATTTTTGTGGTCCCCCTACGCGGGCGTTGTCGGTGTGCAATCCGATAGGATTTCACTGGGTCCTAAAGGAGGTACAGGATCATTTGAAGCAACAGCGGCCTGGGGTTTGGAGAAAGGAAAGACGTACTATATGAGAGCTTATGCGATCAGCGATGATCACGAAGTTTTCGGTGATATTGAGTCGTTTGTCAGCTTGGGGAGTTCACCTCCCATCATCACAGATCTATACCCGGCGCAGGTAACATGGGGTGATACCTTAACGCTTCTCGGTGACGATTTCAGTTCAGTTTCAGGAACAAACACGATAAGGATAAAAGACGTTATCGTTGATATTGTTCGAGGCAACCGGGATACACTATGGATAAAAGTTCCTTATTACCTGACTACCGAATTCAATGATGTGTCAATTACGCGGCAGTCAGATGTTTCAAAATCGCCGCAGCAGATGCAACTCAAAGGACCTGAAATACAATCGGTGAGTCCTGCAACGGGCGGTAGCGGAATGGAGGTTACTATTAGCGGCCGTTACCTGGCAACGTCATTGGCCACCGTATACTTCAATAATATAGCCGCACCCCTTACTAATCTCAAACCAAATGGTGTCGTGGTAAAAGTGCCGGCGGGCCTTCCGTCCGGTGGTGTCGAGGTAAAGATCGTAACCGGAACCGGCGGAATGTACGACACTTCAACATTCGAAGTTCTTTGATCTTACTTGAGCGTCCGAAGGTAATCCAAACCAATGGATCAAGTTAAAGACAGTCATCCCCTACCGATGAACTATTATATGGGATCGTTTATCTGCAATTCCTCATTTCTTTAAATCCAATTGCACCGAGTTGCGCTGAGGGATAACAGAGTTGCGCAGAGAAAATATCATTGTGTTTAAAGCTTAAGTATGATAGCTGACTAGCTTCCCTACGAAGAACGTCCGTGCACACCTACGTGGGCCACCGTGTTTATGGATTTAAAAACAATCGGCAGCAACCGACTCTAGCCCATATGACTGCCACTTTTCACAGCATAAATTACGATCTGACCCGCAATTGTTCTTCCAGCTGTTGGGTTAGCGACCTTAATTTTACCGTAGATAAAGATGACTTAACTTAAACTGCAGACTTTGCGAGCGAGCAGTATACCGAATATGGTACGCTCAGGTAAAATTCAGTCGCGTTCCAACAGCGCGGCCCGCCGGCCGTGGAGTCAGTCGTTGATGCATATTCTAGATAAAGATGAATGTTGTTCGGGATCAATTGCCTTGCTAGAAGTCATTCGAATAGCGAATTGGATATTTCCTTGAAACTTAAAATATTTCAACCTCCGATAATTATTATATTGAACTTTCACCCCTTATTAACAGTTTGCAGGACTATCAGCATAGAACAACAAAATACACACGACGATGTCGTTACCGGAGGAAGTAATTGGACTAATCCCTGCCGCTGGTCAGGCTACCCGCATATCGCCTTTGCCTTGTAGCAAGGAATTGTTTCCGATCGGATGGAGACTAGACGAAGCCGGCTATAGAAAACCTAAAGTCGTTAGCCATTTTTTGCTGGATAAATATAAGATAGCAGGTATCAAAAAGACCTATTTTATTCTACGCAAAGGAAAATGGGATATTCCACAGTACTATGGCGACGGCACGATGGTGGATATGGATTTGGCTTATCTGATGATGAACCTGCCACATGGACATCCCTTTTCGCTTGACCAAGCTTTTCCATTCACCAGGCGGAACATGGTCGCCTTCGGTTACCCGGATGTGTTATTTCAACCAGAAGATGCTTTTTCACAACTGATTAGAAAGCAGGCAGAAACGAAAGCCAGCGTCGTATTGGGAATATTTCCGATCCGGCCTGATCAGCGATGGAATGATCTTATGGCTTTTGAAAAAGATGGGAAAATACAAACGATCTCGGTGAGCGACCCAGCTTCCGCTGACCAACGGCTGGGCTGGGCTATAGCCTTTTGGACGCCTGAGTTTTCCCTTTTTATGCACGAGTTTCTGCTTGACGCAACAAAGCAAAACAGGTTTATCGCGCTTGATGGAAAAGAGTATACACTGAATCACGTGTTTCAATCGGCATTAGACAGTGGGCTATCAATTGAGCCGGTAGTCTTTGATTCCGGATTTGTCCTCGACATAGGAACACCCGATGAACTCATTAGAGCACAACGGGAGCTGCTTTTTTAATTAGAAAATGGAAAATAGAAATTAGAAAATAGAAATTAGAAAATTGAAATTGGACTTCTATGATGCGAGAGGTAGAGATTGATGTAAAAGGGATCAATTCACTGAAACATAAATTTTGAAATGCGCACGCCGAAGTTTAGTGTCACGCTAACTTAATAAGTTCTCATCGACGCAAAGTGCACCGAACTCCGCGAATTTCAAATTTCAACTTTCGAATGTCAAATCCCGAAGTACCACGCTAACTTAATAAGTACTCAAATCAACCTCCCCGAGTATACGCCTGCACGTGCAATGATTGCCAAGATGACAAATCGCCAGCCGTGAAGCGTAAAACGAAAAGGGCTCTAAGTTACCGGGAGGCGCACCAAATCCCACCGTGATGTGTGGCCAGAAGTTCTGAAAACAGTAATTGGGAATATAATCATTGATCCAGTCGAGGGACGAAGTTTCAATAGGAGGGAGATCGTGCATATCGGCTTCAACAGCGTCGTGCGTTAGCATCGGACCAAGTGCTGTCACGATCGATTCGTGTAATGCAGAAAGCTCCGGAGTAATATTGATATCAAAAGTGATAACACTATCGCCCGATGCAGTATCAAATGTCTTGACATGGGGCACCCGTAATTCCATCGCGTGGTGTTGACTGGCAAGGGACCGCAGGATTTCGTACGCTTGTTCGAGCTGCTCCGCACGAAGGCAGCCCATAGCCATGGAGATATGAGGCAGGTACTGCAGTTTATCCAAAACTATATTCTCCGGACGTGCAGTGCATAATACACGGTTCCATTCGAGCGCGAGTTCCATTACAGGTTCCGGAGGAAGGATGACGATATCAATGGCAAATCTTGTCATGCTCGATAAATGGTGGTCCTGTTGAGTTTGATAATTTAGCGCCTCATCGCCTAGCCCGGAAGCTGACGATAAAGCTCTTTGATATTGTAAATAACCTCCCTATGGATCTTTCTTTCCATGCTTTTCATGTGATCGATCTCATTCAGGAGTTCCGTCAGCTTTCCCCTGGCCTCACTCACCTTACCTGTACTGATCAAGAACTGGCAATATGCATAGCGGTGATCGTAGTTGGAGAACGATCTGTCCATGTCCTCAAAGTGTTTGAAAGCCTCGTCAGCAAAACCTTGATGGTATAACGCCTTAGCAAAACTTATGCGTTCAGGTGAGCTTTTGAACTGCTTGCTGTCGGCGAGCTCACGCCCGAGCTGAATGCTTTTGTCAAATTGCTCATTGAGGAACAACGCGTGTATCAACTTTTTTTTCAAAGGTTCGTCATCGGCCATATACCCTTTGCTGCAATCTTCATAAAGATTTACAGCATCCTGGATCCGTCCGTTTTCCAGGTAGGCATCCGCCAGATCGATCTTGTTCTTAGTGCTGTTGCTGAAGCTGACTTCTCTTTCCAGTTGTTCGATCCTATAATTCCTGTTAACAACTTGCTTCAATCCTTCTGTAAGTGTGCTAACGGTGCGGCGACTATAAAAGGCTTCATACAAATAAATCAGGCATCCGATCAACGGAAAGAATATGATCATCCAGTACCATTTTTGGTCAGCACGTGTTTTATAGGCATGATAAAGGCAAAAGCCCTGAAGGACCAGGAGAGGGTAAAAAAAGTTATACATCTTTAAGCTTGTGCTGTATCGCTAACTAAGATCTCAAATTTAGCGAAATCCGGGAATAGCGAAAAAATGCGCTGTTATTGGTATGTCCAACCTTGGGGACTACAAATGAAAATCTACATGGTCAATCGATCCAAAAATCTTGCTCAAACTTACGACAGCAAGACGGACTCGAAGGCGGTGTTATCTATGATCATTGTCCTGAGATGGCTGTTGTAAAGCTTGATCTTTGTGATCAGCTCCTCTTTATTCCTGGAAACTCCGATGCAGATCTTGTCTCCGTCGGTTGTTTTTAGAAAAGCCTTGTAGCGTTCATGATGAACGTCAATCGTCGTTGCTAGGTGTCTGACCGTCTCTGCAGTTTTGACCTTATTGATGAATATCCTTTCGCATCCGTTGAAGACTGTGGTCTCCAGGTATGTTAAACCGAGAATTCTAAAGCCGTCTTTTATTTTATGGCCGTCAAAATCTATCACAACTATTTCCTGTCCCGTCCAAATAATCAGTGCAATGAGGTTAAGGATCAAATAAGTAACAAGACTAACGTCGAAAAAAGTGAGACTAATGATCTTGTAGATAGTAGCCAGCAAAATTAGGGACGCTATGATCTTTAACCATACCGGGGATAGAGGTTTTCTTACAATTTCAAGTCTCGTCATTTTGACAACCGTTAGTTAAGGAATTTTCATATCGATATCCCGACTGCAGCGATTCTGGGAAGCTCATTGACCAGGATTAATGGCCGTAAACGAAGGGAAGGTAACCGCAATTTGGCGATGGAAATCCTTTTAAGAATTTAAGCTCTCGGTTGGATTTGTTAATGCCGCCTTTATGGACTGCGAACTGATCGCCAGCACAGCGACGCATAGCACAATCAGCCCCGGTACAGCGAGCATCCACCATTGCAGCGATATATGATAAACGTATCCCTTTAACCACTCCTGGGTAAAATAATAGGTAAGTGGACTTGCCAGCAACGAAGCGATCAGGATGAGCTTCAGGTAATCCCCTGATAGCAGCAGCAGGATATTTGAAATTGATGCGCCCAACACCTTTCGTATGCCAATCTCCTTTGTGCGCTGAGCGGCATTGAAAATTGAAAGACCAAAAATCCCGAGACATGCGATCAGCAGCATGATGAAAGAAAATACATTGAGAACTTTCCCAAACCGGAAATCATCTTTGTACTGTTCATTGAAATAGTCGTCGAGGAAAAAATAGTCGAACGGATTACCTGCAAAGGTCGCGCTCCACTTGTCATGGATCATTGAAACAACTTCATCGAGGTTTTTTCCACTTCCGGAAAGATCTAATTTAATTGAATAATAGCCCCAGCTGCCAGATTCATCCAATGAAAACACCACCGGATCAACTGCTGAGCGAAGGGATTGTTGATGAAAATCTTCAACTACGCCGACGATAGTTCTTTCTGGCGTCCAGTTCGTCGCGATCCGGTGACCAATGGCATCTTCAGGTCTTTCGAAGCCCAGCACACTGACTGCGGTCCTGTTGATAACCACAGATTGCTCATCGGCGACCGGCGAAAAATTTCTTCCTGCCAATAGTTTTATCTTAAAGGCAGGGATAAAATTACGATCAACCCCAAAGTTATAATGATTGACTCCCGGTTCATCCGATTTTTCAAACCTGCTTAAACCACCCTGTATAATATTATCGGTTTTCCCCGGTATACTGGTAGAAGTCACCACATACTTTATTTCCGGATGGGAGGTTAGTTCATTTTTAAGGAAAGAAATTTTAGATGATGTCGTGGAATCGGTAATATCCGGTGCGGACAATACGAGGGTCTGACTGATATCAGTCCCGAGCTCAGCGTTGCGCATATACCTTAATTGCAGATATACGACAAAGGTGCCCCCAAGCAAGGCCATAGAAACTACAAACTGATACACGACAAGACTTTTCCTCAGGAACAGTCCTTTGAAGGAGGATGTAAATTTTCCTTTTAAGACGCTCACGGCATCAAAGGAGGATAATACAAGGCTGGGGAAGAAAGCGGATAGAACAGATCCGGAGATAAAAAATGACAGCAATGCAGCTATAGCATAGAGATCATTCCAAACAGGTATGGTCTTTCTCGTGAACGCATTTAATACCGGCAACGTGATCTGAACGATCATAAAAGCAACGCATATGCTGAGCGCATTTAGTACCATTGATTCGAGAATAAACTGTGTAAGGAGGTGGGATCTGTTAGCGCCGATCACTTTTCTGACTCCCACTTCTTTAGCTCTTTCCAGGTAGCGGGCAGTGGATAAATTGATATAATTGATCCACGCAAGTAATACGATCAATCCGGCAATGATCCACATAAACATGACCTGTCTTGCGTTGCCATTCACCTTTGCCTCCTGAACCATATTGGAGTGAAGGTATATTTCACCCAAGGGCTGGATAATGAAATCTAATTTCACTGGGGGTTTCCAATTTGAATACTTTGCCAACCACTCAGGTGTAAGCTTTCGCATGAACAACTGTTGATCCGTGGATGGCTCAAGCAGAATGTATGTGTAGAATAAAGCTTCATCCCATGAACGATCGGCCCGTTCTCCCCATAACGCTTTAAGGGTGCTGTGTGATATCAAGAAATCAAATGTGATGTGTGAGTTCTCCGGTACGTCTTCGACGACAGCTTTCACGACCAACGGGACATTAACAGACCCTTCTCTCACGGTTATCAACTTACCGATGGGATCTTCATTGTTAAAATATCTCTTTGCTGTTGACTTCGTAATGACCACGGTATAGGGGTCAGCTAAAGCGTTGATGTGATCGCCTTGAAGGACTGGGAAAGTGAAAGCCTCGAGTATGGAGGCATCAGCAAAAAGTATATTCTTTTCGTTAAATATTACGTCGTTCCTTTTTATCGCCATGGTGCCATCGATCGGAAACACCCTGACATATGCTTTTACCTCCGGGAGATTGCTTTTCAGTGCGGGACCGAGCGCAGAAAAGTTCTTTGGGATCTGCGTTTGTAATACGCCATCGTTATATACTGTTAATCCCAGGCGAAATATGTTTTTTTCATTTTTATTGAAATCATCATAACGCTGTTCAAATAGCGCATACTGAACGAGTACAAAGCAAGCGGCCATTCCGATGCCTAAGCCAAGTATAGTTAGTAGTGAAAATGTTTTGTGACGGATCAGGTTACGGATGGCTATTGTAAGGTAGTTCCTTAGCATGTGGTCTGAATGGTAAAATGTTATGGCGTTATCCCTGATAGCCAATAATCCTGCCATCACGGGCCGACGGCCTTAATCTGATTAATTTCAAAGATTTGAGTATACGATTTAATACAGAATCGAACAAGGTTGTTCGATTTAGGACAATGCATTTTTTACCGCCCTCCTACGCGAGACGCTTCGGCGGGTAAACTCCGGCACAAAGAAAATCCATTACCAATTATTGATAAATCTCCTGAACCCATCCTTGACCAAAGGGACATTGAAATTTATAAGAAATCCTAAATGAAGGTCAGCAAGCTTAAGATAACTGATTATTTGTGCTTCATGAACAGGAAGAATTGCACATGCCAAGATGACCTTGGAATATTTATTAAGCTGTTCGCATCGGAAGAATTTGCTGACATTGATAGTTGGCCTTAAGGATACATTATCAAAGAAAGGGGTGCTGAGGGGAACATCAAGTGCTGCTCGTCCGGATTTACTTACAAATTTTGATTTTCAACTTTGTGCCATTGTGCCTTCTATAGAACTCTGTAATCTCATCGGATTTTCTAAAACAACGTTGCATTTAAACCTCGGAGGCCAGATGCATTTGATTTCCAGTCTTTGGGTTAGCGGCCTAATTTTATCGTAGATGTCGATGAAATTGATTTAGCTAATTTTTCCCTGAATGAGTAGACAATGTTTGAACCTACGCCCAGGTAAAATTAAGTCGCGGTCCCAAAGCCTGCCCCGCCGAAGCTTTTCGCAAAGGAGGGACGCGGCCTCACGGCCGGGGAGCCAGCGAGCCCGGATAACAGGTGAACCCTACTACAAGTACAACGTGAATGAAGAAAGACCTAGGATCGTTGAGTATGCAAGGGGCTTTTACAAAAGTTATTAACCGCATAACATAAGACCCCTTATTGGTATACTTTGCGGTAAAACCCCCGCATTCGCGAAATTAACTCTACAGTTGAAGACAATCGTCGTGTCTTTTGTTTAACCAAGGGAATTCCATCTGCCGATATTAGCTAGTAATACTTAAACAAACGAAGGATTAACCCGTTGGAATACAATTTGCCTGTTATTCTGTAAAATCTTTCACCATGGAAAACAACGCATCAAAAATCAAGAACCTCACACAACAGGAGGCTATAGATAAATTTAAGGAACTTGTTAAACACGAGGCTACGTGCTTGTTCACTACACGCCTTACGCAGGTTCCGCTTACAACACGACCTATGGGCGTCAGGAAAGTATGTGACCAGGGAAATTTCTGGTTCCTGAGTCCGGCTGACAGCGACAAGAACAAGGAGATCGCCACTGATCCCAGAGTGCAGCTGTTCTTTCTTAACACTTCAGATTATGAGTTTCTGACAGTATATGGTAAAGCTACCATAACCCGCGACCCCAAGAAGATCGATGAACTTTGGACTGACATTGCCAATGCCTGGTTTTCTGAAGGAAAAGATGACCCGCGCGTTTCTGTGATCAAGGTTTCACCAGAAGAAGGATTCTATTGGGATACGAAAGATGGAAAACTTGTTTCGATGGTCAAGATACTGGCGTCGGCAGTGAGTGGCAAAACACTGGAAGAAGGAGTAGAGGGAACGATTTCGGTGAGGTAACAATTGCTGTATTCACATCGGTTCTTATTATGTTAAACTGACCGGCCTTCAATTCAGGAAACTCTCAAGCATGATTGGTAGAATTCCATCAGCCTCGAATCGTGAATGATATCTTCCATCCGTATTTTCTTTCTCAAGATGATCCCATTCATCTTTCTGCAACGACTCAAGGCGGTGTATAGCTGACCATTCACAAATGCACCTGTCCCGAGATCAATAATAACATTATTGAATGTAAGGCCCTGGCTTTTGTGTATTGTGATAGCCCAGGCAAGTTTTATCGGATACTGCGTAAAGGTTCCCTTCGCCTCGGATATCACCCGTCTCTTGCTCCTGTCATATTTGTATCCACGGTGATCCCATGTTTCCTTCTCCACGCGGTGGACGCTGCCATCTGAAAGTTTGACTTCAATAATATCGTGGGCTATGAATTCTATTTTTCCAATCGTTCCATTGACCCACCGCCTGTGACCGCTGAGATCGTTCTTGATGAATATGACCTGCGCATCCTTTTTCAGCGAGAGCATCTGCCTTCCGGGAAATCTTTCTTCACCAAAATCCCCCTTCACATCCGCACCGAATTCGTATTGCGTGTGCCCCAGTGCGTGAAGTCTTTTGTCATTTTCGGCATCCGCGATATAGTTATTCGTGGTTAGTGTGATGAAGAATTCCTCAGGCTTTGGCTGGAAGAAGGGATCGTGTCGTTCATTCAGCTTATTTAATGTTTCCTGGTCCACAGTGCAGTCCCTTACCTTATCGAGCAATTCGACAAATTCCAGGTCTTCTTTTTGCCGGTGTGGTTTGTTGAATTCGAAGAAGGTGGGTGCAAGTTGATGGTAGGCATCGCTGTCAAAAAAGTATGGACTCCTGTAGCGCTCTCCGAACAGGAAGTTCTCTACCTCATTGTTTAGATTGGTTACCGGGGGAAGCTGAAAAATATCCCCAACAAAGATTATTTGCTTGCCACCAAATAGCTGTGAAGTATCGCCTCCATTATTTCGCAGGCAGAAATCTATCGCCTGAAGAATATCCGCCCTGAGCATGGATACCTCATCAATCACGATGGTATCGATATCTTCAATGATCTTTCTTCTTTGATCCTGTTCACTGTAGCGCTTTATTTCCTCGTCATCAGGAAGCAATGGACGCAGTGGAAACTGGAAGAATGAATGTATGGTCACGCCGCCCACATTAATGGCTGCAATACCTGTGAAGGCTGTCAGCAGTACCTGTTTTTTTGTTTTTTGAGCGAAGTAGTGAATGAATGTTGACTTGCCGGTCCCTGCTTTGCCGGTTATGAAGAAACTTTGTTTTGAATTTTCGATCGTGTTGAAAAGATCAATAACGGTTTGATCACTATCATAGCCATCCGGGATCTTTACATATTTGTTATAAAGTTCAGGAAGCTCAACGTCGAATATTCCCAGCTGACCTTTGCCGTTCTCAATTCCGATGAAGTAATATATATCGTAGATATTTTCAGCATAAGGATTGCCGGTATCAAGATCTTCACGATGGTGCGCCAGTGTTCTCAAAAGGAAATAGCTTTTCTTCAGAAACAGGTGGAAATCTGCTGAAGCGCCCTGGAGATGTTGCAGTACAGCTTCTTTTCTGAGGCGTACCCCTATGAAGTTGAGGAATTTGAGTGCGGTATCAATGGCATCGGCCCTGTCGAGTTCATAGTAGGAGTTATAAAATCTATAAAAGTCATACGGGTAATCTGCCGGGTAATCCGGATCGGTCTTTCCATAAAAAAGCTGCCGCGCAACTGACTTATTAAAAGACCTGGTAGTCTTGTCAACCATTGGACTACGGTTGAAATTCTCTATCCATTTCTTTTGAATGCTGTAGTTACTGGCCATAGATCCAAGTCATTGTGCAGACGATACCACTTATACAGAGCAGAAATCGAGACAAAAGTAGTGGTTCCTGTGCACAAAAGGGGACCTGTTTCTACAACTGGACTTACCTGACGTCTGGAATACCTCATGCACTGGATTAGAGCGACAGCCAATTCCTCTATATGCATAGCCTATAATTGAAGGTAAAAAGTATCTAATTAAAATGGTCAACCGATAAGATAATGGCTAAGGGTCTGAGCAATATCATCGACGCGAGGCTTGAGTGCCAAGACCCTTCACTCCTCCGTGAAATCCATATCCCTCTTAAACGTCTCCGTTAGATATGTTAGCGCGATCATTGCGATGGCATAAGTTAAAAGCCCTGTTAAGAATGCCCCATGGAGCGTACCCACATGACCTTTTAAATAAATGAACATCGCAGATAACGGAATAACAGTGGCCCTTACAAAATTAGGCACCGTCGTAGCAACGGTAGCCCTCAGGTTAGATCCAAACAGCTCGGCACCGACAGTAATAAAAAGCGTCCAGTAGCCACAGAAAAATCCGGAGCAGCCACACAATACATAGAACGTGGTGGTGTTGTCGAAGGGAACAAGGAGGAAAGTGGAGGATACAAGCATCGATCCCACCATGAACATCAGGATCACTTGTTTCCTGCTCTGCAGGTATTGACTGAGCGATCCGCTCACGAGATTGCCAACGATCTGCGCTGTAAAGCTGATCATGACTGCCGTTCCTGCATTGATGGGTTCACCAAGTTCCATAGCCTGTCCGATTTCCGGAGAAAAGGTGATCAGGATGCCGGTTACAAACCAGATTGGCATACCGATAACAATGCTGGTCACGTATCGTAGCAGCCTTCCCTTGTTATTGAACAGCATTCGGATATCGCCGCGGCGAACGTTTTCTTCTTTTAACTTTATGTAGATGCCGGATTCAAAGACTCTTAAGCGCAAGGCCATCAGCATCAGACCAAGTCCTCCGCCAATGAAATAGGAGACGCGCCATTCAAAGAAGTGAACCACGAGGAAGGCGAGGAGGGCTCCAAAAACTCCCATGGTCGCTACCAGGGTTGTGCCATAACCGCGTATACCTTTGGGCAACGTTTCGACTACCAACGTTACGCCTACACCTAATTCCCCGGCAAGTCCAAAGCCTGCTATAAACCTCATCACGGCATACATCTCGATGGAGTTCACAAAGCCGTTACCGATGTTTGCAAGGGAGTACATGAGGATAGATCCGAACAACACAGATAACCTTCCCTTTTTGTCACCGAGAATTCCCCAGAATATTCCGCCCAGAAGCATGCCGGCCATTTGCAGATTCAGGAGCATAATACCGTCAGCAAGGAGCCTGTCGTCTGGAACTGCCAGGGCTTTGAGACTTGGCACACGTACGATGCTGAACAGGAACAGGTCGTACATGTCCACCAGATACCCAAGTGCCGCAACAACGACAGGAACTTTTAGCAAATGCCTGATAATACTTTCGGAGGGAGAATCTTTCATTGTTATCTTTTTAATCGATATCAGTCTGCGCCGTTTATAATCTTGGAATGGTTAACCCTCCGTCCACCAATATTACCTGACCTGTAGCGTAGTGAAAGTCACCTTTTGCCAGTGCTGCGACGACTTTTC
This sequence comes from uncultured Cytophagales bacterium, assembly GCA_963845845.1. Lineage (GTDB taxonomy): Bacteria > Bacteroidota > Bacteroidia > Cytophagales > Cyclobacteriaceae > Chryseolinea. Next base: position 303,758 of record CAWJTP010000002.1, read on the forward strand.
CAACATCCTCTGGCTCTCCCCATCTTTTTTGTAAGCACAATCCATCCGCGATAAGCTTATCGTATTTGTCTTTCACGCCCGACGTCATATCCGTATTGATAATGCCGGGCCGTACTTCGTAAACCGGAATGTCAAATTCGCCAAGCCTTACAGCAAACAGTTGTGTAGTCATGCTGATACCGGCTTTTGCTACGCAATACTCACCACGATTAACAGATGCTACAGTTGCCGAAATGGAGGAAATGTTCACAATACAGTAATTAGAAGCTACGTCGCCTTGTTTTTGCGTGATCATCCAGCTGGCGGCCTGTTCGGTAAGAAAGTACGTGCCTTTCAGGTTGGTGGATATGACATCGTCAAAGCTTTGCTCCGTTGCCTGCAGGATATCGTTGCGCTGTTTAGGCGCAATACCGGCATTATTGACAAGCACATGAAGCTTTCCAAAATGATCTTCCACATTGCGCAATATCCTGCCCCTGTCAACCGGGGAGGCGATATTTCCCTGGCAATACACAACTTCGTGACCGATGTCTTTCAATGCATCGATAGCCCCGATTGCCTCCTGAGCAGTACGCACACCGTTGATCGCGACATCAAAACCATTCCTGGCGAGTTGCAGGGCGATCCCGAAACCAATTCCGCGACTCCCTCCGGTAACCAGTGCTACACGATTCATCATCAGTTAATTTTACAGGTGAGGTACGTCCATCCAGCATCGCTTGCTCCAGCTTTCTAAGCCTTTCTCGGCAAGCTGAACGCCTTTAGCACCCTCTATAAGGTCCCAGGGAAAAGGGTCATTTCGCACAACATGCTTTAGAAATAATTCCCACTGTACTTTAAAGGCATTATCATAGTTTTCCTGATCGGGTACTTTAGCCCAGCCATCAAAGAAATTTATCGGTTGAGCGATGTCGGGATTCCAAACGGGCTTAGGGGTATTTCCATAATGCTGGATGTAACATTCACGCAATCCTGCTACTGCGGACCCTTTTGTGCCATCTACCTGGAGCGTCAACAGGTCATCGCGTCTTACACGTACTGTCCACGACGAGTTAAAGTGCGCAATGATGTCGCCCTCAAGCTCGAACGTGGCATAGGCAGCATCATCCGCAGTACACGTGTACGGCTTGTTCTGTTCATCATACCTCCGGGCTATGTGCGTGGTGCCCATGCAAGAAACGGCTTTAACTTTTCCAAATATATTATCAAGGACGTAACGCCAGTGGCAAAGCATGTCAACGATAATACCACCATCATCTTCTTTCCTGTAGTTCCACGAGGGACGCTGGGCAGGAATAGAATCACCCTCAAACACCCAGTATCCAAACTCGCCCCGCACAGAAAGTATCTTCCCGAAGAAACCTTGTTGAATGAGCCGTTTTAGTTTAATAAGTCCCGGAAGCCAAAGCTTGTCCTGTACGACACCGTGCTTTACGCCCGCGGTATCGCAAAGGCGATACAGTTCCATCGCTTCCGCCGTACTCACAGCCACGGGTTTTTCACAATAGATATGTTTACCCGCTTTCACGGCTTTACTTACCGCTTCAGCACGTCTTCCGGTGGTTTGAGCATCGAAATAGATCTGGTATTGCGCATCTGCCAGCACCTGGTCCACATCGGTACTCATTTTTGTTATCCCCGACATCTCGCAGAGCTTTTTGAGTTTATGCTCATCACGGCCGATCAGTATTGGATCAGGTACGATCGTCTCACCCGGACTCAGTTTTACGCCGCCCTGTTTTATGATCTCGACAATTGATCGCAACAGATGCTGGTTCGAACCCATGCGGCCTGTGACACCATTCATGATGATGCCAATCTTATGTTCTTTCATTTGTTAAGAATTTTCTTTGTATGCTTTAATGATCTTGTTTAAAAAGACAGATTGATCTTCTTTCCAACAGGTGTTGGAAAATATCTCAACCTCGTTGAATCCCGAGAAGCCTGCATCTTCAACCCATTTTCGTATCTGCCGGATTGGAATACATCCTTCACCCATCAGGCCCCGGTCCAGCAACATGTCCGTAGTTGGACTTTTCCAATCGCAGACATGAAAAGCGAAGAGATTTCCGCCTGCACCACAGCGTTTTATTTCAGCTTCCAGGAGAGGATCCCACCACAGGTGATAAACATCCACCGCTACACCTACCCAACGGGAATTCAGAGCTTCAGCCATAGCGTTGGCCTGCGCCAGTGTATTGATCGCAGAACGCGTGTCGGCATACATGGGATGAAGTGGTTCTATCGCGAGCTTCACACCGGCAGCTGCGGCGTCAGGAATAAGATCCGCGATACTATCGCGGATCTGTTCCCTGGAGGACTCCAACGATTGAGACGGATCGGCGCCACAGACCAGGACTACCAAAGGCGATCCGAGCTCAGCAGCTTCTTCGATTGCTTTTCGACCGTCATTGATGGCCCATTGTCTTTTTTGTAAACTCTTGTGAGGAAAGAAGCCACCCCGGCATAGGGAAACGACGGAAAGGCCATGCTCGCGAAGCATTTTACCTGTCTGCCTGATATTTTTTCCCTCCAATGCATCGCGCCACACGGTTATTCCTTTTACACCTGCCGCAGCGTAATTTTTTGCAGCTTCTTCCACATTCCATGACTTGGTAGTAATAGTGTGGATACAGAGTTTTGAAAGATCACTTATCATTGAATATTGAAAAAGGTATAATACGTGTCGTTGTCGATGATTCGCTGCAGATATAGGGCTGTTTCGCGAATGTGATAATCCCCCCACATGCAGGACTCACCATGAGGGATCTTGCTTCCCGAGGGGATAAAATCCCACCGGTTCGGATGATGATAAACAGCGTGCAGCAGCAGCCCCTGGTGCCCGGGATCTACACTGAGATAAGGCTCGTCAAGCAGGGTATTCATTACCGTCAAACCAGCCTGCCAGTATCGTTCGCCCTTTTCAACCTGCCCTTTATCAATAAGGTATTTACCTAATCTCAGAAGACCCTGTGCGGCGATAGCCGCGGCCGAACTGTCGATCGGTTCATGATCGTTGAAAGGATTTGACGGCTTCTCCAGATAGTCTTTTAATTTATGAAGGTTTGGCGCACCTGTATCCCAGTAGGGCACACCATCAGTAGGTGAGTTGCTGATGTAAAAATCACAAGTCGCTTGCCCTGCTTTCAACATCATTGCTAATATGTTGTTCTTTTCAGAAAATGCACTCAGTTCTTGTTCACTGATCGTATCGAACCATTCAAGTTCTTCTGCAAATCCGCACATCGCCCAGGCAAGACCTCTTGTCCATGTGGACAAGCCGGAATAGCCCTGCTGCGAATTAGGACAACGGAAATTTCCATCCTTCACGTTAAAGATCATTTCATGCGCTGTCCTTCCATTGACATCGTATGCGTCTCGTCCTTCACCGTAGAAAACAGAATAATCAGCAGTAGCCCGAAGGTGGTGAACAGCCCGTTCAAGCAAACTTATCTGGATGTCACCTTCACTCTGCAAGGCATGGCCTAAGGAATGGCTGAGCGCAAGTGAGCGCAAAGACCGGATAGTATCCACAAACAGGGAGTGCGGGCCGTTGAACGAGTGAATAAATCCACCACTCTTGATGGGAGTCCAACGGAATGCCTGCACAGCACCGGAGACTTTCAGTGCAAGGACATAGAATTCTTTTTCCCATTCGTTGTAAGGGATCCTGCCTTCATGCATCAGGCGCAACAAATTGCCATACGTGCTTACGTTATTGAAACCATGGTCGTGTACACCGGTATGGGTAAGGTGAGGAGCCATAACCTCTACCGTTTTCTTCTTTGCTGAACTTAGGAAGACATCGTCGCCGGTAGCGTCATATTGTAAAATGGCGGAACCGTGCTGAAATCCCTGTGTCCATTCTGTCCAGCCCCGGGTTGTGTAATTTCCATTTACTGTAAAGACAGGTGATCCCTGCACTGGATCATAATTTTGCTCTATGCGTTCTATTTTTTGCGCTGATAACTTCCAAAACCTGTTGAGCTTTGTTTTCAGATCTGTGGGTTTGAGGAGGACGTTTATCTTGATCACAATAATCTTGGTTTACGAACTCGTGCCTGTTTTTTTACCATAGCTGAGATTCCTTAAAAATTCGATGCTCAATTATCTTGCTCGATATTGATAGCTCATCGTATCAGAAACCCTCCACGTAAGAACATGGCCATAGCAGGCCATGTGCCCATGGAAATCTTTTTGATCTAAAGAGTTGTGCTATTTGTATTAGAAGGGTTACGGCTGGTTTTCGCCCAGGATGAACGAAGTGTTAAAATTATCAAATTAACCGAAGACGCAAAATGTTTTAAGTTTTTTCGGTAATTCGGCTTTACGATCTTTGTATAAAACTTCGACCATTTTATATCGCAGTTCTTTT
>CAWJTP010000003.1:0-19829 GCA_963845845.1 uncultured Cytophagales bacterium
GATGGCTGTTGAGCAGGCTTCCTGGTAAAGAGGAAAGTTATGTCAATGAAGCATTGGGCGACAAGGACGTCAATATCAGGATCACAGGAATACGCATCGCGCGTTCAATGAATAAGGATATCCTTCCGATCGCGAAGACAATGGTGAAAGATCCGTCACCGCAGGTCAGGCGGGAGATCGCCATAGCCTTGCGTGGAAATAAATCACAGGAGGCGGCAAACCTTTGGACAGATCTCGCCCTTCAATATGATGGTAAAGACAGGTGGTATCTGGAGGCATTGGGTATTGGGGCCGCTGAAACCTGGGATCTTTACTTCACAACGTGGAGAGGAAAAGTTGGTAAGGACTGGAATTCATCTGCCAATCGCGATATCGTATGGAGAAGCCGAAGCAAAACAGCTATGCCACTGATGGCTGAATTGATACGGAACTCAAACGACAAGGAGATGCTGCGTTACTACAGGTCATTTGACTTTCATAAGGATGCATCCAAGCAACAGATCCTTGCACAGCTGGTACAACAGTCGTCTGGCGACAAGGTCTTATATGCTCTGAAACATATGGATGCGTCAAAACTAAAGATGACCCCTCCTATCAGAGCTGCACTTAATAAAGTGCTGGATGCCCAAAAGGGGAAGATTGAATTTATTGAGCTCGTTACGTTGTTTAAACTTCAGGATCGTTCTAATGATCTCCTTCAACTCTCGCTACAATATCCCGACAGCGCCGTTGGAAAAGAATCGATGCGTACGTTACTGTCGTGGAATAAGACGGACCAGATAAACAAGGCATTGAATAGCGATAACAATGACGAAGCACAGGCTGCTATCAAGACGCTGTGGCCACATATGTACAACCCCAAGGCTATTGCGCTTGTTGAGGGCGTAATGATGGATAGCTCAAGGGATATCGAACTTCGAAAGCTGGCTGTAAAAACTTTCGGCGGTCCATGGCAGGCCGAGGATAGATTGCTGGCCCTGGCTAAGGAGAATAAGATACCCGCGTCGTTGCACACAGCGGCCGGTGGTGTTTTCCAAAGCGCCTGGAGAGCGACACTTCGTGATGAAGCCGCGGCCTATTTAAAATTACCTGGCAGCAAAGAAGGCGCACCACTTCCAACAATATCCGTAATGGTTGATAAGCATGGCGATCCTGTAAAGGGGAAAGAAGTGTTTGAGACATTGTGCAGCACCTGCCATACCGTAAGCGGCAAGGGTGTAAATTTCGGGCCTGACCTTAGTGAGATCGGCGACAAACTGTCGAGGGAAGCGATCTATACTTCGATATTGTTTCCAGATCAGGGTATCAGCCATGGTTTTGAAGGCTACCGGCTTAAGCTCAACGATGGGGCTACTGCTGTCGGACGGATAGTATCTGAAACTTCTGAGAAAGTCGACATACAATATATGGCCACTCAGCAATCGGTGATGAAATCCAATATTGCATCGCGTACCAAGCTCGACAGTTCTTTGATGCCGTCAAACCTTCAATCGAGCATGACGGAAGATGATCTCGTAAATCTTGTTCAATACCTCAGCCTGCTGAAAAAAGACGATCGTATCAGCAAGAAGTGATTTGGAAAAAAATTCCTCAATAAAGAGTTTCCGTTCAACCCCTTCGGGGTTGTGGTGGGTATGGTTCATGCTGACCACCGATTTCATCGGTGGCTATTCAAATTGAATCCCATGCGGGATTCGAAACGCGGAATTGTTGGTATTGACTGAATAAAGTCTCATCACGCTCAGTGGTAACCATGCAAATCCCGAAGGGATTGAATTTGAATAGCCCCGCATGCAATGCGGGGTAAAAACAACGACACGCCCACCGAACCCTAAAGGGTTCAACAGAATCTCGCGGGATATCCACCATCTGCTGTTTTGGCGACAGCAGATTTGACTGCGTGCACCGCAGCAGAGTTTCCGTTCAACCCATTCTGGGTTGTGAGAATTTTCTCTCTCTCCCAACACCGATTGCATCGGTGGCTATTCAGATTGAATCCCTATCGGGATTCAAACGGAGACAGTATCGGTATTGATTTGAAAGAGTTTCATGACGTTCAGAGGTAACTCTACAATCCCGAAGGGATTGAATTTGAATAGCCCGCATGCAATGCGGGGTAAAAACAAATGACACGCCCACCGAACCCTAAAGGGTTCAACAGAATCTCGCGGGATATCCACCATCTGCTGTTTTGGCGACAGCAGATTTGACTCGTGCACCGCATCAGAGTTTCCGTTCAACCCATTCTGGGTTGTAAGAATTTTCTCTCTCTCCCACCACCGATTGCATCGGTGGCTATTCAGATTGAATCCCTATCGGGATTCAAACGGAGACAGTATCGGTATTGATTTGAAAGAGTTTCATGACGTTCAGAGGTAACTCTACAATCCCAATGGGATTGAATTTGAATAGCCCCGCATGCAATGCGGGGTAAAAATAACGACACGCCCCCACGAACCCTAAAGGGGTTCAACAGAAACTTGCTTCATCAGGATACATCTTTTTAGAACGACTCACTAGTTTGAATCTCCGTGTAGGTAGCGTGATGATAAACGTTGTAAATTTTGATTCTTCAGTTTCAATCTTCAGATCTCCTCCGTATCCTTTCGTAATGATCTCGTAAGCCAATGAAAGGCCCAGTCCTGTTCCCTGTCCGGCGGGTTTTGTGGTAAAGAATGGTTGAAAGATCTTATTCATTATTTCTTTGGGAATGCCATTGCCGTTGTCCGTTACTCTGATCTCAACCTTTCCGGCAGTTCTTTTTGTATCGAGACGTACGGTTGGTTCATATCCTTCAGGCTGTTGTTTCTTTTTTTCGGATACAGCATAAAATGCATTGGTCAGCAAATTCAGAATTACCCTGCCTATGTCCTGCGGTACGATATTGAGTCTGCCAGCGTTCTTGTCGAAATTAGTTTGAAGGGTCGCGTTGAAGGTTCTGTCCCTTGCCCGGAGCCCATGATAGCTCAGCCGCAAATATTCGTCCGCTAAAACATTTATCTCCGTTAGTTCTTTTTGGCCACTGCCATTCCGTGAGTGCAGCAGCATCCCCTTGACGATAGCTGCTGCCCTTTTACTATGATGATCTATCTTATCATGATTTTCGATGACGTTATTAACGATCGGCCTCAGGTCATTCAAGTTCCCCTGACCAATCTCCTCTCTCATCTCTTCCAATAATTCTTTGTTCACCTCCGAAAAATTGCTGACAAAATTCAAGGGATTCTGTATCTCGTGTGCAATTCCGGCAGTGAGCTCTCCAAGACTTGCCATCTTCTCGCTCTGTATCAACTGCGCCTGTGTTGTTTTTAATTCCTCCAGTGCCGATTCTAGTTTTCCTTTTTGATCGGTCAGCAACATATTTGCTTTTTTCTTTTGCCGATTATTTCGCCAAAAGATCAGCGCAACTACCAATGAAAAGATCAGCGCAATGATTGTTCCATACAGCCTGATTGTACTTTGAAACTGCTTTGTCGCGTCTTCCTGATCCTTTTCTCTCTTCTCCACATCAAATCTTACCTGTTGAAATTGCTGGCTTCGGAGCGGACTAAAGGCCTCGTCATTTGCGGCGATCATCATCTTCATATACTTAATTGCACTATCTGAATTGACACCGTCGTAAATGCCATATGCCAGTATCCCGCAGACGTTTATTTCAAAAAGTTTGTAACGATACTTTTGAGATAGTGAAAGGGATTTCTTCGCATAATAAATGGCCGAATCCCGCTGTCCCTGTTTAACCAGTGTGCTCGCCAATCCATTGAGAAATATCGCAGAAAAGAAGGGCGTATTGAATTTCTCGGATATTTTGAGGCCCTCCCGAAAGTAGCTTACAGCCTTAGGAATATCACCACTGCTCTCATATACATTCCCCGTTATCAGCCACGGTATTGAATTTCTTTTTACCCTTATATCCACACGCAACTCGTTTCCTTTATCTATGTAGTAGAAGGCCGAATCAATTTGATTGGTTAGCAACATAGAGAAGGCCATTGAAAATTGAGTATAATAGAGTTGCGTCTGACCTTCCCCGGATCGTTTCAGTAAATCAATTGCCTTGTGCAGCAATAGGATCCCCTCTTGATTGTTTCCAGTAATAGCATGAAGGTGACCAATTACATCATAAGACCAACCCGTCATGTATAAAGAGTGGGCGTCCAGGCCCTCCGATATCTCGAGACTTTCGTAGGCAGCTTTTAATGCTTCTGGATAGTTTGCAAGCACATCCAGCGCCTGCGACTTGCATAATAGTCCCATTGCTTCACCTTGCGGATAACTGGTTTTCTTTGAAAGGTCAATTATTTCCTCTGCGTAATATAAAGCGGAATCAGGATAGAGAAAGGAGTAATAATTTGATAATTCGCTCAGGGTGGATACCTGATAGCTTACAATGGTTGCTGATTTAAAAGCCAGCTTTAAACTATCTGCGTATTCATTTTGTGCGTCTGCCTTCGCAACTAAAAGTGACGCAAGCAGCACGAGCAGAAATAGTTTCTTTATCATACTCTGTTCTTAGCAAAATAATAAGTCTGCAAAGTTAGCTCTTCCTTCGATAAGGCATGTATTCTTTGCGTCTTTGTGCCTTACATAACCTCTGTAATCTCATCGAATTTTCTAAGACAAGGCTGCATTTAAACCCTCGAGGCCTGATGCATTTAATTTCCAGTCTTTGGGTTAGCGGCCTAATTTTATCGTAAATGTCGATAAAATTGATTTAGCTAATTTTTCTGTGAATGAGTAGAAACTGTTTGAACCTACACCTAGGTAAAATTAAGTCGCGGTCCAAAGACGCGGCCTCACGGCCGTGGAGCCAGGGAGCCCGGATAACAGGTGAACCCTCCTACAAGTACGACATGAATTTTTGGAAGAAAGACCTCGGATCGTTGAGTATGCAAGGGGCTTTTACAAAGGTTATTAACCCCATGACATAAGACCCTTATTGGGATACTTTGCGGTGAAATTCCTTCCTATATCATTGCTGCAACTTCATTTGCTGATTTTTGATTGAACTCAAAAGCCAGTTTTTGATAGTTGACCAGGTCCATGATGGTCCCCACGAAGCATACACCAACCGTAAAAAAATAGAGAATTCCCATTCCTATCTGATTGGTAATAAAACGATGGATCCCCGCAAAGCCTACAAATCCCAGAAGGGCCAGGATCAATATCAACTGCGGGTCTTTGCGACGGGAGCGGTATACAGTTGCAAATGTTTTTGCTTTCTCATCATCGAAGTCGTTGATAAGTTTTTGCACGTAAATCAGTTCTTCACCACTGAGCTCAGGAAGGACGTTGATCACTTTTGCCATGAGGATTTAATGTGTTGTTTGGTAAGTTCGATTATCCTTAAAGATAGCGTAATGCACGCTAAAATTCCTATTGGATGTGTCTCTATGGATTCGGACAGACGACCATGCAGGAAGTGAGAGATCGATCTGCCGAGACCACATCCCGGGCAAAAACTGAATCCAAGGTTAGCCAATGGACAGAGCGAAATATGATTATTCGAAACATCCGCGATGGCCAGGCAAAGCAAACCTGTGAACCAAAACAACGCTTCGATCGGAAAGCTCTTTATAAAATGCACAGCTCCTTTTATAGGTTTTGACCGGCTAATCAAATAAATGGTCTACACTAGTTATTCTTTTTCTTCAGGAAATTCTGGATCTTCTTCTTGGCTTCGTCTTCCAGCTTCTTTTGAACATCCTCAGCGTTAGCCTCCGTTGCTTTTTTTGTAGTGTCACCTGGTGCTGCAGTAGAGTCTTTCTTACCACCTCCAAGAATATCCTTAACGATCTGCTCTGCTTCAGTTCCTTTGACAGCCTTTTCAACAGCCTTCTTCCCTTCCTCCTTTGCTGCAGCGGTTATCGCCTCTTTTACAGCTTCCTTCTGTTCCTCCATGTTCAACGCAAACTTCGGCGCATCGTATTTTCCGCTCAGTCCGATCGTTACAGGAATAGGGGCATTAGGATCATTTTTAGCTCCGGTATACTTGGATATTAAACTGTTGTATTGCGCTCCAAGCTTTCCAGCCGGGACATCCATCTTCAAGGCGTAGTCCAGTGAGAGATCCAGCCCCGTGCTTCCGGATATGTTTGTTTTATACTTGCCAAAATTTACATCGAATGGCTTTACGGAAAGGCGGCCATTGCTTATTGAGGTTGACATAAGTACATCCTTGAGTGTCACCTCATCCGCATCGTCAAGTTTTGTAAGTGAAGTAATGCCGGAAATAAGCTTGGAGTTCTTCAACGCTGCCTGGGCGATCTTAACAAGTCCTGCGCCATTCACTGTTGCAAGATTGGGCATTCCACTGGATAACAATTCACCACTTACCTTGAAATCCGTCGAAAAATTGCCGGTCACCAAACCCGCTATGGGTGCATAAGACTGAACAAGACTTGATTTATTCGCCGCTTCCCGGATCGATACCTTTTCGATCTTCAGCGCAAAGTCATACTTAGGATGCAAAAGGTTTTGTGTATTGTACGTACCATTCACAACGAATGTACCGCCGAGCATGCTAAACCTAAGGCCATTTAAGTCAGCAATGCTGTTTCGGATGACAATATCACCTGACGCGTCTGTCATGACGTAGTCCATCATGTGAATACGCTTGATATTTGATTTCAAAACAAAGTCAACGTTAGCTGGTACAGCTATTACGCCGAATGATGCGGTGTCACTGGCTGTGCTTTCTCCTGAGCTCGTCATGAACTCATTCAGGTCAAGATTATTTGAAGAGAAATTCACGTTTCCCTTGATAGTTCCAGACTGGCCGAGGGCATAGCCGAGATAATTCATCACGGCGCCATTTACACTGATATCACTCTTACCGATTTTTCCCTCAAGTTTTTGGAGGTTGATCTTCTTGGGATCGAAAACCATGGAAGCCTCGGACAGCGTAACCGCATAAGGCAGGTCTTTCGAAGTATACTTGAAGTTGGCCAGGGTTGCCGTACCACTTGTCGGAAGGCGTTCATATCGTTCAGCTTTCAAATCAGAATACTTTCCTTTCGTTTGGATATCAGCCTTCACCTTACCGGATAGAGCCATTCCCTCCATCGGAAATACTTTTGTGATCTTTTCCAGATCAATGCCACCTTTTGCCTTCAGGTCCCACGTGTAATCATCAAGGTTTTGCAAGACCAGGTCCGCTGCAAATTTTTCCCCATCCATAAGCATAGAAAGATCATTGACATTAATAACGGTCTCAGCCATTTTCCCGGAAGTGTTCTTTACTGTCGAAGTAAAGTGCAGATCCTGCAGTGGCAACGGAAACTCGGAGGACTTCACATAACCATTTGCCAGTGCCATCGAAGCATCCACAGCGGGAATTATTTTCTTGAGGCTATCATATACTCCTTTGGCTTTCAGATTAAGCGAATAATTCCCTTTCATTTCCAGTCCCTGCATAGGAAACATCTTGCTAAGCTCAGCAAGGTTTAGCTTGGCAGAAACGGTAGCATCCACGTTGGTCGGATACATTTTCGTGATCAGCGCCTTAGCATCCACCGGATTTGTCCCAAAATCCATGTGAAGCTTCTTAAGATCAATTACAGTATTCTCTATAACCCCATCCTTATTGTCTACAAGGAGGTCAAGCGCGATGTTGTTAATAGGAGTTGGCAGCTTTGGATATTTGAACATGGCGTCCTTTACAAGCAGATTCAGGTTGAAGGCAGGCATCTGTTTTTCGCTGTAAGTTCCTTTGACGGCTCCGTTGAAGGCCAGATCACCTTTAGTCTCGATATCCTTGAAATCCGATGAATACATTCCCGGTATAATGGATAGCAGACTTTTAAACGAGTTATCCGGACTCTTGAACGTGAGGTCCATACCAAAGTCCTTCTCGTTCATCTTGAACCAGCCGTCAAAGCTCATCCCAAAATCATTGATCTTCGCCGTATTATCTTTGAATGTGTACTTAGTATAATCTTCAGCAATTGAAATGACCGCGTCCATTTCGAGTCGCTTGTCTGACATATACATGTCACCGTCATATCCAACATTCAGCGTATCAGCAACGGTGTGGGTAGACAAGTCGAATTCATCCTGTGAAAAATCCCCGCTTCCCGAGTGATTTAATCCTCGTAAATCCAAAAGAAAAGGAATGGATGCGTCGTCGTAAGAAACGCGTCCATCAACAATTTCCCAATGATCTATCCCGAAGGAAAATTCGCCTGGTTCAGTTGACTTTACAGTATCGGCGGACGGGATAGCGATGTCATAGTTGGCTCTGCCGTCTTTGAGAACTCTTACATTGATCACAGGCCTTACCAGAGAGATACCTTTTAGCCTGAGATCATCTCCAAACAAAATGTCTTTGAGATTGACTTCAACCTCCAGCTTTTCGGTGGCGAAAAGAATATCGCCGGCAAATGGGGCGCGATTGATCACGCCAAGCTCGTTGAGCTCAGCCGTAATATTGGGAAAGTTGCTAAAAAGCGACAAGTTGAATTTGTCGAAGACGACGTCTGCGTTGACTGATTTGGCGATCTCCTTGTCGATCGCGGCTCTTATCTGGTCCTTAAACGCGATCGGTATAATAAACGCGGCTGCCAGGATCAGAATTATTAATCCCCCAACCACGATCAATGTCCATTTCAAGCCTTTTTTCATAGAATACGGTATTTAGTAAAACGATTCTGGCCTCAAAGTTAGTAAAGACCCACATAAAACACGTCCAGAATAGCTGCACGATAAATCGTGCCAATGCTGTTCAAAGAGTTTATCTACGTTTCACTCGTTCGGATGGGCAGTCAGAAATGCAAAGAATCCCCGCGATTCGCAGGTTCCTTCGCGGTTCTGACCTATGATCCAGTGCTCAAAATGTATGGTCTGGTCTCACGATTTCATACGCATCCGGTGATGATGCTATAGCTCAAAAACCGTCGACTGGTCGCTTCTGGCATGGATTTTATCGGGGACAATGTTATCATCGTGTTACTTCTTATTATGAATTGTTATCTATATATTATATTTGTTAACATACAGGTAATATTGGCTTAACAATGAAGTTTTGTCTGGCAGCGATACTGATTTTTCCGCTCCTTGTATACAGCAAGAGTCCCGGCGCACCAACAGGTACGACCGATAAGCTTGCCTATTACCTGAACATCTACATCCAGGCGGACGGCAGTACCTCATCAACAGCAGAAGTCACCACCTTTATTGACAAGCTTGCCGTCAAGAGATCACAGGCGAACAATGACCATGATTTTCTGGCCTACATGTTCGACAAGACGCATCGTCGCTTTCTGAGATCCTACTCCGACTATGTTTCATTTGGACAGACCCTTACAAAAGGAAGGTACAATTGCCTTACGGGGACAGCGTTGTATGCGCTGCTTCTGGATCGTTTCAATTTTGAGCACGAGATCATCGAGACTAACTATCACATTTTCCTGTTGGTGACCACGGACAAAGGCAAGGTCCTTCTCGAGGCAACCGACCCGGAGAATGGTTTTGTGGATGATCAAAAGAAGATAGAGGAAAGAATTAATCAATACAGACAGAATCGGATAAGCTCCGGTGACAATTCCAAAAAGTACTATCAATACGACACTGAATTATACCGTACCGTAAATCTTGACGAAATGCTTGGGTTGATCCACTATAACCTTTCCGTAGTAGCTTATAACAAGCACGACCTGGTGAAGGCGATCACGCACCTGGGAAAGGCTATGGAACTGTATCACTCCCCTCGTATCGAAGAATTCTCGAGGATCATCATGTTAACTGTAAAGGAGAGTAAGCTCGATGCCGCTGTCAGACAGAAATGTCTTGACGGGATCCAAGCCTTAACCAGACGGCAGTCAAACCTGCTAGTTCGAAATTAGAAAATAGAAATTGGAAACTCGAAATTTGCGGGTTTTCCCAATTTCAAGTTTCCATTTTCCACTTTTCCCACTTTCAAGTTTCCAACATCAATTCTGCAGGATTCTCAGCTCCACCCTCCGGTTCATCCGGTGTGCCTCAGGTGTGTTTTCCCGGGAAAGTGGTTGCGTCCCCCCAAATGCCTTTGTTTTGATCCTGTTCTTTTGTATTCCCTGACCCGCTATGTATTGCTTCACAGAACCGACCCGTGCTTGTGATAATTTCATGTTCTCCTTGGCATCGCCCTGATAGTCCGTATGACCCTCCAGCTGGATGACCATTTGTGAATTCTCCTTCATCATATTGACAACAACATCAAGCTCGGAGTGAGACTCTTCACTTATGCGCGCGCGCCCCACCTGGAAAATCAGATTATCGAGCCTGATCACATTACCGACGGAAAGTCTCTGACCTGTAATATGACCTCCCTTCGTTAGCTCGATGTTCCTGACAAGTTTTTTCTCGCCGTTAGCTTCGGAAGGATCAAGCATATATTTCGCCAGATCATATCCCGGGGCCTCCACAAGAATGGAGTACTTTTCCTTATCAAACATCGGAAAGGCGTAAGCATTGTTGTTCAGCACCCCGATCTTGTTCCCATAAGGAAGACTTTGGTAGGTGATCCTCGCCGTGACCGGCTCTTTCGTTTCGGCGCTAAGGATCTGGCCCTCCGCGTAAACCAGGCTGTCTGCAACCTGACCGTATGATTGTGTTGTCGTGATGAGGAAAAGAAAGCCAACTAGTTTAAAAAATTCTCTTCTCATATTCTGTAGAGGTTATACTTTCAAGATCTTGAATTCAACTCTCCGGTTGCGCTTCCTGCCTTCCCGGGTCTCATTAGACTCCAAAGGCTTGGACTCCCCAAAGAACAGAACATTCATCCTCGCTTTATCAACTCCCTTATTTATCAGGTAACGCGAAACTGCGGTTGCCCTCTTCCTGGAAAGACTGAGATTGTAAGCGTCAGAACCTGTCACGTCAGTATGTCCCGCTATCTCGATTTCCATCGACGGCTTCTCCGCCATCAAGGAAACTATACGATCAAGCTCAGGAAAAGATTCAGGCCTGAGTGTCGCTTGTTCAAGGTCAAAGAAAAGGTTGTTTAGCAATATGGAAGAATTCGCCTCCACTCTTGCTACACCTATTGGATCAAGGTTAAAGTCCTTCTCGATAGTTTGATCGTTCTTGATATCCCGAAGATCCAGGTTCTGACTTTCGGAGATCTGGTTCTCCGCTTCTGCACGCAATCCATAAAGTTCGCCTGCAGGTAACCTGATCTCATATTCTCCAGTTTCAGGATTAGTTTGGGAAATTCCAAGGCCTTTACCATCCGGGAGTCTTTCATAAACAACCTTGGCACCGAGTGGCTTTCCTGTTGTCTTGTCAAAGATCTTTCCCTTTACGGTCACCCAGCGATCGGGACTTCTTAGTATTGGTAATTTGATCCTGAAGATATCAGTGTTGGTCTCGCTTACGCCACGCGAGTAGTACGCGTGCTCGCTCGCTGCGGGTATATTAAAGAAGAGATCCTCAAGTGGCGAGTTTATTTCTGGTCCCAGGTTTTCCGGCTCTGACCATTTTGTCCAGGTATCATCAAGGCGCTTGGATACATAGATGTCGTTTCCTCCGTATCCGCTAAAGCCATTCGAAGAAAAATATAATGTCTTATCATCTGATGCGAGAAAGGGGGCGGACTCTTCTCCCGCGCTATTCACTACTCCTCCCAGGTTTAAGGGTTCGGTCCATGAGCTGTCCGACTTTATGAATGTCACATAAAGATCACGGTCACCATGACTGTCGTCTCTTTCCACAGACATAAGCAGTGTCTGGCGATTATCGGTCAGAAAGTAATTGGCTTTCTCGTTGAAGTTGTAGTCGTTGGTAATGTTCAATGCTTTCGGAGTGCTCCATTCGCCGTTGACACGGGTACTGACGGATACACCTGCAAGCATTTTTCCATTTGGCAAATACTTGTTTCCGAGCACCATGATCGCCGATTTGCCGTCTGGTGTCACAGACTGAATTGTGTTCATGAAGTTCGGGCCTGGATTATTGAATTTGGAACCCATATTCCGCGCGAGCTGCCATTGCCCTGCGGCATCCAGTTCGGAATACCAAATGTCTTCTTTGTCATTAATGCCTCCAATATTTTCGGGATGATTGCGCCTGCTGAAATAAAGGGTTTTACCATCAGGAGATAGCAAAGGATTTAGTTCATCAAACTCACTGTTTACATTTTTATCAAGCACCTCAATAACAATACCTGACGCAAGGAGTTGCATGGTTGGAATGTCGGCAATGATCGGATAATTCGAGTCAGAAATTGCTACGGCGTCTATGCTGTAATAATCCGGAACAGCGGCCCCGTCAAACTCAATTTTAACTGCCGCGACCTTATAGGCAGTTGGCTCCATGAAAACATTCAGCATTCTTCCTTTGAGGGGAACGGCAGCTGGATTCAAAGAATTGATGACGTGTTCGGTACCCGCTTCATCGTAGGCCAGAATCCTGTATATGGCGCTTGGGTTGTGGGATTCGGCAATGGCGATCTGACGGATGCTAATCGGATTTGAAAATCCGAGCTTTAGAAATTCCTTTCGCTTCGGTTTGTCTGGTGCCCATGCGTTGGGGCTTTGACCACCTGCGGGCAAAACGTTTGGTTTACCGAGGGCCTGGTTCGCAGAGTACTGCACAGGTGTGAGCTCTGACGAAAATTCAATGACCTTAGATGCCCATTGTACAACTTGACCTTTTGAATAGTGTGAAAACGCGGCTATCAAAAGGATAGTAGGTAGAAGACGCCTCATGCACAGCTTAAGTTTTGAATTCGTATTAAACTTACTTAAAAATATTGATTTGAGTCGACACAGGGTCAAATAATACCCTCACTATAAAGTTTAATGTATGAAGTGGTTCATCATCATTCAAACGAATGCTTGTTGAAAAGCAGAAAGCCGACATGCAATAGAACCCCTACACGGTTCTCCTCATCATCATAGTAATTGGTGCTGAGGCTCACCGGCCCGATGGGCGAGTGGAACACAAACCCGGCAGTTCCCGCGAAAAATATCGCCGACTTATCAACATCTTCCATGGTCTCCTGTTCGGAATTCTCAATGAGCCTGTAGAATGGTTTGAAGAGATATCCCTCCAGCCTGAAGTCCAGTCTATTCCAGATGGTGAAAACATTCCGAAGGCCCACAGCGCCATAGTTCATCGCCCGAAAGTTCTGAAGTATGAGTGCACGGCTATCCTGAAGCGGCATAAAAGCAGGAGCATTGATGATCGTTCCAAAGTAATTCTGAAAATAAGGCTGGTTTGATATGACGACCTCGCCAACATAGCCCGACCGGAACCAGCCCAGTCCGAAGTATTGTTCTGCGGAAGCCCTGACCCTTACCCAATCATGATTAAGCGTTACAGGTTGTGTCTTTACGGAAGTTGATCCAGGCTTGAATCGCTCCCTGATAGAAAAATAATCAGCGGACAATCCGAACTGCCTTCCGGCAGATGCATACTGTCGGCGATTAAGATTATTCGCGGAAAAATGGAATCCGGTTTTATATCCTTTAAGCTCCAGCTCGTCCAATCGATCGGTGCTGATGAAAACATTGCCGTTGATATAAAGGTCTGCTGTGCTCAAGCCCTCAAAAACAAAGATCCCTTTAAAGGAGTTGCGAATAGGCATACCGAAATTGAAGCCATACTTTCTGTTTAGTCTCTTCAGCACGGTTGGCGTCGGCGGCTCCGAAACTTCATTAATTAGATCGTTATTGTTAAGGTAATTCCAGCCATCAAAGGAGACGTAAGGCTCAACATAGAATTGATAGGGGAAATCAAGTCTCAGCTTGATGAGCGCTGACTTATAGAAATTACCGGTTTGAAATCCGACAGATGCATGCGTCAGTATTCTGTTGAAATTGTAAAAGTTCAATCCCAGGAATACATTACTGATATCCCGCGTGGCGATAACACCTCCGAATCCAACTTGAAAATTCTGCTGAGGCCTTCTCGTCAACTGCAGAGTGAATGTGTGCCTGGTCTTATCATACAGAATATTCGGATACACGTTGTTGAAATAGTCCTCGGATACCAACTTGAAGAATCCGCTCTTGATCTCGCTGTACGTAAATCTTTCGTCGGTTTTTTTGCTGCGAAATATTGCCCTGATATATCCCCGTTGTTTCGAGTTAAAGCGCTGGAATGTCAGTTCCCCGAAGTCGTACGGAACATTCTTATCATTGAATGTATTGCGGCGCATGGAAACTGCATCACAGGTCTCACGTCGCCCGATCTTTTTCTTGATCTCGTCTATCTGACGGATCGTTTGAACATAGCCGCTGTCGATCATGCTTTTCACGCGGCCAAAATCAAAGGAAGTAAATCCTCTCAGATTAGGTTGAATGTATACACCGTTTCCCGGAATACGGGAGGGGTCTGATTTATCAAGCAGAAGATAGAGCAGAGAGTGAGCGATCAGCTTATCATCATCCTCATACGGGTACTCGTCAAATACTTTGCTGGATACATTGACGCCAATAATGACATCAGGACTAAACTCACGCTGCAGAACATCAACGGGAAAATTATTGTAAACCCCGCCATCAAACAGATACTTCCCGTTTACACGGACCGGGCGGTAAAAGAATGGAACGGTTTGAGTAGCCCGGAGCGCGTCGCTCAAAGAGCCATTCGAAAGTACTTCTTCATGTTGCGTGAAAATGTCAGCGGTAACAACCCTTAAGGGCACAAACAAGCTATCAAAGTTGTTATCTGACTTCACAGATGCCTGCGCCATCTTTTCAGCAATGGCAAAGTTGAGCGAGACATCGTTGGCAATGCTTGAGTTCAATTGGAAGTTCAGCGTGGAATCCAACGCAAGGTTGACCTTCAGGAACTGCGGCGTTTCTTCGGCGCGATGATAGTAGTAATTATATCCGGTTTCAGGCAGGCCGTTTATCCACCTCAAAAACTGATCGGAGAGCACCATTTGCTCGATCTCATAGGGGCTCATGCCCGCAGCATAACATCCACCTATAATTCCTCCTATGGAAGTTCCTACAATGTAATCGACAGGGATCTCATTCTCCTCAAGTGCTTTTAGTACGCCAACGTGTGCAAGGCCCTTGGCAGCGCCTCCACTCAACACAAGTCCTACACGTTGCCCGAAGGCAACACACGCAATAGAGATGAAAAGAATAAGAAGAGGAATTCTCATTCGCTGCTTAGATGTTATTCATTAAAAAAAAGGTAATGAATATTACGTCATCCGCAACAGCGTATGTAGAAAAGATTTAGAGAGACGCCAACGGTGCTTCTCCTTCGAATGGTACCTGGTCCAGCTTCTGCTTAAGTACTTCCTTAACCTTGTCGAAGGAAACTTTGTAATCCTTTTTCACTGGTTGAGAAGGTGGAAGCTCAACACGAAGCGCATCTACCTGAACGCCGTTTCTCCAGAACCTGTAGCAAAGATGTGGTCCTGATGCCAGACCGGTGCTACCAACATATCCTATAGTTTGTCCCTGACGCACCCTCATACCGGCGCGAACGTGTTCTGCAATCCGCGACATATGAAGATACTGTGTAGTATACGTCCCGTTGTGCCTTATCTTAACATAATTTCCATTGTTGGATTTATACTGAGCCTCTGCAACTATACCGTCACCAACGCTACGTATGGGTGTGCCTGTGGGTGCCGCAAAGTCTGTTCCCAGGTGAGCCTTCCATCTTTTTTGGACAGGATGAAAACGGTGAAGATTATAGCGTGAGCTGATCCGCGTGAATTCTATAGGATATTTCAGCAACGCCTTACGAAGACTCTTCCCATCGGCATCGAAATAATCTATCCCTTCGCCCTGATCAAATGGGAATGCATAATAGGGGCTGTCAAAATGTTCGAAGTAAATTGCATTGATCTGCTTGATACCCACGGAAACGCCTTCAACCTGTGCTTCTTCGTAGATCAATTTGAACTTGTCGCCTTTCTGAAGACGTTGAAAATCAACCTGCCATCCAAATATATCAACGAACCTGTTCGTCAGTTCATGGGATATTCCAAGTTCTTCTATGGTTTCCGAAAGATTTGAGCGGATCTCGCCGGTAATGGTTTTCTCAAGGATAACCACATCGCGCTGGCATACGTCCACCCACAAGGTATCCTCGAACCGGAATACGATGTAATCAATTAAATTCGGTTCATAAACGAGCACCTTTGCAGTCTTCATTGAATCCTGATTGCAAAGCAGCGTATACTTTTTATTGGGAGCGATCTTACGAACGTCGAAAACGTTTCTTGAAAGCTGGGAGACCTGATGAATAATGTTGGCCGGAACGTTATAAGCCTCAAGGATATCGCCTAACCTTTCATTGCGTTTGATCTTGTCTTCGATGACTGTGTAATCGTCGACAATCATACCGTAAAGAACGTTGGGCTCCTTCACCACCGGAGTAGTGCTCTCAACAGAGTCAACCACTTCTTCAACGGCAAGCATAGGTGCCACGTAATACCTGTTAACCATTACAACGGCAACTGTGAAGAGGGCGATTCCAAGAAATCCTAACCAGCGTTTTTGCATTCTATAAAAAGTTTAGCCCTAAGGCAGTTAAAAAAGTAAGAGACAAATGTAGCACGTTAAAAAAGTCGAGGCCAGGGCCATGTAAGAAACGTCCTAACATTCAAATATAAGGCATGTTTCGTAATTTCAAAACGCTCTAAATGAGCCTGTAAGGGCCAGATTCATGAAATCTTACTTAAAACGGGGTAAGAATTAAAGCATCATTACGTTATGTCCTCACGTTCACTTTGCACTGATTTCCCTGTATTTCTTGATACCGCTGTCAAGGAATCGCACAAAGGATGGTACGTCCTTATCGTAGCCGTATGGAGAGACAAGAACTCTCTCATCGTTGCCAAGCAAAATATAGAAAGGCTGCGCGTTGTTATTCAGATTGGTGATCTGAAGATCCGCATTTTGTTTCCCGATAGTCTTCTTCACCTTCTTGTCATATGCGGAGGTATACCACGCGTCCTCCGGAAGTTCTGTTTTGTCGTCGACATATAGCGCCACGATAACAAAATCATTCTTCAACCTTTTCAGCACTTCGGGATCGTTCCACACGACGGCCTCCATTTCACGGCAGTTTGTACATCCGTGGCCGGTAAAATCAATAAAGAGCGGTTTCCGCTGCTGCCTGGCACAAGCCAGTGCCTGGTCATAGTCAAAATAGCCTTGCAGTCCATGAGGAAGGTGAAGAAACTCGGCATATTTTGGTTCATCGCATATGGCGTTCGCCTCATTCTTACTGGTGAGGGCGACAAGGTCGAAGTCATGGGTATGCAATGGCGGTAAATAGCCGGCAAGCGCTTTCAGGGGCGCTCCCCACATACCTGGGACGAGGTAAACGACAAAAGTAAAGGCGACGATGGACAGCATGAGCCGGATTATGCTTACACGCTTCTCCTCTGCGTCTTTGCCCGTATCCCCAGGAAGCCGGAACGCCTTCATCAAATACAAGCCAATCAACGAAACAATGACGATCCAGATGGCAATGTTGATCTCGCGATCGAGTATCCCCCAGTGAAAGGCCTGGTCGGCAATACTCAGGAACTTAAACGCAAGCGCAAGCTCTATAAATCCAAGCACTACCTTCACTGCATTGAGCCACCCACCCGATTTTGGCAATGAGCTCAACCATCCGGGGAAGAAGGCAAACAGGGTAAATGGTATCGCAAAAGCGAGTGAAAAGGCGAACATTCCCAATATCGGTTTGAGAAACTGCCCGCCCGCTGATGATACGAGAATGCTGCCCACTAAAGGTCCGGTACAAGAGAACGAGACAAGCACTAAAGTGAAAGCCATGAAGAATATGCCCACTAACCCGCCTTTTTCAGCCTGTTGATCCACTTTATTAATGAATGTCCCCGGAAGCGTTATCTCAAATAATCCAAGAAATGACAGGCCAAATACTACAAAAACGGTGAAAAATAAGAGGTTAGGAAACCACTCCGTTGAAAGATGATTTGCAGTTTCCGGCCCCATCAAAGGCGCCAGGGCCGCTCCAATAACGGTATAGATCAGGATAATAGATCCGCCGTAAATCAATGCCTGGGATTTTGACCTTCCCTGGCCCGTGAAAAAGCTGACCGTCATCGGTATCATTGGAAATACACAAGGTGTAAGCAACGCAGCCAATCCGGCCACAAAAGCCAGAATGAAAAAACCGATAAGTGAGTTTTGCCTGGGATCTGCCTGGATCAGCGTAGGGTCAAGTATTGGACCTTTATTCTCTCCATAACTAACGGGTGCGCCCAAATGGGTGGAATCAGAGGTCTGAACCCCTCCGGTATTTTTAGGTACGGGTACGACTACCTGGGCGGATGGGACTTCAGTTTTTTTTTCCGGTGATGGGGATTTTTGCTTCCCTGTGACCTTAATGGCGCCAAATAACAGGTCACCGTCAAACAACACACATTTGCCCTCTACTTCTGAGCAGACCTGTCCTTCATAGGTACCCGTAAGCTTCAAATTCTCTGAAAGAACCTTGATCTTTTGCCTGAATTCACCGGTACCTTCAAAGATCCTGACATCACAGTCAAAGATCTTGTCGTGCTTTTCTTTATCCTTAACCGCAGAGACCTTTCCTACTAATTCAAAACTGGGATCCGTTTCGAGGGTGATGGCCAGTGGGATCGGTCCACAATCAGCATTAAAATCAACAGAATAGATATACCAGTCTTTATTGATCGTTGCCTTAAACACCAATTCCACTTCATCTCCAACTTTCAGGGCTCCGGACGGCGTTTCCGCCACGAGTTTCGCCGGTTGTAGGATCTGGGCCTGGGTGAGAACGGCAATGCAAACGACGGCTGTCAATAAAACGAATCTCTTGAGCATTATGGCGTATTTGGCTGTGAAACTAACATACGATGTCACCAAAAAGTTGGAACAGCTTGTCAAAGGAATTATTTATGACCTCGTCAAACATCGACCTCGATCTGCAGTTTTAGGAGATCGTCGATGGTTTCCCGCTCTCGGATAAGCTTCGGTTCGCGCCCAATAACCAGGACCTCAGCTGGTTTTAGCCTGGAATTGTAGTTTGATGACATGGAAAAGCCATAAGCACCGGCATTCCGGATTGCCAGTATGTCACCCTCCCTTACCTCGTGTATCTTCCTGTCTGTTCCAAATGTGTCCGTTTCACAGATGTATCCAACCACCGTGTATATTTTCGGAGAGCCCTTAGGGTTGCTGATGTTGATAATATGATGATAAGAGTCATACATCATCGGCCTGATGAGATGGTTTAGCCCTGAGTTGACTCCCACAAAAGTTACTGTTGGTGTTGATTTTACTACGTTCGCCTGAACGAGTAAGGATCCCGATTCGCTCACAATAAATTTTCCAGGCTCGATCCATAACTCGAGCTTACGGCCATAATGCATGCAGAAATCATTGAATATCTTCGTGAGCTTCAGCCCAACGTCATAGACATTCGTCACCATGTCACCGTCTTTATACGACACCTTAAAGCCACTGCCAAAGTCAATGAATTTCAGATCCTGAAAATCTCCGGCAAGTCCGAACATGATCTCGGCCATTTTGAGAAAGATGTCAGTTTCAGTTATCTCCGAGCCGGTATGGATGTGCAGGCCATTTACCTTGATCTGATACCGATCGACCAGCTCCCGGATATCTGGCAGCTGATAGATCGATATTCCAAATTTTGAATTGCTGTGACCTGTCGAGATTTTATAGTTACCACCAGCAAGAATGTGGGGATTCAATCGAATACCACACGGATAAGTGTTTTTATAACGTTCTCCGAATTTCTTGAGCGCTGGGAGATTGTCAATATTGATGGCAAGCCCAAGCTCAACACCTTCTATGATCTCGGAAAAATCTACACCACTGGGCGTAAAAACTATCTCGTAGGACGTGAAGCCAGCTTTC
>CAWJTP010000004.1:0-203723 GCA_963845845.1 uncultured Cytophagales bacterium
CGTCGTTCAAAGAAAGATTGGGAAAATACTATCCTAAAAGCTTACGGTTTGTTTCGTGAATTGGTCAATCACAAATCCTCGAGTCAGTTTCTTGAGGTTTTTATTTGTTGGGTTATTTCGAATCCAAAAGTTTTTAGCGATACATCAATAGGAAAATCTTACTATGACATCCGATCAATGTCTATCTTGTCTTCCCGATATGATGAAGCGTGATTGGTGTTATTCGTATTTCAGGGCTTCGGTAGGGTTGACCCACGATGCCCTGATAGAATGGAAGGAAACGGTGACCCACGCAGTAACTAGGACAATCGTGACAGATGCAATAAACACGCCCGCGCCCAAGGTGATCTTGTAGGCAAAATCCTCCAGCCACAACGAGATAAGCCACATAGCTACAGGTATGCTGACCACCATGGCAATAGTCACCAACTTCGTAAACTTCCTGTTCAGCATCAACACGATCTGCGACGATGAAGCGCCTAGTACTTTGCGGATTCCAATCTCTTTCGTGTGTTGCTCTGCCGTGGAAGCCCAGCAGGCCGTAAAGTCCAAGGCAAGAAATAAAGATTGCCAGCAGTGTGAAAAAGGTGATGGCATTGCCTAACACCTTATCTTTCTCCAGGAGGGCAGAGAAATTTTCGTCGACGAAATGATAGACAAAAGATTCGTTGGGCATGATCTCTTTCCATTTCTTTTCTGCAGTCGCCAGGAAACTCTTTACCTGTCCCGGCTCAAGCTTGAAACCGATTTGATGATGTCCCGTTGCCAGGCGAATGGCGGTTGGTGCAATCGAATTGTGGAGCGATTCCCAATGAAAGTCACTCACGACCCCGATAACTCTTTCATTTTGATTGATCACGGCGCCGATAGCGTTTTCCGGAAGTCCAAGCTCAGCAACCGCAGATTCATTCAGGATAATTGATGCTGTGTCGGACGCCAGATCCTTGTCGAATCCTCTACCCTGGATGAGCTTCATTCCCAGAAGGTCGAGGTACTCGGCATCTCCAAGGTATGTATTGATAGCCAGACCCTCTGGCATTTCGCGGGTCTGATAATTAAAGAACGCCATGAAACGTTTACTCCCGGGCTCACCACCATAGAACGATGATCTAACAGCACCAGCATGAGCATCGAGTTCATCCTTATACGCTTTTGCCTTGCTGTCGTTCATCAGGTGAACCTGATCGATCGCGAGTATGTTCTGGGGATTGAAGCCAAGTTCCTTTGTTTGAACAAAATGTAGTTGCTGTTGAACCACGACCGCACAAACAATCAATATCATCGACACAGAAAATTGGAATACAACGAGAATGTTGCGGAAGGCAAAGCCGCCATGAGCCGAAACATCCCCTTTAAGCACCCTTACCGGATTGAATGCCGTAAGGTAAAATGCAGGGTACATTCCGGCTACGATCCCTACGATAATTGAGAACCCAACGAATAACAACACAGTAGAAGCATCCTTCCAGATCGTCGTAAGCAGCGGCGTTCCTGTAACATAGGTGAATAGCAGGAGGAACACTTCTGCGAGAACTAGCGAAAGCACCATCGCTACAGTACTTATCATGACAGATTCGGAAAGGAACTGGAAGACAAGCCTGTTTCGGGTGGTGCCCATGGTCTTCCGTATGCCAACTTCTTTGGCGCGCCGGGATGCGCGTGCAGTGGCCAAGTTGATGAAATTGATTCCCGCCAGTACAAGGATAAATAACGAGATGGCCGAGAAGATGTAGATATTCGATTCACTACCGCCGGGTACCATCTCATAATTGAGCTTCGACTTGAGGTAGATCTCCTCTAGGCCATGCAAATGAAACCTGACGGCGTTAGGATTGTTACGATAATCTTCCAAAGAAGTAATGCCCATATTTTTTCCGTGCTCCGGAAACACATTTTTCTCGATGAGGAGATCGAGGGCCGCTTCCAGGTCTTTTCGCTGCATGTTTTCTTTCAGCAAGAGGAAGTTGTAGAAAGATCCCGAACTCCAAGAGGTTTGGTTCTGGCCATTCAGCTTGTCGTATACAGAGAAAAAGAATTTTGACTTTAATGTAGAATTGAATTCAAGATCCTTAACCACACCAGAGACGAAATACTCCCTTCTTTCCTTGCCTATTGTGATGGTCTTGCCAACGACATCCGTGCTACCGAAACATTTCATAGCAGCAGATTCGGTAACGACCACTTCATTCGGCGCCATCAGGGCGTTTTGAGGATCTCCGGCAATGAACGCGTAGGAGAATATTCTAAAAAACGAAGAATCAGTATAGAAAATAATTGGCTCGCGGAAGTTCTGGCCGGCTACTTCAAAAGGAATGTCCCCCGTATAGAAGATCCGCGTTGTTGCCTCTATTCCGTCAAACTGCTGAGGAAGTACATTGAACAGTTTCTCAGGGCCGTTCGCGAAAGGGCCCATATTAAAGAACGACACGCCGACCTTGTAGATCCTTTCGGAGTTCTCGAATCCCCTGTTGTAGCTCCACTCGCCATAAACAAACAGGAAGATCACCAGACTGCATGCAATACCGATAGCCAGACCGATGATGTTGATGAGCGAGTACGATAACTGCCGGGACATTGATCGAAATGCAACTAAAAAGAAATTACGAAGCATAAAATCTCCAATCTTGATTCTCTGCTCATAATTTATGAGTTTTTTCGCCGAATTCACAGTTCGCCTTAGGAGTCAGATTAAAAAAACAAAAGGCTGCCAATTTTAGCGTTAACTTGAATCAAGCCAACAATGAAAAAATATCTCCCATTCGTGTTTGTACTTTTTGCATTCACGCCTCCCTTAGCGCCAAACCGATTGCCCGAAAAACAATGGCTTCAATACAAAACCCCCGAAGACGCAGGATTTTCATCACAAAAACTTCAAAAAGCGCATAAGCTCGCAGACCAGTACAATTCTGCCAGCGTACTCATTATATATAAAGGAGCGATCGTGCAATCGTGGGGCGACGCCAGCCGCCGATTTCGTATGCATTCTTCAAGAAAAGCAACACAATCGGCACTAATAGGCATTTATGCATCGAAAGGCGCGATCGATATCAATAAATCGATCGGTGAATACGGTATCGATGAGGTAACGCCACTCACCGACGTCGAGAAAAAAGCCACTGTAAAACAACTCATGACCGGCTACTCAGGCATATACCTTCCATCTGTAGCAGGTGGCGGCGACATGCCCAAACGCGGTATTCATCAACCTGGCGAACACTGGTATTACAACAACTGGAACTTCAATGCATTGAATACCGTGTTCGAACAGCAAACGCATGTGAAACTCACCGATGCATTTGTTGATCACATCGCCCAGCCTATTGGTATGGAAGATTTTGTTCCACACGATGCGTGGTACAACTACGAAAAATTCTCGCTGCATCCTGTGTATCACATCAACATGTCGTCGCGCGACATGGCACGATTCGGAATGCTGTACATGAACGAAGGTCGATGGGGCAATGAACAAATTATTCCGGCCCAATGGGTCAAAGAAAGTCTGACGGCATATACACCAAAAACGAGAACGCATTGGTTTCGGCTATGCATGGAAGATCTACCCCGACAAAACATTCAACCAGAGATGCTACACAGCAGAGGGCATGGGCGGGCATGCATTGATGTTGTTTCCCGACAGCGACATGATCATCGTTCATCGCGCAAACACCTATATTGAACCATGGGTCGCCGTCGACTGGACCGAGATTAAAAAGATCGTAAAAGAAATTTTTGCAGCCAGAACGAAGGTAAAAACAACCATCGACGAATCCAAACTGATCGCGTACGAACCCGATCGCAAACACTGGCCTGCATTGATAGCCGACAATCCATCGAAAACAAAACGCTTCGAAAAATATTACGACAACGACGGCGACCCGGTAACCATCCTTAGAGAAAATGATGGTCAACTTATTGTAAATATCCCGTACATCGGAAACTTCAATCTCTACCCAATAACCGACAGTACTTTTTTCGTTGAAGGAAAAGAAGAAAAGATTTACTTCGAGTATAATAACAAACGGGAGCCGATAAAAGCAATATTCCCATGATCAAAAACTACAAAGGTTCGATAATCTCGTTTACATTTTGTCAGATCAACAAGATCTCGTGACAACCGTATCTTTTTAAGATTATGCAGTTATACAACAAACAAAGGTGTTATGGCTGTTATAAAATCATACGTTCGAATCGCGATTGTACTATGCTTATTTGCGTGTAGTCATGATCAGGTCAACCCTATTCACGACCGCACCGTTCATCTTGCCGGGTACCTTGGCACTCCCGACTTGAATACAGTGGCCAGCTATTGGAAAGATGGCGCTTATACCAACCTCACTCAGGACAGCATCGCCGACGACAACGTTGCTTCACAGGTCACGTCACTGTATATTGATGGATTGTCGGTATTGATTGGGGGTCGGAGATTGACCCTGGGCTCACCGTCGCAGACCTTGTTATGGAAAGACGGTAATGAGACTGTCATCGAGCAGGATTGGGCGATCCGCTGATCGCTTCGCGTAACAATAATCTGGTTGGCGTATGGGTTGAGCCCGATGCCCCATGGAAATGGATGCTTCATAAAAACGGCAGCTCCCAACCAATCATCGATACGGCCTTAAACATTGGTCCAAGATCCCTTGCGCTTCTTCACGACGACGTGTACATCGGCGGCTGTTCAAGCGGTATCGATCACAAGCAGCATGCACAATACTGGAAAGACGGTCAGTTGATCTTCAGAGAGAGTAAGGAGTCCAATGCTATGTCGATTTCCATTCATAAAAATGATATCTACCTGGCCGGATATCTCTGGAGCTCCGGCGATCCAACCGCCATTGCCTGTTATTGGAAAAATGGGCAGCGGGTTAACCTGACCGACGGAAAAGTACACGCAATCGCACGGTCCATCTTCGTCACGGATGACCATGTATATGTATCCGGGGTAATAGGCCAGCAGGCAGTTTATTGGAAAGATGGTGAAGCAACGGTCTTGACGAACGGATCTACGTTGTCAATGGCTAACTGCATATTTGTGCAGGAGGGGGATGTGCATGTGGGAGGTTACGAGGAGAGCCATCCCGCCTATTGGAAAAATGATGTCAAACAAAACATCGAAAATCAGGACCAATTGGGTCAGATCAAATTTATCGTTGTTGGCTCGAATTGATTCCGGTTAATATTTGCTGGAGAGCTGTTGTGGCTAAGTAAAAAAGAACGACCGGAATCGCACAGATTGCTCATAATGCTGTAACCTTTAAGATGAGGGTAGGTTTTCAATGATATTGAAACCTACTACTACATCTATGGGGATCGCTGCATTTCGTACCGCCATCCGCCATCTGTTGAAAAACAAGATGGCCGCCTTTCTAAACATCTTTGGAATTGCCATTGGAGTAGCCACGTGTATCACCATTGTAGTATGGGCCGAACGCGAATGGTCGTTCGATGACTTTCATGCGAACGTCGACGCCAAGTATCGTATCTGGAATACTTTCAAGAGTGAAAGCGAGACGTTCTCGCAGGCCCCGTCTGGTATTGCGTTAGGCGCACAGTTGCCAAACCATGTTCCAGCGATCACCAGTGCGTGCCGGATATTCAACAACGGCGGCAAATTCACTTACGGAGACAAGACCTTCTTCGAACCGCGTTCCAGTTTCGTCGACTCGAGCTTCTTTACCTTCTTCGGCTTCAAATTGCTGGCCGGACAAGCGAACCAGGTATTGCGAACGCCGAATGAACTTGTTATCACCGAGAGTATCGCAAAGAAATATTTCGGCAGTGTTGCTGAAGCGATGAACAAGACAATGATACGCGACGGTGGACCTATGACCGTGACCGGGGTGGCGGCCGACTCACCACTGAATTCACATATCCAGTTCGATATACTCATTCCTTACGCGTTCCTGCACAAATTCTCTCTCGAAGTTTGGAAAGAGGATATAAGTAACCGATGGGTAGGAGGTTGGCCGCACACATATGTAGAGATTGCTGACCCATCCAAGAAATCTGAAGTGGAAGTCCTGATCAATGAAGTGGTAGCACGGTTCTCAAAGAAAGAATGGGAAGACAATAAGATGTCGTACCAGTATTTCATGCAACCTGTTCGCGACATCCACCTGCAGTCGGCGTTGCGTTACGACAATCAGAACAACGGGAGCCAGGCAATGGTACGCGTGTTTGTGGCGGTGGCTGTTTTCATCCTCCTGCTGGCATGCATCAACTACATCAACCTGATGACGGCAACGGCGCTTCAACGTGTCAAAGAGATCGCGCTTCGTAAAGTGGCCGGTGCAAGCCGTCAGCAGCTCATGCGTCAGTTCTTTATTGAAACATTGGTAGTTACTTCAGTTTCTGTGATTCTTGCTTTGGTGATGCTGCAAGGAACACTTCCGGCTTTGTCCAGCTGGCTAGGGCAGGTGTACGAGATATCGTTCACCATTAATACTATATTGACCCTCGTCGGATTTATTGTAACCATATCTCTGATCTCGGGATTTTACCCGGCTGTTGTCCTTTCTTCATTTCAACCGATCAATGCGTTGCGTGGACGCTTTTCCCAAAACAGCAGTGGGCAACTGACAAGGAAGACCCTCGTCATTCTGCAGTTTGTGATCTCTACGGTGTTGCTCATTTCTATCATGGCTGTCAATCAGCAGATGAATTTCATACAGCAAATGCCTATCGGATACAACGCCGATGCTGTGATAACAGTAAACTACAACCACGACGAACAGGTTCAGCAAAAGTACCCTGTGATACGCAACGAACTCCTCAGTGCACCATATGTCTTGTCGGTAGCGCGTCATTCCGGCAATACCGTTGGTGGATTGGGCAATGGTCGGATAATTACGCGGGACAACGAGGGTAAAGAAGTTACAACAAATATATACCGCCTCAGTGTCGACGCCGACTATTTCGATATCTACGGAATGAAATTGGCTGCCGGCCGGTACTTCGAACGAGGCAAAGAGGATTCTACGAAGTCGGTTATGGTGAACGAGGCGACGGTGAAAATGATGGGATGGCCTACGGCCGAGGATGCGATCGGTAAACCCTTCGGACAGGGCGAGAACGTACGCTATGTAATTGGTGTTGTTAAAGACTTTCATTTCGAGAGTCTGCACAAACGTGTCGAACCTTTGCTCATCGGGCATGTTCGCGGTGGCGGCAGCCTCTCGTTTCGCGTCGAGCGTTCAAACATTCGCGAAGGCATCGCGCACCTCACCGAAGTATGGAGTAAGCTTGTACCCGACGTCCCACTCGATTATTCATTTGTCGACGAGGATCTGAAGCAGCAATATGCGAATGAACAAAAGATGGGGTCCATCTTTTATATTTTCGCCTCGCTATCGCTTCTGATCGCATGCATGGGACTATTCGGCCTTTCCACCTTCATGATCCAGCAACGCGTACGCGAGATCGGAATACGCAAGGTCCTGGGAGCGCAAGTTGCTGGCATCGTAGTGATGCTCAATACCGATTTTTCGAAGCTGGTGTTGATCTCTTCGCTGGTTGCCATACCGTTGGGGTTGTTCGCCATGAACGAATGGCTGCAGACATTCGCATACCACACATCGATCTCGTGGTGGACGTACGCACTGGCAGTGGCAATACCTGTGGGGATTGCGGTCCTGACAGTAAGCTTTCATACAGTCAAGGCAGCTTTAACGAATCCCGCGAGAACACTCAGAACGGAGTAGAGTAGCGCCTGAAGCGACTACCTGATTAAATATCCTTAAAAAAAGTTCGATATTCGTCAGCTCCGGTCTACTTTTCTTAAATCTTCAAATCCAGATCAACCAATGAACATTGAAAGGCTAAAGGTTGCATTGCCTACTTTGGAAGAAGCTGTTATAAGAGAATATTTCACAGCAGAAAAGCTCAAGAAGGGAAACTATTTATTGAAAGAGGGACAGATCTGCAGTAAGATTGCTTTCCTTAACAAAGGAGTCATTCGTCACTATTATAATACCGAGGATGGAGACGTTACGCGCTGGGTTTCATTGGAAAATGATTTTTCGGTTTCACTTTCAAGTTTCATCAGACAAGCGGAAAGTGTTGAGAACCTCGAAGCTATCGAAGATTGTGAACTGTTAAATATTTCACGCAAGAGTTGGGAACGGCTCTATCACGCCAATGAAGCATTTAGGGAAATTTGGATTCGCGGCATAGAAACCGCGTACATTGCCATTGAAGACCGTCTATTTAATCAAATTGCTAAAAAAGCGGAAGACAGATTTGATTATATGCAGGAGAAATTTCCAACTTTCATTCAAAGAGTTCCAGTGCAATATCTGGCCTCCATGCTTGGCGCCACACCGCGTCATCTCAACCGCATTCGCAAAGCAAAATCCAAAAAATGATTTCAGGACATTTGTCCTTTACATCGTCAAGCAACGTTGTTTGATTTGTGTTATTAATCACAATCATAATGACACTTCTCAAAACAATCGCTGTATGGGCGCTTACTATTTTGCTAACGCTTTTCTTTCTCAACGTCAGTTATCGGAAGTTCTCTGGGAATGAGGTTACGGTAAATCACTTTCATGAATGGGGATATGGGTCTTGGTTAATCCCTTCCATTGCTACACTGGAATTGATAGGCGCGCTCTTGTTACTCTTTCCGGTTACCGCCACCAGTGGCGCGTTTTTTCTCTCACTTGTTCTGACAGGCGCAACTTATACATTGTTAAGTCACCAGGTTTGGTCAACATCTTATATTACAATGACGGCATTGGTTCTTTCTATGATTCTTGGGTATCTCCGCTGGAACCAAAGCTGGATAGTCGCACTGTTTAAGATAAATTTTAAATAGCAAATCCTGTGGGTAGTTCAAGAATTGATTAATGATTTTTTTGAAACATATTTATACACATGCTTTGTCGCACAAGCGAGGCTTTTAGAAATCGGGAAATTGCTTATAAATGCACGATTCAGACTTAGACTCAAGGATAGCTGTGGAAATACGCTGTTCATCTTGCGTACCACAGTAAAACTGCCCCAGAGTCGAAAGGACTACATTTCACTAGCTTCAACTTTAAATCATTCCTTAAAGGGTTGAACGTTTGTTGCCCACTTCCAATCACTGCAGGGTTTATAAGTAAATAGAGCTCGTCAATCAGATCATGTTGGATTAACGATGACACAAATGAATCACCGCCATAGACGATGATATCTTTTCCTTTTTTGTTTTTAAAAACTTCTATCTCCTGTTGGATGTCGCCTTTTATAATTGTTGTATTGTCCCACTTGCTGACCGTAAGTGTATTTGAAAAAATAACATTTGGAATTTCCGAGAATCGCTTTCCGAGTTTATGCTCACCGTCGTTTGGATTGTTTGCCACTTCAGTCCAATAGGGAATAAAACCTTCCCCGGTCTTTCGTCCATGTAAAATGCAATCCACGTCATTGAGATTGTCAATACTAAAATTCGACATTCCGTTATCCCATTTGTTGTCAAGGGAAATGTTCATCTGTACTTTTAATTTTCTCATATGTCTTGGAATTTTAATCCGTATAAAATTACTTTTTTGATCAGCAAATCTAAGACTCGGGAATATGATTCCTGAGGTGTATATGCGACAATAAAATCGCAAAATCCTTTAATGCAGTCAAATTTTTGAAAGGAAGTTCGATGTTTGGCCGTCCAGGTCTACAGCGCCCCGTTAGACTGATCACTGAAGCTTTGGTGGAGGTGACAGCGAAGGTGGGTAGTTCATTTGGCGATTGTAATTGAACGATTGAAGCATCAGTTTTCAGAGTTGCGTCAGGAATGTTTCCTGTTTCCGGTGTTAAGAGTATCACTCACCATTATCATTAAGGAACTTCAATAATTTTTTATTTAAGTCGGATCCCTTGTTGCAGTTAGTGAAAAACACATATCCGAATTTCTGTTTCTTGTTGAACATGAAAGCAGATGTAAAATTCAAATTAAATCCATCATGGGAGTATTCGTCACCAAATTCCGTGGATTTTATTGCGATCCCGAGTCCCCATTGACCCTTGCCGGGCTTGGAAGCACTGGGAAATTGTTCTTTCAACATGTCGTCATAATTTTCTTTTTTTAAAGCTTTTTCATTCATCATGCCAATTAAAAACCTGGCATAGTTTGCAGCCTCCGTTTGCATACTATACGAGGCAAAAAAATTGGGTTTTTTGGAATCTATGCCATATCCTCCGGCTACTTTGCCATCAACATGGCCAGTTGCCTGATGTTCTTCAAGCCAACTGTTCCAGGTGAAATATGTTTTATCCATTCCCAATGGTTTCGCGACTTCTTCGTTGAACAACTCCTGGAGTTCATCTTTTTTGATGTTCATAAGATGTGCAATAACGTTTGCCAAATACTCATACCCTTCACCTGAATATTGAAATTGGGTTCCCGGAGTAAACTTGATATCCAGTTTTCCATCTTTATTAAAAAATCTCCAGTTGGGGAATCCAGTCGTATGACTCAGTACCATGCGGGCGGTTATTAATTTGTACCTTTTATCGTGAGCGATATCAGGATAGGGCAGGTAAGTGAATAAGGGTTTATCTAAATCCAAAATACCTTTTTCAGCCAGCCTCATTACTAAAAATGTAAATGGCGTTTTTGTCAATGAAGCCGCATCAAAGATGGTTTCAGTGGAAACCGCTTGATTGGTTTCAATATTTTTTACCCCCAATGTTCGATGATATACGATTTGTCCATCGTTGATCAGCGCAAACGACAAGCCGGGTATTCCGATTGAATCCATTTGGAATTTTAGAAATTTATCCATTTTTGAAAACAAAATATGCTTTCCATTTTCCAGCCTGAATTTATCGGGAGTGTTTGCCCTGTTAACCAGCGTTCCGTCGGTTTTCGACTTTACATACGTAAATTTTAAGCCATCATAAAGTCCTTTCCAGATTGCGGAAAAATGAGTTTCGTTTGGATAGGCTTCCACCTTCCATTGCAAATCGTCCGGCGCTTTTAGCGTTAGCAAGGAATTGAAACCGGAGATTCCCATTTCATCTGGACCGCTTCCATCTCGAGAGCTTATCCAAAGTGTATTTCTTGTCCCTTCTCTGTTTTTCAGTTTTTCTGAAGCGATCTTAGTTATATGGTCCTTATCCCACCATAGACTGGGCTCAACAGTAAGGTATGATTTGAAAAGCGTAGGCTCGTGTAAGTACGCATAGATTGCAAATAAGCCACCAGATGATGTCCCGTAAAGAATGCTGTTTTCAATTTTTGTGCGGTATTTTTTATTAACAAAAGGCACCAATTCGTCCTTTAGAAATTGGAGAAAATTCCCTGCACCTCCGGAAATGAGACTTGATTTCATCCACCCGAATTTTGCGTCACTATTTTCTGTGGACGTGGGGGTAAAATCCCTCTCCCTCATGTTTGTTCCATTCTTGTAGCGGTTAGGAACACTGACAATGATCATATTAGCAGGGATGAATTTGGCGAACCCTAAAAATTCGCAAACTTTTTCTGCTAAAGAAGTATTCCATTCACCGTCTAATACATACAATACATCAAATCTATCTGCCAAACCTGGATCGTACTTTTTCGGCAAAATGACCTTTATTGATCTCTGCTCTTTCAAAATATTGGAATACAAGGAATCGTATTGAATGACAGTGTTCTGTGGCCGTGCTTGTATCGATAGCAAGAGGAAATAAATGACAGAGGCGATAAAACCATAACGGGGCTCAATTTTCATGTTCAGGGGGGTGAATTTTATTCTTTACCCCTTAGAAGGTAAAAGGTTACACTTTGAGACCGTCTTTGGAGTTTTTTCTTGAACTCATTTTTATTGTTCCGAGTCTTTTTGATTGCGAGAGGCATTGGACCCTAGCGAAAAGGATCGAACCCGGTTTAAGACTTTATTTGCTCTACTCACTTGCTGGTGAAAGTCTGGCCATGTCACCGAAAGCTTCCAAAAGTTTGTTCACTGACTGTCTCAATAGATCCATCATGGAAATTAAAAAACAAGGGTCACTTATCCACTGCCAGGATCGTTTGCAATAACACATTAGCACCATTGGTCATGTCAATTGATTTTGTAAACTCATTAGGTGAATGACTGATGCCTCCCACACTCGGTACAAAGATCATTGCCATCGGTGCGATCAACGACATATTTTGTGAATCATGAATGGCACCACTCTGCATTAGTTTTGTCGTGAAGCCACTATTCTTCGCCGACGCCTGGATCTTCTCCTGAAGTAGTTTATCGGACAATGCCGGTTTGATCGCGAACTGCGGCTCAAAAGTAATTTTGGTTTTGCACTCACTTGCGATGGACTCAGCCCGTTTCTGGATCTCCGCAAAAAGCATTTCAACTTTTTCGATCGCCAGGTCCCGGATCTCTAAACTCATTGTCACCTTACCTGGAATTACGTTTGTCGCACCTGGAAGCGCTGAAATCCTGCCAACGGTTCCAACCTGTTTGCCAGGCACACTATTAATAACTTCATTCACTGCGACCACAAGTTTCGACGCAGCCAACAATGCATCCTTTCTCAAATTCATTGGCGTTGATCCTGCGTGATTGGAAAAACCTTCAATGATCACATCCCAGTCCATCATCCCAACAATACCTTCCACAACGCCGATCTGGATATTCTCAGTTTCAAGAATTCCACCTTGTTCTATGTGCAGCTCTAACCATGCATGTATGTCTCCTTTTTTTCTCAAGCATGATTGAATGTTGCCTGGATCGCCACCGATAGATTTTATACCCTCCTCCATCGTTAGCCCACTTTGACTTTTCTTTTGCAGACCCTCCCCGGTTAGCAGGCCTGCTATTGCCTTGCTGCCAACAGTACCACCCTCTTCGTTGGCAAAAATGATCACCTCTAACGGATGATTGGTCGTCACTTTGTTTTCGTTTAACACTTCAATAACCTCTAAGGCACTAAGGGATCCTAGCGTACCATCGTAGTTCCCTCCGTCAGGCACCATGTCGATATGCGAACCGAAGGCAATTGGTTTTAGGCTTTGATTTTTTCCTTTTCGTTTTCCGATAATATTCCCACCGGCATCAATGGAAACTTCGAGCCCGGCTTTTTTCATCAGGTCTATATACCATGCGCGTCCTTCGAGGTCTCCTTTTGTAAACGCAACCCGATAGCCATGGCCATCCTGCTCGCGACCAAATTTGGCCAGATCCATAATGCGGCTTTCGATGCGTCCCCCGCTAACCATGAGGTTCTTATTACTCACGAGACTTTTACCTTGAATGAATCCCAGAAGGCTTATTCCCAGGGCGGTTAAAGTCGATTTTTTCAGAAAGGTTCTTCGCTGCATAACAGGGCGGTTTTTTTATTTGTGCTCAATATGCTTTGAAAGGAAATTCTTTGTCGCGTTTGATGCAGGCTGTCATAAGAAATCACAACGGCAAATTCAATTTCGTCATCATACGTGCATAACGCTTATCGTGGATCAGCGACTTGATAAAGAGCGAGCTTTTGATTTCCACCAATCCTTGATCGCGTTGTACGTACGCTATGTCCAGCCATTCGAATGCTTTATCTTGATCGCCAAACCAGGCATAAATTTCGGCCACCTGAAATGCCCCGACGTCTGAAAAATCTTTAATAAATTTATTTAACATCTTATTTGCTTCCGGTTTCCGGTCAAGACTCCACAGGGCAAGTATCTCGGCATGGAG
Source organism: uncultured Cytophagales bacterium (assembly GCA_963845845.1). Taxonomy (GTDB): domain Bacteria; phylum Bacteroidota; class Bacteroidia; order Cytophagales; family Cyclobacteriaceae; genus Chryseolinea. The sequence goes on from CAWJTP010000004.1 coordinate 13,647, forward strand.
CCGCCAGAATTCATCCTCAGAATGTCCCGCTGACTTTAACGCTTTGTCGGGTTCATTGAGGAAAAGATAAATATTAGATTGGATGCAATAGTAAATGGGTCGTGACGTGATGGCGAGTGCTTTATTGATTTGTTCCAGGGCGACTTCATGCCTACCCATAAGTGCCATAATAACACTCATTCTGGAAAAGCACGTGGGCATTAAGGGGTCATGCTCGATGGATTTTGCGTATAGCTTGTGCGCTTCCTCGTAACGGCCCAGGTCGCGTACCACCGATCCTAGTGTCATGATCGAGAAAGCATTAGCGGGATCCAATTCAAGCGCCGTATGCATATATTTTTCTGCATTCTTTAAGTCCCAGTTAATAATGGCGATTTCTGCCAACACTACATAAGCTTCGGGCAAATTGCTATCAAATGACAATGCTTTCCGGGCAGCCTCTTCGGCTTTGGCGGCAAGCCCTCTCGTTTCTTCAAGAATTTGTGCATCGCCGAGTAAATTAAAATTAGCAATTGCCAAGCCGGCCCACACCCTCGCATCAGTAGAATCGAGTTTGTAAGCTTGCTCTAAAAATCCAAAAGCCTTCTTGGTATTTTCTTGGGTTACGAGGTTTAGAAAGAACTTGGCTTGCAGCCAAAGGTTATACACTTCAGGATTACTTTCCCTTTGCTTTCTGTTGTTGCCCAGCAACTTGATCTTTAATTGATTAACGACCGCATTAGCTATTTCTTCCTGCACTTCAAAGATATCATTCAGGTTGCGGTCAAATGTTTCGCTCCACAAATGAGCGCCATCGCTCGCTTTGATCAATTGTGCCGTGATCCGGACTTTGTCCTGAGATTTGCGAACACTTCCTTCCAACAGGTAGGCTACTTCTAATTGATCGCCAATGGACCGGATGTCTTCATTTTTACCTTTAAAAGAGAACGCTGATGTGCGTGAGATGACTTTAAGATCTGGAATTTTAGCGAGCACGTTTAGCAGCTCTTCGCTCAGGCCGTCACTGAAATATTCCTGATCCTTGCCCTCACTCATATCAGCAAACGGGAGTACGGCAATGGAGCGCTCAATTTCTTCTTCCGAGGTTGATTGAGCGAAACTTGCATTATTTTTTATAAGATACATCACGCCCGCACCAGCCAGACACAATAGAATAAGGACTAAGAGTGAGATAATTACTTTCTTCCCTGAGCCGGACGTTTGACTTTTAATGATTGGGGTCGCCGTTCTTGATATATCAGCCTTTGCTTTTGGCTGCTTCAATGCTGTGATGATCTCACGCACTGACATAGCGAGCTTGTTAATCTGGTCACGATAAAGGGTATGATGCTGATTGTCCTTGCGCTCGTCTGCATTGGTCAGGGGACGGCTCACTCCTGTTGACTTAAAAATAAAATCAACCGGTCTAATGACACTGCCTGTTTCCTTTTCAAAAAGTTTTAAATCGTCGCTGTCTACATCGTGAATTCTAACGGGAAGAATTCGACTGGAAACATTCCCATTGCTTAATTTGACTTTTAGTCCGAAGGAATCATTTAAAGTAAAATCGCGGAAGCCAAGAAGCTCTTTTTTCCAGGCAAAACTATTAGGGTCACAATATGTCCTTGAAACGATGGGTATGAAAACCAGACACTCGATTTTGTGCTTCAATGAATCGTCTACGTCGTGTGTGTCATGTAAACCGTCGTGTGCATTTTCGTCGAAGTAGATAGTGACATCCTCTTTAAATGTTGATTCAAGTTCCCGCTTTAGATTTTCCACGAAAGCAGTCACCCAACCATCGTATTTGTTGTCCTTGTGACGGTAACTTATGAAGATGTCATATTCGTAATCTTGAATCAAAGACGACATAGCAAGGACAGGTATTAGGTGTTGGGCATGGGGCCCAGTGTCCAAGATAGGAAGAATGTAGGGATGTATTAGCCTACTCGTTAATTTTTAGCCAGGAAAGGCGATGTCGGAGGGCTTGCGCCAGTTGGGGCAACTGGATTGATCTAAATTTTTGGTTCAATTAATTATGCGAGACAACGATTGGAATCAAATTGAATGATAACGAATGAAGCCTGCAATTTTTTAATTGCAGGCTTCATTGATCCAGGAGGTTAATTAAAAATTGATTTTGCAGTTGGCTCTGCACCTAAACCAATCAGGAAGGACAGTTTATCATTTGGTAAAAATGCTTCCATCTTTTGTTTTAGAATTCCTTTTTCCTCTTCTGTTATCAACTTATCTGCCCACAGTGGCTTCAGACTTTCCTTATATGTTTCAAGATACCGTTGCTGCCAGGCGAAAAGCTCTTTACCCCCTGGAAGTCCATGACCTGGATAAAACATAGAAACATCATTTAATTTTTCTTTCAACTCCTGAAGGTGATCCATCCATTCTTTAAAGTGTCCATCGCTTAGATAAGCATGTACTTTATACAAAACGATATCTCCCAGAAATACATTCTTTGTTGAACCGGTTTGCATTACCCAATAAGAGTCGCTGTGCGATTCTCCCGGTCCAAGATCGTTCATTGAAAATGTGGTAGTTTCAAATGTGAGTGATTCTCCGTTTTTAATTAGTTTGTTCGGAAAGGTTCGTGATGCGGGCCACTCGTCACCGAACATTCCTTTCCATTGTTTTTCCTTCTCCTGATCGTATTGTTTGATCACGTTGAGTACGTCCTGCGAACTGTAGATTGATACCGAGAGTCCTTTTGTGATTTCGGTTAACCCATTGTAATGATCAGGATGGCCATGCGTAAGTAACACAGCATAGACTGGTTTCCCAATGTCATTGATCAGGCTACGTACTTCTTTTCCGGATGACACAGATAAGGTGGCGTCTACAACGACAACACCTTTGTCCAATTCAATGATATACGCGTTGGCGTAGATGCCCGACCCATTTGAACGGTAGGAATGGACAATGGGAAAGGCGAGGCTATTCATGACTATCAGGACCGACAGAAATGCGACGATGATTAGTTTTTTCTTCATATTTATTATGATTTTAATTTAAAAGAATGATACTGCTGATGGGAAAGCAATAACTGTCAATGTTGACAGTAACTATCATAATGGACTGAAATGGTGAGTACCAGGGGGAAAGTTTTTAAAAATATTTTATGATCATTAATGATGAGGAGCAAAGCTTTGAACACCGTGGTAAAGTGTATCACTGCGCGATGGATATCACAATGGACTACATTGGCGGAAAGTGGAGATCAGTGGTATTGTGGTATCTGCTGAAAGGACGAAAGCGATTTAGTGAGTTGAAAGCAGTGATCCCTGACATCACGGAGAAGATGCTGTCCATTCAACTGAAAAAATTGGAGAAAGACGGGCTGATTGAACGAACGGCATTTGCCGAAGTACCCCCAAGAGTAGAGTATGATCTTACTACTTCCGGAAAGACGCTCATACCACTATTAAATGAAATTGCTTCCTGGGGTAGAGATAAAGGTTTTAATGAGGGAAGGATTGTAAGGAAATAGAGAATACGAGAATTCACTTAAGTCCATTAGTCTAATGTTGTTGTTAAAACCTAAGTCGTATAATGTGGTTACTGGCCCGATGTGCCTATTCTCAAGGTAGCTACACTAGAAAATAAGACACAAACCATTGATAGGATCAAAATGTCATTCCTTTCCGCAACCTGATCTTGCTTTTGGCCGTTAACCCATTAGTTATAATTTTGTATAATAACTAACAAACAATCCGAAAATGAGTAGGGTCATTGGAGAATTGGAGGAACTCGTCCTGCTGGCGGTCTGCATCCTGGACGGCGACGGATACGGAATTTCCGTAAAAAAAGAAGTGGAGCGTCACACCGGCCGTTCTATTTTATTAGGTGCCATGCACATTACGCTCTATCGGCTCCAGGACAAGGGCTTCCTCGAATCACAGCTTGGCGGCAGCTCTGAAAAAAGAGGCGACCGACGGAAACGACTCTTTCGGATAACCAAAAAAGGAATGGAACAATTGCGGGCTTCGCAGGAAGTACGGCAAAAAATGTGGGGCCTGATCCCGCAACTCAACCCCGGGTTATGAGCAAGTCCCAAAAATCATTCGCACGCAGTTTGGCCGGCAGTCTTATTCACCGCTGGGTTGGACGCGCATACATTGAGGAATTCCTGGGCGACCTCGATGAAATGTATGAAGATCGCCTTGCAGCCCGCGGAAAATTCATCGCTGAAGGAATGTATTGGGTCGATGCGATCCACCTCATCTTCAGCTTCTCGTCAACAGTAAAACAACAAAGTCACTCTATGCTTATCGGCAACATGATCAAGATCGCCTGGCGTAGCGCCGTGCGTCACAAGCAATTCACCATTCTCAACCTCCTCGGCCTCACGCTGGGCACCGCCACTTGCCTGGTGATCGGATTGTATGTTTATGAGGAGAGCACCTATGATACTTTCCACGCCAACGGCGACCGGATCTATCGCATCAATCAACCCATGATCTGGGGCGACTGGAAGCAGCAGATGTCCACGACGGGCCCTGGTATCACCGAGGCTATCAGGACAGACATACCGGACTTCGAGCAGGTGACAAGAATTTTGTATGTCGGCGAACAGTTGATGCGTGTGACCATTAACAATGATGCTACCCACTTCAATGAGTCGAAATATTATGTTGCCGAAGACAATTTCTTCAAGGTTTTTTCATTCCCGTTCCTCAAAGGCGATCCAAATACGGCGTTGAAGGAGACCAACAGCATGGTGATCACCGCTTCGACAGCCAAACGCTATTTCGGAGACGCGGACCCGATAGGTAAATTGATTGAAGCCAAGTCAACAACCGGGACTTACACACCCTTCACCATCACCGGGGTGCTCGCCGACATCCCTACGCAATCACACTTGCAATTCGATATGCTCGGTTCACTCCCTTCCGTTGCGGAATTCAAGGACAGCCGGTACACGTGGATATGGACCATTTTTGGCACTTATGGCATGGTCAGGAAAGGAACGGATGTGAAGGCGCTGACAGAAAAACTTCAGGCCCTTCCTCCCAAGTGGGCGGGACAAACTACTCAGGCAATCTTCAATCAAACATTAGAACAATTCTCGAAGGGCCAATCGTGGACACTTTATCTCCAGCCCTTGCGGGACATCTACATTGCAAAGTCGCCAGGCTTCAACCGGTTTGGTCCATCCGGGAATCCCGAGTTCGTGATGATCTTCGGGGCTATCGGCGTACTCGTCCTCGTGCTGTCGTCAATCAATTTTATGAACCTTTCGACCGCGCGATCGAGCAACAGGGCCAAGGAAGTAGGAGTGAGAAAAGTGCTTGGCTCAGAAAAAAATACACTTGTACGGCAGTTTATCATCGAATCAGTTTTGTTTGTGGCGGTGGGCACGGTGGCGGCGGTTATTCTCGTCCAGCTTTCGCTGAATGCTTTCAATATTGTAGCTGAAAAAAAATTAACGCTCCTGCCTCATCTAACCAATCCATACTTTTTCGGGACCCTCGCAGCTTTCACACTTATCGTGGGACTTGCCGCTGGAAGCTATCCTGCGTTGTACCTCTCGGCATTCAAGCCTGCAGAAACGCTAAAAGGAAAATTGAGGGCTGGATTCAAAGGCGCTGGCATCCGGAATGGATTGGTGGTGTTTCAGTTCACTGTCTCTATTGCCCTCATCATTTGTACGTTGTTCGTACAGAAACAATTGTCCTACACACGCACGATAGACGTCGGTATCACCAAGGACCATGTGCTCCAGATTTACAACATGCATCAACTAGGTGAAGGTGCTGACGTGTTGAAGGCCAGGCTCCAAACCAATCCTGTTTTTACTGTCGTCGCCAAATCGGGCTTCCTTCCTCCCAATGTCTGGACGAGCGACCGTTACCGTGCAGAAGGCCCGGATCAACCTGTTATCGATATCTACTACATGCGCTGTGATGAGAATTACCTTCCGTTACTCCAAACGGAATTTATCATCGGCCGGAATTTTGATCCCGCGAACGCCGCTGACAAATACAATATCATCATCAACGAAGAAGCTGCAAAGACCCTGGGCTACGGATCGAAAGAAACGTGGAGAGATAACTCGCCTTTGGGAAAGTTCGTCATCCAGTCATTCGGATCTGAGGAGAAACTCCAGATCATTGGTGTAGTCAAAGACTTTAACTTCAACGGTGTCAAGCAAAAGATCGGTCCCTTGCTTATTATGCGTAATGACAATGACAAGCACTGGAGTTACACGGCGGGCTTTCCCTCTTACCTCGCGATGCGACTCAATCCCGCCTCGGCCCAAAACGGAGACGAACTCCAGCGTATCATCAATAACGTCAAGACAGAAGTTGCCAAGATTGATCCTTCCGTCACGTTCCGGTACAGTTTCATGGATGATGAATTCGACAATACATTCCATGAAGAAAGAAAGATGAGTATCATCCTGAATCTGTTTACCATTCTGGCGATTGTCATTGCCTGCCTGGGATTGTTCGGACTGGCTGCATTCTCCGCCGACCAGCGCAAGAAAGAGCTGGGTATCAGGAGGCTTCATGGCGCCAGCATTCATCAGTTGGTCTTCCTGTTCTCTTCGGAATTTACTAAGCTGGTTGCACTGAGTATTGTGATGGCTGCACCAATAGCCTACCTGTTGACGGACTACTGGCTCAGGAACTTTGCTTACAGGACACCCATTGATATTTGGGTATTCATTGTGGCAGGACTGACTGCCATGTCGATCGCGACCTTCACGGTTGGATTCCAGTCGTTTTCCGCTGCTAACGCCAATCCAGTGCAGGTGCTGAAGAATGAGTAATGGATGTGATCTGGTGAATTCATAGTTCAGCCCCGATAGTCCCGATAGCTATCGGGATCGGGTCATTCTGAGCGAAGGCTACGCACCGGATTCGCAATAGCTGCCTTGATGGCCTGGTAACTAACCGTCAGCAGCGTAATGATCTGCGAACCGATCGCGGCAGCTGAGAAAATATACCACGACAAATCTGTCCGGTAGCTGTAATTCTGCAACCGGCCGTTCATGAAATACCATGCGACGGGAATAGCGATCGCGGACGAAATCAGGACAAGCACAACGAAATCCTTTGAGAGCATTTGTGTGCTATGGCCCTAAGTCTAAAGGGACTTTACCAGGTGTGGGATACCTACCTTAACACCAACAATCGTGATCTCTCATTTGTAAACGTCACCGTCAGAGAGTGCAAGGCCCTCGTGCAGGCAATGTACAACAACCGCTTGTCGAGATCAGTTTGATACTGATCGGCTGAAACAAACGGTACAAGTACTTCGTCAAACTCAAGCCCTTTTGCCAACGGCACGGTGGTGATTACCACGCCCCGCCTGAATAATGTACTCTCTTCGGTAAGAAGAAATACGTCTGGCCCATGAAGCAATGCGCTCATGGCTTTCGCCTGTTGTGGCGTTTTGCAAATGATGGCCAGTGACTGATGCCCGGAACTTCTGAAACGGGTGACCGTCTGCTTTATTTCTTCCTCTTCGTCGATGGATCGCTGAAAGCCTTTTACTTCCGGTTCAGGGCCGTGTCTCTCTACCGCCACCAGATCAGGATTGGCGATGATACCTTGTGTAAAGCGTGTGATCTCATAAGTGGAACGGTAGCTTCGGAAAAGCTTTACGACATCAGCCTGGGGAAAAACCTGATTAATTTCCTCAGCCGTCGACGCGCTGTGAGGATTGACGGCCTGACTTGCGTCGCCGAGGATCGTCTTCTTACAATGAAAAAGTCTGGCTAATACGGCATACTGGATGGGAGTGTAGTCTTGCATTTCGTCAACTACCAGGTGCTTGACGTGTTGGTACAGCTGCATTCCCTCCAGGCGAATTTTGCAATAGATCAATGGAAACACATCGGTGTATTCCAATTCGTTGTTATCCATCCTGAACAGGTCCTTTCGCCCCAACCAATCATAAAATTTAATGTAAACGTCGAGGAGGTTGACGTTTCCCATTGCTCCAGTCAAGGATTTGTATATCTGTGATTTTTCCTCTCCCGACAGTTTTCTCTTCACGGAAGATCTCACGTGCAGTTCCACCTCTTTAATAACCATCGGCAGCCGGCTCAACAAAGGGATGCGATGAAGGGATTTGAATTGCTCCCGGATAAAGGCGGCTGGCACGCGTGTCCGGCCGGCGACAACGTCTGGAGCCTCTAACAAATGATTTTCCAGGTGTACGAAATATCGATTGAGTTGACCTACCAGTTCGGGGGACGACTTGAACTGTACGCGTTCGATAAATGCCTTCCGAGCTCGATCCCGATAGTCCCGATAGCTATCGGGATTGGGACCATCGGGACTATCGATGATGGAGAAAACCTGCGCGAGGAAGGTGTGAAATTTGAATTTGTATTCGAGCAGGTCGTTGGCGAACTCTTCCATGCCCAATTCTGGTATCTGCGATTCGCCCAGCTCGGGCAGCACATTGGAAATGTAGTCGGCAAATACTTTGTTGGGAGATATGATGAGGATATCTCCGGAGGACATCGTGTCTTTGAAACGGTAGAGCAGGAACGCAATGCGGTGAATAGCAATGGACGTCTTGCCGGAGCCGGCCACGCCTTGAATGATCAACACGGGCGAAGATTCATTTCGGATAATGGCATTTTGATCGCGTTGGATAGTCGCGACGATATTCTTCATTTTGTCATCCGAGGATTGACTCAATTCTTTTTGCAAGACATCATCCTGGATGTTGATGTCGTTCTCGATCATATATTCCATCTTTCCATGCCGGATCCGGTATTGTCGCCGTAATCCGATCAATCCCTTTACAGTGCCGGCGGCAGTCTCATACCAAGCCTCGCCCAGCTCAAAATCATAGAACATAGAGGAGACCGGTGCCCGCCAGTCATAAATGAGGTACTTGCCTTTCTTTCCGTCGGCGAAAGAGTGCACGCCAATATAAATCGGAAGGAGCTCGCTGCCCCCAACATGAGTGGGAGTGAAATCGATTCTTCCGAAATAAGGGGATTCCAGCAGTTTCCTCATCCGTTTCTTGGCGGCAACGGTCGACTCACCTTCAGATGCCATCCGCTTGAAGGATTGACCTGCCGACACCCGGTCTGCGTCATCCATGCCGGAGCGCTGGTCATACAGGTATTCCTCGTTTTGTTTAAAGGCCTTCGTGAATTGTTTCGCCGCCTGGTCGGCATGGTGGAGTGCCCACTCCAGCTTTTGGAGAATTTGTTCCAGGTATGCTCTTTCGTCTTGTTCTGTCGGGTTGAATACTTCCATTCGGTTCTTGTTGGACCGCAAATGTATTTATGATTTTTTGGCCCCCGTCATCTCAGAAACTTTTTTTGAAATAAAGCCAGGAGCCGGCACGTTGTGAGCGCTGGTTGCGTTATCCGGTAACTGTCTCACGATTCCAGAGCTGCCGCTTTGCGCTGCCGAAGCGATTACGCTAAGAAATCAAAGAAATTCTGTCCGCTTCGCTTGCCAGCGCAGGCCCGTCATTGTGACTACAAGTAATTTTTTCGCGGGATGGTTGTAATGCTGCAATTTATTTGAAATGCTTTTCCAGGAAATCAAATATGTATTCTGAATGTCTAGCGGCTGCTGCATGAGACCCTTCCAGGGCGATGTGCTCAACATTATACTTGAAATGGTTTGACTTCAGCCTCTCTACCATCTGATTGCACATCAATGTGGAAGGCCAGGCTTCGTCGCTCTTAGCTGACAAAAGCAGGATCGGGCCATTGATCCTTTCGACCGGAATGGCAGCTTGACTTAGGGCATGTTCATCTTCCAGCTTTATACTGAGCTCATTAAAAAAACCACCGCCGTCGGAGGTATTGGCGCTCGATAGATAAGGTATTTCTTTATCAAAAAATGACCAGGAAGATGTTGCGCCCCATCCAAATCTCGTCGGCAGCGTGACACTGGAGGGTGCGATAGCGATGACCGCACGATAGTCTTTATATCTGCTCGCCAGATTCAGAACTAATTCTCCACCTCTGGATCCACCATACAACGCGACTTTATTTTTGTCTATGCGGGAATGCTTGCTAATGATGCTGGCGATGGAATCGTGAATAGCATTGAGTGAAATCCGATCAAGGGAAGCCGGTGTGGCCTTCGTCCCAAAATACCCTACGGCCAGAAAGGCATATCCTCGCTCAAGAAATTTTTTCCTTTCCTCTTTCAAATGATCACTGGCTAAGGCATTGCCTCCCTCACTCCCTCCAAAAGCAACAATTAACGGCTGGTTTTGGGATTCGGCCAGAAATAGTTTTAGCTCGACATGCCCATGGTTTCGGGGCAATGAAAAAATATACCAATACGTGAATCCAAAACTCAACACACAAATAGCGACGACGGAAATATATCTGAACTGCGTCAACATTACGGTTTCTCAGGATTTGTCTATCTCATTGGCTACACGATTGGCAGAACGGGTACAGGCTTCCGTTCCCCAATTCAGGTTATCGGCATAGGCGCCGGCAAAATGAATACGGCCGTGCGGCTTCATCAGCGTTGGCCAGAATTTATGGAGCTCTCCGATAGGGAATGGAAGTCTTTCGCATGTAGGAGAAAAAGTTTCTTTCGTCCAGTCTCTGCTGATAGCAAGCTCGATCGTGTCTTTTTTACTGCCTGGATATACATCGCGGAAAGCAGCCAGTGCTCGTTGAGGTGAAATCCCCCCCGGTCCCGTACCCAATACAATAACCCGGTGTGTATCCACCTCATCCGCGCACTGCCATACCGACCAGAGATCGGGATGATCCAAGTCCATATTTATGGAGAGCTTGTCGTCGAGCCAAAACTTGGAGCTAGCCTGAAAAACAAAGCGCTGATAAGAATCATAGGCCACATTCTCAATGATATATTGTCGTTCCGCAGCCAACGCTGGCGCTACAGGTATGTTTTTGAACGCAGGCAATGGAATACAATTGACAAAGAAGTCAGCATCCATTACTTTTTCTTCATTGTTTTGCTTGTAAGTCACCGATACCCCACTGTCACTATGTTTGATCGAGACGATCGGCGTGTTCAGCCACACTCTTGAGCCCAATCGCTTCGCGAAGGTATTGGGCAACATCTGGTTTCCTCCTTTCAATCTGAAAACTTCCGGCGGCGCCAGGGGAACACCGCGCAATTTCAGGATCGCATCATGCCAGAGACTGAAGAGCGCAGAGGTGTTATTCCCGCCAAGAAATCGCAGCGCGGTTTTGGAAGCTCCATCCTTCTTATAAATATCGGCGATTGGGAATTTATCCCAATCATCGTATCCAACACCGAAAGGCTGATATTCATCCTTAAAATTGCCCAGGTATGGCTTTACATATAACGATTCCAGATCCCACCATGGGTTTGCTGACAAATACTTCACCTCTTTGTCATTGAATCCAAACTCCTTGAGTACAGCGGGATCGCGCAGCATTTCTTCTGTGTAGAATTTTCCGTCGATCCTTCTCAACACGTTCTTACGCCTGGGATAAGGAAGCGCTGTAAGATTAAACTCTTTAATGTATTCCCAATACCGATCGTAGCCGGGCTTTGTAATATGTTCCATTCCAAAGTCACCATATAGTCCGTCGGACAACCCGTCGTGTACAGTGAACACATGACCGCCATGCCGGCCAGATGCTTCGAGGACAACTACCTCGTGACCTTTCTTCATCAGCTCATAAGCGCAGCACATTCCTCCCAGTCCTGCGCCACCCACGATGATCTTTTTTGATGCATTGATTTTAGGTGGAATAAATTCTTCGAGGTTGTTAGCCATCAACGGGTCAAGCGTCAGCACCGAGGCACCAACACTTGTGAGGATGGAGTTTTTGAGGAAGGTTCGACGTTTGAAGGTGGGCATGGGATTTTCTCGTTGATCTTCCGCATAAGATATCGAAAAAATTTGCCCAAACTAGTTTATCATGCACATCAACAATTCATTTTGAGTGATGAAAGGCCAATGAACGGGTTATTTTATTTTTTTTGTTCCTTGGAAACTTTAATCGTAATATTACGATTAACTGAAATATGGGACTAACAAAAACTGAAGAATTCACTAAAGCCCAAAACGAGCTGGCGGTAATCGCGAAAGCCATTGGTCACCCGGCTCGAATCTCCATTCTCCAATTCCTGATCAAAACGAAAACATGTGTTTGTGGTGACATCGTAGACGAATTACCCTTGTCGCAATCGACCGTCTCACAACACTTGAGGGAGTTGAAGAACGCAGGTCTTATCAAGGGCGAGATCGATGGCCCAAGTGTTTGTTATTGCATTGACGAAAAGTCATGGAACAAAGCAAAGAAGCAGATCGGTGGCTTCATGGAGAGCTTTACTGGCCAGAATTGCTGTTGACTATGTTCTTTGTTGCTGAAACGATAAGACACTTAACCCAGGAGTTCGAAAGAATTCCCAATGAAAGAAAGCGTATTCTTCAAAGTATCGAATTGTTTGTCAAAAGCAAGATGTCCAATCTACAGACGGCAGAGCTGGTCTTTATTTGCACGCACAATTCACGGCGAAGTCACATCGCGCAGATATGGGCGCAAACAGCAGCCGCATACTTCGGCTTTCCTGACATGAAAGTTTATTCAGGCGGTACGGAGGCGACCGCTTTTAATCCGCGTGCGGCCGAAGCCTTACGCAGGATAGGTTTCATTGTCGAGAAGATGTCGAATAATTCGAATCCGCGCTATCGTATTCAATACTCCGATACTTTTCCGGCTTTCGAAGTATTCTCAAAGAAATATGATGATCCCGAAAATCCTGCTAGTGGCTTCGCCGCGATAATGACGTGCACACATGCCGATGAAAATTGCCCTGTGGTAATGGGATCAACGGCACGTATTTCCTTACCCTTCGATGACCCCAAAGATTTTGATGAGACAAATATGGAATCGATCAAGTACAATGAGCGATCATTGGAGATAGGTCGAGAAATACTATATGTTTTTTCACAAATAAAAAGATAATGATCACGGATCCAACATTCTTTCAAAAGGAGCTTCTTGGCTACGTCATAAAAAAGGTTAAGGATAAGTCTCTTGCCGAGGACATCGTGCACGACGTCTTCATAAAGGTTCAAACCAAGTCAGCACAGATCAAGGACAATGACAAAGTGTTCGCCTGGATATATCGGATCACGAGAAACACCATCATTGATCACTTTCGTCTTCAATCAAGAATTATCAAAGCCTCAGATGTCGATTGGGGCAGCGATAAACAATATCTCAATCAATGCGTAGAAAGATGTCTTACGGAAAAATTAGCGACGTTGCCTGAAAAATACCGCCAGGCACTCGAACTATCTGAAGTACAAGGGCTTTCACAACTTGACCTGGCAACGCGGCTAAATATTTCATACTCTGGCGCGAAGTCGCGAGTACAACGTGCCCGACAGATGTTGAAAGAGACGATGGAGAAAGAATATCGCGTCAAGCTTGACAAATATGGCAATGTGATCAGATGTGAAAATCGCATGCCCTGTGACTGCCCGTAATAGAATTGGAGGCGAGCTGTTGGCCCGCCTCGTTTTTGATTAGCAGCATCCAATCGGGATGCCTCCGCAACAGCCACTATCGCAACAGTCCGGATCTTTTTGATTTTTCATAGCAATTAGATTTTGTTAAACACGATTGGCTTCATTAGCCAACATATTGACGTTGGCCAGTAGGGAAAGACGCAGAATCCGTTGCGTCTTTTTTTGGGTCGTTACTTGGAAATCAATCCTGGTATAAGACCCGCTCAATTATTTAAAATCATTATAGCCCACTTTTTCTCAGCGTCGCAACGAAGATCGATTTCTCCTGCTGGTTTCTTCCGTCACATAGTACGTCGTATGCGCTTAACCAAAAAAATAGGAAAATTCTGTCACCATCTTGAAATTTAGGAGTAGTCTTGCTAAGCGACAGTAAACCTGTTAAATGCGGGTCCGGCTGTTTTTTCCTTGGGGCATCATTTGCCCGGCTGAAGAGTGTTAAAAATCTAGATCACTATATCATGTTCAAGAGCTATTTCAAGATCGCCTGGAGAAATCTTCTCCGCAACAAAGGATATTCTTTTATCAATATCTCTGGTCTCGCCCTGGGTATGGCAGTGGCTATACTCATTGGATTATGGACTTATGATGAGCTTACATTCGATACCTATCATCCCAACTATGACCGCATTGCGCAGGTCATGCAGCATCAGATCTTTAACGGAAAGATCGGCTCACAGACTGCCAATCCCGCAGCTATGGCTGAAGAGATCAGAAATGTTTACGGCGGCGATTTTAAATATGTATTACAGTCTTCGTGGAATTTTGAACACACCCTTGCGTATGGTGAAAAAATGTTCTCAAAACCCGGAAGCTTTTTTGAGCCGCAGGTAACCGATATGTTAAGCCTGAAAATGATCAAGGGTTCCAGGGATGGTTTGAAGAAGGATATGAATTCCATTTTGCTTTCTGCCTCTGTAGCACAGGCGTACTTTGGAGAAGAGGATCCGCTGGATAAAATGTTGCGTATCGACAACAAGAGCGATGTAAAAGTAACCGGTGTCTATGAAGACCTTCCGGAGAATACTTCATTAAAAGACCTGAAAATTATTCTACCATGGGATCTATACTTAAGCCTCAATCCATGGATCAAACAAATGGAAAACCCATGGGGAAGTAACTTCACACAAACCTTTGTACAAATAGCCGATAACGCAGATATGGAAAAAGTATCCGCCCGGATCAAAGATGTCAAACTTAATAAACTACCCAAGGATGACAGACTCGCCAACCCTGTTGTGTTTCTTCATCCCATGAAGAAATGGCATTTGTATTCTGATTTTAAAGACGGAATTAACGTTGGAGGACAAATTAACAATGTATGGCTGTTCGGAGTAACGGGTGTTTTTGTATTGCTTCTTGCCTGTATCAATTTTATGAATCTAAGCACGGCGCGTTCCGAGAAAAGGTCGAAAGAAGTGGGTATTCGAAAATCCATTGGTTCCGTCCGCACACAGCTGATCACGCAGTTCTTCAGTGAATCGATCATGGTATCTTCTTTTGCTTTTTTGCTGGCGTTGATCCTGGTGCTGATCGCGTTGCCTTCTTTCAACGTTGTTGCCGATAAAAAAATATCCATGCCATGGTCCGAACCGATGTTCTGGCTGATCAGTGTTGGCTTTAGTATTATCACGGGTCTTTTTGCCGGTGTGTATCCTGCTTTATTCTTATCTTCTTTCCAACCGGTGAAAGTATTGAAGGGTACTTTTAAAGCAGGCAGGCTTGCTTCTTTACCCCGCCAGATACTGGTGGTGATTCAGTTTACCATTTCCATCACCCTGATCATTGGCACAATGGTAGTCTATAAACAAATCAAACATGGTCAGAGCCGGCCTATCGGCTATGACCGGGATGGACTGATTACCACAAGTGTAAACGAGGAGAGACACAAACACTTCGATGTTATCCGGACGGAATTAAAAAATGAAAGTGTCATTGTTGAGATGACTGAATCCGGTAGTCCCACGACCCAGGTATGGAATACAAACGGAGGTTTTGACTGGGAGGGCAAGGATCCTGATCAGGCCGTTGACTTTCCCAACAATTCTGTTAGTCATGAGTACGGCAAAGTGATTGGTTGGGAAATAAAAGAAGGCAGGGATTTCTCCAGGGAATTTATTTCTGATTCATTAACGTTCATTCTGAATGAGTCGGCAGTAACATTCATCGGGTTGAAAGATCCGATTGGCAAAGTTATTCGTTGGAATGACAAGCCTTATACCATCATTGGCGTTGTTAAAGATCTGCTGGTGCAATCTCCTTATCAGCCGGTTAGGCCCTCACTCTGGCACCTTTCGAGAGGATCGGAGAATGTGTTCATCCTTAAATTGAACCCTGATCGCAGCACCCAGGATGCAATGAGTAAAATTGAGACAGTATTTAAGAAATACAACCCCACCGCGCCGTTTCAGTCAACCTTTGTGGATGAAGAATTTGCCAGAAAATTCGGCAATGAAAAACGCGTCGGTACACTGGCAGCATTCTTCACTATACTGGCTATTCTCATTTCTTGCTTAGGACTATTCGGGCTTGCCTCATTCGTAGCTGAACAACGGACCAAGGAAATCGGTATTCGAAAAGTACTTGGAGCTTCGGTGGTCAATCTGTGGAGAATGTTATCTAAGGATTTCGTCGTGCTTGTGATTCTTTCCTGCCTCATTTCCATTCCGCTGGCATGGTATGAACTGAATAACTGGTTACAGGAATATGAGTACCGCACGGATATCTCATGGTGGATATTTGCAGTGTCAGGATTTGGTGCCTTGATCATTACATTACTTACAGTAAGCTTTCAGGCGATAAAGGCTGCGTTGATGAATCCGGTGAACAGCCTTCGCTCAGAATAGTCCTTAGTCCTTAGTCCTTAGTCAGAATTCTCAATTACTCAGGACTAAGGACTAAGGACTAAGGACTATCTCTTCAGCAGCCTTTGATTGATCAGGGCCATCACGCTGTCCCTGTAATTACGACTGATCGGTAACGACTTTGTTCCAACCTTAAGATCGTTACCTTCCACTGATTCTATTTTGGAACGGTTGACAAGAAACGACTGATGTATCTTAATAAAGTCGGTAGGGGGTAGCTGACTCTGGAGACTCTTCATCGTGAGATAGGCAATAATCTTTTTTCGATCGGTGTGGATAGTCATATAATTTCCCAGCACTTCCGCGTAAAGTATATCGCTCAGTTCAACTTTCTCAATTCGTTTTTCACTTTTAATAAAAATATATGGATGCGGCAGTGATCCGACAGCCATCGGGCGCGTCTTCATTTCATAGAAGTCCTTTGCCTTTTGCACTGCTTTAAGAAAACGATGCAAGGCAAAAGGCTTTAAAAGATAATCGATGATGTCGAGCTCGTACCCGTTAAGCGCATATTGAGGGAATGCCGTCGTCAAAATGACCATTGACTGAATATTTGCCCGCTGGAGCATTTGTAAGCCGGACACTTTTGGCATTTCGATATCCAGGAAAATAAGGTCGGGCTGGTTACTTTTAAGAAACTCCTCAGCCTTCATCGCGCTTTCAAATTTCCCCAGCAAATCCAGGAACGATACTTGTTCGGTAAACTCCTGAAGAATTTTTCTGGCTACCGGCTCGTCGTCGACGATTATGCAGCTCAGTTTTCTCATAGCCCAAGCGTTAGCTGCACGCGGTAAACGTTATTTTCATTTTTTATCTCCAGCTGGTAGCGGTCTTTGTATAACAATTCAAGTCTTCGCGTGGCGTTAATAAGGCCAATTCCACCGGGCGAAGACTCACTTTCATCATAAGTATTCTCGCAGACAAAATCGATTTTTCCGGGCTTCTGTTGCAGGGAGATGAGGATACGGTTGATTGCGTTGTCATCCCGGGAAGCATATTTGAACGCGTTTTCCACAAAGGCCATGAAAATCAGTGGTGCAACCTTAACTGTGCCGTCCGGAAAATTGATGTCAAGCGTAACCTCCATATTGTCGTTACTGCGGGCTTTTTGCAGCGCCACATAATTCTGGAGGTGTTTGATTTCCTTTTCGATAGCGATCATATCGACATCCGCCTCGTACAAATTGTATCTCAGGAGATCGGAAAACTGCACGAGCATATTTCTAGCCAGACTGTTGCCCATGTCAATAGAACCATATACGGTGTTTAGGCCATTGAAGAGGAAGTGCGGATTTATCTGCAGACGCAGGTATTTTAATTCGGTTTGCAGCTGATTGATGTGACTGTTTTTGACCTGCTCCTGCTGCTCCGCCCACTTCTGTGTCACGTATAGCATCGAGGTAATTACGGTGCAACACATCCCGTACACGAAGTTGTCCCAAAACCCAGAGCTGGTTTCAATCACCCGATCATGAAAAACGGACTCATGAATGAAGCCGTTATAGTGGTTCATGGAAAACGTGTACAGAAAGATCAAACCAACCAATGCCGAGGCGTACGCTCCAAAGAATTTCTTTTCTAACAGATTGGGGATTAGAAATGAATTGTTGACTAATATCAGGAGGCTAAAAAGAAAAAGATGAGTGATAATCGTGCCCAAATAAGAAAAACAATCGAGCACACTCCCCCCAGGATAAACCGGTTTCTCGACCACCAGGGCACCTATATAGGCGGCACAAAACAATAAAAAACCGATGTGCTTTTTTGCTAGCATTTGTTTTCGTCTCACGAAGATATTCCATTGCATCGATACCCGGAAATCTTCCTTTTGCTGCAAACACGGGTTTCCTGCGATTTGTGATAGTTATCATGAGAAACAAGCTGTTTATCATAAAAATTTTCCCGACTGAAGTCGGACAGGCAAAATCTGCTTGGGTAAAATCTCAAAAGACGGCAGGAAAACTGTCTTTACGGATTTCACGGGATTACGGCTGGTTTTGTAGAATCTCCGTTGATGTGTCATAGGATGGTATCAAATGCCTGAAAGGCTCGTTATTTTTATCAAACATCCTGAAACAATTAACCCCCATGAGATGAAAAACATAATACAGTTTGGTGAAACGGTCCCGGGATATGATATCCCCGTGTTAAACGAGCGTGAGATCAGGGCAGCGGCGGGAATAATGTTTCTTGTCATCTACACCTCGCTGATGCTTATTATATTCAAAGGTGACTTCAGAATGGTTAAATATGTGATAGCACTTTTCCTCATCGACTTTACGATCAGGGTGTTTATCAATCCAAAATTCTCTCCTTCTTTGATCATCGGTCGATTGATCGTAAACAACCAGGTGCCTGAGTACGTGGGAGCCCAACAAAAGAAATTTGCTTGGATCATTGGTGTTGTATTGTCCGCGACCATGTTTGTTTTGCTGATCGTCATCAATGCCACCGGTCCGTTTACCGGTATTGTCTGTCTCCTTTGTCTTATCTTTTTATTTTTTGAGTCGGCGTTTGGAATCTGTCTGGCATGTAAAGTTTATCGGATGGTATATGGCGAGAAGGCGCAATATTGTCCGGGAGAAGTCTGCGAAGTGAAATCAAGACAGCCCATCCAGCATACATCGGGAGCACAATTGGCGATTGTGTTTGCCTTTATCGTAGTCATTTTTGGGATGGTTCGGTTCTTGGCCCCGATTATCAATGTACCACCTCACGATATGTTCGGAAATAGCTCCGCAAAGGCCGCGCAGAAATGACGCCCACCGGTTATCGTTCCGTCACAGTCCCCGAGACGGGAGACTCCGCGGAGAATAAAATGAAGCCCATCGGTTCATTCGAAAAATACTTTCACCCGTTCAGGGAGAACACGATTGGTTATGGCCAGACATTCTCCTTTCCATCCGGGAAAAAGAAAATAATCTACGCTGACTGGACAGCAAGCGGGCGGGGATACGGACCGATCGAAAGCTGGTTGCAAAATGAAGTACTACCATTTTTCGCCAATACCCACACGGAAACCACGACAACTGGCACGATGATGACGAGGGCCTACGAAGAAGCCAAGGTTACTATCAAAGCGCACGTCCATGCAAACAAGGATGATGTATTGATTTTCTGTGGCAGTGGAATGACATCGGCTGTTAATAAACTGCAACGGCTGTTGGGCATACGAATGTCGGAGCGATGGATGGCCTACATGCTGGCTGGAAAATCTCCGGAAATAGATGAGAAATTAAGGCCAGTTGTGTTTGTGACCAGCATGGAGCACCACAGCAATCACGTTTCCTGGCTTGAAACTATAGCGACAGTAGAAATCATCGCTCAAACCGAAGATGGCAACGTCGATCTTGAACACTTCGAAACACTTCTGTTAAAATACAAATCCAGAAAAAATAAGATCGCGGCGATAACAGCGTGTTCGAATGTCACCGGTATACAAACACCATATCACGAAATTGCAAGGCTGATCCATGCTCATGGCGGCCTATGCTTTGTGGACTTCGCCGGTTCTGCACCCTATGTTCAGATGGACATGCATCCGGAGGAAGCCGATGCATGTTTGGATGCAATCTATTTTTCGATGCACAAATTTTTGGGTGGCCCCGGTACGCCCGGTGTACTCATCTTCAATCGAAGGATCTATAGCAATGCTGTTCCGGACAACCCTGGCGGAGGTACTATTATATACAGCAATCCATGGAAGGCACGTAAATATGTTACTGATATAGAATTGCGTGAAGACGGCGGAACACCTTCCGTCCTGCAAGGAATAAAAGCTGCCATGTGCATCCGGCTGAAGGAAGAGATGGGCATAAAGAATATGCAATACCGTAAAGATGAACTACTGAAGATAGCTTTTACCCGCCTTTCGAAAATGACCAATGTTACCGTATTACAGGGCAACGAGAGAAAAAGACTAGGCATTATTTCATTTATAGTCAAAGGCGCCCATTACAATCTGATCGTCAGGTTGCTTAACGACAAGTTTGGTATACAAACAAGGGGTGGCTGTTCCTGTGCCGGCACGTATGGCCATCATCTGCTGAATGTTGACCAGACGTGGTCTCACAAAATATGGCGTGCCATCCATTCCGGAGACATGTCTTCCAAGCCTGGCTGGATCAGAGTTTCAATTCATCCCACCATGACCGACCAGGAGATTGAGTTTATAATGGACGCCATTGAATTAACCACTTCCTGTTTCAGCGAATGGATGACGGACTATTACTATGACTCATCCTCTAATGAGTATGCCATCAAAGAGGGAATCGCCAAAGACCCACATTGGGTGGAGGAGTGGTTGAAACTTTGGACATCAAGGTGGGCACTTAAAGTTGGGTAGTGGTGATTGTGTATTGTCTGCTGATTATTGAATATTCTCTATCATGTTCAAAGGAAGGGCTTTCAATTTCAGCAGGGTCTTGAGTTATGTTTAAGATTGAGAATGGGGAAATACACACCAGACGGTAATCAATATACATTGTTGTGTCAGAGCCACGATATGAATCGAAGATAACATCAACTTCTTATGAGTTTTTAATTGAAGAATTTCGGATGCTGATTACGTATGTCCGCTGATTGGTGATTATTCTCTATCATGTTCAAAGGAAGATCTTCCAATTCCAGCAGAATCTTTGAGCTATGTTTTGAGACAAAGATTGGGAAGACATGCTACGAAGACAATAGCCGTGCAGTTGATAACCCGAAACGATTACAAGTCTGACCAAAATGCAGATGTCGAAACGTTTGCTTTTTCTGAAAATAGCGTTAGATTCGATTCCCAGTTTTGAGCCATCACTATGCAAAATAGAGGATGGGTCTGTTGTTTAAGGAATTTATTTTTGTTATAAAAAAATCAGGTCTTATGCTTAATAATTTCTTCACGTTAAAAGGGCTAGTCAGTTCAAAGCAAAAAGATATTGAGTCAACATTTCAGAAAATGGCTGAAACGCTTAAGTCTACTGATGTCCCCGGCAAGTTTCAGTTCCAGATTCTTAAAGGTGAGGAACCGTCCTTTTTCCACATTGAAGCTGGGAAAAAATCCGCCAAGCTAAAAGCTACGAAAGCGGAGAAGGCAGATTTTGAAATAATCACAAGTGAGGAAACATGGTTAGAGATTGCGAGTGGATCATTGGCGCCCCTCCGGGCTTTCCTGGAAAATAAAATGAGGATCAGAGGAAATGTTGAAATAGGTCAACGATTTCTTAAACAATTTTCGGGATCAAAGGAAACTACAAAATAAAGCGGGTAAATATGGCTAGTATAACAGGAATTGTTGATTGCATAAACGTCGCGGATGATCAGGGCTTTGTAAGTATCATCGACAACGAGACAGACATGGTGGAAACTTTTATCATCTGGTCTTCACCAAGGGATCCGTCAGCCTTTACCAGGGTGATGCACAGTATGTGGATCTCTTTCCTACGTGATTCACTTGACAGCGGGCGGAATGTGACTGTTACAACTTTGTCTACCGGCGCGTTAATTACCGGCGTTACCCTCCAGCGATGAGGGAATATATTCTTTTATAATATCCTAATTACTGACGGAGGCAATTATGCAAGAGCACGGTGAAAAAAATGAGCCAGCATTAGCAAAAGCATACGCGGTGAAAAAAGAGTTTGAGCCCGAACTGAGGAGCAAAGCAAATGTGACCGGGGTGGGTGTAGGGTATAAAGTCAAGAATGGAAAAATAACGGACCAGGTTTCCGTCAGGGTATACGTCTCAAAAAAACTTTCCAAAGAGTCCCTCGATCCTGGAGACCTGATACCTAACGTGATCAATGATGTTCCCGTAGATGTTATCGAAGCCGATTTCGTAATTCACCAGGATCCTTCTGTACCTGCAAATCACCGACTTCGCTTTAATCCATTGTTGGGCGGTATCAGTGTTGGCAATTTTATTACGGGTACACTTGGCGTATCTGTATTTGACAATGCACTTGGAGAAGATATGATACTTAGCAACTGGCATGTGTTCTGTGGAAGCGCTACCTGTATGCAGGGTGAAGCTATCATACAACCCGGACGCCATGGAGGTGATACAGGGGGACCGCGTGATATTGTGGCCAGACTCCACCGGGTTGCATTAACGGACGAAGTGGATGGCGCCATCGCAAGACTTACTGGTGATCGGTTTCTACTAAAACAAGTTTTTGGGCGCGGCACAGTCTCACAAGTCGCAGCTCCGCGATTAGGCATGAGGGTTAGAAAATCCGGACGGACGTCAGGTCTTACATCGGGTATGATCACTGACGAAAGTGCGGACGTAACTGTAAGTGGATATCCAGGTGGTAATCGCTCATTTCGCAACCAGGTGATAATAGAAAATGGCGACCAGCTTAGTCTGGCCGGCGATTCGGGAAGTGTCTGGATTGATGATTCTAACAGCGCGGTGGGTTTGAATTTTGCAGGTTCAGCTAGCCGTGCGCTGGCCAATCCAATGCCTGCTGTTCTTGCTACCCTTCAGATTAATTTCAAACGGGGGATAACAATGCAGGATTTTGTAGCGATCACATACAACACAATATTGTAACACTTTGAAAAGCTTCCTTTTTCTGATGGTATTTGCTGCCTCGTGGCAGTTAGCATACACCCAATCCAAACCTCCGGTTGCAGCGTACTTTGACAAATACTGGAACAAAGTAACAGACCCAACCAAGGCAGCGTTTTACCGCACAGTTGAGAAAGTGGGCGATAAATTTCTGGCGAAAGATTATTACATGTCCGGGCAATTGCAGATGGATTTAATTTAAAGGGATGGTCTCTTTTTTAGAATTCACTCAAAGAGATCACATTGTATTATGATGTGAATGAAAATGAAGTTTTATCCCTTCGATTGGAGTATCAAACCTTTGTCTTTTTCCAGCCACCTCGTGAAAACAGCCACAGCGTAAAGAGTCCCACAGAAGTTTCGGAAATAAATACACCCCAAAATACACCTGAATGTTTCCAGTCGAGGGTAATGGCCAGGAAGTATGATAAGGGTATCTGAATAAGCCAAAAGAAGACAAGGTTGATCTTTGTTGGTGTTTTTGTATCTCCGGATCCATTGAATGCCTGCTCCGGACACCATCCACCAGCCATACACCAGATATGAATATGAGAATATTTGCAGCCACTCTGCTGCCGATAGCGATGACGCGTTCGTCCTCCGTAAAAATGCGTCACTAGCGATTCGTTAAAGATGAAATACACGACCGAAACAACCGAAAGAAAAATCATATTGTAGAAACCTACCTTCCAGACAGCTGACTCCGCACGGTCGGGATTTCCCGCGCCAAGGTTTTGTCCCACCAGTGTGGCCGCGGCATTGGATAATCCCCACGCGGGCATCAGGGTAAACATCATAATACGCAAGGCAATAGTAGAACCAGCGACAGCTTCACTGCCGACACCTGCTAATATGCGCATCAGAAAAATCCAGGATGTCATGGCCACAATCATTTGCCCTACTCCGCCAAGCGACGTTCGAACGATATTGAGTATGATCTTGGCATCCCAATAAATTTGTTTGAGTGTTACCTGAATATGTTTTCCACCTTTGAAGAGTGTCCACAATTGTATGATTACGCCTATGCCTCTGCCTGTGGTGGTAGCAATACCAGCGCCTTCAATGCCGAATGCCGGAATGGGTCCCCAGCCAAAAATAAGCAGCGGGTCCAACAAGATATTTATTCCGTTGGCAATCCACAGAACACGCATGGCGATGGCCGCATCTCCCGCTCCACGGAAAATAGCGTTGATCACAAACAATAGAACAATAACGAAATTTCCACCAAGCATCCATTGTGTGATAACGATAGCCATGCTCTATGCTCCATGCATCGCGCACCCATGATCGCCAGCAGATCTTTTGCAAAGAAAATACCCGCAATGGAAAAAGGAACGGCACACAAGACTCCAAGAAAAATAGCTTGCATAGCGGATGTTCCAGCATCCTCCATCTTCTTCTCGCCAATCCTTCTGGCAATGATTGCCGTAACGGCCATTGCAAGTCCCATAGCAAGGGAGTACAATAGAAATAAATAGGTTTCTGTCAGCCCAACCGTGGCTACAGCAGAAGGTCCCAGCTTGCCAACAAAGAATATATCAACTACCGCAAAAGTGGACTCCATGACTAATTCCAAAATCATGGGTACTGCCAGCAGGAAGATTGCCCTCTTAAGACCAATCTGCGTGTAGTCGGCTTCTGTACCGCGGATGGCATCCTTGAGCGCCTGCCAATTTGAGCTTGGTGGTAAAGGCGCGGCTATTTCAGAAGTTGGGCCTGTGGTCTCTTGCATACCTTCATTTATTTTTTTTCGAAGTAAGAACTTCCTGGTGACAACCCTATGTCAGCAGTGGAAAAAGATTCGATCTGTCCTTGTGACGTTTTTAAACGGGACCTGGTATGGTCCGGTAGCGTAGGTCTAGGCTTGCCCGCAACGACTTAAGGTTTATTAACACTAATGTCGTATAAATAATTCGGTTATTGAAGCAGGATATTAGTTCGCCCTTTCCAACGTAGGATAGATTCATTTTTATGCAAATATTATTTTTGTGAAGCGGCACTAAGCAATTATAAATTATGAGATATGAATTGCCATGGTTCGGGGATCCTCAAGAATGAATGTAACCGGATCGTAATTGTAAAAGACGTCACTAATCAATACCCTAGTCGTGTACGAATAGTCGTTTAAAACTGATCCACATAACGATCACCTGGACAAAGGCCCTGAACAATTTATGCCACTCCAGTCAGGTATAACCAAATAAAAGCATTGGTATAATCAAAAAAAAACGTGCAAGGCTGCGGAAGGGGAAATTGCCCGATCATGATGGCACCTCGCTCTCCAGTTTGTTTTGCAATATTTCGAGATCGCGCTTTCTGCTTTTGTAAATGTTATGCTCCCATCCACTCGCATAATACGCCAGTACAAACACGATCAAAACACCTATCGCTACCCAAATTGATTTCCCACCTTCCCAGATTCCCAGAAGGGATAATATCAATATGGGCAGAACATTCCACCGCATAAGATGGGAAAGACGTACCTGGTAACTGGCTATTGAGATTGCGTGATGAAGGTCGCTGCGAATGGACCGGTCAAACTTGTTGTTTGACCTTATCCTGTTGATTCGATTCACCAGGACGTATAATGCAGTAATAAACATCCAGCCTGATAACAGATAAAGGGATAGGCTTCCCTTCAGTTTAAAGGAATTCATTACAAGTATCAATATGCCCATCGCAGTATTGACAACGATCAACAACAATTCAGTGAAGTTGGTAATATGACCAGCCTGTTGCTTTTTTGCCTGAATACGGTTGTGCAGCGCTTTTTCATCGATGACATAGAGGGGCGAGTTGTTTTGCGCGTCCCATATTTTTTTCATTTCTTCAAATTCCATAGTAATCATATTTTTTTGATTTAATGATGAGATGTTTTTTGATGCGATTGATCCTGACGCCAATGTTGGATTCAGTAATGCCGGTGATACCAGCCATCTCCCGATAACTGAAGCCTTCCAGAAGCAGCAGCGTGATGGAGCGATCAATCTCATCCATTCTTGAAATTTCTTCGTAGAGCCAGTCAAGTCGAACGTCGATTTGCACCGGATTCTCCTGTAAGATGTATTCCACACTGTCAAGCGTTTCTTTCGCCTCGTGGTGCTTTCGTTCTTTTTTTACCCACTTGATGGCAGTGTTGAGCGATATGCGGTACAGCCAGGTCGTCACGGAAGACTCCTGTCTGAACATTGGGATCGATCGCCACGCCTGAATGGCGATCTCCTGGAACAGATCGTCCTGATCCATGGCTGTAAACGCATATGCGCGGACTACTTTAAACATCAGCGTTTTGTACTGACCAAGCCACTTTTCAAAAATATGTCTCTGTTGGTCTTCTGACATAGTAGATTTGTTACTCCATTAGTACTATTAAACCAATGGAATCTTACATGAGGAAGGAAATAAATCACTGGGAATTTCAGATTCCGTTAGGCTTGAGGAGAAGTTAAATGCTTTTTGCCACAAAGCCACAAAAGCCACAAAGCCACAAAGCCACAAAGGCACAAAGTAACCAGGTGACGCAAAGACCGCTAAGTACCGCGAAGATCATAGCGGGCCTTTGCGTACTCAGCGCCATGGCGGTGAACGCGCTTCTATTGATTGCTAAATACAGCATGCTGTGCGGCGGTATGAAGATTCCTCCAGACCCGATTGATCTCGGTGTCCATGTCCGCAGCGCGAAGTCCGCATCGTGGATATAGCTTATTGACACACGCTCTCGATCCTTCAACAAGGTTCCTGCTTGCAATGCTGATATCCGACAAGAAATTATCGGCCACCCCGTTGTGAGCGGTTAGCGCGTCCCATGATTCATCGACTTTATTGAAGAGCTCCTCCCGTAGCTTGCTTAATGAATTGCTGGCATCTTCAATCAGCGTCAGGGAGATGTGATCCGAGGATTCAGGTGTTTCCCTGTGCGTTATCATATTCTTTGCCAGATCAATGAATCGCACCGACATGCCGGAAATATTAACAGCGAGCGTGGTTTCCGCAAGTTGAAGAAAGGGATATCGGTATATAGGATCTTTTAAGACAACATGTTTGGGATCAATTGTAAAGCATCGTTCCGAAGACACATGCAACTGACGCACCTCAAATGAGTGACTTCCTGTGGCGATCATTCCCATCGCGTTCCAGGTCCTTTGGATGGATACTTCATCGCTTTTCAGAATAAAAGAGGATATTTTTGGCGACCCGTCACTATTGAATACTTGCTGGCGATCTTTATTAATAAAGCAATTTGCCGTGAAGGCCGTGGCATGCAGTGAGCCCGAAGCATATTTCCAGTAGCCGTCGAGCATGTAACCGCCTTCTGTTATCTCAGCAACTCCCGTGGGAGCACCGCTTCCGGCTATGCAAAGGCGGTCATCTTTGAAAAACTCGTCTGCAACATGGGCCTGCAGGAATCCAATAAACCACGCCGCACCACCGCAAAGTGTAATAACCCAGGCAGTACTTGCGTCAGCCCAGCTTAAAAGCTCTTCCATCCTCAATATCTCAGGAAGCGTTAAGCCAAGACCCCCGTAAGATTTCGGGACAAACATTTTGAACAGCTTCTTACGATAGATCTCTTCAAGTTGCTTTTCATCAAGGTCTCGTGCTTTTTCTGATTTTAAAGCGTTTACCCGGATTTGTTCCAAACTCGCATGATCCAACCCCAGGGCTGGGTACAGTGATAAAAACATGTGTTTAATATTTAACTTGACAGAAGTATCCCTGGAGGACAATAGGCCATTACCAAGAAGCATATCTGATATGCTTGCCGGTTATTTCTCTTTCCTGCACTAATGAGAAGACCGTTTTGCATAGTTGTCAATTTAGATCAGTATCTTTTTAAAATTGAGTCGATATAACTTTTACTATATAATTTTCCATTTGCGATAACTGCATCGATCGTTGTTGTGTTTCTTATGTTTTCAAGCGGATTTGCATTTAGCAAAACTAGATCTGCCAATTTTCCTTCTTCGATTGAGCCTAGCGAATCAGCCATATTGAGGAATCGTGCCGGAACTGTTGTTGCTGAACGCAAAGCGTCAATAGGCGTCATTCCAAGCTCGACATATAGTGCCATTTCATCGTGCAGACTAAAACCAGGAAATGCGTATGGGTTGTCGGAATCGGTGCCAGCCATAATGGGAACATTTTCTGCTATAAGTATTCTCATTATTTGCTGTTCAACCTGCCAGCGTTTTCTTTTGTGCTGCCAATCGACTTCAGTATTTTTCTTTAGATCACTTTCGGTTACTTCTTTCCAGTATTCCAATGTTTCTTCAGACATATACTTCGTTCGGGGGTCATTGGTGAAGGAAGTATCATTGATGAAATAAATACCTCTGAGTGTGGCAAGTGTGGGGACTACATAAGTGTTGTTCGCCTTCAATACCTGAGATGTTGCTTTCAACTTTTGTTCAGAAAAATTATCCAATACAAGGGAATGGAAGAGTACACCTATCCGGTTTCGTTCTTTTGTATTACCGGCCTCAAAGGCTTTGACCGATAGTTCCATAAGCGCCATAGCCGAATCGCTATTTGAGCAAGCTTCAGCCAGGAAACCATATAAATGCTCCATAGAAGCCATACCCGCTCTCGCCGCCGCCGTTAACCTGACGGTATGGGGAACATGTCCGGCGAATGGAAAATTATTTTCTTTACATCGTTGAGCAATTGCATGAAACACATCTGGGTGCAAAAAGCTGTAAACTTTGATAAAATCTGCCCTACTGTTTATTAGTGAATCAACTGATCGTATTGCCGCGCCGGTGCTGGCAACGGGAATCGAATTATCCCAATAGGGAATTTTGCCATCTAATATGTGTCCCGGGGCAACAAAGCGGAAGTAAGGTAAGCTATCTTTTAGCATCTGAGATTTTACATAGTTTGCAATTTTAAGGTCGCCCCACATTTCACGAAATCCCGTAATTCCATTTGCCCTAAGCAGGGGCATTTGTGATTTGTACCATTCGTTGCGCATCATATGCACATGCATGTCCCACAATCCCGGAATGAGATATTTGTTACGTCCATTGACAACGATTCCTGAGTGAATATTATTTCCGTAATGCTCTGTGATCTTTGTTATTTTGTTTCCATTAATAACAACGTCCTGACCTTTAACAATGCTTCCGGATTTGACGTCAATGATATTGACATTCTCAATTAAAATATCTCCGGTAAATGATTGCCTGCATGAAAGGGTAGCAAACAAAATCAGCGTGAACGAGAGCTGTTTCATCATGTACCTAAATAGCATCCTTGTCATTGTGATCAAGGTAAGAAAATAGTTGACATTGAGATAGAGGCGGTTTGAAATGGCATCAGGCATTCAACTTTTATGGAAATACTGAATGCTATCGATTCCAAATTGACGCCATTCCCCTCATCATTATTTATAGTATCAACTGATTATTTTAGATAAATTTAAAGACCATCACCACCTAAGCCTGAATTATGACATTCCTTAACCGCCGTAAATTCCTTCATGCCGGGACTGTGGCCGGTATCGCTTCACTATTACCCACCAATTCGAAAGCCTCGACTCCTGTATGGCCAGAGCCTTCCGGGATCGGCCAGTCAAAATGGGATCTGGACAGCCCTGCACTTTGTGTTGATCTCGACAAGATGGAGCGTAACATCAAAGTCATGCACGAGCGTTTAAAGGGAACTGGCGTGGGCATCAGACCGCATGCAAAAACGCATAAATGTCCCGCGATCGCCAAGATGCAGGTAGCCGCCGGGGCAATTGGCATTTGCGCCGCCAAGCTGTCTGAGTCTGAAGTAATGTTAGAGAACGGGCTGGCCGATGTATTAATGACAGGAGTGAACATTACTGCTACAAAGATCAAGAAGGCTATGGCATTGCGAAAAAAATACACCGGATTCATTCAGGCTGTAGACAATCCGCAAAACGCCCAGGATCTTCAGGATGCCGCAAAAGCGGCCGGGATTGTGGCGGATGTCGTTGTTGACATTAACGTCGTAAAAAGATCAGGTGTTCTTCCAGGCGCTCCGGCGCTGGCGTTAGCCCAAATGATTGACAAGCTTCCCAATCTTAAATTTCGGGGTATCCTTGCCTATGACGGAAGCTCTCAGCACATAATCGGCTTTAATAAACGGAGAACAGAAACCATGCAAAGCATGGAGCCTGCAGTAAGGTCATATGAGATGATGAAGCAGGCAGGACTAAATATGGAAATATTCAGCGGAGGGGGTACAGGCACCTATAACATGATGGCTGATATGAAGGGATTCACCGATGTGCAGGTAGGCAGTTATTTGTTCATGGATTGTCAGTACATCGAAATAGGCGGCTCGAAAAATGAGAAGGTCTACGACGATTTTGAGTCCTCTCTTACCGTGATGACAACGATTATCAACAGCAACTATCCCGGCCGGCTCATAACGGATTCCGGTGCAAAAGCATTGACGTTGAATCAGCCCACAGCATTTGTAATTGGTGAACCAGGATTCAAATACAACGCCGGCTCTGATGAATATGGAACAATCACTTTTGATCAGGCTGCCAAGAGCTACAAAGTCGGAGATAAACTCGAAGTCATCGTTCCTCACTGTGACCCGGTAGTCAATCTTTATGATCACATGTATGGTATCCGTAACGATAAAGTTGAATCTATACTTCCAATTTTAGGAAGAGGGAAATCTCAATGATGGGTGAAATAGTGTCAAATGATTTTGAAATCCAATTTCACCCTCCTACGCGAAGCGCTTCGGGCAGGCAGAGAAACGCAGAGGAATTCGCAGAGTTTCACTGAGAAAAATGCCATAGAGTCCAATGAATTCTGGTTAGGTAGTGCGTTACCGAACAAAAATGTTCGTACGCAGCCATTTGTTCCCGTGAAATCACTCTTTATACGATCAATTTCAGCATTTCTTTCTGGCACTTGCTTTGGATGAGCGATTTGATCGATCCCTCATGGCCGATCAATAAACCACGGACCTCATGTTAAGAAGCTACATTATCATTGCCTGGCGCAACATTACGCGTAACAAAGCTTACTCGATCATTAACGTATCCGGCCTTTCGCTCGGTGTGGCATGTTGCCTTCTGCTCGCCCTTTATATTCAGGATGAAGTCAGCTATGACCAGCATCATGTGCGGCTGGACGACCTATACCGGGTGACCACTACTTTTGAAGGCGCCATTAACAATACAATGGGCAACACCTCTCCTCCAATAGCTAACGCATTGACCAGTGAAATTCCGGAAGTAGAATTTGCCGCGCGATTGGTCATTCCTCCCGGAACCTCACAGAACCTGATCCGATATAAAGACAAGCTTTTTTATGAATCGGATGGAGCTATTGCGGACTCCACTTTATTTGACGTGCTCAGCTACGAATTCATTGAAGGCGATGCACCACATGCGCTTAGGGATCCCCACGCCGTAGTGATCACAGATCGTTTGGCAAGCGATTATTCGGCAATGATAAAGCCCTAGATCAAATAATTTCCATTCAAGGTGTAGCGACAGGAGAATTTAAAGTGACAGGAGTCATCAAAGACAATCCTAAAACCTTTTTGCCGGTGAACTTCATTATTTCCATGAATAGTTCCGGTGGTATTGCAGATTACATCAATTCAGAGCGAGTAGCGAATGCATGGGCTGGACAGAATTTTGTGCCCACGTTTGTGCGGTTGTCGCCAGGACCACAACATCGTGGCTGTGATGGAAAAGATGAACCAGGTTTTGCAAAAATTTGGCGCGGAAGACCTGAAGTCACGGGGCATCAAAAAAATGTTGGGACTTGAGCCGTCAGGGATATTTACCTGCGGTCGGACATTGGTCAGAGTCCGCGCATCAATTATCTGTATGTGATAGCCTCTATTGCAGGGTTTATTCTATTGATTGCCAGCATTAACTTCGTCAATATCTCAACAGCAAGGGCTAGTAAACGTGCGGCTGAAATCGGTGTGCGAAAAGTAATGGGCGCATTTCGCAGCTCGCTGATCAGGCAGATATTGAGCGAGGCTATTGTGATCGTTTTGATTTCCATTGCCGCGAGCGCCGTGTTTGTGCAGCTCACGTTGCCATACTTCAATCAGCTCACAGGCAAAACAATTTCACTTGGAGCGGAAAATGCAGGTCTACTTCCTCATAGCGTTGCTATTGTTAACTATCGTAACAGGATTGCTTGCAGGCTGCTACCCTGCGTTTTACATTTCTTCTTTTCAGCCTGCGCAGGTATTAAAAGGCAAATTCAATATGAGCGGCGCGAATGGCTGGCTCAGAAAAGGGATGGTGGTTTTTCAATTCATTATCGCTATAACACTCGTGTGTGGAGTTATTATCATCTCCCGGCAATTGAAATATATGCAGGAGAAAGACCTGGGATTTGATGCCAGTGCGAAGATCATTTTACCGTTGCGCACTGATGATGCACGGATGCATTATGAAACGTTTCAGAATGAGCTTACCGGCATCGCACAGTGAAAGCAGTATCTGCGGCTGAATACATGCCCGGGTCACACATCTATAGCGACTCAGGCTGCAAATGGAAGGTACCACTGTAGACATGGCCATCAGCCTTCAGCACAACCAAGTGGACAACCATATATGGAGCTACTGGGAATCAAGCTGATCGCAGGCCGTCATTCAGCGACAACCGTGCCATGGAAAATGAACGCAAGGTGATTGTGAACCGAACAGCAGCAAAAAAATATGGCCTGGAGCCTGAAGCCATCGTGGGCAAGCGCCTTTTATTTAGGGCAAGAACAGAACCTATAATGTAGAGGTGATAGGTGTGATGGAGGATTATCATCAGATCTCGCTGAGAGAGGAAATTTATCCGACCATGTTCAGTATGCATGAAGAAAAAAACGCTATGGCCATATGGTGGCGAGCCTGAATACAAAAGACTTTCAGCAGACCGTAGCGATCATCGAGAGTATTTGGAAGAAAAAGATCAATAACACTCCTTTTGAATATTCTTTCCTGGATGAGGATATTCGGAAGCAATACTCGCAGGACCGGAAGATATCTCAGATCGTTATGTCATTTACTTCGATCGCCATGCTGATCTCATGCCTTGGACTTTACGGTTTGTCTGCTTTCATGGCGGAGCGAAGGTTTAAAGAAATCGGCATCCGCAAAGTACTCGGTGCAAGTGTCAGTCAGATTACCGTGCTGATGTCGGCGGAATTTGTAAAACTTGTAGTGATTGCGATAACCATCTCAATTCCGTTTGCCTGGTACGCCATGGATAAATGGCTTATGGGATTTGCCTATCACATTTCGGTGGATGTGCTTGTATTCATTTATGCGGCCGCCGGTCGCGCTGATCATTGCATTACTCACAGTTAGCTTTGAATCGATCCGGGCTGCTTCAGCGAATCCTGTTAAATCGTTGAAGCGGGAATGATTTAGACTGCCAGGAGCTTACGCTCCTTAATTTGCTCAAAGCGGTCAGGGTAGTGAGTTGCTACTGAAATCATGCTACTTTCTATTAATACCTGATCGTTACCGCTTCACTTGGACGACCTTCAATTGCCTGCTTATTATTACTGGTCACATAATAGAAATATAATCGACCGCGTTCCACTTTAGGATCCAGAAAATCATGCCGGTCGGCAGGTACAGTGGTTATCCGAATGGGTTTGCTTCCGGTGCTATATCTGTAGAGGTTGAAGCTCTCGAGCTCATTCGTTAGCACTTCGCCCCACACAATGCGTATTCCTTCCCGCACCTTATGTGCCTTAACACCCGAAGGGGGAGTTGGCAGGTTCAGATAAAATTTAAATTGAATGTGCTGGCTGAAGTTACTCTCTGACCCAAACAAGCTATAAGCTTTCACAGTGTAGTCATAGGCGTAACCTTTCTCCATGGAGCTGTCGGTAAAATGATTGGTACCTGCGATCAGTAAAGAGTCGTGAAGCACCGTGAATTTTTTCTCAAAAGTTTTTTTTCTAAAAACTTTATAACCCAGCAAATTTTGGTCGGGGAGTTCATCCCAAAACAAGTATACCTTATTGTCGGCATTGCGGCCTCTGAGATTTTGCGGGGCGTCTATTGGTACTTCAATATTGGGGCGTACCGTCACCGTGTCTGAAAATTGGCTAAGGACGTAACTATCGCTGATCGTTTTGATCGCATAATCGTACGTTCGGTCTCCCCGTAAGCTTAACGTTGTATCTACATAATGATACTGACCTTTGGGATTGATCGTAACCGGTTTGCTTACCTGAATAAAATCTTTATTTTTTTCTCTGCGGAAAATGTAATACCCGAAAACATTACGCTGCAGATCTTCCCAGGATAACTCCACGCCGCTGTCGACAGAACGGGTTTTAACATTTTGGGGCGCCTCTGGCTTCAGGTTGCTTTCGTACAGCACAAACGTGGATGAAGTCGAGAGCGTTATTCCTTCAGGACCATGGATCACCAATCGATAGTAATAATTTTCCATGGATTTGGGCAGCACGTCCGTATAGGTAGAGTCCCGGGGAGAAACCTCAGCTATCGCAACAAAACCGCTATCGAAAGACATACTTCGGGTTATCTGGATGTCGCGTAAAAAAGGTTTATAGTCAATGGCCCATGATAGCTTTATTTCACGATTGTTAAGCGCAACAGCTTTAAATCTTCTAAGGAACGGAAGATCGGCCGAAGTAAATGTATTTACCTTTGTTACGGCCGTGAAAGCGCCGGGATTTCCCAACAGGTCATACGGTCTTAGTTTGTATTCGTAAACTTCATAACGTTTCGCGATGGTGTCACTAACAAATACAAAGGTGGTATCAAGATTATGCGTATAGCCTACTTGAATCTTTACCGGATGAAATTCACCTTTCAAATTGTCCCGGCGGTGAATCTCAAATCCTCCTATTGCTCCTTTTTCCCGGAATATCCATTGCAGGGATAATTTGTCGTTTATAAATTGGTGTTTGTAGAAACCGGCCCGTGGCAAGGGTACCTCCTTTGGCGGATCAAAAATGATCTCTCCTAAATCGACTGAACCAATTACCTGATCATTTCTTATTTTTTCCACTCTGTAATTGTACTTTTTACCCACCACAGCATTGCTATCCAGTAAAGCGAGACCCAAGCTAAGGCTCTCGATGGCAGGGTGTAATATAAATAAACCCTCTTTGCTTTTTTTTGCGCTGATAAGCTTCCATACGCGATCGATCTGATTTCCGTTGGGCGAAGGTAGTTGGAGAAATATTTTTTGAAAATGTCTTATGCGACTTGTGTATTCTTCTTTGCTCGCCGGAATTTTAACACGTCCTAGTGTTGTAAATGATTTTTCCCCTGCACCCTTCCTGCTTAACTGATAGGAAAAGTCGTAAGGTGGTTCAGCGCCGGTCACAACAAATATGCCTTTAGGAGATTGGTGAAGGAGATCCTTTTGTGCTAGCACAGGAAGGGCTAGAAAGATCAGTGCAGACACCATACTTAAATTTCTCATAGGAGTATCAGTTGCAGTTAAATTTATCTTTAATTTCCTGGCTCAATGGCTCTCCGCCGCTGCAGGAACCCAAAGAAAATCCGGCGTCAATATTGTTATCGGAGTCAAAATGCATGGTAGCCTTCAACCCAAGCGAACCACAAGTAGATCCGACTTCCTCACAGGAAAATGTAATCGGATTGGGGATACCTTGCTCCACCGCGCCTGCGAGCGTAATGCTTGCGCAGCCGTCCAATGAAAACACGCCATTGCCTGTATTGTACTTGCCTTCCACCAAAAGCTGCAAGCCAAGGTAGCCATAAAGACTTGTACAGGTTATGGATACATCAAGCATAAGCGTCAGTTCTGCGAAAGCCATTACGCCGATTCCAAACTCAGTAGCACCATCATCAAAGCCCATCCATACACGGGCATCAAAACCAGTCTTAAGCTCAATGCTGCCAGAGACAAACAGAAAATCAAATCCAGTTTCGGGCACACTCAAGTTGCGGGATGTTTTAAGCGCCGTGAAATAAAATCCGGAAAATCCGTTCTGAAAAGCAGGTGGCAAATTTTTGTTGTACGCTTCCTTGAGCAGGCAATCTTTAATACTTTGTCCATCAATCAACATCGTCATATTTCCATAGTCGCCAATACCCAGACCGGCGTTTAACTGACCGAAGCCAGGTGTAGTGAGGCTACCTCCCGCGATAAAAAGCCAGCCCTCCCATCGGTAAGGAAATCGGCGTGACCCGATAATCTAGCACCGACGAAAATCTTGTTGAAAGTCTAAGCTCCCGGTAAGTCTAGCGTTTTGGAAATCGTAAGTGATTTTCATCCCACCAAAACCTGCAGAGATGTTTTTTACATCCAACCCTTCATTCTCCGCATTGATACTTCCGTTGATGGTAAATGTTTTTCTTTTTTAGAATCCTGAACACCTTTCATACCGGTAAGGTCGCCGCTGAATACAAATTTGTTCCAGTCATTCTGGAGGGCGCGTGTTCCGCCGGTCACTTCAGCCATATAGTTGCTGCCGTCGTCGGCAATGGCAAGTGTTTGGTGCAACGGATCGACATAGATATAAGTAGAATCAAGATTTTTCACCAGCCGGGCATAGAGCTTTACTTTCTCTTCATGTTTTACATCTCCAATGGTTTCAAATTTATTATAGGCCAGGATCTGATCTCCGAGGGTTTGACCACCAACAAACTTTGTATTTCCCGGCATGGTAAAATCGACATCCATACCCAGGAACTGAGATTTTATTGCATTATTTTTTTTTGTATATCGAAATGATCCATAGGATTCTTTCACCAACGGAATCTCCAGATCAAGGACGGCGGAAAGCTGTAACCCTCCATTCAGCATCGTGAATTTGTCCGGCGTCACTTTAATGATGTTATAGAAAGTAAGGGCTTTATCCTGGTTTCCGATGATCATTTCCTGTTCTCCATTGCTGAGCAGCATCACTTCCTGCATATCGATTTCATCACCGGGTTCATGCCGGGAAGGCCTTTGATCGATGCAGCCGGATCGTTGTCTAAATCCGATTACGCTCAAAGACCAATGCGGTTTATTGTCTGATCCCGCAGCGTTGTCAATGTCAAAAGCAACAGTCTCGGACTTTTATAGTTATAGGAACTACATCTCCAAGTTTGAATTTGTCGACATTCAAAGTTCCCTAATTTCAGATCGTTCGGGGTGATCTTAATATCCTTAATTTCCGTGGTGAAGAGACCAAAGTTGATCTTTCCCGTTGGCGCAATGATCCCGGTGACAGTAGGTGATAGGGACCAGCTGTCACACGTGACTTGCCATTGCTCCAGCTTAAACGTTAGAGGAGTCTTCACCCAGTATTTTTTCAAATCCGTTGAGCCGATACGCGAATATCACCTGCATCCACTTGCAGTGTTTTTGGAAGTGCTAATGGAATACCATCTGCTATTAAGCTGGTGGCGAGTACCAGCGTATCCCGGAAAACGTGAGATTCATTTTTTCTGGCTAACGCTTTAAAATCCTGGATCTTGAATTCATAATCCTGGTTTTTATCATCAGATATTTGAAAAGATTGCAAAGGATAAGGGGCAGCCGATAGTGTTTTGATGTTTCCTGAATTTTGTTGACTGTTGAAAAGTCTGAAATCTGAGAATTCTTATTAAAAAGATCGATGTAAACTTTATTCTGCTTGTCTGTAACTGTGTTAGCAGGTTGTTGAATAGCTACATAATTTGGTCCCTTGGAAGGGTTTGAAGTTTCCTCGTTGAAGGACATATAGTGCTCATCAAATTGGAAGGAACTATTGGATAGTGTCACTTTCCCTACAAGATTGCCAAGGCCAGCAGCATTTCCCCTCGATGATTAATTGATTTCCTGAAAGGGGTGCTTGTTTTGCGACGAACTTGGTGTAGTTGATCAGGTCTAGTTCATTCTCATCGAGTGTTATTGTTTTGTTCAAAGCTTTAGCGACCAATTTGCCGTTTTTCTGAATACTCGTGATAGGCACCTGGTGAAATTTCAGTTGGGTATTTTTCTCTTTGGTAGAAAAATTTTCGTTTGCTGGCAGATCGATAAAAGCGCCATCCAACAGGTAGTTATTTCCGTCAGGCTTAATATTTTTTACAGTAACAGGAATGCCCATCAACTCTTTAATCTCAAAGTCATCAAATTCTGCAAGGTTAAAATTCAAGCTTCCACGAAATCAGGCAGTTGAATGGTTTTGGACTCCGCAATCAGAGTAAGCGGATTTTTATGGTTTTCAGCTGTGATGGTGTATTCATTGTATTTTTGTGAGATATACTTGAGCGTATATTTTCCGGTACTGTTTGTAAAAACCTCAACGTCATCGTCAATATATACCCGGGCATTGGCCAGGGGTAAGGAATCGTTTCCATAAGTTACCGTACCCGAGATACTCCAGGCTTTTTCTAAAACAACACGGCCGGCATACACGGGCTTACCCGACGGCTCACTATGAAATGGAATGGTTATTTTTTACGAGATCTTTATCCTGAGGTGGTATCACTTCAATTTCGAATTCCTTGCTGTTATTTGTGAAGGTCAATGTTACAAATCCGTTTTCGTCGGTGTAACCATAAAAGGAATTGTCAGGATCAATGATCTGTTGATTTCCCTGATTGCGCTACTATGGGACCGTTACTTGGAAGGTTGGCTCATTTTCGAGTTGGTGCGCGGGCCCCTGCATCGCTAAGTTCGTTACTTTCACCAATGCGTTTTTTACAGGAGGATAAGTCGATGACAATTTTTTTTGTATGATCTCCTACCGATGACTTTTTCCTCCGTCATTTGAAGCAATATTCGATGCTTGTACATATCGACTTTAAATTCGCCGAGGTTTTGTGGTATTTTGCGTATTATTTTCCGTCAATATTCACATAATAATCATGCGGGCACATAGATCGGATTATCAGGCACAATGTGCAGTTTAACATTGCCTCCGGATGGAGCTTTGATAATGAATAGCTCCTTTTAGCGGGCCACTAATTCCCAGGATGTCCTGAAATTCCTGTGATTGTACGGTGGTGGCGGAAGTGAACTCGCCTATAAATACTTCTGCTTTTACCGGAATACCTTTTTCATCCTCAACATAGCCGATATACAAATCCGTCGGGCTCCAGCAGAATATCGTCTATATATATTGTTGTCCCCATTTTAAGAATCCTGCGGGTGGGATGTTTTTGACATACTTTTTGTAGCCGGGATGTTCGATGATCAGGACCCGTGCCGGGCCGTCCACTTTAAGATCTTCAGTGATCTCCAGATCAAGCTTATCAAAGGAAAACTGACCATTGGCGTCTGTTTGATCTTTGCAGGTAACGATAGGCTGACCGTTTATTCCTGCAAAATGGTTATAAACTCGCAAAGGTTAACTTTAACATCCTGGCATTGCTTCCTTATTCGACCATTCTCGCTCCAATTGGGATTTTGATGCAGAAGATCGGTGAGTCCCGCGAGGTCATATTGGATTGGTACAGCGGTGTGGACATTAAGTTTAGAACGGAACTGTTTGATGAC
This sequence comes from uncultured Cytophagales bacterium, assembly GCA_963845845.1. Classification (GTDB taxonomy): domain Bacteria; phylum Bacteroidota; class Bacteroidia; order Cytophagales; family Cyclobacteriaceae; genus Chryseolinea. The sequence continues at coordinate 52,979 of CAWJTP010000004.1, forward strand.
GAATCCGCATGAAATCAAATTCGGTCGAAGAAGAGGACTATGGGTATTCTTTTTTCGGTTGAGGCAGTTCTGCCGGAGGCTGGTTACCATTTACTTCACCAAATATCCTGGGGAGTTTTGGAAACATCGTCACTGTATCGACATACAATTGTGATCCCAGTCTGAATTGAAGTCAATCGGTACAGCGTAAGAATAAGGTTCCTTCGAAGGTTGATTCAATAAAGGATAGGACATGGCTAGTGGTTTGAAAATTATATTCGCCGATGTAATGACTTGGTTTTGCAATGATGGTGTATTTGTCCAGCGGATTATTATAGTTATGTCTGCACAAGGTGATTAAAAATAATCGATCCGTTAGCATTTGTTTACCTTCTGCGACAAGATTGCCTGCCAGATCCTGCCCTTCATTTTCAGGGACGCTGGTATGTTGTCCACACTTTTGAGCTGCGTCTTTGCCACGTCAGGAATAGTAACTCCTACTTCATCTTTTTGATCGGCAAAGAGCATCTCCTTGGCGCCGGTTCTTAGCAACCAATTTCAGATCTGTAGGATTTCACTAGAGAAACCAGCGTGCCCAGGTCCAGATGTTCCCAGGGTTGCACCACAATATTTATATCCGGGACTGCAGTAATACGGGCTTTCCACCACCAGGCGATAGACTCTATAAGATGTCCCGAGTAATTCCCATGAGCTGAGTTTCGAATGGCGATATTTTATGACTCTGACCTAAGGGAATCGGTTTGTATAAAGACAAAGTCAAAATTTCCATTGGCATCTGTCGTTGTGGATGCAATTGTCTTAGAACCCAGTAGAAATAAATTTGCCGGACACTGATTTACCCGATAATGCTGCCATATAAGAGATATCCCCGCCTGAAGCTTTACGTTCATTCCCTTCAAGGGCAATGATCCCGAAGGCGAATCATTGTTCTGGTTGAACGGTGGGCTTTGGGAATCCCTTCAGTGTCACTGTGTTATCGGCAGCCTGAGACGCCTTAATTTATTGCTTCTTCCTATATCGTAGTCATTAACATTGAACATATAGTGCAATGTGCCCGAGACTTTTGTTACTGGGAACGCAAAGCCAGGAAAAGGATTTTCAGCGATCGGGGTTGCGGTTATTTTCCGGTTTGGTTTAGTCGTGATCTTCACGCGTACCGATGGAACGTATTGTCTGTTACAGTAAAAAAGCAAGCCTGACTGAATCCCTGATTGGTGAAATTCCCTCTGGCAGGCTCATCTCCTAAATATACCTGATAGGCATACCGTTGACCTGGCTCCAACAGGGGTTCACCAGGACCATAAAGGAACGAAGTACTTGCCACCTGTTCTTCAAAAAAAGGAGGTGATACGGAGGTAAGCAATGCATCCATTGGGTTTTGATCTGCGAATGCGCATTTCTACGATCTTGAGTGTATATCGCGCATCGCGGGGTGCTCCGGGCGCAGGCAGCCAGTTAAAAACTACAAATTGTCCTTGTGAGACATCTATTGTCTTGCCGCATTCGGGTGTCAGCAACTGAGGTGGTTCAATGAGATTGACAGGGAAAAAATTACTGCATGATTCCCCGTTGACTATCGGATAACCTTCCACGAGATAGGGAGTCAGACATATCTGATAGTTGCCTTCAGGTAGTCCGTGATCCAGGATCCTTGTTTTATCTATACCGGTGAATGTTAAAAGGTCCGGATCGAAGTAAGAAGAAGATCCTCAGCGGAAAGGACAAAAGGAACATCTTTTTCGAGCTCAATTGGTTCATGCGTGTTACTTCTTTTACCGGAAATCACAATACCATTATCGCCTTCAATCTTAGCGGTGAAACCGGTACGGTCACATTGCGGTTGGAAGTCGCTGTCACCATAAGCATGTTATAAATGTCTTCCAGAACTGGGGTATATGGCGGGATAGCATTAACAATTAGTCTTATCGTTGTTTCAGGCACATTCAACGATGAGCAGGTGCGTTCTTGAGTTAAAAGCTGTCCATCACTATCCCAAAGCTGAAAGCAATACGAATAATTGCCCCCGGGCAGCCCATGGGTAACAGCATCTACTTGTGAAACCCCGTTGAATGTTGCACCCACGCCCTCGATGTCGATGAGATCTGTTGCCGTGATGATTTCCGGTATATTGGCTTCCAGTGAAACCCGTTCTTTTATAGCAGCTGGGTGGTTTCGATCTGCACGCGATCGCTGGTGATGACCAACGTGACATAGGCATCCTGAATATTCCTTGAAGCAGTTAGCGTTAACGTTGTTTGAGAAAGCAATTCTTCCAGAGGCGCATCGAAGGTGGGTTGACATTTGCTCGCATCACAATGGAGGAAACAGGAACTGAAAATTGTTGCTCCGCTCTTGCGATAGAAACGTTATCGACAATAAGCGAGAAAGTCATAAGTATAATTGCCTTGCGGCAGGCCAGCTCCAAACAGTCGATTTTCTGTAATGCCAGTCAGGGTAAGAAAATTGCCGCGTGAAAACAAAGGTTCCAGCGTTGAGCCATTGAAAATATTAGATCCGGATTCAAGTCTTACACCGATTGTTTTTTTATCGTAATATTTCCATCGAGGCTAGTAACCGAAAGCTGCAGCAACGCACTGAAACGTGAAGATGTAGTGAAAATGTCGTAGTCACCTGATCGGCATACGCATCAAACGGAACATTGAAGGGCGGTAAAAATACCATTGACCCGGAGACGGGTGGTGTATTAATTTGAAAATTCATGCAGGCGTTATTACTAAGCGGTTCATTGGTATCGTTGTACAATTGAAAGCAAAGTATTATATCTGCCTGGCGGGAGACCATTGTCAAAAAATGCTTCCGTAGGATCGATGCCGGTAAAATCGAGAAGACGGAGTTGCAGCAAGTCATCCAGATCGTTACCTGTTAGCATCGTAACACCCGGATTCAGGGCTAGCCGTTTACGTCCCGATAAGGTGCTTGTTACGGTTATACTCCGGTCATCGTTATAGATCGATATGCTTAAAAAGCCCGAAAGGCGTTCGCGGGTACCGTTAGACTAAGGTTTAGTTGATCCTTATATTCTTCAAGAGGTATGTCGTATGGAGGGTTAAACTGAAAAGCAATGGTCGTGTTCTGTGCTACGGCCGGGCCTATCAGCATACTTATCAGGACAAGAGCTCAAAGAAAATTTCGGTATACTTTTCATTTTCTGGCAATCGTTTAAAAGTGGTACGCATAATTCAGCTCAACTTTCGTTTCTGTGTAGTTCTTCTCCGAATCATCCGGCGTCTTTCCCTCATTTAAATATGTTTTCAGGGAGATCCTTTGCTTTTGAGTGAGTTTATAACTCACGCGCAAACTATACCTTGAAAGTTTTCGGGTCACTTTGGTGTCTGTTGTGTTGGTAAACCTGTTTGCGCTTGCCATCAGCTGCAGCTTATTTTTTAAAAAAGATTTGTTAAGGCTAATAGATGGTCCATAGTATCGGATCTCTTGTTGCCCTATGGTGTACGTTGTGAAAATGTAGCCTGCATTGACTGAAAGCAGAATAGGTAACAGGCTGAGCATATAGTTTCCCGAGTATGTTCCGGATGAATAGTCTGAAAACGCGGCGGTATTTTTATTCTTATCATTAAGATCCTGATAGTTGACCATCAGATTAAGGGTATGGACACTATTTTGCCGCTGAAGACTGAAGGTGTGATTCATGCCCCAGTTTTGTGTGACTTGTGTTATCTGTTGCGCAGGATCAGTGGACTCGAATCCTTCTTTTTGACCCACACCAAAATTTGAATAATTACCGGTGAACTGATACAGCTTTCCTAATCTTGCTGTTATACTGACGGATCCGACCTTACGAATCGTTTTAAGACTCTTGGTATCATTGAGGTTATTTTCCTGATATCCATAGCTGGTGGCAATGCGCAAGCGGCTGTTAAAAAGGTTAACACCTGGATCAACCGTTATTTTTTGAATATCATTAAGAAAGAAGTAGGCGCCCATAGACCGATAGTTGGGGTCGATGCGCTGGAAACTGATACCAGCAAAAAAAATCGTTCCGTCATAGCGCACCCTGGCTTCAAGCGCCGAGCTGGATTCTGTAGAAGTTTTCTCATCCATCAAAAAGGTCAGTGGCCGGAAAAGGGAGCCGTTGGCGGAATTCTCCGCACGGGTATCGTTTGTGTAAATACTGCGGGCATATTCGAAGGCAAAGCGAAATCTTTTAAAGAACTGTTGTTCCGTTCTCACGGCAACGACAAGGTTTTCAGCTGGAGTAAGCGTGGAATTTTCCGGTATGCTGTCTATGGATGAGGCAATATCACGAGCCTTCAATATGGCCAGGTCAATGAAATTAGTTTGTGTTCCATAGCCGATCTTTATAGCATCTCCCGTCCGCCGGAAGGAGGGCTGCACCCGGTAGTCCTGGTCCTCCACGAGAAAGGGTGAATTTACAGCACGAAGCAAACGTCCATGCATATAGGCAAATCGAAACCTACCCGGAGTCAACTCAATGCCCGCCCCGTTATGGCATGTCCAGCCAGCGAATAAGTTGAAAAGTTCAGGTTCTGATATCCCGCATGCAGCTTGACCCATTTGTATGTGGGACTGATACCGAATCGATTAAATGGCTGACGGAAATCCCTCTCCTGTTCGGACACAACGATGTTGACGGGAAGTGCTATACCATATATATAAAATACGGGACTACCCTGTAGCAGCCAGCTAAATGGCTGCCGGCTTGATTTACGTCCGTTAACATCAAAGTAAATGGCTGTTGCGCTGAGCGAACCTTTAATTTCCAGGGGCTTAGCATCCTTCAAGTTTTCGATATCCTGGCCTTGCGCCATGACAACACCGAGTACCAGCCACGCGATGATAACGGCCAGGAACAACGGCCCCACATACCTTACATCGGTTCGGGAAGTTTGCTTCATGGCTCAACGGTATGGCTACTGATATTTGTGCCCGGGATTGCCACGCCATCAAAGGATATAAGGTTGGCGGCCAGCAGTCCTGCAATTTTTGCCGGCTTTTGCTGGCCGGGCCCCTTACCATCGCGCGCATGACTGTTATAGACAATGAACAGCGAGGCTATGATTAAAACCAATGTTATTTTCCAAATATACTGGTGTAAAAAACTACACATCGCGGGGCGCTTTAATCAACTACATTTCCACAACACCGGCATCTCCCATTCAGCGCGAATACTGACTACATGATTTCAGGTAAGTAGCGCGTGGATTTGGGGCTATAATTTTGGAGTATCTACTTACCGGTGATTACCAGGCGCTTTGAGTCGACGATTTTGCCATCGGCCATCAGCGCATAGAGGTACATCCCGTTGTTCAACTCGCTACTTTGTACTTTCACGTTAAAATCTCCGCGATTGAAAAGAGGTACGACTTTCAATTGTCTTCCTTCCATTGTGAAAAAGATCAGGTTTGCATTCCTGATGGCATCGGGCAGTGACACATTGATCTCAGTTTCAGTTGAAAAAGGATTTGGATAATTCTGGTGCAACGTTGCACCCTGACCATTTGCCGAATCTTCAGTCTCACCGATGGTACTTTGGGTTGTTCCAAGTTGTTTCTTCAACGCTTTTATCTCTTTCTCCTGGGCTTCCAGCTTTGAAGTCAACTCCTGAACTGCTTTCACCAATGGAACGACGAATTCAGCATACCGGATGCTATAATGATCCTGGTCGTTCTGCGGTGCCTTAACACCATTGAAACTATAGTTTCCTTTTTTGATTATCGCTTCAACCTCTTGTGCAACAAAACCAGTTTGTCTGGCATCCGACTTTCTGCCTGTCTCCAACTGCATTCTCACACTGTCGGGTGTGTTATGGGCTCTCGCCAAAGCCGCATGATCCACGGTGTAACTGACAGGCCTCAGCTTATTAATGAATTCCAGGCCGGCAATGTCTTCCTTAATATCCCGTTTGAATCTGCCATCGGATAAGGTTGACCAGGAAACCTGGCCACCAATATCGGTGATCAGGTCATGTCCGATGCGGACTTGAAAGCTCGCAGTATTGAGAGCATGATAGCCTAAAGCTGTAGCGTGAATAAGATTGGTGTTGCCAAAGGCAGGGCCGGAAGAATGTCCTATAGCAGTATTCCAGTTGCCCTCTACGTTGTATCTCAAGGCATCAGTTCCAACAGCTACGTTGGCGACCCCGTAAGTATTATTTTCCAAGGCAAAGGTACCAACCGCGGTATTCGCACCGCCCGAGGTATTACTATACAGCGCTCTTCGTCCAACGGCAACATTGGATGAGGCATTGGCGTTGTATAACGCCCAGGCGCCAACCGCCGTATTATAGTGTCCTGTAGTATTCTTATTCAATGCATAACTTCCAAAAGCTGCGTTGTAGTTGCCGGTTGTATTCGAAGCAAAAGCTCCCGACCCATAGTATGTATTAAAGTATAGGGGAGGTAACCATTGCGCATAAAGCACGTTGGAGAGGCAAACCAAAGTAGCGAGGATAGTCTTTTTCATAGAATTGATTTTAATGTTTAACAACTATAAGACAGTTGCCATGCGTCATGGCATTTTAATGTGCTTTATGTTATGGGAGCGTTCAGGTAACCCGACGGAATCGAAATCTAACTTCGCTCGTCACAGGAAGATTTTCCAGCGAGAATGTGTAACGGGTGGATTTGGGTTAATAGTTGGGGTAGGCGACGGATCAAATGCCAGTTAAGTAGCTTAATTCAGGTATTGGCGCCTTATAACTGACAACTCAAAAAAACTACGCGTCGAATGGTTTTTGCCTAATTGAAAATCCGCAGCAATTCTTCTTTCCTGCTGCGAGACACATTAATGGACGAATTATCACTCATGATCACATAACCGCCATCTCCTTTTACATATTTTTTGATGTGATTCAGGTTAATACTATGCGAATGATGTACACGAAAAAAATTATGACCGGACAACAACTCTTCGGTCTCTTTTAATGTCCTGCATGATAAGAAATTTGGCGCTCGTCTTTTAAAAAAATATGCGTGTAATTACCTTCTGATTGACAGTGGATAATGTCATCGGCAATCACAAATTCCAAACCGTTCATGGTGGGTACGGCAATTTTTTGTGAAGGCTGTTTGTGATTATAGAATTTTTGAAAAAGAATGTTCAATTGTTCCGGTAAGATTGTCGGCATTCTTTTTTTCTTTTACTTTTTCAACGGCTTGGATCAATTCATCTTTATCAATAGGTTTTAGCAGATAATCCAGTCGCGCTAAACTTAAAGGCTTTACGGCAAACATATCATAGGCGGTAGTGAATATAATTTCAAACGGAATTTTTTTCAAACGCTGCAGTAATTCAAAACCATTCATGTGTGGCATTTCGATATCCAGAAATGCAAGATCGACTTCTTCTGTGCTCAAAATCACCAATGCTTTTTCAGCATTATCGCAAACACCGATGATTTCGACTTCGCGGACAGAATTTTTCCAATTGCCAGGTAAGTGTTTCAAGGCAATGCTTGTTCGTCATCCACCAATACAGCCTTTATCATTCTGTTTGAATCCATAGCTCAAGTAAATTTACAAAATCCTCACGACAACAATGGAGAACGTTGCAACTCAATAGCATAGGGCATTCCAAGAATCACCCGTGTGCCCGATGGAGCACCGTTTAAATCCATGAGGTCAATAACTTGTACTTCCGTTTGTTTCTGATAGAGGTTCAGCCGGTCCGTCGTAATTTTCATACCCATCGATTTATCACGCGTTGCTGATTTACTTTTCAATTGCTGAGCTTTCTGACGGCCAATGCCATTGTCCTCGATCATACATCTCAGCCGGTTTCCTTCCTTTGTAATCGTCAATGGTCAATTTTCCTTTGGATTCTTTATGCATTAAGCCATGCCAGATTGCATTTTCGACATAGGGTTGAAGCAATAGCGGAGGAACTTCAACAAATTCCACTTCGATATTATCATCGACATGAATACTATAGTCAAAACGATTTTCAAATCTCATTTCTTCCAACTCTATGTATAATTTTAAAGCCTCCAGCTCATTTCTTAATGTTATGGTGGAGGACTTGGAATTCTGAAGAATGAGCCGGATGAGGCGCGAGAATTTTGTCAGATAATTTGATGCGGTTTCAGCATCATTCCTGACAATAAACCGGTTAATCGAGTTCAGACAATTGAATAAGAAATGCGGATTCATCTGAGCGCGCAGCGCGGTCATCTCTACATCAGCTAGTTTTTTATTGAATTCAGTTTTTAAGCTTTTCTTCATTTCCGGATTTGCCCTACTCGGAATTTGTATAGGGTCCAGACTGACACTTCCCGTGAGCACTGTTACGAGAGCATAGAACCACCACGTCTGCCAGAATGGAGGTTTGATGAAAATATTGATGGATAAACCTTTATCGTTCCAGATGCCATCGTTGTTTGATGCCTTTACTTTGAATGTATACATTCCCGGATCGAGGTTTGTGTACGTGGCAAATCGCCTTTGTGTGTATACCCAACCTGGTCAAAGCCTTCCAGCATGTAGGCATAGCGGTTTTTTTCGGGAGCGGTAAGGTGAATTGCCGAAAACTCTAAGAGAGAAACACATAATCCTCATGCGTCAGGTTGATCTTATCGATGTATTCAAGTGAAGCTGGGCAAACCAACGTCTTCATTTAGCACTTTAAATCCTGTAAGAACGATTTCAGGCAGCAATGTATTGTCTTTCACATCACGCGGATAAAACGAGTTATATCCGTTGATACCTCCAAAAAACAATTCTCCATCCTGGCTCCGGTAATATGCTCCGGCATTAAACTCACTGCCTTGAAGTCCATCGCTTCCATCATATTTTCTGAATGTTTCACGTTTGGGATCAAATTTCGCCACACCATTGTTAGTACTCAGCCATAAAAATCCGTCATCATCCGGAAGAATGCCATAGACGACATCATTGGGCAATCCATCCTTTTCAGTATAGCTGTAGAATTTTTTTTCGCTGGGAATAAATTTATTGAATCCTGAAGCCGTACCAAGCCAGATCGCATCAGATTTTTTTTCGATGTAGATGCAAGCAACTACATTGTTGCTAATGGAATGTGCGTCTTCGGGATTATTCTGGAAATTGGTAAACGTTTCTTTTTGTTTATCAAAATAAAATAATCCCGCGCCTCGTGTGCCGATCCATAAATTACCGGTATCATCAATTTCAATACTTCGGATCTCTCTTCGCTTTGTGCCGGTCTGAATTGTTTTCTGCCAATCATAATTCCTTATTTCTTAGGACACTGGATCCATGCTATACAGACCCTTCCAGGTTCCAAGCCATAGAATATTATCATCATCCTGTCGTATGACATAGATCGGATTTTCTCTCCACTGTGGATCGATCTCTATCGCCTGGAAAGTTTTAGTAACAGGATCAACAACTTCAAGTGTTCCTTTTTCAGTCCCCACCCATAACGAGCATTTTTATCGATATGAATCGATCGAATAGCATCCTCACGTCTGCCTGGAGATTCAGGCTGATGACGATATTCAATAAGTTCTTGTTTTGTATTCAGCAAGAACAACCCACCTCGTGTTCCCGTCCAGATGTTTCCTGCACTATCCTTTGTGATAGCAAAAACACTATTGCTGATATCGACCCGGAATACCAGGTTTATTTTGGTAGGAGGCAAATTTTTGATTGGATAGATTTAGCTTGTTGATCCCATTCAATGTGCCAACCCAGAGATTTCCAAATTTATCAAAGAATAAGCGCGGATACCCTGTCATTGCTCAGACTGTTAGGTTGTACCGGATTGGTCCGGATATGAATGTGCTCTATTGCTGGCAGATTCCATCGTATCAACCTTCTTCCTGATAACCAATCCAGATATTTCCGTCAGGGTCTGATAGAAGCGATGATACTTCATTTCGTACGAATACCAGGAAAATTATCAGTTTAAAATCAGACTAGCCCTTTGTGATCGGGGCGAGCATGCATTGAAAGAGTCCACCTCCATTTGTACCCACAAACAGATTCTGGTTTTGATCTTCATAAAGGGAGGTGATGTGACTGTTTTTAATTTGATCACCTTCATGATAAAGAGAAGATCCTTCGGAAGGATTTGTGTGGCCGGATCATACCGGTTTAATCCCTGGGTCGTTCCAAACCATAAATTTTTTTGGCTATCCTCATAGATACAGGTAATACTGTTGCCGCTGATGCTGGATGAATTGGATTCATCATGATTGAATTTAATAAAGTTCTCGCCATCCATCAGGTTAAGGCCATTGTCGGTCCCTACCCAAAGCTTTCCCGAATGATCCTGAAAAATGCATGATATTGTATTACTGCTGATGCTTTCCGGATCACTGTCCGATGACCTGAAAAGATTTAAATGAATTTGTACTGGCGGTTAAGACGATTTAGTCCCCCGCTGAGCGTTCCGATCCACAGGTAGCCGTTAGCTATCCTCATGTATGGCATTAATGCAATTATCAGAAAGGGAGCTGCTATCATATTTGTTGTGTCTATAAACCGTGAATTGATACCCATCGTATTTGTTCAGACCGTCCTGGGTTCCAAACCATAAAAAACCTTTTTGGTCTTGCAGTACGCAATAAACTGACCCTTGCGACAAGCCCTCTTCCAAATTGATATGCTCAAACTGAACGATATTCAGCTGGCCGTAAAGGTTTATGCCATGGATCAGGAAGCATATAATTATAAGAACCTGATGTGATTTCTTCTGATCATAGTCTATCAATCCAGGATCTAAAATAGATTAATACAATAAAAAGAAAAGTCAGAATGAGCCGTTAACGTATGGCGAATTCAACTCGCTATAAATAGACTATAAGTTACAAAATGAAAAGCCTATTTGAAGAACCAATGCAGCTATATATCAGCCGGCCGCATCTATGTTGCAGGTGGCGGACAATGGGCTCCCCAAGGTTAGGGGGGTCAAGTGAGATCCTCCAAAATTGGAAGATCTTCCTTTGAATATGACAGAGAATACACAATAATCTGCAAACAATACGTAATCAGCATCCGAAATTCTTCAATTGAAAACTCATAAGAAGCTGATGTTATCAACGAGTCATATCGCGGTAATGATACAACAATGTGTATTGACTACTGCGTAATGCGTATTCGCCTATTCCGCCTTAAAACATAACTCAAGATCTTATTGAAATTGGAAAATCTTCCTTTGAACATCACAAGCCGTTATAATAGTGGTCTGTTTAGTTTATTCAGTCCGGTGAAAAGATAGATAACGTTTAATGCTCTTCGATGCTTTGAACATATGATCACGCACTGTACCGCTGGAAATACCGAGATTAACTGCTGTGTCTTCATAACTGAAGCCTTCGATCTTACACAACTTGAAAACAAGCTGACGCTGGGGGGGTAATTGGTCAAGCGCGTCCTGCGCTACCTTCTCAAGATCAGAGGTATCAGAAATTTCATTCCTCTCACTTCTATATTCCTGCAGAACCTTTTCCTTGAACTTATTTTCACGGACTGCTTTTTCGACCGTCTTGAGCACGCAATTCTTACAAATTGTAAAGAGATAACTTTTGAAATTGAGATCGCTGTTAAGCTGCTCACGGACCTCCCATACCTTAATGAACGTAAGCTGTGTACAATCCTGGGCGAGCTCCTTTGATTTCAGAAATTTATAAGAGAAGCTGTATACAGCCGGGAAATAATAGGTGTACATTTCATTGAAAGCGGATGTGTCATGCTTCCGAATGTTCTCAATCAATAACTTTTTCCGGTCCTCAGTAAGTGTCATTGCGGATAAGGAAATGCGAATCTAAGGTATTTAAATATTCGTAATGTACAACGTTTGAACTGCTTTTTTCAAACGGTTGTCCTTCGTCAGGTGTCGAAATGATTTTCTTATAAAAATTCTTTCAGGGACAGCATGACTTTTCTCCATTCTTCGGATATAACATCTCAGACACCGCTATGAGCAACAACAACGACATGGAATCCCTCATCCGAAAATTTGTGGAAAACAAGCTTTCCGAGGACGAGATTGAACAATTGCAGGAATATCTCAAAACACCCGAAGGGTTGATCTGCTTTGGCCGCGTGATGGATGAGCACGCCGCAGATTTTGACAATGCCTACCTTATCAAGACCAAACCGGATGTGGCTGGAGCTCCAGCAGTGACCAAACGTTCGCGATACCCGATCCTTCGCCTTGCAGCCGCTGCGTTCACCGGCCTGGCCATTATGACCGGCATATATTTTTACGTTGCGTCGAAATATGCATTAACCGTTTATCAGACTGCTGCAGGACAGAAAACAACGATCACCCTTCCAGATCAAACAATCGTTATCCTCAACGCAAATTCTTCTTTGTCCTATCGAAATAACTGGAATAAAGAAAAACGCAGGACCGTTACGCTTTCCGGTGAAGCGTATTTTAAAGTGACGCATGATCGTGAGAAACCTTTTGTAGTAAACACAACGGATATATCGATCAGGGTAATGGGAACAACCTTCAATGTAAAGTCATACGACGAGGATGAGTCTGTTGAAACCACACTGGTGGAAGGGAAGGTATTGATCGAGAAACAAAGAGACTCTAGTGCTTCTCCAGAAGTGATCGAACTCTTTCCCGATCAGAAAGCCACGTTTAGCAAGAACAGCAATCAGATCGTGCTCAACGAAGTTAAAACAGAGACAGAAGCCGCGTGGGTAAAGGGCTCACTGATCTTTGACGATGAACCATTCTCGGAAATTGTGAAAGATCTCGAACGGTGGTATGGAGCCAAGATCCTCGTAAAAGAAAATGCTTCCTTGCGATGCAGGTTCAATGCCAGAATTGAAAATGAATCATTGGAAGAAGTATTAAAACTGTTCAGTTCATCAGGAAGCATGAAGTATCACATAGGCGAAGATAACCAGGTAGTGATAGAAGGGACCCTCTGCGACGAGGCCGTGAGATAAAGAACAAATATTTATAAAACGAAATCAGAAATAAGCGGAAGAAACGCTCCTCTTTGAAAATGAAAATACCGGAAAGCACCGAGGGTGCCTTCCGGCTCTCGGATGGATGTTAAACGACATCTCAGCAAAGACAGATTAACACTCATCCCCAGGTTTAATTGAACAACCAAACCATAATAAAGGTATGAATAATACTTTACAATGTGTCGTGCCTTATCGGGCAGACCGTTTCAGAAATGAAACTATTTTTCTTATGCTGTTTTTACTGATAACCAGTTTGTACGCTCTTCCATTACAGGCCGAAGAATCGCTGAAGCACGTAAGCGTTTCGATCATGGTCAATAATGCTACGGTGCGGCAAACGCTCAACGTGTTGGAGAAACAGAGCGACTATAAGTTCTTTTATGGCAGCGAGCAGTTCAATACCCGCCGCCGCCTTACACTGAATTTCCATGGAAACATGGATGAGGCCCTCCAGCTTATCATGGGAAACGATGTGGCTTATGCTATTTCAGGTAAGCATATTATTCTCAAAAAGAAACTAGTATCCGCCGAGGTGATCCCGCCTGACGAGGGAGATGCGCAGCCTGATTCGGTAGAAACCTTATCGGCTGAGCCAAAAGTTACTGACCAAATCTCTCAACCGCCCGACCTGGTGATCTCAGGCGTGGTGAAAGACGATCAGAGCGGTCCACTTCCAGGTGTAAACGTAATTTTGAAAGGAACAAGCACCGGAACGACCACAGATCAGCGCGGTATCTATACCATCAGTGTACCTGACGTTTCCGCCGTGCTCGTTTTTTCTTTCATCGGGTATAAGACCATCGAGCTTCCTGTAGGAAACCAGACCACCCTCGATGTATCGCTTCAACCTGACGAAAAAACATTGGAGGAGGTTGTGGTAGTGGGTTACGGAGCTGTCAAGAAAAGTGACCTCACCGGAGCCGTATCCTCTATCAGTAGAAAGGATATCGGCGACCGTCAGGTGTCCGATCTGGCTTCACTTATCCAGGGCCGGGCTGCCGGCGTCGATGTCTCCCAGGGAAAGATACGTATCCGGGGAATAACCTCTTTTAATAATACCGACCCACTTATCGTTATCGACGGATTTATCGGAGGCAACGTTTCGACCGTAAACGCCAATGACATAGAAAATATAGAGATCCTCAAAGACGCGTCATCAACGGCAATTTATGGATCACGCGGGGCGAATGGCGTTATCCTGGTGACCACGAAGATGGGTAAGAAAGGCTCGCTCGGGGTGAATCTCAAGTATTATGAAGGCCTCAATCAGGTTCCCAAAAAACTGGACCTCATGAATGCCAACCAGTATACGGATTATGTGCTGGACCTATTGGGTAACTCTTCTATTAATCCTACACCCAAGTTGCTTTCAGGTGAAACCCGTGTGGACAGGACTGACTGGCAGGATGAGATCTTCCGGACAAGCCATAACCGTGAATTAAATGCGGATGTGTCTGGCGGATCTGAAAATGCATCCTTTTTTCTAAGCCTTGGTTACCGGCATACAGAAAACCCTACCTACATGGGAAGAAAAGATGATCTTTTTTATTTACGCAGCCGGAACGCTTTCGACATAGGGAAGTTTGTAAAATTCGGTAACAACTTTGCGTTTTCGTATAACACCTATACCGGAGGGGGAGAGGCCGGCAACCCGGGCAACCTTGATCATCCACTGAATGCTCCGCAGTATATTCCGGTGTACGATGCTAACGGGAATTTTTCAGTCACAGACCGCAATTCCGACATCATAGAATTCGCTCACCCGCTGACTACTGCCGTGCATAACCAGATAGAAGGAAACGGCATCGATTATCAGGCAGCCCTATGGGCAGAAATAGAGCCTTTGAAAGGGCTGACTTATAAGATACAAGCCGGCGTAAGCGGTGACTTCGCAAGAGAGCAATACTCCAACGATTCCTACACTGGAGGGATAGCAGGAACGGCGACCCTTCCGGCAAAGCTCACAAAAACATATTATTATTCGGTGTCTCCGCTGATCGAGCATTACATCACGTATAGAAATGTAATCGGCCAGCATGATTTCTCTGTTATGGTAGGCAATACATGGCAGCAAGGCGTCAGGAACGGGAGGATCGGCGTACGCGGCCAGGACCTGGACCCAACGATCCAAAACGTACTTACCGCAACTACTAATCTGGTGACAGAAGATGCAATTGGAAAATATGCATACCTGTCATACTTCGGAAGGGTAAACTATCAGTTTGCCAATAAGTACCTGCTGACGGTCAACCTTCGCAGCGATGCATCCCCAAAATTTGCTCCGGGCAACCGTTGGGGTACTTTCCCGTCAGTAGCAGTAGCCTGGAAGTTGCATGAAGAGAATTTTCTCAAATCATCTGATCTCTTCGACCAATTGAAGCTTAGGGTGGCCTGGGGCAGAGCCGGTAACGATGCGATCGGTGATTTCAAGTACGTGTCCCAGGTATATAACAGAAATGTGTATTATCCATTCGGACCTGATGGGACAAGGGTTAACGGTGCAACCGTGCTGAATAATTCGGCGCCGGATATTCGATGGGAATCAACCGAAGCAAAATCGCTGGGTATCGATATGGCTGTCCTGTCAAACAAACTTAATCTTTCCGCCGACTACTACATAAAAGAAACCAGCGACATCCTGTATGGCGTACCACGGGCTGTATCGCTTGGATATGGTGATAGTGGCTCGGACGGAAGTGCTATCGTCAATGCGGCAAGTATGGAAAACAAAGGCATCGAATTGCAGATAGGATATCGGTCAAACGCCGGCAAACTAAATTATTCCGTAAACGCCAACTTTACGCACAATAAGAATGAGGTTACTTCCCTCGGTGAAGGCTCCTACCTCGATGGCATTAACAGAACGGATATCGGCAACCCCATCGGCTATTTCTACGGTTACATCGCAGATGGCGTATTCATGTCGCAGCAGGAACTTGACCAGGCTAACGCAGCAGCCCAGGCAAAGGGCTATGCCCAATATCAATTGGCCACTACGACGGCCGGAGATGTCCGATTTGTTGACCTGAATGGCGATGGCCATGTCGACAATGAGGACAGGACCAAGATTGGAAGTCCGCATCCTGTGAACAGTTTTGGCCTGAACGTGAACCTTGATTACAAGGGCTTTGACTTCAATATATTCCTGCAGGGAATAACAGGCTCCGAAATTTACGACGGAAACTACGACCGGACGCGCGGAGGAAATTATGTACTGAACCAGTCGACGTATGTGCTTGACAGGTGGCAGGATGAATCCAATCAGGGTAACGGAAATGTACCAAGAGCAGTGATTGGCGATCCCGCACAGAACAACAGGGTTTCCACCCTGAAACTTACCAACGGCAATTTCATGAAATTAAGAACTGTGTCGCTCGGGTACACACTTCCGTCAACCCTGGTGAACAACGTTGGACTGAAAAACGTACGGTTTTACCTGAGTGCTTACAATATCCTTACCCTATCTCATTATGACTATGGATATGATCCTGAAGTAGGTGGCGACAACTTAAGTCGTGGTATCGACAATGGTAACACTTTTCCAAGACCAAAGATGGTAATGCTTGGTGTACAGGTAAGTCTATAACAAAAACGAAAAAGCCATGAAACGAATACTTTATATAAAAAGCATTGCAGTAACGGTAGGCCTGGTGATCTTAACATCGTGTAATACGGATATCCTGGATTATCCGGATCCAAATGCCAAGAATACGGACACCTACTTCAATACCCCTAAGGAAATTGAGCTGGGATCCATCGCGATTTACTCCTCTTTCTTTCACAACGGTGCCTTTACCTGGAAGCTGCCGGAAATGTTCGATGGACTTGCAAATGAATTTGATGGGAGACCTTCTTCCGCAGGTGAAGTAGAGATCCAGGCCCTGCTGCGTTACCAGCATACAAATACAACCGGTCCCATACTTGAATTCTGGAGATTGTTATACCGGATGATCCTGCGTTCCAATCTGGTTTTGTACAAAGCAGGACAATATGTGGAAAAGAACGGCGATGATGAGGTCGTCTCGCATGCCATTGGCGACGCCTACTTCCTAAGAGGTTGGGCATACACGCAGCTCGCCTTTCATTGGGGAAGTGTACCGCTCCGTACCAGCTATCTGTTTGAAGGCTCAGGGGATATGCCACGTGCCACGGCAGTAGAAGTATGGGCACAAGCTGAAGCAGATTTCAAACAAGCGCAGACCTTATTGCCGGACGAATGGCCCGAGGAATTTCTCGGTCGTGCTACCAATGGTGCAGCAACCGGTTTTCTGGGAAAACTTTATCTCTACAATAGAAAGTATGCTGAGGCCGAAACAGAATTTGCCAAGCTGGAAGACCGCTACAGCCTTCTCCCCGTTGCAGACTGGGATGATAACTTCGGCGAGGTCAATGAGAATAATCAGGAGAGCATATTTGAGATCCAATGCGCGAATATCCCGGGGACTAATCCATTTGCTGCAATGTTTGGTGACCCCGAGGAAAGCGGAAACCCCGGAAGACAAAACGGTCATGCACAACTCTACAGCTGGACGGACTGGTCAAACTGGGCTTTTCAACCCCGACGCGTTGCAGACTTCCAATATGAAGACGAAGAAGGTGATCCCTATGTTGACCCACGCGCTCCGCTTACATTCTACGGAGGTGTTGGCGATCAGACGTGGTGTGACAATTGTGAAGGCGGCCCCCGGACGTTTGACTTTGCAACTCATGGCTACTGGTACAGAAAGGCCACCAACAAGGAGGACAAGCCTTCAGAGGGCGGAGTGCTAACAGGAAACAACATCCGCTTGCTCCGCTATGCCGACATTCTGCTGATGCGGGCTGAATGCAGCATCATGCAAGGTAGCCCCGGCGTCGGCATCGACTTCATCAACAAAGTCCGATCCCGGATCGGCGCCTTTGAATACACTGGCAGCTATACGCAGGATCAGGCTTTCGAATTACTGAAACGCGAAAGACAAATTGAATTTATGGGTGAACAGATCCGTTACAACGATCTCAAGCGGTGGGGCATCCTGAAGGAGACCATGAATATTGAAATGGAGGCGATGTTCGGTAGTCCAAACGTCCTCGATAAACATTACCTGTTTCCGATCCCTCAACGCGAGATTGATACGAACAGCGGCCTTGGAACGGTATCGGATAGTTGGAATTAATATATTAACCCGATGTGGCAATACCGTTGTAAAAAGTGAATGCCGGGGCTTTTGCCCCGGCCCACTTTTTTTTGCAGATTCAGCATTAATTCCACATCTGTCATGAAAAACTTCCTGCCCTTCCTCCTATATTTTTTTTGTGCGGCGGCCTCAGTCGCTCAGCCCTATTCCTTTCCGCTTAAGATCAGTGACACCAAGCGGTACCTGGTCGATCAGAAAGGCACCCCGTTCTTTTATAACGCCGATACAGGCTGGAAGCTCTGTCTTAAACTGGACAAGGCAGAAGTCAGACAATACCTGGCTGACAGGAAGCAAAAAAAATTCAATGTCATCCAGACTATTATTACAGGGTTTGCAGGCGAACAAAATATATACGACGTAAAACCTTTTGCTGACCCCAACGATTTCTCCACCCTCAGTGAGGAGTACTTTGATCATGTTGAATGGGTGATCCAGCAGGTCGACTCTATGGGACTTTTATTATCTATCGCGCCCCTTTGGGCCGGATGCTGTGGAGAAGGATATGGGGGTAAGGGCGCCGTTGGCCCTTCAAGCATTATGTTCAGGAATGGCCCCGAAAAGACCCGGGCTTTCGGGGAATATCTAGGTAAAAGGTTCGCGCGGTTTAATAACATTATGTGGATCATGGGGGGTGATATCGATCCATATGAAGACAGAGAAACAATGGACATGCTGGCGCGCGGCATTAAATCGCAGGCCCCCCATCAGCTGATGACCTATCATGCTTCTTCTTCCCACTCCAGTTCCGATGTATGGGAAAATCCGAACTGGCTTGATGTAGTGATGACGTACACATACTTCCGTGGCTTTAACAAAGCCTGGAATAAGGAACAGCCTGACGTATATGAGGTCAATTTTAAAGAATATACCAAATCGCCTGTCAAACCTTTTTTTTTAGGGGAGTCGACCTATGAAGGTGAGCATGAGGCCTGGGGTTCTGCAATTCAGATAAGAAAGCAGGCATACTGGTCCGTTCTGGCCGGCGGTACAGGTAACGCTTACGGTTCACCCATGTGGGCATTTCCTGAAAACTGGAAAACATTTCTGAAACTTCCGGGTGGCAATTCCCTGAAGCACTATTTTACGTTGTTTCATGAGCGCCCATGGTATCGGTTAATTCCTGATCCTGCTTCCAAAATAATAGCGGAAGGGCAAGGCACGTACGCGCAAAACAATTATGCCATCGCCGCCGCTGACGAAAAAGGAGAGTTTATAATTGCGTATATCCCATCCGGTAGAACGTTTAAGATCAGCGCTTCGGCGCTTCGCGGTAAAAACATAAAAGCTAGCTGGTATAGTCCGGAAGATGGCACCTGGAAGCCGGGAGGACGCTTTAAAAAAGACAGGATACTTTCATTTACTTCACCGGATCAGAGGGACTGGGTCCTGGTGCTCGATAGCATGAAATGAGTTTCTGAAAAAAACCCGGCACATGAAAGGCGCAGGTCAGCTGCCGCGACCTTAAAAATTTCTTATGATACAAAATCTAAAAACGTCATCGTGCGTCATTGTTTGTCTCTTTTTTTCTTTTTTATCCAACGCGCAGCAAAAAGACGTTCCTTTTACTGTTGATAAGGGAATCATCTATTGTGAACAGGGCGTCCCTGAGGCGCCACGCTGGTTTGCAGATAGCCGGCTTGCTTTCCAGTTTGATGAAATGGGCATTTCGCAGATCGATTACTATAATGACGTTCCCGGTACGGATCTATCAACGTTGTTCCTCCGTCAGCTCTGGGACGGTTTCAGGTATTACGTTGAGCAGGACACCAAGACGTTCAAACCGGAGTATAAAAACTGTAGCATATCGCCGTATGGAATAGCAGCGGAATGGGATTTTAAAGGCGCAGTTATCAGGCATCGGGTAATGGCAATCGATGAGTCCATTGTAATCCAGCTGGTCATACCGGAAAATATTCCTGCGAACGTTCGTTTTAAGATGGAATTTTTTGAAGCCTTTGCACTCACAAAAGGTAGCAGTGACGACCTGAGGTTTTCCAACGGAAGTACGACACGTAAATGGTATCCCTGGAAGTTTTCCGAAGAGCGTAATATGCTTGAAGGTGGGGTGATGTCCACTCCTCAACCTTCAAAAGAAAATCCGAAGCATCAACCTTTTGAAACATTTTTCGCGATCGCTGCTGATTTCCCAATAGACCATTCCGTGAGGCCGATCAATCCCAAGCATCTATTAAAAAGCCCCGGGCTATTGGCGGGGAAAACTTACAGTTTTGTGATCAGCTTTGGGAAAGACCAGACAGCTTTACGAAAGGAAAGTGCCGAAAAGATACGGTCGCTGACGTCACTGATTGCACAGCAGGCCCTGCGTTACAAAAGTGTAGCTGAGAATAGTCCAGTGTTAAACAGCCCGTACCAGGAATTGAATGACTTCATCAGCCTTGCCCCCGTCTATCATGAGTCATTAAAGATAAAAGGCTATCCAGGGGCAATCCGGGCAAAAACATCAAGCTATTGGGTATGGGGATGGGATGGCATGACCAGTAACTATGCCACAGCATATTGGGGCGATGTTAAACAAATAAAAGATATGCTTCAGTTCTATGAGAAGACAGCCGACCCTGTTGGGGGGATTGGTCATGCCTTCGACTTTAACATGACCCCAAACAGCATAAGTGCCTTACCTGCGCAGGGAATGTACATTTCCCTACTGCAATTATATTACGCCAATACTGGTGATATAACTGTCGTCAGGGAAAGATATCCTTTTGCAAAAACGGTCTTTGATCGAATCGCAAAAGAAGAGGTTGGTGCAACCGGCTTTTGCAGGGGTACGTCCTTGTTTCCCGATTTTCCGGAAGCTATGAAAGAGACCGGCAATGATATCAGTGGATTTAACAATACGGTATTTTATTGTGCTGCACGTTCCATGGAATCGCTGTCAGCTGTTGTAGGTGACAAGGCTCAACAAAAAAAAGCCCGTGCAATCATTCAGAGGTTCGAACAAAATTTCCTGAAGTTGTTTTATAACCCCGAGAAAAAATTCATAGTCTCCTCCGTAGACGCGGGTACGCTCCAGCAACGGGATTCATATAACACAAATGCCATCCGCTGGGAAAGCAATTATTGCGCAGACATCACAGATAGTATTCAGACTTCGAGCCTAAAATTCTTCAGGGAAAATTCCGTTACCCCTATGGGACTGCGTGAAATACCCTTGTGGAATTATGCCTATGATGGCGACGCCAACCAACTCCATAGCTGGTGGCCGGCAACGGGTGAGTATTTCATGCGCGTGATAAACGCCAATAACGACCGGACCCTGATAGCGCAATGGGTGAAGTGGGTGAGTTACTGGACAAAACATCTTTCAGCTCCAGAGGGCATATCTTATTACATTGAAACTGATGAACCTGAATTTGATCGCTGGACTTCACTTAAAGGGACCTGGCAGGGATATTCCATGCGTGGATGGTATCAGGCGGCAATACACGGCGTGGTGGGCGTCGGCACCGATGCAGGAGGGTTAACGTTTTATCCATACGACGGAGAAGAAATGACGTTGACGGGACTGAACTTCATGAATAAAAAATTCGATATTGAATGGAAGGGTTCTGGACGGTATATTGAATCGATCGAAGCAGGAGATAAGATCATCAAAGGAACAAGTAAGCTTCCTTCAGATACCTATAACACCAACGAAAGGGTAAAAATCACAGTGCACAGGACTTCAATTAATCCTTATCCCGTATTTATTGTGTCAGGAACGGCAATTGAAATGCAGCAGTATAAGTATAGCAATGGCGTGATAACTGCGGCGGTAAGCGGAGCAGGGTTAAGCAGGCTGAAGTTCAGCACCAGTAGCAAACCTGTCGTGACTTTGAAAGGAAAGAAGCTTAAAGCTTCATACAATGAGCAGCTTCATGCCGCATCTGTAGAACTGAACCTGAAGCCAGGAGTATTTGAACGCCTCGAGATCCGGTAGGCGAGTAACCCAAGCGCCACCAAATGGAAAAATGTTAAAAAATATTGAGCTGTTATGTAACCGTTTCGATAAATATGAGTGTTCCCTGAAAACCTGACCTTATGTTTCGGCACCACTTACTCCTCATTTACAGAAACTCCAAGCGCTTCAAGAGCACCTTTCTTATCAACCTGATTGGCCTTTCTTCCGGCCTTGCCTGTGTCCTACTGATTTATTTGTGGGTTAGCGATGAACTATATATTGACAGGTTTCATCAAAAGGATGACCGGCTTTTTCAAATAATGATAAACCGTCACAATTCCGACGGGATAATCACGCAGGAGCATGGGCCGGGTCTTTTAGCGAGCGCGTTAGCCGAAGAAATACCCGAAGTCGAATACGCTACGGCTTATACGCATTCATTCCTGAAAGAGAAAAGCACGTTAAGTGTCGGGGCCACTCATATCAAAGCAGTTGGAGATTTTGTTAGTAAGGATTTTTTTAATATGTTTTCATATAGCCTGATCCACGGCAATAAAGATCAAGTGCTACTGGATAAAAGCTCCATCGTTGTATCGCAGGAATTGGCTATAAAATTATTCAGTACCACTGAAAACATCATCGGCAAAACTATTATGTGGGATCGCGGAAAGCTGTTCAACATTTCCGGTGTTTTTGAGAATGTACCGCACCACGCCTCCTATAAATTTGACTTTGTATTGCTATATGATGCTTTTGTGGACGACAACAAATGGATATTATCATGGAACAACAATGCACCAGGTACTTACGTGGTCTTAAAGGAAGGAACGAAAATCGATCAACTCAATGCCAAAATTGAGAACTTTGTTAAAGGGAAAGACGAAAAGTCAAATGTTACCTTGTTTGCAAGGTCCTACTCAGATGCCCACTTATTTAATACCTACGAGAATGGCGTTCTGGCAGGCGGGAGAATAGAATATGTAAAGCTTTTCTCTGTTATAGCTGTTTTTATACTTCTGATTGCCTGTGTCAATTTTATGAATCTGTCGACGGCAAAGGCATCAAGAAGAATAAAGGAACTTGGAATAAAAAAAGCAATAGGCGTCTCGCGTGAATCTCTTGTTTTGCAGTTCCTGGGAGAATCTATTCTGATGTCATTTTTATCGCTTTTCTTGGCCGTCGTGATCGTCGTTTTATTCCTGCCTCAGTTCAATGAGGTTACAGATAAGGAACTTGTACTTAATTTTGACACGGATCTGATTATATCAATACTGACTATTACACTATTTACAGGACTCATATCGGGCAGCTACCCTTCCTTATATCTTTCAGGTTTCAAACCAGCGATTGTTTTAAAAGGAAAACTTAATCGTTCTCTCGGGGAGTTGTGGACACGAAAAGGGCTGGTGATTTTTCAGTTTGTATTGTCCGTAACACTGATTACATCCGTATTGGTTGTCTACAAGCAGATAGAGTTCATTCAAACGAAGAATCTTGGGTACAACAAAGACAACGTTATTTCATTTGAAAAGGAAGGATGGGCGCAAACAAATCTCGAAGATTTTCTTTCAAAAATAAAAACCCTTCCTGGGGTAATAAATGCGGCAAGTATGATGGACGAATTTGTTGACGGTAAGACCAGTACCTACGATGTTGAATGGGAAAATAAAAGTCCAAACGACGTTATTGACTTTCAATATCGCGTGGTGAGCTTTGATCTGATCGAGACACTAATGATTGAAATGGCGGAAGGACGAACCTTCGGGAGACAGTTTGATTCAGGAGATTCAACGGTAATATTTAATGAGACGGCTATTAAGATAATGGGACTTACTGAGCCTATTGGCAAAGTTGTCAAGCTTTGGGGCAGGGAAAGGCAAATTGTAGGTGTCATGAAAGACTTTCAGTTCGCATCTTTATATGAGGAGGTAAAACCTCTATATTTTGTGGTAGACAGAGGAGCGACAGACAAGGTTATGGTCAGGATCCAGGCTGGGACTGAGGCGGAGACACTAAAGCAACTTTACGCCTTCTATCGGGAATATAATCCGGGGTTTTCATTCGATTTCAAATTTGTGGATGAAGACTATCAGGCGCTATATCAGTCAGAGAAGCGCGTTGGGGTCTTATCAAGATATTTTGCCATATTAGCGGTACTTATTTCATGCCTGGGTTTGTTTGGCTTAGCTGCCTTCACAGCCGAAAGAAGGCGCAAGGAAATTGGTGTTCGAAGAGTACTTGGTGCGTCCGAGCTTGGGATAGCCTATCTTTTGTCAAACGACTTTTCAAGAATGGTAGTGATATCCATCGCGATAGCACTACCGATAAGCTATCTATTGATAAAACATTGGCTTGACAATTTTGCCTATAAGATTGAACTCCAGTGGTGGTACTTCGTCAGTGCCAGCCTGATCACATTATTTATCGCGTGTTTTACGGTTGGCTGGCAAACATTTAAAGCTTCAAAAATCAGCCCGACCCAGTGTTTAAGAGATGATTAAGGAGAGCAATAGATTTCTATCTCGTTCATAAGAAGATGACCACTAAAAATAAATTGTTGAGAATCGAAACCATGAGACCGGATATAAAGAATGTTAACGTCCCAGGTCTGCGCTTAATGTTTCTATGATCTTTTTGCCTTTCAAAACAGCGTCCGTCATTTTTTGAGGATTGTAGTCGCGTTTGGAGTAGTCCCGATCTCCTATAAAAGTACCAAGGTGCGTTTCTAACGTCTTCATTGTGGCCTTAATTTTTTTGTCGGATGACTTGGCGGACAGCTCCTTGAGTATCCTGATCTTTTCAAAATCAACAATTCCTTCCCTTAGCTTTTCAAAACGTATGCTGCTGGCGCCTCCAGGATAGACAAGGAAACAATCGCCGGCGGGCCAGACGGTATGTCTTGCGTCTCTCATCGGATCGGCCGGCCATGCATCGTAAGCCCACCTGAGGAAACCGTCGTATCCATATGCCGCGGCATACCAGCTGATGTAACGTCCTTCGACAGGAGTCGAGAAAACAAAATTATTAGGTTGTGCCGGAGTGCAACATACGTAATAGGTAGTGGTATGGCCGAGAGCTTTGCGTTGTCCCAGCTCTTTAAGATCCGGTTCGCTGCTGATTACGGGTGAATAATCATCAAGCATTGCGCTGAGTTCAGCATGCCAGTCGCCTGCGTATGTGATCTTCCAGTCTTTAGAATGCTCTTTGATCACCTTTGCTGCAGCGATGGTGATGTTAAGCGGATTTTCGTTGATGCCTAAATATGTTTTTTCAAACCATCCTTTTTTCTCGAGGTGTGATCTCAGGTCCGTAAGAAAAAGATTCCAGAATGTTTTGAACTCTGCTGACTCCGGTGACCATTCTTCATAGACATAGTTGCCTGTTTTCTCATCCCTGTAGCGGAAGCGATGTCCCCAGGGTACAGGCGTATAAAGTGTGATGGCTTCGTCTATTCCTGTTTCGATCGCGAGTTGAACATATTCATCGAAGATACCATAGTCAAATTTCCAGGTACCATCCGTGCGTTTGGTCCATTCGATCATTGCTCCTTCGATCATATAGGAATTATCAGACCACGGTGAGTGTACAGCATACGTTGTGATATACTTTCCACCGGCATCTGCATATAGCTTAAGATGTTTCTTTAACAACACTTTATGTTCATCAGACCAGGGTTCGAGCTGATAGTACCATGCCACTACCCATGGATTCTGCCAAAGGTCAAGTCTGAATTTCCAGTCGTGCGGCTGTGGCAGCTCCTGTTTCTGAACGTTTATTTTCACATTCAGCGTTACATGATTGTTCGTTGTATTTACATCAATGGTACCGTTATAAATTCCAGGTTCAGTACCGGCGGGAATGTCAACCGTAGCCCATACCGGTCTTAATGTTCTGCCGGGAAGATCGAACCGTTCAAATGTTTCGAATCTATCGGGCATTAAATAGGCAGTATCACTGGCAATGGCGTCGCAACGGGCGTTTTTCGCGGCATAGGGATAATTGGAAAGCACATAACGGACAAGATTTAACCTGACGTTGCTTTTGTCCAATACTTTTCCGCCGGCGTTGACAAGGTTATTTACCTTAAAGCGTACTTGCTCAAGTGTATCGTGAGACCAAACGAGTATCTGGGCATTAAGTCGTTCACCTTTCCAGCCGGTGTCTTCCCATGTGGTGACCACAGATTGCAACTTGGGAATCTCACATCGGAGATATAATTCATCCGTTGAAGCGAAAGAAACATTCAAACCTTTTTTTGACTCGTCCATTGCGCGGGATCTGAGGGTTTGTCGAATGTATATTCCTCCAGGTAGTGTTGACCAGGTACAGGAACTTTTGAAGGATCAATCTGACCTTTCCGAAGCTGGGAGAAAGCCGAGGCCGTTAAAAATAAACATGCACAAAAAATAAAGATCTTTTTTTTCATCGTTTGAGGTATAAAAGCACGTGAACATGTCCTGTACGTAGGCTATTAAAAAAATCTCGTAACAGTATTTCTGGTAGATCTCAATAAATGCTTTTTTATCTCCTTCACGAAGCCTTTGCATGAGCCTATCATCTCTATGAAACGAACCTGGGTTCATCATTTCCTTTTCCGGTCTTTTATATTTATGTAACTAAAGCTACTAAAAAATTGAAAAAAAACGTTTGCACTGAAATCTTATGAAAGGAAGTATATTTTGGCTTATAACATTACTACCTGCGATGGCCAACGCGCAACAACGAGAAATCCCGCTATACAATGGTCCAGCTCGAGGTTCTGAAACCTGGACGTGGAAGGAGGGGATGAACAACAAGAATAGCGCAAAGGTCATGACAGTCTACAATGTTGTCAATCCAACGCTGACGGTCTTTACGCCTCAACCTGATGTAGCAAATGGAACTGCAATTATCATTGCTCCGGGCGGAGGATTTCATTTTCTGGCGATCGACCACGAGGGAACTAATGTGGCAGAACAACTGATCAAAAAAGGCATCACCGTTTTTGTTTTAAAATACAGGCTTGTTCATGTTTTCAGCGATAATCCATTCGACGATATGATCTCAGCAAAGGATCCCAAAGCCTGGGATAATGAAAGTCTGCCTATAATTCCTTTGGCCGTTGCGGATGGCAGAGAAGCTATCGCCCATGTTAGAAGTCATGCGTCAATGTATAAAATTGCATCAGACAGGATAGGTATCATGGGATTTTCGGGTGGTGGGTTGGTCGCTGCCTCTACGGCCTTTAACTATAGTGTTAACAATCGCCCTGACTTTGTTGCTCCAATTTATGCCGATATGCCTGAAGCGATACAAGGACCTGTGTTGCCCGATGCTCCGCCATTATTCCTTGCCTGTACGCAGGATGATGAGTTTGGATTTGCCACACATGCCATCAGCGTGTACAATAAGTGGTATACTTCAAAGCGTCCTGTCGAAATGCACCTGTTTGTCAAAGGAGGTCATGGGTTTGGTATCGGTAATCAAAATGACACAACATATCAATGGATTGACAAGTTTGGGGAATGGCTGACTACGCAGGGTTTGATGACATCGGGAAAATGACTCATCCCGTGGAATTTACCGCAAAGTCGCAAGGAGCGCAAAGTACCGCAAGGAGTTATTCAGATAAGTTGTTGAAGCATTCATGCTGAAATCTATTAGACCTCATTGAACATTGAAATATTCAAGGCTCCGGAAAATCTAAAAAATTCCTTGCGAGCCCTTGCGCTCTTTGTGCCGGAGTTTACCCGCCGAAGCGTCTCGCGTAGGAGGGCGGTAAAATTTGCTACGGCATATCTTATTCTGACCTCAGGCTCTTAACGGGGTTCATCATCGCAGCTTTAATGGACTGGTAGCTCACTGTCAGGAGTGTGATGATAACTGCAACACTACACGTCAGTAAAAATACCCACCAGGAGATCTCCGTTCTGTATTCATATTTCTGCAGCCAACCCTGCATCAGATAATAGCCGATAGGAATGGCAATGAAGCATGAGATAATCACGAGAACGACAAAATCCCTGGATAGCATTTGCCAAAGATTGGATACACTGGCACCCATCACTTTGCGAATACCGATCTCTTTTGTGCGTTGTTCCGCGACAAAAGACGCGAGGCCAAATAACCCTAAACATGAAATGAATATTGCCAGAATGGAAAAGACACCCGATAGTTTACCAATCCGTTCCTCCTGACTGAACTTCAGTGCGTATTCTTGATCGACGAACTTATAATCGAATAGGGCAGTGGGAACTACCTTTTCCACGGCTGCCTTTATTTTAGGCAAGGCATCATTGGCGCTGGCTTCCGGGTTGATTTTGACGTGCATTATGCTTGACGCATTCTTGTTATAATAATAGAGTGTTTGGCTGACGGGCTCATAAGGAGAACTCATGACGATGTCTCTGACAACACCTATTATTACCCTTGACCATTTTGGATGGCCAAACTCGTCGACATCTGTCAGTACCTGTCCGACAGGTTCCTGCAAACCCATGTATTTTACAGCTGCTTCGTTAATAATGACCGACTCAATGGAATCAGCTTTAAAGTCTTCTGAGAAATCACGACCTGCTACAATTTCCCAGCCAACGGTATTGCCAAACTGTTGAGTAATGTTGCATATCGCAAAGTTTGCATCCAGATTGGGATCTTTACCTTTCCATTCATACCCGTTTGTAACGTTCCAGACTGCCGTGATGGGGCTCGAAGAAGTCGCGACGTCTGACACAACTCCGGTGCGCAGCAATTCGGCTCTCAGCACTTGCTGCTTGCCTTTATAGTTTGGGTCGCCCAGCGCTATCGTTATTAATTTCTCTCTATGATATCCGACCGGCCTGTCCCTCGAATATTGGATTTGCTTGTAAACTATCAGCGTGCCAAGGATCAACACCACCGACACGGTAAATTGAACGACCACCATGACTTTGCGGGGCAACGAGGCAAGACGTCCTGAACGCAAAGCGCCCTTCAGGACTTTTACAGGCTGGAAAGAAGACAGATAAAATGCCGGATATAATCCTGCCACAAAACCAATCACAACGATAAAAGCGAGCGCAATAATCCAGAAGGTGATATTGTTGAATGGCAAGGTGATGCTTTTATCGGCCAGCTCATTGAACGGTAATTGTAACAATGCCAGCAGCACGATAGAGAACGCAAAAGCAAGCGTTACCACCAAAAAGGATTCGCTCAGAAATTGAGAGATCAATTGCTGTTTAGCTGACCCTAATGATTTACGTACGCCCACTTCCCTGGAACGTTGTTCCGAGCGGGCTGTACTTAAGTTGATGAAATTGATGCAGGCCAGCAACAGTACAAAGATGCCGACAATACCAAAGAGCCAGACAAACGTAACAAGTCCTCCAGCAGGTTTTCCATCCTTGAATTCTGTATACAAGTGCCATGTCCGCATGGGCACGAGTTGAGCGAAGGGCTTGTATTTCTCGATCGTTGCGAAAAAATCCGCAGGTACATTTTTATAGTAAATATCTCTGATTGCTGCATCCGCTGCTTCGAAAGTAGTATGTGGCTGCAGTTGGACATAGACATTAAATGACCTATTGTCCCAATCGGCTTCGCGTGTACTGATCCAGCTGTGGGAGGATACCCACAAAGACCAGGGCGAGAAAAATTGAACTTCACCAAAACGACTGTTTCTGGGAATATCCTCATAGATCCCTGTTACCACTGCCTCCATGCTTGTGTTGATGCTTAGACTTTTATTCATAGGTTCTTCGTCGCCGAAGATCGCTTTTGCTGCTGACTGCGATAGAATGATTGAATGCGGATCATCCAGGCTTTTGTATGTGCCCTTCAACATTCTCAGCGATAACATGTCGGGACCGCCGCCTTCGATGAAGAGTCCCTTTTTGTTGACCTTCTTATCTTTCAATGAAAGGGTATGATCTCCTATCCCGTTGGACATCAGGACGTACTTGAAGTACTGTGGGTAATTGTTCCTGAGTACAGCAGCAACCGGGTACTGCATAGTTGTTGAGCCTTCAATGGCCGACGTCTCAGGGTCAATGCTGCCGCCCCAAACGTTAGCAATGTGGTCGTAATTTTTGTGGTACTTATTGAACGATATCTCATCGTAGATCCAAAGGCCAATCAGCATGGCTACTGTCATTCCTATTGATAAACCACCAATGTTAATGGCCGAGTAACCTTTATTGCGGAGTAACTTTCTCCATCCGATCTTAAAGTAACTTCTGAACATACCGTATTGATTTAAATTTCCTTGAAGTCTTAATGATTTAATAATAGCTGGCCGGAAGAGCAGTAAAACGTCAATAATGAATTGTATGTCTGCTATTCGGTATCCTTTTTCATTTACACGCTCCCGGTATAACTCTAACAGGTCTCCTTCGATGTAATGCAAAAGTTTGGGATGGCAGTACCACCGAAAGAAACGATGAAAGAGCCGGGGTGGTGTACGATCAGGTTTTTTCATAGGGAATTGTTTCCGACATCTAAATTCCAAGGGCAACCCGGTCGACTTGTTCTCCCGCCACAAACATTGTTTCCTAAATGTAGGAATAATAATTATGCCAAGTTTAGAATGGCAGAATTAAGGCGATAAGTCGAGAGAGATCGTGCTTACTGCCGCAATGCTGAACGCTCATTGACCGGATCCGGTCAGTCTACGAATACTGCGAGCAAATTTTACCGCAAAGGCGCAAAGACGCAAAGTGAACGCAAAGCTTGTATTCCTTAGCGCCCTTGCGCCTTTGCGGTGAAGGAAAGGTTGCTGAACTCTTCAAATAAATTCACCATTCCCAAACATTTTACTGGCAAAAGTATACTTAATCATCAAAATCCCGTATATATTACAGGCAAAGAGCAATTAAATCATGGGCAGAATATACCTGGGAGAATTTGAAGAGCTTGTCCTACTAACTGTTGGCGTTCTATATAAAGACGCCTACGCCGTCGCGATCACCAAAGAGATCACAAAGCAATCCGGGCGTCCTGTAAATGTAAGTGCCGTTCATAAATCCCTCTACCGGCTTGAAGAAAAAGGCATGCTCAGATCAAGACTTAGCGACCCTGAATCAAAAAGAGGGGGTAAAAGAAAGCGGTTGTTCATCCTCACAGCATATGGAAAAAAAGCTGTCGATGAATCCATGGACCTAAGGATGAATTTAAGGAGACAAATCACTGACCTGGCATTGAAATGGTAACATGGTATGAACAGAAAAATTAAAATACCCCGGATACCACATGCTTTTTTTAAGTGGTATTGCCGTGAAGAAAGATACGAGGAGTTGCATGGCGATCTGGAGGAGCTCTTCTACGAAAGAGTTGCTGAAGACGGATTGGCGAAAGCGCGACGTCGTTACCTGCTTGACGTTATCCGCTGTTTCCAACCTTACGCATGGAGAAAACCTAGAATGCAAACAACTTCCAACATGACGCTGTTCAATAACTACTTCAAAGTTTCCATGAGGGGTTTGATGAAGACACCCTTAAATTCCTTCATTAATATATTTGGGTTAGCGATGGCAATCGGTATTTGCATATTTGGTTACGCATTTGCCCGATGGACCTACAGTACAGATCAGTTCCATAAAAATAAGAACGAAGTATTTCTTACGACATTTTTTGCGGACCGGGATGGAACGGTTCAGCAATTCGGAAAGACTCCCCGGCCCCTTGGAGAGATGCTTCGGGAAGATTTTGTGCATATAAAGAAAATATGCCGGGTCGAAGATGGGAGGGTAGTTATGAAATACGGCGACAATGTATTTCATGAGCGTGTACGGTATACGGATCCCGCATTTCTGGATATGTTTACCTTCCCACTAAAATGGGGAATGTCCCACACATTGTCGGATCTGAACAGCATTATCCTCAGCGAAAAAATGTCCATCAAATACTTTGGCGATGAGAATCCCATTGGTCAAAGCATGCTGATGAAATTCGATGAACACACGAGCAAGGTTTTTAAGGTCACCGGTGTAGCGGCAGCCTTTCCAAAGGCCCTTACCATTAAGTTTGATTTTCTCATCAATTTTGAGAATCTCCGTACGGCTCATCCTGATTATGACTTCCATGATTGGAGCGCATTCGTAAATGCCACACTGATCCAGGTTGATAATCCATCAGATATTAAATCCATTCAACAAAAAATGGAAAAGTATCGGATCGTTCAAAATAAAGCGGTACAAAGGGACTGGGCTATCTCAGCTTTTGCTTTTGAACCATTGGCTACTTTGCACGAACGTTCAGAATATATTCGTGATGACATTTCCTGGAGCTCGGCGAGTAATTATAAATCGGTTCTTTTCCTGGCCCTTGTCGCTTTTTTCCTGCTTGCACTGGCTTGTTTCAATTATATCAATATTGCAATCGTCTCTGCAGCCAAACGACTGAAGGAAATTGGCGTGAGAAAATCCATCGGCGCCACCCGGAGGATCATTATTGTTCAGTTCTTATCCGAAAATATTATAACTACATTTTTTGCCCTGATCATGGGATTAATTATGGCAAAAACCATCTTTATTCCCTGGTTTGAGCAAATGTGGAATTTCAGTTTTGACTTCAGATTTAACGATAAAAATCTTTGGCTATACCTGCCCTGCATTTTGCTTTTGACGGGTATAGCGTCCGGTATTTATCCTGCTTTTTATATCTCAAGATTCCAGGTAACAGGCATACTAAAAGGAGCAGTAAAATTTGGAAACAAAAATCCAGTGACGAAACTATTCTTAGGAGCCCAGTTGATATTGGCATGTATCCTCATCACCGGGGGCGTGATGTTTACTCAAAATGCTTCATATATGTCAACGCGGAGCTGGGGATATGATCAGCATGAAGCATTATATGCTAGCGTGCCTGACAAAACCGCCTTTGAAAAATTGAATGCCGCAATGATCCAGGCTCCCAATGTGTTATCCATCTCCGGATCACATCATCATTTAGGTAAAGCCAGTACGGCAACGGTTCTGCATATGCCTGATCGTGAATATGAGGTCGACCGGTTGTCGGTGGATGCACATTATTTTGAGACGATGGGACTACGATTGAAAGCCGGCCGCGTTTTTAATGATCATGAAGGAAGCGACAGTCGGGCAGTCGTGATAAATGAACTCATGGCAAAGAACATGGCGTGGAAACAACCTATTGGTGAACTATTCGAAATTGACAGCGTTAAGTTCGAAGTTATCGGCGTCTTAAAAGATTTTCATAATTATAGTTTTGACGAAGCATTGCGCCCAACTATTTTTACTTTGGCTGCCAAAACAGACTATCGATACTTGTCTCTCAAAGTACGACCGGGTTCGGAAACCGAAGCATATAATACGTTACAAACCCAATGGGCAAAACTCTACCCGGAGATCCCTTTCCAGGGCGGCTTTCAGGAAGACGCGTGGGGCCATTATTATGAAGAGCACAGTATTTACGGACAGGTATGGCGTGGTTTCGCTTCTATTGCCGTATTGTTAGCAAGCCTTGGATTGTATGGGTTGATGACTCTCAATGTGGCGGGAAGGAGCAGGGAGTTTAGTATCAGAAAAGTCCTGGGTGCGGACTTCAGGAGTATTGCAGGTAACGTCACAAATCAATACGCGATCTTGTTTGCCGTAGCATTAGCGATGGGTGCTCCCGTCAGCTATACATTAATGAAGCTGCTATTCAATTCTTCCTTTCCCTATCATATGCCACTTGATATTTCCGGTGTTGCTTTTGCAGTTACGCTTCTTATACTTGTTCTGTTGATGACAGTTTCTACGCAGATCAGAAAAGTATTGAAAGCTAATCCCGTGGATGGATTGAAAGTGGAATAACGGTTGATGAGGGAGTAGGATCATCATAAAGATTGTCGAGCTGTGAATGCCCTCACCGCCATGGCGCCAGGCACGCGGAGGAGCGCTGAGGGCTTCGCGATACTTCGCGTCCTTTGCGCCGTAGCGGTTAATGTGGTTCACTTCCGTTTAGCACGCTTCTTCTTCTCTCCAAACATATCGTCGATCATGGATGCTTCGAGGAGCAATGCACGCACCTGGTCTTCTTTGAGGTCGTTGAGTGATTGCAGATACATCACGTAAACCTGCTTACGTCCCTCCGCCAGCAGCGCACCATCTTCGTTCGACATAAGATTCCCCTGACAAAACCCTAGTGATACACCCTTTAGCTTTTCTCTTTTTGGCGTTATTTTCGGACCCCAGAAGACGGAAGCCGGCCAGATAAAGCAGATCATTCTGTGATGGGAATAGAAGGGTACCCCCAATCCATAATAACCTTTTTCTGAAGCCTTGGGAAGGTATTCCATAATGAGCATCCGAAGGCGTTTCACAAGGACCTGCTCCGCCTTAGGCAGGTTCATGATCATTTCGTCGACAGTCTTACCTGAAGGCATGAACAGCAATTTTTTACAAAGGTAATATTGCGTTGTAATTTTCGGGATCTCAAATTCGCACTTGTTTGTTCACAATTTCTCTTATTCCTACTTCTTTTTCCGTCAGTCGCTTAACTTAGGACTGTTCAATTTCAGATCGATTATGCTGGATATAGTCATTGAAGCACGTAAGGCGTCCTTAGCCGTGGGAATGGATGTAAAGAGGATCCTCCCGTTCCGGATGCGAAGGATGGTTGGTCCATTTATATTCATGGATCATGCCGGACCCATCAGTACACAATCCAAACCGGCATCATCTATGGATGTATTACCGCATCCGCACATTGGACTATCCACGGTGAGTTATTTGTTTGATGGCGTCGTAACGCATCGCGACAGTCTCGGTGTTCAGCAGATAATCCGTCCCGGCGAAGTGAATTGGATGACCGCCGGTAAGGGGATCGCGCACTCTGAAAGATTTGAGGACCCGGCTGCTTTGGAAGGAGGTCTCGAGATGATCCAGACATGGGTGGCGCTTCCCGAGAAAGACGAGGAATCAGATCCGGCCTTCGATAATTATAAGCCCGAAGTCCTTCCTGTCTTTACAGATACCGGTGTGTGGATGAGGCTGATCGCGGGCGATGCATTTGGGTTGAAAAACGAGGTCAGGACGCATTCGCCTTTGTTCTACCTGCATGTTGTATTGAAACCAGCAGCAAAGTTTGGATTGCCTACAGGACATCAGGAAAGAGCGATCTACATTGTTAAGGGCAGTGTTGAAGTTAACGGACGGTCATATGTCGCAGGTCAGATGCTTGTATTCAGCTCAGGTGTTGATCCCATTATCACGTCGAAAGAAAATACAACGCTCATGCTACTGGGTGGGGCACATATTGGAGACCGGTTCATATGGTGGAACTTTGTGTCATCCAGGAAAGAACGGATCGAACAAGCTAAGGCTGACTGGAAGGAGGGGAGGATCGTATTGCCACCAAATGACAATGCAGAGTATGTCCCGCTTCCCGAGGATAAACTGAAGATTTCCGGCAATCCTCCACCCGAAGCGCTTTCTTGACGAGGTTCAAAGGATGATCTTTCAATTTCAGCAGGATATTGAGTCTTGTTTTAAGATAGAGAATAGGGGAATACACAATAGGTAAAATAATCAATGTACATTTTGTTTTGTGTTACTATTGATGGGTGAGTTATAACCCCCAAATTTTAATGAGACTGTTAATTGAAGATCCTGATAAATATTGTGTGTCTATTTTTGAATCTCGATACCAGGCTAACGCTAAGAAACCAGACTGTCCGTTCCATAAACGTCACCTATAGATATACTCCGTTGAACTTGTGTATTGCCTATTTACCTATTGTGTATTCGCCTATTCTCAATCTTTTTCAAGGCGCGCTCCATAATTTTTATGAGTTCATCAACCAATAGATTTTGTTCTAGTCGGGGTGAAATCTCGTCACGCTTACTCGTATCTTAACGACGTCACTGGATTTGTCCTGGCTGCCTTCATGGTCTGGTAACTTACCGTGATCAATGCGATCACCAACACGACACCACCGGAAGCGACAAATATCAACGGGGAAATTATCGTACGATACGGGAAGGTTTGTATCCAGTTATTCATTATCCACCACACCAAAGGCGTGGCCAGAATGATCGACAATGCTACCAGCTTGACGTATTCTCTTGATAGCAGGATGAAAATTCCTTGCTCAGTAGACCCCAATGCCTTGCGGATGCCGATCTCCTTTGTTCGTTGCGTCGCAGAGTAGGCTGAAAGACCGAATAAGCCAATGCATCCGACGATCATGGCCAGTATAGAAAATGTTGTGAACAGCTTTCCAAACTTTCTTTCATTTTCATATTGCCGGTTGAAAAAGTCGTCGAGGAAGAAATACTCGAAAGGGTTGCCTGGAAAAGCTTTGATCCAGGCATCGCGGACTTTTTCAACGGATGATGCCATGTCAGATGTACTAACCCGTACGCTATAGAATTCACCACCATATTTGGTGCAGTAAAAGATCGCGGGGTCTATGGATTTTTTTAAGGATACCTGGTGGTAGTCGTTCACCACACCTACCACAATAGCGTTGTAATCAAATACGGGAATACTTACTGTCTGACCTATCGCTTCTTGCGGGGATCGAAAGCCCATCAGCCTGGATGCAGATTCAGAGATAATGCAGGAGGTATCCTGATCTTCAGTATGCATTTCATCAAATGGCCGGCCGGCCACCATCTTCAATTTAAAGACGTCCATGAATTCGTAGTCCATGCTGTTGAATCTTAACGTAACGAGTTGATCATCCGGCGCGCCGTATTTTTTAGCCACTACTTTATATTCCCGTTGCTTGCCTGGAACTGTTGCTGAAGCAGATATGCCAACAACTGCCGGATCGGATTTTACTTCGTTCCTGAATACGTCAATGGCGGAGTTAAACACTTTTGGATCTTGTGGCGCAATGCCGGGACGTTCCACAACAAGCACCTGGTCGATATTCATACCGAGGTCCTGGCTCATCATGTAGGTCAATTGATTGTAAACGATCAGTGTCCCTGCAATGAGCGCGACGGAAGCCATAAATTGAAACACGACAAGCGATTTACGCAGGAGAATACCTCCGAAACTATTCTTCAATTTTCCTTTCAGCACTGAAACGGGCCTAAACGATGATAGTACGAAGGCAGGATAGAATCCTGAAAGCAATGTCCCGCCAGCCCACAGTATAAGTGCAAGTATCAAATACCAGGACTGCATCAAATAATCATGGGTCAGCGACAGCCCTGATAAAGAATTGAAGAATGGAAGGATGAGCGCAACCAAAACCATTGCTATGAGCATAGCTATCAGATTGACAACAGCCGACTCTACAAGGAACTGCCGGATCAATTGAAATTTAACAGCGCCCATGACTTTACGCACACCTACCTCTTTCGCCCGCTCGAGCGCTTTAGCAGTTGATAAATTGATGTAGTTGATCCAGGCAATGACCAGTACAAATACACCGATCAGGGAAAGGAAGTCAACGATCTTGGCGTCGCCATTGATCTCAAATTCTTCCGCAAGTGTTGAGTGAAGATGTATGGATCTCAACGGCTGAAGGCTCAGCGTTTCGTGAACATTTCTCTCCTTATTCTCGGGTTTGTATTTCGTAACAAGAGCAGGCAATTTTGACTCAACTGCTTTGGGATTGGCGTCTGGCCTAAGCGTTACGAATACGTACATATCTTTCCGCTGCCAGCTTTGATCATATCTTCCAACGGCCCAGTCTCCCCGGGCATAAAGAGTTTTGTATGAAAAGAGAATGTCAAATTTGAGATGGGTGTTTTCCGGCAGATCTTTGAATACCCCTGTGATCTTTACCAACTCATTTGCATCGTCGTCGTCGTTCATGCGTAGCATTTTTCCTAAAGCATCCTTATCCCCAAAGTACATCCTTGCGTATTTTTCGGAGATGACACAGGTAAAAGGTTCGGCAAGCGCTGTGATCGGGTCACCCCCCACCATGGGGTATCCCAGCATAGGCAATGCCGAGGAATCCGCGTATAAGAAACGACGATGCTTGAATGCGATTTTATCACCGGACGCATCTTCGTTGGTGATGATCACATTATTCTTATAACCCAGATTATAGAACCGTGCAAAGGCAGTTACTTCAGGGATCTCGTTTTTCATTGCCGGTCCAGCTCCCGGATAGGATTCAGCGCTGTTCGAGATGAGTTCGTTATTATGCTTGGTCTCCAGGCTAATTCTGTAAATGTTATCCGCATTCGCTATAAATGATTCATAGCTCTTTTCAAAATGAACAAACTGAGCGATGAGCAGGAAAACGCACATGCCGATGGAGAGGCCTACGATATGAAGCGTGGAGAAGAACTTGTTCTTTGAAAGACTTCGCCAAGCCGTTGTAAGAAGGTTTGCAAGCATGGATAAGGGATTGGTATGTCGTAAAGACTGTCGAAATCATGTAAAGGTTGCAAACACCGTTAAATAAATAAAATTCAGCGGCCGTCAGAAAAAACTTTATAATCGGACGCATTCTTTTATCTTCATCATCTTATCCAACGCCCTATGTTCAGAAACTATTTTACCACAGCTTTCCGAAGTTTCTCTAAACATAAATCGTTCACCGTCCTGAACGTGCTGGGCTTGTCTATAGGGATGGTGGCCAGTCTGCTTATTCTTCAGTATGTAAAGTATGAGCGAAGCTACGACACCTTCCACAGCAAGGCAAAAGACGTTTACAGAATTCAATACAATGGCTGGCAGAACGGCAAACTCAGGTTCGAATGTGCTGCGGCAGTTCCGGCCGTTGGACCGGCGTTAAAGGACAACTTCCCGGAAGTAAAGCGTTTTACACGACTCTATCCAGTCAGTGGAATTGTCAGCTATGAAAGTCCCGACCGTGGTCTCATCTCCTTCCGTGAAGAAAAGATGCAGATAACGGACTCTTCGGTCTTTCAGGTATTTGATTTTAAATTATTGAAGGGTGACGAACAGGATGTCTTGTCGGGACCCAATAAGGCCGTCATCTCGGAGAAGGCTGCGAGGAAATACTTCGGTGATCAGGATCCTATTGGCCAAACGATCGCCTGGGATGGTACGAGAAAATTTGAAGTACGAGGCATCTTCCAGGATATACCAACCAATTCTCATATCAAATTTGATTTCATGTTTTCGTACCAGACGCTGAACAATGAGACGAACCGGGAGTCAGAAACACAATGGGGATGGTATGACTTTAACACTTACGTTTTACTGGAACCGGGCACAGATGTGAACAAGCTTCAGGCGAAATGGGATCAGTTCCTTTTAAACACAAGGGGCGAGGATTGGAGAAAAACTAACAGAAAACAGGAATTTCTGCTAAAGCCATTGTTGGGCATTCACCTGTACGCAAATCTGCTTCAGGAATCTCAACCTGATGAAAGAGGCGATGGTGAATCCGTCTATGCGTTGAGTTTTATTGCTTTCTTTATTCTCATCATCGCCTGGGTGAATTACATCAACCTGGCAACAGCTAAGTCGTTTGATCGCGCCAATGAAGTAGGCGTGCGTAAGGCGATGGGCGCACAGAAGAATCAGCTGATGTATCAATTCCTGTCGGAATCCTTTCTGATCAATCTGATTGCCGCGATAATATCCATTATTACGGTATGGCTAACATGGCCGTTCTTTTCCCGGTTATCCGGCCGGGACGTGCCGATGAGCTACATGCTGCACCTGGATTTCTGGCTTTTGCTTGGTGGCTTGTTTGTGGTCGGTACCGCGCTCTCTGGATTTTACCCTGCTATTATACTCTCTTCATTCCAGCCGGTGGCAGTTCTTAAAGGTAAAGTCATGCGTACCTCACAGGGAAGTATTCTGCGCAAATCGCTCGTCGTATTTCAATTTGCAGCATCAGTTTTTCTCATTGTTGGAGCCATAGTGGTGTATCAGCAGTTGCAGTTTATGCGCAATCAGAACCTCGGGATTGATATCAATCAAACGCTTGTCATGAAAGGTCCTGGAGTAACTGACTCCCTGTTGCTTCAAAAAATGGAAAGCTTCAAAGATGAAGTGATGAAAATTTCAGGAGTAAAATCGGTCAGCTCTTCTTCGAATGTTCCTGGTGACGAGATCTTTTGGGCTAGTGGTATCAGGAGGTTCGTAGGAGGTCCGGAGAATTCAATTTCGGGATACACCGTAGGTATAGACTATAACTACGTTCCTTCTTTTGGTCTCGAGATCGTGGCCGGAAGAAATTTTGACCGTGATCGTGTGAATGAGCGCAAGAGTTTAATCCTCAACCGTGCGATGACCGAGGCGCTCGACTATAAAGCCCCATCTGACGCATTAGGAGAACGCGTTATACAAGGAGACACCTTCGAGGTCGTTGGCGTGCTGGAAAACTATCATCAAATGTCGCTGAAAGAAGCCGTCGCGCCTCTAGTGTTCAGGTTTAGGCCGAACTCCTCGCAGTTCATTGCTTTTAAGACAGAACATGCCAACTACCAGAGCCTATTGTCAGCGCTTGAAAAACCATGGAACGAGATCTTTCCAGGTAATCCAATCGACTACTTCGTTCTGGATCAGTTTTTCAACAGGCAATATGAACAGGACAGGCAGTTCGGGCAAATATTCACGCTATTTACATTACTGGCCATCTTTATCGCTTGCCTGGGGTTGTTTGGACTTTCTTCATTCATGACTACACAAAGGACTAAAGAGATCGGTATCAGAAAGGTACTGGGATCAAGTGTCGGAGGGGTGGTGTACCTGCTATCAAAAGGATTTATCGGTCTGGTGCTTATTGCAAATATGATAGCCTGGCCGTTGTCATGGCTCATGATGGATCGGTGGCTGACCTCGTTTCCTTATCATATTGAAATGAACCCTTTCATGCTGCTCATAGCAGGCTTCGGTGTCGTCTTGATCGCGTTCATTTCTGTAGGAGTCCAGACGCTTAGAGCTGCACGTGTGAACCCAGCTCAAACGCTAAAGTATGAATGATTTTTAATTAGTTCTCAGTCCTTAGTTGTCAAAATTCTGAATTCAAAATTTCTCAGGACTAAGGACTAACTTACTAAGGACTAACTCGCAACTTGTTCGTTTGAAGCTAGCATCTCGATATAGTGCGGGTTATACATAACACCCAGTATATTCCCGAATGGGTCAACAACGGATGCCGTAACGAAGCCTGCTTCCCGCTTGGTCAGCGGTTCATATTCTTTAGCGCCGGCTGATTTTAATTTCTTTAGAGTAGCTTCAACATCGTCAACATGCCAGAACAACACGGCGCCTCCTGGTGAAGAAGACCCTTTAGGTGCATATTTTCGATCGATAATTCCCAATTCTTGTTGGTGATCGCCGATCCGGAACTCGATATATTCGGGATTCTTTGAGTCTGGTCGCTCGAAATACGGTTCAAGTCCTAAAAATTCAGCGTACCACTTCCGTGCGGCTTTAACGTCATCAGCAAACAAGCTTACAGTGGCCATACCACGCAATACATGTGAGTTTTCCATCGTATTGATTTTTTAGTTGATAGAAGAAAATCCGCAAAGGTTAAG
This sequence comes from uncultured Cytophagales bacterium, assembly GCA_963845845.1. GTDB lineage: Bacteria > Bacteroidota > Bacteroidia > Cytophagales > Cyclobacteriaceae > Chryseolinea. Next base: position 94,362 of record CAWJTP010000004.1, read on the forward strand.
CCATCCATTCCTTGCATTTAAGGTGCGGATTTGAAGATTTCTGATCATTGCTGTGGATTAAGTTTCCCCTGTTGATGAAAAATGTGTGCCTGCGATAGTGGAAAATCGCACCTTGTCTGTCTTTATCTCAGTTGATAGCAATTAAATTTGAGATCACGCTACACTCCTCAATGACGGACAATCTGCCCGAATGGGATAAAATCAGGGCTCTTCGTGATGGCAACGAAGGTGTCTTCCAGCAGACATTTGATTCCTGCTACGAGGATCTTTGTCGCTATGCTCTTACATTATTGAGGGATAAAGATGAGGCCGAGGATACGGTTCAGTCGATGTTCATGAAGCTCTGGGAAAAACGCGAGGTATTAGATATTAAGCAATCAATAAGATCCTACCTCTTCCGATCGGTTTATAATCAGTGCATGAATCAGATTGAGCACAGAGCTGTAAAGAAGAAACATCAGGAGATCGAAACAATGGAATTGAGCAGCACTATTCAACCGGAAGTATTTACAGACGAACTTCACAAGGCGATACGCCAGGCCATCGATGAGCTTCCACCACAATGCAAAACAATCTTTATCATGAGTCGGTTCGAAGAGCTTAGATATCCGGAGATAGCAGAGAAGCTGGATATATCAACTAATACGATCCAGAATCAGATCTGCAAAGCCTTGAAAATACTTCGTGAAAAGTTAAGAAACGTGAGGGTTGGTGATTAATATTCAGAGCAGCATGAAAGAAGATAAGAACATAGAGATCAATGATGAGTTGATCACAAAATATCTGACAGGAGAAGCAACTCCGGAGGAGGCATTGGCGCTCTCAGACTGGTTGCGCAGTCCGGCCAACAGTGTCTACTATGATGAATTTGAATTGGCGTGGCATCGGCCTCGGGGCATTGACAAACCTGTATTTGAGAAAGAGGCGGCCTGGAATAAGATCAAAAAGAATATCCCGAAACCATCACCGACAAAAACAACATACCCGGCTGTTCTTAAAATCGCAGCATCGTTCCTGATTGTTGCATTAGCCGCCTATCTGATCTTTGACAATACCGATGATGATATTGATCCCAGAAGAATTGTTACGACGTCATCAGAGCCAGAATCGGTGTCGCTTGCAGACAATTCAAAAGTGACCTTATACCGGTATTCTTCATTTGATTTTCCGAATGAATTCGATGGCAACCTCCGCGAGGTAGAGCTGATCAAAGGACAAGCATTTTTCAGTATAACCTCCGATAAAAAAAGGCCTTTTACTGTTCACACGGTCGCAGCCGACATCAAAGTAGTGGGCACAGCGTTCAATGTGGTTGCAGATCAGGACAGTACTACCGTCAGCGTAAAGGAAGGCCAGGTGATCCTTTACACAAAAACTGATAGCATTCATATTCCAGGGGGGTGGACCGGCCGTGTGGGGACAAACAGCAAGAGGCCCATCAAGGATAACGCAATCGAAAACAACGTCTGGAGCTATGCGACGCAGACCCTCGTTTTCAGTGAAACACCAATGAAAACAGTTATCAGAGACCTTGAAAAGGTCTACCCATACAAAATATCGGTCACCAACGAAAATATCAAAAATTGCCATCTGTCGGCCACCTTTGAGAATGATTCTATTGATAAAATCGTAAATTTAATTGCTGAAACTTTAAATCTTACGGTTAAAAGAGATGAGAGGATTTTTACCCTTGAAGGCCAGGGATGTCAATAGCCTGACGGTTATTGTTCTTTTGCTTTTTCTTTCATTTTCCTCAAGATCACAATCTCTGAATACCGCAAAAGTAACGTGCTCCTTTAAGTCAGCTTCTTTTGTGAGTGTCATCGGTTTTTTGTCGGATGCAACAGGGGTCTACTTTGTTTACAGTTCGAACAAGATCAAAGTTACAGAGCCTGTCTCCCTGGTTGTCAAAGACGTTCCCCTTTCGGAAGCATTGGCCATACTTGGGGATCAGCTGAGTTTGTCCTTTAAGGTCGAAGGACGTCATGTGATGATCCTCGCTGAGACTGCCGCATCCGCGAAACAAAGTCAAGGCGCCCTGGATAAGGCATCAGCTAAAAAGAGTAGTCATAGCGTTGTTGTACGATTCGATAGTCCACTGATAAAACAATATTTTCCTCCCGCACCGCCCAGGACGTCCGAATTGTTTCCATCGAATGAGTTCTTAAGGAAGAGCCTGAACAGATTGCAGCCTTACTTTGATACTGCTTATCTTCGAAACATTCCTACACATTATATACGCAGGCTGAATCAGAACGACCTGCACGGTGGAATGTATATTTCGATAGGTCCCACGATCAGTGACTATTCAAGCGGCTTGGAGATTCAGGCTGGAATACGAAGTGTCTATGCTGTATTCAGTCCAAGCTGGTTGAGAAGCACTACGTTTCATGGAGCTTATGGCCTGGGGCTTTCACTTGATCTAAGGCGAAATTTTTCGATCAATCCTGTGTACACCTTTGCTACCATGAGCAAGGTGGAAACCGAGCAGATAAGCTCAAAATTCGGCATAGCCCAGTTCCAGATCGATACAAAAACCAAGCATCATCAGATCAAGCTCATGCTTCAATATGCATTTCCTCAAAACTTCAACATCAAGATCGGTCCGACATTCAATCAGTCAACATTAACTTATAGCTATCCTGAACCAGACATAATGGTTCTCGAAACCTACGAGTATCGGATAATTCCGGCAGGCCGGCCCATTGCAGGTACAACCAATCATTTCTATGCTACTAAGGCTGTCACCCGGATGCAAGATACCCAGATCACGAAATTCTGGGTGGGTTGGGAAGCTTCACTGAACATCAAAATAAATATTCTGGCTAAGCCATAGTGGGGGAATATCATTTCCCTGTCTCTGCTATAAACCAAAAGACCGAACTATGACGACCAGGATAAAAGAGGCGATTGCGATTCTTTTTGCGCTCGCTATAATTGCGATCATGCAATACTGTGCAGTGCGGCAATGTGGTTCTTCCGAAGATACATTGACTATACAAAGAACTTCAGTCAGCGCAACGTATTGCCCGTGCATAGTTTAGCAGAAGGCTTCTCTAAAGCATCACTCATTCCAACTTCAAAACATCTACGGGATTTCTAAGTGCTGCGCGCATCGAGGGCCCAAGGATGGACAACATTGAAAGCATGAAAGTGATTAGTCCGGCAATAACAAACAGGCCGGTTGTGATGCTGACCCTGTAGGCAAAACCGCTCAACCAGAGGTTCAAACCGTATACACTAAAAGGAACGGATAACATCATACCAATAAGGACGATCCAGGCAAAGCGCCTGCAAATACCAATGAGCACAGTGACTATTCCTGCTCCGAGTACCTTCCGGATACCAATCTCTTTTTGCTTTTGATTAACGATGTAAACATTGAGACTGATGAGTCCTGTTACGGAAAGAAAGAATACGATCAAGGTCAGGTAGGTTATCAACACGCCAAACTTACGTTCGAATGCATAATTTCGGGAGTTGAAATCAACGATCGTTGAATAAACAAATGGTGCAGATGGTTCCAGTGACTTCCATTTATCAGCCAGCCATGCGATCGTGCCGGCGTGATCCGCGTCATCAATATTAACGTTAAGCATTCTCAGGCGATCGGGAACAATGTGAATAATGAGTGGCTCTATACTTGAATGCAATGTCTTAAAATGAAAATCCTTCATCACACCGATGATCTTTCCGCGTAGTCCGTTCTCGCCCAGGATCTCGATTCCCAGGGCGTCCTCAGCGGCCAGGCCCAAATGGCGTACAGCCGTTTCGTTAACAATAAAATTTGAAGTATCGGATGCGATAGTGTAAGAGAAATCCCTACCGGCAACGATCGGTATGCCATACGTACTGCAAAAATCGTGATCAGTATGAATGCGCTGCCACAACACAGCTTGTTTTTGTTTTCCTGTGAAGATCTCATATCCCGATTGATATAGCGTTCCGCCAACGACATGTGATACGCCACTGGCGGCCCTGATATGAGAATGTTGAAGGATCTCATCCTTGAACTGTTCACGAAGCGGGGTGTTTGATAGTCCCGAGACAGTAAGAAGATGCCTTGCATCATAGCCTACCGGTGTTTCCTGCACGTAAGTAAGCTGACGATGTATAAGGAGGCCACCGGTAATGAGCATGGTAGTCACGACGATCTGGAAACCAATAAGTCCCTGCCATAATCCAAGTCCGCGCTTCGTCCGGACCACTCTACCCTTCAGTGCCCACACAGGTTTTACCTTTGATATGATCACCGCAGGGTACATGAGTACGAGTACCATAAAGACAAGTATGCCTGTTCCAATCGTCATCCAAATTGACCAACGTCCGGCCTGAAGCCAAAGCATCTGTTCCTGTAGCGCTTCTTCGATGATTGGTCCAAGTGTAAACAGGAGTACCCCACTACATATGAGGGCCAGAATGACCTGCGTCAGACCCTCCACTCCGAACTGCAGACCAAGCTGTGTTTTGCTGCTTCCAATAGCCTGTCTGATCCCGATCTCCCTAGTGCGTTGCTCGGCCCGTGCAATCCACAAGTTGATATAGTTGATAACAGATACAATCAGGATGAGGACTCCAACAAGCGTAAGGATATAAATATACCGTACATCCGAGTTAGGTTGCCATTCGTTCAGCACATGTGAATGCAAGTGGATATCCGGAACAGGCTGCAAAGAAAAGTTAAACGATGAATTCTGAGACGGTGGAAATCTTTTGGAAAACAGAGCGCTCATCTTCTTCTCGACGACCGTAGGCGAAACTCCCTCGGCAAGCCTGATATAAGAATATAAGAAGCTGTTTCCCCAATTTGTCAGGATTTGATTCCCCCATAATCCTGGCAGGGTATTCAATGCACAAAGCATATTGGCTTTGAAGTGGGAATTTACTGGCATGTCTTCAATAACGCCAGTGATCTCGAAGGCTGCACCCATTGTCAGATCGGTCAACACTTTGCCGATGGGGTCAGTATCTCCAAAATATTTCAACGCAGTTGATGATGTGATCACCATGGAATTGGGTTTCATTAAGGCGTCATTGGGATTGCCTTTGATGAATTTGAAATTAAAGACACGAAAGACATTGGAGTCTGCCCATATGGAATGCTCCTCCATAAAGTTCTTGTTTGAAAGCTTGTCAATGAACAGGCAGGGAGATCTGTATCGGAACAACCTTACTGCTTCAGTAATTTCCGGAAGATCAGCGGCTACATAGGTTGCTAAAGCCGGGGAAGTCCATGCTGTCGAATTCTGCTCTTCGCCAATAGTGTAGTTGATAACGATACGGTACAATTGATCAGGGTGATCGTGATACCGGTCATATGTTGTTTCTTTTTGGATGTAGAAGAGCACAAGCGTCAGCGTGGTAATACCGATTGCAAGTCCAAATATGTTGATCAGGCCTGTGCCCGGACTACGCTTTAGCTGCCGAAAGGTGATGAGTATTGCATTGAGAAGCATGAAGGAAGGTTAAGAATCTGAGATCAGATTACAAAATGGTGCCAGATTTAAGCTCCTAATTCAATGGATTCTGAGCGTAACATATCTAAGATAGTCCGCTGACGCGACAACCTTGTTCGGATTCGGGATTCTAAAGTCCCGGGGCCAGTTGAAAATACTATTCCGATCTGAGGGCTTTTACGGGATTTGCGTTCGAAACTTTCAGGGAATGATACAATATTGAAATAAAGGCAATCGCAACGGCAGCCGTAGTTGTCCCCACAAATATCCACCACTTAAAGCTTGTCTGAATTGTAAAGTTCTGCAGCCACAGATTCATGTAGTACCACGCGACGGGCAAGCCGATCACATTCGCTATCATTACGAGCTTAAGAAAATCCGTCGAGAGCAAACCGATAAGCCGTGAAGTCGATGCTCCGATCACCTTCCTGATACCGATCTCTTTGGTTCTGCGTTTCGTCATAAACGCCGTCAGGCCAAAGAGTCCCAGTGCTCCCAGAAAAATAGATAACAGGGAGAATGAAACAAACAGTTTCATGAACTGCTGTTCGGCGGCGTAATAGTTTTGTAATGCGTCATCCATGAATTCAAATTCAAATGGTCTTGAAGGTGCAATCCTGGACCAGATACTACTTATAGCTTCGATCGTGCCGTGTGTATCACTTCCTTTTATACGGACCTCCATCCATGCAAGGGGAGGTGTTATTTCAGAGGCCAGCGAGAAGACCACAGGCTCAACTTTTGAGTGGAGTGAGGAAAAGTGAAAATCCTTTACAACGCCAATGATATGCGCATTTACTTCGGTCCATTTGTCACCGTCGTTGAAAGCCATTCCAAACATAAAGGAGCCGACGGGCTTCTCCAGTCCTAGCAATTCCACAGCTGCTTCATTGACGATATAGGCTCCTGTTAGATCTGAGGGGAAATCGCGGGAGAAAGATCTGCCCTCCAGTACCCTTGCTTCCACGGTTTCAAAGAAATCGTAGCCTACTGTTACCGTAGAGACATTAGTCATTCCCTTTGCCGGATCCACCATATAACTGCGCCATGCATGTACGCCACCTGTGACTTTATTGGTCGACGCAGTTACTCCGAGTATCGCCGGATTTTTTAATAATTCCGACCTAAAGACCTCATATTTCGCTGCATTCTCTGGCGTCTGGAAAGGTACCAGGACAAGTTGCTCGGTGTTAATACCGATATCCGTGTTTCGGATGAACCGTATCTGATCCATCACGATCAATGTCGAAGCTATAAGGGCGACTGCGATGCTGAACTGGAAAACGATCAGCATGTTGCTAAGATGGTATCTTCCTGGCTTGAATTCCAGTTTCCCCGATAATAATCGGATCGTACCTGATCGAAGCAATGTCAGTGCTGGAACCGTACCGGCGATCAATGTGATCACGAGTATCGCAATCAGTAATCCAAAACCTATAAGAGGATCGTTCCAAGGGTGAAACGCCAGACTTTTTCCGCTGATCTGGTTCAGCAAGGGCATGAGCGACCACGCAAGGAGTGAAGCGAATAACCCGGAGATGGTGAGAATAAGGAAGGATTCGGTCTGAAATTGTGCTACTACCATCCTTACCGTTGATCCAAGCACACGCCTAATTCCTGCTTCCCTGCTACGAGGCAATGCTCCCGCCATTGACAAATTAATATAGTTGATGCAGGCCAGTAATAGTATAATGATCGCAGTAATAGTAAAAATGTAAATATCTTTTTCAGTTCCGTTCGGTTTCACCTCACCCTGCATGGCAGGTCCCAGGTGAATGGAGGCGATGGGTTGCAGAAACAATAACGGTGCACTCTTTGGATCAGGCCAGGCTGCGGCAATTATTTTGTTGGATTGTGCCTCAAGCTGCTTCGCATCGACATCCTTGTTCACTTTTATATACGTGTAAACACTTCTTCCCGTAATATTTGTTAGCACCCAATCCTGATACCATTGCTTTACTCCTGAGATCGGCAGGACCATGTGAGCGGTAATATGGGAGTTCTCAGGCATGTTCTCCATTACACCAGAAACGGTAAAGTGTTTGTCCTTGAGCACGATCGATCTCCCTATCGGATTTTTGTCGCCAAAGAATTTTACTGCTGTTTGTCTGTCAATTACGACTTGCGTCGGATCATGCAGTACAGTTGAAGGATCGCCGCTGATGAACGGCAGGGAAAATACATCGAAGAAAGTGGAGTCGGTGTAAATGATAGATGACTGAAGGTATTGCTTATCGTCAACGAAAACCGTTTCTGTATGAAAGTCTACCCTCACGGTTGCTTCGATTTTGGCAAGTTTCTCCTGTATCAAAGGCTGCAGCATGAACGTAGTTGCTGCTGAAGCTGTTCTGGAGCCTCCTCCCTGAAGATAGTTTCCTCCGAGCCTGTAGATCCTTTCATTGTCCTTGAAGTGTTTGTCAAAACTCATTTCGTCCCTTACGAACATGGTGATCAGGAGACATGCGGCAAGGCTTACTGAAAGGCCAATGAGATTGATCATTGTGTAGAGCTTGTTTCTGACAAGGCTGCGTCTGGCAATTTTTAGATTTGTGAATACCATAGACTTTGGAGATTGAGAGGTGATATTTTCTTTGACGATAAACTTTAGCGGAATAGCGGTAAACACATCCAAAAGAAAGGCCGCGTTGGCTTTAAACTTTCCGAACGCTTCCCTGCGGTATTGATATAACTCAAGAAAGTCGCCTTTCAGATCCTGGCGGTTATTCGGGCAAATAGTATTCAGCAGCCATTGCAATATTTTTGGAGGCTGGATCATGATTTTGATGGGAAGAGTTTGAATACTCCATCAGGAATACTTTTCCATAATTTCTGCCGGCTTTCCATCGCTTCTTTTACTGCCTTTTGCCCGCTGGCCGTTACACTGAAATAACGTTTGGGTTTACCGCCTCTGATCCTGGTGATATCGCCAAGTCTTGATTTCAGATAGCCTTTCTCCTCGAGCCGATACAATCCTGTATGCAGCGCCCCCATGCTTACCGCGCGCTTTAGTCGTTTTTCTATCTCCAGTTTGATCGCGAGTCCATAAGCGTTGTCACCCAAAATGCCAATGGTAAGCAATACGATCTCTTCAAATTCGCCAAGGTTAATTCTTGAAGGCATATTTTTCTATTTGCAGGTTAAATTACGCAGCAAACATATTACCTGCAAATAGAAAATGTTATTTTATCCTTTCGATGAAGAGGAGGGCATCCTCCCAATCCTGAGGAGGCGTGAAGGTTTGCTGCTTGGAAGTTGAATACATTGTTTTCTTGGATCTCAGGCCGTTTAATGGATTGATCCATGAAACCTCAATTTGTTTTGCTTTCAAACGATCAAGTTTTATGGTCACATTCTTTCCCGCGGTAAGATATGCCAGCAACCATTCTCCATCAGCGGATATCGCGGCTACATCCCCGTGGCTACCATTTGCGAAAAGTGATTGATCTGGTACAAGCTTCCACCAGGGAATGGATCGGAAGAAATCGCCCATGATCTTCATTTGATTGGCACCGTCGCTATTGAACCATTTTCGCCATGTCAATGGAGACTTCCAGTTATCCTGGTGGCCATACGAATAGAAACCCCCGGCCATGTACGACCAGTATCCTGCCTTACGCACCTGAACGGCCGTAGTTCCGTCTTCGGCTTCATAGCGGGCTTCACCGTTGACAACTGGCTTAACCGGATTTTTTTCATAGTCTGCTATCACCATCTCGTGGTTGATCACTTCATTGCTCCAGGTCTGTAATGTGTTGAACGAAAGCCATGATGAGTTGTGCATAAAGCTTGAAGACTTAGGGGAAGGATCGGGATGCATCGTGATAAGATGACTTCCTCCATCACCTTCCCTGATGCCCAGCACCGCTTCATCGATAAAGGGTGCAGACAATGAATCAGCGTGAGGGTACATGCTCCAAATGATGTTGCTTGAGTTTTTGTACCGGCTCGCAATCCACCTGGCCCAAGGTCTTACATTCTGAATATTGATCCGTCCTTTCTCAATATCCTGCGCATGGAAAACACCGACAGCAAGAATCATGTCGAGGGAGGCAGCAACCGACACAATTGAATCAACCCGCTCGAAATATTTTTCATTTGGCTTGGACGGATCGCGGTTGATCCATGCTTCTTCCCAACTCTTAAAATCTATTCCCATACGTGCTCCCCATTCCGGAAAGACCCCTGCCGCCATGATCTGAATTACATTGAAACCCTGTCTCTTCCGTTCAGACAATAAGGCGTTCGCTTCGGCGGGAGAAAACAAGTGAAACAGCTCCCACGCTGTGTCACCTTGCCAAAAGAGTGGTTTATTATTTGAGTCAAGGAAATAATGTTTCGATTTATCAATTGCCAATAAGGGGTTGCTTTGAGCGTCTGCTTTCTGAAAGATAAATGTGAAAGCTGATAGTAGGATTATACTTATCAGTAAGGGTTGATGGTCGCGTCGGCTATTTCCTGAGTCAATTTTCATACGCTATAATGTATCTGGTAAAGTTAGCATTCTTAACATGCGTTTTTAGGTTCTTCGTAGGACAGCTCATAGGGCATTTTTTAATGCGCATAAATCCATAAACACGGAGGCTCACGGAGGTAGGCACGGAGGTCCACGGAGAAAATACCAAATTCAGTCAGGAAAGTTGGATGCTGAGGCTTCGCCTAAACTATGTACTTAATTTTATATTTGATCAGTGTAAATAACGTTTTATGATTGAGGAAGAAGTCACGGATAAAATTATAGGAGCTGCAATAAAGGTCCACAATGCATTGGGACCAGGCTTGTTGGAATCTGCATATCGCGAATGTCTTTGCTATGAGATATTAAAGCTAGGATTAAGGGTTGAGAAAGAGAAGGCTATGCCTCTGATATATGATGAAGTAAAACTAAACTGCGGATACCGTATTGATGCTCTGGTGGAAGGGAAAGTAGTTGTAGAAACAAAGACTGTTGAAAGCTTTAATACGTTGCACTTTCAACAAGTGTTAACCTATCTTCGACTTGGAAACTTTAGAATAGGCTTGCTGGTCAATTTTAATGTAGCTCACCTTAAAGATGGCCTTAAGCGTATAGTCAATTGATCCCGGATATTGCGATGAGATCGAGTTGATGATGAGTTGTCCTACGAAGCACCCCCGTGAGCCTCCGTGCCTACCTCCGTGTAAACTGGATTTAAAAAGGTGAGTCGTAAATACTGATCACCCCTTGTTTGTTTGCACTATTCGGCTTATCTATCCAGTCAAAAAAAGTGTTGTGGTTAGAGATTGATGGTTCCCGCTGCTATGACAAAATCTTTTATTCAGGAATTTCGAAAAGGCATTTCTAACGCTGTGCGCTTTGGAGCACTGGCGTTCGCACTTACCAGCTGCCTGCAGCAAATGGCAAAACCAATCCTTGACGAGGAGAAACTTGCCAGGGAGCACTTCAAAGAAGATGCTCAATGGTACCGGGACAATATTCCATTTTTCGAATGTTCGGATAAGGACATTGAGCAAGTATACTACTATCGATGGAAGCTCTACAAGGCACATATCCGGAACATCGGTGCCAATGAATATGTTATCACCGAATTCATTAATCATGTGGCCTGGGATCGTGAACCTTATTGTACGATCAATGCTGCGTCGATGCATCATATCTACGAAGGTCGCTGGCTGAAAGACCAGCGTTATATGGATGGATATATCAGTTACCTGCTAACGCAGGGTGGGAATGACAGGCGGTATAGCGAAAGCGTAGCCGATGCTGCATATGCGCGCTTCCTGGTTAACAGCGATTCTGCCTTTGTTGTAAGCCAGCTTGATAGTATGAAAAGCATTTACGAAAAATGGTCTGATCACTGGGATGTTTCTAAGAATCTTTACTTCATACCGGCTATGCCGGACGCCACTGAATATACTATCGCATCCATAGATGCATCAGGAGGGAAAGACGGTTTTGATGGCGGTGATGCATTCAGGCCAACCATTAACAGCTACATGTATGGGAATGCCATGGCCATTTCTAAAATAGCTGCAATGAAGGAAGACTTATCCCTAAGCCAGGCCTACTTGAAAAAAGCCGAAGGTCTGAGGACAAGAGTTGAGAATGATCTGTGGAATGATTCACTGCAACATTTCACGGACCGTTTCAAAGCAGATAACAATTATGTTCATTACTGGGATTTCATACGAGGAAGAGAACTTGCTGGTTTTATTCCCTGGTATTTCAATCTTCCCTCAGATAACGATGTCTTTGCACTGTCCTGGAAGCATGTCACAGATACAAGTCAGCTTCTTGGGAAATATGGGTTACGAACGAATGAGCCTTCATATGAATATTATTTTAAACAATTTGTATTCTTCCAGGGTCAGCGTGGCAGCCAGTGGAACGGTCCGAGTTGGCCATATCAAACAAGTCAGGTGCTGACAGCGATGGCCAACGTTCTCAATGATTACGCTCATAAAACCATCACCACCGCGGATTATATAAGGATACTCAGAGCCTATACACGTCAACATTTTCTGCCAGATGGTACGATCAATCTCGTTGAAAACTATGATCCCAATGAGGGGGGACCAATAGTTTATTATTATTGGAGCAATCATTACAATCACTCGTCTTATAATAATCTGATCATAACGGGACTCTGTGGCATTCGTCCTTCTGCCGGTGACAGCCTCGTGATTAATCCACTTGTGGACGAGTCGATAAAATACTTTTTGTTAGATGATTTGCGCTATCATGGGCATCGACTATCAGTCGTGTATGACGAGGACGGAAGCAGATACCATGTTGGAAAAGGAGTGACGGTATTCGTCGACGGAAAAATGGTTGATCTGACAAGGGAAGGGGATGCTTATACAGTGAGGATCGGAGCACCGGAAGTGATCAGGACTAAGGACGAAGGCGCCAACTATGCCCTGAACATTTCTCGCCGGGGTTATCCAATACCATCGGCGTCCATCAATGCTGTCAATGACTCGATCTATCAGGCTATCGATGGTCGGATTTGGTATTTTACTGAGATAACAAACCGTTGGACCACAGCTGGCTCTAAGGAAGAACGTGACTGGTTTGCAATCGACTTCGGTGAAAGTCGTGAGATATCAGCGGCTAGAATCAGTTTCGTGGATAATGATAGGACTTTCGATGTCCCTCTTAGCGTGCACCTCGAATACTTCAAGGATGAAAAATGGTTGCCAGTCACGCAAAGTGGATCATCTGAACGCACCTTCGTCGGGAATACGTCAAATATTATTTCATTCGATAAAGTTGCAACAACAAAGGTAAGGCTCACCTTTGAGCATAGCTCCAGACAGGTGGCTGTTTCGGAAATTGAATGTTATTAGGATGGTTCTTCGTAGGACGGCGCATCGGCAGTTTTCTAATGTGCTTAGACCTCACCGCCATGTGGCGGGGACGCAAAGGACCGCAAAGCCCTCAGCGACAGCTTCGCGTACTTGGCGTCATCGCGGTGAAGACCCATGATACAAGAAATTCTGATTGTAAATGGATTAAATAGAGAGTTGCAGAGAAACCTTTCTAGCAACAATCAGCCGAACTTTACTTGCTAACAACCTGGTAAGCCTTCTCCCCATTGACTTCAGTCTCCCTGATAGTTCTGAGTTGTTTCAGTTCAGACAGCATATTGTTCAGCGCAGATTCATTGCTGTGCCCCAGGTGAGCAACAAGCTCAGCGTAGGTCTTAATGCTGTTAGGGGATTTACGAAAGTCAGTAATGAAGTTAAGGATGTCAATCTTTTTCATATGGGATAGGTCAATTTGAAAAGTAACGCAAATCGCTATTGAAGGTTACATTGGAGATGATGTTTAGACCATCAAAGTTGGGATACTCCAAAAGACGGTATTAGAGGCATGTTTTTTTAACGCAAATTTCCCACAAACCCTTTTTTTTTAATCGGCCGTCTCCCAGCCACTCTTTGTAAACCACTACCCATCGTTACCAGAGTGGGGGATGGTTTGTCAATTCTTTTGACCGTAATATGCCTCTGTTAGATCAATTTTTACCTAAAACCCATCCTTGCTGGCAGGCTGACTGGTCATGATCGTGAGAACCTGTGTATTTGGACTTCTTTGGACTGGCCTGGCGAACTACTGCCTGATCGCACAAACCATTGCACCTGAAACCCTCGTTCAGGAGTCTTTAGAATATGCTATTGAAGTTCTTCCCGAGGATCAAAAAGCAATTTTCAATGGAGGCGAATATGTACCTAGTTCTATTGTTGCAGGAGGGCATCCCTATTTCCCTGAAGATACGTTTCAGCCAGCGACCATAACTTTCGACGGCATACTTTATAAAGACATCGATCTGCTCTACGATGCTTCACGCGATCTTGTTGTGATCGAGGATAACAGCCGTAACCATATCTGTCCCCCCCAACAGAAGATTACCACATTCACTTTAGCTGATCATCACTTCAGGTTCATCGCGCGTCTGGAGGGTCTTACGTCGGGATTCTATGACGTTCTTGTCGATGACACCATTTCATTATATGCTCGCAGGTCTAAGACGATCAAAGGCTTTCAGTGGAAAAAGACCACCCGCTATTACGTTGTTCAAGACGGTCATGCAAAAAGGATCGAACGCAGGAAAGACCTTTTTAAGATCGATCCATCAAAGGAAAAAAGCGTCAGAAATTATATAAGGCAAAATCGGCTGTCCTTTAGATCAAACAGGGAGGCAAGCTTCATCAGTGTCATCAGGTACTATTCATCCTTAAAAGTATGAGGAGGTCTTTACTGTTCTTATTCCTCTTCTGCTTACTACATTATGTGCCTTGTACTGCGGTGTTTGGTCAGCAGCGTAAGTCAATCACCGTTAAATTTGAGCAAGCGTCGTTTGCAGATCTGGTCAAAGCCATAGAGGATCAGAGCACCTATCATTTCTATTTTGATCCGGCTCAGGTAGATAGCCTTCGGGTGACAATTGACGTTGCCGGAACGACGCTGAAGCAAACCCTCGATCGCGTGTTCGCCGGGTCGGGTTTTCGCTACATCATCGATGGTAGTGAAAATGTTATCATCACGCTTGATCATGAGATCAGTGCGCAGTGGAAGACAACAGCACTTCATGATGATGCAGTACTATCCGATCGAATCGAATATACCACCATTGAAGATGATGAATCCCTCTTCAAAACAACCAAAATTTTTGATGTGGGCAACCTTAATAGCATCGAAAAATCGCAACGGGTTAGCTTATCCGGTTATGTGAAAACAAGCAACGGTATTCCTGTGGTGGGAACATCGATTGCAGTACACGGCACAGATAAGGGTACTATCACAGACAACCGCGGATTCTTTACGCTCAGCCTGTTGCCCGGATCTTATAAGTTGAGGTTGACAAATATCGGCATGAAAGCGACTGAGCGCAATGTCCGGTTGCACTCGTCCGGAATGCTTAATGTTACGATGAGCGTTGAAGTCACCAACCTTAAAGAGCTTGTCGTCACGGCGCAGGCTTTGTCAAATGTGAGGGGTTTGCAGATGGGAACAGACAGGCTGGACGTCCAGACACTGAAATACATTCCATCTACGTTCGGAGAGACAGATGTGCTGAAGGCTGTTCTGACATTGCCGGGTGTAAAAACAGTTGGCGAGGCCAGCTCCGGTTTCAATATCAGGGGTGGTTCAACAGACCAAAACCTAATTCTCCTGAACGAGTCGACGATATTCAATCCATTCCATTTTTTTGGTTTCTTTTCATCGTTCAATGCTGAAAGCGTACAGGATGTCGAGCTGCATAAAAGTATAATTCCAGCGCGTTACGGAGGAAGACTTGCATCCGTGTTGAAGGTAACAGGGCAGAAAGGTGACAAAGAAAAACTGAAAGGGTCAGCAGGGATCGGACTTCTTACCAGCCGCATCAATCTCGAGGGACCGATCATAAAGGGCAAGACCTCTTTCCTCGCAGGATTCAGAACGACTTATTCAGACTGGATATTTTCGCTCCTGCCATCAAACTCGGGTTATAGAGAAACCAAAGCTTCATTTTACGACCTAAACCTAACAATCGATCATAAATTCAATTCTGCCAACAGTCTTACCTTTTACGGATACATCAGTAAGGATAGATCTAATCTGAACACTGACACAGCATACAATTATTCAAATCGAAATTTTTCTTTGCAATGGAGTCACGATTTCAATGAAAAGAGCAGCATTGCCGTAACTGCTGGACACGATCATTATGATTACGGGAACTATAGTACCGCGGATCCGTCAACGGCTTATGCATTAAAGTTTTCAATAGATCAGGCTACATTCAAAGCGCACTTTAATTATGAGTCTGTTGACGAACATAAGCTTCAGGCTGGAATTAACGGCGTGTACTATTCGCTCAGCCCAGGTTCGATCAATCCAAACAGTAATGAATCTCTTATTTCTGGTCAGATCATTCCGAAAGAACAGGCTCTGGAAACCGCTGTTTATGTTGAAGACCAGTTTGATATCTCGTCGAAACTTTCTGTTCAGGGCGGGATCAGATACTCTTTCTTCAATTACCTCGGTCCGCGGGAAGTTAAGTACTACGCGCCTGGCGTACCGCGTACGGACGAAAACAGGATATCTTCGAAGTCATTCGGCAGTGTCAAAACAATTGAAACCTATCATGGACCTGAATGGAGATTGTCGGCGCGGTATCTTCTCAACAATAACCTTTCGGTTAAGGCGGGCTATGGTACAGCGCGTCAGTACATCCATATGTTATCCAATACTATCGCGATTGCACCGACAGATATCTGGAAGCTGAGCGATCCCAATATAAAACCACAGTTCAGTAAGCAATTATCCATAGGGTTATACATGACTCGTCCGGCCAGGTGGGAAGCATCTGTCGAAGGATATTTCAAAGAGATAGATAACTATTTGGATTACAAAAGCGGCGCCGTGCTTGTGCTGAACCCAACTGTTGAAACAGAAGTGCTGACAACGCAGGGAAGGGGTTACGGGCTGGAATTCATGCTGAAGAAAACATTCGGCAAGCTCAATGGATGGCTCAGCTACACTTACTCACGCATTAAGTTGAAAGTGGATGACCCTAATGCCGGGGAATCTATCAATAATGGTAATTATTATGCTGCCAGCTATGACAAACCTCACGACTTCAACTTTACCGGGAATCATAAATTTTCGAGGCGTGTCAGTTTTTCGATGAATGTAAACTATAGTACTGGCAGGCCCGTCACTATACCAATCGGTGTATTCACTTATGGCAATTCACAGAAAACTTTGTATTCAGGTCGCAATACTTATCGGATTCCCGATTACTTCCGCATGGACTTCTCCATCAACATTGAAGGCAATCATAAGATTCATCAGTTGACACACAGTTCCTGGACATTCGGGATCTATAATTTAACCGCCCGCAAAAATCCGTATTCTATCTACTTCACCTCCGATAACGGAGTTATCAAAGGATATAAGCTCTCGATTTTCGGTTCCATGATACCCTTTATCAATTATAATATCCGATTCTGATATGATGCGCAAAGTATATACTGTCGTTGTCATTTTGCTGGTGGGCTTAAGTTGCCGGGAACCATTTTTTCCGGAGGGCGAATTTGGAGAGACCAATTACCTTGTCGTTGAAGGATATATTAATATAGGGGAGGGCATGACACGTATCCGCCTTTCGCGGACTAGACCACTTGATCAAACCGGGCAACAATTATTTGAATTGGGCGCAATAGTGTCTGTCGAAGGGGACGACAATAGCAAGGTCGAACTGATCGAGAAAGGCAACGGTGCGTATGAGGGAGATCTCCATTTACCTTCAACCGGTTCGTACAGGGTTCGCATCAAAGTAACCGGCGGCAAAGAATATGTATCGGACCTTGCGTCACCGAAAATCACACCTGAGATTGACAGTGTTACCTGGCGTTATGATTCCTCAGGTGTTTCTATTGCTTTGAATACGCACGACATCACTGGTGGGACGCGCTACTATCAGCTTGAATTCGAAGAAACCTGGGAAATCAGGTCATTCTTTATTTCTATTCTGAAATATCAAAAACCCGATCTGATATATAGACCTGAGGACGAGATCGCGGCCATGTACCGGTGCTGGAAATCGAGGGTGTCGCCGGACCTTACACTTTACTCGTCCGCGATGCAAACACAAGACGTTATCTTGAATTATCCCATTGCGTTTATTCCTGAAGGCGCCGAGGAGCTAAGCAACCGCTACAGTATCATCGTAAGGCAGCATTCACTAACCCGTGAAGCTTATGAATACCTGACGCTGATGAAGAAGAATACGGGCCCTCTTGGATCATTTACTGATCCGCAGCCCGCTGAGCTGAATGGTAACATTCACTGTACGACATCAGATGAGCCGGTTATCGGGTATGTAGGCGCCTTCACGACGGAGGAGTCAAGGATATTCATCAATCGGTGGGAAGTCCCTTCATGGCGTTTTGTTGTTGACTGTGTCCCGGTGTTCACACTCAACCATCCTGATACGCTGGCAAAGTATCTGTCAACTGCAGTAGATCTTCCAACAGAACCTATCGAGGTGGCGCCTGGAGGTATCATTCTGAGTCTTTACCGTGCATATGGCAACTGCGTAGATTGCCGGCGAAATGGAGGACACAATAACGAGCCTGACTATTGGAATTGACATGCACGCGAAAAAAAAATATATAACACCGCTTCTCCTACTATGGGCCTTACCATTTTGGTATTGCGCCCATGCTCAAAGTGACCTTCAGAATAAATTCGTTGAATATCAACGCGCGACGTTCCAGGAAAAAATATTCCTTCATACGGATAAGGAGTCGTACCTGACAGGTGAGAACTTGTGGTTCAGCATCTATGCGGTGGATGGTATGTTACATAGACCCATTAACCTCAGCAAGGTCACTTATATCGAGTTGCTGGATCGTGAGAACATGCCTGTGATGCAAATCAAATCAAAAATGGATCAAGGCAGAGGCTCAGGTTCTTTCACAATACCTGAATTGCCTTCAGGTAAGTATACAATACGTGGCTACACAAGATGGATGAGAAACTTCAGCGCTGCATTCTTCTTTGAAAAAACCATTGCGATCATCCATTCCAGGGAAGCGGTTGTCAGCCAACCTTTGGCGCAAGATGCTAGTAAAGAAATGGTCGTCAGGTTTTTTCCGGAAGGAGGAGACCTTGTTCGGAATTTGCGCAGCAAGGTAGCTTTTCAGGTAATGGACAAATCCGGTAGAGGGATTAATAGTTATGGATTCATTCAAAGCGAAGCTGGCGACACTGTCGTTCAATTCAAGTCACACAAGTTTGGAATGGGTAACTTCTTCTTTACACCCCTTTCCGGTTTAGAATATCAGGCAGTCATGTTTTACAACGGTATAAAGCATGTGCACGATCTTCCCGCTATTCGCGAAAGTGGCTATACGTTACAGCTAAATGAGATCGGCAATGAAAAACTCCAGTTGGTGATGTCGAAGGAGCCAGCAGGTCCGTTAGGTGATACACTGATCCTTATTGCCCATACCCGGCAAGCAATCAAGATCTCTATAGCCACTATAATGCGTCAGGGCAAAGCCGGGTTCCTCATCGACAAGAACAAACTCGGTGATGGTATCTCTCATTTTACGGTATTTGATCAAAAGCAGCGTCCGCTTTGTGAGCGTCTCTACTTTATTCCACCAAGAAAGAAAGTTGTTTCAGAGGTGAGATCTGATAAAACGGCTTATGGGATCAGACAGCCTGTGGGTGTCGTCATTCAGATGAAGACCAGTGACAATACGCCTGCCTCTGGCTCTTTTTCAATGAGCGTGTTTAAAGTGGATTCATTCAGCTCGCCGCAAAGAAGCTCCATTCTGAGCTATCTTTTGCTTGAGTCTGATTTGCCTGGAAATGTTGAGTCTCCTGAATCTTATTTTGCGGAAAATGATCCCGGTTCGCAGGAATCTGCCGATAACCTTATGCTTACTCATGGATGGACGCGCTTTTCTTGGACAGCAGCAATGAGCGGAAAACCTCCTGCGTTTCAATTTGCTCCGGAACATGAGGGTATGATCGTTTCAGGCCATATGGTTCCCAGGCAACGCAGCCAGTCGACTTATGACGCCTCCGTATATTTATCCTTTCCGGGAAGACAACCGGAATTCTATGCAGCCAAACCCACCAGTAAGGGTAAATTTGAAATACCTGTCAACGATGCAGCGGGTGAAAGAGAGGCCGTTATTCAAGCTTCCAAATCAAGCGGCGCATTCACGTTTACAATTGACAATCCCTATGCTACTGAATCTGGGAACGCGAATGATGGCCTGCTTACACTGACAGCTGACATGCGTTCGGATTTTCTCATGCATGCTGTGCATAGTCAGGCGGAGCGATACTTTCAAAAACCTCCGGCCTCATGTGATATCATAGTGGAGGATAGTCTTATGTTCTATGATAATCCGGACAAAACTTACTTCATCGCAGACTATCAGCGATTTCCCATAGTTGAAGATATTATGCGCGAGTACGTTCCTGAGGTGACCGTCATAAACCAAGGCAGGCGGTCGAATCTTTATGTGCTGAACCGTAAAGACGCCGCATTCTTTAAAGAAGGGCCGCTTGTTATGCTGGATGGAGTTCCTTTTAGTGAGAATTTCCGCCTTGCGAAAATGTCCGCAGATAATCTTCGGAAGATCGATATTGTTACAAGGCGCTACTGGCTTGCTGCCACACAATTCGA
This sequence comes from uncultured Cytophagales bacterium, assembly GCA_963845845.1. Classification (GTDB taxonomy): domain Bacteria; phylum Bacteroidota; class Bacteroidia; order Cytophagales; family Cyclobacteriaceae; genus Chryseolinea. The sequence goes on from CAWJTP010000004.1 coordinate 114,493, forward strand.
TGGTATCATCGGTCTTGCTTCAATGCAAGGAGATCTTGCGGGAATGGAGTTGGATTCAGGTGCAGTTGTATTCGACTTTCAGCGGTATCATATAAAACGTGAATTCTATGCGCCGGAATATCTTACTGAATCACAACGTAACAGCCGGATACCTGATTTTCGCAACGTTCTTTTCTGGTCGCCCGGGCTGTTAGCGGGAAGAGATGGAAAAAGAGAAGTTCAATTCTTTACGTCTGACGAAACCGGAAGATTTATAGGGGTCATCCAGGGCATTTCGGACAGTGGCTTGCCAATTTCGGACATTTTTACATTTACAGTAGGGGAGCCGTAACTTTCAGTCTTGTTTTTAAGTATGCGTCTTAGAGTTGTTTAACTTGGATTTAATTCAACAGGGCTCCATTTGGCGACATCAAAACCAGATGACTACGAAATTTCAGACAGTCCCGGCACGGTCTTCGTATTGATCAAGTCACTTAGCAATATTTTAATTTAGAAACAGACCCATAGACATTATGATAGCCAGGATATCGACATTCACTATTTCATTCGTTGTTGCTCATGCAATTTGTATGGCGCAACCTCTGCCCGGTAACTCTCAGTTTGCGGGGACGGGATTGAACCTTTCCGATCACCTTATGATCCTTGATTCCAAAAAAGCCTTCAAAGACAATGAGAATATCGAGGGAACACCATACCTCAAAGACGAGTTCGCATTGGCAACCGTGTTTACCAAAAGAGGACATTCCACCCCTGTGTCCATGCGTTATAACCTGTTTGAGAATCGCATAGAATTCCAGCAGAACGATGTAACCTACCTGCTTTCTCCAGCTGATGATATTACAAAAATTACATTCGACGATTACAGCGTCGTGGTGGCGAAGTCTACGGTGAAGGGTAAGATCACTCCAGGTTATTACATCCTTCTCGATAGCGGAAAAGTCACGCTGCTGGAAAGGAAAATTATTGTTTACAAAGAGGCGCAGGCACCAAAAGCCCTTGAGAGCGACGGGAAGCCTGCACGTTTTGAAAAACCCAGGGAAGAGTTCCTCTATAAAATTGGCAATGGACTCGTTGTAGAGTTATCGAGTGTAAAGAAGTTTATAGAGTCCCTTCCGGATCATCAGGAAGAAGTAGGCAAATTCGCCGGCAAGGAAAAAATATCCAAAAAGGAAAAAGAATTGATCGAGCTGGTCAGGTACTACAATTCATTGTAGATGATCGCCTGAAAATTATGCTCCCTTCTTATTGTCAAATATAAGGACCACTACACCCGAACTAAACGCTTTGGTGTCTTTCAACACGAGATCATGACGGTTGTTCACTTGCTGAAAAAAGGATTTACCTTCAGCCACAACGACCGGATTCACAGTTAGCCTATACTCATCAACTAAACCGGCATTGATAACTGTCGACGCCATCAAGGCCCCCCCGACAACATAAATGTCTTTGCCTGGCAATTGCTTTAACTTCCGTACTTCTTCCGCAACGCCGCCTGTATTGATAGTAGTATTCCCCCACTCCGGATCTTTGAGTGTTTTGGAAAAAACAATATGTTTTGTCTTATCCGCATACTTTGCATAAGCACGTTCGCCGGATGAAAATTGTGAATCTGTGAGAGCAGCCTTCCAGTAGTCACGATACCCGGGGAACATAACACGACCCATGATGTGAAGGTCAACATTTTGCAGCATTTTGAATAGATCCTTCCATAGTTCATCACCATCTGTTTGCATCCAGCTCATATCGCCGTTAGGACCTTCGATGAAGCCATCCAATGATACCTGCATCGACAAAATAAGTTTTCTCATAAAGATTGTGCGTTGATTTGTTTCAAAGATAGATGTTCAACAATACGAGTAGCGGGTGCGAAAGCGACAAAAGCAGGGCTGTCAACGACATAGTGATCCTTAATTTTTTCGTTGCGCTTCGTGACTTTTTAACCCCTCCATCATTATCAGGCAAACGAGCTTTTAGTAGAGCGTATCCACTGGACGTAACCGGTGAATGCCAGGATTCTGATAAAGAACCCGGCCCTCTGGTGTATTGTCTCTATATGAAGGCTGTCAAGTTCAACCTAACCACAAAGCTTATGAAAACAAATGGTAGCGCTATCCATACGCTGGATGAGCTCGTCTTCGAAAACCGTAATCACGAATACGGTGCGTATGCGATCAGGAAGTCTTATCCCGATCAAGTTAACAAGGCGACCTTAATGGTATTCGGGCTCTCGGCGGTTCTTGTCGGCTGGTCATTTATTCGTACCGAGCCGTTGCAGGAAAACATCGTTAAAACTATACCCAACCGTACCATCTGCCCGACTGGGCCAATAATCATTAAAGACATCAAGAATATACCGAAACCTGAAATTCGAAAAGCTACCCCAACGTTAGCGCCGGTCGCTGTCAAGCGGGAAGATGAACCCATGACTGAGCAGCCATTGGCGGATGAAAGTACCGGTGTGGTAGATGGAACATTAACAGGTGAACAACCATCAATTGATGGCGTCGTTGATGGGGACATCGCTATTCCTGTAGAACTTGTCCCGGTAGCTCCTCCAAAAGTATATGATCACCCGGAAATTATGCCCAGCTATAAAGGGGGAGCCGAAGCGATGATGAAATTCATTGTTCGTAAGACACGTTATCCAGCCCACGCCCGTCGTATACAGATAGAAGGTAAGGTCTTCGTTAGCTTTATCATTGGTCCCGATGGAAGCGTACTGGAGGCAAAAGTTGTTAAGGGCATCGATAAGGATTGTGATGAGGAGGCCCTCAGGGTAATTAACATGATGCCCCTGTGGAATCCGGGTATGCAAGGAGATCTTCCTGTTATGGTAAGAATGGTCATACCTATATACTTTAAGCTTACATAAAGGGCTAGCGGTCAATCAACGGTACATTCATTGATAAATCTTACATCCCATTACGCAATGTTTCTTCCAAAATTGAAACTTTTCAAATTATGGATCCTTGATTAGAATGCTGGAATCGCCATAAACAGTGCTGGCACGCTATTGGTTAAAGTAGAGAAAAACTTAATAATGAAATTCATATCTACTGTAGCAATCATTTTTTTTACTAGCCCTGTCTTCCACATTCATGCTAAACCGGCGCCGGTAACCGTATTGTCTGTCAGAAGCGACATCCTTTATTTCAAAGTCGATAAGTCTTTCATAGGGGCGACCGTTGAAGTACATGATCCAAGTGGCCAGCTCATTTACACAGAGATTGTAAAGCATCACAAAACCCTGATCGACTTCTATGATCAAAGCCCAGGCATTTACACTGTCGTTGTCAGAAAAGACTCAAATAAGGTGGACCTGGTCTATAATAAGCAGAGCGATGAGAAGGCACTGACGGCAATGCCCGGTAAGGTCTAGAGTTTGCCGGTCAGATTCTGCCGGCGTGGATTGACTTTATTCTACATGGCATTTATTATATTGAGCCAGAATCAACTGTGTCTCTGTATAAATGAAACATGCTATCAGTATTATAGTCCTTCTTGGGGTGTTTTATTCCTGCGAAAAAAAGGAAACGGTAGCCATTACAAAGGACAATCTACGTGAGATCCTTACCGCCTATGGCAAGGATAACCCTGAGAATGAAGTTCTGATTGAGACTTCATACGGCAATATTCGACTGAAGCTATATGCAGAAACCCCGCTGCACAGGGCCAATTTTGTTAAGCTGATCAAAGAAGGCCACTATGACGACGCTGACTTTTACCGTATCGTATATGAGTTCATGGTACAGGGTGGTGATCTTACCAAAAAACTAGATTACAAGATCCCTTCGGAGTTTACTCCCAGGTATATCCATAAAAAGGGAGCGTTATCAATGGCACGTGTTGATGAGAACAACCCTGACAAAGAATCGTCAGCAGCAGAGTTCTTTATCGTTCACGGTGGACGCTATACATTGGAAGATGTTGATTTTGAAGCCCGTAATCTTGGTTTGAACCTCACGCCAGAACAGAAGCAGACCTATGCCGACAAGGGAGGATACATGCCCTTGGACAATCAGTATACGGTCTTTGGTGAAGTAATCTCGGGTATCGAGGTGGTTGACAAGATTGCTTCAGTAAAAGTCTTCAACGAGGACAAACCGCTGCAAAAGATACCATTTAAGATCTCTATGGTCGGGAAGTAGGACATTGTCATCGTCCAAAACACTATACGCCTTCCGTTGTCAAAGGTGTTCACCCCAACAAACTACAATTCACAATCGGTTAATGACAAGCAGCTGATGTGGTCATAACAGGTTACATGTATCGTCTTGGCTATGGTGTTTCCTATATCAGCGAAGCTCATCAGTTGATCCACAACCTTTAGTATCGATTTCAATAAACACTCGGAAGTGCTTAATAATGTTACATCTACTCGTACTGAATCATTGATATTTATTGACTTGCCACCATCCATGTTATGGTGATATAGGATCATTAATGAAGTTGACTTTGAAAGATTGGACTGGTGCTACTTCATGTCATCGATAAATTTTTTTCAATGTTTTATCAATTAATGGTTCTATAATTTGTAAAGACTGAAATATATAACGTAACTTTATGTTATCGATAATATAACTCAGTGTTGTTATTGATGTAACGTAATGTTAGTAAAGGAGAAATCATGAACTTAATACATTAAGTAAGAAATGATAAGTTGCCTGGGTTATCGCTCCTTCCATAGATCTTCGGATATCACTTCTTCGACCCCACTGTCACCCGCAACCTTCCCATATGAGTTACAATAGTAAGACCGCACCAATTGCATTTGTCATTGTATCAGCAGAGATCGCCGAGATCAGGATAGATGCCAAGAAGAATCACCGCTCTCTCTACTCCCGAAAATCGTTTAAGGAAAACGATGTTATCGCCGAGTTTTCCGCCAAGGAGGTGTATGATAGCCCTACCTATCTCACCGTTCAGATCGGTGATACAGAGCACATAGAGCTCTGGCCAGAGTACCTTGAGTGCATCAATCACAGTTGTTCCCCTAATTGTTTTTTTGATACAACGACCAGACAACTGTTAGCCCTCAGGACCGTTGAGGAAGGCGAAGAGCTTACTTTCTTTTACCCTTCGACCGAATGGGATATGGATCAGGCTTTCAAATGTGGATGCGGTAGCAAAGCCTGCATCGGGATGATCAAAGGTGCCAAGTACCTTTCACCGACAATAGCCAAGAATTACAGATTCACCGACTTTATATCTAAAAAACTGGCTTCTATAGGCTAGTCAAAGGGTTTCCATGCCTTCTGTGTCATTGCATGATATTGTTAATACTCCTGCAACGGGCTATCACAAGCCTGTTAGTTTCCGGGATAACAAGGACAATTATTTTGTCTGGGTAATTGCACCCTATCTGGAAACAGATGACCCTAATCTTCAATACTACTATGACTATACGCAAAGTATAGCGGAATACCAGCGTGTATTCGATGAGATAGGTTGTGAATGGCAATGGATGAACGTCACCTTGCATACGATTGAGGACGTCGTCACCCGTATAAAAAATAACAGCTCATCCAAGATACCTTTGGTCATCAACCTTTGTGATGGAGATGAAATGAACGGTATCCCCGGGGTTTCGGTGATCCATGCCCTTGAAAAAAATGACCTGATCTACACGGGCTCCAATGACCTGTTCTATCAGATAACGACTTCCAAGATACCCATGAAGGAAGCGTTCGACACGTCCCAGGTACCTACACCACCTTGGAAGATCCTCCATAATAAGCCCGACACAACAAACCTCTTTAAGGACCTCGGCGATATGTTGATCGTCAAGCCTGCCATCTCGGCTGGAAGTTTGGGGCTTACAATTAAGAATGTTGTCAGTAATGAATCAGAGTTCGATGCCATTCTTAACGACATGCAACATGGCTATCGTGGCTGGAAGCTCGATACGGGAGGGATCTTTGTTGAACGTTTTATTCCCGGAAGGGAGTTTACTGTTTTATTGGTAGGCTCATCGACTCACCCGGATGCTATTCGCTTTTACCCCCCCGTTGAAAGGGTCTTTCATGCAGGGCTGCCGGACCGCGAACAATTCCTTTCATTCGACAGACTTTGGGAGACCTATGATGCCGAAACACCTTGCCCTGACAATGGGAATCTTTACAACTATAAGGAAGCAGAAGAAGAGCTCGTACCGATGTTAAAGGCTATAAGCCTTCAGGCATTCCATTCTGTTGGAGGCATGGGCTATGGCAGGTTAGACATCAGGATGGACAAGCAAACAGGGAAGTTTTATGTGTTGGAGATCAATGCTCAATGTGGGCTAAGTGAAGATGAGAACTATACTTCTATCGGCGCCATTTTGAGGTTTGCGAAAAAATCTTTTACTTATTTAATAATTGAAATTATTGAAGATGGATTAGCGCGTTATGGGGCAAAACATAACGCTTAACAATAAATGAAAATCTGTGTACTTCAGCCTGATTACTCCACAACAGATGTGGATTATAAACATTATGATCCACCCAGGGACCTGAGCCAATTACTTCCCAATGATCAAGTTGATCATGTCTTCCTGAATAAGCTAACCACTTACAGGCAACTCAAGGACCTTAGCAAGCAAGGTTACGATATCTTCGTTAACCTCTGCGAAGGGTATCTGGAGTGGGAAGTTCCGTCCATCGATGTTATTCAGACGCTCGATCTGCTCAACCTTCCCTATACCGGGCCGAACACGCTATTATATGACCCCCCAAAGCCGCTAATGAAATATGTGGCCTTCTGTGCGGGCGTAATGACCCCGGCTTCAGTTGAGCTTGACTCTATATATGATGTCGAAGAGGTGCTTGACAAGCTTCGCTTTCCGATGTTTATCAAACCCGCGAAAGCCGGAGACAGTCTTGGTATTGATGAGCATTCTCTTGTTCATACCCCGAAAGAGCTTGAATCCAAGGTGAAGTCCATACTTGAACAGTATGAAGAAATACTCGTTGAGGAATATGTGGCGGGCAGGGAATTTACCGTTCTGGTTGCTGCAAACAAAGATTCCAGGACCTGCCGTTCCTATAAACCAATAGAATACATCTTTCCTGAGGGACGTGAGTTCAAGACCTATGCCTTGAAGACTTCAGAACTGCATCCTGATTGTAACGTGCCCGTGCATGACTATAAGATCGAAAGAAAGCTAAAGGCAGCTTCCGAACAGATCTTCGTCGCCTTTGGTGGTGTGGGCTATGCGCGGCTGGATTTCAGGATGGACAATAACAATGACATTTACTTCCTTGAGATAAACTTTACCTGCTCGGCATTCTATGAGAACGGGTACGAAGGTTCGGCTGACCATATACTCAATAACGATCCGGCCGGTAAGACAGGCTTCCTCAAGCAGATCATCTCAGAAGGAACAGCACGCTATAAAGCCAAGCAAAAGAAGTATACCCTCAAAGGGAGTCCTGTTTCAGGATATGGGATCTTTGCCAATCAACGGATACGTAAGAATGATGTAATATTTTCGGGAGAAGGACTGTCCCAGCGTATCGTCTCAAAAAGTTATGTTGATGAAAACTGGAACGAACGCCAGAAACTTGATTTCCGGCACTACGCTTATCCTATCAGCAGTGAGGTCTATATATTATGGGACGAGAACCCTATTAACTGGGCACCTCAAAATCATAGTTGTACGCCCAATACAGCTTATGACGGTCTTAACGTGGTAGCCATCCGCGACATCAAGGACGGGGAGGAGCTCACTGTAGACTACGCCTTGTTCATCGATGAAAGCATGGAGCCCTTTGCCTGTCAATGTGGAAGTGTGAACTGTCGCGAGATCGTCTTCGGTAACAAGGAAAATGCAATCGCCAGGGTAAGGGTTGAACGCTAAATTCTCTTCGGATAACTGTCCTTAGAATCTAATATCGGTCCGATTTAAGACCGTGCCTCCACCGGGCACGTTGCAGTGAGCCATTTTTAATGTCCCAATTCGGCCCTCGTTTTCTCAATTTCGTAACATCAATAGACCTTTTAGCCAGCCAAATTACGTGTTAGCAGTTCCGGTTGTGAACCCTGGAACTTTGGGCGTTAATTTGATAAAGTGGAATTGTCTGTGAAAACCCTCGTTACAACCCTGATCCTGGTGGCTGCGGCCTCACTTGTCGTTGGACAAAAGAAATCCGTTGTCATTGGTTCGATGATATCGAGACCCAATGCTGTTCTTGTGATCAGTCCCCCTAACAGCGACCAGGGTTTTCTGCTACCCCAATTATCAACTGCGCAACGTTTGACCATAGGACCATCATCCCCTCAGGACGATGGTCTTATGGTCTTTGACCTTACTGAAAAGTCCTTTTATCACTGGAACAATGGAGCATGGGTAAAAGGGTTAGGCAATCAAACCAGCCAAACCTTGTCCTATGACCCCATAACACAACGACTCACCCTTACAGGTGGCAACGTGGTTGACCTCACAACTTTGAAAGAGATCCCTTCCATGGCTGGTAACGGCGGTAAGTATCTCACAACTGATGGTACGTCGCTAAGCTGGGCAACGGTGGCGGCATTAGGCGATATATCAGCCATTAATACCAGTCCTACTTCAGGACTGAGTGGCGGTGCAGCTACAGGAGACATCAATCTTGCAGTTAACACGGATGGAACAACCATTTCGGTTAACGGATCGAATCAACTTCAATTATCAAATGGTGCAGTGTCATCTGCCAAGCTTGCTCCGAATGCAGTGAACTCTTCCAATATCATTGATGCAACTGTTACTACTGTTGATATCCAGGATAATACGATCTCGTCAAACGATCTGGCCAATGGCGCTGTTACAAATTCAAAGATTGGAACCGGTGAGGTAAGCCCCGCTAACATTGCATCAGGTGGAAACGACAAGGTGCTCTCAACAAATGGTACAGGCACCGTGGTATGGACGGACCGCTCGACTTTCGTTGACGACAACCAGAATCTTTCGCTCACATCGAATACATTAAATATTGACAATGGTACAGCGGCTGACCTTAACGCGGTCACAACAGCCGGCGATGTAGCCGGTACATTAAACAGCCAGGTCATTCAGCCCGGCGCCGTCAATTCGTCAAAAATACTTGATGGTACTGTCGCTACCGGAGACCTTGCATCAGGCGGAAACGACAAGGTGCTCTCAACAAATGGTACAGGCACCGTGGTATGGACGGACAGATCGACGTTCGTAGATGATAATCAGAATCTTTCGCTCGCTGCCAATACTTTGAATATTGATAATGGTACAGCGGCTGACCTTAACGCGGTCACAACAGCGGGTGAAGTTGCCGGTACATTGAACAACCAGGTCATTCAGCCTAACGCCGTCAATTCGTCAAAAATACTTGATGGTACTGTCGCTACCGGAGACCTTGCATCAGGTGGAAACGATAAGGTGCTCTCAACAAATGGTACAGGCACCGTGGTATGGACGGACAGATCGACGTTCGTAGATGATAATCAGAATCTTTCGCTCGCTGCCAATACATTGAATATTGATAATGGTACAGCGGCTGACCTTAACGCGGTCACAACAGCGGGTGAAGTTGCCGGTACATTGAACAACCAGGTCATTCAGCCTAACACCGTCAATTCGTCAAAAATACTTGATGGTACTGTCGCTACCGGAGACCTTGCATCAGGCGGAAACGACAAGGTGCTCTCAACCAATGGTACCGGTACAGTGGTATGGACGGACAGATCGACGTTCGTAGATGATAATCAGAATCTTTCGCTCGCTGCCAATACATTGAATATTGACAATGGTACAGCCGCTGACCTTAACGCCGTAACTACTGCGGGCGATGTAGCCGGTACATTGAACAACCAGGTCATTCAGCCTAACACCGTCAATTCGTCAAAAATACTTGATGGTACTGTCGCTACCGGAGACCTTGCATCAGGCGGAAACGACAAAGTACTCTCAACCAATGGTACCGGTACAGTGGTATGGACGGACAGATCGACGTTCGTAGATGATAATCAGAATCTTTCGCTCGCTGCCAATACATTGAATATTGACAATGGTACAGCCGCTGACCTTAACGCCGTAACTACTGCGGGTGAAGTTGCCGGTCCATTGAACAATCAAGTCATCCAGGGAAATACTGTTAACTCAGCTAAGATCGCGGACGGAAGTATAGCTACTGCTGATATTGCTTCCGGAGGTAATGACAAGGTATTGACAACAAATGGGGCAGGAGCTGTAACATGGACGGATCGTACAACCTTCACGGACGACAATCAAACACTCTCTTTGGTGGGAAGCACGCTCTCCATCCAGGATGGTAACTCCGTCACGCTTACAGCCGGCGGACAGGTCACAGGACAAATCAATAATCTTGTTGTACAGCAGGGAACAGCCAATCAGGTGATGGTAACGAATGGCGCGGGAACAGCCACGCAATGGGTAACTCCTGCAGGCGATGTTACCGGAAGCGTAACGGCTTCGACTGTTGCTAGACTCCAGGGAAGAAACTTGTCCAACGCAGCTCCCAATGCAGATGATGTATTAAAGTGGAACGGTGCAGCCTGGGTGCCAAGCGTTGTCCCTGCCGCACCGCCCGCCGTTCAATACCTTTCAGTAGACCCCGGAGGTTTTGTCGGTTTACAGGTAAACAATGAAACGGATCCAGCGCTGGGTATTTCGGAAAACGGTGACGGCGCTTTCGTTTATGCTCAGGGTCCCGCAAGGACGATTATGGCAGCCGTTAATCTCCCCCATGGTGCGACAATCAATGATATCAGAATTTACTATGAGTACTCTTTGCTTTTAGGCGCCTTTCAAATAACCCTTGTACGCAAACCCCTTGTAGGAGGCGCACAACAAATTCTTGCGACAATAAACACACCACTCCTTGGCCTGGGAATTGTATCGACGAACGCCGGGGTGGCCAGCGTTGTCGACAATTTGAATTACTCATACCGGGTGATCGTCAACTTCACAAATTTGCTGAATGCCAATAATCCCGGAGGAGCGCTGCAGCGCATTCATGGTGCCCGCATAACATATACTAAATGATGAAGCGTAAAACACATTGCCGCTTCGTTATAACACTTTTGATTGTGTGGATCGGATCCATGCAATATACAGATGCGCAATTAGTGACGAATCAAACTAACTTCTATATACCAGAGGATCTCGAAGTTCACATCAACGGTGACGCTATCAATGAAGGATTTATCCAGAATCAAGGAAGTATTTTACTGAAAGGAGACTGGCGTAACACCAGCATTTACCAGGGTCTCGGATCTATTACATTGGAGGGTTCCGCGCAGCGTTTTTCCAATAATACAAACGAGGTCTACAGTCTTATTATAAATGGCGACGGAATAAAAAGGATCGAGGACAAGATCCTGATCACAAATCGTCTTGATCTTACGCTCGGCATTGTGTCCGTTACCTCAAGCGACGAACTGCGCGTTGCGGGAGGAGGATCTATCACAGGAGGCTCATCCAGAAGTTATGTTGATGGAGCTTTACTTCACGAAGGCACAGGCTACAAGTTCTTCCCGATAGGAAAGAATGGTGGGTACTACCCCGTGGAGATGCTGAACATAGCCGGCATCGGTGTGGTTACATCAATGGAAGTATTTGACAATGTTCCTGCGCTCAGTTTCCAGGGATCAAACTCCCTTTTCTCAAAAGTCTACTGGCAACGGTCAACGATCAGTGGAACATTTCTCAACAGTCCTGTATCTCTCGGACATCAGATACCGGCGGACTATACAAACAGACATGCATTGGATATTTTTGAGGCCGAGGATGAATCAGCGACTTTTGCCCCGCTCGGAAATATCACTGTTGAGCATGATTCCGATATCGACAAAGTAACGTCAGCGTCAGATGCAACCGGTCAGATATTGGTTATTGGCGAAGGTACGCCGGCAGATGGGTTGCCAGGGCTTTTTTACCTGCCCACTTCGTTATCACCTACTGCCGCTGATCCTGACAACAGGGTGATCAAGGTATTTGGAAACGAATTGGTCGAATCAAATTTCCAATTCATTGTCTATAATCGATGGGGTCTGAAAGTCTACGAATCACATTCGTTGGAGGATATGATAGCGACAGGGTGGGATGGACATATTAGATCTGGCAGTGGAGACCTTCCCTCAGGTGCCTATCCCTATTTTTTCAGGGCTACGAAAAAGTCCGGTGAGACAATTGAACAGAAGGGCGTAATATCCATCCTCCGATGAGCTTCAGTTGGCGTTCCATATTGTTGCTTATATTGATTGCAATCAGCATGGAACCGGTTCGTGCTCAATCACCTGTTTTTTCTCAATACTATGCCAGCAGCCTCTATCTTAATCCTGCGCTTTCAGGTTTGGAAAAGGATATCTACATGGGGATGAATTATCGATCACAATGGTCCAGCGTCGGAGTGCCTTTTAATACTTTTCAATTCAGTTTCATTAAACCCCTGCTCAAACCTGGAACGCGTGTCAAGCACCTCGGTGGTCTTGGTGCGACATTCCTGAATGATATTGCTGGGCCGAACAAAGAATTCAAAAGTCAAGGGCTTATGATTTCGGGTGCTTACAATTTCCACCTTTCGAAATATGGTAACAATATCGTGACCATTGGCTTGCAGGCAGGAGCACTTCAGCAAAGGGTGAGCGACGGCGCAATGCAATGGGCAAGTCAGTATTCTCCTGGTCTTGGATATGATGGTAACCTTTCAGGTGAAAGTGGAGGCATAGGCAATCAGGTCATTAATCCATTATTGAACGCGGGAGTTGTGTGGTTTTACACTACCCGGGGCCGACTTTCATATCGCAGCACTTCCGCTTTCAGTGGGTTAGCGGTATCAAACATCATTCCTTCCCGCGGTTTCACGGGCGATTCACGTGAACCATCTGTATTGTTGCTGAAATTTCACGGTGGACTTGCGTCGGTGTGGAACCGTAAACTTGAGATATCTCCGAACTATTTGCTGCAATATCAGAATAGAAGCTTTCAGGTAAATTTGGGTAGTTACTTCAGTTATTATTTCCATCCCCCTTATTTACATAATTCAAAAAGTACCAAGGTGATGTTCGGCGCGTGGTACAGATTGAACGATGCGTTCATCTTGTCTACAGGTTTTAGCAACCGTTCATGGAATCTAGGATTCAGCTATGATACAAACGTTTCATCACTAGGCAGGAATTTCGGTTATGCCAACGCATATGAACTGTCACTTGCGTATAAGATCATCGTCAATAAGGGGTTTCGGCGATTTTCATCCCCCCTTATCTGATACTATCTAAAATCCATCAGCGGAAAATGAATCGCAGCCATAGGTCATTGATCGTATATTTGGTCATGCGGACGCTCCTGATCTTTATATTTTTCCTGTCAATCATGCATTCAGCCCTTTGTCAGGATGATAGACCGGTTAACGCGCTTAGAGAAGAGGCAGATGGATTCTATGAGGAGGAGCAATACAACCTGGCCATCCAGGATTATCGTGAGCTTGCCGATAAGAACGTCAAAGATGCAGGCATTGGCTACAGGCTGGCCGAATGTTATCGCAAGACCTTTAACTATGCCGAAGCCGAAACTTATTACCTCAAGGTGTATTTCCTTTCTCCGAAAGAATATCCCTTGTCGCTCTACTATTTCGCCTTGATGCTTAAGTTCAATGGAAACTTCGACGAGGCAATCCAGTACTTTACGGAATTTATCGACTTGCATAAAGGCGATAAGAGCGTCAAAGATTTCGTTGAGCAATCCATCATAGACAAATCTGGGTGTGAAACTGCAAAGGAAGAGCTGGCAAGCGGGGATGGCTTCTATCCAGCTATCCCTTTAAACCTAAACACCGCGTATAATGATTTTGCTCCGGCGGTCAGAGATAGCGTCAATCTTGTAATCAGCAGTGGCCGTATCTTTTCAAACAGGCAGTCAATAGATGAGCGTTTCGGAGAGGCCTTTACGGATAACTATTACTTCGAAAAGGACAAGAATTCCTGGGTAGATAAAACAAAGCAAATATTCGCCATCACGAACACCAAATTCAATGACGGAAGTGGATCATTCAACAGCAAGGGAGATAAATACTATTATACCGTATGCGGATCAGAAGGACCGCAGTGCCGGATATTCATGACAGCGTTCAGGAACAACAAATGGACTGAACCAGTCGCATTGAACGGGAATGTCAATTACAAGACCTATGAAGCGCGTCAGCCTGCTATTTCACAGGGAGGAGATTCACTGGTTTTCGCAAGCAATCGTGCCGGTGGCTCAGGTGGTTTTGATCTTTGGATGTGCGTGAATTCGGGAGGCGAGAATTGGGGGCCAGCAATGAATCTGGGAACAAGTGTCAATACAAAATTGAATGAACTGTCTCCTGCATTTACTTCTTTCCCTAATGTTTTGTTTTTTTCTTCAGACGGACACGAAGGTTATGGTGGTCTTGATCTTTATATGTCAAAACGGTTGTCAACCGGAGAAATTGTTCTTTATAACCTTGGGTCTCCCTTCAATTCCAATCGCGATGACTGCTTTGTAAGCTTAAGTCAGCGTGCAGTTTACTGGAGCAGCAACCGGCAGGATGGATCAGGTGGATTTGATATCATGGCGGTTAAAATACCATCAATCCCTGCTTTCATATCGCGATTCAGCCTGAAGAGACGGAATGCGCGGCGTGATATCAGTCTTAAGGAGAAAACGGAAGAATCACAAAATCTCAATCTCCAGGCCTCACGCCTTGAGGAGAAAATTGATTACGAAAAGTTAACCTATGAAAAGAAAAAGATCGTCGACCAGATAGCCGAGCGTATCGCCGCGAACCTGCCTGTCTCTGCGGAACAATTTAAGATCGATCCCAAAGAGTTCGAAACCCTCAATAACATTGCTAAAGCACGTCTCCATGACATTCAGCACAAGGCCAAAGGATATCTCTCAAAGATCAACCCTCCCGCGGGGGCCAAAGAGGATGTTCTGATCATGGGTATCCTGGTGGATTCTCTGAGGGGCAACGCAATACCATCAATGAAGATATTGCTGACCGACAAGTCCGGAGAGGTGTTGAAGATCACGAAAACAAATGAGGAAGGGAAATTCAGATTCAGCGGTGTTTCGAACGGCGATTTCTTTCTCACGCTTGATAAAGGAATGGTATCAGATAGTATTATTCCTGTCGTGAAGGATCTTTCTGTAACCAGGCCGTTGCAACAAGTGACCATTCAGGTAGAAAACATCTACTTCGACTTTGATCATTATCGCGTGCGTCCTGAGGCCCTAAAAGTTTTGGATGAGCTTGCTGCATACCTTACACAAAATCCCGGCGCACAGCTTGAGATATTTGCTTTCGCTGATGACCGTGGCACGAACGAGTACAATCTTAAGTTAACACAGAAGCGCGGACAATCCGTTGCCGACCATCTTTTAAAGAAGGGAGTCGATCAGACAGGTATAGCTATTGTTGCAAGGGGAAGACAGGCTCACAAGGAAGTCGACGTTGAGCTGCAACGGCAGTATAATCGTCGTGTTGAATTCAGTTTAAATGGTGTATCATCACCGTTCAATGAATCTGCTAAAACCTATATTCTAAGAAAACAGGTTGATTGGAAAACACTTTCTCAGATCACTGGTGTTCCAACGCAGACGCTCAGGATGCTTAATGGAACGAATGAGGATCAGTTGAAGGCATTTCAACCCGTCCGTTTACCCGTCACCACGAAAGACGTTTCTCCAGACTGGTTCTTTCTAGGCCTTTAGAGGTTAGTCTGTGTACATAATCTTGAGCATACCATCGACGATGCGTAGCATGTGCCGGCCCTTCAGGCCTTAGGGCAAAACAACTGAGCCCTGGGTAAGACATGCAGGTCCAACCCAGAGGCCTGTATGGCCGACACCACATGCTTCCAATTTCAGCGAGCGCAAGATCAATGTTTTAAGACAGAGAATGGGGGAATACACAATACGCAGTAATCAATAATCATTGTTGATTTGTGATCTATTGATGCGTGAATAGATAACACCGAAATTCTCATGACGTTGTCAATTGAAGAATTTCGGATGCTGATTGTGTATTGTCTGCTGAATATTGTTTGTTCTCTGTCATGTTCAGAGAGAAGATCTTCTAATTTCAGCAAGCTCTTGAGTAATGTTTTAAGACTCAATCAAGACCAACAACAATGAACCCCCCCCAGCCATGTGGGTTTGGATATTTTTTCAATTGATCGAGCTGTGCAAGTTTAAGGGCTTCACGTTCCACTTTGCCCTGAAAAAGATATTGATAGAAACTTACCATCAGCTCCTGCGTTATCTTGTCGTCAACTTTCCATAAGCTGATAAGTATGTTGCGGGCTCCCGCCTGCAGAAATGAACGCTGCAATCCGTAAACACCCTCGCCATTTTCGATCTTTCCAAGACCTGTTTCGCATGCTGATAACACAACAAGATGCGTCCTTGTGAGATCAAGGTTCATCACTTCATAAGCGGTCAGTATGCCATCATCGTATATTTCCTGTGTTTCCTCATCGAGGTTCCTGTTTGCCCCTGTCAGCACGAGGCCCGAGTAAAACAAAAAATCCTTCTTTGCTTCGGCGCTTAATTTCACCTGGTCTGTGGAAAAAAATCCATGGGTGGCAATATGCAGGATATCAGGAGAGCGAACACTTTTCAGATTTTTTTCTGTAGCATGTTGTTTGAGGTAAACATGCGCACTCCAGCCCTTGTTAAAAAGGATCTCTTTGATCTTCACAACTTCCGCATTTGTCCCCGGAAGGGATGCAAACTTATCACTTGTTCTGCTCTTTGCATTCTTAGACTCTGCCATGTCAAAAACAGGGTCTCCCATCAGCGTTGCATTCCTGGTTATGAAAGTACTTTTCTGCTTCTCCATCACCTGAGCCGGATTGAGAAGATAGTGTATGTTATATCGCTGAATGAGATATTCATTCGTCTGTGGATCCTGCAGGGTATTTAAATTAAGCCTGTGATACACACCATCGCCCGAAAGATAGATCATGGACTTATTTCGTATCAGGTGGTCGAACGGCTGCCAGTAGAAACGATATGAATTATTGTCTTTGATGGTGTAGGTCAATGCATTTCTGTAGTAGTTGAGGAAGCGTGTCTCCATGTTCTGACCCTCGCTAAGCAAAACAAGCTGCGGCGATTCCGTTGTTTCCGTGGTGGTGATAAGGGCAGCATAACGGATGCTGTCGGTAAATCCAAAGCTTGCCCTTGCAGAACCATTCTCTTCATACCTTTTCAAATCATATTTTCTGAAGCGAATGATCTCGACAAGGGCCTCATCGGGGCCCATCCGTGCTTGTATATCATTCCAGCGAAAGCCTTGTTCCATCATCTTCTCGGCTACGGTTTCACTTGTTTTAAGACTTATTGCTTTTTCTATAACGTCGATCTCTTTTTCGAGATTTGCTGCAGATGCGCCCGAACGCGAAAGTTCTTTGAGGGGTAGCTGATACAGGTACCCGAGTTGTTCCCGTTTCGATTTTAGCACCTGATATTGTCTTGCCAATATTGTATCGCCTTTTTCGGTGACAAGATCATTCCGATGGCGCTGCGTAAAGAACAAAAGGGACTTGATCGTTATCTGATTGTTGAAAACCTGCAATAACAAGTCGGACCTTTTCGCGTGGAATGCAATGGTATTGAAGCGTTCAAAATCCTCTTTGAGTTTCTTGTAAAACTGTACTTGTTCGTCTTCGCTTAGATTCGGAAAAATGTATTTGATCTGACGGAGGGCGAGACCGATGGACTTTTCGAACAATGGCAGTGCGAGATCCGGTTTTCGAAGCTCCCAATAAACAACAGCGAGGTTGCTGGCAAGATCCATCAGCAACAGCGAATTGTCACCAAAGATCGTCTTTCTAAGGTTGTAGGCTTTTTCATAGTACGAGGCGGCTTCTTCAAAGTCTCCAGAGGCTGTAAGCAATACCGCCATATTGTTCATGACACTAGCTGCCAGGTCATCACTATTCAAATCATGCTTTTGGATCAATTGATAAGCACGATCTAAAGCAGCACGTGCCTCAGCCGGCTGTTTGTCGCGCCGGTAAGCAGTCGCCAGATTGTTCAGGATTGTGATGTAATTAGGATTTGCTTCGGAGGTGATGGTACGCAATCTTTTTTCGATAGAGACAAAACTGGTCAAGGCCTCTTTTACCAACCCCTGCCTTAACCAGATCCCGGCAATGTTGCTTTGTAGCGTTAATGTAGCCATCGCGTTGGCGCCATTATCTTGTATGGAGAGGGCAAGCGCATCCTGATAGTATGCTAGTGCTTTTTCCTGAAGGCCGATTTTTTCATAAACAGTTGCAAGGTCATTCAATACCGCAGTTAGGACCTGGTTGTTCACGGGTGTTTCAGCTTTAATCAGCCTAAAAGCCTGAAGCAAGTCCTTTTCGGCTTTGTTGAACAAACCTGTCTCGGATGCAAGCAGCCCTGATTCCTGAAGACACTGAATATATAAGGATGCGAACTTCTTCCCTTTTTCTTTAGCCAGTTCATTCATGGTTGATCCGAGGATCGACGTCGCAGTATCATGTTTTCCCAGTTTTCTATTAAGCCGAACGCGGGTGAGCTTCAACTCGTAATCCATCAGCGATTGATCTTCAGGATTGTCCAATTCATCTGACCTGATATTGTCAACAAGCGCTAACGCCTCGGCTGGACGGTCATTGACCTCATATAAGGTAAGAAGGTTCTTGAATGCTTGTGAATTCAATTCGGGATCTGGTGTCGACGTCAGGCCCGATATGATACGCTTGTAAAGTTTTTCCGCGTCCGCCACATGGCCCTGTTCAGCGTGGACAGTAGCCAGATTCAGAAAACTTCGGTAAAGATCAGGGTTTGGAACGCTATTAAGCTCGGACTTTATCGAGATGCCTTTGTTGAGCAGCTTCTCAGCATTGGCAAAATCGCCGATCTTGGCATATGCCAATCCAAGATCATTGATGATCACAAGATAGTTTTCGTCATAAATACCCAGGTCATACAATGCAGACTTCTCAGCACGAGACAATAGAGGCACCGTTTTATCCCATTGTTTGCCCCAGAAGATCTGCGCGCTGTCATATAATAGCTTCCAGGCCGGTACAGCGGTAGACTGGGCGTTCGAAAAAAAAGGTAGTGCAGCAATTAGTATGATTGGAACAGATCTTCTCATCACCTGCGATGCCCGGATTTTGAATATGAAAGTTACAAAATTGGTGTGAAACCCAAGGAATAAGGTTTTATGATAGGCTCGAAGCATAATGTACCGCTGTCATGTACTGTACTGTGATGGCATGTCGTCGAGCTCAACTACATTTGGAATAAATTTAGATCAGCCTGGGAACTAAATGTGGTTTCATTGCCTCAGTCAAACGGTTACCTCTAATAGTTATTAGGTTTTTTTATCGAGTCAAATGAGGTAAATTTTGACTTGAACTTAGAATCATTGAATCGTCAAATCGCATCATGAAGAATCGTGTGAAAGATTGTGTGAGAGACCTGGTGCTGCAAAATATTCCCGGCCGGTTATTAGTGCTGATAACCCTTTGCCTGCTTCTTCTGATCAATAGTGAAGCTGTTGCGCAAAACGATGTGCCAGATCAGGCTGAGTTTTGGTTGTGGACCTTTCTTGGAAGACTACATCCGATGATCGTTCACTTTCCTATCAGCCTTATTATCGTAGCGATGGTGATGGAAATCATCCAGTGGAAGAAAGGCACCCATGACCTTGAAAAAGGTATCCATATACTTTTAATTTTAGGAGCTGTTTCTGCCCTCGTCGCCGTTGTATTTGGCTTGCTGCTCTCCAACAGTGAAACATATGGAAGTGATCTCCTTCCCGTTCATCAATGGGCCGGTATCAGCACGATGCTGCTATCAATGATGACTGTCTTGGCCAGTATCCGAAAGGCGAGACAGGCGCGACGGGCTTTACTGATCATAACAGTGTTCGGGGTAACAGTAGCGGGACATTACGGCTCCTCAATTACTCATGGCGAAGATTATTTGTCGGAGGCATTGCCATTCAACCAGTCCTCAAAGAGTGATGGAAACACAGCGATGTTTACTGCTGCGGATGGCCCATTAAACGAAGCGCAGGTACAGGAACTCAGTCTTCAGGTTCGAACTATATTTGCGCATCAATGCTATAAATGTCATGGGCAGGTAAAACAGAAAGGCGAACTGCGCCTGGACACGAAGAAATTCGTCATGAAAGGTGGTGAGGATGGTCCGATCCTGGTACCAGGTGACCCTGGCGAAAGTGAAATTATCCGTCGCGTCAAGCTTCCGAGGGATCACAAGGATGCTATGCCGGAAAAGGGCGATGGACTCACAAAAAATGAAATCGCGCTGCTTGAGTTCTGGATCAAACAAGGAGCGCCATGGCCAGATGGCCCTGAGAAAAGCTTGTATCGGGTTGCTGCCCTTCAACCGAGAATGCCGGATATCCCAACCGGTACCAGTGAACACCCCTTGCCGATAGATCGCTTTGTTAATGCATATTTCGATAAGCATGATATTAAGTGGACCCAACCTGTGGATGACCATACCTACCTCCGCCGGGTTTATCTTGACGTATTGGGGCTGATCCCACCGCCTGATTCCGTTGATGCATTTGTCAGGGATCCCCGACCCGATAAGCGTGCGCTCCTCGTCTCAAGGATCTTAGCACGCAACGACGATTATGCCCAGCATTGGCTGACTTTCTGGAATGATGCTTTGCGGAATGACTACAGTGGAACCGGATATATCACAAAGGGGCGCTGGGATATAACGTCATGGCTATATACATCCTTACAGGAAAACAAACCATATGACATCTTTGTCAAAGAGTTGATCAGTCCCACGGAAAAATCAAAAGGTTTCATTGATGGAATCAAATGGCGGGGTACGATCAATGCCAGCCAGCGGACCGAAATGCAGGCTGCGCAGAATGTCTCCCAGGTATTCCTGGGACTGAACATTAAGTGCGCTTCATGCCATGACAGCTTTGTCAGTGACTGGAAACTGGATGAAGCTTATGCATTTGCCAATATTTTCGCGGATACTACACTGGAAATCAACAGATGCGACAAGCCAACAGGAAAGTTTGCAGGACGGAAGATCTTGTTCAAAGAATTGGGGGAGATAAATCCTGAAGCAGTAACATCGGAAAGATTGAAACAACTCGCCGATTTTCTCGTCCAGCCAAAGGACGGAAGGTTATATCGGACTGTTGTTAACCGGGTATGGGCGCAGGTCATGGGCCGTGGTATCGTTGAACCCGTCGACGTCATGGACAATGAACCATGGAGCCAAGACCTTCTGGATTGGCTGGCATCCGACTTTACTGCATCAGGATATGATCTGAAAAAACTTCTCTATAAAATACTGACGTCCGAGACATATCAGCTACCGTCCATTGCACTGAAGGAAGCTTCAATGATCACAGCACCTGACTATGTATTCACGGGTATGGTGCGTCGCCGGTTGACAGCCGAACAATTTGCAGATGCTGTCAGTGTATCGATCCACCCCATGTATCCAGACAGTATGATTGTAACGACGTTGTTGCCCAAATCAATCAAGGTTGCATTTGCACGCGCTGCCTTGGTGAAGAATGATCCATTTCTGACTGCACTCGGAAGACCGAATCGCGAGACTGTATCCACCAGCAGGAGTTCACAGGCAAATTTGCTTCAGGCGCTGGAGCTTACCAACGGAACTCATTTTAATGAAGCCATTAAGCGGGGTGCTGACGGCTGGAAGAAAAAATATCCCGACGCAGCGACTATGGTCTCACAAATCTATCGCAATACGCTTGGCCGGTTGCCAGAGGAATCGGAGATGCGCATTGCACAGCAGGCACTAGGTGCTAATCCATCAGAGGGTGCGGTTCAGGATTTCATCTGGGCCATGACCCTTCATCCTGAATTTCAATTGATATACTGAAAACAGCGTAGCGCAGATGGGTATGGTCAAATTTCTTAACAAAGCGTAACTTTAAACCACATGAAGAGGCGTGAATTTCTAAAAAACTCAAGCGCAGCAACATTAGCCGCATGGTGTGCAGGAGCGCCTGTGGCCAGCATGCTAACGGGATGCGGTAAAAGTTCGCGATTAAACAACGCGAGCGCGGATACTGTTATTTTATTGTGGATGGCTGGCGGGATGGCTCACACCGAAACATTTGATCCCAAAAAATATACGCCCTACGAGAAGGGAATGGAAGGCAATCGTGTGCTGAGTACGTTTGAAGCATTCCCAACAGCTTTGGATGGTATCAGATTTTCAAAAGGTCTTCAATCTATCGGTAGTGTTATGGACAAGGGGACGCTGATCAGGTCTTACGTCGC
The DNA here is from genome assembly GCA_963845845.1 of uncultured Cytophagales bacterium. Lineage (GTDB taxonomy): Bacteria > Bacteroidota > Bacteroidia > Cytophagales > Cyclobacteriaceae > Chryseolinea. The sequence goes on from CAWJTP010000004.1 coordinate 136,765, forward strand.
TGCCGATATGGGACACATTCTTCATTCGCGTCATCAATACCACTGGCATACATCTTATGAGCCACCTCAAACCGTGGCGGCGCCGCATATCGGTTCCTGGATCGCTAAGGAACTAGGTCCGAAAAATCCTGTTATTCCAGCGTTCATCGATATCGGTCAGCGCTTCACGGTCGGTGAGGCTGAAGAGCTAAAGGCATTTCATACTGCGGGTTTTCTAGGCAATGAGTTCGGTCCTTTTTTTATTCCTGATCCAAGCCAGGGATTGGAAAGCGTCAGGCCTCCAGTTGGTATGGATGCAAAGCGATTTGAAAAAAGAAATCAATTGTACAATGACCTGATTAACAAAAGCCCGGTTGCTGATGTAGCAAGCGATTATCAGAAAGAGTCGTTGCGTCGTTCGATGGAGCAGGCGTACAGATTGCTGAACTCACCTGAAGCAAAAGCATTCGATCTCAGTCAGGAACCAAAAGAAGTATACGATATCTACAATACCGGCCGTTTCGGATTGGGTTGTCTGATGGCCAGGCGGCTTACCGAGCAGGGCGCACGATTCATTAGTGTCACTACCGAGTATGAGCCCTTCATGGGCTTCGATACACATGAGAACGGCCATACCCGAATGGTGGGAATGAAGAAAATGATCGATGGACCAGTAGCACAACTGATAAAGGATCTTGATACGCGTGGCCTGCTGGACCGCACGTTGGTTATATTGGCCAGCGAATTCAGTCGCGACATGATGGTCGAAGGCCGTCCCGGACTCAAGGTCCTCGAACAGGTGAAGCAGCCGGATATCCTGTCCGACCTGAAGTTTTACGGCATGCACAGGCATTTTACCGACGGTTGCTCGCTACTTATGTTCGGTGGAGGTATCAGGAAGGGATTTGTATATGGAAAAACCGCCGATGAAAGGCCATGCAAGTCCATTGAAAATCCTGTAAGGATCGAACAGATACATCAGACTATTTATCATGCGCTGGGAATTCCTCCCGAGACACAGTACGAAATTGAAAAGCGGCCGTTCTACACGACGCCTGACGGAAAGGGTGAACCAGTACTTGATCTGTTGTCGGGTAGCCATAAGGTTGCATAGTTACTGCACCGCAGTGCTATCATAGATGATTCTTCTCCGCGGAGTCTCCCGTCTCAGGAACTCTGACGGAACGATGAGCTGTATCAAAAACGCAGCGTCCCCGAAGCGGGAGACACTGCGACGACGGTAGGGGTAGCCATAAGGTTGCATAGTTACTGCACCGCAGTGCTATCATAGATGATTCTTCTCCGCGGAGTCTCCCGTCTCGGGGACTCTGACGGAACGATGAGCTGTATCAAAAACGCAGCGTCCCCGCAGCGGGAGACACTGCGACGACGGTAGTAGCCATAAGGTTGCATAGTTACTGCGCCTTAGTGCTGTCATAGACGATCTTGCCGTGAATGATGGTTTTGTCGATGTTAATATTTTCATCGAAGATCACCAGGTCCGCATCCTTTCCAGGTTGCAATGAGCCCTTTCTGCCCTCAATGCCCATGATCCGTGCAGGCGTTAAGGTGATCATTTTGATGACCTCGACCACTGGTATATTGACCTTGAAGACCATAGTTCTCACAAGCCTGTCTGCTGTCGCAACACTTCCGGCAAACGAACTTCTGTCGGGCAATTTAGCTACCTCATCTTCAACGATAACCTTCAGGCCATTCACACGACTCCCCAGCGTGCTTTCCCCGGGAGGCATTCCAGCTGCGCGCATGGCATCCGTTATCAAGGCTGTACGATCGGGTCCCTTGATCTTGTAAACCAGTTTCAGCAGCGGTGGCGGAAGGTGTATGCCATCGGCAATGATCTCAACGTCCATGTCATCAATGATAAAAGCGCTTTCGATAACGCCAGCGTACCGGAATGCATTTCTTCTTGTTACACCTGACATGCCGCTGTACAGATGTGTTGCCAGGGTGAATCCACAATCAAATGCCTCAATGACGTCCTCGTATATCGCGTCGGTATGAGCGATCGCCGGTAGTATCCCTTTTGATCGCATGAACTTTCCGAACGAAATGGCTCCCTTTAGTTCAGGTGCCGCGCTCCAGCGCCGTATGAATGGCGCTCGTGATACTATCTCCTCGTATTCGAGTGGATCAGGATCCCGAATATAACGGGGATCCTGGGCGCCACGCTGGCTCATAGCAAAGTATGGTCCTTCCAGGTGCATACCCATGAAGCGTGCACCATTGAAGTTACTTTTGTCCGCATTCTGATACGCTTCCAATGTAGACTCCAGTTCTGCGCGGCTTGCAGAAAGTGTGGTGGGAAGCATGCATGTTGTCCCGTGAATGGCGTGCAACCTGGCAATTTTCAGAAAGGCCTCTTCGGTGCCATCCATGAAATCATGATCTGCGCCGCCGTGCACATGGATATCGATAAATCCGGGCGCCACATATTTCCCCTCTGCGTCGATAACGACCGCTTCTGGCATTTCCAGATTCGATTCACTGACGGCAACGATCTTACCATGACTGCTCAACAAGGTGCCATGATCAATGATCTTGTTGGGCATGATAAGCCTTGCATTAATTATCCTGAGTTGGTCCTGGTTCATATCGGCATATCACGATTCTTATCCTGCTCCAGCTTCCATGTACGAATCTTGTGGCCAACGAACGCGTAGAAGACAAGATAAAGGTAGCATGGCAGCAATACGATATAAGCGAAGCGATTATCGTATACATCGGCAAAATATCCATAGAAGAGTGGCATGATCGCATTTCCGCAGAGACCCATGATCATGACTGACGCACCGACCTTGGTAAATCTTCCCAGCCCATCCAATGCAAGCGGCCAGATGCCAGCCCATACGAGGGAATTTGCCAGCCCAAGCAATACGACGAACCATATCGAGAGATCGGCACTGTGACCCAGGAAGGTAACTTCTCCCGTAGCAAATAGTATAAGCAGGGTAAACAACGTGCCCATCAAGGTACATGCCCGAAGGGCAGTAACCTGGCTGATGACTTTCGGAATGAATGTTATCCCCAGAATGTAGCCAAGTATCGTAGCAAAGAGCGTGTAAGAGGGGAACACTTTGGCTTCAAGGAGATCAATGTTCATAGAGTTTGCATATCCTATGATGGTATCGATAGCGATCACCTGCGTTCCGACATGCAAAAAGATTGCAATTGCACCAAGGATTAAATGAGGAAAGTCTAATATGCTTTTCTTGGACGAATTAGCCTGAGCTACTTCAGTTGTTTCCTTTTCCGTATTGATCTCCGGTAGCGGGGAAAAACGGATCATCAGGCCCAATGCGACAAGTACGGTGCCCACACACGCATACGGAACTATAACCCTTCTGATGAATTCATCAAGGGCAGCATTCTTTTCAGTTTCACTCATCGATCCCAGCGTCTTGAACAGATCGGTATCGCTGGCTTTCAGGATGACGGCCGCAAAAATAATAGGAGCCAGGATTCCAGCGCCCTTGTTGCAGATACCCATGATGCTGATGCGTTGTGCGGCACGTTCTTTCGGACCCAGGACAGTAATGTATGGATTCGCTGCAGTCTGGAGAATTGCTAGCCCGACTCCTATTGTAAACAGCCCGAGAAGAAAAATTTCGTAGGTTCTTGTCAGTGCAGCGGGGATGAAAATGAACGCACCGCAGGCCATAGCCCAGAATCCGATCATCATCCCTTTCTTGAATCCAACCCTCATCAGTAAATAGGATGCGGGAACCGACATTATAAAATAAGAAATGTAAAATGCAAAGGTCACCAGGTAAGACTGAAAATTCGTCAGTTCGCAGGCAATCCTGAAATATGGAATAAGAATAGCATTGACCCAGGAGACAAAGCCGAAAATGAAAAACAACAAACCAATAATAAGGATTGAAATGACGCCATCCTTTTTCGTCAATGACCCTACATCGATTACCTGGGCAGTTGTCCTATTCATCTTCATGTATCACGCGCGAACACTGGATGTCAGCATAGACGATGATGCTTTGTCAAGATAAAGTGTACATCCCTCATGTTCCTGAAGAATACTGGCGGGAAAAAGATTACTTACGGATTCTTCCAGTGAATTTCTAACGGCAATTGCCTTTCTACTATCGGGAACAGAACAAATAATATATTTTGATTTCATGATCTGCCGGACAGACATGCTGATGGCGCTATGGGGAACCTCTTGCAGCGTGCCAAACCACCCCTCGCCATATTGCTGCTGAATACACTGGTCATCAAGTTGCACAGTGATATAAGGTTCCTCTGTGTCAAAATCCGCGGGTGGATCATTGAAAGCAAGATGTCCATTCTCACCGATACCGACGAGCGCAACATCGATGGGACGATTTGTGATCAAGGTACTGAGCCGGTTACATTCATTAGCCGGATCCGCTTCTCCATTGATGAGATTCACTTCTTTCAATTGATCAACTTTGGAAACAAATCTCTCCTGTAGATATTTTCTGAAACTTGCCGGATGGCTCTCAGGCAGCCCGATGTATTCATCGAGATGAAACATGGTCACCTTGCTCCAATCAATCCCCGGTTCAGCGATGAGCTGTTTTAATGTTTCAAACTGACTCGTGCCTGTTGCGAGTATGATGTTAGCGCCGCCTTTTTCGGTTATGGCTCTGCGTATCAGATCAGCGGCATGCTTTCCCGCTGCTATACCTAATTCAACCTGGTCATTGGCAAGAATGATTTCCATAGATAGTGGTATTTTAAGCCTTTCGGCTGGAAGACTATTAACAGTATTGGCTAGAGTTTTACCTTCGTGGTGCCTCCTTTGTGAAGGAATATATCAACAGGCTCATTTGTTTTCCACGAGCCCTTCGTGAAGTCCGGTATATCTACAGATGCAGAACGGTTGGCTACAGATTTCTCAGTCAACGGTGCGACTGCACTCCAGGACGCTGCGTCATAAACATCTATATCAAGGGGCAGTCCGTTTCTGAGGCAATCGATGAGTCTCCAGTCCATCAAAAAGTCCATTCCTCCGTGCCCGCCTATTTGTTTGGCAAGCTCTCCAACTTTCTTCACGATGGGTGGTGCGTATTTTTCCTCCATAGCTTTGAACTCTTCGTCGTTCAGCCAGCCTTCATGACTGTTTGAGAGCCTTCCAGGTTCCGGATATTTCAAAGCGGTTGCTTTGGTACCGCTCACAAGATGTATGCGGGAATAGGGACGTGGTGATGTTACATCGTGCTGGACCATCATCGTTTTACCCTTTACTGTACGGATCGTTGTAGTGTTCATATTTCCCCGAAAAGTCTTCCCTTCATATGGCTTATAAAAGTCATCCTTTGATGCCAGCTCTTTCGCCCTGGCGGACATCATAAAGTCGTTGCTAGACATGGAGACAAGATAATCCATTCGATCACCGCGGTTTACATCCAGCACCTGAGCAATCGGACCCAGGCCATGCGTTGGATAGAGGCTTCCGTTGCGCATGTTCTCTTTCAATCTCCACATGTCATAATACCCGGTTTTCGAAAAATTGCTTTCAAGAAGCGCATGGATATAGGCGCCTTCGGCATGTATGACATCTCCGAAATATCCTTGCCGAACCATATTAAGTGTAAGCAGCTCAAAGAAATCATAACAGCAATTTTCCAGGATCATGCAATGCTGCCTGGTTTTCTCCGAGGTCTCTACCAACTGCCAGCATTCCTCGACGGTGACAGCGGCCGGTACTTCAGAGGCTGCGTGCTTTCCGTGCTCCATGGCATAGACAGCCATTGGAGTATGCAATTTCCACGGTGTGGCTATGTAGATGAGGTCTATATCCTTACGATCACATACTTTCTTCCATTCGTTTTCGCCACCTGTATAGACGTCGGGACGATGTGTTGTCTTTTCGAGGAGGGCTTTGGCACTGTTCGCTTTTTCAGGTCGAATGTCACACAATGCTTTGATATCAACTCCTTCTATTTTGCTCATGCGTTCCACAGCCGCCGGTCCACGATTACCCAGCCCAATGAACCCAATCCGTACAGTATCGATTTTCGGCGCAGCATAGCCAGACATGTTGAAGTGTTTTCCATTCTGCCTGAGCCCTTGTCTGGCGGTTGCCAGCGTTGAGGATGATGTAAGTGTAATTCCGCCAGCCAGGCTTATTCCAGCCAGGCTGGAGGCTTTAAGAAAATCCCTGCGGTTGCTTTTCATGGTGTTTAGTTGAGGTTGTTCAATTTATGCTAGAAGCTTGGAATTGGTCATATATCTTACACTGTCGGTTCCCATCCCGTCTGATATTCGCGTTGCCACAGCTTTGCCGCGGCAAGATTATTTTTGATGTGGCCATTTGAGGGATCGATCTGCAGAGATCCGCCGGAACGTAATGCAATATTGCCAAGTTGACACAGCAAAGTACTCTGGTGGCCACCCACAATATCGGAGTTCAAAGAGGAGCCCTTGGTAATTCCATCGAAGAAATTTTGAATATGAATACTATCCAGTGCCTGGGATGGATTCATCCGGTCAAGGGGATTTATTTCCAGGTCGTTGGGAACATCTTTGACCAATTTGTTCTGAAGATCGAAAATCTTATAAGCGTTGCCTTCTTCAATGAGCACTGAGCCTGTTTCGCCATAAAACATAACTCCAACGCTGTTCCCTTCAACTGTGCGGCCATTACAGCTTCGTCCTTCCCAGCTGATGAGCGAATTATTTGCAAACTGAAGGCTGATCACCTGTGTGTCGGGTGTCTCCCAATCATCTTTATACCTGTAACGGCCCCCCGAAGATGTTACATGCACAGGGTAGTCCACATCCAAACCCCACCGCATCAGATCTACCATATGGGTACCGTTGTTCAATGCTTCACCCGTTCCCCAATTCCATAACCAATGCCAATTGTAATGTATGAGATTGTCTTTATATGGACGTCTCGGCGCCGGTCCCTGCCATAGGTCATAGTTCAGCCATGCCGGTACTGGTGCTACTTTGCCTACGCCGATGGAGGCCCTGTTATTACAATACCATCCTTTCGCAAAGTAAGGCCTGCCGATCGAGCCGCTTCTGACTTCCTGTATCCCTGCAACCACGTTGGGCCATGACCTCCGTTGATTGCCCATCTGTATTACATTTTTGTATTTCTTGGCGGCTGCCACAAGCAATTCACCTTCGTGCGGACTATGGCTGCAAGGCTTTTCGAGATAGACGTGCTTGCCGGCTTTCGATGCGAGAATTGCGGCTGGAGCGTGCCAATGGTCCGGAGCGGAAATGACCAATACATCCATGTCCTTGTTTTCCAACGCTTTTCTAAAATCTGGAACAGCGTTGGGTTTAAAATTCTGAAGCTTTTCCGTCGCGGCGATACATTTTTCTGCTGCACGTGAGTCCACGTCGGAGATTGAGACGATCTGACAGTTCTTTTGCACGCCGAACGTCGATGCGAGCGCCAGGCCGCGGCTGTTCACCCCCATGATACCGACTGTTACTTTTTCGTTGGCGCCAATTATCCTGGAATAGCTTTTCGCACTGAACGCCGGCAGCATCCCGCCTAACGTAATGGCTGCAGTTCCGCTAACAGCTTTCTTGATGAACTGACGACGGGTAGGGGACATGGTTTTCATAGTATTTTATTGTTCGATGGATCCGAAGATTATTTTACTACCAATGTTATCGGTCATTATTTTTTCAACCATTTATCAAACCACGCAAACGCCTCAGTTTGCATGGCAATATCAAATTTATGGGTGCCGGGATAATAGGAGCAAGCATAGTGATCTGACGCATTGGCCTTCTTATAGACTTCCGCCAGGATGCCGTCAGCTCTTTTCATTTCGGGAAGTGTGTAAAGAGGGTCCTCATTATCATTTAGCACCAGCGTTGGTAGTGGTACGCGCAACCCCAGAATTTCAGGGAAATCCATTTCAGTTGGTAAAATGGGTACATAAGTCATCCACGTATGTGTGTAGGATTTGTTGAGAACGAAATCCTTCCATGTGGTCATAAAGCCAACGCAGACAGCGCACTTGATCCTGTCTTCAAGGCCGCCCATAAAGACAGTGCGCATTCCACCGCCAGAGAGCCCTGCGCAGCCTACGTTCGCAGCGTCAACGTCATTGCGTGCGCAAAGAACATCAAGGGCTTTTTGATCTTCAGCGAAGAAAACGCCAGGCCATGTAGTTCCGGCGCTGAACAGAGACTTGGCCATGGTATGTTCATGTTCTCCAGCCCAATGGTTGTACGCATCGATATTCTCTGGTTTTTCAGGATCGGTATCCGAAAGCCCCTTGCGAAAGTTCGGAGGGACATCTTGCAGCATTACCCGTCTGCTCGCAAATGGAAATGCATCCGGTACGAGCACTACATAACCCCTTTTTGCTATTTCGTTAGCCCACGCCCGGCCTTCATACGATTCTTGCTGATGATCCTTTATAAATTGAGGAAGTTGTTCCGAAGTTCGGGTGATCTTTCTGGTGCCTAAATACTTGTTTCCCCCGTGATCATGGAACGCCAATATTCCTGGTAATTTGCCCCGTGCATTTGCCGGTTTTAGTAATATCGCCTCCGTAGGCCGCCCGTACGGTAGCTTCCACGTTAGCTCCTCAATATGAAGACCGTCAAAAGTGTATTGCTTGTTTACAGTTACTTCGGGAGTTTGTCCTAATGATGGTATTCCCATTCTTTCCCGGAGTTTCTCCCTGGCAGTTTTCTTCCACGGATCCAGTGCAGACCATTTCTTATTGCGGTAAGAAAGCGCAGGAATGTCGTTGTTATTCAGAGACGCTGCCCATGGGCCGTATCCGCCTATAATGCTTTGACCATCCTGGGCAGCAACATCCAATGGTACGCCATAGGTATCGATCCCGGGAGGAAATATCGCATGCTTGTTCTCGTCCAGCGACTTTGAAAATCCATTCGTGATATTGCCCCCGGCCATGGAGAGGCTGGCCAGTCCTGATAATTTCAAGAACTCTCTTCGATTGTTTTTCATGCTTAATTATTCATAGTTCAACTAATTATATTTTCTTGTCACGCCTTCAAATCTTCCGAACGCGGATCCTAACGATGCCCCAATGAACTAAACGGTTTATTGGCATAAATTCCTTTGACTCAAAATTTGCCAGGCATTCAATGACGTGCTCATCGGGACAGCGATCGTCAATGCTGATCACACTGCTGAGCGTGAAACCATCAGGCCACTTGGCGGGCAATACCTCATCGATCACTCTTTCTTTTTTGGAATTGACAAACGGATCATCCGTATACAATCTTAGCCTGTGACCTTCGTGATATATCATTATTTGCTCTCCCGGATTCACAACATGATCACCATTGCCTTTGCCATATACCTCCGAGCTATCATTGACCTTGGTACCATCATCGATCTGCAGATCGTTTATATCCGGCACATTATACATAACCGGAACGGTCAGTTCGCTTGTAACATTAGCGGTATCAACGGTGATCCTGGCAATGAGCTTGATCGATGGCGGCGCTCCGTTGGCGGGAGGTTTTTTAACGCAAAAGATCTGGAAAGGAGGTGTTGAGAATGTGCGGCCGCCTGAGAAGGTCGTTGTCATTGTACGTGGCGTGATCGTTATTGCACTGTCGGTTGCCGTCAATGCTATGCTCACACTAGCTTTGTTAGATAGATCATCACCCCTGTTAAAGAGGTAAAGTGATAGCTTGTTGTTGCCCGGAAGCAGGAACCGTTTTTTAGTTTCAAGGGTGTAATCCGCGCAGACCAGTTCCGGGGGATCGCCTGGCAAATAAATCCCGACCTCCGTTGGATATTTGTCGGTTTTGAGGTGCAGACGTCCTGCTTCGTCCGATCTCAAAATTGACTTTTTAATATCGCCTCGTTTGGCAAGACTGACTACGGTGTAATTGGTATTTTTTTTGTATAGCCTTGCCGTTGTAATTTCGGCTTCGCATGTGTCAAGTGGAGGGCCGTCGGGAAGCCACTTTAAAGTCGATATGCCGAAACCGTTTTTGTTGACATGTGTGAGATAAATGAATCCAGGTTCGCGCTTGTTGCTGCTGATCTTATAGTCATGGACCTCGAATTCGGGATATAGATCATAATGTGACCACGTAGAGGCTGCGGGAAGGGGATTCTTGAATGCGTCGGTCACAAAACCCATTGCCTTTTCGAACACCTTTGTTTCGCCAGGAAGATCCACGACATGACCACCCTCAAATTGCCAGTATTCGAAGGATAGACCGCCATTCCATGCCGCGCCTTCTTTGACTTCCGTATTTAAAGAAGTAAGCTCGTCGGCAGTGCTGTTGTGAAAACGCAACTTTACCTCTCTCAAATTATTAAAAGCATAGCGCAACGGATATAAGGTATGATCATGAGGATATCCTACAAAGAATTCAGGGCTTCCAGTCATGGATACCGCTGCTCCGATCATATCAGGATATTTACCAGCCAGAAAGTATGACATGAATCCGCCCATGCTGAACCCGATTATCCCACGATGTGCTTTATCGGAAATTGTGCGGCAAGTTGAGTCAATGTGTTGAACAAGTTCAGGAAAGTAATCCTTCATCTGGATGTTATATCTAACATCCTGGTGATTGCCAATATTGTATGGCCTCGGCTCTGCTTCATCCACGTTACCATCCCACATGACAAGAATAACTTTGTATTTGTCAACCAGGTCCTGCATCCGATCGTAATCGAGACGGGCGTTGTCATCACTTTTATACCGTCCGCCCCAACCATGAAAGAAATAGATGACGGGGAACCGCGCATCGGTTTTTTCATATCCACTGGGCAGATAGCGCCGGTAATATTTCGGACGATTGAATACCTTGCTAAAGTGTGATATGTCCTGGTAGGGATGAGTGCCCGTTTTATCACATCCTGACAAAACAACAACAAGCAATACCATTCGCAGCGGCATTGTTGAATACCAAAAACGGTATTCTTTAGAAGCGCTGGAATTCTTTGCCTGGATCATTGATATTGGCTAGTATTAATCTAACCGAGCTAAGTGATTGATCTGTTAGTATATTGACTGAAAATGTTTTATGCGTCCAAAAGCGCGGGCTGGGCGCTGTTGGCCAATTCAATTTGAGATTTTTCTTCGTTAAAGTAAACAAGCTTATGATAAGACTTTCAATCCTCTTTGCCCTTGCCGTGATCTGTGTGTCGTGTGCGCATAGGAAGCCAACCGAAGAAAGCTCCGCGAATGTTCACGTTGCCAGCGAAATGGTTGATTTCGTGGCCTTTCAAGGTAATCCTGTATTCAAAGGAACAGGTGAGAACACCTGGGACGAACAGATCAGGGAGAGAGGTTATATCCTTAAGGAAGGTGAAAACTATTTCCTATGGTACACGGGCTACAAGCGTGACGGGAAAGTGATGCATCTCGGTTTAGCGACATCCACAGACGGGATAAACTGGGAGCGCTATGCAAACAATCCGATCTATGATTCGGGTTGGGTAGAAGATATGATCGTCGTAAAAAAAGATAGCGTTTACTATATGTTTGCCGAAGGAGAAAATGACATCGCACACTTGCTCACGTCAACAGACAAGATCCATTGGAGAGAGCAGGGACCCCTTCCAATTCGATATACAAATGGTAAACCACTCAGCGCCGGCCCATATGGAACACCTGCGGCATGGTATGAAGGTGATACCTGGTACTTGCTTTACGAACGTGGTGACCTGGGAATATGGCTAGCGACATCAACTGATCTGAAAACATGGACCAACAAACAGGATGAACCTGTTTTGACGCCTGGTCCCGAACCGTACGATAAGTTTGGTGTGGCGGTAAATCAGGTAGTAAAGCATCAGGGGAGGTATTATGCATATTATCATGCTACAGCATTTGAAGACTGGCACGAATGGAGCAGTTGCGTGGCTACGTCGGATGATCTGATCCATTGGGAGAAATACGACAAGAATCCCATTCAAGGTGATGACAAATCAAGTCCGATCACTGTTGAGGTCGATGGTAAGTTGAGATTATATACGATGCATCCAGCGGTGCAGCTTCACTATCCTAAGTAATTATGAGGTATGAATTATGAATGATTTCTCAATCGAGACCTCTGTTACATCATTCTCGATCCGTACTAAAATCGTGACAGGGACTAAGGACTAACTAAGCAATTATGAGGTATGAATTATAAATTATGAATGGTTTCTCAATTGGTCCCCGATATATCATTCCCGATCAGTACTAAATCGTGACATGTACTCAATACTAAGCTAAGGACTAAGGACTCAGTACTAAGGACTTTTTTTCAGAGCTGGCCGGTGATATAATGTTCCAGTTGCTGTATGATGGTCTTTTGTTCTTCGATAACATGTCGGACAACATCACCAATAGATATTAATCCCACCAAAACGCCTTCCTCCAATACGGGTAAGTGCCGGATTTTCCGGCCGACCATTACACGCATACAGTCATCAATGCTCGTGTCAGGCGTTACCGTAATCAGATTTGACGTCATCAGGTCGCGGATAGGAGTATCCTTCGACGACTTTCCCTTGAGTATTAGCTTGCGGGCATAGTCTCTTTCAGTGAAGATTCCGACGAGCTTGCCATCTTCGACGATCAGAAGACCCCCAATGTTCTTTTCGCACATCACTTCGATGGCACGATACACCATTATGGAAGGTTCAACTGAGTATATGACGTCTCCTTTGGTTTGCAGTATGTTCCTTACTTTTCCCATAGCATGAATTTTTGCAATCGATTGAATTTAATTGGTTTTGTAAAAAAAAGCAAGAGTGCCGACCCTTAAATAAGGAATTGTCCGAATTATACGTTTTTTGGCTTTCTGCGGTTGAAGGAAAAGCCTATTGGACAAGTCCCACAACGCTATCCGTGAATACCGCAATCGCCAGACTTACCAGTATCAGGATCATGACCAATGCCCTTATTGAAGTCCCCGTTGGGATAGCTTCACCTTCCGGTTCCTTGAAATACATCGCGACAATAACGCGGAAGTAATAATATACGCCAATGAGTGACGTCACTATAGCAAGGATGACAAGGCTCGTGAATCCGTTCTCGATTGCCAATGCAAACACCATATACTTTCCAAAAAAACCTGGCAGCGGAGGAATTCCAGCCAAAGAAAGTAATGCCAGGGTCATGCCCACGGCGAGGAGCGGACTCTTTTTGAATAATCCATTAAAATGATCAACAACCGTATTCCGGTTATCGCTTTCTATTGAATATAAAACTGTGAATGCCGTGATCGATGCTGCTGCGTATGCGGTGAGGTAATAAAAGATCGGCCCACCGGCATCACTATCATTTGAAATGAATCCTAATAAGATATATCCGACATGACCAACACTGGAGTACGCCAGCATTCGTTTGACGCTGCTCTGATACACCGCTGTAATATTGGCAACGACAAGCGTAAGCACCGTCAGGATCGTCATGATGGTGATCCACGAGCTTTGAACAGCTGAAAAACAAAATTCAAATATCCTGTAAAAGGCAGCAATGGCGGCGATCTTTACGACTGTCGACATAAAAGCTGTCACAGGTGTGGGAGAACCTTCGTATACATCGGGAGCCCAAAAGTGAAATGGAACAGCCGATATTTTGAAAGTCAGGCCCACCAGCATCAGTATGACACCGCCATAGAAAAATACCGGAAGCTCAGCCTGGTGGCCACCAATATATTCGGCGATCCTGGTAATGTGAAAAGATCCTGTGGCACCGTAGATCAGTGCGATCCCCATCAATAAAAATCCGGTAGCAAATGATCCCATCAGGAAGTATTTGAAGCCAGCTTCTGTGGAAAACAGACTTTCTTTCCTGCTTCCCGCCAGCACATACAATGAAACGGAAAGAACCTCGAGGCCCAGAAACAACATGGCCATGTTATTAAATGAAGCCATGATGACTGCTCCGGCAACCGTAAATAGAACCAGCGCGGAACGGTCGGTCAAATGTGGCTGCAGCCTGAAATAGTCATAAGCCATCCAGAACCAAAAAAGCGTTGTTACCAGTATCAGCCCAGTGAAGGCTAGTGAAAAATTGTCGAACAGCAACATTTCACTGAAGTGCATGGTGGATGTACCAAACTCAGTGAAGATAGTCAGCACTGCTGCCACCAGTCCCGTCATAACGAGGATAGTTAGCCACTTTCTGAAATTGATGATCTCCGCGATGAGTGCGAAAATACCGAGGCCACATATAACCAGGAGTGCGTTCATTTTACTTGACGGATGCAGACAGATTGGAATATACTTTCAGCAGATTTGCAACTGCCGGCTCAGAGATCTCAAGCAGTGGCGTTGGATAAACTCCCATCACCACAATAAGGACTACCACAGGATACAATACCCATTTCTCATGCTCGGTAAGGTCGGTAAAACCCGTTGTCAGGGCATTGACTTCTCCAGACATTGATTTTTGAAACGATCTGAGCATATACACAGCGCCGAGTATGATAGTAACTGCGGCGATTGCTCCAAGGGTATGTTGATATTGGAAAATCGAATTGATCAGCAAAAATTCACCCACAAAACCGCTTGTTAACGGCAGGGCTATACTTCCAAGCATGACAATAACAAAAACCGTCGCAAAAATGGGTGCGGAATTGCGAATCCCTCCAAGCTGCGAAAGATCCCTGGTATTCGTGCGCGTCGCGATGACATCGACAATATAAAATAACCCAAAGACGATTATGCCGTGACTTAGCATCTGAATCATTGCACCCTGAACACCCAGCGGATTAAGGGTCAACGCTCCAGCAGATATCAGTCCCACGTGCGCTATAGAAGAGTAGGCAACAAGCCTTTTGAAATCTTTTTGAACGATGGCGATACATGAACCATAAATGATCCCGATCACAGAGATCACGATCGCTGTGAATCCCCATTCCGCCACGCCGTCCGGAACGACAGGTATTAACCACCTGATCACGCCGTAAATACCCATTTTCAGCATGATGCCCGATAACAACATTGTTCCCTGTAAAGGAGCAACAGTATAAGTATCTGGCTGCCATGTATGGAATGGAAAGACTGGCATCTTGATGGCGAATGCCACAAACATCGCCCAGAAAATGAGACCCTGCTGTGGTGCAGATAAAGCTCTTCCGGCCTCATACAACGCCTGCATGGCAAACGTATGATCTCCCGGCGTCTGAAAGTAAAGGTAAACAAGCCCGACGAGCATGAAGAGGCTTCCCGCGAGTGTGTAGATAAAGAACTTTAAAGTGATACGTCCCCTGTCTTCGCCTCCCCATATCAGACAAATGAAATATATCGGTATCAAGGCCAGTTCCCAAAAGAGATAGAATAGCAATCCGTCCTGCGCGGCGAAGACACCTACCAACGCCATCTCCATCATCAGGATAAGTCCGTAGAATGTATGCGGCTTACTATACTGATTCTTGAATGATGAAAGAATGATCCCCGGTACAAGTACTGTAGTGAGCAAGATCATCAATAGCGTTATCCCGTCGATCCCGACGGCAAAATTCAATCCGAGAGATCTGATCCAGGGTACATCGACCACAAACTGAACTGTTTCGTTCTTTACGAATTGCGTTAAAACCACAAGCGTGCCCAGAAGCTCTATTACTGAGGAGATGAACGCCCACAATCTGGCCTGCTGCGGCTTAAGAAAAAAAAGCAACAGAGATGCCACCAGTGGAAAGAATATCAGGAATATCGTCATCGTTATCAGTACACTTTATTATAGAACATTTACATCTTTTTCATCTTATGCCTGTACAGCTGCAAAGGCAAGCATCAGAATAATGCCAATCACCATTACAAAAATATAGTAACCAATACTTCCGGTTTGAATTAGCCGGGCGACCTTGCTGCCGGCAACTATAGTTCTACCGGACGCATTCACGAGATTGTCAATCCCCAGCCGCTCGACAACGCTGTCAAAGATCCTTGATAGCCAGAACAGGGGTTTGACAATGACCGCGTCGTAAAGCTCATCGACGTAATACTTGTTATATAGCGTTCGTTGTAATGGGTTACCGATCTGTCCTTCTCCGGCAGGTACATGATGCTTGCTGACGTAGCGCGAATACGCAAGGCCGATCAGTACCAGGGTTAACGACACAACCACAGCCATAAGCATATACTCGGTTGAATGACTGAGATGATGAGCAGCAATAAGGTTTTTTGAAGGAGCAAACACTGGCGCTAGAAATCCGCTTAACCAATGTGAGCCTCCCAGCGCCTGAGGTATACCCATAAAACCTCCTGTAAGCGACAGGACTGCCAGAATGATCAACGGTACAGTGATTGATCTTGGCGACTCATGAATGTGATGCATCGTATCATCACTGGCCCTTGGCTTGCCAAAGAACGTCAGGAAGAACAACCTGAACATATAAAATGAAGTCAGCAACGATGCAGCTACCGCTACACCCCAAATTACTTTGCTGTGAACAAAGGCATTTGCCAGGATCTCATCCTTGGAAAAGAACCCTGCAAACGGGGGAATGCCCGAGATGGCCAATACCCCTGCAAAAAAAGTGATGTAGGTTACGGGCAGATATTTTTTAAGCCCGCCCATTTTGCGTATGTCCTGTTCATGATGCAGGGCATGAATAACACTACCTGCGCCCAGGAACAATAACGCTTTGAAAAAAGCGTGAGTGGCCATGTGAAATATTCCGCTTGTAAATGCTCCTAAGCCAAGAGCAAGGAACATAAGGCCGAGCTGGCTTACGGTAGAATACGCTAATACTTTTTTGATATCATTCTGGGTAAGCGCTATTGTGGCGGCGAACAAGGAAGTGGCAAGTCCTACGACAACAATGACATCCAGCGTTGCAGGTGAAAGTGCATAAAGCAGGTTATTGCGCGCCACCATATAAACCCCTGCCGTGACCATGGTCGCGGCGTGAATGAGTGCTGAAACGGGTGTAGGGCCGGCCATTGCATCGGGCAACCAGGTGTAAAGCGGAATCTGTGCACTTTTGCCCATTGCTCCAACGAACAACAGCATTGTTATCGCAGTAGCAGTTTCACTATCGATCGTGTTTACGGGGGAAAGTACTTCGCTGTATTCGATGCTGCCAAAGTTTATAATGATAAGGATAATACCCAGCAACATTCCCAGGTCACCAATGCGGTTCATGATGAATGCCTTGTTAGCTGCATCATTGTAAGACTGATTCTTAAACCAAAAACCGATCAGCAG
The DNA here is from genome assembly GCA_963845845.1 of uncultured Cytophagales bacterium. Classification (GTDB taxonomy): domain Bacteria; phylum Bacteroidota; class Bacteroidia; order Cytophagales; family Cyclobacteriaceae; genus Chryseolinea. The sequence goes on from CAWJTP010000004.1 coordinate 153,876, forward strand.
GTAGGAGCAAAGTCCAACGCCTTCCCAACCGATGAACATGACGAGGTAGTTTGATCCCATCACGAGGAGCAACATGAAGAACACGAACAGATTCAGGTAGGAGAAGAACCTGTTGAACCCGCCGTCGCCATGCATGTAACCCACAGAGTATACGTGAATAAGGAATCCGACACCTGTGATGATCAGGAGCATCAAAGAGGAGAGGGGATCTACCAGAAAACTCATGGTAGCATTAAAGCCACCGGCGCTTATCCACGTGAAGAGCGTAACATTGACGGGCATTGCCCCCTTTGCAAGCTCAATGAAGATAATCAGTGAGAATATGAACGATAACATTACTGAGCCGCATGCGATCAACGCTGTGAATCCCCTTGTAATCCTGTTGATATTCAACGCAAGGACAAGGAAACCCAGTAGGGGAAATAAGGGAATGAGAGCAGCCAATAATTCTTTACTTACCATTTTAAGCGGTTCAATACGTTAATATCAATTGTTTTCGTATTGCGATACATGAGTACAAGGATTGCCAGTCCGACAGCCACTTCGGCTGCCGCTACCGCCATGATAAAGAAAACGAAAACTTGCCCCGCGCCGTCATTGAGATAACTTGAGAACGCGACCATCAAAAGGTTGACTGCGTTCAGCATCAGTTCTATACACATGAACACGATGATGGCATTTCTGCGATAGAGCACACCGAGCACGCCAATCGTGAACAGCGCCGCTGCCAGCCAGATATAATAATCAATTGGTACCGTATTTATCATCTATACAATCTAATGCGTTATGTGCAAATTGAAGTATGTGTAACTCACGGTTTTACTGTCTCTGATTTCCCCAACATGATCGCACCCACCATCGCGGCGAGCAGCAATATGGAAGTGATCTCGAAAGGAAGCAGAAAATCGGTGAACATAACTTTACCTAAATTCTTAACAAGGCCAATGCTCGTATCTGTTGTTTGTTGTTGCATCATTTGCTCAGTGCCTTTCAAAGAGCCGATCATCACAATCATCAGTAGTCCTGCGCATATTGTTGCCGTGACCTTTAAGACAGTGCTTTTGTGGGGCTCCGATTCCTGATTCAGATTAAGGAGCATAATAACATAAAGGAACAAAACCATGATAGCACCTGCGTATACGATGACGTGCACTACCGCGAGGAACTGCGCATTCAGGAGGATGTAGTGGCCGGCAATGCAAAAGAAAGTTATGATGAGATAAAGAACACTGTAAACAGGATTCTTTGAAAATACAACCATCAGTGCTGACAGAACGGCAACAAACGAAAGAAAATAGAAAGCGTTTAAAGTCACTGATCTGGTAGGTTACTTATTGTGGCTTAATCTCTTATGTTGTTTAAACTCCAACACCTCGGCCGTTTGTCTCTTGGTTACATCGATCCGCTCATCAACAGCCTCGACAAGTTTATCTTTTCCAAAAATAAAGTCGTTCCTGGAGTAGTCTGTTGGTAATATCCGATCGGTCAGAAATATAGCTTCCTTCGGGCATGCCTCTTCACATAATCCACAAAAGATGCAACGCAGCATGTTGATCTCGTAAGTGGAGGCATATTTTTCTTCCCGGTACAAATTTTCTTCGCCTTTTTTTCGCTCGGCGGCGACCATGGTGATTGCTTCAGCTGGGCACGCCACGGCGCAAAGTCCACAGGCAGTGCAGCGTTCAGCGCCCTTGTCGTCACGTTTCAATACATGCTGCCCGCGCCATACTTCGCTTACCTCCCGTTTTTTCTCAGGATACCTGACCGTTGCTGCACGCCGGAACAAGTGCCGGATAGTAATGGCAATACCACCAAGGATAGCGGGAAGATACAGCCGCTCCATGAGTGTCATTTGCTTCTTAACGACTAGCTTTGATCGGTTCGTTAACATTTTATTTTTTCTACTATAGCGGATGTCATTTTATCTTAGTTCTTAAATAGCAGGATCACCAAGCCGGTGATAAATATGTTTATCACTGACAAAGGTATCAATATCTTCCAGCCCAGGTTCATCAGTTGATCATATCGGAAACGTGGAACTGTCCATCGTATCCACATAAAGAAGAAAATGAAGAAGCTGATCTTCCCAAAAAAGACGATAGTCCCAAGAATTGTGATCGCGTTATGTGGTAACCCGAGGTCATTCATGAAAGGGAAATTATAGCCTCCGAAATACAAGGTAGAGATCACGGCCGAAGAAATGAACATGTTGATGTATTCTGCAAACAGATAGAAGCCGAGCTTCATGCTGCTGTATTCAGTATGATATCCACCCACAAGCTCGGTTTCACATTCAGGTAAGTCGAATGGCGTCCGGTTGCATTCAGCGAAAGCGCATATCAGAAAGATCAGAAAGCCGACTGGCTGGTACACTACATTCCAGAAGTTCCAGTCCCCACCAGCCTGCTGCGCTGCGATCTCGCTCAGGCTTAACGTATTCGTCATCATGATCAGGGCGATAATTGCCAGACCCATGGCGATCTCATAGCTTATCATTTGCGCTGAGGCGCGAATAGCGCCCAGCAGCGAGAATTTGTTATTGGAAGCCCATCCGCCGATCATAATGCCGTAGACGCCAATGGAAACCACGCCAAAGACATAAAGAATGCCAATGTTCAGATCGGCGATCTGCAGGGAATACTCCTGTCCGTTGATAGATGATGGTATTGCCCCATGGAATTACAACTCCAGCCATAAGCGCCGTAAGCATCGCAATGCATGGGCCGGCAATAAAAAGGAACTTATTGGACAGGACAGGAATGAATTCCTCTTTCATGATGAACTTCAAGTCCATCGGCAAGAGGCTGAAAATTCCGAAGGGGCCGGCACGATCAGGTCCGATACGATCCTGAAGGAATGCGGCTACTTTACGCTCGGCATATGTTGAATACGCTGCAATAAACAAGCGTGATCCCAAAGATCGATGTTGCCAATGAATGGATTTGTAAATAAAGAATGACATCATGCGTGCGGAATCATTAGATTGTTCAAGCTGCTTTCCTTTTTGGAAAACTATCTGACGGTCTATTTCCTGTTTCAGCTTTTGCAGGTCGGTCTTCTCGTAATGGTTCTGCGAAATTACAGAATGCCGGTCAATGTGACGAGGGCCTTCAATGACCCAGTCCTTCATATTCTTGTGATCGTACCGGCATTCATTGCAGATATATTCCTTTACTTCTCCATACTGATCTTTTCGTGCAGATACGCGCAATACTTCATCCCCTTTAGTGAATAGCACAACTTTGCCGCAGCATTTGTCACAGTTACGGTGAGCATCCAGGGGCTTGGTAAACCATACTCTGCTTTTGAAGCGGAACGTTTTGTCGGTCAATGCGCCCACAGGGCACACATCAATCATATTTCCGGAAAAATCATTGTCGACGGCTTTTTCTGAATATAGGTGCTGATTTCTGATGCGTCGCCCCGGTTCAATACACCGTGCACGCGCTGATTTGTAAGCTGGTCTGCGACAAACGTGCAACGGTAACACAGGATGCAGCGCGTCATGTGCAACTTGATCTTGTCTCCGATATCAATCTGTTCGAACGATCGCCTTTCTTCTTCATAGCGTGTCTTTGCGGCACCGTGTTCATAAGCCAAGTTCTGCAGATCGCATTCCCCAGCCTGATCACAGATCGGGCAATCCAGCGGGTGGTTGATCAACAGAAATTCAACTACACCTTTCCGCGCTTCAAGAACTTCAGGAGACGTAATATTTTGAACTACCATTCCATCCATGACTGGTGTACGGCATGAGGCTACGAGCTTCGGCATCGGTCGAGGATCTTTGGCTGAACCTTGCAGTAACCTTGACCAGGCAAACCCGGCATTTGCCACCCGCTGTCCTTTCAGACTTGAATAATAGCACATGGCCGGAGGAACAATGGCTCCCCCGATCTGTCGGGCTGCATTCAGGATTGTTGTTCCATCCGGAACTTCAACCTCAATACCATCTATCGTTACTTTTGCCATAATGTCTTCATTTTAGCGCTAATGTGGAACGCTTTAACGCACAACAGCGAGTTCTTCCTCCATAGGTTCAATCTCAAAGTGTCTGGGGTTCCTTACTTTTTCCGGATACTTTACATGATACTCAAATTCTTCCCTGAAATGGCGTATCGCACTGGCTACTGGCCATGCTGCTGCATCACCCGAGGGGCAAATTGTATTGCCTTCAATTTTTTTGGCTACATCAACCAACAGATCAATGTCTTCCATATGCCCATGACCATGTTCGATCCGGTGCAGTACTTTTTCCATCCAGCCTGTTCCTTCACGGCACGGACTGCATTGTCCGCAGGATTCATGATGATAGAAGCGTGTAAAGGTCCAAAGGTTTCGAACGATACACGTGGTCTCATCCATCACAATAAATCCGCCTGATCCCAGCATGGTACCGGTAGCAAAACCTCCATCGCCAAGGGATTCATAAGTCATCAGCCGTGGTTCGCCTTTGGCTGTTTTTAAAATAAGATTAGCTGGCAGGATCGGAACAGAAGAACCACCGGCAACTACCGCTTTTATTTTTTGCCTTTCCAGATACCGCCGCAATATTCATCCGAATAAATAAATTCTTCAACCGGCAGACCCAGCTCAATTTCATATACACCCGGCTTATTAATATGGCCGCATGCAGAGATCAATTTTGTGCCCGTGCTTTTTCCGATACCGATGTCATTGTACTTCATCGCCTCCCACGTTGATGATGGGAACAACAGCAGCGATTGTTTCGACATTATTAACTACGGTAGGGCAGGCATACAAGCCCTGCGACGGCAGGAAATGGTGGTTTCAACCTTGGATTGCCGCGCTTTGCCTTCCAGTGATTCGAGCAAGGCAGTTTCTTCTCCGCAGATATATGCTCCCGCCCCGGGGTGAACATACAGATCAAGTGAATAGCTCGTTCCCAAAATATTCTTACCCAGAAATCCGGCCGCATAAGCTTCGTCAATGGCTTTCTCCAGAATGCGCACGATGTACATGTATTCGCCGCGGATATAGATGTATGATGTTTTAGCGCCCAGAGCATAGCTGGAAGTGATCATTCCTTCAATCAGCAGATGGGGGATCTTCTCCATCAGGTAGCGGTCTTTAAATGTTCCGGGCTCGCTTTCATCGGCATTGCAAACCAGGTAACGCGGCTTTTCGGATTTCCGATCCAAGAAACTCCATTTCATTCCGGCAGGAAAACCTGCGCCGCCTCGTCCGCGCAGACCTGATTTCTTTACTTCTTCCGTGACCTGGTCGGGCGTCATGGTTTTCAATGCCTTTTCAACGGAAGCATAACCGCCCTTGCTCCGATAGACATCGAAGGTTTCAATCCCGGGAACGTTTATATGTTCAAGTAATATCTGCTTTCCCATCGTTATTTATTGTAATCCGTTAGGTATTTAGTTTTCAATTCTTAGTACTAATGTCTTGGCTTATCAGCTTCTACGGATAAGCTTCCTCATATAACTGCTGCGTTGACCTGAAGCTTTTAACTTTTCGATCAAAGCATCTACTTTTTCCATTGTAAGATTTTCATAATACTCTGCGCCACACTGCAACATTGGTGCTGTTCCGCACGATCCGAGGCACTCTACTGTTTTCAGCGTGAACATGCCGTCTGCGGTGGTTTCGCCATTTTAATACCAAGCTTTTTTTCCAGGTGTTCCACAATTCTCGGCTCCGCTCAGCCAGCAGGGGCCTGTCTGGCAAACTTCCATCAGGCATTTACCAACAGGCTTCAGGTTGTACATGGAATAAAAAGTAGCTACTTCATATACTTCGATAGGCTTTATATTTAACAATGAAGCTACATAGTCCATCACCGGAGTGCTAAGCCAACCGTCAAATTCCGCTTGGGCCAGATGCAATACGGGAAGCAAGGCAGACTTCTGCTTTCCTTCCGGGTAGCGCTTCATGATACTATTCACGAGCGATAATGTTTCTTCTGAAAACTTAGGCTGATCAGCTGTCATTATATATTTCTTAAGATCATCAATCAATAAATCTGTCTACCCTAGGCAAATCACAAAACCTACCTCGACGTATCATGATGTCCTAAGCGTCAAGTTCTCCCGCAATCACGTTCATACTGCTCATCGTCAGAATCGCATCCGACAACATCGACCCTTTGATCATTTCAGGATAAGCCTGGTAATAAATAAAGCAAGGCCTTCTGAAATGCAACCTGAAAGGGGTTCTCCCTCCATCGCTGATCAGGTAAAATCCAAGCTCGCCATTGCCTCCTTCCACACAATGATAAACTTCGCCTTTCGGAACATCTGTTTCACCCATCACAATTTTAAAGTGATAGATCAGGGCTTCCATATTATTATAAACTTCTTCTTTCGGAGGAGATAAAATTCGGGCACATCGGCATGAAATGGTCCTTCAGGCAATTTATCCATCGCCTGCTCGATGATGCTCAGGCTTTGCCACATTTCTTCCTTGCGCACCATAAAGCGGTCGTAAACATCGCCGTTGGTTCCACAGGAATACTGAAATCAAAATCCTCATAAGATGAATACGGTCATGCTACACGCACATCGTAGTCAACGCCGGCTGCCCGCAGATTCGGTCCCGTAAAGCTGTAGTTCAGGCACTTTCTGCAGTAATGCCTCCAACACCTATCGTGCGGTCCATGAATATCCTGTTGCGGTTAAACAGGTTTTCAAATTCCTTCAGCATGACCGGGAAATTCTTTAAGAAATCTTCGATCTTGTCCCATGCTTTTGGTGAAAAATCACGTTCAAAACCGCCGATGCGGCCGATATTGGTGGTTAAGCGCGCGCCGCAAATTTCTTCATAAATTTCGTAGATGAGTTCGCGCTACTGAAACATGTACACAAAACCTGTCAGCGCGCCGGTATCCACACCGATCACAGCATTGCAGATAAGGTGATCGGAAATACGCGCAAGCTCCATGATGATAACGCGCATGTATTCCACGCGTTTCGGAATCTCGATGCCTCAACAGTTTTTCAACCGTCATGTGCCAGCCAATGTTGTTGATAGGCGATGAGCAATAGTTCAAACGGTCGGTAAGCGGGGTGATCTGGTAGAATGGCCGGCGTTCGGCAAGTTTTTCAAAGGCGCGGTGAATATAGCCGATGGTGGGTACGGCCTCGACGATGATCTCGCCATCCATCTTCAGCACATTCTGAAAAATACCATGCGTAGCCGGGTGCGTAGGCCCGAGGTTCAGGTGAATATTGCTTTTCTTCCTGAGGTTGAGTTTGATCGATCATTGATTTCATTTATGTTCATTGTATGTCAGTTATCTTCCAAACATTGTATCATTTTTATCCTCGCGTCTGGTCTTCCAACGGATATTCTTTTCGCATCGGGAAGATAATCATCTCGTCCACATTTAGAATCCGTCTCAGATTCGGATGACCATCGAAAATGACGCCGAAGAAATCATAAGTTTCGCGCTCCATCCAGTTTGCTGCTGCAAAAACAGCTGTGAACGTTGGTACTACAGGATTTTCCGCCGGCAGATATATTTTCAAGCGAATTCGCTCGTTGTTCATCAAGGTTATGCAGCTGGTACATAACAGCGATCTGCTTGATATCCGGATAATGAATTCCGCACAAGTGTTGTGAGGAATTGGAATTTCGTCTCCGGATGATCGTAAAGATAGCTGAATGATCTCAACGATCTTTTCCTTTCGTAGCGTAACGGTCAGAAAATCGTACACATTCCGATATGAAGAATCTGATCTCCATATTTTTCTTTTAAGCTGTGATAACTTTTTCCTGAACAGAGCTTCCATTTAAATTCTTATCTGACTCAAGTTATGCTTTCCTACCTATTATTCGATTCCGTATTTATTCAGCATCGCTTTATATTCCGCGTGAATCTCTTCTCCGCAGGACTCGGTTTCCACAAGATGCTGAATTTTAATAATACCATCAATATTTGTTCAGGTCGCGGCGGACAACCCGGAACATAAACATCCACAGGAATGATCCGTCAATTCCCTGAAGCACACTATAGGTATCGAAAATTCCGCCGCTGCATGCACATGCGCCCACGGACAAGAACCCATCTCGGTTCTGCCATTTGCTCATAAACTTGCCGAAGGACCGGTCCCATTTTTTTTGCGATTGTTCCCATCACCATCAATAGATCTGCCTGGCGTGGAGAAAAGCTCAAACGCTCCGAACCGAAACGTGCAAGGTCATAATGCGCTCCCATCGTTGCCATAAACTCAATGCCGCAGCATGAAGTTGCGAATGGAAGGGCCATAACGAATTCTTTCTTGCCAGACCGACAACTTTCTCAAGACTTGTGGCAAAGAACCCAGTGCCTTCGATGCCCTCAGGCTTTTCAGCCATTGACAGCATTATCTCGTGTTGTCTGCAACGGTTTCCATACTCAATCTTTTAGTCCTCCCACTTTAACGCGCCTTTCTTGATAAGATAGAAAAAGCCAACGAGCAGAAGCCCCATAAAAATCGTCATTTCCACGAATCCCTCGTACTCCAAACTCCTGAAAGTTGACTGCCCATGGATACATGAATATCACTTCCACATCAAACAAGACAAAGAGGATGGCCACGAGGAAGTATTTGATATTAAAAGGAACGCGCGCATTGCCCTGTGGTTCGATGCCGCACTCGAAGGAATCGGATTTGATCTTCGATTTCCTTTTCGGACCAAATGCATGCGTTACCACCATCGTTGTGGCTACAAAACCGAACGCCAGAATGAACATGATCGCGATAGGTGCGTATTCGACGAGTTCTGTTTTATCCATTTGCTTGTTTGAACGCGCTAATTTCCGTTTTTTATCGTGGAATCTCTATTAATTATAAAGATAATATTTCGCACACGTTTGATGCTTTTTCAGCTGCGTAACGCCGTATCTGAGCTCAGTTTACTTTCGTGGCTAACACCATCTTGATCCTGCGATGGGCGCCTACCTGCATCACGTTCACAAGGTCCTGAATAGACAACGTACTGGCAGCATGCAGCACTACAGTTGGCTCTTGCAGTCCCTCACAAGCTTTAACCAATTCTTTCTCCAAATCGTTGACTCGGGACCCTTCTTTTATTGATGAAATATTCCTTGTTATCTGTGATCGTCAGGATAACGGGTTGCTTCTGAAAGGGCCTGGCTCGCGCTTGATTTTGGGAGCAGCACTTTGATAACGTTTGGATTGGTAATAGTGGAAATGATGAGAAAAAAGAGAAGCAAAAAGAACATGATGTCATTCAGCGATGACGTTGACACTTCAGCGGCAAAATGGTTTCTTCTTTTGATCTTCATTCTGCGGGACTAATGATATATCTGATGAAATCCAGCGAGTCTCGCTGGACCTGTAAAGTAAAACGCTGAATTTTCTGATGAAGTGCGTGATAGGCAGAATAAGCGCATAAACCGACGATCAGACCGGCGCCGCTGGTAACCATTTTTTCATAAAGGCCCCCAGCAATAATACCAATGCTGATATTATCAGTAAGTGAAATGCTATAAAAAATATTAATGATACCGGAGATGGTGCCAATAAAACCAAGCATTGGCGCTATACCTGCGATAATACCCAGGTATCCCGTATTCTTCTCCATCTCTCCGACCTCGATATTAGCCACGGATTCCATCATGGTTTCAATTTCCTTGATGGGCTTTCCGACGCTTTGAAGGCCTGTAGTGATGATTCTTCCAATAGCAGTCTCATCTTTTTCCGCAAAGAAAGTCGCAGACCTAATGTCAGAACTGCGTATCATGCGAATGATATTGTTCAAAAAATCTTTTTGACGTTTTGTCTTCTGCCTGATATACAGGTACCGCTCAATAAAAACGTAAGTGGTGATCACCCATAAAAAGCAAAATGGGAATCATAACGACTCCCCCTTTCAATAGCAGGTCTAATACAGAAAGATCTTCAGGTGTTGGCGTAACCAGGGATGTCGTATCCGGAGTTTGTGTGATTTGAAGAAAGAATAACATGTATTGCAATTGCGAATGTTGTTTTAACGTGACGCAATATTAGCAATTTTCCAATTAAGGAACGGATTCCTATTTTTAGGACTCGTTAAAATGACCAGGGCAGGAGCAACGTGCTTCAAAAGCGGTTGTTGATATGATCAACGAACATGGGGAACCTTTAACAAAATCTCATGTTATTCCGCCACGTTGCCCTGCTGGCCCCTGGCCAAGATCTTAGTTAATTCTTACTTGGATCCTGTCTTAGGTTTCGGAGGAGGAGCTGTTAAAGCACCGATCGCAGTCTTGGCTTTTTCGTTAGAAGGATCAAGAGCAAGGACCTTCTGATAAAATGACTTGGCTGCTGTTGTCTGCCCTTTCAGGTAGCTATAATATCCGAGATAGAGATAAGACTCAATAAGTTCGGCCTTACTCTTATCTGGAGTTAGCAATGCTTTCTCGACAAGCTTTTCGTAGTAAGGCTTGGCAAGACCGTTCTCTGAAGTTGAGTCTTGTGCAGACTTGCTTCTTGCTTGCCAGAACGGCCCAACGGTCATTGTAGGTTGCAGCTCTGTTAGCGTAGCAAATGCCGAATCCGCCTTATCGTATTGCTCTGCAAAGTAATAGGCGCGTCCGAGCGTATAGTAGTCCGCTGAAGCGGGCTTCTTGTAGCTAAACAATTTCTTGAATGCATCGATACTCTCATCAAATTTCTTTTGCTTGAAGTATGAATCAGCGGACAACTGAAGCAGTTCCGTATTCTTGGGCTCAAGTTCCAGGCTCTTCTTAAATGCTTCAGTCGCCAATGAGTCGAATCCCTGAGCAAGCAGAACCTTGCCATAATATGCATGGTCTCCCGCTTCGGCCGAATCCTTCACGATCTTGAAATATTTTTCAAACGTAGCTTGCGCGCCAGGAAAATCCTTGGCTTCAAACTGAGATACAGCACCGTAACGGTAGATCATCGCGTTTGAACTGTCCTTTGCCATCAGGCCTTTGAAGATCTCATTGGCCTTCACGAAGTTCTTATCCATCAAATAATAAAAGGCGATCTTTGACTGGTACTTCTCAGGGCTTTCAGTCAGCGACAGGAATTTTTCGTAGGCAGCGACTGCTTCTTTTGACTTCTTCTGCTGATAGAAGAGCTCACCCTCTTCTTTATATGCAAGCGTATAGTTCGGATCTATTGCAATTGCTTTGTTAAATGATTCTGTGGCAGCGTCGAAGTTGCGTGAGCGGAGATAGACGCGTCCCACCTTGTAATGAGCAAGTGCACTTTTCTGGTCAAGGCTTGCAGCGGTTTCATAAGCAGTAACCGCTTTACCACCATCGTTCAATTGAAGGTAGGCGTCGCCTAAGAGGATCATTGTTTCAGCATTGTGATCGTCTATAGATTTTGCCTTTGTCAGCAAGGCGATCGCATCGTTGGCTCTCTTAGGGTCTACCATGTAAGCCCGTGCGACAGCCTGGAGGACGTCAACCTTTTTAGACTTAGTCATCGAAAGCGCCTTATCGTTATCGATCTTTGCTTTGTCGGGAGCGTTTTCCATCATACTCAGTTGCGCCTTGCCGGCGTAGTTGAGTGCGTCCTTTGGATCGGCGGCTATACCCTTATCAAATGTTTTCAGTGCTTCTGCACGGTTGCCTGATTTAAGCTGAGCTATACCCAGATGATAGAAAACAGCAGCAGAAGTGGGGTATGTGGATGATGCCTTGGTCAGGACATCAAGAGCCTTCTTACTCTGATCAATTTCTACAAAGTGTCTTGCTTCCGCGATCTCCGTATTCTGAGCAGCGGTAAACTCTGCGGTCACAATTACAAGGCTTGCCGCTAGACACATGGCCAACCGGTATTTTTTTCTGAATGCACTTACTGTTTTCATGTTGTTTTATATTATCGACTTATACTTATAGGGTCACGGTTAATTTCAACTATTCTCACGGGCATCGTCGCCGGCACCAGTCCTGATTTAAGCACGATGCGTTGTCCTTTTTCTCCGGCTATGAACGACATGAATCCGCTTGCCAGTCCTGTCCTTGCCTCCCGGCTTATCATGACCACCTCCCGGGTCAGGGGATAGTGACGCTGTGCAATATAGGCCTGGTAAGGCTGATAGAAACCTGAGTCGCTTGAAATTCCCATAACTTTTATGGATTCCAGGAATTTGTTAGCCGTTGAATCGTCCCTGTCGCTAATCCAACTCACATCGATCAACCCGAGGGCCTGTTTTTTTTGCGACACATAATCTACAACCGCACTATTACCTTTCAGCGCGAACCAGTTCTTTGGTAAGGAATCAAACTTCACAATCGAATCCCTCAGGTATCGTATGACACCTGAATTCGGTTCGTCAAAGACAACTTCCATGCCAGCTGCCTGCGTCTTATTTCTTGATTTTTTCCAATTCCAGGACTTGATTTCTCCAGCGAGCAATTTCTTTAAATCTGCCATAGAAATCGTGGTGTCCTTGTTCTCCCGGTGCACGATCAGCGCAACTCCACCTACGGCAACTCTTAATTGCCTGCTTTTATATTGCTGATTTGTGAGCACCTGGTCCTCTTCAGGTGTGAGTTTTCTGCTGACAATAGTGGCACGTGCGGAATCTTTCAACATGAGCTGGATAGCTTCCTCTTCGCTTGTGTAAATGATCCTGACATGTGCATTGGTGTAGATTCCCTGAAAAGCCGCTACTTCTGCGTCAATTAGGGGCTTCAGTCCTTCGTCAGCAGTAACGGTTATCGAACCGGATGTGGGGGTATCTATGGACTTTCCACTTTTGGAGCAGCTCAGGGCTGCGATAGCAGCGAGCATTATCAATATCCTACTCATGGTGTTTTTTTGAACGCGTTGTATCCACGGAATGCCCCGTACGCAATCATGATGATCCCTAGCGGTATAGCATACTGATTGGGTATGCGCAACGAGTCTCCTGCGCGGAGCAGCAATGCAATACCAGCTCCTACATAGACCATAGCCATGATTAGCCCGAAGTATTTCATGTGCTTAATGCTTGGATTGAGAAAATGACACACTATGACCCCTCATGGGCCATAGTGTGTCGTATATGAGTACTTATACTTCAGCAGCCATCCGAACGGTGGCTTACGTAGCAAGTTTGAACTTCACAGGAAGTACAAAACGGCACTTTACAGCTTTTCCGTTTTGCTTGCCTGGTTTCCATGGAGGCATCATACCAACCACACGAACAGCTTCTTTATCACATTCTGCACTGATACCTTTTACTACCGCGATGTCACTGATAGCTCCAGCTCTGTCGATGACGAAGCTAACGAACACCGATCCTTCAACACCCATCCGGCGGGCAATGGCAGGATACTTCACGTTCTTCTGCAAGAATTTCGCAAGCGCTTCCATGCCGCCAGGGAATTCAGCTGACTGTTCAACGACAGTAAAGATCACATCTTCGTCGCTTTCTTCCGCGGCAACTTCTGCAACAGGTTCCTCGAAGACGACTTCACCGGTACCTTCTACATTTTCAGCTCCTACGTCATTTTGCTTGATCTCTTCAATAGTGGGCATTTCCTCTTCCTCCACCACTTCCTTATCTGTAACCTTAGGGGGAAGGAATTTGATGATGGTTTTCACCGGAGGCGGTATGGCCAGCTGCGGAGGAGGAGGTGTGTTCTGAATTGGCGGAGGAGGTTGCAGGTCAGTATATTTGACCGTCCTGACCGGTTCCTTAGTTACTTCACGCTGACCTTTGATCCATTCCACAACATATGGAGCGGCAAACAAGGCGCCGAGTGTCAGCACGGTTATGATTGCTCCGAGAACAACGTGCTTGGAGTACGAACGGCGTAAGAAATAGGCGCCGTATTCCTTGTTGCGGGATTCAAAAACAATATCCTCCCAAAGCCCTTTATTCAATTGTTCTGCTTTCATAAGTTGGATTCTTTTACAAGTTCTTCATCTACGCTAGTAATCTTGACCATTGCAAACCGCTTCATGTTTGTAATGTTCATCTCATCCAGTATATCCACTACGTTTCCATAACGCGATTCTTTGCTAGGCTTGATAAGAATGATCATGCCCGGTATTTCAGTGTTCTTCTGAAGAAGAACTTTACGGATTCCGTCTTTTGAGAAATTTGTCACCTTGATCTCAGGATCTGTGATACCTACATACCAGTAGACCTTATCATTAGCTCCCAGGATCAATGTAACGACCTTCTTCTCGTTTACTTCAGGTGGCTTATCTCCTTCTTTCTCTTTCTCAGGCATGGTAAGCTCCATTGTCTGAGGTTTATTAAGCGTGGTGGTAAGGATAAAGAAAGTTAGCAAAAGAAACGCTAGATCCACCATAGGTGTCATATCGATCCTTGTAGAGGATTTTTTGACCCGGACCTTACCGTCTTTACTACCACCGCCACCGCTTTGCGCAATTTCTGACATAGCTTTAAAATTTTGTGTTTATGAACCGGGCTTTGCACCGGCTACTGCCGCTGCTGTTTCGTGCTCTTCGTTAGTAATCAGGTTAAAGCGATTGATCCTGTTTTCCGTGAGGGTATTCATCAATTTTTCAATGGTTTCATAACCTGCATCAGCATCTCCTTTTATAGCAATACGGAGCTTTGGATTTGTCACCCGTGCGAAGATGATCCAATCTTTCAGTTGATTATTCAAAGAATCGATCGGAATACCTGGTTGAACGATCTCCTTTCGTTTCTCGGGTGCGAGATCGATGTACTCCTTCAGATTACCAATAGGCAATCCGAAACTTGACATTACGGAGAAACGTGCGACTTCCTGTTCAGTGAATGCGATACCATAACGCTCTCCAACTGCCTTTAGCAATTCCTGCCTGTGATATTTACCATCCATACTGAAGAATACTTTCCCATCTTTTGATACCGTGATCAACATGATATTGGTTTCAGGGATATCAACAATTGAAGTAGATGATGGCGTTGCTACCGTTACAGGCTCATCGGGCACTGCAGTGGCAGTTAGCATAAAGAAAGTCACTAATAAGAATGCCAGGTCCACCATGGGAGTCATGTCCAGCGTGGGAGATGCCCTATGTACTTTTATCTTTCCCATTTTGTGACTTTTTTGTTAAATGTGTTCACTCTATCGTATAGTGCGTTTCAATATATTATAAACGCTTTTGAGCAGCTGTAAAGTTCTGAACAATGCTGTATCCAGCTTCGTCAATTCCATAAGTCAGTTCATCAATACGGCTTGTGAAGAAATTATAGAATACAATGGCTAAAGCTGAAGTTCCGATACCAAGTGCTGTGTTAATAAGGGCCTCAGAAATACCATTGGCAAGACCTACGGAGTCAGGTGCACCCGCTTGTGCAAGACCCGCAAACGCCTTGATCATCCCGAGCACAGTTCCTAACAGTCCGATCAGCGTTGCAATAGAAGCGATGGTCGCCAGGATCACGAGATTCTTCTCAAGCATTGGCATTTCGAGTGAAGTTGTTTCTTCAATATCCTTTTGAACCATTGCAATTTTCTTTTCAGGCTCGATCGTCGTGTTATTGACCAGTTCTGTATACTTTACAAGACCAGCCTTAACAACATTAGCTACTGAACCTTTTTGTTTGTCGCATTCTGTAATAGCCTGAGAGATATTTCCAGTTGATACAAGAGACCTGATCTTTTGAACAAAGCCCTTAATGTTGCCTTTTCCTTTTGCGCGGCCGATGGTAAGGATCCGTTCTACGGCGAAAGTGAGTGTCATAAGCAACAAACCAATAGCCAGGGGTACCAGGTATCCGCCTTTATAGAATATTCCAAAATAGTCGCCTTCAAGTGGGTGATTTTCAGGATCTCCTCCAACAAAGTGGGAGGGATCACCCAGGACAAATTTCCAAATAACGAAGCCAAGAATGAGTTCAATGACGATTACTGACGCCGCAAACCCAGACTTTAGGCTGTCTGATAGTGAAGAAGAAGAAGCTGCTGATGAAGTTGAAGTTTTCATACTTGAAAGATTGAATGTTAAAAGTTTTCTACTAATTTTTTTACTTAAAAATACATTTTCAATTCGGATAAAACTACCCATTCAACTTGTCCTCAGACAAGGATTAAATGTAAGAACGGTGAAAAAGTCACGCGTTGCACAAATAATTTTTTTTTGTCTAAATGATAAGTTTTCTGTGTGCTATCGGAATTGATGGAAGCCATAGGGGTAAACAGGTCATATATGGTGAAGACTGACCTGACCACGCCAACCTTGCAGAAATTACCATTACCTCTATTGCATTGAAAATATTCCAGGGAATCGTCTGACTATTTCGATGCCCTTTTGATTTATATTCTATTAGAAATAACCCAACCCTACTCGCCAGCGCTGTAACAAACAGGGTATTGGAATGTCTTAAAGGAGCGAACAAATATTTCATTTCATCTAATCCCTGTTTTATATAATTCGTGAACAGTGCATGACTGCTCCAAAGGCATAAGCGGTCTATCGTGTAATGTGAAATTTAAATCAAAATAGTCTTCTGTGCCGTACCCTCACCAGTTGAGAAAACAATCGTTTACGGGTACTGCAAATACATTAAGGTGCGTTTATCGTAGTATTTGTATAAATGGTGTTATACAAGTACTGAGTGTTAGCAAATACGACGGGCTCTGCATCCTTAATGTTTGGGAAGTCAAATATTACGCCAAGGGATTGAATATTGTCAGGGTGGGCTTGCGAGATCTGTTTTAAAAAAGAACCAAAGATGGAATGAAAGTCATGAACAATGATGTGATCGTCCTGACATATAGTTGCAGTTGGTCCCGAAGAACTATATCCATCGGCGATCTTGACATCAGCCAATGAAAAAGAGATAATGAAGGAAAGCATCAGCAGGTCAAGAAAAAGACCGCCAATACGTCGAGTATTGTCCTTTTCATATCTCATAGGGATGCAAATGTAAATCAAAATTTTTCTGAATGTAAATGAAAATTTCACTGAAAAAGGTCGTTTCACAATAAAATATCCCGAAATCGCTATCTGCCACAATATTTAACACAATTTTAGTAATTCCACAATTGTGCGCTGCTAAGCTTTTCTTCCCTAATAAAGGCTTTATCGGCGGCTTTTCGCCATATCTGGCGACTTTACGGGGTTGCCTTTGAGCAGACAATTGACCCCTTACGCGCAGTTGCATAAAATGATTTCCTGGACAGTGAACAAATCGTCATTGACCAACTTATAAGCAGGATCAGGTCCCTATATGACAGTTTTTTGTTTAGATTTGCCGCGTGAATATGCTGGGAAAAAATTCTACAAACCCTAAAGCAGGTGTGGCAAAAAGCATCTTATGCATGCTACTCATCGTATTCTCCTTCAGCCAAAGCATTGCGACCTCCGCAGCTGCAGCAAACACGCATCGTAAGGTAAATTCAAAGGAAACGAAGGTATTTACGATCAAGAGCAGCGTTTTGCCTTCCTCTACCAGGGTCGAAGTAATTAACCAGGACCTGCCATGGATGGAAGTGATTCACTTTCAGCTCATACGCAATGAACGGCCAGTTGCCGACTTCACCTCAATTGTAGGAAGATCCTACATCGATCTATTTCGGGTCGTTGCGCCAATAAACGCGCCCTAGTTCCTATTATCTCGTCCTTCTGATCCGATCCTGCCGCACACCCCAGCCGCAGGCCGGACGCTTATCCTTCATTTATTATAGTCACAGCAATTCATCATCATTACCATCGGTAAATCTATATGCAAAACAAAGGTTTCATCATCTCATTAACGATAGTGCTTACGCTACTATGCGTGTACTTTCTCTCTTTCACAGTTGTTTCGAAAAGGGTCGAAAACAGGGCTATTGAATACGCAACCGATAAGACCGGAATAGTTGATCTAGTTAAGAAGCAGGTATATCTCGATTCTCTTCGCGACAAGATCGTATACAATCTGTTGGGTATCCAATACACCTACAAGCAGGTTAAAGACAATGAGTTAAATCTTGGTCTTGACCTTCAGGGAGGGATGCACGTAACCCTGGAAGTTTCTCCTGCGGATATCATCAAAGGCCTCACAGCCAACTCTACGGACTCGGCATTCCTCAAAGCCCTTTCCGGCGCCAAGCTGAAAGGCAGAACGAGCACACGTTCTTTCAGCGATCTTTTCTTCGAGACATACGAACAGGCTAATCCTAACCGTAGTCTGGCACCTTTATTTACCCACGCATCGACCCGCGGAAGGATCACGCTGAACTCAACCAATCAGGAAGTGAAGAACATGGTCAACGAAGAAATTGAAAAAGCCATTGACAGATCGTATACCATTCTTCAAAATCGTTTGGACAAATTCGGAACGTCATCGGCAAATATTCAACAGCTTCCGGGAACAGGAAGGATCCAGGTTGAGATTCCAGGGATCGACAACCCTGAGCGTGTACGCAAGCTTCTTCAGGGTGTTGCTCATTTGGAATTCTGGGATGTCACGGAGCCAAATGCGATCAACAACCAACTCATGGGTATCAACCAGATCCTGGTTAAGGAACAACTGGCAGCGCCTTCAGCCACAAAAACAGAAAAACCAGCGGACACCGAAGACCTTTCATCGTTGTTGAACGAAAATGACTCATCAGCAACAAAATCTCCTCAGGACTCTACAAAGGCAAGCGGGCTGGACTCGCTTCGCAATAGCACCGTATCTCCATTGTTCGGGTTGAGCACACCACCAGGCACATTTCGTTATGCGTTGAGTGACACTGCCGTGATCAATAAGATATTCAGGCGCGCTGATGTTAGCGCCATACTCAGAAACGTTAAGACCTTCTGGGCTTACAAAGCGGAACCGGATCAATTCAACAATTCAGCGCTTCAGCTTTATTTCATTGATGTAGGAAGGTCTGGCATTGCTAAAGTATCAGGAGATGTTATCAACGAAGCAAGGTTGTCGACAGATGAGTATGCACGTCCCGCAGTGAGCATGACAATGAATGTTACAGGTTCGCGCGATTGGGCGAGAATGACACGTGAAGCAAGCAGCAAGTCTCCCGCAGGCAGTATCGCCATCTTACTCGATAATTCTATTTATTCTGCTCCTCACGTGAACGGCGAGATTCCCAACGGAAACTCTCAGATCTCTGGAAACTTCACCATTGATGAAGCAAAGGATCTTGCCAACATATTGCAAGCCGGCTCATTGCCTGCGCCCTGCACGATCGTTGAGGAAGCTATCGTTGGACCGACACTTGGTCAGTCTGCTCAGCAGGCTGGTGTGATCTCATCGGTGTGCGGACTTGTGTTGATCGTTATGTTCATGATCGTGTATTACTCACGTGGCGGATGGGTTGCAAACTTCGCGTTAGTATTCAATATGTTCTTCATTCTCGGCATACTGGCACAGCCATCGTTTGGTACTGCACTGACACTTCCCGGTATTGCTGGTATCGTGCTTACCATGGGTATGGCCGTCGATGCCAACGTTTTGATATACGAACGTATTAAAGAGGAACTTGGTAAAGGGAAGATGCTGCGGGACGCCGTCCAGCTTGGCTTCAAGCGGGCATTCTCATCGATCTTCGACTCCAACCTTACAACTTTGATCACGGGTATATTCCTGTTGATCTTTGGCCAGGGTCCGATAAAGGGCTTTGCCGTTACCCTGATCATCGGTATCGTGACGTCATTCTTTACAGCGATCTACATTTCCCGCATCGTTATCGAATGGATGATGGGTCGTGCCGACAATGCCAAGATCTCTTTTGAAACACCAATATCAAGACTGGTGAAGAGAAGAAGATATTTCAACTTCCTCAAATATCATAAGCTTGTGTTCAGGGCGTCCACCGCGGTCATTGTGATCGGGTTCATTCTGCTGTTTGTAACGGGGCTGAACATGGGGGTTGACTTTAAAGGCGGACGTTCTTATGTCGTTACTTTCAACAAACCGGTAGTAGCGACTGACATGAAGGTGTCGCTTACCGAAAGCTTTGAAGGCTCAAGCACCGAGGTCAAGAATTACGATGGAAATAACATCATGAAGGTTACCACCTCTTATCAGATCGAAGACAATTCAGAAGAGGCGGATCAGAAGGTAAGAAAGGCCCTCATCGCCAGCGTCGAAAAATTCAGTGGCGCAAAGTATCTTGATCAGGAGGGTGGAAAGGTCGATGTTGACCATTTTACCATTTCCAGTTCATCCAAAGTTGGCGCAACGGTAGCCGACGACATTAAAGAATCTGCCTGGAAAGCCAGTCTTTTTTCACTGATCGGTATCTTTGTATATATCTTCTTCCGGTTCAACAATGTACAATATAGCTGGGGTGCAATTGCTGCGACCGTACACGACGCGGCATTTGTTATGGCAGCATTTGCTATTGCTAACGCGGTGGGAATATCGTTCGAGATCGACCAGATATTTGTGGCGTCCATGCTTACCGTCATCGGCTACTCGATCAATGATACGGTCATTATCTTCGACCGTATCCGCGAGAATAAATCATTGGGATATTCGCATGACCACGCAAAAGTTATCAATGATGCGCTCAACGATACCCTGTCGCGTACGATCATTACTTCAGGAACCACTATCATTGCTGTTGTCGTGCTGCTGATATTCGGTGGAGAGGTGCTGCGCGGATTTTCATTTGCGCTTCTTGTCGGGGTTGTAGTTGGAACTTATTCATCTATATTTATAGCCGCTCCAATTGTGTTGAACACTGATAGCGAGAAGAAAGTGGAGAAGGTGCCAGCTAAGAAAGTGTCTGTTACGCAATGATCGGTCGATAAGGGGTTCGTTGATCGGGTTTGAAATTATTATGTGCAGATGAGGATCAATTGAAAAATTCTCCCGGACCCAGGTGGGCCATGTTCAATCAGGAAGAATGGAAACTAAAAGTAAATTGGTAATGCAACATCATGTGAGAGATAATCCCTTTTCTCTGCACAAAATATATTGAACATGGCTAACATTTGGGCAAAAAAATCTTTGGAGGCATTGACATCCGAGGCCGCTGTTAATGCCGGCGGCCTGAAGCGTACGCTTGGAAGGTTCAATCTTATTATGCTGGGTATTGGCGGCATTGTTGGTGCTGGTATCTTTGTGTTGACAGGTCAGGCTGCCGCTGCGTACGCGGGGCCGGCGATCGTTCTGTCATTCACTATAGCCGGAATTGCCTGCGCCTTCGCTGCGCTATGCTATGCCGAATTTGCGTCCATGATCCCGATCTCGGGAAGCGCATACACCTATGCTTATGCAACGCTGGGGGAGTTTATTGCCTGGATCATCGGCTGGGATCTTATCCTGGAATATCTTTTCGGAGGGGCAACGGTGTCCGTTGGTTGGTCAAGCTATGTCGTCAGCTTCCTGAGGGATTTTGGCGTAATCATCCCCGATGCCCTTTGCAGCGCGCCACTTGCCTTCGATACGGCTACACATGAATGGCTGCTTACGGGCAGTATACTTAATCTTCCTGCAATGTTTATCGTTGCACTGATCACTTTTGTCCTTGCAATGGGTATTAGGGAATCAGCCAACTTCAACAATACGATCGTTATTGTCAAGATCGTTGTGATCCTGCTCTTTATTGGGTTTGGTATCTCCTTCGTCTCCGCCGAAAATCTCCATCCGTTCATACCAGAGAACACCGGCACATTTGGGCAATATGGATGGAGTGGTATTTTCAGAGCATCGGGAATTGTGTTCTACGCTTACATTGGGTTTGATGCCGTGTCAACGGTTACCCAGGAGGTTAAAAATCCTCAACGCGACATGCGATGGGGTCTCCTTGGATCACTCATAGTATGTACACTCATATATGTGGCCGTCGGCTTTGTCATGACGGGCATGGTAAGCTATGAGTTGCTTAATACCGCAGCACCTATTGCTGTTGCAGTCGATTCAACGGGTGACACATTGCGCTGGTTGAGGACTCCTATCAAAATTGGAGCGATCGCCGGATTAAGCTCAGTTATATTGGTCCAGTTTCTCGGTCAAACCCGCATATTTTATTCCATGGCCAACGATGGACTGCTTCCGGCAGGATTTGCTAAAGTCCATTCCAAATTCAAAACACCATTTGTGACGACAATTGTGACTGGCTTCTTTGCGATGATGGTAGGCGGACTTTTTCCGATCAACCTGCTGGGAGAGCTTGTTTCCATAGGAACATTGCTTGCCTTCGTGCTGGTATGTGCCGGCGTGCTTGTACTCCGTTACAAAAATCCTGAGATACACCGGCCGTTCAAGACGCCACTCTTCCCTTATGTGCCGATCCTGGGAGTCCTTACATCCTTGGGTGTCATGATCACGCTTCCGGGTGACACATGGATAAGGCTTATCGTATGGATGTTAATCGGCATAATCATTTATTTCAGTTATAGCAAAAGAAAAAGCAAACTGAATTCAACTCCTAAATCGTTGTAGTTTATTTTTCGATCAATATATTCGCCCTGAAATCATTTTAATCTGTATATAATATGACAAATTCTATTTTCGCTTCAATTATCATAGGTATATCGTGCCTGGCGCTTGTCTTTGCGTTTGTAAGGTCAGGATGGATAGCGAAACAGGACCCCGGCAATGAGCGCATGCAAAAGATCGCCAAGTATATTGCCGATGGCGCGTTGTCATTTTTGAAGGCCGAGTATAAAGTACTTTCGATTTTTGTCGTTGCCGTTGCGCTTTTACTCGCTTTGAGCGCTAACAATGAAACGTCTCATGCCGTGATAGGATTTGCGTTTGTCGTGGGCGCTACGCTATCGGCGCTTGCCGGCTTCCTTGGAATGCGCGTTGCCACCAAAGCAAATGTCCGTACCACCCAGGCTGCCAGAACAAGCCTCGCAAAAACATTCTATATCTCTTTCACCGGAGGAAGCGTCATGGGTATATCCGTGGCGGCTTTGGGCGTACTTGGACTTACTTTATTATTTTTCCTGTTTCAAAAGCTTTTTAATGAGGATGGTACTCACATACATCGTGTGCTCGAAATACTGACGGGGTTTTCCCTTGGGGCCGAAAGCATTGCCTTATTTGCGCGTGTAGGCGGAGGGATATTTACAAAGGCTGCCGACGTAGGCGCTGATCTGGTTGGCAAGGTTGAAGCCGGAATACCTGAAGATGATCCCCGTAACCCGGCCGTTATCGCTGACAACGTGGGAGACAACGTCGGCGATGTTGCCGGAATGGGAGCTGACCTTTTTGGATCATATGTAAGCACAATCCTCGCTACGATGGTGCTGGGCGCAACAGTTACTATTCAGGATGAGCTCGGCGGACTTTCACTGGTGTTCCTGCCCATGGCCCTTGCTGCTGTCGGATTGTTATTTTCAATCGTGGGATGCTTTTTCGTTCGAATATCTGAGAATGGTAGTCCACAACGCGCATTGAACACAGGTAATTTTGTCGCCATTATACTGACCATCTTTGCCTCATGGTTTTTGATCGACTACATGGTGCCTGACACCTTCGCGATCGGTAACGCCGTATATCCATCTCTCAATATCTTTATCTCTGTAATAATCGGACTCACAGTGGGCTTTTTGATGAGTATCATCACGGAATATTACTGCTCTATGGGTAGGAATCCCGTTCAGTCCATCATTGCACAATCCATGTCTGGCCCTGCCACCAACATCATTGCAGGCCTGAGCGTTGGTATGATATCAACAGCACTTCCCGTCATCGTTCTTGCCTTTGGGATCGTAGCATCTTTCGAGGCTGCGGGTATATATGGCGTTGCTATTGCCGCGTCTGGAATGATGGCCACCACTGCTATCCAATTAGCTATTGACGCCTTTGGACCTATCGCCGACAACGCAGGGGGTATTGCGGAGATGAGCGCGCTTCCCAAGGAAGTACGTGAACGCACCGATATCCTGGATTCAGTAGGAAACACAACAGCAGCTATCGGAAAGGGTTTTGCAATAGCCTCAGCCGCACTGACATCATTGTCACTGTTTGCCGCATTCATGACTATTACCGGAATAACAGTTATAGATATTTCAAACGCACGTGTATTGGGTGGGTTATTCATTGGCGGAATGATCCCCTTCCTGTTCTCGGCCTTTGCAATACAGGCCGTGGGTCGGGCTGCCAACTCTATGGTCGAGGAAGTAAGACGCCAGTTCAAAAGTATCCCCGGGCTGCTGGAAGGTAGGGAAGGCGTCGAACCTGATTATGAAAAGTGTATTACCATTTCCACAAAGGCAGCTCTCCAGCAAATGATCACACCTGGTGCAATAGCCCTGCTGACACCAGTGATCATTGGCTTTGCTGCGGGACCCGAAGTTTTAGGAGGTGCCTTGGCAGGTATTACTGTTTGCGGCGTGCTCATGGCGATCTTCCAGTCCAACGCCGGCGGCGCATGGGACAACGCCAAGAAATCATTTGAGAAAGGCGTGGTGATCAATGGTGAAAAATTCTATAAGGGCTCGTTTCCACATAAGGCAACGGTCATCGGCGATACGGTAGGAGATCCATTCAAAGATACTTCCGGGCCTTCGATGAATATTCTTATCAAATTGACATCGATCGTATCGTTGATTATAGCAGGAATGATCTCCTAAGCAATTATGAGGTATGAATTATAAATTGTTTCTCAATTGAGATTCGGGTACATTAATTCACGTCGTCGCAGGGTCTCCCGTCTCGGGGACTCTGCGTTTTTGATACAGCTCATCGCTCCGTCAGAGTCCCCGAAGCGGGAGACTCTGCGGAAAATAGAAATTATGGTAATTCATACCTCATAATTCATAATTTATAATTGCTTTATTGATATATGTTTTCAAACCTAGAACGGCATGCGTAAAAAAGGAACGGGATTCGCCATAGCCCTGATTACATCCTTGTTTTTTCTCTGGGGCTTTGCACTTAACCTCAATCCCATTCTCATACCGCACCTGAAGAAAGCATGTCAACTGAGTGACCTTGAATCAGCGCTGATTGATTCCGCTTCATACTTCGCGTATTTCATCATGGCCATACCAGCCGGACGGTTTATGGAACGCTATGGCTATAAAGGAGGTATTCTTCTTGGTCTGATCTTATTTGCTTTCGGCGCTTTCCTCTTCTATCCTGCCGCAGGAACGCGTTCATTTTCATTCTTCCTTACCGCATTATTTGTCATAGCCTGTGGCCTGACATTTCTGGAGACTGCGGCAAACCCATACATCACCGTGTTAGGGGATCCCGCCAAAGCTACACAGCGGATAAATTTTGCTCAATCGTTCAATGGACTGGCAGCGACGCTGGCGCCCCTGCTCGGCGGCAGATTCATCCTCTCAGGTATGACGCTTTCTGAAGCAGATGAAGCTGCGATGGCGCCACAACAATTGACAGATTATCTGAATATGGAAGCTTCCGCCGTTAAGATCCCATTTGTTATTATAGGCGTTGTGGTATTGATTGTTGCTATCTTTTTCTGGAAAACAAAGCTTCCGGAGATCTCAGAAGAGGAAGCTTCTGTAAAAGGAGGGTCCATCTGGCGTGAGAAAAATCTAATATTAGGTGTGGTCGCTCAGTTCTTTTATGTGGGCGCTCAGGTCTGTGTCAGCAGTTTCTTTATCAGGTTCTCATTCTTTGTAGCAGGTATTGAGGAGAAAGCTGCGGCGGTTTTTTTGTCCGCAGCGTTGTTGGGATTTATGGCCGGTCGTTTTATTGGTACGTTCTTGCTGAACTACATTACTGCACCCCGGCTGCTCGCGATCTACAGCGGTGTAAATGTAGTATTACTTATCAGTGCAGTTCTCTTAAAGGGTATGTTCTCGATATATGCGCTCATTGGCGTTGAATTTTTCATGTCTATTATGTTCCCGACGATTTTCTCATTGAGCATCAGGGGACTTGGGGCAAAGACCAAGCAGGGTGCATCATGGGTCATCATGGCCATAGTCGGTGGCGCAGTGTTCCCTGTCATTATGGGACGTGTCTCTGATGTCAGCAATATTCAAATCTCTTATATTGTACCTGCCCTGTGCTTCTTTGTTATACTCTATTTTGCAATTAAGAATTCACAGGTGAAGGATGTCGTGTTGGGCAAAGCACACTAGGCAAATTCTTCGCTCATCCTTCGTCTTTTTCCTTCAATCCTGCTCGTTACGGCTGTTCGTCACGAATGAGCACCGCTACCAATTCATAATTTATAATTCATACCTCATAATTACTCAATGCGTACTTAGTACGCATTGAGTAATTTACTTATCTTTAGCCGTCCGCCGTATCATTCCCGTTCGGACCCATATATATGAAGCAAAAAAGATATTTCAGACTGTCGTGGTCTATTGTCATTCTCTTAATGTTGTTCGGATGGTCTTGCAAGAATACACCGGAAGAGACTCGCGTGCTTGTATTTTCGAAGACTACTGTTTTCAGGCACGAATCGATCGGCAAAGGTATAGAGGCGTTGAGGAAGCTAGGTGAAAAGCACCACTTTGTCGTCGATACCACCGAGAACGCCACCCAGTTCAACGAAGAAAATCTTCAGCGTTATAAAGCTGTTATTTTCCTCAGCACAACGGGGGATGTTCTCAACCAGGAGCAACAGAATGACCTCGAGCGATTCATTCAGGCCGGTGGGGGATACGTTGGAATCCATGCGGCAGCGGATACTGAATATGACTGGCCATGGTATGGCAACCTGGTAGGCGCTTATTTCGAAAGCCATCCGAACAACCCGAATGTAAAGCAAGGCACATTTTATACGGTTGATAAAAATCACATGGCCAGCGATTCACTCCCTGATCGTTTCGAGCGTACGGATGAATTCTATAGTTTCAAAAAGATAAATCCTGATATCAAAGTGCTGGTGAAGATTGATGAGAAGACTTATACCGGAGGGACAAACGGTGATGATCATCCAATGGCATGGTATCACGAATATGATGGCGGCCGCGCATTTTATACGGCTATGGGTCATACGAATGAAGCATATGACGACCAGGTCTTTCTTAGACACCTTTGGGGCGGAATAAACTATGTGCTCGGAGGTGATAATCCTGTCAGTTTGGATTATAAGCTCGTGCACACAAAGCGTGTACCCGAGGAGAACAGATTCATCAAGGTTGTCCTGGACGAGAAATTGAATGAACCGGTTGAGCTGGCGATTCTTCCTGATCTGCGTATACTATTTGTGGAGCGGAAAGGTAAAGTTAAGATCTACGATCCCAAGGAGAAGAAAACTAAAGTCATTGCCACCATACCCGTCAGCACGAAATATAAGGTGCAAGATGGAAATCAGGCGGAAGCTGAAGATGGCTTATTAGGTGTTGCCCTTGATCCCGGGTACGAAAAGAACAACTGGATATATTTGTATTACTCGCCTGCCGGAGCAGAGCCAAAGAACATCCTTACCAGATACGAATTGAAAGGTGACGAATTGGTAGAGTCCTCCAGGAAGGTTCTGCTGGAGGTTGCTGTGCAGCGCGATCAGTGCTGCCATACAGGGGGATCTATTGCTTTCGATGCAAATGGCAACCTCTTTTTATCGACAGGTGACAATACCAGCCCTCGCTCAACAGCTTATGCGCCGATGGATCAGCGTAAAGGCAGAAGTCCATGGGATGCTCAAAAGTCGTCTGCAAATACAAATGACCTTCGAGGAAAGGTATTGAGAATTCATCCTGAAGCGGATGGAACATACACCATTCCTGAGGGTAACCTTTTTCCCAAAGGAACAGACAAGACGCGTGCTGAGATCTATACCATGGGTGCACGGAATCCATACCGGATCTCAGTTGACAAGACAACAGGTTATTTGTATTGGGGAGATGTTGGGCCTGACGCGGGTACCGATTCCGTTAATCGTGGGCCAAAGGCATACGACGAGATCAACCAGGCTCGCAAAGCGGGATTCTTTGGCTGGCCGTACTTCGTTGGAGAAAGCCGTGCCTACAATCAACGGGACTTTATAACAGGAAAGTCGGGACCATCATTTGACCCCATGAAGCCTGTTAATAATTCACCCAACAATACTGGGCTCACAGAATTGCCACCCACGCAAAAACCTCTTGTATGGTATCCTTATGATGTTTCACAGGAATTTCCACTATTAGGTAAAGGGGGCCGGACTGCTATGGCGGGACCTGTATTCTATAGCAAAGACTTCAATGGGGCTGAACGTGCCTTTCCCGACTACTATGATGGAAAGCTCTTCATATACGAGTGGATGCGCGGATGGGTGATGGCTGTGACAATGGATAAAGATGGCAACTATGTCTCTATGGAGCATTTCATGCCGAGCCAACGATTCAGCAATCCAATGGATATGGAATTCGCTCCCAACGGCGATCTCTATATGCTGGAATATGGAACTGCATGGTTCCAGGGCAATGACGATGCGAGATTGATCCGGATCGAATACAATGGTAAAAACAGAAAGCCCGTCATTAGAATGGCAGCCGACAGATCAAAAGGCGCCGTGCCGATGACAGTCAAATTCTCATCTCAGGGAACGAAAGACTATGACAGGGACGAGATGAAATATTCATGGAGGATCACAGACGAAGCAGGTAAAGATATTGCCACGTTTGACGAACCGGATCCGACTTATACTTTTGACAAACAGGGTAACTACAAGGCTATACTCACGGTAACAGATGCCAAGGGAGAACATACTGAGAGTCAAATGGAGCTTCTCGCCGGCAACGAGCCACCCGAACTGAGTTTTGATATCACGCGCGGAAACAAGACCTTCTTTTTCCCGGCGCAGTCATTTGATTATGAGGTTAAAGTAAGTGACAAAGAGGACGGCAGTCTGGCGGATGGAACCATTTCACCGGAACAGATATCGGTCAACATAAGCTATCTAAAAGAAGGGTTTGACCAGGTCGAGATCGCACAAGGGCACGTGAGCGCTGACGCTATGGCTCAATTTGCTACCGGCAAAAAACTAATGGAACAGAGCGATTGCAAGTCGTGTCACATCATTGATAAGAAATCAATAGGACCGATGTATCTCGATGTTGCCAGGAAATACAAGGATGATCCCAAAGCCGTTGAATATCTTGTTGACAAGGTGATCAAAGGTGGCGGTGGTGTCTGGGGTGAAACGGCTATGGCCGCGCATCCTCAATTGACCGTTAAGGATGCAACAGAAATAATTAAATATGTGCTGAGCACGGGAACCTCGTCTGCGACACCTTCCCTTCCGGTAAAGGGTACATACACCACATCCATTCCCAAAGGAGTTACTGATCAGGGTGTAGTCATCCTGCGTGCTGCCTATACAGACAAGGGTGCAAATGGCATACCACCTGCGACATCGGAGAAAATTATGATCCTCAAGAGCGCTAACTTCCCGGCTTCAAAAGCTGAAAAGATTGATGGGATTATGAAGTATAAGGTACCGGAGCCACCCATGGAGCTTATGATCGGCTCGGGCAATCGCTCGTATCTTGGTTTTAGTCCAGTAGATCTAACGGGTATCCACCAGGTTGTATTTGTAGCCCTAGCTCCAATCGATGTTGTCAATGCTGCCGGAGGTACGGTGGAGGTGCATATAGATTCACCTACCGGACCGATCATTGGTGAATCGACACCTATCACGCCAAATAAAGGAAAAATTGATAAGCCATTGCCGATCTTTGCGTCTGCCAAGCTAACACCGCCTTCAGGAATGCATGAAGTGTATTTTGTTTTCAAGAACGACAAATCAGTGTCAGGTCAAATTTTGTTCATCATGCTAAATGTTCAATATATGTAAGCTTTTGAATGCAGCATTTTTGAAAGAAAAGGGGGTCAGCGTACTGATCCCTTTTTTAACTTATAGGATGGGTTATCTGCAGCTTTCTCATTTTTTTAAATCCAGATTCACGGAGGCACACGGAGGAACTCACGGAGGTCCGGAGAAAATACCCATGCACTCATAATTAAAAATTTAGACGCAACTGACAATTCAATGAATCAGTGTCCTACGAACACCCTCCGTGGACCGCCGGCCTGCCTCTGTGACCTCAGTGTATATGGATTTAAAAACAATTGGCAATTTCCGATGAACTGTCCTATAGGATGGTCGTTATGACATCCAACTCAAGACTATTCGCTATTTTTGCGTGCAATGACGCTCTACCTTTCCGTTATCCTGACTATAGCACTGGCCGGAGTCGTTGTATCTATTCTCGTATCGCGATCCAGCCAGATCGTTATGCCTGCGAACAGGCTATTGGCCTTAGCTTTTTTTACACTGTCGCTTATTTTCTGCCAATACTTGCTGACTGAGACCGCGATCCTTTCGATTCAACCCGGAGAAAGGGTGCGCGAATTCCTGCTGATGCTCTTTGCATCCCTGTCATATTTGTACCTCCGGGGTATTATCGATAACAGATCAATGAGCCGGATCGATGTGATCCACTTCATTCCCAGTGCATTTTTTTTAGTTGATTTCCTTTGGCGCAATTTTCAGCCGTTCAGCCAGTCGCCGATCCCCGATCAACGAGCACTTCAGTTTGCCGGATCGGCAGCGTTTTACACAGGATTGAAATTGATCGGTATGGGTATATACTGGGTTGCTCAGGTAAGGCTGATCTGGCGATTCTACAGCCACGACGTCCGGTCCAGAAAGATCCAAAGTAAGGCGTGGCGGGAGTGGATCATCGTGTTTGTTGCCCTGGAATGCATGATCTGGTTGCCTGACTTGCCCGGAATATTGCTGGAGGCTATGCAAACAACTCAGCTGATGGCAGACCTGGCCATCATGACGATCATAGCCTACACGTTGATTATTTTGATACGGCGGCCAGAGATCTTGTTTGGCCTGGCGCAAACTGCAAGCGACAGATCCAGCCTCTCAGAGCAGGCGTTGCTCACAACATTAAAAGGACATGAAAGTTCCAGCGGAGATAACTGGACGCTGAACATCGGGAACGGGCCTGAAGTATTGGAAACGCTCAGCGCCCTGATGGAAGAGGATAAACCATTCCTGCTCAAAAACTATAGGATAGAGGATCTTGCCAAAGAGTTGAAGTTATCGGTGAGCCAGGTCGATTCATTATTGACCGACATCATTGGCCTTTCCTTTTCACCTTACATTGATCAGCAGCGGATCTTTCATTGTCATGAGCTGATGCAGGTCGACGCTGATCGAAACCTGTCGCGCGCACAACTTTCTTCCTCATGCGGATTCGACGACGTTACTGCTTTCATGAAAGCTTTCAGGCGTTATACGGCAACTGATCCTGAGACTTATTACAAGCATCTCAGAAAGGAAAACTTGTCAAGGCGAGAGTAGCATTTATCGATCCGGATCCGGTACTGTCAGGCAATTTGAATACTTTATTTTATTGCTATATATTCATGTAAATGGACATCAACCTATGAAGAATTTCTCTTTTACCATTCTTGTCATTTGCGTTGGATTACTTTGCATCAGCTGCAGGAAGGCAATTGAAAGTAAAGGATCCACAGTCAACCCAGATACTGTGTTTCAGAGGATATCCGATGAATTTATCAAGAGTTATCTCACCTGGCGGCCACAGGTCGGCACCTATCTTGGTCTTCATGAGTATGATGGCGGTATAACCGACTTTAGTAAAGCATCTTTGGCAAAGGAGCTTGCCACGTTAAAAGAATACGAGACAAAATTGGAGGGAATCGCTGCCGATTCATTATCGGCGCGCATGCGTGTCGACTTACGAATACTGCTATCTGCGATCAAGCGTGAGATCATGATGTTTGAAGATCTCAAAATATATGAAGTAAATCCTATGACCTACGCAGCAACGCTGGATGTAAACATTTATGTGAAGAGGGATTTTGCGCCGATAGAGGAACGTGTAAGATCTATCATAGCCATTGAACAAAAGGCCCGCGCGATATTTATGGCAGCCCGTGAAAATCTCGCAGACTCATTACCCCGACCTTATGTTCAGACAGCGATCCAAATGGCTGAAGGTGTTGCTTCTTTTCTGGATAAGGATATGGCTAGTGCGCTGAAGGATGTTGGTGATGATTCGCTGAAGCAGACATTTGCCGCAGTCAATCGTGAGGCGGTAAAGGAAATTCGCGAATTCGCTACTTTTCTGAAGCGGGATAAACTTCCGAAGACTCATAATAAGTATGCCATTGGTAAAGAGAACTACGGGAAAATGTTGCTCTACAATGAGATGCTCACCACGTCACCGGAAGAGATCCTGAAAATGGGTATGGAGGAATTGAAAAAAGAGCAGGCATTGTTCGCGCTGGTAGCGAAAAAGATCAACCCGCGAAAGAAGCCTATCGAGGTTTTTGAGGACATGAAAAAAGATCATCCAAAGGCCGAGAATCTGATCACAGATGCAAGAAAGAACCTCGAGTCAATTCGCCAATTTATCGTCGATAAGGACCTTATCACGATACCTTCGGAAGTACGCGTTTCACTCCAGGAGACATTGCCTTATGCGCGGTCGACTAGTACGGCATCTATGGATACTCCGGGACCATTCGAGAAGAAGGCCACCCAAGCTTACTATTACATAACACCCGTTGAGAAAGACTGGTCAGCCAAGAAAAAGGAAGAGTGGTTATCGCTGTTCGGATATTATGTAACTGATATCATATCGATACATGAAGCATATCCGGGGCATTACGTTCAATTCCTTCATCTGAACGCTTCGAAAGCTACAGATGTCGAAAAGATATTTGGAAGCTATGCATTTGTTGAAGGCTGGGCGCATTATACAGAGAAGATGATGATCGAAGAAGGATTTGGTGCAAAAGACTCGTTGACTGCTGCGAAGTATCACCTCGCCCAGCTTGATGAGTCGTTGATAAGGTTGGCGCGACTTTGTGTTTCCATCAAGACCCATTGTGAAGGCATGACCGTTGACGACGCGACCAGGTTCATACAGGATAACGCTTATTACGCTTATGAGGGAGCGCACCACGAAGCCATGCGCGGAACGTATGATCCGGGCTATCTGTCGTATACGCTTGGGAAACTTCAGATCCTGAAGCTGCGCGAGGATTATAAAAAGCAGAAGGGTGATTCATTTTCATTAAAGGAGTTTCATGACACTTTCCTTTCCTACGGGATGCCACCTATAGAATTGATACGCGAACTCATGATCAACCAAGCAGTGGAATAGCACAAAATCTCGATTGGGTGTTTGATTAAGGCTTGGAATATCGACCCAATTACGGGTAGATGGCCTGCGAGGTTATGTTTGCGGCAAGGAGTTGTTCTCGCATGCTCCTAGATAGAACGGATCCACAGGAGCGCAATGAAGACAACCAAAATAATGATGAACGCCCGGAAATTCATTGGTCAAGATCAGGCTAAATGATTTTAATTCTTGTGAACATTAATGCTTTGCGCCGTGAAAAGTAACCCCGTATATTAAACCATTGAACAGTTTTTCCTAACCGGCTGATAATCCATGATAAAAAACAGGGTTTGGTTATTGATGACGGGCTTGTGCCTGTTGGCCTGTGGTAAACAAAAAACAATGCCGCAACCTGAACCGGCGCACTATGGGGAAAAGCACAGGCCCCAGATTCACTTTACGCCTAAAGAAAACTGGATGAACGATCCTAATGGCCTGGTTTACTACAACGACGCGTATCATCTTTTTTATCAGCATTATCCCAAAGAAGCAGTATGGGGTCCCATGCACTGGGGACATGCCCTTAGTAAAGACCTTATTCACTGGAAGCACCTACCTATTGCTTTATATCCAGATAGTTTGGGCATGATCTTCTCGGGAAGTGCGGTTGTCGACAAAGAAAATTCATCATTGCTAGGTGTCAACGCCAGCGCGCCGCTGGTTGCCATCTTTACATACCACAACGCTGCCATGGAGAAAGCGGGGCGTAATGACTATCAAACGCAAGGCATGGCGTTCAGCCTTGATAGTGGAAAAACCTGGACGAAGTATGATCGCAATCCAGTGGTAACGAATCCCGGTGAAAAGGATTTCAGGGACCCTAAGGTCTTTTGGCATAAGGATTCCAAAAAATGGATACTCACGCTTGTTGCTGGTGATCACGCTGAATTTTATGCATCAAATGATCTGAAACAATGGGCAAAGCTTAGTGAATTCGGAAAGGACTATGGAACACATGGTGGTGTATGGGAATGCCCCGATCTTTTTCCGCTAACGGTAGAAGGTGAATCGGCTCAAAAATGGATATTGATCGTCAATATCAATCCGGGAGGACCGAATGGCGGTTCAGCAACACAGTATTTTATTGGAGATTTCGATGGCACGACGTTTAAATGCGATACGGATAGATCAAAAGTTTCATGGATCGACTACGGACCTGATGATTATGCCGGTATTACGTGGTCAAATGCACCAGATAACAGAACGATCTTTATTGGATGGATGAGCAATTGGGCATACGCACAGGCGGTTCCAACAAGTCCGTGGAGAAGCGCCAATACCATACCCAGAGAGCTAAAGCTGATCAGGTCTAATAATGAATTGCATGTAGCCTCGGTAGTTGTTCCTGAATTATCTCAGCTTGAAGAAGAAAACAGATCATTTGGCATCCTTGAACTACGGGATTCCATCAACTTAACAAAGGAAATGAAACCAAACATGGTCACCTCAAGATGGACCGGATCCCTGGAAGCCAAAGACTGGAGGTTTGTGTTTTCCAACAGCATGGGACAACGCGTCACGGTTGGATTTGAAAAAGAAAGCAACAGATTTTTTCTCGATCGCACGATGTCAGGCGATACAACATTCTCAAAAGATTTTAGTAAAATATGTTATGCTCCACGGATAGCTACCATTGGAGCTATCGGATTCGACATGGTTGTTGATGTTTCATCCGTTGAAGTATTCTTTGACAATGGTCTTACCGTGATGACCGGACTCTTCTTTCCGGAAACGCCGTTTGATCAGGTTACTGTTTATGCCGGCGACGAACCGGTGAGCGCTGACAAACTTGTCGGACGATCCCTGAAGTCAATCTGGCATGAATGATGTTGCCATGCAATACTATCTATACATAATTTAAAAGTGGACGTCACATGAAATCAATATTGATAATTGCAGTAGGTATCTGCCTGACCTCAACGGGTTTTTCACAACGGTTCGGTAAGACATTGAAAGACGTTCCAGGTATGGTATCGTATACATACCGGAATAGTTTTCAGAAGGATGTCGCCACGACGCTCGATACCATCAAAAGCCTTGGAATTACCAACATGGAGTTTTCTAATCTCTTCGGCAAGACGGCACAGGAAATAAAAACGATGCTTGATGAGCGTGGCATGAAGTGCACTTCCTTTGGCGTGAGCTATGCAGATCTTACGACTAAAACAACCGAGGTAGCTCAAAACGCAAAGGCCTTAGGAGCGTCATTCGTAAGAGTAGCCTGGATACCTCATGACAGTCTTTTCACATTAGAGAACGCGAAGAAGGCGGTTGAAGACTTTAATACCGCCGGTATGCTTCTCAAAGAGCAACACGGTCTGGACTTTTGTTACCACAATCACGGGTATGAATTTATGCCCTATGAGAATGGTACTTTCTTCGATTATATTGTTAAGCATACGGATCCTGAGTTCGTAAGTTTCGAGCTTGATATTCTATGGGCCTTCCATCCCGGTGCAGATCCCGCTGCCTTATTGAAAAAGTATGGTCCCAGGTTTAAGCTCATGCATGTGAAAGATCTTCGCAAAGGAGTCAAGGGAGATTTTTCGGGTAAGACCTCGGTGGAGAACGATGTCGCCGTAGGCACTGGTCAAATCAACATTCCTGCCGTAATGAAAGCGGCCAAGCGTTCAGGTATTGTCCACTATTATATAGAGGACGAAAGCAGCGCTGTCAAGACACAGGTCCCAAAGACGCTGGCTTATTTGAAAAAACTTTAGTCGTTAGTCCTTAGTCCTTAGCTTTAGTCCCTAGTCTTAGAAGTAGCAAGTACTGGTATTGTCTAAGGACTCAGGACTAAGGACTAACGACTAATTCGTCCACTTTTACGCCGAGTACTTTCACTGCCACTTTGTTCAATGACGCAGCTGGCCCTTTGAGATGAATGGTCCTGTGATAGTGGGTCAATTTTCCGCCGGGTGCCAGCGCGGCGCCAGGAGACGAGCTTTCAAGTTCATATAGATTGCCCATCTGCGCGCCATTAACGGGGCCATCATTGTACGAGTTTATTGCATCTCCGCTAAAGGGGTCCTTTTGTATCTCCCACTTTGAGTTGACGTAATCCGCCTTGCCGGGTAACGAAAACGTCGCGATAGTCAGCACATGGTTCACTGCATCGTAGCTTGATATGAGAGGTTTGGCACGCCTGGGAGATATCCCGATCTTGCTGCGGTATTTTCCATCGGCCTTGAACAGTATCATACTATCCTTTACCGATAGCCGATCCTTCGGAACCTTGCCGAAGTAATCATCCGTAACGATGGCGCCAAGCTTGGTTTCTTCTCCGGTCAAAAAAGGGATTGCTACAGTTGTTTTTTCTGAGGCATTCATCATACTGAGGATCCAGATCGAAAGCATGCCCGTATTTCTTGTCCACGCAACGGTGCCTGTATTCGTTACCGTGTTTTCGGACTCGAAACCGACGACCTCTACATCAGGATCAACTGACACACCGAGCAGACTATCAATTTTTGATTTGCCCAGAAGTCTGATGTTCCTGTTTACGCGAAGATCAAATACATTTCCCGAGTAGTTTTCAAGATGCATCTGCTTTTCAAATCTCGCTTCCACGGATGTTGAACTTATCAAGGTAAACGGCTCTGTGTCGATCTCTTTTGGCACCTGCCAGTTTTCGAAGGAGAAGGGTACGCCTTTTTTAAAATAGATCGAAAATTGGCCGCCTTCTGGTCCCAACCAGAAACGTTCTTCGCCTCCAAAGGCATGAATGTGCTCCGCAACTTTTCCCGATGAAATAAGATCGTAGTTGATCCAGCCAAAGCTTACTCCGGAATTTCCGGAAGCGGTACTCGTCATCACACGTCCCTGGTAAGCAGGTAACACAATAAGCTTCGACTTTCCATCTTGCAATTCAATAAGATCAAGATGGTAATGCTTAAGGAAATTGAGATCATACTCAAATGTTCCTTTGGTCAGAGCAGTTGATGTCGTATCCTTTTCCATCGATGTT
The DNA here is from genome assembly GCA_963845845.1 of uncultured Cytophagales bacterium. GTDB lineage: Bacteria > Bacteroidota > Bacteroidia > Cytophagales > Cyclobacteriaceae > Chryseolinea. The sequence continues at coordinate 190,764 of CAWJTP010000004.1, forward strand.
GAATCATGGCCTTGTTGTTTACAGGAGGTACAGAGCAGTAAGCCGACCAGGCAAAAACAAAGTAAAGACTTCCCGGTTGTTTTGGCTAGCTGTCCGGCTTTGCTAAATGATCGCGGCATGTTAGTGAGCTTTGTCATGATAAAGATGTGGAATAAGATTGATAATCATAAGTCCGCCTATATTTTTTTGAAATACCGTTACGTAAAGACACTATTGTTAAATGAAAGATTGTCATAACTTTCAAATAATGGTTCGCACATTCATATTTTGCTGGCTCGTGCTCCTCACACAAAATGGGGTCGCACAAAAAAAACCATTTCCCAATATTATTATCATACTGGCGGATGACCTGGGCTACGCCGATGTTCAGGGTTATGGCGCCACATATCCGACGCCAAATATTTACAAGCTGCAACAGGAGGGAATGAAATTCACAAGCTTTTATTCGCAACCGCAATGTTCACCTTCAAGAGCCGCGCTCATGACAGGTTGTTATCCACAACGTGTTGGCATTCCGTGGGTCGTTGGTCCTGAAGGTCCTGACTGGACGCGTGACAAGTACTTTGTAGGATTGAATCCGGATGAAGCCACCTTGCCGGAGATACTGAAAGCAAAAGGTTACGCCACGGCTTGTATCGGAAAATGGCATCTCGGGCATCACAAGGAACACCTGCCTGTCAATCATGGCTTCGATACGTATTTCGGTCTGCCATACAGCAACGATATGTGGCCTCCAAACGGACCGTATCCTGAACTCCCCATGGTGGAAGGCGACAAGGTTATTGAGACCAATCCGGATCAAACACAACTTGTGTCACGGTATACGGAAAAGGCTGTATCATTCATCAACGCACATAAATCATCACCCTTCTTTCTCTACGTCGCTCATTCGATGCCGCACGTTCCGTTGTTTGTGTCCGAGCGATACAAAGGAAAATCAGGCAAAGGTCTCTTTGCTGATGTCATAGAAGAAATCGATTGGTCGACAGGTGAAATATTAAACGCCGTTGAGAAAAATGATCTTGACGAAAACACGATTGTCATCTTTACATCGGACAACGGGCCATGGCTTCCCTATGGCAATCATGCAGGATCTGCAGGCCCCTTTCGTGAAGGAAAAGGAACAACTTTCGAGGGCGGTGTACGTGTCCCCTTTATTATCCGCTGGCCGCAATACATCAAGAAGGCATCTGTTTGTGCCTCGCCTGCTGCTTTATTCGACCTGCTTCCTACAGTGGTGCAGATCGTTGGGGCAAAGTATCCGTCGAACGCTATTGACGGAAAGAGTCTGCTGCCTTTCTGGCTTGGGGTGCCATCCAAAGACATACGTGACGTTCACTATTATTTTCAGGGTAATGAGCTTCAGGCGGTGAGGAAAGGTAAATGGAAGCTGCATCTTCCGCACGCGTACGAGCATGTAACGGCTACTGGCAATGATGGTCAACGTGGCCAGGCCGAGACGAGACAAATAGAGCTCTCTTTGTTCGATCTGGAGACAGACATGGGCGAGCAAAATAACCTTGCGGCGGGTAACCCAAAGGTTGTGAATGAATTGACGGCCCTGGCGGAAAAATTCAAAGCTGAGCTGTCAGCCCACACAAGACCGGCCGGGCGGTCCGAATAAATACGGCTTCGTGGGTTTTACCGGCAAAGTGCGGTGACATAAGATGCCAGCACGGACAGGGCATACTTCCTGGCGGAAGCAAATAATACCCGTTAAGTAGACCGTAAAAAGACGGCCTTGTGATTACCGAAACTCTGGAGTTTATTAATTTTATGGATCGATCGCATGCTATGAACATGAACAGGAGAATTGCATTAAAACAGCTTGGCCTCGTGACCGCAGGAGCAATGCTGTTGCCCGGTTGTTTGAAACAAGTCAGACCTCTTTCAGTGGCACTTAACAATCTGAGTGTAACAGGTGAGCAGGAAGGATTGCTGGCGGAAATGGCAGAATCGATCATTCCGGCGACTGACATTCCCGGAGCGAAGGCTTTAAATTTACAGGCGTTTGTTCTCCGGATGGTTGATGATTGTCAAGACGCCGATGCGCAAAAGAACTTTGAGACTGGTCTTTCCCAATTCGATGAGGCTGTAGTAACGAAGTTCAAAAAGCCATTTGAAGAATGCAGTGCCAAAGAGCGGAAAGAGTTTCTGCTTGAAATAGACTTTACCGCCAAAGCTGAGCGTGAATCAGATAAATCTACCCCGGTTTCTGTATTTTATTCATTGGTGAAGCGATATACCATTCAGGGTTTTTTGAACTCTGAATACATCATGACCAATGTGCTTGTTTACAACATGATCCCGGGAAAGTTCGTGGGTTGTGTTCCGGTTAAAGATAAGAATGATATAAAAACGGTAATAGGATGAACTTTCAACCTGGTGAGCGTGCGAATACATTTGAAGCCATCGTGATCGGCTCTGGCATCAGTGGTGGTTGGGCAGCAAAGGAGTTGACCGAAAGAGGTATCAAGACACTTGTATTGGAAAGAGGAAGGGATGTTAAGCACCTCGTCGACTATCCCACTACAAACATGAAACCTTGGGAATTCGAGCACAGAGGTCAGATACCGGAAGACGTGCGGAAAGCCAATCCGGTTGTAAGCAAGTGTTACGCATTCCGCGAAGATGCCCAGCATTTTTTCGTGAAGGACCAGGAGCATCCATATGTACAGGAAAAGCCATTTGATTGGATCAGAGGATACCAGGTAGGGGGTAAGTCATTATTGTGGGCACGTCAGACGCAGCGTTGGAGTGACTTTGATTTTACAGGTCCTGCCAGAGATGGTTTTGCAGTTGATTGGCCGATACGTTATGATGATCTCGCGCCATGGTACAGCCACGTGGAGAAGTTCGCTGGCATCTCTGGCAACAAGGATGGTATCCCCGAATTGCCCGACGGTGAATTCCTTCCGCCGCATGACATGACCTGCGTTGAAAAATTCTTTAAGGACAAGGTGTCCGAGCAATATAAGGACAGGCACGTGATCATTGGCCGCTGTGCGCATATTACAGAAGCTCAACCCATCCATAAAGAGCAGGGAAGAGCTACCTGTCAGTATCGCAATCTTTGTCAACGCGGCTGCCCTTTTGGAGGATACTTTAGCAGCAATTCATCTACCATACCCTGGGCACAACGGACAGGCAATATGACATTAAGACCCGACGCTGTCGTTCATTCCATCATTTATGATGAAAAGAAAGGTAAGGCAACCGGCGTCAGGGTAATAGACGCAAAAACCAAGGAGGCTGTTGAATACTTTGCCGACCTGATCTTTGTCAATGCTGCGGCATTGAATACAAACCTTATCCTCCTGAATTCAACCTCCTCACGTTTCCCTAGTGGATTAGGCAATGACAGTGGATTGCTGGGCAAGTATGTAGCCTTTCACAATTACCGCGCGCGAATATCAGCTCAATATGAAGGGTTCGATGAATTCACAAAGTTTGGTAACCGGCCTAACGGGTGCTACATTCCACGGTTTAGAAATGTAAGAAAACAGGAAACCGATTTTCTCCGTGGATACGCATCAGGATTCAGCGGGTTCCGAAGGATGGAAAGCAATCGCGATGGTGTCGGCGAAGATTTGAAAGCTCATCTTTTAAAACCCGCATTGGGTGTGTGGGATGTTGGGTCACACATGATGGGAGAAACTATTCCAAAAGAAACAAACTTCGTTGCCCTGAGCAAGGATCAACGGGATGCCTGGGGCATGCCGCAGCTTAACATATCGGTCGATTATGATGACAATGACGAGAAGATGGTTAAGGACTTCATTGATCAATTCACGGAGATGTATACAAAGGCAGGGTTCACAAACATCAACACTAACGACTCGAAGCAGGCACCGGGGTTAGATATTCACGAAATGGGCGGCGCGCGCATGGGTAAAGACCCCAAAACATCGATCCTCAATAAGTGGAACCAGCTTCATGCCTGTAAAAACGTTTTCGTCACCGATGGCGCTTGTATGACGTCTACAGGTACTCAGAACCCATCACTGACCTATATGGCACTGACAGCGCGCGCAGTGGATTATGCGGTAAAGCAGAAGAAAGCCGGTGAGATATAGTCACCGTGGTTCGGAATGTGGGATACTAAAGCTTTTTAGCGGTTAATAACACGTTTTTTCTTACATCTCCGTTAACTCAACAGTAGGCTCTTAGCTTATTAGGGCATTATTTCCGAATTTCGAAGTTTATATTCTGTGGAGCGCTTTCAAACATACTTTTTAGCCCTCCTTCTGCTACCAGCTGTGTCATTAATGGCACAGCAGAAGCAGACGGCTTCAACGCCTGCGAGCTTCCCCGATAGCGTTAAAGTTGTTCTGGACAGAACACGCAATTCCGATGCCATGCAGGTAGCTACCGGTTTCCTGACCGCGTGGCCAGCACTTAGTCCATCGCAGCAATCCCTCATTCGGCGCCAGGCTCAGATCATTCGTAAAGCGAAGATGCCCGTCAGGCCGCACGTGGCCAATTATTTCGGCGCATTGGCCAATGGTGTGAACATTGAGCACGCTGATCCCTCCAAAATTGACGCTTTTTTAAAGGTTACTTCACAGGTGCTGGAAAAAGAATCTCCATCGAGAGTTGCGAACTTTTTTGAAATGGCCAGGACTTTTTTCCAGTATCACGCCCTGCACTATGAAAAGCCTTTCAGACTATACGCCCGTGATGATGACTATACTTTTGAATACATAACGCCGGCGCCGGTTTTTGATCTGAACGATACCACAGCCATAACTTCGGCTGCAGATCAAAATTATATTGAACCTCCATCTTCAGGTAATGATCCGGCATTCGATACCGCCTATGTGGCAGCTCCCCTTTGGATGAGTCCCGCACCGCAGCCGCTGGCAGAAGGTGCAGTGATAAAATTTAACCGCGTAACGCTTGCCTTCGTGACCAAATACGATTCCGTCCTGCTTAGAAATACGAAGGGTGTACTTTCTTCACGTTCAAACCTCTTTATTGGCGAACAAGGCTCCTTTGACTGGACATCAGCACAATTGGGTTCAGACGTGGTAAATTGTAATATGACGGCTTATAGTTTCGATGCAAAGAAGCCAGCCCTCAACTCAGATCTGGTGAAACTCAATTATGCTGGCAAAACGCCAGGATACATTCCTGGAACATTTGAGTTCCGTTCCATTGCCCGTCAAGACTCGGCAGCTTCCAGCTACCCCAGATTTCATTCTTTTCAGAATGATCTTGCCATTCAGGGGATCGCCGATGAGAACGTCAAATACCGCGGAGGATTTTCACTGATCGGCAACAGAATAACGAGCGCTTCTGCAACAGGGGATCCGTCCACAATAGAGATCTATCATAACAATGAAAGAAAGCTCACGGCGCGATCATCCGACTTTGAGTTTACGGACTCCACGATCGTCGCCCAACGTTCCAGCATCAACATTCCTGTTGAAAGCGACTCGATTACCCACCCATCTGTCAGGATGAAATACTCCTTTGGGAAAGACAGCCTGCAGCGTATCGTACTGCAAAAAGATAAAGGTCTGATGAAGCATACACCTTACTCCGGATCGTTCTTTAATGTTGACTTTGCAGCGGATGTGATCCAATGGGATCTTTTTTCAGATAGTCTTAACCTCCTTACAGAAGGTGGAAGAAATACGGTACCTCTTATTTTCGAGTCCATAGACTATTACGATCCGGAAGATTACAGGCTTCTTGGTGGCAAGGGCTTCAGTTTTCATCCTTTGGGACTTGTCGCAACGTATTGTCTGAAGAACAAAGTTCGTGATTTCTACACCGGAGATCTCGCCGTATCCTCAAAGCAAAACCCCAGAGATATCAAGGCGGCGATGGAATTTCTCAGCGAAAAGGGCCTGGTAACGTATTTTCCAAAAAATGATCTTGTGCATGTGAAGGAGAAAACCATCCTGCTTTTCAAATCGCATCGGGGTGACGTCGATTATGATAATCTCAAGATCCATTCCGTGATCGATAGTTTTCCCAATGCAACCTTGAATTTTGACAAGCGCCACATGGTCGTTCGCGGTGTTGAAGAATTCAAAGTAAGTGATTCGTTGAATGTTCGCATCCATCCTGACAGCAGTGTTATTACGATACTCGAGAATCGCGATATTAAGTTCGATGGGACCATAACCGCCGGAAACTTCGAGGTAAGCGGGAAAGGATTCTTGTTGAAGTATGACAGCTTCCTCATTAGTTTGACCCGTATCGACTCCGTTAATTTTTATGTAACAGAGACCAATTCACGTGGCCAGGAGATGCGCCGAAAGGTGAACAACTCAATGGTTCCCGGTGATTCCGCGAGTGTTGCTTTGGAGTCTAACGCCCCATCACAGTCTTCGGGAACATTGTTCATCAGTAAAGCAAATAACAAGTCAGGCAAGAAGAAAGTGGCTCAATTTCCACGGCTGGACGCCACCTCCGGAGGTGTGATCTATTTCGACCGGGAAGAAGTTCTTGGAGGAGTATACGATCGTTCCATGTTTTTTGTGGTACCTCCGTTTGAAATGGATAGCCTTAATAATGCCGATCAGTCTTCGATCAAGTTCGGTGGTACATTCAATTCGAGCGGAATGTTCCCTGTGTTCAAAGAGAAACTGCACACACAGCCTGATAAATCCCTTGGCTTTGATCACATCATTCCTCAAAAAGGATATAAACTCTATAATAGCAACGGTAAGATGACCGGTGAGCTGACCATGAATAGCCGCGGATTGCGTGGTAACGGTACGATAGAATATCTTGCCGCCTCAGTCACTGCCAATGACATTGTGTTCTACCCCGATTCTGTATTGGCTCGCGGAATGGATGCTGGTATATCAGCAAAGCAATTTGGTGCGATCACATTCCCCGATGCAACACTTACGGATTTTGAGATGAAGTGGTACCCGAAGCTCGATCAGATGAAGATCAAAAATTTGAAGTCTCCATTCAATTTCTATGAGGGGACGGCACAAATGCAGGGAACAGTTACTATAACCAAAGATGGTGCTGATGGTGCGGGCAAGCTGGAGACCCGGGGAACGGAGCTCATCTCCCGATATATGCACTTCAATTCTAAAGATTTTAGTGCAGGCCATGCCAGGTTCAAAGTTAAGAGTGATGACCCGGAAAAACCTTTGCTTCAGGGAAACAACGTAAAGATCAAATTCAATCTGGAACAGAACTATGCTGACATCAGCCCTGAGGTCGCGGGAGTTGCAGCCATTACCTTTCCTTTCGCGCAGTTCAAGACTTCCATATCCGAGATGCACTGGGATCTGACCGACCAAAAGATCATGATGAGTCGTGATCCCGCAGTACCATTGGAGGATTCGTATTTTTACACGACGCGAAAAGAACTTGATTCCCTCAGTTTCAACGCTGAAAAAGCTGAGTACGACCTGAAAAAACAGGAGCTTAAAGTAAGCGGTATTCCCTACATCATCGTGGCTGACGCGAAGATCACGCCGCAGAACAACGAGGTACTGATCCTGGAAAACGCCAGGATTGGAACACTGACGAACACAACCATAGTGCTGGACACCCTCAACGGATACCACCGGCTCACGGATGGGGTAGTGGACATTGTTTCCAGAAAGGAGTTCACCGGTCACGCCACATATCAATACGTAAATTTTCTGAGCGATACCTTCGCCATCAAAATGACTGATTTCAGACTGGAGCCCATTAGCGATTTAGAGCAATCCAGGAGATCTTCACGCCGCCGTGCATCGGAAGCCCAAATGCAAACGGTCGCTACAGGATCAGTGGCTGCCGATGCGAATATTGTTCTTGGGGCCGGCATGTTCTACAAGGGTGATATGATCATGTATGCCACAAGACCCGCACTGCAGCTTGACGGATATGTAAAGCTGGATATCAAAAAGATCCCGGATTACAATACGTGGATCAGATACGAACAGACAGGTGATGAGACTGATGTGATGATCGATTTCAACAACGCCTTAACAGAAGATGGACAGAAAGTGAATGCAGGATTGCATGTCAACGGTTCTGACAACAATATGTATATCACTTTTATGAATAACAAGAAGTCTGACGATGATGAAGATTTCTTTGTTCCCGATGGCAAACTGTACTATGACACCGCCACCAGTGAATTCAAGATAGAAGATCTTGAAAAGGCTACGGGTAATAAGCTTTCAGGCAAGGTCTTCGCCTACAAGGACGAGACGATGCAAGTGCGTTTTGAGGGACCGGTAAACCTCTTCCAGGGAACGAAAGATTTCAATGTTACAGCCTCAGCGCTTGGACAGGGAAATTTGGAAACCAATGAGATCAGGATGAATTCATTTTTGATGATTGAATCCACGATCCCTGCACCAGCATTCGATATTATGGGTAAACAGATCCAGGAAGTGATCAAGAATGAAGGCGCCGACGAAGGATTGGGCGATCAGACAGAATTATTGTATAAGATCGCAGATTTCCTCGGCGAACGTGCAGTCAAGGACTTCGAACAAAAAAGCCTTCAGGGTTATGTTTCACTTGGCACCCTGCCGCAGTTGGCCAAGCCTATGGTCTTCTCTAACGTCAATCTTAAATGGTCAGAGCAGCATAAAGCCTTTTATAGCGAAGGTAAGCTTGGCATGTCCAACATATTAAAGAACGACATCAATGGCGCATTCGAGGGCTTTATGGAGATCAAGAAAAACGAAGACGGAGTGCCTGTATTCCATGTGTTCGTCAAGGCTTCACCGGATGCATGGTATTATTTTGGCCTGGAGGATAACAGACTATTGGTGCAGTCATCCAATTCTGAATTCAACTCAATCATCTCAAAGAAAACAAATGCAGGTAAGGCAAAAATAGGAGAGATCGCTTTTGTACCCGGAAGCGATGAGGAAACGCTGGCATTTATCAACAGGTTCCGGAAAGAATACTTCGACAATGATGTTCCCTACAGTCTGAGCGAGGGTACGTCAATTATCAAGAAGGCGGATGGAGACAAGAAGAAGGAAACTGAGGAAGATGACGGATTCTAATTTCTTCCAACCCGACGCTCTCAATATTCCTTTTTGGTGCGCAAACTCATTGTTCAACCGTATCAACCACACCCAAGTCCGATAAATTGGCGAATAGCAATGCTATTTTTGCATCCGTTTGCGCAAGTGCCGATAGTTTGCAACTTTTATTAGTTGGGAAATCTCAAACTAAACAAGTCCCTACATTAAACGCGCACAGAATGAATTCAGAAAATCTAATCTCCCGAAAAAAATTCCTCTATCAGGCTGGTATGTTAAGTGCTGCCACCATGGCATCGATGATCGGGCAGGCGAAAGATCTTGCACAGGATGGTAAGAAGATCCGCATAGGCTTGATCGGATGTGGAAGTGTTTCGGGCCAGTATCTGCCTCACTTGTCCAAATCGCCGTTTGTGGAGCTGGTGAGCGTCTGTGATATTATTCCGGAGAAAGCGAAGAAGGCTTCTGAGAAATACAATATTCCCAATTACTATCCTTCTATTGAAAAAATGCTGGCAGGCGCCAAGTTCGACCTGATGGTGAATACGACCGATATGCAGGAGCATGGAAGGCTGAACAAGATCGCGCTTCAGGCCGGCAAGAATGTGTGGAGTGAAAAACCCATGGCGACCACATATAAGGAAGGAAGGGAATTGCTTGACATGGCAAAGCAGAAGGGTATCCGTATCTGGGGAGCGCCGGCGGTGGTGAACAGCCCGCAGTTTGCTTTTATGGCAAAGGCGATCAATGAAGGTAAGCTCGGCAAAATTGCTGCAGGCCATGCACATTACGGTCACCTTGGCCCGACATGGTCAGCCTTTTTTTATGAGAAGAACGGCGGCAGTATGCCTGACCTGGCCGTTTATAATATGGCCAGCTTAACGGGACTTTTGGGCCCTGCGAAATCTGTGGTAGCCATGCTCAACATTATTACTCCTACCCGGAAGGTTGACAACAGACCAAACGAAATCAAGGTTGAAGCGGAAGACAACTCGATGGTACTGATGGAGCATCACAGCGGAGCCTTGTCGCACGTGCAAAGTGGCTTTAACTATTTTGACCCGTATGGTCACGGTGGCACCGGGCAGGACAAGCCGACCATCTCTATCTGGGGGAGGGAGGGTAATATGCATCTGATCGGTTATGATTGGGCGCCCTTCGGTGTTGATATGGCCACACGTGAGAATGATGAAAAGACGATACGCCATGCCGAGGATACAGGTACGTATGTATGGCAGGAAGGAGCTTCCGTTATTTCCAAAAGTATGGCGACCGGTGAAGAGCCATTGATCCAGGCAGAGCACTCGCTTCACGTGCTGGAGATCATCGAAGCGGCAAGAAAATCACAGGCGGAAGGGAAGAGGATACAGTTGCAGTCAACGTTTAAGTGGCCAATTGTTAAGTAGGCCTCAGGGCTTGAGCGTTTGTCAGTCATAGCTCATCACTTAAAATAGCAGGCAAACAACTAATGATGACAAGTGAACAAATGAAGTAGAAATTACGAAATAGGTGTATGAACGATGATGTGAATCTGGAGGTTTTGATGGGAAAGCATCGGCAGGGCTGGGGGCTGGAGCAGCCGTTCTATACTTCGCCTCAGATATTTGAAGCAGAGTGGGAGCGGATCTGGAAGAAGTACTGGCTGTTCGTAGGGACGACCGCAGAGATCCCTAAGGCTGGTGATTATTTTACATACAAGGCTCATCACGATTCTATTATTATCATTCGCGGAGATAAAGAAGAAGTTTACGCGCACTATAATACTTGCCGTCACCGGGGCTCCTCGTTTGCCTCGAGGAAAAGGGCAATGCTCCCAAACTGATGTGTCCGTATCACCAGTGGGTCTATAATAAGGACGGGTCGCTGTTCAAGGCACGACTGATGCCGGATGATTTCGACAAATCGTCATCGGGTCTACATTCTGTGCATATCAAGGTGGTAAACGGACTTATTTTTATTTCGCTGGCACAAAATCCTCCTGACTTCACAAAAGTATCACAGGATTATTCGCCCTTCTTAAGTCCTTACAAGATCGACCAGGCAAAAGTGGCTGTATAAAAAAAGTTATGTGCTTCGTACGAACTGGAAGCTGGTCGCGGAGAATTTCCGGGAATGTTATCATTGCGGTGTGGCGCATCCTGAATATTGCAATGCAGTGATCGGCGCCAACCTGCGCGAAACATGCCGATGAGGTGATTGCCGAACGCAGAGTAGCATGGCAAAGCAAGGGACTTGCAACGGAAACGATCGACTTTAAGAATGACTCATTTCACTTTGCAATCCGTTATCCGCTCCGCCCCGGTGTGCTGAGCTACAGCCTGGATGGCAAATCGGTAGCGAAGCCGATGGGAGATCATACGGATTTTGACGCCGGTGTACTGGGATTGGTCGTGTATCCTAATTTCTGGATGGACTCCGTGAGCGATTACATATGGACGATGCGGGTTACTCCTACAGGACCTTCCCGCACCGTGATCGACCTGACGTGGCTGGTGGACAGTGACGCAATGGAAGGTGTAGATTACTCGGTTGAGCGCCTGACCGATTTCTGGCGAGTGACTGGTGAGCAGGATTGGGCGCTTGTGCGAGAATAATTTCCGCGGTGTTGAATCAAGCCGGTATCAACCCGGACCATATGCGCCGGTGGAAGATGATGTTGTTAAATTTATTGACTGGTATCTGGATCGTATGCGGGCAGGATCATGATGCCGTGATACTGATGTCTGATCTTAAAAATAGCATTCTCACTTTTTGGTAAGGGCAGAGGCGGCGCCTTCGTCGAGCATGACGAAGCCGTTGGTGTGTTTCCTTATGATGCTGGACGGCAGCAAAGGCGTGATGTCTTCTTCGAGAGCTTTACGGATCACGTCTGCTTTTTTAGTGCCGTTGGCGATCATGATCGCTTTCCTGGCCTCCAACAAATGGTTTAATCCCAGGGTTATACCATAGGAAAGTGAAGTATGCTGTCGGAAGTATTTCTGACCAACGGTACGGGTATCCTCATCCAACTCAACGACGTGCGCATAATGATCCGGTGACACGCCGGGTTCATTAAACCCGATATGTCCGTTCATGCCAACGCCCACCAGGATCAGGTCTAAGCCGCCTTTTGCCGCAATGATACTATCCATCTGCCGGCATTCCTGCTCGAGGTCTTTCGATAAAGCATTAAACAAATGGATATGGTTTGATGAAATATGCAATGGTGCGAAGACATGATGGTGCAGAAAATAATGGCAGCTTCCTTCATTTTCCGGAGGGATGCCTACCCATTCATCCAGACCAATAAAGGTGCAGCGTGTAAAGTCAATTTTATCATCGGCCGCTTTTTTGGTCAAGAGGTTGAAAGTACGCCGCGGGGTATCGCCGGACGCCAGGCATATGACGGCCTCGGGTTTACTTTTTACCAGCCGGATGATCTCATCCGCCACGTGCTGTGACAAAGCTTCGTAGTCTTTGTAAATGTTCAATTGCATAGGGTAATATAGGAGTAGAGAGGCTGTTATTTCTAGCGGAGATTAGCAGATATGTGTGCTTTTTTGCGAAGTCCAGGTCACGATAAGGTACAGCGTCACATGAAGAAATCCTTTGTCATCCGGTGTGTCTTCTTTGTGGGCTCTTGTGTCATTGGATTTCAAAAAATGCTTTCACTGTGCTCTTTCCGAAACTTGAAGGGAGACTTGCCGGTGATCTTCTGGAATTGCTCGTAGAAGTTAGAAACATTTTTATACCCGCTTTCGGCGCTGATCTGATCCATGTTGTACTGGGTTTCGATGAGCAGTTTGTGAGCATGTCCGATGCGTATCTCGTTCAGGAACTGGATCACCGTTTTATTGGTCCTGCTCTTGAAGTAACGACAGAAGGATGTTGGCGACATACTGGCGATATTGGCCACCTGGTCAAGCTTGATCTCTCCCCGGAAGTTCTTCATGAGAAAATCCAGCACGCCGTTCAACCGCTGCATATCGGAGGCCTGGACCTTCTGATCGTA
>CAWJTP010000005.1:0-334411 GCA_963845845.1 uncultured Cytophagales bacterium
GCGGCCCGCAGCAGCGCCTCGCCGTCCTGGGGCGACTCAACCTCTATGAAAAAGACCAACCAATTCCTCAAGCCCCGCACTCTCTCCCTCGGCGACCTCATCCTCGCGGTGAGTTCCTGCACGAAAAACACCAAGGAAACTGTCGCGGCGGTGGCTGATCTGCTCGGCAGTGGGCAGGTCCGCGTCGAAAACAACGGCCGCTTCACGCGCGCCCGCGTTTGCTAGTCGCGATCGACTAAAAGCTTTCAAAAGCGTCGCTTCGGCATCATCCGGCCGGAGCGGCGCTTTTTTGCGTACAAAACGCTTTCCGTTTCCGTCCGCGCTTTTATCTTCGCGGCGTGATCGACCGTTATTCCCGGCCAAAGATGCGCGCGCTCTGGTCGGACCAGCGCAAATTCGAGATCTGGCTGGAGATCGAGACGCTGGCCTGCGAGGCGATGGCGGAGCTGGGCCAGATTCCCAAAAAGGACGCCGCAGAAATCCGCCAGCGGGCGCAGTTTTCCATTCCGGAAATCGCCAAGATCGAGGAGCGGACCAACCATGACGTCATCGCGTTTCTCGAAAACGTCGCCGCCTCTGTCGGGCCGGCGGCGAGGTGGATGCACCAGGGGCTAACGTCGTCCGACATTCTCGACACCACCCTGGCCGTGCAGTTGACGCGAGGCGTGTGACATTCTCGCGGAGGATTTGGCGGCGCTGCGGAGTGCGGTGGCGGCTCAGGCGCGGCGTTTCAAGATGACGCCGATGATCGGCCGCAGCCACGGCATTCATGCGGAGCCGATCACTTTCGGCCTGAAACTGGCACTGATGTATGACGAATTTGGCCGCGCGGAAGAGCGGCTGGCGCAAACCAGAGAGCGCGTTCGGGTCGGGAAACTCAGCGGAGCAGTGGGGACGCATGCGCACCTTGATCCGGCGATCGAGCGGCAGGTCTGCGAACGGCTTGGGCTGAGAGCGGCCAACATTTCCACGCAAATCATCCAGCGCGATCGGCACGCCGAGTTTGGCACGACGCTGGCGTTGATCGCGTCGAGCATCGATCGCTGGGCGACGGAATTCCGCCATTTGCAGCGGACTGAGGTTCTGGAAGTGGAGGAATATTTCGCGGAGGGCCAAAAGGGGAGCTCGGCCATGCCGCACAAGCGCAACCCGATCACCGGAGAACGGTTGAGTGGCCTGGCGCGGGTTCTGCGCGGCAACGCGATGGTGGGCCTGGAGAACGTCGCACTCTGGCACGAGCGCGATATCAGCCATTCCAGCGCGGAGCGGATAATCCTGCCGGATTCGTGCATTCTGCTCGATTACATGCTCGCTAACTGACAGAGCTCGTGGAGCGGCTCCAGGTTTATCCCGAGCGGATGCAGCAAAATCTCGAGCTGAGCAAGGGACTTTATTTCAGCCAGTCGGTGTTGCTCGCCCTGACGCGCGCTGGCGCGGAACGGAAGAACGCCTACGAGGCGGTGCAGCGGGCGGCGATGAAAACCTGGAAAGGCTCCGAGTCTTTTGGGCAAAATGCGAAGCAGGAACCGGAGATCACCGCGCGTCTCGCGGAGGCTGAGATCGATGCGCTCTGTTCGCTCGATGTTCATTTGCGGCACGTGGACGCCAGAACGTTTCGCGCGGTAGGCTTGAAATAAACGACTTCTCACGGCACATGCCGGCTCGATGGCTCAGGAGCAGAACTCGACGATCGCGATGCGGAGGCATCGAGCCGCACCTGGACCGTCTCGAATTCAGTCCCGCCGGCGCTGCGCGATTGAGGATCGAGGGTAATCCGGACGCGGGTTCCCGCCGGTTGCAGGACGAGCTGTGCCACCTCAAATCGGTCCGACAACTCAACGCCGGCCACCTTAAACAGGGCAACCAACTGCATCGTCATCGGCGCCGCCTGCGGCGCCGTCAGCTGGATTGAGGCGTTTTGATTGACCAGCGCCACATCATTGATTTCGAAGCCATTTCGCGTGTCGATGGAATTGGCCGGCCGCCGGGTCGGCACCACCCGCATGGTCTGAATGCGGCCCTGCGCGTCGAGCTCCACGGGGCCGATTTCGAATCCGGCCAGCAGATTTTCCGCAGGCGCGCGACGAATGGGTCAGGGAAACGTCGAGGCCGTGGGCCTCGCGCGAATGGTTCCGATTTGAAAGCGCGGCGTAAACTGGATGGCGATGACTTCCATTCCCAGCCCAAAACCACCGCGCTGCCGTTCGCTGCAGCGAGGCTGGCAGGACGGGGACGCCGCGAGCGGGCAGCGGGCGGCGGGTCCGAGGCGAATTTCTCGCGGCGGAGGGAGCCGCGGCTGATTTCGGAACTCCGGCGCCGGCGGCACGGGACGATGAAACCGCGGTGGTGGCGGTGGCGGAAGGTTCCGGCTGCCGGCGGCCGCCGGGGTCGTTGAGCCGGGCCGGGGCACCGCTCATTCTCGACGGACTGCCGTTTGGCGCGCGCCCGCACCGTTCTTCCTGGCGGGTTTCTTGCCGTTTCCTGGCGCACTGGAGCGCCGGTGTTCGGCGGAAAGCGGACCTTTGGCCAGCGTATCACGCACCAGCGCCACCAGCGCATCGGACATGAACGGCTTCGCAATCGTCGCGACAACGTTTCGATACTTCCGCGCCGTAGCCATCATCTCCGGCACATGGCCGGACATCATCACGACGGGAATCCGGGCCGTGCACCTCATTTTGCAGGAGTCGCTCGCAAACCTGGTCTCCGCGCAGATCGGGCAGGCTGTAATCGAGCAGAACCAGGTCGGGCATCGTCACCTCAGCGCGGCGGACACCTTCGCTTCCCGTGAAAGCCGTGACAATTTGCAGAGTCGGATCCGCCGTGGCCAGCGCGTCTTCCACGAAAATCAGCAACATCTCGGTATCATCGATGACGACGATTTTCTTCCCGGTTTTCGGAGGTGGCGCTTTCGGGGTCTCCGGACGGTGCCGGAGGAAGCGACACGGATGCCGGCTTCGTCAACGGAAGCGTCTTCATTTGGCGCAGAGCTTCGAGGAAAGCGTGGTGCCAGGGACCGTGAATAGTTCGCGGCGCGTCGATTTCTCTTTCGGTTTCGTGCGCGCGCGGGTTTTTCCAGCGCATCAACTGGAGCAACGCGTCGAAGCCGCTGAAGTTTCCCGTCACCGCGTGAGTGATCTGGCCGTCAAGAAAATGGATTTCGCCGGTTTGCTCGTCAGTCGACCTGAGATGCAAGACCGCGCTGGTCAGATTCAGGCAGAGCAGCGGGACAAGATCCTTTGCGTTCAAATCGCGGAGCGTGCCGCGCGAATCGCCCGAGTGGAAGGTCCGTCCATGAACCAAGCAGCGCCTGAACCGCCGCTCCGAACTCAGCCAGTTCGAAAGGTTTTTCGATAAAGTGAATCGCGTTTGGCCCAAATCGTTCGGAAGGCAATTCCCGGGATACGCCGGAGGCAATGGCGAGAAAGCGCGCGTTCGGGTTGGTGAGGCTGACTCGCTCGAAGAAACTCGAGCGTGCCGAAGCGCGGTGGATCGAAGTCGACAATAAAAAGCTGCGGCTGGATCTCGGCCAGTGCTTCGGCCTCAGCGAGAGACTCGACCGCGCGCGCGCGATGGCGCGGCGCAAATTTTTTCAGGGCGGAAGTGATGGCCGCAGCTAGCGCGTCGTATTCTTCGACAAGAAGAACGCTAGACGCTGTCCCGGCGGGAGATTCTTGCGAGGCTGGCACGGCGGTAGCGAGCGAAAAAGCCGAGGATAGAAGGAGCGTTGCGCATGTCAAAGCAAAGCAGCGCAAGTTGCGTGCCTTCTGAACCAGTTTGGAGCCAGCACGCCCTCGTGCCGAGATATGGGTTTTCTCCACCGGGCGGCGAAGCGCTCGATTCGGCTTACTCGAAGCGCAAGGCTTCGATTGGGTCGAGGGAGGCCGCGCGATACGCGGGGTAAAACCCGAACCCGATGCCGATCGCCGAGCAGACGACCAGTCCCGCGATTGCCCAGCCATAGGGGAAGATCAGGTCGGCCTGAAGCCAACTGGCGAGCAGATTTCCGCCGATCACTCCAAGGATGATCCCCAGAATCCCGCCAGCTTCGGAGATGAAACACGGCTTCAGTCAGAAACTGCCGTAGAATGTCGCGACTCTTCGCGCCGATCGATTTGCGGATTCCGATCTCTTTCGTCCGCTCCGTCACGCTCACCAGCATGATGTTCATGATCCCAATGCCCGCGGCGATGAGCGCAATCAAACTGATGACGAATGCGCCCATGCGGACGATGCCGGCGATGGTAGCGAACGCGCTTTTGAGTGAGTCGTTCGAGTAAATTTCGAAGTCGTCCGGCTGATTCGGTTTGAGGCCGCGGGCGATCCGCATCGCGCCGATGCCCTTGTCGAGCGTGCGATTGTAGGTCTCCTGCGAAAACGATTGCGTCGCGATATTTACCGTCCTCTTAGCCGAGCCAAAATTCTCAAAGAAACGAGTGATCGGGATCACGCAAATATCATCCTGGCTCTGGCCGAAGGCGGATGCCTTTCTCCGCTAGGACACCGATGACCGACATGGGATGCCCATTTATCTTGATCATTTTCCCGATGGGCGATTCATGCGGGAAGAGATTTTTCTCGATGGTCTTACCGATCAGGATCACGTTGCGCGCAAGGTCGACGTCTTCGTCGGTGAGATTGCGGCCGTAGGCGAGCGAATAGGAATTCGCGGCCAGGAAACTCTTGTTCGATCCCGCCACGGTCAACGCCGGCGGTGTTTTCAGTCCGTTGTAGATGCACTGGCCTTTGAAATCGAAACACTTCAGACAAACATCCCGGGCGATTCCTTCCATCAGATGCTGATACCGGAGCGCCTGCGCGTAGGTGATATTGCGCCGGTTCTCGTACTTGTCGGCGTTGCGTCCGCCTTGGCCGCCGCTGACAGGATACTTGGCAAACTGGAAAATGTTGGAGCCAAGAAAGCTGATCCCGCCTTCGATCGAGGCTTGCAGCGCGCCGATCGCCGTCATGACCGAGATGACGGAAAACACCCCGATCGTGATGCCCGACCATGGTCAGCCCCGAGCGCAACTTGTTTGCGCCTAACGACTGCAAGGCCATGGAAATGATTTCGCGGAATTGCATCGGTCCTATGGTCGTTTGAAGCGCGCTTACTCATACCGCAGCGCCGTTACCGGATCCAACCTCGAAGCCGACCAGGCCGGCGCGAAACCCGAAACCAAGCCGGTGAAGATCGAAACAAACATCCCGATCAGTACGAGGCCGAACGAAAACTGAATTGGGAACGAAGGGAACGCGGTCGCGATCCCGAAGCACATCGCATAGGCAAAGGTCAACCCGATCAGGCCGCCGAGAATGCAGAGCGAGGTCGATTCGATGAGGAACTGGAGCAGGATCGTGCGGCGGCGCGCGCCGAGCGCTTTGCGCGTCCCGATCTCCTTGGTGCGCTCTTTCACGCTCACAAACGTGATGTTCATGATCCCGATCGCGCCGACGAAGAGGGAAAGGCCGGTGATGAAAAGCCCGGCCAGCGCGATCGAATTCTTCACCGGATCGAGCGTGCTTTTGAACGCCTGTTGCTCGTTGATATTGAAATCGTTTTTCTTCTCCGGCGGCAGCGCGCGCACGCGCCGCATCAGGCCGGTCAGTTCATCCTTCGCGTCCGCCAGCTTCAGCTTGTCGCGCACCTTTACGCGGATGTCCGATTCGCTTTTGGCGCTGAAGAATTTCTTAAACGTCGGCAGCGGGACGATCACGATGGAGTCCAGGCTGAAAAGGCCGAGAAACGAGCCCTGGCGCGCCCCGACCCCGAGGACCCGGAACTGTTGCCCGCTGATCTGCACTTCTTTTCCGATCGGGCTTTCCGACGGGAAAAGGGCATCGGCGACATCGTAGCCGAGGAGACAAACATTGGCCGCGGTCCTGGTTTCGAGTTCGTTGAAGAAGCGGCCTTCATTGAAATCGACCACCGAGATAAGCGGATAATCCGACGTCGTTCCCTGAATGAAAATGCCGGTGACCTGATTGTCGCCGCTGCTTGACGTTGCGGACCACGTTCGAAGTCGGCACCGCCAGAAGGAGGTTCGAGTTCGGCGTCGCCCCGATCATCCGGTTCAACGGCTCGGCGTATTCCGTTTTGATCTCGCGCCGATCGCGGTAATTCCACCAATCGTTTACCCGCGCCCAGGGGAATTGGCTGACGTAGAGAACATCGTCGCCCAGGATCGACATGCTCTTGTCGAATCCGGTCTGGATGCCGGTGATGGCAGTGCCCATCAAGGTCACGGCCACGATGCCGATGATCACGCCGAGCGCGGTCAACATCGACCGCGTCTTGTTGGACTGCATCTGGGCGAGCGCGATCTTCCAGCTCTCGTTCAGCTCGTAGATGAGACGCTTCATGAGCAGGTCTAAGTGAAAGCCAGCGTCTCGAATTCCGCCGGCTCCGAAGTGGCGTCGCTTTCGACCAGTCCATCGCGCAAGTGAACAGTCCGCCGCGCGTGCCGCGCGATGTCGGCCTCATGCGTCACGAGAATGATCGTGTTGCCCTGCTGATATAGATTCTCGAGCGAGCGCCATGATTTCTTCGCCGGTTTTGGAATCGAGATTTCCGGTCGGCTCGTCCGCCAGGATAATGGAAGGATTGTTGACCAGCGCCCGCGCGATGGCCACCCGCTGGCGTTGCCCGCCGGATAACTCGTTAGGCTTGTGATGAATCCGGTCGCCCAGGCCGACGTCGCGCAAGCTCTGGGCGGCCCGCTCTTCCCGCGTCTCCGGATCGATCCCCGCGTAAATCAGCGGCAGCTCGACATTGCGCAGGCTGGTGGAGCGCGGCAGCAAATTAAACGTCTGGAAAACAAATCCGATCTCATGGTTCCGGATCGCCGCCAGCTCATCGTCATCCATCGCGGAAACGTCCTTGCCATTGAACTCGTAGCGGCCGGAGCTGGGCGTATCGAGGCAGCCGAGCATGTTCATGAGCGTCGACTTGCCGCTGCCGCTCGGGCCCATGATGGCGAGATATTCGTTGCGATGGATCTGGAGCGTGACGCCGCGCAAAGCGTGGACGGTTTCCTCGCCCATCACGTAATGCTTCGTGATGTTCTCGATATCGATGACGATCGGACCGCGCGGTCGAATCGTATCGGTGTTGAGCATATCGTCTAGTCCGCGCGCGCAAGTGCGCGCGAGGACCGGCGCTATTTCGTCGTAGTCGTTTCCTTCTCGATCTCGACCTTCGCTCCGTCCTTTAGTTTCCGGCTGATCGCGCTGTAGCTGCCCGAGATAACTTCGTCGCCCGGCTGCACGCCGCTCTTGATCTCCATGTAGGTGTCGTCCGCGATCCCGGTCGTCACTTTGACCCAATGCGCTTTTCCGTCGCTTGCCCATCGTAAACACGCCTTTGCTGATTTTCTCGCGCTCTTCCTTCTCGGTTTTCTTTTCGAGTTTCTGGTTGGTGAAGTTCGGCGTCGTTATCGCCCTTGTCGCTCGCGGCTTGTTTTTGTTTGCGCTTTTCGATCTCCTCCGGGCTCAGATTGCTGTCGCCGGTGCGAATCGTCACGCTTTGCATCGGCACGGCCACGACGTCCTTGACCATGTTGGTTTGAATGTCGGCGGTGCAACTCAGGCCCGGACGTAAATGGACGTCGTTATCGTCGATGCGCGTCTTCACCTCGAAGTTGGTCACTTCCTCCTGCGTGCCGGTGCCGGTCGTCTTCCCGGTGTTGGCGATTTGCACCACCGTGCCGTGGAATTTCCGCTCGCCGTAGGCGTCGATCGTGACCATCGCCTTGTCGCCGACCTTCACGTTGACGACGTCGTTCTCGTTCACATCCACGCGCGCTTCCATGATGCTAAGATCGGCCACGCGCATGACTTCCGTGCCGGCGAACTGGTTCGTCGCGACGACGCGTTCGCCCAGTTTGCTGTTCAATACCGTCACGGTGCCGTCGATCGGCGAATAGATCGTCGTCTTGGAAAGTTGATCGCGCGCCTGGCTGGAGCCGGCTTCCGCCCGCTCGATTTCGTGCACCGTGCTTTCGTAGGTCGAATTCGCGACATCGCGCGCCGCTTGGGCGGCAGTTGAATTCCGATTCGGAAATCATCTTCTTGGTGAACAGATCCTGCGCGCGCTTCAGATCCTGCTCCGTCTTTGACAGCGGTCGCCTTCGCCTGAAGATTCATCGCCTTCGCGCGCGCTGATCGCCGCCTGCTGCTGCTCGACCAGCGCCTTGTAGGAATCCGGTTTGATCTTCATCAAGCAGATCGCCCTTCTTCACCGCCATCCCGTCCTCCACCGGCAGCTCGATGATTTCGCCCGCGACTTCGGGCGAAATTTTTACCTCGATCTCCGGCTGAATTTTTCCCGTCGCGGAAACGGTTTGGACGATCGTTTTCCGGATCGCTTTCTCAGTCGTCACCGGGATCGGTTTCTCCCGCTTGCCCAGGATGATCGAAACACGATCCAGAGCACGAGCAGGCCGATCGATCCAAGGATGATGTAGCGCTTGCGGCGCGAACGGCGCTTTTTCGGCGTGGCACGGTGGGAGTGGCGACTTGATGCATTTCGGGCTGGGGGCTGGTTGGGCCGTCGGGATCGGGCGGTTTAGAGCTTTGGATAGCAAATCTCGTTCACTCCGAAAGTTACGCCAATTTCGATCATATAGCCGACATTGGCCGATATTCACGCTCATCTCTGGTAAGATGCAACCACGAGGTTGCTCGGATTCAACGAATTACCGTGTCGAGCGAATTCGCTGGCCTCGCGAAGATCGCGCCTGGATTCGGTCGATGGCCCAGGCGGCATGTTCCGCGATCAAGCGGCTCGGGATCGTCGCGCCGCGCGTTCCAGCGCCGGCAAGATCGTCGCGCGTCGCCGACATTGCCCAGCGCCACGCAGACATTGCGGAGGAAGCCGCGGCGCTTGATCCGCTTGATCGGCGACCCGCGAAAAAGCGCCCGAAACTGCGTCGTCGTCGAGCGCCAGGTAATCCCGCAACGGCATCCGATGCCGCGGGCCGCGCGGCGAAAGCCGCTCTCGCGGGAGACCGCGGCGAAGCGATTCCACGGGCAGGCGTCGAGGCAATCGTCGCAGCCATAGATGCGGTCGCCGATGAGCGGACGGAGCTCGAGCGGGATCGAGCCTTTGAGCTCGATCGTGAGATAGGAAATGCAGCGACGCGCATCGAGCCGATGCGGCTCGGTGATCGCGCCGGTCGGGCAGGCCGTGATGCAGCGCGTGCAACTGCCGCAGCGCGGCTGCCTGCGGCGCGTCGGGCGGCAGACTCGAGCGTGGTCAGGATTTCGCCGAGGAAAAACCAGGTGCCGAGCTTGGGGTCGATCAGCATCGTGCTCTTGCCGTGCCAGCCGATGCCGGCTTCCGCCGCGTAATCGCGCTCCAGGACCGGTCCGGTATCGACGTAACATTTTTGGGTTCCGCCGCCAGCTCGGTGCAGAAACGCGCTGAGTTTCTCGAGCTTCGCCAGCATCAGTTCGTGATAATCGTCGCCCCAGGCGTAACGCGCGATCCGTCCCCTTGCCGCCCCGCGCGTCTGGACGCTCTCGGCTTCTTCGCCCCTTGCCAATAATTCAGCGCGACCACGATCACCGAACGCGCGCCCGGCAGAACCTGCTGCGGATCGCACCGCTTTTCCGCGCCGCGCTCCATCCACTCCATTTCGCCGGCGGCCCTGTCGCGCAGCCAGCCGCGGAATTCCTGCGGCGTGGCGCGGCGCTGCTGCGCTCGCGATCCGGCAGGAATCGAACCCGAGCCTTCGGCCGCGATCGCGACGAGCTTCTATCCTTCGTGCGTCGATGACATGGTTCACGAACTTCTGCAAGATTCTCTCCGCGACTTCCTCGTGCGCAGAGCGCGGACGTGTCGACTCGCGACGTCCGCGACCTCTCGATAAAGGGGCAGCCGCTACTCGCAGCAATTCCGCGAGCGTAGCGCGCGGATCTTTCGTTTGCAAGAGCGGCCGCGTCGTCCGGCGCGAGATCGCGCTCGAAGAGCGTCTCCTCGTCCGCCGAGAGATGCACCACGGTCCCAAGTTCGCGCAGGAGCTCGACGATTCTCCGGCCGCAGCAACGATTCCGCCGCCAGTGACGATGATCGCCGCTCCGTTCGCCGGCCAATTCGCGCGAGCGCCTCCGTTTCCGCCTCGCGAAACTCTTCCTCGCCATGCTTCTCGAAGATCTCCGCAACGGTCAAGCCGAAGCGCGCCGCGACCATCTCATCCGTGTCGAAACGCGGAAGTCCGGCTGCGCGCGCGAGCGTTCGCCGACGGACGATTTTCCCGCTGCCCATGAATCCGATCAGCACAATGGCGTCGCCGCGTTCCTTCATGCGAAAAAGCTCTTTGCAAGCAGAGCAGTTCTAGGGAAGTGATCGAAATCTATCATGTCCGAGCACAAAAGCTCCCGCCCGCTCGTCGCTGTCATCATGGGCAGCGCATCCGATTGGGAGACGATGCGGCATGCGGTCGAGCTGCTCGATCAATTCGGCGTGCCTAACGAACACCGGATCGTCTCCGCCCATCGCACGCCGGAGTTGATGGCGGAGTTTGCGCGCGGACGCGGCGGACCGCGGCATGCAGGTGATCATCGCCGGCGCGGGCGGCGCGGCGCATCTGCCGGGAATGATCGCGGCGCACACCTGGCTGCCGGTGCTCGGCGTGCCGGTGCAATCGCACGCGCTTGAAGGGCATGGATTCGCTGCTCTCGATCGCGCAGATGCCGGCCGGCGTCGCCGGTGGGGACGCTCGCCATCGGCGTGGCCGGCGCGAAGAATGCCGCGCTGCTCGCGGCCAGCATCCTCGGCGCTGAACGACGAGAAGGTCCGCGACGAAACTGGAAGCGTTTCGCAAGCGGCAGACCGACGCGGTGCTCGACGCAACGCCTGCCATGAGCGCGGCGATTTCTGCCCGGGCGCGACCATCGGCGTGATGGGCGGCGGCCAGCTCGGCCGCATGTTTGCCATCGCCGCGCGGCGGATGGGCTATCGCGTGCACATCTTCACGCCCGAGAAGAACACGCCCGCCGGCCAATTCGCCGATCGCGAGGTGCACCGGCGCTTACGACGACGAAGCGGCGGTCGCGCGTTTTCGCCGAGGCGTCGATGTGCTCACCTTCGAGTTCGAAAATATCCCGCGCCAAACGATCGAATGGTGCGCGCGCGCGAGTGCGACGTGCGGCCGGCGCGGCGCGATCCTGCACATCGCGCAGAATCGGCTGCGCGAAAAAAATTTCCTCGCCGGCGCGGGTATTCCGGTCGCGCCGTTTCGCGCGGTCGGAGCGCGAGCGGAACTCGCGAGTGCGCTCGAAGCGATCGGACGCCCGGCGATTCTGAAAACGCGCGGCTTTCGGCTACGACGGCAAAGGCACAGACGATTGATCGCGCAGGCGTCGACGCTCGAAGAAATCTGGCGCGAACGGCCCGGCGGACGAACTGATTCTCGAAGGCGCGATCGATTTCGAAAAGGAGATCTCCGTCATCGTCGCGCGCGGCCGGATGGCGCGATCGCCACTTTCCCGGTCTGCGAAAACATTCATCGCGATCACATCCTCGACGTCACCGTCGTGCCGGCGCGCGTTGCGGAGCGGTGGACGACTGCCGCGCGCGGACTCGCCTGCGCGATCGCGGAGAAGCTGGAGCTCGTCGGTTTGCTCGCGGTGGAAATGTTTCTTCGCCGCGACGGCGCAGCTGCTCGTGAACGAGCTCGCGCCGCGCCCGCACAATTCCGGCCATTGGACGATCGAAGGCTGCGCCACGAGCCAGTTCGAGCAGCATGTGCGCGCGGTCTGCGGGCTGCCGCTCGGCTCGACCGAAATGCTGCGCCGTCGGCGATGGCGAATCTTGCTCGGCGATCTCTGGCAGGACGGCGAACCGGATTGGGCGGCCGCGCTCGCAGTCGAAGGCGTGCACCTGCATCTCTACGGCAAACACGAGCCGCGGCCGCGGCGCAAGATGGGGCATCTCACCGCGCTCGCCTCGAACGCCGAGGCTGCGATCGCACGCTGTCACGAAGGCGCGCGACGCGCTCAACCGGCCGGCAGCTGTGAAGACGGAAATCGTTTCGGCGCGCAGGCGGAGCGGCGAGCGGTGGATCGCGCGGCGGATCTGCTGCGACGGGCGAGGTCGTCGCGCTGCCGACCGAAACGGTTTACGGCCTCGCGGCCGATGCGCTGCGAACCGATGCCGTCCTGAAAATCTTTCGAGGCGAAGGAGCGGCCGCGCTTCGATCCGCTGATCGTCCATCTGCCCGACGCGGACTGGCTCGAGCGCTAGTCAGCGATCGACGACGCCGACTCGCGACGGCTTCGACCAATTGACAAAACGTTCTGGCCCGGCCCGCTCACCTTTGTTTTGCCGCGACAGCCAGTCGATGTCCGATATCGTCACCGCTGGCCTGAACAACGGTGGCGGTGCGAATGAGCGCGCATCCGGTTTTCTCGCGAAATCATCCGCGCGTTTCGGCGGCCCGCTGGCCGCGCCGAGCGCCAATCGTTTCGGCCGGATCAGCCCGACGAGCGGCGCACCATGTCGCGGCGGAACTCGACGGCCGCATTCCGTTGATCGTCGATGGCGGGCGCGACCACGCATGGACTGGAATCGACCATCGTCGCCGTGCGAAACGGGCGGATCGAAGATTCTGCGGCGCGGCCCGATCACGCGCGGAAGCAGCTGGCGGAATTCGGCGAGGTCGCGGTCGATCGTGCGCCGAGCATCGCATCCGGAAGCGCCGGGGCAGCTGCCGTCGCATTACGCGCCGCGCACGCCGCTCTGTCCTGGTGGATGATCTCGGCGACATTCGATGTCCGGCTGGCAAACGCTGCGGCGCTGCTGGCCTGGAACAAGCCGTGGCGCGACCATGTTTGCCGAGTCACGACGCTTGAGCACAACCGGCGATTTGCGCGAAGCCGCCGCGAATCTGTTTCGCGTATCTGCGCGAACTCGATGACGCAGGGCTTCGACTGATCGTCGCCGAACAGATCCCGAGAGGGCTCGGCGCCGCGATCAAGGATCGGCTGCGCCGCGCGGCGCATCGTTAGGCGGTCGCTAATCCTTGATGCGCGAGGCAGGCGCTGCGATGAAGCCTTTGAAAAGCGGGTGCGGCTTGTTCGGCTTGCTCTGAAATTCCGGGTGGTACTGGCAGGCCAGGAAATACGGGATGATCGCGCAGCTCGATCAATTCCGCGAGCGCGCCATCGGGCGAAGTGCCGCGAGATCGATGAAACCCTTTTCCTCCATCTGCTCGCGATACTTCATGTTGAACTCGTAGCGGTGCCGATGGCGCTCGAGCACTTCGTCGTCGCCGTAAATTTTTTCCGCGAGCGTGTCCTTTCGCGATCTTCGTCGGCCAGGTGCCGAGCCGCATGCTCGCGCCTTTGTTCTTCACGTCGCGCTGCTCCTCGAGCAGGCAGATGACCGGGTCGGGCGCGTTTTCGTCGAACTCGGTGCTGTTCGCGTCTTCGAGGCCGCAGACGTTTCGCGCGAACTCGATCGTCGCGACCTGCATGCCGAGGCAAAGCCCGAGGTACGGCACCTTGTTTTCGCGCGCGAACCGCGCCGCGCTAATTTTTCCTTCGACGCCGCGCTCGCCAAATCCGCCCGGAATCAGAACGCCGGCGACATCTTTGAGCTGGCCATCGACGCCGTCCTCCAGCGACTCCGCGTCGATCAGTTCCAGGTCGATGCCGCAATCCTGGCTCGCGGCCGCGTGGGTGAGCGATTCGTAGATGCTTTTGTAGGCGTCCTGCAGATCGATGTATTTGCCGACGACCGCGATCTTGACCTGCTTCTTCGGGCTGACGACGCGCTCGACGAATTTCCGCCAGTTGGTCAGGTCCGGCGCCGGCGCGTCGATGTGGAGCAGCTCGCAAACGAGATCGTCGAGCCCCTCTTCGTGCAGCATCAGCGGCATCTCGTAAATCGTGTGCTTCACGTCGCGCGCCTCGATCACGCCGCGCGGCGAAACGTTGCAAAACATCGAAAGCTTCTGCCGCACCTCGGCGTCGAGCGGATGCTCCGTGCGGCAGAGCAGGACCTGCGGCTGCAGACCGATCTCGCGCAGTTTCGCGATGCTTTGCTGCGTCGGCTTCGTCTTCAGTTCGCCCGCCGCGCGGATGTAGGGCACGAGCGTGACGTGCATGTTGACGACGTTCTGCGGGCCGACTTCGAGAATGAATTGCCGGATCGCTTCGAGGAACGGCAGCCCTTCGATGTCGCCGGTCGTGCCGCCGATTTCGGTGATGACGACGTCGGCTTTGCTCTCGGCCGCGACCTCGCCGGATGCGATTCTTGATTTCGTCGGTGACGTGCGGAATCACCTGCACGGTCTTGCCGAGATAATCGCCGCGCCGTTCCTTCAGGATGACGTTCTCGTAGACCTGGCCGCTGGTGAGGTTGTTGTGCCGCGAGAGGACGCAATTGGTGAAACGCTCGTAATGGCCGAGGTCGAGATCGGTCTCGGCGCCGTCGTTGAGCACGTAAACTTCGCCGTGCTGAAACGGGTTCATCGTGCCCGGATCGACGTTCAGATAGGGATCGAACTTTTGGAAGACGACGCGCAGGCCGCGCAGCTCGAGAAGCGTGCCGAGCGAGGCCGCCGCCAGGCCTTTGCCTAACGAACTCACCACTCCGCCGGTAACAAAAATATATTTCATCGCGATCGCTTTCGCGCGCGCCGGACGCGCTGGCCGGCGGAGGTCATCAGGCGTTCGATCGCCTCGAGCGTCCTCCGGCGTATCGACGCCGGGCGAGCCGCTTCTGGTCACGACCACTTGAATCTTTACTCCATTCTCCAGCGCGCGCAATTGCTCGAGCGACTTCCGCGCTTTCCAGCGGCGACGGTTTCCAGCGCACGAAGCGCAGAAGAAGATCGCGCCGGTAGCCGTAGATGCCCTGGTGGCGAAAATATGCGGCCGTCGCAGCCGTCGCGGCGAAAGGGATCGGCGCTGCGCGAAAAATAGAGCGCGTCGCTTCTCGCGATCGAGCACGACTTTGACCTGATGCGGCGACTGCGCGTCGGCCGGATCGTCGAACGGATGCGCGGCGGTGATCATCTCGATTTGCGGATCGCGCTGCAGTTCGCGCACGAGCCGATCGATCAGCTTCGGATCGATCAGCGGCTCGTCGCCCTGGATGTTGATGATGTGAGCGAACTGCTGCGCAGTTTCGCGCGCGACTTCCGCGATGCGGTCGGTGCCGCTGGCATGGTCGCGCCGACGTCAGGCGACTTCCGCGCCCCAGTCGAACGCGGCTTCGGCGATGCGCATGTCGTCGGTCGCGATGATGACGCTGATCGAGGTTCTTCGCGCGGCGGCAGCGTTCCCAGACATGTTGGAGCAGCGGTTTGCCGGCGATGAGATGAAGCGGCTTGCCCGGGAAACGCGTCGAGCCCCAGCGCGCCGGGATGATGCCGACGCTTTAGCTCATCGTCCTGCGCTGAGAATGATCTCGGCGGCTGCGCGAAATCTTGCGCGCGATCCAATCCGCGCCGGCGCGTTCGTCTCGCGCGGCGCCGTAGCCGGTTTGCACCAGGATCGTGCGCACCCCGGCGTTGCGGCCGCACTCGATGTCGATCGCCTTGTCGCCGACGAAGAAGGAACGCGCGCAGATCGATGCTGATGATCGCGTTGCGCTTCGAAGACCATGCCGGGCGCCGGCTTGCGCGCGATCGAGTCGGACGGTCGGGATGATCGGGACAAAAATAACTGGCGTCGATCAAGTCGCTCGCCGAGCTGGCGCGCGAACTCCGCCTCGACCGCGCGATATTCCTCCTCGCGTGAAATAGCCGCGCCCGATTCCGCTCTGGTTCGTGATGACGATCAGTTTGTAGCCGCGCTTGCTTCAGCCGCCGCAACGCTTCGGGCACGCTCGGGGAAAACCTTCGACCTTCTCCGGGTCGCCGCAGTAATCGACCTCCTCGCATCAGCGTCCCGTCGCGATCGAGAAAAACAGCGGGCGCGAGCTCTCGTTAGGCGAGCACGGTCATTCTTGAAAGCTGGCGATCAGTTCGTCCGGCGTGACCGTGGCCGTGCCGAGTTTGCCGACCACGACCGCGCTGGCGTGATTGGCGATTTCCGCGGCTTCGACCGGCGTCGCGTCGCAGCAAAGCGCGAGGGTGAAGAGCGCGATCGCGGTGTCGCCCGCGCCGGAAACATCGAAGACCTGCCGCGCCTTGGTCGGAATGTGATGCGGCTTCTTCCCTGCGCTCGAAAAGCATCATGCCCTGTTCGCCGAGCGTGATGAGCAGCAGCTGCGTGTCCCATTTCTCGAGCAGAATCTGCGCCGGCCTTCAGCAGCGCGCTTGTCCTTCGTCCGGCGGATCGACCGGATCGCTCCACGGCAAGGCCCGCGGCGAGAAACGCTTCGCTGCGGTTCGGCTTCACCGCGGTGACGTTCTTCCAGTCGATCGGCTGGTGCGGATTCGGATCGGCCGTCACGATTTTGCCCGCGGCCGTGCGCGTCGGCGGAAATCTGCCTAACGAGCTCGGCGCTGAGAAACCCTTTGCCGTAATCCTCGAAAATGATCGCGTCGAGTTTCGGCAAGCTGTCGACGCACGTTGCCGACGATCGCGTCGACCTGGGCCGGCGGTGGGCGCGCGAAATTGCTTCGCGATCGACCCGCACGACCTGCTGGTTGCCGCGCGATGATCCGCGTTTTCACGATGGTGCGGAAAGCTCGGGTCCTCGACAGCGATCCGCGGTGTCGATCTTCTGCTCGCGCAGGAGCTCGCGCAGCTGCCGGCCGCCGCGATCCGTCCCGATCATGCCGATGACCGACGACGCTCGTCGATAAATTCTCGCAGATTGCGCGCGACATTGGCCGCGCCGCCCGGGATAAAAACTTTCGCCTGTGACTTCGACCACCGGCACCGGCGCCTCCGGCGAAATGCGGCCGACTTTTCCCCAGACGAATTCGTCCAGCATGAGGTCGCCGATGACGAGGATGCGCTTTGCTTGGCCGCGCGCGCCAGGATCTCTCGCAGACGTCGCAGCTTTCATGCGGTCAGAACGAGCCGGGCAAAAGAAATCCGGCCGAATGCCGCCAGCCGGAAAGCGTTGCTGCGATTCAGAGATCAAAATCTTAGCGAGGTAAGATTTGTGCGGCACGAGACTTCTGCTTAAAGTTAGCCAACTAATCCTGAATACGTAGGCGAAATCAACAGTCGAAGCTCCGGATGAGATCATTCGCTAAAATTTCCAAACTGACCGTGCGTGCGCTCGTGGCTGCACTGTCGCTCTCGTGCCCACGCGGCGGAAGCTCCGAAGCACATCGACGTAAAGCAGCTTTCCAAAAAGGTGGAGGACGTGGTGGTGCCGCTGCCGAACGAAATCTTCGGCGCGCTGAACAAACTGGGCGGCGTGAACTGGAAGGAATACGTCCGCAACGACAAGGGGAGCAATTTCACCGAGCGGCCCGCGCATCGCGCTGCTCCTCGGCGCGGTGATCGCCGACGGCTTCATCGCCGTCCAGGCGGAGGACGCGCCGACCGTGAAGGAGATCGGCCAGCGGGTCTTGAGTCTGGCCAAGGGAATCGGCGTCGGCAATTCGATCACGCCGCACGCCAAGGCGATCACGGAAGCGGCCGACAGGCGGAATTGGGACGGCGTTCGCCAGGAACTCGACCGGACCCAGAACAGCGTGCAGCAGGCGATGAACGAAGTGCACGACGAAAAGCTGTCGCAGCTCGTCAGCCTCGGCGGCTGGCTGCGCGGCACCGAAGTCCTGACCGCGGTGGTGAACAAGCGTTATTCCGCCGGACGGCGCGGAGCTGCTGCATCAGCCCGATTTGCTCGACTATTTCGAGACGCGTCTGCAGGCATGCCGGAGTTCAACTTGAAGTTGCTCCAGGATATCCAAGCTGCCCTGGTGGAAGTGCGGCCGTTGATCGACGTGGGCGAGGCGCACATCTCCGCCGGCCTCGGTGAAGAAGATCAACGAAATCACGACCCGGCTCGACGATGCGATCGTGACTAAAACCCCTTAAGCCGATCTATGAGCTCTTTCGTTCAAACCAGCCTGGCGCGCGGCTCTTGTTGCGGCGCTGGCTCTTGCGCGTTGCGTCCTCGGCGCTGCGGCCTCCGTGGATGACGCGCAATCCTTCGCGCTCCAAGCGGCCGAGCCGTACGTCAAGGAAGGCTTCCAGGTGCGCGAGGATTACTGGGGCGGCGATCTGGCGCGGGCGAAAAAAGGCGGTGCGCCAGCAGTTTTTCAAGGGAAACGAATATTGGTTCTGGCTGGGCACCGAGGTGGAGACAGGCCAAAGTTTCGGTCCACATCTACGATGCCGAAGGCAAGCTGGCGGAACAGCCGCGACAGCTGGCAGAAAGGCCATTTCGCCGCCGCGCACATCATCCCGAAGAGCACGGGCAGCTATTTCGTCATCGTCGCAGTCGAGCAGTCGCCGGAAGAACGGACCCACTGGGCGCTGGTTTACGGATTCCGCTAGTCAGCTTCGCAGCCGCGAGATCTGAGGCGGTTTGACACTTCCGCGCGGGCCGTATCCTCAGCGCCCTGATGTTCCGCCGCGAGATGACTGAAACCCGCACGCTGCAGTTCGAGAGCGCGCGCGCCGTGCAGGCGCTTTACGCGAACGATCTCAAGCTGCTCAAGAACGCTCGAGGATTCGCTCGGCGTGAAAGTCACGACCCGCGAAGGCTGGGTGAAACTGGAAGGCGAACCGGAGCAGATCGACCGGGCCCAGCGCGTTTTCGAGCAGCTGGAACAGGCCCGCCAGAAGGGGGTCGACATTCAGAGGCACGAATTCAACTATGCCTTCAATTCCGTGACCGAAGCGCGCCCCGATAATCTCAGCGATCGTGGTCGACGTCAAGATCGTCACCTCCGTCGCGCAAGCCGCCGATCGTGGCGCGCACCCTCGGGCAGCGCAATTACGTCGAGGCGATCCAGAAAAACGACATCGTCTTCGGCATCGGCCCCGCCGGGACCGGGAAAGACTTATCTCGCGGTCGCCATGGCGGTGGCGGCGCTGAAGAAGGAACAGGTCAGCCGCATCATCCTGACGCGCCCGGCGGTGGAAGCGGGCGAAGCGCTCGGATTTTTGCCCGGGCGATCTGCAGGAAAAAATCACGCCCTATCTGCGGCCGCTTTACGATGCGCTGCGCGACATGCTGGATCCGGAAGAGATCGAGCGCTGCGATGGCGCGCGCAGACGATCGAGGTCGCGCCGCTCGCTTACATGCGCGGGCGCACGCTTGAGCAACGCTTTCGTCATTCTGGACGAAGCGCAGAACACGACGACGGAGCAGATGTTCATGCTCCTCACCCGCATCGGGCCGAACTCGAAATGCGTCGTGACCGGCGACGTGCACCCAGATCGATCTGCCCGGCAAACAAGCGCTCCGGCTTGGTCGAAGCGCTCCAGGCTTTGAAAGATCGTGCCCGGCATTGCGCTTCGTTTATTTTACACGAACGCGACGTCGTCCGGCACGAGCTGGTCCGCGCGATCATCAACGCCTATCAGCAGCATCGCTCGCCCGCGAACGCCGGCGAGCTCGGCCCGCAAATAAGCGCAATGTTCGATTTCCTGCAAACGCAGCCAGCTCGTGAAACGCGGCCTCGCCTCGCGCAAGACGCGCCGCCGCCGCGCAACGAACGAGCTGCTCCACAGTCTCGAGTACGCGCCCTGGATGAAGTGGCTGATCTTCGCCGCCTTCATCGCCGGTCTGGCGTTTCTCATCTTCAGCGGCCAGCAGCCGGAGCCGACGAAGAATTTCGTCATCGCGCTGCTCTTTTTCGCCACCGCGCTGGCGCAGCTCTGGATCAATCAGCCGAAGACTTTCCTGCGCAGCTCGCGGCTGCTCCTGGTCTTCGGGGTCATCTTTCGTCCAGCTCGCCGATCGACGAAGTTGCTGCTCGTGCTCTGCAACAGCGGGCTCGTTCGCTTTTCTGCGGCCGGAGACGGTCGGGCTGATCGCGCCCTATGCTTTCGCGCCGCTTGTGCTTAGCGTGCTTCTCGGCCGGAATCACGGACTCTACGCCGCGGTTTTCGTCAGTCTCTGGAGCAGCATTCTCTTCGGACAAGATCGACGCGCCGCTGCTGGTGTGCGGCTTGATCAGCGGATTCACCGCCGTCTATCTCACCCTGCAGGTGCGCCGCCGCAGCCGGCTGATTCGCGCCGGTTTCGGCGTTGGGCTCGCGATCTGGCTGCTCTCGCTCACTTTCGGCCTGATCGGCCCGATCGATTTCTTTTCACCGAGCACGAACGATTGGAAGATGATCGGCATGCAGAGCGCGCTCGCGATCGGCAACGGCATCGTGACCGCCACCATCGTCGGCGGCGTCCTGCCGATCCTCGAGCATCTCTTCCAGATCACGACCGACATTTCGTGGCTGGAAGCTTCCGACCTCAATCATCCGCTGCTGCGCCGGATGACGATCGAGGCGCCCGGCACTTATCACCACAGCCTGGTCGTCGCGAATCTCGCGGAAGCCGCCGCCGAAGCGATCGGCGCGAACGCCACGCTTTGCCGCGTCTGCTCCTATTTCCACGACGTCGGCAAACTGGTGAAGCCGGATTATTTCACCGAGAACATGAACTTCGAGCGCAACCCGCACGACGATCTCGCGCCGACGATGAGCGCGCTGATCATCATCGCGCACGTGAAGGAAGGCGTGGACCTCGCGCTCAAGCACGGTCTCAATCGGCAGATCATCGACATCATCCAGCAGCACCACGGCACCTCGCTCGTTTATTACTTCTACAAGCGCGCGCTCCAGCAGCAGGAGGACGCGCGCGCCGGCGGCAAGATCATGAACATGCGCGAGGAAGACGTTCCCGAGGTGAGCGAGGAAACATTCCGCTACAGCGGGCCGAAACCGCAGACGCAAGGAAAGCGCGATCATCAGCCTGGCGGACATGGTGGAAAGCGCTTCGCGCAGTCTGGAAAAACCGACGCCGCAAAAGATCGAGCAGCTCGTGACCGACTTGATCAGCCAGCGCATCGCCGACGGTCAGCTCGACGAATGCGATCTGACGCTGGCCGAGCTGAACATCATCGCGGAGCGCTTCCGTTTCACTCTCATGACCATGCTCCACACGCGCATCGCCTATCCGAAACAGGACACAAAGATCACGCCGATGCCGCGACGAGTCGCTGCGGCCGGATGTGATGGCAGGGACGCAGAAAGCCGGATTCCGCGCCGCCGGTCTCGGCCGCCTGATCGTGAGCGAGGCCGCGCTCGAGCGGTTGCGCGGATGGGGCGCGGAGATCGCGATCGTGCTTGGGTCCGGGCTTAACGTCGCTCGTGCTCGGAGATCGGACGCGAGGAACGCATCGCGTACTCCGAATTTCCCGAGCTGCCGAAGCCCTCGGTGCCTGGTCACGCGGGCCGTTTCGTTCTCGGGGAACGATCGGCAACACGCGCGTCATTTTCGCTCAGGGCCGCGTTCATCTTTACGAGGGCCATCCGGCGCGCGCAAGTCACGGCCGGCGTCCGAATCCTGGCCGCGGCCGGAATCAAGCGGCTGATCCTGACCAACGCCGCCGGTGTCGCGAACCGGAGCTTTTCTCCCGGCTCCTGGATGATGATCACCGATCAGCTCAACCTCACCGGCACAACGCCACTCCTCGGCAGCGCTGAATTCGTCGATCTGACGGAAACCTATTCGCAGGAAGTGGCGCGCGAAATTCGCCAAGGCGGCCAAAGCGCGAGAATATCACGCTGCACGAAGGGGTCTATGCCGGTCTGCTCGGTCCGCAGTACGAAACGCCGGCGGAAGTGCGGATGCTTCGCCAGCTCGGCGCGGATGCGATCGGCATGTCGACGGTGCTCGAAGCAATCCAGGCGCGCGCGCTCGGACTGGAAGTCGCCGGCTTTTCCTGCCTAACGAACTGGGCCGCCGGAATCGAGTGATAGCGTCGTTAAGTCATGCAATGAAGTGCTCGAGACGCAGGACAGCATGCCGCTGGGTGAATTTCCCGGTTGCTCGAAGGCTGCTCTTTAGAGGCTGAGTCTCAATCGGCGTTCCATCCGGGCACAGCGCGATAGATTTCTTCGATCTCGAAGTCGGTCACGGCGATACAACCTGCCGTCCAGTCGCTTCGCCGATGAAAATCTGCCGATCCAGCCATCGGCCGTTGCGGCAAGGCCGTGAATCATGATGTCGCTGCCGGCCGAACTGATCCTGTCGGGCGCGGCGCGGTCGATGTCGCGTTGCTCCGGATAAGAGATATGCAAGCGCGAGATGATAGTCGCTGTCCGGTTTATGGAAATCGATCGTGTAAATTCCTTCCGGCGTGCGTTGATCGCCCTCGAATTCCTTCGCGTCCGCGTCGGTTCGCGGCCGAGCGCGACGCGATAAGTTTTCAGACACCTTCCCGTTCACGCAGGAGGGTCAGACGACGGGCTGATTTTTCCACGAGAACACGGTCGGCGATCGAGCATCGCGGGGCAGGGGATTCAGATTCAAATGCGCGGCGACCGCTACGCCGACGAATTGCGAGGCAAGCACGAGGAGGAGCAGAACCGAAAACCAATTTCAACAAGGCTCCTGCCTGTTAATCTGGCTCGACCGGCCGTCGCGCCCGCGGCTCGCGATCCTTTGGTCGTCGCCGTGCTCGGCGGAGTCACAAACGGCCCGCCTTCCAGCGGCGCGCTCGCGGAGAAAGCGACATCCGGCATGTCGCTCGGCAAGCCTTCCAGCGGGAATTCTTTGCGCAGCGGAAAGTAAGGATAGCCTTCCCACATCAGGATCCGGCGCAGATCGGGATGGTCGGTGAAACGGATTCCCATCATGTCGAAAATCTCCCGCTCGTGCCAGTTGGCCGTCGGCCAAATATCGGAGACGGTCGGCACCTCGCCGTGCATCCTCCGAGACGCGCAATCTTCAGCCGCAGATGGATCGCCAGCGTCATCGAGTAAAGCTCGTAAACGATCTCGAAGCGCGGCTCGTCGCCGAAATTATCGACGCTCGAGATATCGAGCAGGTAATCGAAGGAAAGCTCTTCCTTGCAGAACTTCGCCACCTCGCGCAGGTCGGCGGGCAGAATGACGAACGTCGTTTCGCCGCGAAATTCGATTTCTTCCTGGAGCTTTCCGCCCAGGAGTTTGCCCAGGCTGAAAGGCGAGTAGTTCTCGGCGCCGGTCATGCCGACGACACGGCTCGAGCTCGATTCTTCGAAAGCCGCGCTTCTGCTCTCGGAAGGAGCTCTCGCCCGAGATTTTCTCCTGCAGCTTCATCAAGCCCTTCGAGCAACGCTTCGGGCCGGGGCGGGCAGCCGGAGACATAAACATCGACCGGCAGGAGCTGGTCGATTCCCTGGAGCACCGCGTAGGAGCGATACATCCCGCCGGTGGAAGCGCAGGCGCCCATGGCGATGACCCATTTCGGCTCCGGCATCTGCTCGTAAATTCGCTTCACCGCCAGCGCCATTTTGTAGGTGACCGTGCCGGCGACGATCATGACGTCGCATTGGCGCGGCGAGAACCGCATCACTTCCGCGCCGAAACGGGAGATATCGAAACGGGCGGCGGCCGTCGCCATCAACTCGATCGCGCAGCAGGCCAGCCCCATCGGCATCGGCCAGAGCGAATTCTTGCGCATCCAATTCATCGCCGCGTCGAGGCGGGTGAAGATGACGTTGCCTTCGATCTTCGAATCGTAGGCCGCAGGACGGACTTCGCGCATGGCGAAACACTAGAGTCACGGCGTCATGGCGCCGCAAGAAGAATCCGAGAGCAGGCGCGCGGACGCTTGCTAGCCGGCGCGCCTGCATCGGATAATCGGCCACGAAATTGACGTGGCTGGACGCGATGACTTCGTGGACGATTTTGCCCGAGCTCGGCGGCTTCGTACGGTTTCGCGATCACGCCGCGGAAACCGAAATCCTGATAGCGGCTCATGGTCGCGTCCATCGCGTAGCCGCTGGAGACGATCGCGTTCACCGTCGGATCGATCTCGATCAATTTCTTGAGCGCTTCTTTGCCGCCCATGCCGCCGGGCAGGGTGAGATCGAGAATGACGGCGTCGAAGCGCTCGCCCGCTTCGAGCTTTTGCCGGTAAAGCTCGACGCCTTCGAGCGCGCTCTCCGCCTGGCTGACTTCGTAGCCGAGGCGCTCGAGCGTGAATTCGACCAGCGCGCGGATCGCTTCTTCATCATCCACGATCAGAATGCGGCCGGTGCCCGGATCATCGACTTCGTTGAGCTGGCGCGGCGGCTCGACCGGCACGTTCGCTGGTGCCGTAGAGCGCCGGCAGATAAATCGTGAAGGTCGACCCGATAATGGACCTTGGAGTCGACCGTGATCAGGCCGTTGTGATTCTTGACGATCGAATAGGTGGTGGCGAGGCCGAGTCCGTTGCCTTTCGGCTTGGTGGTGAAATAGGGATCGAAGATGCGCTTGAGGCAATCTTCCGGAGATGCCGACGCCTTCGTCGCGGATGGCGATGCGGATGTAATCGCCCGGCAGGAGATCGGTGACAGCCGGGCAGGTAGTCGGAGTCGTAACTGAAGTTATCGCAGCTGACTCGCAAGCGTGCCGCCATTCGGCATGGCTTGATCGGCGTTGACCACGAGATTCGCGATGACCTGGCTGATCTGGCCCGGAGTCGATCTCCGCCGGCCAGAGATCGGCGCCGAAAAGGAATTCGCTTCGGCTGTGCGTGCCGCGGAGCGAAAAGCTCACCGTATCCTGGATCAGTTTGCCGATTGAGGCGGTCTTCTTAATCGGCGCGCCGCCGCGGGCAAAGGTGAGGAGCTGCTGGGCGAGATCGCGGGCGCGCATGCGAAGCGTTTTTCGCGTCGTTCAGCCGCGTGCCCATCTCGTCGTTCGGCGGCAGGAGCAGCGAGGCGAGCGAGATGTTGCCGATGATCGCGGTGAGCAGGTTGTTGAAGTCGTGCGCAATCCCGCCGGCGAGCAAGCCGAGCTGTTCCAGAGTCTCGGCTTTGCGTCGCTCGGCTTCATTGCGCTGACGTTCGGTGATGTCGCGGAAAACAAGGACCACGCCGGCGACTTCGTTTTTGCTGTCGCGAATCGGGGAGGCGACCTGCTCGATGACGTGTTCCCGGCCCTGCCGCGAACGGAGGGTCGCGTTCTCCGGCATGCTTAGAAGGATCGACTGCGCCTCGTTGCGGGACCCGCTCTTTTGCGCGCGGGCTTGCGCCTGCCAGATCGATCGCGATGTTGTAAACCGATTTCAGCGATTGCCCGATCGCTTCCTTCGATGTCCAGCCGGTGAGATTTTCACCGGCGTTGTTGATCATGATGATCTTACCCTGCACGTCGGTCGTGATGACGCCGTCTTCGATGGAGCCGCAGCGTGACCGCGAGGCTTTCCTTGTCCGCCGCGATTTCCTGCTCGAAGCGCCGTCGCTCGGTAACGTCGCGCACCATCGCCACGAAGAGCATTTGTTTATCGACGACCATCTCGCTCAGACGAAATTTCGACCGGGAAGGTCGCATGGCGGCGAGTGCGGCCGACCGCCATGGTCGTGCTGCCGGTTCGCTTGACCAGGTCTGTCCCAGGCGCACGGCGACTGGTTCGGGCTCCGCTGCCGTATGACTTCGGAACGAGCTTGCGTGAACTTGTGCCCGACCATTTCGTTGTTGATGCAGCCGAACATCTTTCTCCGCCGACGGGATTCATCGAACAAATGATCCCTTGCTCGTCGACCGTGATCATGCCGTCGAGAATGTTCTCGATGATGGAGCGGATGCGCGTCTCGATGCCTTCCAGCTTCGCCAACTGCCGGCGCACCAGGACGAAGCTGTAGCTGTTCGAGACGATCAGAGACCGACCGCGAAAACGCAGAGGAGGGCCAGCCCGGTCGTCTTGACGATGCGGTCGCGGCGTCGCCGTGCTGGAACGCGATTTCGTAGAGGTTCACTTCGTCCGTCTGGAAGCTCTTCAACCATCTCGCGGATGTCCGATCATCAAGCCTTCGCCGTTGTTCTTCGCCACTAGCGCCGGTCACATCCTTGCCGGTCCGCTTCGCTTCCATCTCCGGGCGCGGCCGCCTCGCAGTCCAGCGCTCGACGCCCTTCTCGGATCTGCGTTCAGCGACTCCGACTTGCTCGGGAGAGTTCGCGACCAGAATCGAGAGGTAGCCGTGGTAGGTGTAAAAGTCGGCGGTCGCGCGGCGATAGGCGTCCGCGAAACGAGGATCGCCGGTCAGCAGATAACCGCGCTTTTCCTTTTGCATCTCGATTACGGACCGTTCGAGCTTGGTGAGGAAATCCAGGATCTGGGTCGATTGCGCGGCCCATTCCTGTTCGCGCATCCGCTGGTTCAGGACGATTTGCTCTTCGTTCTGGAAGCGATTGCAGGATCTCGCGGGCCTGGTCTAAGCAAGGCGCTCCGAGGCGCCGGAAGATTCGGCCGCCGATTCGGCCACGACTCGGACATGCCTTTGGTCTGGCGCTCGCTCATTTGCGGTAAAGCGACGTCGTCGAGCCATTTCTGGACGATTTCCTGTATTTTCATTACGCGTTTCCGCTGTTGCGGAACTGTCCAGAATTAGCACCGGTAAGCTCTTCCACGCGCTGCTTGATCAGATCGCGACGACGCTCGAAAGGCTCGAGATATGACGCGTTGCCGGTCAGCAGATAACCGCGATGGCCGGTTTCCAGCGCGGCGATATCATTCTCCATCACGCTGCTCAGCCGCATCACTTCGAGGGTGTGTGCGCGCAGGGTTTCCTGATGATGGTTGCGGAGGGTGACGAACAGAAAAAGGCCGGCCAGGAACGTGATGACGACGATGCCGACCGCGGTTCCGGAGAGGAGTTTGAAATGAAAATGTTTCGGGCTGAAAAGCCACGCGGCGCGTTCGGCCGAAAACGCCTCGACGGACCTTGGTAGTTTGGGGTGCGTCGGATCTGGGTCATTATAAATTCCACAAAAGCAAGTAGTCTGCCATGCTCTGCGGGCTCCTACGGAACTCCGAGGCGAGGCTCTACAAAGCAGGCTCAGTACCGGACGCGGACAAGAAATAAACCGGCGGCCGGCGCAGCATTCCAGCCGTGGCGCGAATTTGCCTTGCGCGGTGCGTCTCAAGCGCGATTCCGGATTTCGTTAGGCGACATCCTTTCCCAGGCCGATCCGCACGAGCGCGCCGACCATCAGCCGCACCATCTTGTAGAGAAAGCCGTCGCCCTCGAATTCAATCGACGATGCAGCGGACCGGATTGCGCGCACGCGAACGCTGCTGAATCGTCCGCACGGTGTCGGCCACCGGCGTGCCGCGGTTGGCCGCGAAGCCAGCGAAATCGTGTCGGCCGACGAAAAGCGCCTGCGCGCGCCGTCAGCGTCGCGTCGAGTCGAGCGGATCGCGCGACATGCCAGGCGCGCCCATTTTCGAACGGCGGAAGACATCGGCGTTCCAGATGCGGTAACGATAAACTTTTCCTTCGCCGAAAAGCGCGCGTGAAAAGATTCGGAGACGAACCGGCAACGCATGATCCGGATCTGCGGCGGCAGCGACGCCGTTCAAGCGCGGTCAGCCACCTGCTCAGGTCCGAGCGGCGAGCGCGGCAAATCCACATGGGCGCACTGCGCGAGCGCGTGCACGCCGGCATCCGTCCGGCCCGCGCCGTGCACTCGAACGCGCTCTCGACAGATACGCTGCGAATGCGTTCTCGAGATGGTCCTGAATCGTGTTGCCGTTCGCCTGGCTTTGCCAGCCGGCAAACGGCGCGCCGTCATAGGCGACGATCAATTTCAGCCGCGAGGGCATCTACTCGCTGGTCGGCGGCGTCCATCGTCGGAGCGCGTCGCCTGGTTGGCAGGCTGTCGAGATAACCCTGCAGGATCATCTGCGCGGCCACTTGGTCGATGACAGCCGCGGAATTGCGCGTCTTTCTGGCCGCTGTCCCGCAACGCGCGATTCGCCGCCACCGTCGTCAGGCGCTCGTCCCAGGTCACGACTTCGCACGCGACAGCAGCGCCTGCAATTTCTCCGCGAAGGCCAGCGCTTCCGCCGCGCCGAGTCCCGACGCTCCCGTTCATGTGCCGCGGCAGTCCGACACCACTCGCTCCACATTTTTCTCGCTGCACGATCTCTGCGATCCGCTGCGGCGGCATCGGTCCTCGCGCGGAATGGTTTCGACCGGATGCGCCAGCATTCCGCAGCTCATCGGAAACGGCGACGCCGATGCGCGCCCGGCCGAAGTCGATCCCGAGAATGCGCCTGCGAATCGCAAGCTCGCTCATTGCAATTCCTGCGGCAGTTTGCCGATCAGGTTCTTGATCTTCTCCGCCTCGTGCCGGTGGCAAATCAGGATCGCGTCGCCCGTCCGGACCACGATCAGATTGTGCACGCCGAGGAGCGCGACTTCGCGCCCGTCGGGTTGAACACGATGTTGTTCGTCGAATCCAGCGCCGTGATCTCGCAGTTCGCGGCATTCCCTTCCTCGTCGTTCTTGAAATACTTCGCGACCGCGCGCCAGCTCGCCGACGTCGTCCCAGTCGAAGCCCGCCTCGACCACCAGGACGCGATCGGCCTTTTCCATGATCGCGTAATCGAACGAAATTCGCGGCAGATTCTGGAAACGCTCGCGCAAGCGTTTTCTCGAAATTTCCGGCGCGCGCAGTTGCGAAATGAAATTCGCCAGCTCGGGCGCGTGCCGGTTGAATTCGCTCAGCACGCGTCGGCACCGACCAGACGAACATGCCGGCGTTCCAGCGGAAATTTCCTTTGCGCAGAAACGATTCCGCCAGATCGGCATTCGGTTTTTCGCGAAAACGGACGACGCGATGAACGGCGTTCTCCGCCGCGGCACTGCTGCGCAAGTCGCACCGGCTTCGCCCTGCTCGATGTAGCCGAAACCCGGGCAGGCCCAGGTCGGTTTGACGCCGATCGTCACCAGCGCGCCGGTTTCTTCCGCGGCCGCCGCCGCCGTCGTCAAAGTTTTCTGAAACGCCGCGCGTGTCCTTGATCACGTGATCGGCCGGCAGCACAATCATCGTCGCCGAATGATCGCGCGCCGCGACCCAGCCGGCGCCGAGCGCGACCGCCGCCGCGGTGTCGCGTTTCGCCGGCTCGGCCACGATATTTTCCTTCGGAAATCTGCGGCAGCAATTCACGCACGGCCGCTTCCTGGTCGACATTCGTCAGAATCAGAATCCGCTCCGGCGGAACCAGGCCGTCGAGCCGCGCGACCGTTTCCTCGAGCAGCGTCTTGTCCGAGACCAGCCGCAGCAGTTGCTTCGGCCGCGCGCGCCGGCTCAGCGGCCAGAAGCGTTCGCCACTTCCGCCGGCGAGGATGAGCGCGTAGAGCGAGTTTGGCATGATTCGTTAGGTGCAAGAAGCAGCCGGCGCTGATCGCGCGGGCGGCGAGATTTTCCCGTTTCCTTTTCCGAAACGAGACGTATAAGGGTATGCGATGTCACTTTCGATATCCATTCCAAAAACCGGCGAGCAAGTGCCCCTGGACGGATTGCTCACGCTGGCCCGCACCGCCTTCGGCCTTGGGATTGGAATGCTCGTGGCCGAAAGATCCGCCGCCCGCTTCGCCAGGCCACGGCGATCGCGCTCGTTTCGGTCGGCGCGCTCGCGGCGGTTCCGCTGCTCGTGAAGGTGGCGATGGAACGAATCAATCGGCCGGAATCCGAGCGCGGCAGCCGTAATCGCCTGCGCTCGATTCGCGGCGATTCCGGTTATCGCTCCGAAACCGACGTATTATTAAGCCGCGGCGTCTCGGCGCGGCGCTTGATTCCGTCCGCTCGGCAGGGTAAGCCTTTCGCGCCCATGTCTCCCGCACACTCCATTCCTCCGCCGCCCGAAAGCTTTGCGCGAACGCTGCGCCGCGATCGCCCGCGAAGAAGACGACCTTGCGCGAAGGCGGCGGCAAAGCCGGCCAGGATCGCCAGCACAAAATGGGGCGGCTGCTCGCGCGCGAGCGCATCAGCCAGCTTACTCGATAAGGGCGCGCCGTTTTTCGAAATCGGGCTCTGGGCCGCCTACAAAATGTACCAGCAATGGGGCAACATTCCCGCCGCCGGCGCCGTCGCCGGCATCGGCAACGTCGCCGGCGTTCCCTGCATGATCATCGCCAACGACGCCACCGTGAAAGCCGGCGCGTTTTTTCCCGCCACCGCCAAGAAGCTGATCCGCGCCCAGCGCATCGCCTTCGAATGCGCGCTGCCGATTATTTACCTGGTCGATTCCGCCGGCGTCTTTCTGCCGATGCAGGACGAGATTTTTCCCGACGAAGACGATTTCGGCCGCATCTTTCGCAACAACTCCGTCATCTCCGCCGCGGGCCTTCCGCAGTTCGCCGCCATCATGGGCAACTGCGTCGCCGGCGGCGCGTATCTGCCGGTGCTGTGCGACAAGATTCTGATGACCGAAGGCAGCGGCCTTTATCTCGCCGGCCCGTCGCTGGTGAAAGCCGCCATCGGCCAGATCGTCGAAGCCGAGGAACTGGGCGGCGCGAAGATGCACGCCGAAATCAGCGGCACGGTCGATTTTCACGAGAAGGACGATCCTGTCGTGCCTGAAACGGTTGCGTTCGCTGGTCGCGCCTCTTGCCCGAAGCGGAGGCAGCCGAAGAACGCGCCGAAACAGAAGCACGCCGCGCCCGCGAAAAAGCCGGAGGCCGTTTACGATCTGATCAGCCTCGACGGCCACAAACCGTACGACGCGCGCGATCTTCTCGCCTCGATCATCGATGCCGATTCGCTCGACGAATACAAAGCGGACTACGGCAAGACGCTCGTCACGGCCTACGCGCGAATCGGCGGGCGGCCGGTCGGCATCGTCGCGAGCCAGCGTCAGCAGGTCGCGCACCAAAAAGGAAGGCATCCAGATGGGCGGCGTCATTTACGCCGACAGCGCCGACAAGGCCGCGCGCTTCATCATGGACTGCAACCAGACCGGCTTGCCGATCATTTTCTTCCAGGACGTCACCGGTTTCATGGTCGGCCGCGACGCCGAACAGAGCGGCATCATTCGCAGCGGCGCGAAGCTGGTGAACGCGGTCAGCAATTCGACCGTGCCGAAAATCACCGTCGTCGTCGGCGGCTCGTTCGGCGCCGGCAACTACGCGCTCTGCGGCAAGGCCTACGATCCGCGTTTCATCCTCGCCTGGCCGAACGCGCGCTACGCCGTCATGGGCGCCGCGCAGGCTTCCGATACCGATCTTCAGCGTTCTCGCCCGCGCGCGCGATCGCGGCGACAAGAAATCGTCGCCGGAAGAACTGGAGAAATTGCGCGCGACGGTGAAAGCGAACTACGAAGAGCAAACCGACATCCGCTACGGCGCGG
This sequence comes from uncultured Cytophagales bacterium, assembly GCA_963845845.1. Lineage (GTDB taxonomy): Bacteria > Bacteroidota > Bacteroidia > Cytophagales > Cyclobacteriaceae > Chryseolinea. The sequence continues at coordinate 31,199 of CAWJTP010000005.1, forward strand.
CGCGCGGCTGGGTCGACGCGATCATTCAGCCGCACGAAACCCGCGAGGTGCTCTCGCGCTTGCTCCAGTACGTTTCGCGCCCGATGCCGAAAGCGCGTTTCCACACCGGCGTGGTGCAGACCTAACGAACCGGCGTGCGATTGCGTCCGCGAGTTCATCGCTGAGCAGAGCTGTTCGATTCTCGGTTGACATCGGCAGAGAATCTCGATGGCGCCGACGCGTCGTTCCAGCGCGCGCAAAACTTCTTCGGTCGGAATATTTCCAACGAGATCGTCTTGCGCGAACGGGCATCCGCCGAGTCCGCCGATGGCGGAATCGAAACGGCGGCAACCGGCATCGAAAGCGGCCAGAACTTTCGCCTGCTGCGGCGCGCGTGCTGTGCAAATGCACGCCGACTTCGCACCCAGCGCTCGCGCAACACGGCGTAGGCGATGACGCGCTTGAATCAATTCTGGCGCAGCCGATCCCACGGTATCCGCCAACGAAATCGCTGAGATCCCTGAGACGGCGATTGCGTTCGCGGCTTCCCGATCCTCTGTCTTCGCTCCACGGATCGCCATACGGATTACCGAACGCCATCGAAATGTAGGCGACCATTTTCAAGCCCGGCGTCGTTCCGCCATCTCCTTGATCCGTTTCAGCACCGCCAGGTTTTCCTCCGGCGATTGGTTTTGGTTTCGGCGCAGGAACGTTTCCGAAATCGAGCAGGGATAGCCGAGCGTCGTCACGTCTCCGGTCGCGATCGCGCGCGCGGCGCCTTTTTCGTTAACCACGATGCCGATGATCTCGACACCGTCGAGCTGGCCGAGTTGCGCGAGCACCTCTTCGCTGTCGGCCATTTGCGGCACCGCTTTCGGCGAAACGAAACTCACCGCATCGATATGCCGAAAGCCCGCACGCGATCAGGCCGCGCAAATATTCCACCTTCGCTCCGTCGGAATATGGCGCGGCAGGCCCTGCCAGGCGTCGCGCGGACATTCGATGAGCTTGACGGATTCCATCGTGACGGATGTTACTGACAGGATAACGTTAAGTCATGCCAGTCGTTCTCGTCGAAAAACAATCGCCGCAGATCACCCTGCTCACGCTCAATCGGCCCGAGCGCCGCAACGCCCTCACGATTGAATTGATGGCCGAGCTGACTGCTGCGATCGAAAATGCCGCCGCCGATCCGGAACAGCGCGTTCTGATTCTGCGCGGCGCCGGCAAAGCGTTCTGCACCGGACTCGATTTGAGGAAGCCGCGAAACACGACCCGCACGCGACCGCGGAAATGGTCGCGCGCACTGTTGCTCGCGCTGGCCGAAACGCGGCTGGTCACGATCGCCACGGTTCACGGCGCCGCTGTTGCCGGCGGCGCCGGAATCATGTCCGCCTGCGATTTCGTCGTCGCGCGCCGAGCACACGAAGATCGGTTATCCCGAAGTGCGACGCGGCCTCGTCGCCGGGCTGGTGATGACTTTCCTCCGCCGGCAACTGCGCGAGCGCGATCTCCGCGAATTACTTCTGGCATCCGAACTGATCGATGCCGAACGCGCCTGCGAAATCGGACTCGTCAATCGGGTGGTGCCCGGCCGCGAGCTTGAAAGCGAAGCCCAAAAAATCGTCGCCTCGGTTCTGCAAGGCGCTCCGGGCGCGATCAGCAATTCAAAACGCTTAATGGAAGAGCTGTGGTCGACGTCGGTCCGCGAGGACATCGAGACCGCGTTGCGCCACCACCTGGATGCGCGCGAATCCGCCGAAGCAAAAGAAGGCATTGCCGCCTTCAACGAAAAACGCCCCCCGAACTGGGCCTGAACTGCTTTCCGCCAGCTGATGTCGCATCGGCTCGCCCTACCGGTTTGGGTCGGGTGCCGGATGAACGGAAACGACGCGCGTGCGCGCATGCGGTTCGATTTCAATCACCGCGCGGAACTCGCGATTAGAAAAACCGCCGGCCGGCGCCAGTCTGCCTTTTTGGCGTGACGGAAATCCTCCTACGTTCACGCAAAGATGACGGTTATCCATCCATCCTGCGGTTCCACCGTCGCAAACACGGAGACGCACCCGTTCCCAAACGAGTCCTGTGCGGCGAAGGATTTCGTTTTCGGGAGATATTAACTTTCGCGCGCGGTGATTTCCCTCGATCCCAACCAGGAACACATGGCCGCTGTGTTGCAGCGGATATTCGTCTATCGCGACCAAAGTAGAATCCTGGTTCCAGTAAACATCGGTTGCTTTCGCCAGTTCCAGCCAGCGATCTGGGAGTTCACCGGCATCGGCCACCTTCGCGCTATACGAGCCTTTGAAGCTCAATAGCGCCGCCCCCGTTTTTTCGTCGATGACAACGTACGAACGATCGGCCCGCCTGCTTTTGTCGGCTCGCTCTCCAATTCAACCGCTAATCGGCCATTTGGCGACCTGCCACCGTGCAACTTAGTTCGCGCAGGTTGCGCGTCTGCGAATGAAATCCAGCAGGAAAAAAGTGAGCCGACCGCGACTGCGCTAAGGGATCTTGACCACATACGCGCTCGGAAAACTCACGTTCTGCGTCCCAGGTGCAATCGATCCGATGTAGCGGTCGAATCGATTTGTTGTTGAGAAATTCCCGGTGTCGCCGGATTCCGCGGCCAGCTCCGCCTGATTAAGTCTTTTGGGATGCAAGAGATTTGGCGACCGCCTCGGCAATCTCGCTCTGCAATGCGAAAACATCGGTAAGCTCTCGATCATAGGTCTCGGCCCAACGCGGAACTCTGGAGGCTGCGTCGACAAGCTGCACACTGACGCGAACTCGATTGCCGGCACGTTGCACGCTGCCAAGCAGAAGCTCGCCGGTCTGTGGAGCGTCCCGAGTGCTTGCGGCCTTCACGTGCAGCGCCGCAAGTCGCGCGATAATCTCACGCTCGACGCCAGCAGCAAACGAGTGGTTGGCCTCATCGGAGTCGAGACTGGTGAAAGGCAAAACCGCGATCGCCTGATCACGTGACACTGCCGATAAAGGCGCCACGACCGTGGGCGTAGAGACGTGACGGCGCCTGTCAAGAAATCCGTTCAACAGAATGGCGGCGCCTACGATGATCGCTGCGAGGATAGGGGAACGATTCATAAGACCTAACGAAACGCAGACGAATGTTCGTCGCTAAAGGCGAGCATTTCTCCGCTTAACACAGCCGCGAAGAAGATGGGGGTCTCAAGAACGGGGAACATCGGTGAAAGTTTACGCTCCGGAATGGGTTTCGGCAAATCCAGTCGGTTATCGGCCGACTCGGAAGTAACACCTGCCGCGAGGCATTCGGGGCAAAGACGGTAGTCGGCGTTCTCGTCCTCGGCCTCCTTCGATAAGATAAAGAGCTTGTGGCAGGGATCGTGCAGGCAGTTGACGAAACGGCTGGTGGCGCGGCCGCTATGCGCGCATCGGCCGATCTGCACCAGACCGTCTTCGACCCGCACCGTCATTCGCTGATCGAACACGAAACATTCGCCCTCCCAATGCTCGTTTCCAAATTGCTCCTGGTAGGACGCAATCCCGCCGTGAAGTTGAAACACCTTCTTGAATCCCTTCTGCTTGAAGAGGGTCGACGCCTTTTCGCACCGGATGCCGCCGGTGCAATACATCAGAATCGTTTTCTCCTTCAGGCCGTCGAGCCGTTCGGTGAATTTTGGCAGCTCGCGAAAATGTTCGATATCGCAGGTCAGCGCGTTCGAAAATTTTCCCGCGTCGGATTCGAATCGGTTTCGGATATCGAGAAGCACCACGTCCGGATCTTGTTCCACCATCTGCTTCCACTCGGCGGGGCTAAGGTGATTTTCCCGGTCGGGCGGGATCGCTCCCGCATTGAGGGTGACGATCTCCGGCCGCACCTTGACTACCAGCTTCGGGAAAGTCCCCGCATCGCCGCTACTGGACTTGATCTCAATGTCGCTGAAGCGCGGATCCGATTTGAGTTCCTCGACATAGCGAGCGATGCGCTCCACTGGTCCCGCAAGCGTTCCATTGATTCCTTCGGTGGCAATCAGGACCCGGCCTTTTAATTCGAGGGACTGGCAAAGCGCGCGTTGGCCGGCGGCAAACACCTCGGCATCCGGAAGGGCGACGTATTTGTAAAAGAGAATGACCGGGTAACTCATCGGCTTTCCTTCGAGCCGCGCTCGATCAGTCTCTTAGTCAGATAAACAAGACCAGCCATCTGCAACCATTCCGAGACGATGTTGCCGACGACCTGGCCCCACTTGTCCTCCGCACCCATGCGAAGATAAAGGACAAGCCAACCGACTCCGGTGACGGCGAGGAAAATGAGGAGGGAATGCTCGTTGATCAGCTCGAGCAACGGATTGGCATTTTTTTTCTTAAGCGGGCGGCTTTCCGCGGAGCCGATCTCGTAAAGAAACTTCGTCCCTAAAATGATAACCACTGAGCCGCTCCAATCCGCAATCGCGTTCCCGAAAAAGGCGCCAAGATGTTTTTTAGGATCGCTCGCCCGATAAGCGACAATCCAGACCACCAGAAGCGAAACGGCAACGATGCTGAGCGAGTGCTCACGAAACCATTTCGTCTTCGATGATCTTGTCTTAGCCATGTGTAATTAGAGCAGCCGCAACTGCGAGTCCCCAATCTGCAAAGTAATCGGGAAACCGCTAACGGGACACAAGATCAGCGACGGCAGGCGAGAACACGGCGAGCTGGGGAGCCGCCGGGTAGACGGAAAAGCCGCGCAGGGTTGCGGCGACTGAGCCGGGAAGCGAAGGAATCAACCCGCGTCGCTCGAAGGGCAAGGGTGGAAGTCATCTCGAAGTGGAGCGTAAAGCGGTCCGACGTTCGCTCCATCGCTTGGTTAGGCCTGGTCGGTCGCATGGTCTCGACTCGACTTGCTAAGTGCGTTGCCCGGCGCTCAATCTCCCGAGCGAGCCTCTCGCGGCGGGGCAGGGCGGCGCGGGAATAGTCAATCAGAAGTCGACCAATGTTGATCATTTCCGAAGCGTTCGTTCCGGTCTGACCTTCTATGGCGGCTCCAACGACTGCTCGCCTGCTTCCGATCGAGAACTCGTAGACCTCTCCGTGAATGATAATCTGCCTGAGAGGCTCGCGCCGCGGCGATATGTGCTGCAGCATCGCACCCCACGCGCGCCGCACCGCCGCGGCGGCTGAGGCAGAGATCGGAGCGTCGATTCGAGCCGTCGTTACGGGGCCGCGATACGTAGGATCGTTCGGCGACATCAACGAGGAGTAAATGTTTCGGGAGGCTTTGGTGTAACTCAGCTGAGCGCGCGCGCCGCTCGACCACAGAGCAACCGAGTCTTCGCCCACTGATGCAGGCGAGCGTAGAACGAGAAAGCGCCCGTAATCGGCTGGCGTAACGAACAGCTTGTGAGCGAGGACGCCATAGTAGTTTCGCACTTCACTTCGCTCCTCGCGTGGCACCAGATGGTCCTCCGAAGCGCGAGCCGGCGAAGACGCGACGACCGTGGTCAGTAAGCTCGCGATCAAGAGGCGGGCTCTCATGGGCCTAACGAGAAGACGATGAGCGACGGCGGACGAGAATGGAGCCCGCGGGAAGCGGCGCGACATGGACCCAAAGGCCGAAGGCTGAGCCTGGGGACAGGCGAATCAACGCGCGTCGCTCGCAGTGCAAGTGTGGAAGTTATCTTACAAGTGGAGCGTACAGCGGCCCGCCGTTCGCTCCATCGTATGGTTAGGCGTCTTGATGTCAGTAGCCATATATCTCGGGCATGATGACGCGATCAGTCTGGTCAATATGAACGTACAAAAAACCATCGTCCTGTGGAATACCCAGAGCCAATTCCAGGCTCCGATACGGTATTCGTAAATCCGCCGGTCTGGAAGGGCCTCTCCGCCGGGGCCGCGTCTGTCGCGGACCCGATCTGGCGGACCGAGCAGCTCTACAACTCTCTTTTCGGTCATACCGGGCCGTATGTCCCGTCTAACAATATCACGAGACATTGCAGCGCGAGGATCACCACCGAAACGTGCGCGGCCGTCACGCCACGCTTGGGAGGAAAAACGCTGGTCGTCGAAGGGGTCGAGCGGATTGCCGACCAATGCGTATGTCACGGCAGCCGCAAAAACGATGGTGCTGACGATCCATGTCGCGCAACGTGACATCTAACGAGAATGGAACGGACTGGCAATGGAGTCGCTGGGGAGCGAACGACATAGATGGGCAGACCCGCGAGGGTGAGCCTTTCGGGAAGAAGGCGAATCAAGCCGTGACATAGACCTCAGGCCGAAGGCTGAACGAGTCGCGCGAGTGCATCAACGAGCTCAGGACCGGGCCGATGCGAGCGTGGAATGCAGTGAATGTGTCTTCATATTTTTGTGCGATCCATCGGAGCTGCCAGCGGTTCGCTGCAGGGATGGGTTAGATGTTTTGAACAGCCGAGGACGCTCATTTCTTCTTCTGGTCCTTTGTAATCCTACCGTTCTCAACAACCCACGTGGTCTGATCGTGCGTGATAACGACGCAGGGCTGATGGTGCACAAGTGTGAGATACGCAATTGTCTCTACTGGCTGGTTGCTCACCATGCATGTGGTGTAGAAGCCGGCCGGCGTAGTGCCAGCCGGCAACCCCTCGCCCTCTCGTATGACGCCGGCGCTCCACGCAAGCGGGTCGACCCGCTGCACTTGCCGTCTGCCGAGACGGAGACGCGATAGTGAATGCCTAGAACAATGTCTCGCGGATTGCGGCTCGTAGCCAGCGGCATCTCCGGGCTCCCCGAAAAGATGCCCGGCAATTCCGGCAATCGTGCCGCATTCCATCCCGGCCACCCAGGAACTTCGCCGTCATTTCCGCGCGCCGATTCAATGGCGTCAGCACCGGGGAATAAGTGCGGTTGGGGAAGGGAGGACGGGGGTCATCGTAACTGGGGGTTTAGGGAGTGCCGTCAGTTAAGCGAAAACGGCGTGAACCTGTCCAGCAAGAAAATGCGTCGGCTAAAAACCAAGGACGAATCTTCAGCGAACGCCGAGATTCACAGATTCACCTCGGCTTTACTCCACGCGAGATTTTTCTCGCTCCTGCCTGGCCCGCCGATTATACCGGCAATTGTTCTGGGGGGAAAACGCAATCGGGTGCTTGATTCCCTGGGGTTTTTAGCGCCCGCGACTCCCAGAGTTCATGCCATGACCATTCTCCTCCACTTCGCCCGCGTGATAGACGTAAAATTTTACGCTTTTAAAGACGTAGTTACGTCTAATTCTCGTTAGATGGTGAAGCCACCGGTCATAAGCCATGCCGCGAACGCTTCAGATCATCCTTCGCATAGCCGGCGCGGCGCTTGTCGCCATCGCAGCCATCCACTTCGTCATCGACGTTGCGCGCTCGATGCGGACAGAGGATCATGCCACGTCAGACGGATTTCAGATTCACCACACGATCGAGATTCCACATACCACGCTGCTGGCCGGGCTGACAGGAGGAGTGTTGGTGGGCCTCAGCTTTATTCGAGGGCGCAAAGCCCCGTGACAGCGCAACCATCTAACCATGCAGTGGAGCGAACGCCCACCCGCCGCGCATTCGCGCTCCGTGTGGCTAGTTGCTTCTCACTGCAATCAGCGCTCGCCCTCGGTGGGCCGTGCTGATTTTATTCTCGTTAGGCGACTCTCGCGCACCATGAAGAAAGCGTTATTTGTCCTCTTATTCGCAGTGGTGCCCCACACCTGGAGGCGCTGAGAAGGACGCGACCGCTTCGAACTACCTGTCGATTCTCAGCGTTTGCAGCAGCTTGGCCGCGAAAACCGCGACAGCGATCCGAAGCCGGGGAAACTGTGTCGAGATTGACGCCCTTCTTCCACGCGACCTCCCTTCCGACCAGCTCTTTCGTCTCGGCATCAGCACTTATCTGATTGCCTTCCCGCAGGAAGCGAGTGCGACATTCCATTTGACGGGGTTTTCGCTTACGCATCCCGGCATTGCGCCATCCTTCTCTCGGAGCGCACAGATTAGAGTCCGTGTATTTCTGCGCAAGATGCAGCCGATCTGCGGGCCCGATGGTGGCGAGCATCTCATGTATTCCGAGCTCATGGACCCCAAGAAGAAACTACGGAAGGACGCCAAGACCAAATGACCGAATCGCCTAACCATGCAGTGGAGCGAACGGCCACCCGCTGCGCGTTCACGTCTTGCGTGATCAAAACGACTTCACTCGAGCCGAGCGCGCTCCCGGTGGCCGTCGCTCACTTTATTCTCGTTAGATCCCACATGCCTCCCTTCAAGCTTATCATTGTTGGTTGCATAGCGCTGGCGTGCGCTACACCAAGGCGCATGCCGAAGGCAGCTACTCCCAGCCTGACGAGATGATCCGGCGGAGCATTTTCATCGCCGTCGTCATCATCGATGGCATTACGTCGCTCCCGAAGACTCAAGATCCGATTTGGACCTTTGGCCAGCGGGCGCACGCCACGGTTGAGCGCAACATCAAAGGCGTGCTGCCGCACGCCATTGATATCTACGGCGGCGAAAACTTCGTCTGCCAGCAGACGAGCTTTCACCCGGCGAATTTTTTGCGTTTCTCTGCCGCTATCCCGGAGGCGAGCTTGCGTCAGTCAACTACCAGATGGGTATTCGTCCCCTCCGTGGTGACAAAGTGAAGTGGTATTATCGTAATGGTCGTGGCACTCTCAGCCCGAACTTTGGCTACAGCCTTCGTTGGCAGCGGCTGGCCCCTGCTGGTAGTACGCCGTCCTCCAAGGATCTAACCAACCACTGCGGCGGACCGCTGGTCGCTTAGATGTTTCGCTTCACTCTTGAAACACCTCCATTGCAATCCACGTCCGCTCCCGCCAGCCGTCGCTGAGTTCATTCTCGTTAGGTCTCATGCGCGCGCGTGCAAATTTAAGCATCATCGCCGTTTGTGTGGGACTACTGCTCAGCGGCTGTATCGAGGCGCGGTATCGTTACAATTCACAGCATGTCTACATCACGCCATGGACGCACCTTTCGACTGCAGACCTCGAAGACGTGCTGAAGCTCTTTAGTCGTTCGTCACGGCAGCCGATCATTGGCATCGCGGCCACTGAGCCGAATAGCAAGTTTCCCCAGCTCACAATTGTCAGCGGCTTCAAAGATCCGTCGCCGGAACTCATTCCTTGGGAAGAGTGTATTCTCGAAAAGCGCTCCGATGGTTGGCAGATTCTTGACCGCGGCCCGATTTCGCATTTTACCGCAAGCCTCATATTAAGCACTCCGCAATCTCGCTCTCACCACCACAATAAGACCTAACCAAGGCGATGGAGCGAACGACTGGCAGCTTTGGTTCCAAATCCATCGTGAAATCCCATCCTCAACCTGCAGCGACGCGCCGTCCCGCCAGCCGTCGCTCATCTTATTCTCGTTAGATGCTGACGCGCGCCGCTCTCTTCGTAGTTGTCTGCGTGGCAGCCTTTCCTCCGTGCGAGGCGCGCACGTCGTCCGTGATGGCTCCACCATGAGAAAGCCATCCCTTTAAAGGAGCGTGGGGCGAAGGCCGTCGAAGAAGAGATGGCGTGGATGATGAAGCTTCATCGCTACACTCCAGTGCTCGCGAGCCGAGACGCCATGGCCGCAATCGTTCGCAAAGCGAAGGCAGGTAAGAAGGGTTTCGATGCCCCGTTGGGCTGGGGCCATTCGACGCTGCGGCACGGAGACGAATGGTGTAGCTATGGCGTCTTGATACTCCTCGTGGACGGAAAACGATTTATTTCGACACGGGCGTCCCCATCGATACGCCTGGAGAGGTTGCGCGCCAAGAGCAGGTTCGGGCGCAGTATATGGCCAGAGCGATTGATGCGCTCAAGCTTCAATAGGCATCTAACCAGGCGATGGAGCGAACGGCGGACCGCTCCGCGTTCACATTTGAGATGACTTCCACCCTTCCACTCCGAGCGACGCGCGGTCTCGTCCGCCGTCGCTCATCTTGTTCTCGTTAGATGGTTGCGCGCGTTCCGTGGGAAACATGCGCCAAAGCGAGATCGTCATACCGAATGCGACGCTTCCACCGAAGTCCTCTGCGCGCAGCGCTCATTTTGAAGTCGCATTGTTCTCCCGACTCTGATTCATTATTTGCCATGCGGCGAGAGCCCCATCTTTCCCAGAGCGATCTTATTCCACCTTCTTCGTGAAGCCACCTCCACCATCTAACCAAGCGATGGAGCGAACGGGCACCCGCCGCGGTCCACGCTCGCTCTCGCTTTCACCCTCAACTCGCAATCGACGCGCGCCTTCGGTGCTCGTCGCTCATCTTATTCTCGTTAGATGCCTGCGCATCACATCCTCATAGTCTTGGCCGCATCTTGTCTGGTCGCTTGTGAACGCCTCTCACCGGTCGAGCGCAGCGTCGTCGGCACCTGGAGAGTGCAGGAATCGGATGGCGCCGTTAGTCCTCGGAGCTGACCATTGTTATGCATTCGTGGCCGAGGCCGACCATGATTTTCCGCGGAACATGCTCGTCTCTGAAGGGCGTGGCGCATCGAAGGTCGACGATTTGATCATTGAGTCCGCGATCCCGCATGTTCGCTGAGTCGCAGATCGGGCGGCCGGGTTGGGGGAAGCGCGTCGATCGCGAGCGAGTTCGGAGTTTTTCAAGGCGCGGCAAAGCACGCTCCAGATCACCTATGACGACTGTGACCGCATCTAACCATGCGATGGAGCGAACGGCTGGCAGCTTTCGATCCCTCACTTTATATGAAATTCCATCTTCGACCCGCAGCGACGCGCTCTCCCGCCAGCCGTCGCTCATCTTGTTCTCGTTAGATGCTAAGCCGCATCGCCATTGTCACCGCAGTGCTGCTCGTTTTCGCGCGGTCAGCGGCGAACGCCGCTGACCGCGACCATCTCCAACGCGGTGAAGACAAGCCCACTCGGCGGACTACGCTATCAAGCATGACCGAGCGATTCGCCATGTGCTATCTCGTGGCTGGCGACGAGACGTTGGTCGTCCGCATGGTCGACATTCCAGCATTTGAAGCCGAGTCCGTTCGCGGGGATCGCTCGCATGCGCGAGCGGCTACACGGCGTTCGAAACGGCTGCACCGGCGAACCTTTGGTACAACTGGGCCTCGCGCCGGACACCCCGAAACGCAAGCAGAAAGCGTATCAGAGCGTTAAGCCTGTTTTGCACGAGCGGCCTTTGTCAGAAGCGTTGGCGGCGCGCATCGCGGCGCTTTGGCGCCGCGTGCTCACCGACCCGCGAAACTACTGGAAGGACCCTGCCCTCTACATGGACACAAATCAGTTCACCTACCATCTCAGCTTTCTTCCGCACGAGCGCCTAACCGCGTGGGTCTCTGGCTGGGGACCACACAGCGAGGAGCTTATCTGGGTGGCGCGCGCCATCGCCAACCACCGCAAAGGGCGCTTCCGAAAAAGACCTCATAAAAGCTGTTAAGAAGGCGGAAGCTAAACTCGGCATCTAACCATGCGATGGAGCGAACGACTGGCAGCTTTGGTTCCTGACCTTCCATGAAATTTCCACCCTCAACCCGCAGCGACGCGCTCTCTCGACCAGCCGTCGCTCATCTTGTTCTCGTTAGGTCTATGCGCGAGCTCGTCGCCTTGAGCGTCTTTCTCCTGCTTGCGGTCGCCAGCCGCGCCTCCGAAGAATACGGGTCCGGCAACGAGCCGGAGCCGCCGGTGCCATTCCGAGCACGTATCGCGATTACCAGATTTTGCCGCAGAGCATTTCGCCGGACCACCGTTACGCGTTCATCTATCCTAAGCGCTCCGTGTTGTACGATCTGCCGCACAGGCACCTTTGGCTCGTCACGCTGCAGCCTTTCCACGTCGTGGCAGAGCTCCCGATCCACGACAGAAGCCTCGCAGCGAACGCGCATGGCTACTACACAGTCAACTGGGCCGCGGACACCTCGACATCCGTGTTCATCGTCGGCTCGAAGTGGGGCCCCGACCAAGTGTGGCTAGCTGAGCTTCGCGCCGGAACCGCCGCGAAGCTGACGGACCTCACGCGAGCAGTCCGGCAGCAGGTGCTGCCCGACTACCGGAAATCACATGCGCCTCGATACAACGACTACTATGACTTCATCTTCGAGGGTGATGATCAGTGGACAGTCACCGACGGCGGTGGCACGACGATCCAGCGCGGATGGGACATCGATAGTGCAGGACACGTGCTGATCGACACCGTCTGCACCACCGATCCGAAGGAGCTTGAGCCGCGTCGTTGGGCGGTGCGGTTCAAGGGCACTTGGGACATCGGGAGCGGCAAGTTCGTCGAGAAGTCGCTCACTCCGCTCCCGAAAAGACCTAACCAGGCGATGCAGCGAACCACTGGCCGCTCCGCGTTCCAGCTTTCGATGACTTCCACATTCAACCAGCAGCCACGCTCGCCCTCGCCAGCGGTCGCTGATCTTGAGTCTCGTTAGATGCTACGGAACGTGCAACGAACAGACGACGCGCTCGGCACGTACGAATTGCTTGCGAGCGACGCACTCAATTGGCTTGAACGAGCTGAAGGGCTGCGGTTGTCAGTCGACGTCATTTATACAGCGTTCGAAGAAGTCATGCCGGTGAGCCAGAGTTTACCGGGTATCCGCGAGAAGAAGTTAGCATTCATGCAGTCGTATATGCTGCTCACCGCGATCGCATTCGAAAACCTGCTTAAGGGGCTCGCGGTCACTGGCGATCCGGCCGGCTGGCGCCGACTTCAAGACGATGGCGGCCACGGAATTGCAACCTTTGCTGCCGCAGTAACAGAACTCTCCGACCCGGAGCGCGACCTGATGCAGCGCTTGCAAGAATATCTCGTTTGGGCTGGCCGCTACAATGTGCCGACGAAGGCCACTCGCTATGCCGCGAAACATGGTTGGCGCACTCTACGCTCAGGCGACCGGCTCCTTATCGCCCATTTATTCGACGGGCTATCGACATTACTCCGTGATCGAGCCGACAAAAGCATCTAACCAGGCGATGCAGCGAACGTCGGAGCGCTGTGCGCTCCACTTCTGAAAAGGCAGAGGGGGTCAGATCTTGGAGTCTCGGCAAATTTGCTCGATTTGCGGCACTGAGGCTCACGCCAGAATCATCCGGTGCCTCCGGGCGCCTTCAAAGTAACGGCAATTGCGTCTCGTCCTGCTCGGTGCTGGCGAAGCGGACACCGAGGCCGATCAGGCGGACGGGTTTTCCGGTGCGGGCGAAGGCTTCGTGGAGCAGGAGGCGGAATTGGTCGAGCGCGGGTTGAGGCCGGCGCGCTCGACGGTCGTGCGGGTAAAGTCGGAGAATTTCAGTTTCACGAAGATCTTCGTGATCGTCCGGGTCGATTCTTTCCCGGCGAGGTCGGCCATCAGTTCCTCGAACAGCTCGGGCAGCTTTTCTTCGCACTCGGCCAGGGTCTCGAGATCGGTGGAAAAGGTTTCTTCGTTGCTGAGAGATTTGCGTTCGCGGTCGGGCTCGACGGGACGGTCATCGATGCCGCGGCAAAGATCGTAAAGCTCGATCCCGAATTTTCCGAAGTGTTCCTGCAGCGCGATGCGCGACAGCCGCTGCATGTCGCCGCAGGTCGACGATCCCGAGCTTCTCGAGCTTCTGCTCCGGTTACTTCGCCGATGCCCCAGAGTTTTCGGACCGGCAGCTCTTTCATGAACGCGGGCACCTCGTCCGGTTTCACTTCGAACTGGCCGTTCGGCTTTTTCAGGTCGCTCGCGATTTTCGCGATCAACTTGTTAGGCCCGATCCCGGCGGAGGCGGTCAGTTTCGTTTTGCGAAAAATCAGGCCGCGAATGACCTGCGCGAGCGGGCCGGGCGCGCCGGGATGCTCGGTGACGTCAAGATAGGCTTCATCGAGCGAGAGCGGTTCGACGAGGGGAGTGAAGCGGAACAGGATCTCGCGGATGATGGTGGCTTCTTTCCGGTAAACATCGAAGCGGGTCGGAAGGATGATGAGGTGCGGGCAGCGTTGCAGCGCCATGAAGGTGGGCATGGCGGAGTGGACGCCGAATTTGCGCGCTTCGTAGTTGCAGGTCGTCAGGACGCCGCGCCGGTCCCGCGCGCCGCCCACGCCGACCGGCTTGCCTTTTAGCGACGGCTGATCGCGCACCTCGATCGCCGCGTAAAAGCAATCCATGTCGAGATGGATGATGGAGCGCTTTCGGTTTCCGGATGCCACGAGCAACAATGTTGCTCCAAGGAGCGGGCCTTTCCAGAAATCGATAACAGCCATGTCATCCTGAGCGCAGCGAAGGATCTCTGACTATTTCCGGTTCTGTCCGCGCGGAAATGGTCAGATATGTTTCGCTACGCTCAACATGACAGGTTTAGGTGTGCGTGTGACAACGGACGCGCTTTAAACCGCCGAACTTTGAAAGACTCGAGGTCTCCCTGATCTACTCTGATGAAATTTACTTATTAGGGGCACGCGTGTTTCGCTACGCTCAACATGACAGGTTTAGGTGTGGGTGAGACAAGGGACGTGCTTCAAACCGCCGCTCCTTGAAAAAATTCAGCGTAGCTTCATCTATCCTATGAAATTTACTTATTACGGGCACGCGTGTTTCGCCGTGACGGCGGGAGGCAGCACGCTCCTCTTCGATCCTTTCATCTCGCCGAACCCGCTCGCGAAGAAAATCGATGTGAGCAAGGTCGCGGCCGATTTCATTCTCGTTTCGCACGGCCATGGCGACCACGTCGCTGACGTGGTGGAGATCGCGAACCGGACAGGAGCGACGGTAATCGCGCCGTACAAAGTGGGGAACTGGTTCGAGGGCAAAGGCGTGAAGAAGGTCCAGTCGATGAATCACGGCGGTGCGGCGAAAATGGATTTCGGCCGGGTGAAACTAACCAGCGCCATTCACAGCAGCTCCATGCCCGACGGCTCCTACGGCGGGAATCCCTGCGGCTTTGTCGTCGAGAGCAGCGACGGCAATTTTTATTATTCCGGCGACACCGCTTTGACGTTGGACATGAAGCTGGTTGGCGAGTCGACGAAGCTGAATTTCGCGATCTTCCCGATCGGCGATTTTTTCACGATGGGAATCGACGACGCGATCCGGGCTGCCGGTTTTGCAGGCGTGAAGAAGTTTGTCGGAGTCCATTACGACACGTTTCCGCCGATTAAACTCGATCACGCCGCGACCAACGAGGCGGCGAAGTCTGCGGGCGTGGAATTGCTCCTGCCGGGAATAGGCGAGACGATCGAAATCTGAGGGTAACCTGCACGTGCCAGGGGAGCGCGGCGCGATTCAGAGAGTGAGGCGGTTACGGCTGCCTCTGTGAGTAATGAATCTGAACGTCGTCCATAAGATTCTGCGCGCGGCGAACGATCAGCCTTACGGCTTCCTTAAAGTGCAGGGCCGGCATTTGGCGCGGGAAATCGAGCTCATGACCGCCGCCGGCCTGGTCGAATCCTCGCCGACCGTCCACGGCCTCCAGACCTATGCGGTGATCAAGCGAGTAACTGATTCAGGGCAATCGTTTCTGCGCGCCTTCAAAGAACCCAGTCGCTGGCCTGCGAAAACCTGAGACCTTTATGATTCAACAAGACCGGGTCCGCTCCCATTCGCCGGACAGATTCAATCAGAGGATCGATCGCGCCACCCAGCGCCGGGTTTTGCGCGCGGGCGGCGAAAGCAAGCCAGCGCTTTCGCGCAGGCTCAACGAGCTCGATCGCGAATGGGATATGGAACGCGTCCTCGAAACCAACGCGTCGGCGCTCGCGCTTGGCGGTTTGTTGCTGGGGCTTTTCGTGAACCGGAAGTTCCTCGCGATCCCATGCGTCGTGCTCCCGTTTCTATTGCAACACGCCACCCAGGGCTGGTGCCCGCCGGTTCCGCTTTTCAGGAGCCGCGGCGTGCGAACTCGCAAGGAGATCGATACCGAGAAGTTTGCCGTAAAAGCTTTGCGGGGTGATTTCGCCGGCGTCGAGGCCCAGGAAGATCCGACGGAGCGGGCTCGCGCCGCGTGGCGGTCGGTGAACGCGTGATGGGCAGGGAGGGCGCGCCTCGCGCCAAAAACATAAGCGGCGGCGACCTTTCGATCACCGCCGCTCGTTCCGTCAACCCAATCTGTTTATCGGTTTTTCATCGCGTCGCGCATTTCCTCGCGGGCCTTGCGCATGTCTTCGCGGGCCTTCTTCAGCGCGTCGAATTTCTGCTGTTGCGCCGGAGTGAGGATCGGGCGGATCTGCGCCATCGTGTTCTCGCGGATGGCCTGGACCTTCTGCCGCGATTCCTGGCGGGCAGCCTTAATCTGCGGCTTCGCCTGATCGAAGATCGGTTGAATCTTCGCCTGCTGTTCCGGTGTAAGATCCAGCGCCCGGGTTAAGTGTTCGAGCGGATTGCCCCGCTTGTGGTGCCAGCGATTATGCCGGTCGTCGTTCTTCGCCGCGGGGTCCGGCGCCTGGCCGAAGGAGACGGCGGCGAACAGGGCAACGCACGCAGCGGTTAGTGTGATCAATCGTGATTTCATTTTCGTTCTCTTTTGTTTTTTCCGGCGTCGTTTTTTTGTCGCCGCCTTGTGGTAGAGCAAACCCGGAGCCGTTCGAGAAGTTGCGGTCGCGCTAAAAAAATCCTGCTCGTGATTCTTCGGGTCAACCTGAGCGTCAGACCGGGATCATGAGTATGATCACGATCAAGAGCAGGAAACTCTGGTCTCGTTAGGCCAACGCCAGCGGGCGCTCGACGCGATCACCCACGAATCCATTTCACGGATTTCGTGACTTCATCGATGAGCAGTTCCAACTCGACCAGGCCCGGGGGACCACGAAAATAATCCTCAACGGTTTTCGTCTGGTCGCCCCGCGTCACCGTCGTTTTTCGCGTTGGCAGATCGGTCACGGTTGACCCGGAGCCATCGGGGTTTTTCCCGTCGTAACGATCCCGCAGGTTAAAGAAATCGATCCCTTCGATCTTCTTCACCAACTGGGCGAAACTTTGTGCGGAAATTTTGCCGGTCTGCAGGCCGATCGCTTTGACGTGACTCTTGCCATCAAACTCGACCACGCCGGAGCTGTGCACCGTCAGGGTGTAGACGGGACAAGTTCCGAAGCACGCGGTGCGTTCGAGAACGATCGTGGTGATCGCCGGTTCGGCTCGCCCCAGGGCCGTTGCGAGAAAGAACGCCGCGAGACAAGCAACGGTTCGCATGGCGCGATGCTATCCGGAGCGAGCTTGTCCAGTAAAGCATCAACGTGACGGTCTCGGCATCGATCTGCGCCGGCTTGAGCGCCGCGACGCAAAGTTTGGATTGACCCAATACCGGTGGGACGGGCAACACTCGGCCCATGTTCAGACGCATAATGAAATGGATCGGCGGAATCCTGCTTCTGCTGGTCGTGGTTCTCGCGGTCTTTCTCATCAACCTGATCTGGTTCCGGCCCTGGAGCCTGAATCTCTTTTACGAGAAGATTTTCGCGCAAGTCCTCTTCGAAGAGCCGGAGCTGCTCTCGTCGCTTGGGCTGGTCGAGCAGTTCGGGATCACCGGCCACAACGCCAAACTCGGCGACGTTTCGCCCGCGCATCAGCAGCGCTATTTCGATCGCGCGAAACAGAACCTGGAGGAACTCCGTTCCTATCCGCTCGAGCGACAGAACGCGTCCCAGCGCCTCTCCACCAAGATCCTCGAATGGTACATCGAGCCGCGAGATCGAGGGCGAAAAATATCAGTAGCACAACTACCCGGTAAACCAGCTCTTCGGCGTCCAGAACGAATTCCCCTCCTTCATGGCGAACACGCATCGGCTGCTGGCCCCGCGCGATTGCGAGTATTACCGGCAACGGCTTGATGCCGTCGGCCACGAAGTTCGAGCAACTGCTCGAAAGCCTGAAGCTGCGGGAGCAAAAAGGGAGTTCTCCCGCCGCGTTTCGTCGTCGAGAAAGTGCTCAACGAAATGAATAACTTCGTCGCGCAACCGCCGGCGGAAAATATCCTGGCGACCTCGTTCAAGAACGCGCGTCGCGAAGATCAGAGGAGATGACCGACGAGCAGCGCGACGGTTTTCAAAAGCGGGTCGAAACGGCGATCACGGACAACGTTTATCCGGCTTACCAAAAGCTGATCGTTTATTTCGACGGCGCTTCTCCCGAAGACCACGACGGATGATGGCGTCTGGAAGCTGCCGGATGGCGAAGCGTTTTATGCTTACGCTCTGCGCAAGCAACACGACCACGACCCTCAAGCCCGAGGAGGTCCACGAGCTGGGCGTCCGCGAGGTGGCGCGGATCGAAGCCGAAATGCGCGCGATCCTCGACGCCAATGGCTATGCCGGGCGACCGATCGCCGAAGCGATGGAGGCGCTCCGGAAAGATCCGCGGTTCCTGTTCTCGAACGATGACAAGGGCCGGGCCGACGCGCTGGCCGAATACACGCGCCTGATCGACGCAGGCGATGGAGCGTTCGCAGCAACTGTTCGCGACGCTGCCGAAAGCGAAGATCGAAGTCCGGCGCGTGCCGGAGTTCAAGGAAGCGACGCGGCCGGCGCCTACTACCAACGGCGCGTCAATGGACGGGACGCGCCCCGGCGTTTTCTACGCGAATCTGCGCGACATGAGCGAGATCCCGAAGTGGGGCATGCCGACGCTGGCCTACCACGAAGGCGTCCCCGGGCATCATTTCCAGATCGCGACCGCGCAGGAATTGAAGGGGCTGCCGCAATTTCGAAAGCTGATTCCTTTCACGGCTTACCAGGAAGGCTGGGCGCTTTACACCGAATGGCTGGCGAAAGAAGCCGGCTGGTACGAAGGCGATCCGTTCGGCGATCTCGGGCGGCTGCAGGCGGAGATTTTCCGGGCGGTCCGGCTCGTGGTCGATACAGGGATTCACGCGAAACGCTGGCCGCGCGAACAGGCGATCGCTTACATGCGCGAGAAGACCGGCATGGGCGAAAAGGAGGTCACGGCGGAGATCGAGCGCTACATCGTCAATCCCGGGACAGGCCTGCGCTTACAAGGTTGGGAATGCTGAAGATCCAGGAGCTACGCACGCGGGCGCAGAGCGGAGCTGGGAACGAAATTCGATCAGCGCGCAATTCCACGATGTCGTGTTGAAGAACGGCGCGCTTGCCGCTGGAGATTCTCGAAGAGCAGGTCGACGAATTACATCCAGCGCACGAAAGGTTGATTCGCCCGGCGCAGGCGTCGAACGGCTCGCGGCTTCTCTGCCGGGATTTCGAACTTTCGATCGCTCTTTGATGTCGTGGACGAAATTCGCGGCGCCGGCGCCGTTCACGACGCGATGATCGAATGTCAGC
Source organism: uncultured Cytophagales bacterium (assembly GCA_963845845.1). Classification (GTDB taxonomy): domain Bacteria; phylum Bacteroidota; class Bacteroidia; order Cytophagales; family Cyclobacteriaceae; genus Chryseolinea. Next base: position 50,366 of record CAWJTP010000005.1, read on the forward strand.
GAGAGCGTAATGACTTCCGCCGGCTGCGCTTTTCTTGCCGTCGCCGATCGTTTCGTAATGGGCGGAGCCGACGAACAGCGTCCCGACTGACGGCGGCACCACGATCGGCGCGGCGGCGCGCACCCCGAATGCGCCGAGGCTGCTGATCACGAGCGGCGCGTTCACCGCGTCGACGCGGCCGCCGCGCGTTTCTTCGACGGTTTCGTTGTAGCGCTGCACGAAATCGGGCCAGTCGCGCTTGTTGGCGCCGGTCACGACGGCTGTAGCCAGCCGATCGTCATCGAGCGCCACGGCGATCCCGAGATCGAACTCGTCGTTCTCGACGATCCGATCGTCTTCCAAAATGATGCGGCGAAATGGGGCGTGTTTTTCCATCGCCCGGACCACCGCCCACGCCACCATGACCGAAGGCGACGCGGCGTTCTTGCCCTCTTTTTTCTTCGCGTTTTCGCGCGCCGCGCGAATCGCGTCCCAACGCGCATCGATCTGCAGGTTTGCCGGCACAACACGTCCGAGCCGGCGAACGATCGTCGGCGAGAGCGCCGGCTCGATAGCCGCGCTTTTCTTCTGTAGTGGCAGCCGTGTCGGCTGCTCGGAGTGAGGTGCAGGCGACACGCCCGCCGCTCCAGGAGCCGATTCCCCATTCCGCTCGGCTGATTCTTCCGCCGCCGCCTCGAATTGGTCTGACCAATCGGAACTAAGGATTGTCCCGAGTTCCTGGCCGATATCGACCGTGGCGCCGACTTCGGTTTTCCATTCGCCCATGGTCCCGGCGAACGACGACTCGATCGGATAAACCGCCTTGTCGGTTTCGACTTCGCAAAGCGGATCGTCGAGCGCGATCTTGTCACCGGGCTTTTTCAACAACGTCACGACTTTCGCGTTGCGAATTCCTTCGCCCATGATCGGCACGATGATATTTTGAGCGCGCTGTCTCGCTCACCGGGGGATCGGTTCTTTGGCGGCCGTCTTTCTCTGGAGCCGGCCCGCCCTCGGGCCGGAGCGGTTTCCGCTCGGTCCTGCGAAACAGCGGCACGAGGGCGTGCCGTCTCCAACTCCGTCGACATCGCGCGGCGCACCGCCGCGACGATCCGCTTCACATCGGGCAACGCGGCGTATTCGTAGATCGGGTTATATCCGATCATGACGTTGGTTTTGCTGACCAGAATCGGCGGCGCAACCAGCTCGCTCCAGATGTCTGGGACTCCCGGCGAGGTGCGCGACAATCATCTGGCCGACACTGCAATTCTCGCTGTCTTCCTGCACGACGACCAGCCGGCCCGTGCGGCGCGACCGATTCCTCGATGGCGGCGCGGTCCCAGGGAACGATCGAACGAAGATCGATCAGATCGACGCTGATTTCGCCGCCGATTTCCTCCAGCGCTTCGAGCGATTTTTCGACCGTGTTGCCCCAGGCGACGAGCGTGACATCGGAGCCGCTGTTGCGCTTTCGCGCCACGCCCCAGCGGAACGGCCCGGACCGGCTCAGTCGATTCGTGTTCCGCCCAGAGAAGATGTTTCGGGATCAGGACGAACGTCGGATCTTCGCAATGCATCGCGGTCCAGAGCAAGCCGGCGGCATCCTCCGGCGTGCTTGGGATGGCGACGTTGATGCCGGGGATAATGCGCGAGAGCGGCTTCGTTCGCCTGGCTGTGCCATAAACTTCCGCCCGGCAGATAAGCGCCATACGGCGCGTAAATCACGACCGGACACGTCCAGGTGCCGAACGAGCGCCAGCGCAAGGTGGAGAGATTCGTCACAAGCTGGTTCCACGCTGGCCCGATGAAGTCGATGAATTGCAGCTCGAACACGGGCCGCTTCCCGTAGGAAGCGAGGCCGCACGCCACGCCCAGGATCGTCGATTCGGCGAGCGGCGAATTGTAAACCTGCTTCGGAAATTCCGTCGAAAGCTTTTGGGTCAGGCGAAAGACGCCGCCCTTCGGATCTTCGACGTCTTCGCCGAAAATGATGCGATCGCCGGTTTCCTCTCGAGTCCGAGGCGCAGAGTTTTGTTGATCGTGTCGCCGATGCGGTATTTGCCCGGCGGGAGAACTTCGTCATCGAGTTGCGGCAGCTCACGCCGTGACCTGCAACTTCCAATTCATCAGCCGTTGGATCTTCCGCCCGCTCGGCCTCCGCGAATTCCTGCCGGATCCGCTCTTTGATTTCCTTGTCGAGCTTCGCGTATTCCTCGGCGGTGATGATGCCTTCCGCGATCAAGGTGCTCGCTCCAGCACTTGAGCGGATCGCATCTTCTCGCCCTCGGCGAGTTCCTCCGCGCTCCGGTAAAGTTTGTGATCGTCGGAACTGGTGTGGCTGGAGAGCCGTTCCATGTTCACCCAGAAAAAGGCGGGCCCGCCCCGGCGCGCATCGATTCGAACGCCTTCGCGCCCGCGTCGTAAATCTGCTGGACGTCGCTTCCATCGATCTCCTGCCAGTCGTTCGGCTGGAGAACATCGAGAGCGCGCGGATTGATCTTTCGGGTCGGACTGCTGATGCCGTATTTGTTGTCCTCGACGACGAAGAGCACCGGCAGCTTCCGCTCTTTCGCGAAACAGACCGCTTCGAAGAAATCGCCCTGGCGCGTGGCGGCGTCGCCGATGGTCGTCACGACGACGTTCGTTTTGTTGTCGAGCTGGATGCCCCAGGCGATGCCGCACGCCGGCAGGAGCTGCGATCCGGTCGGCGTCGGAACACTCCAAATGCCGCGCGCGGCATAGCTGTAATGCGACGGCATCTGCCGCCCGTGGCTTTGCCCTTTGCGCTTCGCGAAATAATCCAGCGCCAGCTCGCGCGAGGCCACGCCGCGCCCGAGCACGAGCCCGCGGTCGCGATAGTAAGGGGCGACGTAATCGCCGTCGACCATCGCAACACCGAGCGCGGCGAGATCCTTCGTGGCCCATGCCGGAAACATGAAAGTGGCCTTTGCCCTGGCGATTCAGATTTTGCTCGCGCAGGTCGCCATGCCGGCTCTCGAGCAGGATCGTGAGAAGACGCAGTTTATCTTCTTTACTCAGAGCGGGCATGTCGGAAGCGCTGATGGTTGATCTGGAACGGGCCAACACTCAACTCTCAAGGAACGCAGCGGCAACTTTTACGATTCGCCCTCCCCAGAGGCGAAGCTGCGAGCCAAGGAGCCGCGCTGTCGATCCCGCCGTCTTTGTTTTCTCTTTGTTGTAGCGACGCCGCTTTGTCGGCGTAACTCAGGGTTGATTGCGGCGACGAGTGTTCCGGCGACAGAGCGCCGTCGCTACAACGAAGCAAAGACGGCGATTGCTAAACCGCCGCTTCTTGTAAAAGATTGCCGTTTGCGACACTTGTTGGGACGTGAACGCACAAAGCGACTTCGCGCGACAGCGGGGCAGGGGAGTGATCGCGCGCTACCGCGAATTTCTCCCCGTCTCCGATTCCACGCCCATCGTCTCGTTAGGCGAAGGCGAGCACTCCGCTCATTTTTTCTCCGCGCCTCAGCGCGATCGTCGGCCGCGATTGCGAAGTCTATCTTAAAATACGAAGGACTGAATCCGACCTGCTCGTTCAAGGACCGCGGCATGACGGTGGCGGTCTCGAAAGCGCGTGGAACGAAAAGCCGCCGCCGTCATCTGCGCGTCCACCGGCAACACCTCGGCTTCCGCCGCCGCTTACGCTGCGCGCGCGGGGATCCGATGCGCCGTGGTCGCTGCCGGCGGGAAAAATCGCGAGCGGCAAATTGGTCCAGGCTTTCGCCTACGGCGCGAAAGTCATCGCGATCGATGGCAATTTCGACGACGCCCTGGTCGATCGTGCGCGAACTGGGAGAGCGCGCCGATTTCGCCATCGTAAACTCGATTAATCCCGATCGCATCGCCGGCCAGAAGACCGCGGCGTTCGAAATCGTCGACGACCTCGGCGACGCGCCCGATTTTCATCTGCTGCCGCTTGGGCAACGCCGGAAATCTCACCGCCTATTGGGCCGGCTACCGCGAATATCAGCGCGCCGGCAAGGCACACGACGCTTACCGGCAATGATCGGCTTTCAGGCCGCCGGCGCCGCGCCGATCTTTCACGGACGGGTCGATCGAGAATCCGGAAACGGTCGCCTCCGCGATTCGAATTGGAAATCCGGCCAGCTGGAAAGCGGCGAGCCAGGCGCGTCGAAGGATTCCAAAGGCGCGGTCGATATCGTGACCGACGAGGAGATTCTCGCGGCGCAGCAGATGGCTCGCCACGAACGAAGGAATTTTCGTGGAGCCCGCCAGCGCCGCGCCGATCGCCGGCCTGCTGAAATGCTGCGACGCGGCCGCGCACGCCCGTCTATTCGTTCGCGCAGATTCCCGGAGGGAAGCCGGATCGTTTGCACGGTGACCGGCCACGGCTTGAAAGATCCCGAGATCGTCGGCCGCGCAGTTCCGCCGATTTGAAAACCGTGTCCGGCGACCGAAGAGGCGGTTCTGCGCGCGCATCGGCTTTTAGCTGAGTTGACAGCCGCCCCACATAAGCGAAAACCATCCGCCGTGATTCTTCGCTTTCATTCCGCCCGGCTGCGCCATGCGCCTGATCGTCCAAAAATACGGCGGCACCTCCGTCGGCTCGCCCGAGCGCATCCGGAATGTCGCGCGCAAGATTGCTCGAGACCCAGCAGCAGGGTTGCCGGGTGGTCGCCGTCATCTCCGCGATGGCGGGCGTGACCGATAATCTGATCAAGCTCGCGCGCGAAACGTCGCCGCAACCCGACGGAGCGCGAGATGGACGTGTTGCTCGCCACCGGCGAACAGGCGGCAATCGCGCTCACCGCCATGGCGATCAACGCGCTCGGCGGGAAGGCGATTTCGTTGACCGGCGCCGAAGCCGGCATCCTGACCGATCGCGCCCATACCCGCGCGAAGATCGCCAACATCACGCCGCGACAGATCCACGCGCTGCTCGCGGAAGATTACATCGTCGTCGTCGCCGGGTTCCAGGGACAAAACGCCGATGGCGAAACGACCACGCTCGGCCGCGGCGGCTCCGATCTGACCGCGATCGCCCTGGCCGGCGCGCTGAACGCCGATGCCTGCCAGATTTTCACCGACGTCGACGGCGTCTTTACCTGCGATCCGCGCATCGTCTCCGACGCGCAGAAGATCGACGAAGTCTCCTACGACGAGCTGCTCGAGATGGCCGGCGCCGGCTCGAAGGTGATGCAATCGCGCGCGGTCGAGTTCGCCAAGAAATTCGGCGTGGAATTCGAAGTGCGTTCCAGCCTCAAGGACGCCCCGGGCACCATCGCCAAGGAAGAAACCGCGAACATGGAAGACGTCGTCATCCGCGGCATCAGCCTGGAGCGCAACCAGGCCAAGGTGACCGTCGACGACGTCCGCGACGAGCCCGGCATCGCCGGCCGGATTTTTTCCACGATCGCGCGCGGCAACATCAGCGTGGACATGATCGTGCAAAGCGTTTCCGAGCACGGCACGACCGACGTTTCCTTCACGATCCACGAGAACGATCTGCCGGCCGCCACCGAGCTGCTTGACGCCGCTCGTCAAGGAAGTCCAGGCCGCCGGCCTGATCACCAAGGCCGGCGTCGCCAAGCTCAGCGTGGTCGGGATCGGAATGCGCTCGCATTCCGGCGTGGCGGCGCGCCTGTTCGATTGCCTGGGCAAAGGCGGCATCAACATCCAGCTGATCTCGACCTCCGAAATCAAGATCGCCGTCGTCATCGATGGCGAGGACGCCGACCGCGCCGCTCAGCTAACGCACCAGGAGTTCGGCCTGGCCAAATTCGTCGCCCCATCGACCAAATAGGGCGGCCGCAACCCGCACCTTAGAAAACCGACTTTCAGCAGCACCTGCCGCATTCTATAACATCAGACAATATATGTCATATGAAATCGCGTGGTATTTTGAGGATTGCCGATTCTTCGTTTGGCCTTGGATTACCGAACCCCAAAGATCCAGACAGAAACATCGTAGCGTTTAGGTACGGCTTAACCGTTCCGCTGGAGGATTCTTTAATTGTGACCGGTGAGTCGCCGCAGGAGCGCCTTCTGGATCTCTTTGTCTTCGGCGCGCTTTTTTAGATCTTTGAGTTTGAACTCGATCGCGAGCGCGAGAAACGGGAGCGAATACCCGACAAAGAGTGCCGCAGCGGTCCAAAGATCAACGGGATCGATTCCCCACATCCGGGGTCTCAGAATAATCTGATCCGGTGAAGTGGCGCAAGCGCGCCGCAGCGCTTCTGAATTGCAGGATCGGACCCATTCGGTGGGTGCGCCCCGCCATTTTTCGCAACTGGAAACACGATCCGGGGTTTTTTACGTTTCCGGTATTCGAATGTTGACGAGCGCCCGGCGCTCGGGACAATACCGGGCACTTTTAAACACCACACCATGACGAACACGACCTTTCTCCGTTCCCTGCTCGCGGCGGTTGGCATCGCGACCTCTTCGCTCGCGACCCACGCCGGGGCCGCAGTGGGCGACATTTACGAGACGAATGAGGGAAATCTCCTGCGTTTGTCACCGGTCATCGGCGGGGCGCCTTCGACTTTGAACGCGAGTTTCACTAATCCGAAGGGCCTGGTTTTCGACGGGAACGGTCATCTCTATGTGGCCGACGCCGGTAAGAATTCGATCATCGTTTTCGGCAGCCCTTATTCGACCGGAACCACTTACCTTGCCGGTTTGAACTCTCCAACCGGCGTCGCCTTCGACAAGTCGGGCAATCTTTATGTATCCGAGGCGGGCAGCGGCGACATCCTCAAGTTCGCGCCGGACAAGACAAAGACGACGTTTGCCGCGGCTACAGGCGCATCGGCCGGTCTGGCCTTCGACCAAAACGGAAATCTCTTTTCAGCCGACTTTAGCGGCGGCAAGATTTACAAGTTCTCGCCCGACGGCGCGACCAAGACGACCTTTGCGAGCGGGCTGAATTTCCCGGCTGGACTCGCCTTCGACAGCGCCGGAAATTTGTTTGAAGCGGATTCGGAGAGCGGCGCGATCAATAAATTCACGCCGGATGGAACCAAGACGAGTTTCGTGACGGGGCTCGGGCGTCCGTTCGGCCTCGCCTTCGACCTCAGCGGCAACCTGATCGTGGCCGACAATTCAGAAGGCGCGACGATTCGAATCTCGCCGACGGGAACGAAGTCGACCCTGTTCTCGAGCGACTTTAACACGCCGCAATTCGTCGCGGTGGAACCGACAGGACATACTTTGCTGAACCTCAGCACCCGCGGCTTTATTCAGGGCGGCAACGACGTCCTCATCGCCGGTTTCGTCATCGGTGGCACAGGGCCCGTCGGGACGTCGATTTTCGTTCGCGCGCTCGGCCCTTCGCTTTCCTCCTTTGGGATTACGAACCCGCTGCCCGATCCGGTGATTGAACTGCACGATGCGTCCGGGACGTTGCTCGCGTCAAACAACGACTGGAAAGATTCTCAGGAAGGGGCAATCACAGCGACGCACCTGAACCCGACCAATGATCGCGAGTCCGGGATCCTGACGGTCCTTCGTGGCGGCGCTTTCACGGCGATCGTCGGCAGTGCAACCGGCGCGCCCGGGACTGTAGTGCTCGAAGTTTACAATATTCAGTAGTTTCGTCCGCTCCGCCGCGAAGCGGTTAAAAACACCCGAGGCAGCTGACTAAATATTGCTGCCGCTCCATTTCAGTTTCTGCCGGACGACGCCGAAGAAGGAGACGCCGGGCAGTGACGCGAGCGGCAACACCCGGTCGGATTTCTTGATCTGAACGGTGGCGCCCAGCTCGATCCGCACTGGTTCCCGGCCATCGACGGTCAGGAACACCGGATACTCGCGCTCGGTCACCTCGATCTCGATCTTGGCGTTTTCGTGGACAATGATGGAGCGGTTTGTGAGGACGTGCGGGCAAATTGGCGTAATCACAAACGCTCCTGATTCCGGCGCGAGAATGGGACCGCCCGCGGAGAGCGAGTAAGCAGTCGAGCCCGTCGGGGTCGCGACGATAAGCCCGTCGGCGTTGAACTCGGTAAGCACTTCGCCGTTTACGGTGGTCTTGAGACGGATCAGGCGGGAAACCTTGCCCCGGCTCAGGACCACATCGTTGAGTGCGATCATCCGCGAACCGTTGCCGTTCGAATTCACCGCTACATCGAGCAGCGTTCGCTCGCTGAAAACCATTTTGCCGCTGGCGATGCATTCCACTGCCTCCGCCGAGGAGGTTGAATTCGCGCAGGTCAAAAAACCGAGCGCCCCCATGTTGATTCCGAAAACCGGTTTGATGTTGTCCCCGAGCTGGCCCACCGAATGAAGAATCGTCCCATCGCCGCCGAGCACGACGAGCAGATCGGCGTCGCGGCCCAGATCACCAATCGGGTGTTTCGCCGCGATGCCGGCCAGCTCCGCGGTGTTCGTCTCCACCAGCACGGTCAGACCCTTCGCCTCGAGTTGTTGCGCGAGCGTCCTTGTCAGCTCGGCGACGCCCGGCTTTCCCGTGTGCGCAATCAGGCCGATCTTGTTCGGACGCATGCGAAGAACTCCTGATTTCCGTCAGTGCCGGTAATGGAGGAAGGAACAATGCCGGCGATATCGTGACCCGCGGCCGACACGAACTCACGGATTTTTGCCTGCGCTTTCTCGTGCAAGGCGGCGTCGCGGACGATGCCGCCGCGCCCGACATCGGACGCCTGTAGTTCGAATTGAGGCTTGATCAGCGCGAGAATCACACCGTTGGGACTTACCAACTCGAAAGCGCGCGGCAAGATCAAACTCAGCGAAATAAAAGAGACATCGATCACACAGAGATCGACTGGCTCGGGAACATCGGCGCGAGCGAGGAAACGGGCGTTGAGTTTTTCCCGGACGACCACGCGCGAGTCGGTTCGGATTTTCCACGCCAACTGGCCATGGCCAACGTCGATGGCGTAGACTTTCTTCGCGCCCTGTTGAAGCAGGCAATCCGTGAACCCGCCGGTCGAGGCGCCGATATCCAGCGCGGTCGAACCCGCGGCACTAATTCCGAAGTCCGGAGCGCTCCTTCGAGCTTGAGCCCGCCCCGGCCAACGTAACGTGAGGCCGCCTCGACGGTGACATCGGCAGCGAGGTCGACCTTCACGGAAGCTTTATCCAGGACGGCGTCGCCCATTCTCACTTCGCCCGCCATGATGGCCCGCTGCGCCTGTTCTCGGCTGGGGAAAAAAACCACGTTCGACAAGGAAAGCGTCGAGCCGAAGCTTTTTCCTTTTAGACGTAAGTCGCAGACACATAATTATCGCCCTCGTCACGCTTACATAGATCCTGCGAGGGCCGTATCGCTATTCATTGCGGGCATACTCCCGGAGCAGCTTCTCGACGGATTGCAAATCCTCCGCCGATGCCCGGCGACGCTGGTACTTCCGAAAAATGACGTCCTTGAGTTGGAGCAGGTCCTCCATCAACGGCCGCTCGTAATAGGTCCAGTCCGGGTCATCGGCATGCTTGGCCTGGAAACGCCAGACCCCGCCGAACTTCGTCACCCGCACTTCGCGTTTGCGGCCGTCGGCATCTTTCTCAGTCCATATATGTTGACTGCGCATCCGGCCCGAACCTTACATTACCCGCTTGAAAGACGCAGCCAGATTGCTTGCCTATTTCGCCGCGACCATCCTTTTCGGCGCGCTGGCCGCACCACCTCTCTATTGGACGGCGCAATGGCTCGCCGCTCACGGGGTCTTTCCTGCGCTTGCTCGCTTCGAGTTCGAATCGTTCTTTCATCGGGCGCTGATCCTGGGAGCACTGGCTTTTCTCTGGCCATTTTTGCGCTGGCTCCGCGTCAAAGGGCGGCGCGATCTGGGCCTGGAGCCTAACGAACACTGGGTCCGCGACCTGGCCGTCGGTTTCCTTCTCTCAGCGGTGCCGGTCCTTTTCTGCGAGATTTTTCTCGTCCAGCGCGGCGTCTACTCGATGCGGCCGGGCCAGCCGTGGGATGAATTTCTCGCGGTCGTGCCGAGCGCAATCGTGGTGCCGCTGATCGAAGAGCCGCTTTTTCGCGGCTTGTTTCTCGGCGTGCTGTTGCGCGGTCTTCGCCCCTGGCCCGCGAACCTTATCAGTGCGGCGATTTTCTCCATCGTGCATTTTCTCAAGGCGCCTGATGAAACGACCACCTCGGTGCATTGGTATTCCGGGTTTGAATCGCTCGGCCATTCCTTCGATCAATTTCGGCAGCCGATGCTGGTGCTCGCTGGATTCACGACCTTGTTCGTGATCGGAATGATCCTTGCGCATGCTCGTTTGCGGACCCGGTCCCTCTGGGCGCCGATCGGCCTCCACACCGGCTGGATCCTGGCGAGCATGGCCTTCGGCAAAATTGCGCGCCGCGAAATCGTTGCGTTGCCATGGCTCGGGAAAAATTTGCTCGTCGGGCTGGTGCCGCTCGCGATTTGCCTTCTGAGTTGGGTCCTGCTCCGAACCTGGTTGAAGTATGCCGACGTTCGCGACACCTGAATTCATCTCAGCGCTCGGCTCGTTGTTTTACCCGGCGATCTGCGTCGTTTGCGGGGAAAACGTCGAGAGCGCAGAATATTTGTGCGCTGATTGCGAGCGACGCGCGCCCCGGATTGTCGCCCCATTTTGCGCGAAATGTTCCGAGCCCTTTCCCGGCGCCATCACCCAAACCTTTAGCTGCGCCAATTGCCAGCACCGCGAGCTGCACTTCGATTGCGCCGTGGCCGCCTATCGCAGCCGCGGCCTCGTCCGCAAGCTGGTCCACGATTTCAAATACGGAAAGCAACGTCACTTGCGCTATCCCCTCACCTCCTGGCTCCGCGAGACCTTGAGCGACCCGCGGCTCCGCGGCCGTCATTTCGATCTCATCGTTCCGGTGCCGTTGCATCCAGCCCGGGAACGCGAGCGCGGATTTAATCAGGCGGCGCTCCTGGCCGAACTCCTCGCCGCATCGATGAACGTAATGACGCGGCCGTTCCTCGAGCGGACCCGTTACACGACTACCCAGACCGCCTACGACCGCGCCGAACGCATCGAAAATTTGGCTGGCGCGTTTCGTTTACGAAAAAACCGGGACGTGCGAGACTTACGGGTGCTTTTGATCGACGATGTATTAACCACCGGCTCGACCCTGAGTGAATGCGCGCGCGTTCTCCGGGCGGCCGGCGCGGTCTCGGTCCACGCCGCGACCGCCGCGCGCGCCTGACGACCATGGCCATTTTCAAGAGACCCCCGATTGGTGGTGGCGGCGGAAAGAAGCGCCGCGGCGATATCCCCCAGGGACTTTTTCAAAAATGTCCCGGTTGCAAGGAGGTCGTGCACGAACTCGAGCTGGTCCAGAACCAGCGTGTTTGTCCGCATTGCGATTATCACTTCTCGCAATCGGCCAAGGAACGAATCGAGAACCTTCTCGATGAAGGAACCTTCGTGGAACGCGATGCCGGCCTGCGTTCCGAGGACACTCTCCGGTTCCAGGGAGTCGCGACCTACAAGGATCGCCTGAAAAAATACCAGGACGCGACCGGCCTCACGGATGCGGTCTTGAGCGGTTACGGAATGATCGAGGGATTCAAAGTCGCGATCGCGGTGATGGATTTCAGTTTTCTAGCGGCGACCATGGGCTCCGTCGTCGGCGAGCGGATCACGCGCGCGATCGAATACGGAACCGACAATCATTGCGCCGTGATCATCGTGTCGGCTTCCGGAGGCGCGCGCATGTACGAAGGAATGCTTAGCCTGATGCAGATGGCCAAGACCAGCGGCGCGCTCGCCCGGCACGCAGACGCGCGGTTGCCTTACATCTCGGTGCTAACGAACCCGACCACCGCGGGGGTGATGGCCAGCTTCGCTTCGTTAGGCGACGTGATCATGGCCGAGCCAAAAAGCATGATTGGTTTCGCCGGACCGCGCGTCATCAAGGAGACCACGCACCAGGATTTGCCGGAACGTTTCCAGACCGCCGAATTTCTCGAAGAGCACGGGCTGATCGATCTCATCGTGCATCGCAAAAAAATTCGGGCGCAGATCGCCGAGTTCCTTCGTTACTTTTTGCCGACGCAGTGATCTACACGGAAGCGCTGGCCTGGCTCTACGGAACGCAGCGTTTCGGAATCAAGCTCGGCCTCGAAAACGTCGCGCGCCTGCTCCGCGAACTGGACCTCCCGGGAAAGGACCAGCGAATCGTTCACGTCGCGGGCACGAACGGCAAAGGCTCGGTCTGCGCCATGATCGATTCGGTCTGTCGCGCGACCGGTTATCGCACCGGCTTGTTTACCTCCCCTCACCTCGTCACCTACCGCGAGCGCATCCGCACAAATGGCGAGATGATCGGGCAACAGGAGGTTGCTCACGGGCTCAGCGCTCTCCGCGAGATGCTTCTCAGCTGGCAGCCGCACCCGACGTTTTTCGAAATTACCGCGGCCCTGGCCCTCGATCATTTTAAAAAGAGCGGCTGCGAATTGATCGTGCTCGAGACCGGTCTCGGCGGCCGGCTGGATGCGACGAACGCGCTGACGCCAGTTGTCTCCGCGATCACCCCGATCGGCTACGACCACGAAAAATGGCTCGGGCACACCCTGGAAGCTATCGCCGGGGAGAAAGCGGGAATTATCAAACCGCGCGTGCCGGTAGTCTCATCGCGACAGAGCCCGGCAGCTGAGAAAATCATTCGCGCGCGAGCCGAGGAATGCGATGCGCCGCTGAAATTCGTCCTCGAGCCCTACGCGGGCGGAGCCATCGGACTCGCGGGCCCGCATCAGCGCGAAAACGCGGCGCTCGCCCTGGCGGCGTTGCGCGACGGCGAGATCGCGATCACGGCCGACGCGATTGAGCGCGGCCTTGCGAACGTTGAGTGGCCCGCGCGTTTCCAGCGGTGGGATCAACGCATCGTTATCGACGGCGCCCATAATCCGGCTGGCGCCCAAGTCCTCGCCGACACCTGGCGCGAACAATTTGGGGAACAACGCGCCACGATCATTTTTGGCGGGCTGCGCGAGAAAAATATCGCCGGCATTTGCCAGGCGCTCGCGCCGATTGCCGCGCGCTTCATTCTTCCTCACATCCGCACCGAGCGCGCCCTGCGGCCTAACGAATTGGTCCCGGACCTGTCGGTCTTGAAGCTACCCCACTCCATCGCTCCATCGTTCGCCGACGCCCTCGAGTCCGCTCTCACAAATCCCGAACCAATCCTCGTCACCGGGTCGCTCCATTTTGCGGGCGAAGCACTCGCGACGTTGAATGGCGATCCCGACTCGCTCGAAGACTGCGGCCAGTAGCGGCAGAGACCCTGAGCTCTGCGCGACTGAGGATTACAATCCGTTTTGCGAGAGGACTCGATTCAACCAACTGGTCACCGGTCACTGACTTCAACAACGATCATCGCCATCGCGTGATGTTCCGTGTGGCTCAACGAGATCGAGACCTTCGAGACTCTTCGTTCTTCCGCCAGCTTCTTCGCCCCGCCTTCCAGCACCACGAATGGTTCCCCGGTATCCTTGCGCCGCACGTCGATGTCCTTCCAACCCATCGATTTTCCGATCCCGGTTCCGAACGCCTTCGACACCGATTCCTTCGCCGCGAACCGGGCCGCCAGGTGGCGCGCCGGAAATTTCATCGATTGCGAGTACTGAATCTCTCCCGCCGTAAAAACGCGACGCAGGAACCTTTCGCCAAACCTTTCCAGCGAATGCTCAATCCGCGCGTTCTCCACCAAGTCCACGCCAATTCCAAGGACGCTCATAAGGCAAAGAACGAAAACTGAATCAGGAAAACAGGAACGCAGAAGGAGGAGATTGTTTTCACGAATCCGATCTTTCCTGTTTTCCTGCCTTCCTGATTCATCCTTTATAATTCTCCATCAGCGCCAGCATCTCTTTCACCGCCGTTTCGAATCCAACAAATATCGAACGCGCGACGATCGAGTGACCAATGTTCAATTCCACCAGATGCGGGATCTTGTGGATGAATTTCATGTTCCGGTAATTGATTCCGTGCCCCGCGTTCACCTGCAGTTTCGAGGTGTGCGCCGCTTCGGCCGCGCTCCGCAAACGTTCCAGCTCCTGCTGCGCGATTTTATCCGCAAAGGCGTTCGCCAGTTTTCCGGTATGCAATTCCACAATGTCCGCCGCGAGCTCCGCCGCCGCATCCACCTGTTCCAGCATCGGGTCGATGAACAAACTCACCCGCACTCCCGCCGCGTGGAATCGTTTCACCGTCGCCGCCAGCTCCTTGTTATTCGTTACCACGTCGAGGCCGCCTTCCGTCGTCACCTCCTCGCGCTTCTCCGGGACCAGACAAACTTCGTCCGGCAAAATCCGGAGCGCGATATCGACGATCTCCGGCGTATTTCCCAGCTCCAGATTCAGCTTCGTCATGATTGAATCGCGGAGCCGCTCGATATCACGATCCTGGATATGGCGCCGGTCCGCCCGGAGATGCGCGGTGATCCCATGCGCCCCTGCCCTCTCGCAAATTCCTGCGATCGCGATCGGGTCCGGTTCCGCATTCTTCGATTCCGGCATCGTCGCGTAGCGCGCCTGCCGCAGCGTCGCCACATGATCGATGTTAACCCCCAGCCGCAATCCGTTGGTCACGGTGCTCAATAGGTGACAGAGACATCAGCCAATCAAGTCTTGATTCCTCCCCCGCTGTAGAGGCAGCGTGTCGCCTGCAAGAATTTCAGAATCGAATTTCGCCTTCAAAGGCTCAACATTTTGAGCCTATTCTCCTTAACTCAGTATCGTTCACCTGATGTCCTTGACTGACGCCGAGAAAAAGAAAATCCGAGCCGAAGAAATCTTTCGAACGGAAGTCGCCCGTAGCCTGGATCACCAGTCTCGGTTCTTATCTTTCCTGAACAGTCCGTTCGGGCTCTGGGTACTTTCGTCCGTGTTTCTGGCAGGGCTTGTGTCTGGGATCGGCTGGTTGAGTGCAACTCTTGAGCGCCATGAGAAGAACCAGGAGATGAGAGAGCGACTCGCGGCAGAGATTTCTCGCGACTCCGGGGAGTTTTATGGGGCCCTGGAGAAGGCTCAAGATTACACGAGCTATTCAACCGCTTATGCCCAACACCTGAATCATTTTCCGCCCCACTTTTCCCAGTTCAAAGACGCGACCATGGATCAGCTTGTCTGGGAACTGCATCACCTGCCGCGTCCATCCGATAAGAAGAGTTCTCAGATCGTGGTGGATCGCATCGCTCAGGTGTGGGACGCGATCGCCGCCCTTCGAGCGAGAACGACGCCGCTCTCTGATGCACAGAAAAAGGAGTTTGATTGCAGGCTCCACCGGCTCCTCAACAACGAGACAGATCCAATCGGCATTATGCAAGCGGTGGGGCGCAATGCCGCGCCATGACCTCACCTAGCGATGCGGCGAACCGCGGCTGATGCATGAAGCGATACATGGTGATCGAACAATTCGCGCCGGGAGCGACGGAGAAAGTCTACGAACGCTTCCAGGAGAAAGGCCGGATGCTTCCGAGCGGATTGGTTTACATCGAAAGCTGGCTGGCAGAAGCAGGCGATCGCTGTTTCCAGCTTATGGAAACGAACGACCCGTCGCTCTTCGATCGGTGGACAGATGCGTGGAAGGATTTGGTTCGATTCGAAATCATCGAGCTGGGAGAAAAGCCGGGCATACAGTAGCCGCATGCCTCAACACATTGCTTTGCTAACGCTCGCGATCCTCGTCGTCGCGTTTCTTTATTCGAGCGTGGGCCATGCCGGAGCGTCCGGCTACATCGCGGTGATGACGTTGTTTTCCCTGGCGCCGAATGTCATCAAACCTGCAGCGCTTGTCCTCAACATCCTGGTCGCTTCCATCGGGACGTGGCAATTCTGGAGGGCCGGCCATTTCTCGTGGCGATTGTTCTGGCCGTTCGCCCTCCTCGCGATGCCGATGGCGTTCCTCGGCGGTTACACCAATTTGCCGGCCCACACCTTCAAGGTCCTGGTAGGCATCGTTCTCCTGCTTTCCGCCGCACTTTTTCTTTTCCGGCCGGCTAACGACACCGTCGATCGCGAACCGACCCGCATCGTCGCGATTCCAATCGGCGGCGCGCTCGGATTACTCGCTGGCCTAACCGGAACCGGCGGCGGTATTTTCCTTACGCCGCTCCTCCTCCTCATGCGGTGGGCCCGCACGAAAACCGTCGCGGCCACCTCCGCGCTTTTCATTCTTGTGAACTCGATCTCCGGTCTGCTTGGAAACTTGAGCAGCACCCGGAACCTCCCCTCGTTCGCCTTCGTTCTGGTTGGCGCAGCGGTCCTCGGCGGCACGGCCGGTTCTTACTTCGGCAGCTGGCGCTTCAACCACATCGTGATTAAACGGCTCCTGGCCGTCGTGCTCACGATCGCCGGAGCGAAATTGGTTTTCGGAAACTGATTTTTGCCTTGTAGCAACGGCGCTCTGTCGCCGTATAATCCGCGGGAACGGCGACGGAGCGCCGTCGCTACCATGAGCACCATCAACGCCGAGTCAGAAGTCCGAAAACGTTACGCCGCCGGCGCGCAGGCAACCGAGGCGCGGCTTTGTTGCCCGGTCGATTACAACGCTGATTACCTCAAGGTCATTCCGCAGGAAGTGATCGAGCGCGATTACGGCTGCGGCGATCCGAGCAAATATTTGCGCGAGGGCGAGACCGTGCTCGATCTCGGCAGCGGCACGGGAAAGATCTGTTTCATCGCCGCGCAGGTCGTCGGGCGCCGCGGGCAAAGTCATCGGCGTGGATATGACGGACGAAATGCTCGAGGTCGCGCGCACGGAATGCGCCGATCGTCGCCGAGCGGATCGGCTACGCAACGTCGAGTTTCGCAAAGGCCGCATCCAGGACCTCGCGCTCGACCTGGAAAAGCTCGACGCGGAACTGAAGGCGACGCCCGATCAGCGACGCGGCTTCGTTCCTCGCGGCCGACGAACTCGCGCAGGAGCTGCGGGTGAAGCATCCGCTCGTCGCCAACGACTCCGTCGACGTGGTCGTTTCGAACTGCGTGCTGAACCTCGTCGAAGCGAAAGCCAAGCGGCAGCTCTTCGAGGAGATTTTCCGGGTCCTGCGCAAAGGCGGGCGCGCCGTGATCTCGGACATCGTGAGCGACGAAGAAGTGCCGGAGCAACTGCAGAACGATCCGGAACTTTGGAGCGGCTGCATCTCCGGCGCGCTGACCGAGGAAGGATTTCTCGCAGGCGTTTACGCGACGCCGGGTTTTACGGCATCCAGATCCTGAAGCGCGACGAGAAACCGTGGCAGACCGTGGAAGGAATCGAGTTCCGCTCCGTGACGGTCGAAGCGTTCAAGGGAAAACAGGGGCCATGTTTCGAGCGCAACCAGGCGGTCATTTACAAAGGGCCGTTCAAGGAAGTGCTGGATGACGATAACCACCGGATGGAACGCGGCGGGCGTTACGCGGTCTGCGACAAGACTTACAATCTCTACCGCAAGGCGCCTTATCGCTGAGTCCTTCGAGTTCATCGAGCCGCTCACGGAAATTCCGCTGGAGCGAAGCGAAACCGTTCGATTGTTCGCGGACGGCGCAAGCGCCACCCGAAAGAGACCAAGGGCCAGGATTACAACGCGACGACCGAGGCGAGCAGTTGCTGCGACGGCGGCGACTGTTGCTAGGCGGTTTCAACGCCGCCGTAATACCAGCGATGCAATCGATGCGGCGGCACGCCAACTTTGTAGAGCAACAGGATCGCGCCGTTCTGGATCGTGCGTTTCCACGCACCCTGGCGTTCGTGATGCCGCGCGGAAGAGCGCAGCGGCGGATCGAGCAGCACGACTTTTCCAGCGCGGTGTAATCGCGGCGAAAACTCGACGTCTTCCATGAGCGGGATCGGGGCGAATCCCCCGAGCTTCTGAAAAATTTCGCGGCGGACGAAGATGCTTTGATCGCCGTAAAGGGTCGCGCCGCGGCTCGCTCGCCACCGGGCGACTTTCTCGAATTTCATCAGAGCCGGATGACGCTCGTCGAATTTCCGATGGAATGCCCCGCCGGCCACCGATGGATCGCGCATGGTGGTTTCGATCGCATCCAAATGTTGGGGAGTGAACTCGGTGTCGGCGTGTTGAAAGACGAGCACGTCGCCGTTGGCGATGGAAGCGCCGTGATTCATCTGTTCGCCGCGGTTCGGATTGGGGACGGAGAGATAGCGAATGGCCGGGGAATCATAGGGACGGGACAGAGCCCGTCCCTCCACTGCGACGACGATGATTTCGAGGGGGGCGGGAAGCGCGGCGAGCTTAGGGAGCAATGACGCGAGATTTTCTGAATCCCGCCACGCGGGGATGATGAAACTGATCACGCCACCGGGCTCGCCGGCTGGGGCTGCTGCGCCAACTCGGGATCGCGAAGCCGTTCGTCGTAAACTTCGCTCCAGGTCTGCTGGTTCATGGCGCACATCGGGACGGCTTCCCAGGCGCCGTTCTCGCTTCACCGCGCCTTTGAACACGCACGAATCCAGCCGCGCCTTGCATCACCGGATCAGTCGCGGCGCTGGCCACCTTTTCCGCTTCCATGAAATTGTGCATGCCGACGCCGAGGGTATGGACCTGGCCGCGCAAGAGCGCCCGGAAAATTTCGCGCGGCGCCTTGCGCGAAGTCAGGTAGCGCGCCATTTGCTAGAGCGCCTTCGCGCGTCAGCAGCGGATTTTTCAAAAGGACACCGGCCAGCCGATAAACCGGCGTCCCGGCGTCGTCGTTCACGAGCGACAATCCGCCGATCTTTCGCAGCACTTCGCCAAGGAGGCCGTCGAATTTCTTGTCGTCAGGCAACAGCGGGAAAAATTTTCCGGACGGGCGCGCCACCAGGAGCGACGCCCAGCTGTTGCAATCCGGATGCCCAAAAATGGAAACGTCGCGGCGCAACGGCAACCCCATGCCTTGGCAGATTTCTCCCAGACGTCGGACGGCGTGATCGGGCGTTTTGGAAAACATAGTGCGCCCGGTGTCCGCTTCCGGCTGGAAACTAATCATGCGCCAGATGTAAGTGCGTCGCGGGTCGGCGAGGTACCAGCGAATCACCTCCGGGACGTCGTCGATGTTGCGGCGCGTCACGGTGAAGCTGAGCGCGTATTCGAGAATGCAGCCGGTCTTTTCGCGAATCCGCAGCGCAAGGTCGGTGAACGCCTGGCGGACCGGATGCAGATCGGCTTCGCAATTGATCCGGCCGATCGGATAACCGTGCCGGCCCGCCTGCGTCATGTCGACGTGGACCGAAATTTGGCGCAGGCCGCCTTCGACGACGAGGCGCTCCAAAAATTCCGGCTGCTCGATCAGCGTTTGACCGTGCGTCATCAGCATCGGGATCGAGCCGACCGAGTAGGCATAGCGGACGATCTCGATCAGTTCGTCGGCCGGCCGGCTCTCCAATAAGCGTCGGCCACGTCGCCGCCGGTGATTTGCAACCCGCCCCCGGGCCCTTGGAAGCGGCGGTTCGCGTCGATCTGTTCCTTCACCTGCTCGAGGGAAGGGATCGGGATCGAGTTCGCGTTCTTCGGCAGGTAGCAGTGCGTGCAATGAAACGAGCAATAACTCGCGCCAAGGGTGAACCCGCAGTGCGTCAGATGGCGTCCCGGCGATCTGGTTGTCGGTTTGCAGTTCCGGCGGGAGCGAATCCCAGCGCTCCTGCAGCACGCGCGCTTTCTCCTCCATGATCGGGCTGCGAAAGGCCTTCCAGCGTGCCGCCAGAAGGACTGCGGATTTTTTCCGACGGCGAGTGCGACCATTTACTTCACTTCGTTCAGCGACCAGTCGTAATCCTGGTAAGTGATCTTCACGTCGTTAGGCAGCGGCTTCGACGCCGCTTGTTGATAAAGGCGATCGGGCCGCCGCGCTTTAAAATCGTCCTTATACCAGTCGAAAATCGTGGAGAGCGCGGCGGTTTTTTGCGCCGCCTGGTAGTCACGCCTTTCGGCGTGTTGACGAAGCGCGACCGAAAGTTTGTCGAGCTGGGCCTCGAGATTGCCGCCGCGGAACGGCGTCCGGGTTCAGCGGCGGGCAACTGCGGCTCGCGCAATTGAGCGCGAAATGGACCCGAGGCTCGCCGAACTTCGGGCGGATGATGTCCTTCTCGAGATGGTTGAAACTCATTTGTTCGCCCGCGACTTTGATCCGCTGGCCGGTGAAAAAAGTGAAGAGCAGATCCTTCACGCTCTTGGTCGGATATTTGCCGAGCGCTTCGTGCAGGATCCAGGCGTTATAGGCGTTAAGGTAAAACGCGAGCTGCTCGTTTCGGACATCGACCCGACGTTCGCGCCGGCGATCCCATCGACCACCGTCTGCAAATCTTTCAGGTCGCCTGCACTGGTTTTCCAGGCCGCATATTTCACTCCGCCGCCACTGACGTATTTTTTAGGAGCCGATCGTAAGTGTCCGTCCAGTTGTCAGCGGCGCGGGCAACGCCGGCCGCGAGGCAGACGCCGGCGACAACGAGGAGGAACAATGAGCAGGGTCGAGTGCGCATGGCCCCAGTACGCCTTTCTTTACTTCATCCGGCAAGCCAAAACGCTTGTCTGGCTCCTGGTCTATCTTTCACTGCCGGCGTTGGCGCGCGCGACCACGGTCTGGATCGACACCGACATCTCGATCGGCTCGCCGCTCCGCGAAGTGGATGACGCATTCGCGCTCCTGCTCGCCTTTCATTCGCCGAACCTGAAGATCGCCGGCATCAGCACGACCTACGGCAATGCGCCGCTCGGAGCGACGACTACCGCGGCTCACGCGCTGATCTCGAAACTTGAGCCGCGGCGCGCGATTTATCCCGGCGCGAAATCTCGCCACGATCTCGGACGCGAAACCGAAGCGAGTAAGGCACTGGCCGCGGCCGTCCGCGAACAGCAAAGCCTCACTTATCTTGCGCTGGGACCGCTGACGAATCTGGCGACCTTCCAGCTCCGCCATCCCGATCTCGCCCGCAAAATCAAGCGCGTCATTTTCATCGGAGGAACGACTTCCGCGACGACGCTTCGTTTCGGAACCCGGCATTCGATTCGCGTTCACGATGCCAACGTCGTCAAAGATCCGGCCGCGGTTGCGCAGGTATTGCGGAGCAGAATTCCGATCACGGTCATCCCCGTCGAGACCGCCGCGCAGCTCACCGTTACCGCGACAGACCTCGATGCAATGCGCGCTGATGCCGCCGGAAATTTTGTTCAACGCAACAGCCGATTCTGGCTCTGGTTCTGGACGAAATTCGTTGGAACCGAAGGGGCACCCATCTTCGACGCTGCCGCGATTGTCGCCGTCGCGAATCCCAACCAGCTCGCAATCGAAAACCGAATCGCGTCAATCGACGCGACTGGAAATCTCATCGTCGGGCCCGGAGCGGGGCGCGGAGGTCGAGAGGTTTTATCGGTGGTTAGAATTTCGAACCTGGCGAATACGCTCAGCTCGGTCCGGCGCCGCCTTCGCTCCAGCGCAGAACGCGGTCCCGGATCTGATCGCGGACCAGACGGGTCGCGGCCAAACGCGCTTCCGGCGTCCCGGTAAAGCTCGAAGGATCGGCGAACGGCCAATGGTGCCGTTGCGCGTCACCGGGAAACACCGGGCACCGCTCGGCGCTCGTTTCATCACAAACGGTGATGACGTGATGGAAATGAGGACCTCGTTCGATCATCGATGCGACCGACTTCGTAGGGTTCGCCGCGATGTCGACACCGGCTTCGCGCATCGCTTCGACCACAATCTGATTGAGTTTCCCGGGTTCGATCCCGGCACTCTCGGCGTGAAAGCGGTCACCCGCGATCTGGTTGAGAAACGCCTCCGCCATCTGGCTGCGGGCGCTATTATGAATGCAAACGAAGAGAACGTTTTTTTTCACGCGTTCTCACTCAATGCAGCTTGCTAATGACGAAGTAAGCGAGACCAGCCACGACGGCGGCACATGGCAGTGTAATTATCCAGGACAGGACAATGCCCGTCACGGTCTTGATGTTCGCCTGGCCGGTCGTTAGGCCGATGCCAAAAAGCGAACCGACGGTGACGTGAGTCATCGAGACGGGCAATCCGAACGCGCTCGCGAGGATGACGAGGATACCAGTCGTGAGATTGGAAGTGAAACCCTGTCCTGGATTCATGTTTGTGATCTTGTGGCTCATGGTCTCAGCCACGCGGCGGGCGCCGAGAAGGCCACCGGCCGCCATTGTTATTCCCACGATCGCAACATCGGTCGCGGGAGTGAGCCATTTCACCAGGAGCATGAGCGCGGCGATCTTCGGCGTATCGTTTAAGCCTCGCGCGAAGGAGACTACTCCAGCGCTGACGAAGTGGCCGGCATCGACCATCCGCTGGGCGTCGATGCCCGCGACGGTACCCGAATAACGCTCGGAACAGCTCGCGACCGATTCGCCGCCGGCAAGAGTAAGTGTCGGCATGGGGAGCGTGCGCATCGCCAGCATCGATCCGGATGGCATCGCGACGACCCGGTTCTCCGCCCCGACGCACATGCACCATTCTTTGGGGTACCGGAGGAGCCACCGAAGGGCGTGAAACAGAAGTATAGAGAATCGCGCCGAGGGACGACTGCGAGAACGGGGCTCAGGAGAAGCGGAGTGACGAACCCTTTCGAGAGCGCGCCGAAATTGACGCCGCCGAAAGCCGTGGCCACCAACCCGCTACCCACCATCGAACCGAGAATTGCGTGGGTGGTGGAAATAGGAAATCCGAGCCGGGTCGCGAGGATCACCGTGATCCCGGCGCCGAGCGCAACAGCGAGAAGAAAATATTCCGAACCGGTGAATGCATCCGGAACGAGCCCTTTGCCGGAGAACTTTTTGAGAAGGGCCTGGGCGAGGAAGAATGAAGTAACCGAGCCGGCGAACGTGGTAACTGTGGCCCAAAGGATCGAGGTCTTGTAGCCGGCAGTCCCGCTTCCATAGATCGTGGCGACGCCCTTGAAGTTATCGTTGGCGCCGTTGGAAAACGCGACAAACGCCGCCGCGAGAAGGAGAAAAACAAAAATCATGAAACGGAAATAGCGAAACTGCGCGAAGGCGACAAGATTCTTTCCAGTTGTTCGACCAGCTTTGGATCGCCTTGTTCCGGTTGCCCAAGATTACCGGCAAGCAACTCCCACTGTGAATTCTTCTCCCGCATCGAATCATTTCGCCGCCAAGCTGGCCGAACACGCGCTTCCGCTTCGCCACACGAAAACGGAAGTGCTTCAGATCAATGTGGGGAAGCTGTGCAACCTGACCTGCATCCATTGCCATGTGAATGCGGGCCAAAGCGCAAAGAGATCATGACCCGCGCCACGATCGATCGGCTCATCGATTGGTTGGCCAAAACCGACATCCCGACCGTCGACCTTACCGGGGGGCGCGCCGGAGATGATTCCCGATTTTAAATACCTCGTCGAGCGGCTAAAGGCCCTGACCCCGCCACGTCACATCATTGACCGCTGCAACCTGACGATCCTGCTCGAACCTGGCTACGAAGATTATGCCGACTTCCTGGCCCGGCACCGGATCGAGATCATTGCCTCAATGCCCTGCTATTCTCCGGAAAACGTGAATGCCCAGCGCGGCGAACGGTGTTTTCGACGCCAGCATCAAGGCATTACAGATCTTAAACTCGTTAGGCTATGGCCGCGAACCGCACCTTCCTCTTCATCTCGTTTACAACCCGAACGGCGCCTTTCTCCCGGGCCCGCAGGAGAACTGGAGGCCGACTACAAACGCGAGTTGAAAAGCATTTTGGAATCGTCTTCAACAAGCTCTTCACGATCACGAATCTCCCCATTGCGCGGTTTGCCTCCTACCTGAAGAACAACAATCTCCTCGGCGATTACATGGCGTTGTTGAATGACGCCTTCAATCCCGCCACGGTAAAAGGGCTGATGTGTCGGAACACGATCAATGTCAGCTGGCAGGGCGAAGTCTTCGATTGCGACTTTAATCAGATGCTCAAGATGCAATGGCGTGAGGCGGGCCAGGGGTTGCACCTGTGGGAGGTCGATCCCGCTGCAGGTGGAGAATCGCGAGATCGCGACCGGCGATCATTGTTTCGGCTGTACCGCCGGCGCCGGCTCCAGCTGCGGCGGCGCGCTGCTGTGAAGCCACTGATCGTTTAGGTGGATCGAGCGCTCCGCCGCTCGATGACTTACGAGGACAAGGTCTCCCTCACCGAGCGACGGAGCGCTCGATGACTTAGGCCGAGAAGGTCTCACTTATCGAGCGACGGAGCGCTCGATCCACCTACAAATCCTTCGGCGCGCGCTTGCGCCATGCGATCTGAAGAGCCCTTTTCAATACTACCTTATCCACCTTCTCGAGATGAACCGACGTGCTGCCTCTTTTTCCCCACGCTCCTTTAGCCGGCACAAAAATATCCGGATAAATCCGCACCAAATCCTCTTGTTCCTCCGGCGGCAGAATCACCATGCCGTGATCCTTGTCCGGATGACCAAGCGTCGCGAAAATTTTCCCCGCGACGCGAAAGTCGGGATGTTCCATATGTGCGCTTTCCTCAGCCTCCGGCAGGCTTAACGCGAGCACCGAAAGTCGGCGGCCGTCATGGTTTTGCCCGCGCTGGAACGTGAGTCATGATGACGACCTTCTGTTCGCGGTAGTTAGTGTGTTCCAGCAAAGTCCAGCCCAGCGCGGCATAGAATTTTTCGCTGTGGACGGTGTAGAGGTAAAGTAGCGGCACTCCGAGTTTCGCGGCCTCGACCATGATTCGCCGCACCAACTCGGCGCCCATGCCTTTTCGCCGATACGGTTCCCCCACAAATACGCTTGCGAGCCAGGGCGTCAACTCCATCCGCGTCTCCATATCATGAAGTATGAGACTCGCCGAGCCGAGGACTTCGCTACCCTCGAGTGCAACAACGGTGAGCGGAATGCGATCGCGGTTGGAGTAGCCTTCGAGGCGGGCCCTCCGCTTTTCGACGGTGTCGCCCGGTCTAAAATGGCCCCACTCCCGGTGTTGCCACTCCGATAGAATCGGAAACGCGTCCGGATAATCAGCGAGATATTCGATCTTCATGCCCAATTGCTTTCGAATCTAGCAACAGTCATTGACCGACGCTGCCATTTCTTTCACGCTCCCCGCCATGAAATCGACCGTTCTGTCTCTCTTTCTCATTTTTTCTCTTCTTCTAGGGGTCGCTTTTCCCGCAGCCGCTCAGGAAACATCCCCCCTTCCCCGCCCACCGCCGTCGCCGCGCCCTCAATCGCGCCCGGGACCGATCCTGCCACGGCCACGCGCGCCTGGCTGGATACCGTTCCGGCAGACAAACGAGCAAAGTCCGACGCCTATTTCGAAGGCGGCTACTGGCTGATCCTCTGGAATTTTCTGCTCGTGTCGGCATCTCGCTTATTCTCTTGGCCACACGCCTCTCCGCGCGAATCCGCGATTTCGCGGAACGCACGACCCGTTTCAAGGCGCTCCAGGTCGCGCTTTACGCAATCCCGTTACGTTCTGATCACGACGTTCTCTGTTTCCGCTGATCGTGTATCAACGCTCTTCCGGGAACATGCCTACGGGCTCGCGACCCAAACTTTCGGCCCTGGTTTTCCGAGCAGCTGATAGGCTTGCCATCTCGAACATCGGTCTTCACGATCCTCCTGATCGTTCTCTATGCCGTCTTCCGTCGCGCACCAGGACCTGGTGGCTCTGGGCTACAGGCGTGGTCGTTTTTTTCTGCCCTCGGCGTTATGATTTCGCCGGTCTACATCGAGCCGCTCTTCAACAAGTACAAGCCGCTCGAAGATAAGAAAATCAGCGAAGCTATCCTGGCCATGGCGCGGGCGAACCAAATTCCGGTCACCCAGGTCTTCGAGGTGGATGCCTCCCGGCAAATCGAATCGCGTGAGCGCGAACGTGGCTGGTTTTCTCGGAACAACCCGGATCGCGTTAAACGACAACCTCCTCAAGCAATGCACCCTGCCGGAAATTCGTGAAGTCATGGCGCACGAGATGGGGCATTACATCCTGAATCACATCACCAAATTCGTGACCTACTTGCTTTTTCTCTCTTGCTCGTCTTCTCGCGTCGCGCAATGGGCTTCGAAGCCACGGTCCGTCACTGGGGTGAACGCTGGCGGGTGCGCGGAATCGCCGATCCGGCGGGCCTGCCGTTCTCTCGTTTGATTTTCGCGACCGTGTTCTTCCTCTGACGCCGATCAACAACACCGATCACGCGCACCTCTGAAGGCGAAGCGGACGCCTTCGGCATCAACACTTCGCGCGAGCCGGACGGCATGGCGAAGGTGGCGCTTAAGCTCGGCGACGTATCGCAAGCTCGATCCGGCTCCATGGAGGAAATGTTTTCTTCGATCATCCCGAGCGGCCGGGCCCGCATCCGCATGGCGATGGACTGGAAAGCGCGCATTTGCCTGCCGGCGAAACGGAGTAACAGCAAACAAGGAGCGGCGGTTTAAAAAATCGTCGGCTTCCCGCAGCCACGGCGCTCTATTATCGGTCGCGTCCCACGCGGTGATTCTTCGCAGGGTTTGCGCGCGAGGACGAAGCATCTTATCGGTCTTTTCCTATGAGACGCACTTTGTTCGCCGTTGTCGTTGCTTCGCTCCTCACCACTTTGCTGATCGCGGCCGACAAGCCGTTTGTTTATCCGCAGCCACCGAAGAGTGAACAGACCGACGATTATTTCGGCACCAAAGTCGCCGACCCTTATCGAGACCTGGAAAACCTCGACGCGGAGCCGACCCGCAAATGGATCGAAGCGGAAAACAAACTGACCTTCGATTATCTCGAGAAGATCCCGGAGCGGAAGAAGATCAACGAAAAGATGACCGCGCTCTGGAACTACGAGAAGTTCACGGTGCCGTTCCACCAGGGCGGCCGTTATTTTTTCTCGAAAAACACGGGGCTCCAGAACCAGAACGTAGTCTACACGGGCGATAAGCTACCGGCCGAAGGGAAGGTCCTGCTCGACCCAAACACGCTGTCGAAAGATGGCACCGTCGCGCTGAGCGGAGTCGATGTCACAGATGACGGAAAGCTGCTCGCCTACGGGCTCGAAGTGGCGGGCTCGGATTGGCAGCAGTGGAAAGTCCGCGATATCGCGACCGGAAAAGACCTGAGCGACGACGTGCAGTGGGTGAAGTTTTCGAGCGCGGCGTGGAAGAAGGATGGCAGCGGCTTTTTCTACAGCCGCTATGACGCACCGTCCTCGGCCGACCAGCTGAAAGGGCAAATTATTTTCACAAACTCTATTTCCATAAACTCGGGACCCCGCAGAGCAGCGACGAACTTGTCTATGAGCGGAAGGACCATAAGGATTGGAATTTTTCCGCCGAGGTAACGGAGGATGGAAAGTTTCTGGTGATCGATGTGTCGCAAGGCACCGACCCAAAAAACCGCATCTTTTACAAGAGCATCGCGACTCCCGGCGCACAGGTCGTCGAGATGTTGAACAAGCAGGATGCTGCCTACGATTTCCTCGGTTATGAAGGCGACACCGTCTGGTTCAAGACCGATCTCGGCGCGCCGCGAGGACGGATCGTGGCGATCTCGGCATGCGCATCCGCAGGAAATCAAGACGCTGGTGCCGGAAGCGGCGGAGACCCTCGAGGGAGTCGCAGCTGGTCGGCGATCGCTTTATTGCCAGTTACCTGAAGGACGCCCACTCAGTCGTCCGGATCTTCGACCTCACGGGGAAACCTGCCGGCGAAATCAAGCTTCCAGGTTTGGGAACGGCGAGCGGATTCGGAGGAAAACGCAAAGATACCGAGACCTTTTATTCCTACGTCAGTTACACGGAGCCGGCGACGATCTACCGCTACGATATCAAGACCGGCCAGAGCGCGCCGCTCTTCCGGCCGAAGGTCGATTTCAAGTGGCGACGACTTCGTGACCGAGCAGGTTTTCTATTCGAGTAAGGACGGCACGAAAGTGCCCGATGTTTATCACTTATCGGAAAGGTCTGGAGAAGAACGGGAACAACCCGACGCTGCTCTACGGCTACGGCGGATTCAACGCGTCGATGACGCCGAACTTTTCCCCAGGGCTCGCGACCTGGCTTTCGATGGGCGGCGTTTTCGCCGTCGCGAATCTGCGGGGCGGCAACGAATACGGCGAGGAATGGCATCTGGCCGGCACGAAACTGAAAAAGCAAAACGTGTTCGACGATTTCATCGCCGCCGGCGAATGGCTTATCGCGAACAAATACACTTCCACCCCGAAGCTTGCGATCAGCGGACGAAGCAACGGCGGACTGCTTATCGGCGCTGTCGAAAATCAGCGGCCGGAATTGTGGGGCGCAACTCTCCCGGGTGTCGGCGTAATGGATATGCTTCGATTCCAGAAGTTCACCATCGGTTGGGCCTGGACCTCCGATTACGGTTCGTCCGAGAACAAGGATGAGTTTGAAGCGCTCTACAAATATTCGCCGGTCCACAACGTCAAACCGGGAACCAAGTATCCTCCCACTTTTGTCGTCACGGCGGACCATGACGATCGCGTCTTTCCCGGTCACAGCTTCAAGTACACCGCCGCGATGCAAGCCGCCCAGGCCGGTCCCGCTCCCATCCTGATCCGGATCGAAACCCGCGCTGGCCACGGCGCCGGCAAACCGACCACCAAAATGATCGAAGAAACCACCGATCAATGGGCCTTCCTTGCGAAGAGCCTCGGGATGAAGCTACCCTGGTAGCCCGTCGTCATCGCGCCTTGTCGTCCTGAAAATGGTCAGAGATGTTTCGCTGCGCTCAACATGACAGCCAAGGAGGAGCCAGGAATGCTCTGATGTCCGAGCCGGTTGACCTAACGAAATAGAACCAACCGCAGCAAGCCGATCGCGCCACCGGTGATAACCACGGGGATGACACCGAGTTTCCATCGGACCATGGCGAGAAGCGCGGCCAGGCCGAGCAAGAGAGCGAACCAGTCGATGCCTTCCTTTGGGAACATGACGTGAAGGGCGAACCAGACCGCGAGGTTGAGAATCACGCCGACGACAGCGGCGGTCACCGCGGAGAGTGTCATCGCGATTCGCTTATTGCCGCGCAACTGTTCAATGTGTGGGCCGCCGAGAAAAACCCAGAGAAAGCAGGGTGTGAATGTGACCCAGGTGGTGATGAGGGCGCCAAGAGTGGCGGCGCCGATCGGCGTGAGAGAGCCTGGCTGATTCCAGCCGCCCATGAACCCGACAAATTGCAGGACCATGATGAGCGGCCCGGGCGTAGTTTCGGCGAGCCCAAGGCCGTCCATCATCTGGCCAGGCTTTAACCAAAGAAAATCGTCCACCGCTCGCTGCGCTACGTAGGGCAGAACGGCATAAGCACCGCCAAAAGTAACTACGGCAGCTTTGCTGAAAAAAATTCCTTCTTTGAACACGGTGTGATCTTTGCCGAGGAGAACCGCGGCCATGATCACGGGCGCCCACCAAATCAGCAGCCACACTCCGATAACAGTCCCGGCGCGACGCAGGCTCGGTTTGGTGTGATCCGGGGCATCATGTTCATCGTCGATGGCGGAACCGGCGTTTTTGTGAGAAGCAGAAACCACATCGAATTTCGCCGGCAAAAGTTTGCCGCCGATGAGACCAATGACGCCGGCGGCGACAATGATAATCGGAAACGCGACGCCGCCGAAAAAGATCGCGGCGAACGCCGCCGCGGCAGTCGCCCACATCACCTCGTTCCTGAGCGCGCTACGTCCGATCCGAATAACAGCCGCGACGACGATCGCGACGACGACTGGCTTCAGTCCGTAAAAGATGGCAGCGATCCATGGGACCGTGCCATAGGCCGCATACACAAAACTCAATCCCCAAAGGACGAAAATCGATGGGAGGACAAAAAGGCTTCCCGCCACGATGCCGCCCGCGGTCCGGTGGAGCAACCAACCGACGTAAATCGCCAGCTGCGTCGCCTCCGGGCCGGGAAGCAGCATGCAGTAATTCAGGGCGTGGAGAAATCGCGCCTGACCGATCCAGCGGCGGCGTTCCACCAGCTCCGTCTGCATGATGGCGATCTGCCCCGCTGGGCCGCCGAAGGAAACGAACCCAAGCTTGAGCCAGAACCGAAACGCTTCGGCGAAACTCGGTTTCGAAACAGAAGGAGCAACGTTCATGTCGCGCAAAGATTCTCTGCTCTACGGCACGGACCCATGGATTGCACAATGGTTTTGCCGGGGCCGATCTTTTTGACGGCGAATATTCGCGAACGTTCGCTAATCGCGTTTGGCTTCGGACTTTTTAGCGGATTTGTCTGGCGCTTTAGACCGCTCAGACGCGACTGGTTTACGTTTTATTCTGCGAGCATACGCAGCCTTATTTTCCTGCCAGGTGTGGGAAGGGTCGCCATTGAGCGGTCCCCAAAGCAAATGTCCCGAGTGCCGCCAATTATCCAGCATGATGCCCTCCGCAAACGGCTGGCGTCGGGCCGTGACGGCGATGACATTATGCTCTGTGTCGGTTCCAGGATCAGATTCCGCCCAGTGGAACTCGAGCGTTTTCAGCTTCTGGGCCTCCAAACGCAGGAGCAATTCCGTCGCGAATTGATAACAGTAACCCGCTTTTTTTACCCCGATGTTGATGAGGAAACTGTGGATGGTCGGGGACGACCCCATGCCCCACTTCGCGGCCAGTTCGCGTCCCGTGGTGTAAGCAATGGCGGCAACGCGCCGGGCTTCTTCCGGATTGACGCTCGGAGATAAGGCGACGAGGCGCGCTCGCAAAGCTTCGTCTTCCGCCGACTTCGCCAGGACCAGTTCGTTCCGCGGGCGAGCCTCGGCGGATCGGCCGGAAGCGGGAAATCCCAACAACGCCGCCATTGCGATCATAGTTAGAAATCTCCCGTTAACCACCATTCTGGTATGCATAGACAGGGCGTTCATCTGCGACAAGGAGAATCAACTTGTTGGACTGGTAGAGCTCGCAATTCCGCCTCTCCCATCCGTGGCCTGCGCGCCCGTAAAAAAGTCGAGAAAAGCGTTGCGCGTCTGATCGTAACTGCCTAAATGACGGGCAGCAACCAGCAGAGAAAGGAGGCGAATAACTAATTGAAAATCTTCAAAGCAATCATGATCGTGGCCCTCGCGGCCGGCGCATTGAGTTTGGGAGCGTGCTCGCAGCACAAGGAAGCGGCGACCACTCAAACTTCCACCTACTCGAAATAACTGCCTTTTTGGCAGGTGCGGATAAACCTCAACCAAAAACGCCAGGCTGAATTATCGGCCTGGCTTTTTTTTTGCCCATGCCCGTGGATCCGCTCCGCGGCAAACGGTCCGAGCGAAGAACTGGAGCCTAGGGGATTCGAACCCCTGACCTCCTCAATGCCATTGAGGCGCTCTACCAACTGAGCTAAGACCCCGAGAGAATTGTCGATTTTCGATGGGCGATTGGCGATTTGCAACCGGGGATTGCAGCGAAGTTGCAAGGGAGAATCGCAATCGTTATTGTGACCGCGATGGCGGTGCTCCGAATCGCGTTCATGATCCTGTTACTCGCCGTAGCGCCGGCGTTCGCGGCGGAACAAACGACCGCGGTCTGGAGCGACGGACATTCGTCTGCGCTGAGTGACGACGAACTCATGCACTACGCGATAGCGTCACCGGGCGCGGGGTATCCCGCAGCGGCCCAGAAAGCAAACCTGTCCGGGAGCGGCCTCTACGAGTTGCAAATCAACAAGGCGGGCATGACGACGGCTGTCGCGGTCGTGAAAAGCAGCAAGAGCGCGGTGCTCGATCAGGCAGCGAGGAGCGCCTTTTTGAAATGGCGATTTAAGCCGGGAGTGCTTACCCGCGTTCGAGTTCCGGTGAGCTGGTCCGTGAACAGGGTTCGATAACAGGAAAGGCGCGTTCAACGCGCGACGATCGAGATATTTGATCGCCCTAGAACAAGGGGTAGTCGTGTTGGTATTGGTTATCAGCAAGAAGCTTGTTTTGAGTGTCAATTTTGTAAAGAAGGCAACGAACAATTCTGCCCTAAACAGAAAGTAATTGCGGTTGATTGCTATGGTGGTTTAGCAGAGTATATTGTTGTTGATAGCAGGTTTGCGTTCAAACTTCCGCCAAAGCTTGACTCAGCAAAATCGGCTCCCTTGTTGTCGTCAGGTCTTACTGTGTACTCAGCGATTGTTAGAGCAAAATTGCAAAACAATTCCACAGTGGCTGTGTCGGGCGTTGGAGGACTCGGTCAGTTAGCGATTCAGTTTCTTCATAAGATGGGACACAAGGTTTCTGGATTTTCTCGCACTCCTGAAAAAAAGGAGATCATAGAACAGGGGGGAGCGGAATACGTTAATAGCTCCGACCTTACGAAACTGCCAGGGCACAATAGAAAATTTGATTTTATTCTCTCAACCGTAAATGCAGATTTTGACCTGGACACATATTTAAGAATACTGAAACCACAAGGGAAATTTTGTATGGTGGCTGCGCCCTTGAAAAAGCTATCAATTAGCGCTGGTTTATTGTATGATTACGCTCAACGAACTATTTATGGAAATTATGTAGGCAGTCGCAAAGATATGACTGATATGCTAGCTTTTTCAGCAAAGCATAATATCGAAAGTATTGTAGAAGTTATGCCATTTTCTAAAATGAATGAAGCAATAGAAGCGGTTAGAGGGGGAATGATCCCAACGAGGTTAGTTTTGGAAAATCGTAAATAGAAAATGCAACCAAAGGAAAAAGTAATAAACTGCTACAATCAGGTGGCGGACAGTTATGCGGCCGACCGTAGTGACGAACTTTCCAACAAACATTTCGACCGTTTGTTATTGAGGGAGTTTGCCGCGGTCAACAATGACAAAGGGCCATTTGCTGACTTTGGCTGTGGTCCCGGGCAGACGACAAAGTTTCTATACGACAATGGCGTAAAGAACATAGTGGGCATTGACATATCTCCCGCGATGATTGACGCTGCGCGGAGGCTTTTTCCTAAAATCAGATTTGAGACCGGAGATCTTCTGAATATATCCTACGACTCAAACTATTTTGGAAGCGGTCTTGCATTCTATGCGATCGTGCATTTTACCTATGACCAAATCAAAACTGCCTTCGATGAAGTAAACAGGGTGCTAAAAAAAGGAGGACATTTTTTATTCTCCTTTCACGTAGGAAACGAGGCAGTGCATTTTGAGACCGCGTACGAAAAGGTTGTGGATATTGACTTATATTTCTTCCAAACAGACAAGATAATAGAATTGCTCCACGACACAGGATTTGAAATAGTAGACGTCTTAGAACGGTATCCATACAAAGACGTAGAGTATCCAACCAGGCGAGCATATGTTTGGGTTGAAAAAAAATGAAAGTAACGAGCGGGCAACAAATGCACATAAGTCATGTCGGCCGAGTTTGATGAATAACTATTGAATTGGTCTGCCGCCGAGCTGAAAGCATAGGCAGAGCATAAATCGGGAGCGAGCCAAAGGATTATATGAAGATACACGGCGCTTCACCAGATGGAAATTCGTAAGAAACTATTCTGCCGCCTTCTTGAATAATTTTAAATAAATAACTAACTTTTTTATTGCCGTTGGGAGTAAATGATACCGTGGAAACGATTGACTCGATTTAAAAGTTACACTGAGTCCCAACTGAAATACCTAAAGGCGGGTGGTACCCTTGTTCGCGATTCGTAAAAGTAACTCAAAATAAATTAATCTTAAAAATGATGACCACCAAACAAGACGAACCCAACTTCATTGCTTCGTTAGATGTTAAACACGTTGAGGTCCCTGATCCGATAGCGAAAGGTAGAAAGAAGCGGGTCGAACACTTCGTTTATGCATCCAGCCTCTATGGATCGACCTTTGGAATTTTCTGTACTATTACCGGAAGGAAGGTGCCCGGAAATTTATTCAGAGTGAAATCAATACTGTTAAAGATTATCAATTATGTCGGTCCAATCAATATTGGTTTTGTTGATGATCCGAATGACGAGTATCATTATTTTGAGCCTGATGAGTGTGCCGTTTTTTTTGGAGTTGAAGGTGCCAAGTTGCGGCAGAAGATAAGAATTAAGATTGAGCCGCCACTTGAGATCAGCAAGGATGTGCCCATTACAATAACGTTTAACCGAATGCTCCACCCATTGAAGGAATTTAAGGAGCTCAATGCAAAGTGTAAAGATAGAACGGTAAAAAGCAATGAGCCAGTGCCCGCAAGTCCATTATTTGACACCGAATTCAACTATCGTAATGGCGTTGATCTCTATTTTCATCTTCTGAGACCAGGAATGTTGGGTTATGATCCAAACAATAAACTTACAATGCCATCGCTACGCTGTCACACGAGTAATATTCGCATGGTTTTTTAGTGTATCGATTTAACCAAATCATCTAACTCATTTGAATTACCCCCGAATAAATATTTCGGCGGCCTACATTGTCAAGACAAGAGTCGACATTTCATTGCCGACTCTTAACTCACAGGCTAAGCGATACTCTTGCTGCCAACTATGTAAGCGCCTTTGACTCGAAACCGTTAGACAATTCGTTCACTTTGTGCGGGGTACGCGATCATGGATCTGGAGACCGAACGGGTTTTTACAAGATTGACAGTTGGCAGAGTTTCCTCGACCGCTGCCAAACTGCTGAAGGGCTTTACCAGAAGAATTTTAGTGCCATTAATTTTTGTTAAAGTACCACTCCATATTAATTGGTAAAGGTTTGTTAGGTCAGACTTGTCTGTCTCCGTGAGTTCACTCAGGCTGCCATAATTCATAATTGTAAACTTGTCCTGTGTTCCAAAAATCTCCGATGGCCAGCTAGTTTCGAGTTTCGCAAAGAAATGACGCAAGCCAAATATATGGCCAATCTCATGTACCAGAGTTTCTACTTGTTCTTCACGAGTTTGCTGGAACAGCATTGGATATATAATAAGTTCGTGTCTACCTGGGTCAGGAAGAAATGCACTCGCGAGAACGCAACCACCGGCCTGACAGTTGTCGCTCTCTCTTGTCACGATTTCAAAATCCCATACATCTGTGTCTTCTTTGAATCTCACGGGTGCTGCAGATCCCCATGCCAGAATAGCAGCTGCCAGCAACTTTCGAATTTCGCTTTGCGTCGCGTTAGGATCTTCAAAGTGTGTCATTGATCGTTCTCGAAAGCGCCATTTCAATGTCACGTTTTCGGCCCAGAGTGGTATAAATCCATCGGAAGCGTGCACTACCAACTCGAGCAAAGACATGCCTCTTGGTTGACTATGTCCGCATCCTTCAGTGTCACATATTATACCATCCTGTAGCCGGTGGACGATTTTCTCTGAATTAGCGCTTGGTGCGTTACTACTGCGTAGTTTGAAAGCGTTAGCTGTTCCGTTTGAGCTTAACGAATTCTCCCGATTTGTTTTCATATAGTTTGTCATTGGGTAAAATCAATTTGGGCACGAGTTTCAGCTCTTCATTTTCGTAGGAGCTTCAAAGTGCACCAGCCTCGAGCTGGAATCAACCAAATTTACTTTATGAATAAGTCGATGGGAATACCCATTCAACGGTATAGTTAGCCAATCTGATGAATAGTGCTCGTGAGCTAGAATCTATATTTGCTTTCCAGCGCGTAGCGTAGCAATTCCCCAGCGCCCTTCAGGTTAAGGATTCTGATCATGTTCTTGCGGTGGGTTTCAACTGTGGTTTTTCCTATGAACAATTGATCTGCAATTTCTTGATTGGTCTTTCCGAGAGCGACCAGCTTAAGGATCTCGATCTGTCGCTTTGATAGCAATCCTTTATTTTTTTTGGAGATTATCTGCTCAGGAACGACAATACTGGGGTCGTAGTAATTTTGTCCTGCATAGACATTTCGCACCGCGCTGAGTAGTTCTTTTAGATTCGAATTCTTTAGGATGTAGCCTTTTGCTCCGGCCGCCAACATTTGTTGCACCGCCTCATCCTGATCGAACATTGTGAAGGCAATTACTTTTATACTTGGATCTGCTTTCAAGATGAGTTGTGTAGCAGTTATGCCATCCATAACAGGCATGCGGATATCGGTAACAACGACGTCAGGTCTCTTGAGCTTTACAAGTTCGCACAACTGGTAGCCGTTATTAGCGTATCCGACAAATTGAATATCGTCTTCATACTCAAGGAAAAGTTTTATACCATCGATGAGCGAGTTGTGATCTTCGGCGACGACAA
Source organism: uncultured Cytophagales bacterium (assembly GCA_963845845.1). Classification (GTDB taxonomy): domain Bacteria; phylum Bacteroidota; class Bacteroidia; order Cytophagales; family Cyclobacteriaceae; genus Chryseolinea. The sequence continues at coordinate 86,339 of CAWJTP010000005.1, forward strand.
GTCTTATCATAAAGGTATATCAAGGATGACTGTTGTTCCGCTTTGTAGGATAGAATCGATAGTGACCGTTCCACCCAGATTCTCTATTCTCTTTTGAATGGAATAAAGGCCCATAGTTCCTTCACCCCTGATTTGAGATGGGTCAAAACCCACGCCGTTATCTTCAACCATTAGATTAATCTTGTCTTCATATTGTGTGAGGTGAATGGTCACCTCGGTAGCGTTGGCATGTTTTATAACGTTTGTGATCAATTCCTGGATGATTCTGAAGATAGCAAGTTCGAGAATGTTTTCCAGTCGTTCGTCCATTCCATGGTCTTCGACATCGATCACCAGTTTATTGATGATGGAAACTTTGGATGCAAAATTCTTTACGGCTGGTAGCAATCCCTCCTGAGCGTTTACACCTGCATTTTTTGCGTGTGCCATACTCCGCACTTTTTGGTACGCTTCTTCGATAAGGCCGTCAGTTTTCTCGAATAAGAGTTCTTGGTCAGAACCCAACTTGTCCCGTTTTGTATTTAAAGTTTGAAAATGAAGCTTTAATGTTGCAAGAAGGCTTCCCAAATTATCGTGGAGATCGTTGGCAATACGCTGTCGTTCCTTCTCTTGTCCTTCGATCATTGAATTTATCCCAAAAAGTTCGTGTTCCTTCAACAACTTCTCCACTTTCATTTCCTGCACTTTTTTCTCGGATGCATGCATCATGGTCTTGGATAATTGATTCTTGTAAGCGAAATAACTTAGGATAAATAGCAGCGCCACGCCTGTGAGCGCCACGGTAAGCCAGGCCCTGCTTGCCCGGAGACGCAGATTGGCATTTTCTTTTTCTTGTGTTTCTAATTCAACGTTGAGCCTGTTGATTTCCAATGTGTTTCTTCTGAAATCAAGTCGAAAGTCTTCGACGTATGCCTTGTTCAATAAAACAAAAGCACTGTCATTCTTATCCTGTGCGTGAAGAAACACTGCGCCATAAAAGTTTAAATGATAGTTTGACCTCAATGTGTCGGAGAGATTTGATTCCGTCTTAGCCCGGTTAAAGTAACGTTGCGCCAGGGGAAAATTTCTCTCGTGCGTCTCCAGCACCATCAACTTCAGACAGGCAAAGAATCTGTGGTATTTCAGAAATGGATAACTGCCGGCCTGATCAAGGGTCTTCCTATAGAAAATCTTTGCGTGTTCGGGATCTTTCCCTATCTCAAATTTCAACGCTTTTTCATAGTAGATATGTGCTAGCAATGGGCTGGTTGGCGTGAGCGCCTTTTCATATTGGTCCAACATTTTTGCCAACTTGAAATAGTAGTCATTCAGTTCTCCGAGTGACTTTGTGTAGAAGATCATTCGATATAGTGTAGACCAAATCCGATCGCTTGAATCGGTTTGCATTTGTTCGAAATGATTCAGATAGGGCATGTACGCGTCGCTATTCTGCGCTATTTCAAGATTGTAATATTTCAAAAGTGCGAGAAGAGAGGCTTTTATTAAAGGTGCGGTGTTTGACTCTTTCGCTAGCTGATATGCTTTGTAGAAATTTTTGAAAGCATTTCCTTTCACCTTATCATAGAAGAGACTCACATAGCCACTGTTCAAGGCCCGAAGCGAAGACAGCAATTTATTGTCTCCGCTTGAAGTATTTATGATTGAGGAATATTCGTTCTCCTTTTGGCCTTCATAGTAAAGGAGGTTTGTCAATTGCTGCATCTCAACACGGAGGGCGGCATCTGTCTCAAGTTGTACGTATTGCTCAGCCTTTTCGAACTCCAGGTTGCTGAGATTATAAAAGAATAGTCTTCGATTCTCTTGGTCAGAAGCGAAGACTATCCAAGGAAATAAATAAAGAAAGATGGAGAGCCATTTTCGCATTAATTAATAGTATAAGTTGACGTTTCCGGTATGACATCTCAGGGATGGCATATCAAGTGGTCCAGGTTCAATTTCTGCTTTGGCGCCATTGGTGGTGGCCTTACGTGGAAAGAACAGCCCTGGTCGAAGGACCTGATCATAATAGTCGACTCCATTCCGGTAATAAAATTCGGAGTCGAAGAATCTGTCGTTGGGTGTCCTGCCTTTCGCAACGATGGTTTTGCCATCGGGCTCACCTCCATTGGTTTCTGGCAAAGGATAAAGCGCGCGGTTAAGGGTTAATGGAAAACGCTGACCTTTTGCCACCTCTATCGGCTTGTCGAGCGTCAACGTTTTTTGGCGGTCGAGGCTTAGTCCCTGCAAGAAGAAGAAGACATTGTTCTTCATTTCTGCATTTGCCAATTTTTCGAATTGCTTTGGTACTTTTCCATAAATCACTTCATCCTCTTTGGCGAAGCCAATGTTAATGATACCGCGAAAGTTTATGAGCTCGAACGAGATCTTTTCGAGTGTGAACGCGTCATCAGACTCTTTGCCATCGAAAGTAGCGAAGATGCCGAACATGGTGTCATAAACCTGTGAGCCATAAACGAAATGTCGTGCGCGTCTTCCTTTTGGATCTTTGTAACCGAGGTCGACCGATACTAGATACAAAGTACTCGTGTCATCGGAAAGTGCTACCATTTCTTTACTTTTCAACGGTTCGATAGTGTCAACGTTTTTCATAGTTTTTTTGGGTTTTTGTTAATGCCCAAAAGTACGCTCCGTTCCTGGCGCTAGATATCCCTATTCGTGGGTATTCTCTAAGATAATACAAATGGATAAAGAAGAACAACCTGTCTACATCAAAATTGCACAATTGTCCTTTAGGTCATTTTCAAAAGGCCGCTATTTTAGTAGCGGCTATTTTTTTAGGTGCCAATCAAACATAGCTTTTTATTATTGATGTGGAGGATGAAACGTTAGTGTAGAGAGCTGAAACTATTTAATGCAATTTTATTGAAATACCCACAAGTGGGTATTTCAGAAGCATAGTATCAGAGATAATTTTAGCATCTTAGTACACCTCAACAGTTGCATGTCAATTAAGATTAAGCCGTCACGTAAATTGGTGGATAATTAAATCCAACGAGGTTCAATAATTTGAGTTATCGCAGAAGACACACCTTTACTATTACAGAAATGAAAAAAATCCTGATTCTCCTGTTTATTTATTTATCAACTTATCATGCGATCATAGCACAATCAATTGAAGTCGATATCAGTTCTAAAACTTTGAAGGAGGGGACAGCTCTCGATGTGTCGCTGAAAGTGAGCACTCCAAAGTTGACTGCTGACAAAGACTATTGGATCGGGGAATCTATTTCGGGAGAGGCGGTCAAGGCTGATATTACTTTCAAGGTGGGAACGACAACTCATGATTTTGAAGCATCGCGGCTGAAAGTAACAATCAAGGCTGGCGAGACTAGTTCCAAACAGATGATCACCATTTCCGCAGAAAAAGATGGCGCTGTAGAACTTTTGGAGTCCGGGACGGTGCAATTCCAACTTTACGATGCAGACAAAAGCGGTGCCTCCTTATCGTCTACGAAGATTGATTTAAATATTATCAGCGACGAGCAGCCAACATCTGAACAGTTGTCTCGAACACTTCTTGAATATTATCCTCCTATAGAAGATATGAACATATTTCTTGGTGGAGGCCTCAAGATAAATGGCAATAGCATATTCGATTCCTTTGCGTTCGAATGGTTTATAAGAAATTGGGACGTTAGAACACATAAAAACGGGTGGAAGTTTGGTATGTTCGGTGGTATATATCAGTACACCTATTCTCAAGGTGATTCAACGCAAAATATTTCGTCATTTGTTAGACTTCAGAATCCAACAGATCCCGTGCAGGTTGGAACGAGGATTATTCGTGAGACATATGGCCATACCTACAACGTAAGAATTAGTAGTCTTGGGGCATACGCTGATTTTGTATTTTCTCCCCCGCGCTCTTCGGAAAACGCCAGAATTGGAATCGCGCTGCACGTTGAAGTGGCTAATTCGAATAGTAAGTATACAAATTCAAGAACGCTCGTTCGAAGAGATAGCGTTACGTTTACGGCAAGTGATTCCATTCAGGGTACCGTTGTGGCCGGCTATGCGCCAATCTTTTTGAATAACGTTTACAGAAGGTCGACCAACGGATACTTTGGCATTGGACTCCCAATGTCGATAACTAAGCGTGATAAGTATGAATTCTTTTTTCATCCAATTTTTGGGGCTACAACATTTACGCCAGCGAACTATGATTTTGGCAAACCGGAGTTTGTCCAGCGCCAACTTAGAGATGATTATCATACGTTCTATCCATTTTATCTGGTCCGGGCGCAGTTATCGGAAAGATATACCGCGCTGGGGATTACACTCGGTTGTGAGGTACGGGGAATAATTGCCTCGAGCTTTCCAGATCCTTCCTTTGTGCTCTTTGTTGCGTCGAGGATTAATATTTCCAGGTTGATTCCAAAAAGCTAGCACACCGTTATCCAACGGGAATGGAGGGGATGGATTGAGTGGAATAGGGTTAGGTTGAAGGTCAACGTGAGTTTGCTTGCCATGCACTCGAAAGTAACATAACGTTTAGAAAATGTCTGATATTCGGACGAAAATACCCAAGTGAGGGTATTGTATATCGTGCCAACCAGCGCTAAATTTATTTAGTTGTCTGTAAGAGATCTCGGGTAAGGGGAGCGATTGCAGGGCGACCCCATCATCCCTCAATTTGTGTGATATAGATTTGGTGGATTGCCGGAAGCATTCAGTAGGATGATTCAATTGCGCGTTTGGCTGAGCAAGTTACCTAGCATCAAAATTAATGGTTGTATGAATATACCAATAGAGGTTTCCGCCGCGTCGGGTTTAGGAATGGGCGATGACCCTTCTTTAATAAAAACTACACAAACTTTACCGAGCCTGATTCGCCAGGGTATTAAATGCTTGGTGGTCCTTGTAGGTATATATAGCCTTTCTTCCTGCGTTGGCGTGGTAATGAGAGGCATTAGAAAAAAGGTTGATTTGAACTATCAGGCTCCTGCTCCAGGCATGTATGCGGATGCGGACTTCAAGGGAATTCGTGACTTTATAAAACAATCACCGGGCGACGTTAATATTGTTCTTACGCATGGGTTGGGCGATGCTGCCGAATCGCACTTTGACTTCATGGTAGAGTGGATGGCATACGATCTTGGATTAAAATTGAAGTCCGCCAAGGTAAGTCCGAGAAATGAAATTCCCTTAAACCAAAAAGCGTCAAACGATCCGACAAAAAGACTCCTTGGCTTTGGAGCTGCCAAGCTTCTTAAGTGGGAATATGTCTCTTCAGAAAATGAAAAGAAAGCTGTTAATTTTTTCTTCATCTATTGGTCTCCGATTACGAAATCGGTTAAGGATTTCATTCTGAAGTATGACGCGACAGAACACCGGACCGGGCTTTCAAAATTCTCAAAGCAGCAGTTCTTGATTGATATTTTTGGGGATCTTGCGCTATATCTTAACACAGCTTGTCAGATCCAGTTGCACGAGGTTTTCCTTGATGCGTTCGATAAGATCAAGGGCGATATTGTTGTTGTTGGAGGTGGATTTGGTGCGCAAATTATGTTTGACGCACTTGTCTGGGAGTTGGAGGTGAGGCCGCAGGGACGCAAAGAAGAGATACTCGCGGATACGTCAATTCAAGCGTCACTCAAAAGAGACCATCGCGCTATTGATCCTAAGCCATATTTGTCTCAAAAGAAAGAGCCCCTACACACTACGACAAATGATACCGCAAAGTATAACATCAAAAAAATATTTTTAATAACGAATCAGCTGCCATTTACGAGTTTGCTGAATATGGTACCCGAGGATACAGCGAAGGCCGAAATATTAAACAAGAAAATATATTCATCCATTGATAAATTTTGTCAGTACCGGAGGGGGCTGAGCAAAAAGTTCAATTTAGAGCTCATTTCATTTTACGATCCGAATGACCCATTCGGATATCGACTTCCACCAAGTGAAAGTCCGTATCTTCATGTGAACAACGTTTCTGTCAAGACCTCGGGCTATTGGACAATAGACCCAAAATTGACAAGTGAACTTATATTGCCGCAAATAAAAAGTACCAAGGGATCCGACCAGTTCTTAAGTCTTATTGATCAGAAGAGCAAACGACAGGATATTTTATTCAATCTGAAGGGACCTGCGGGTTTTTCGCGAAATGACTATAGAATCATAGGCGCATTGACGTTTGGTTCCAACTACGACCTGGTCTGCGTAGGTCGGGAAAGTGAAATTCTGAAACCGAGAAAGGTCACTCCATATAAGAGAAAAATACTTGCTGGTTTAAAAATAAAGATCGCCAATAGAGCTATTGGTAAACTGACACGCAAATTGGAGGTTCAGGGCTCGGTCTTGCCTTTTTCGATCCCTTCCGAGTTCCGCGACTCCGTTAAGACAAAGGACGGAAAGGATGTCGTGCTAAGTACTAAATCATTTGCTGGGATGAAGGCTTCTGTTGCGGCGAACAATCTCACGCAGCTCGTTACAGTTCATGGTGTTAAGAATCAGCCGCCTGACCATTTTGATGAATTAACGGGAATGATCGCCAAGTCATTGGGCTTTTATAGCAGACCACAACAATCAAGAATAGAATGCGCTCAGGGAGAAATTTGTACTGATGTTGGTCCAATCACGCAGGTTTACCGCCCTGGCACCGTAAAGATTACCGAATTCGTAGGCACATACGGTAAGCGACTCATTATCTACAATGTTTATCTTTCTAGCATAACAAAACCGGCAAAGGAGTGGCTTGAGTCGACATCTATCTACGCAGAAAGTTCAATTACGTCGAAGTTAGTCAAACGTGAGATGATCACGGATGGATTTTCGGATATAGAACTAAACTTCCGACACTTTAAGCCCAAAGCAGATTCCACATTGCGAACAGCATTCCGTGCAATGGAAGCTGACCACAAGGCGATGTGTAAATCGTGCACGTTACCTAATGCTTACTACATGTCGGGCAGTCTTGGTACCAGAGTCCTTCTTGACTTCATAAATTCTGCAAGAGCAGCTAACGATAAAGTTGTATTACGCAATGAAGTTGAGAATGTGCTGAGTCGGACAAAGACGTGGTTTATGTTGACAAATCAATTGATAATGACCGCGCTTAAAGATGCGCCCTTTAATGGTATAGATGGAACCGAAAACGACAATGCAATTGACTATACGGAATTCTACAAATCTGTATTGGGTTCTATCGAGAGAAATGCCAATGAAAAACAATCTCCATTTGAGATTGTTGCATTCAACGATCCCAACGACCTGCTTAGTTTTGTGGTACCTGATAGCATCATGGGCGTAGGAGCTGCTGCGGACAAAATTCACAATAACTATGTAGATCTCGCCAGCGGGCTTGATCTTGACATGGACGCTCTGATACGGTATACGAGTAAGGCTGACAGGATATTGCAGGAATGTTTTCTTAAAGCTTACAGGAAACAACTCGACAGCGTCAAAAACTTCAATACGTTTCGCTGTAATCAAAAGGACAAGTTATTACTTGAAAAATCCAATGGCTTCCGCGACTACAGGGATATTTTAACCATTACAAAAAATCGATTTGAAGGAAGTCGTTTTATTGAGTTTGGACGGGAAAACCCAAAGAGGATAAACGACAATATAACAGCCGAGCTGTCGCGCGACTCGACACTTCGCGAGGAACGGTTGAGGTCACAATTGAACCTCAAGAAGGAATGGTTTGTCTCCGATTTGTATGTCTCCAAGACTCTGCGACAAGAGTATTTAAAAAAGTATAAGGATACAAGAAGGCAATTCGGAAAGACATCGGTAATACGACGATCGAACTTCAATAGACTATACAAGGCAGGACTGATCATGCCATTCCTCCGAAACGTGAGTAACTATATGCACTACCAGGACTTCGTTGTCAATTTCGGGCAAGCGCATGTTGGATCCAAGAGTAGTACGCTAATTGCCACGATGATGGCTGAGGGTTTTGATGCTGTAGCAAAAACAAATGTCACTCAGAATTTATACGACGATGTGCACATAAGGAAGTAATGGTTGTGGACAAGGGTCTGAAAAGAAACAGAATAATTCTACGACGTTTTATTTATCAAATTTCCTGGTCAATGGAATGCACAAGTAATATCGATGCTCGAAATGATGACAATAATTCGAATGCCTCAAATTATTGTCCAACAGCGTTATTGTTTTCGATGCTTTGTATTTTAGTAAGTTTCCAATGCTATGGTCAAAGGGAGATCACATACCACAACAGTCCTTCGGCGGTTCAGTATGGCTATGCGGTCAAAGCAGTAATTCAACTCTCAACGTCTTCTCGCGAAAGAGCCTCCTTTCGGCTAGGCGTGTCTGGCGGCATCGGTGGTTTCGTTGGTGATAATTGGTTTTATCCAACATTGAATGCGGATATCATGTTTTATCATGGTGGTTTGGGAAGCAGTTGGCCAGGAAGCATTTGTAACGGATCAAACTATTTTGACTTGGAAGCCATTGTTTCGTACACGGTAACCCTGGGATGGCACAATAGAATGAAGGAGATCAGTTCCATACGGCCCGGAATACGGAATTATCCGCTGTACTATTTTAATAATTGGTGCCTTCCTGCGTTGCAAAATCCATTCAACTATTCATTCTCGTGGGGTGGGAATTGGGTGGCGTTCATTACAAGGCGGCCAATTCGCAAAAATCAATTCGTCGGCTTCCTCAATATACATGCAGACCGTGGCCAGGCTAGTTATATAAACGATGGGCCACCGTTTTTTCTACCCTTTGGTGATAAGTTTGACCGTTACCACACGGGCGGTGGATTCCTCAGTTTTCATGGCGATGATGACTGGCTAATCAATCTGGTGGAACTTGGTTATAACAAATTCACCGGCTATAGCAGCAGTTCTTATGAAATGAGCAACAGGCTGGGCAATAGCTATGTTTTTTATCCAGACGTCGAACAAAATTTCTATAACAAATCAAACTGGCAGCTCAACGTTGCAAACACGTCTCGCTATTTTGGGGCTACGCTGGAGTTAGTTAATTATCGCCGGCTTGACATGCAGCACAGAATTCACACAAAGAGTTTTTATCCATTTCACCTCGTTCCTTACGAAGGTTTTACAAGTGGTGGCATAATAGGATATTATCAAAACGTTCACATAGGATTGCAATGAAAAAGGCTTTATCAATCATAGGAATTTGCCTGACAATCTGGAGTTGCAAAACCCCTCCAATCACAGTGTTGAGAGACCGCCCTCCGACTAAGGGAATGGTACCAGTTCAACTTGACGAAACGTATGAACTGTTTGTCAGATCCGTCTGTAAAGATTCTATAACGAAAGCACCTATTGATTGTATTCAAGGTTCAAAGGAGCTGGTTGAAGTTCAATACATGTTTTTGTCTCGTAAGAAAGGAGTGGCGTTGGTGATAAACAACGTTCCAAATAGAAATCAGCGATTCTACGATGGAACTAGCGTCAACAAGGTCTTCAATGAGACAGCAGAAATAAATTCCCTTTACTTTAAGCAATTTAGATTTGGAACGATCGAACCGGCGGAAGGCGGAGTTTTGCTTCATTTTGTTACCACGGACAAGAAGCCAAGGAAATATGTTTGGACTTGCAGAGAAATTGATACTACAAAAAATCCAACATCAGAGCCTGGCTACCTGGTGGAGTCGGTCCAGATTGGCCTGGTCGACGGATATGATCTGAGAAGATCGGAAGACGCCCTATACTTGGTCCCAAAGTTTGTAAAGAAAACGAATTTCAAAATCATTTACGAGGTCACGTCTGGCGCCAAAAAGGGAGTACCAAATCCAAAACCGGAATTGCCAAACAACACATTTTGGATTTGCAAAACGAGTCGAAGATATATTAGTACGTTTTTGATTTTCGATGACTATATCGACAACGCGAAAAATACGACTGTCAAATTTCCTCCGAAGAGAATGTATGCTTATTGAAAAAGCCGATCTCCGGACCAACTTTCGCCCATTCTTAAACAATTTTTCTCAATCCACCTTCATAAAAATAGTCATCAGCGCACAACGCTGTGTATATGGGCGCTGCTGCCGTATTGTAGAGAAATCTGAAGTTTTTGTACGGGCCCCAGGTTTTTCTCATGCCTAAAAACTTTAATTCTCGGATCATTTAAAGTCCTTAGATACTCACTAGTCCCATCTTCCGATGCATTATCACCGACAATCATTTCCCAGTCTTGAAAGTCCTGGGCAAGCACAGATTCCACACACTCCTTGATATAAGGAAGTCCGTTCCAAACGGGAGTAATAATTGAAATGGCAGGTACTACCGACATATTAAAAACGACCTACTCACTTCGAAGAGACTTGACAGGGTTGGCTGAAGCAGCTTTGAATGTTCGTAAGCTAACAGTACCCCAGGCGATGACAAGCACAAGCAAAACTGCAGCGATGAACATGAACACATTCAACGAAACGTGGTATGCAAACCCTGTCAGCCACGCGTTCATGAAATAATAACCTAACGGGATTGCCACGATGGAAGACACCGCGACGAGTGTAAGGAACTCGGCAGACAACATCAACAGGATGTTTGACACCGTTGCGCCGAGTACTTTACGAATACCGATCTCCTTGGAACGGCGTTCGACCGCGTACGACACAAGGGAGAACAGTCCAAGGCACGCGATAGCCAGCGAGATTATTGAGAACACGAGGAATATGCCGGAGAAGCGAGACTCCGCACGATAAGCACTCGCCAGCGAGTCATCATAGAAAGCGTATTGGAGTACCGATGAGGGAAAGTGTTTCTTCCACATGGCCTGCACTTCGTCGAAGCCCTTCCGAGTGTCGCCATTGATACGAATGGATACGCGCGAGAAGCCCACCCTGAGCAAATGCATACAAGCCGGTTCGACCTTATGCTGCAGGCTGTTGAAGTGGAAGTCTTTTACCACGCCGATGATCTCGCCAACAGTGCCCTCGTATTTGAACGACTTACCGACAATGTCCGAAGGATTGGAGTAGCCGTAGCTTTTCGCCAGAGCCTCATTAACGATAAACGCCCGGGTTGAGTCGGCAGCGTTGTCTCTCCGGAAATTTCTTCCTGCAAGCAGTTTCATGTTGTAGACATCGAGATAATCATAGTCGACACGAAAAGGGTAGATGGTCATGCTTCGTATTTCGCCCGTCTCACGTCATCAACCTCAGCCGTTGAGTTTCCAAGGCCATTACCGATTGTGGTATTCGATCGTGTTACGCCACCGATGTTAGGACTCGACGTGAGTTCATCGTAGAAACCGTTGTACCCGTTCAATACTTCAGGGCTGCCGTGCACGCCGAAGACTACAAGGTTGTTTTTGTCGAAGCCCAGGTCTTTATCGTGGATGAACTTCATCTGCAACTGGACCACGATGATACCGATGATGAGAATAATGGTGACCGAAAACTGCAAGACAACGAGATTTTTCCGAAGCCAGTTGCCCGACAAACTGCCGGCGTAACCTTTCAGGATGTTCACTGGTTTAAAACCAGAGAGCACGATGGCAGGGTATAGGCCCGCGATCAATCCAACGAACGATGCAATGGCGAACAGGATACTAAACGACCGCATGGTGTACACGCCCACGACCTTCGTTCCTGAAATACTTTCGAACAAAGGGCGTGAGAGTTCGATCCATCCGAACGCAATCACCAACGATATTACCGCAAGCAACCAGGACTCGGTAAGATATCGTGTAACAAGCTGGCGCTTAAACGCACCCAGCACCTTATGAATACCAACTTCTTTGAGTCTCTCGGTCGCATATGCGGTCGACATGTTGATATAATTGATACAAGCGAGAAGTAATATAATAATGCCCACGGTACCGAATATGATCACATACGAGATACTTCCATTCGGTCCGATCTCATAGCTGAGGTTCGAGTGCAGGTGAACATCGGTGAAGGGCTGCAGGGCGCACTCGTAGTGGAAGTTATTCGCCCGCATAGATTCTCCCATGTATGTTTCGATCAGTGCCGGTAGCTTGGCCTGGAGCGCCACGACATCCGAATTCTCCCGGAGGAGAATGTACGTGTAGACGTTGTTTCTCAGCCAGGTCTCTGACTTCAACAGATCCGGATCAAAGGTTTCCGCAGTACTGAACGAGATCACATAGTCATAGAAGAACTGTGAGTTAGTGGGGCAGTTTTCGATCACACCAGTTACTTTGTATTGTGCACCGTTGCCATCCCGATCGTAGCCAAAGATCTTGACAAGCTGACCAACCGGGTCGGATTCGCCAAAGTATTTCTCCGCCATCGACTGGGAGAGAATGACCGAGTAAGGTTCTTTGAGCGCCGAGTTCCTGTCGCCACTCAGAAGCTTGAAATCAAACACGTTCAAAAACGATTGATCGGTGATAACACCCCGCTCAAGGAAGGTCTTGTTACCAACGGCCACTGTGGCGTCGCTCGGATCGATGCGGACGGCCTGTTCGACCTCGGGCATATCCTTGATCAGCGTCGGACCCAGCAGTGAATTAGTTACAGCCTGGTTGATTACCGTTGACTCGTTTGCAAACGTTGCTATCACTCGGTAGATGCGGTCGCTCTTCTCATGAAACCTGTCATAGCTGAGCTCCGATTTCACCCAGAGGCCGATCAGCGCGGAGCACGCAAGCCCTAAGGAGAGTCCAACGAGATTGAGGCCTGTGTACAACTTGTTCTTAACAAGATGACGGAGCGCATAGGTTAGATGATACCTGATCATATTTTTGATCTTTTTCGATATTTAAATCGTCAGTTTTTTTGGACGTGACCTCTACAATCATTCTTATTCGCGCGGAACGAGAATCGGTTTGGTATTCAAGATAGCGATTGCCAGCAATTGAACCAAAACTAAGGACGTGAGGTGTCCCGATAGCTATCTGTAGTGGGTAGCTAATTGTTTATTGTCCATCATGTATAAGTAACTCGACACGCCTGTTTTTCTTTCTCCCTTCTTCGGTTGCGTTTTCTGCGATGGGTTTTGCACTACCCAGTCCGGACGTCTCTACGCGACCGATATTAATACCGTTGCTCACCAGGTATTCTGCCACCACATCTGCGCGTTGTTTGGATAAAGTAAGATTGTGTCCTTCTCTTCCAATATTGTCGGTATGACCAGAAATTCTCACCGACCGTTCCGGATGCAAGCGCAGATAATCGACAATCGAATTGAGTCTTACAAAATGTTCGCGTCGCAGGGTCGATTTGTTTGTTTCAAACAATAGTTCTGCGTTCAGTACGATAAGGCTGTCTGCTTTTACTACCGGCCCCTGTGTATTCGTTGTATCAATCAGAACAGGTATTGGTTCACGCACGACCGGCTTATGCTTGTGGGTGGAGTCGATCCGTATGTTTTTGTATGCACCTTTCTTTGCATTCCTTGCCACCTTCTTTTTAAATTTCTTAAAACTGATGGCACGCAGTGACGCAGAATGACCTGACTGTATCCGGCATAGTTTGCGAAAGCACAGTATTTTGCCAAAGATAGAATGACGTGAGTTCTTGTTTGCGCGCTTCAGCCTCTCCTTGTTCGCACCTGCCAGGTGAGACACCATCAATGGCATTTTTGGATTGCCATATTCACGGCCAACATTATTGGGCGGTCCGACGTATTGAGCCTCAGCAGAAATGAGATTGAATAGAAAAACTAACAGCAGAAATGTTTTCATGAACAGGGGTGAGGCAGCAATTCTAAGCAAACCGAAATGCAATAAAGAATCATTCGAAAATTGAAATCCTTTTATTCCTGTTTCAGGCTTTCGACAGGACTGTGCAGCGCCGCCTTAACAACCTGATTTAAAGACACTTATTTATTTTGTACCGTTTGCTATCCTAAATCGGACAGTCGCAAACTGACTAAGGAAATTAGTCAATTTGAAAACACGCTTGAAATATAAGACTTTGAAATCTGAAAGTTTGGAAGGTGGCAAAGAAGGTGTGCTCGCTCACCACGAAATTGAAAGTAACATCTGATGTGGAAGATGACCAGGAGAATTTCATGCATCTGCCCGCATCCTTAAGTAATTTGTTGGCCATGGATTTAGACAGTCAACATTCAGCCGGTTGAAGGTTATTAGACAGTCTCTGTGTCTAAAAAAAACGTCCAGCACCGGCTTCATCCGCTCCGGAACATTCATATCACCCATCATCTCTTTCAGATCAATCTCGATGTTCCTTACGATAGCATAAATAGGTACGTCATTGATAAGGCCTTCGCAGTATTTCTCTACCCTGGTTGGTTGAGCACTAGTAATGGATACATTACCTCATCATTGAACTGTTGGAAACTTCTGGCCTTATGCCCCGTCAATTTCCTCACATCCTCGGTTACGTAGTTACCCCAGTTGGCACTGTAGGCCTTTGAATAATCCCGCAATACTTCCGCTAACCAAATGTCGCCCGTGATAGATTTTATTGCCTCGTAAGTGTCTTCTGGTTGTGTGGGCACATATTCAACAGGCTTTTTAATTGCCTTGGAGATAATTCTAGCCACCTCTGAGAAACCGATGCTACTTGCCCCGGTAGGTGAAAGGATTTCATTTTGATGGCCTCCATTTAGTAATAAGCTTACAGCACAGTCGGCAATGTCTCTGACATCAATCATTCCAACCTTTCCGTCTCCCATTGCCCAATACAATGTTCCCGTCTCCCTGATCGATGTGATGGACGAAAGTAAAACTTGCATATAAAAACTGGAACGTAGAATAGTATATGGTAAACCCGAAGCAATTATTTCAGAATCTGTTTCATAGTGCAGTCTTCCATTATCTGTTGGGGCGTCCTTGGCAGCACCGATTGCTGAAATGCGAATGATATGTTTAACTCCAGCTTGTTTTGACAATTTAGTAACGGAGGATGCCTGGGCTACAGCATTGGAGTTTGAGGGAGTGATAGATAGTACTGAGTCAACATTACTAACCGCCGCCATTAAGCTATCTTGATCCAAATAATCACCTTCAAAGATTTCTACACCCATTTTCCTGAGGTGCTCCGTTTTTGCTCCACGTCGTACAAATGCCCTCACATTTACACCTTTATCCACGACCTGCGGAAAAATGTAAGAAGCAATATTCCCCGTTGCTCCAGTAACTAGTATATTTCTTTTCACTTTTTGTCAGTTTTGGTCTTTGTAAAATTTTTAACGAGAGACGTAGTTATCGCTAATCCTTATTTGATTTTTAAACTCTTTCGAATTTGCTCGTCTTTAGCCTTACTAGTCATTTTTTCCTTGTCCATCCAATTCCACCATTTGAGTTTTGTCGGATCGTGTTTCTTTGCGTCTGTATTTGCAAAATATACGGCGCACCTGAATGTGTATAGCATACAGATGTCCTGCACCTTTTTGCGATAATCATTGTGCAGGATGTAAATAGCTTCAGGGTTTTGGCCCTTTAAGTCTATAATCGATTTAAAGCCAAGATTCCAAAGGTCATTTGCTACAATTTTTCCGACACCTGAAATTTGTTGCAGTTCATTGAGTTGTGTTTGCTTTGTGCTCATCTAAAATTTGTATTTGTCAACAATATTCAAATTTGAATGCTCAATCGATCGGGGTGCATATTTCTATCAAGAAGCCATCAAGATCTCTTACATATGCAACGGTTTGTCCTTGCGGTTTTAACTTAGCCGGCGCCTCGGCAACTGCCCCCTCCCTGATCGCCTTATCGTAAACGTGTTCAACATTATTAGTTGCAAATCCGATTTCTATTGCGAAGGGTTTATTTCTATTGCTGCTTTCGATAAAGCCTGCTTTAAGGTTTGATTTCGCGAGCGCTACAGATGCAAATGAAAGGGTAGTGTGTCCTGTTATGAGTTCTCCATAAGAGTTGTCAGGTGCAATAAACTTCCTTTTAAAAGCAAACGCTCTTTCGTAAAAATCAATTGATTTGGCTACGTCCTGAACGTAAAGAATGGTATAGCTGTATTTTATCATCGGTTTAAATTTATAAGTTGTAAACAAACAATTTCAAAGAAGACTGGCTCTGTAGGTGGTCGGGGAAATACCTGTTCCTTTTCTAAAGAAATGAATGAATGATGAGAGTTCTTTAAACGCAAGTAAATGTGATATTTCTGATATTTGCTTGTCAGTATATTTTAATAGAACCTGGGATTCTGTCAAGATTCTGTTCTTTATAACTTCGCTGACAGATTTCCCAGTTATTTGCTTGATTGATGCGTTAAGATGATTGGGATGAACAAAAAGCATATTAGCAAATTGGGAAGGAGACTTATATCTCAAGAATTCTCCATTCGGAACGGACGTAAATTGCTCTTCGAGCAGATCATGAAAGCGTTGTGTTAACTCATAGTTGGCAGTTCTTTTGGGGTGGCTGCCTAATTGTCCCGAAAAGATCCGAGTTGATTCAATTAACAGTACCCGCAAGTAAAGTCGGATTATTTCACCACTATAGTTGTTCCAGCTGTTAAATTCAAAATGCATCTTTTCGAAGATTTGAATCATGGCTTGAGTTTGATCATCCGTGAGCTTAACCACAGGGTGAGTCCCAGGGGCAAATAATGCAGACAATTTTAGCTCTCTAAGTAGAGCAATATCGGATGAATAGAATTGTTCCGTGAACGTGCAATAGTAGCCATCTTGTTCCTCGGTGGTCTCTCTACATGCTCTCACCTCGGATGGTTTTACAAATATCAGGCAGTTGGGTGCAACCTCGTAACAATTAACACCGTAGTCGAACTCGCCGGAGCCTTTGGTCATTAATAGGATTTTATAAAATTCACTTCGGTTCGCTCCGATTTCAATGTTGCATGGTTGCTCGCTTCTTCGGAAGACTGAAAAATGCCTTTCATGATTTTTATCGGGCCTGTCAAGGTCCTTATCCGGCAGGACTGTCGATAGCGTGGTATACACGCTATCGAAATCTACCATTTTACAGAAGGAAATTTTACGCATAAATAGATATCAGGTTAGTAACGCTTTTCCGAAGTACTGGGCAAAACTACCGAACTTCTCCCTTCACTAATTACCAAATGAATCCTACTTCTTCATTCTTTGGCGGGCCATGAGTGGTAAATCGGTGTTGCCGTCAATGTATTTCAAGTTAAATTTCATTTTTGTGATCCTCCATGAATTATGAATGCTTTTGAGTTCAAAATCATAACTTCCAACGACTCTCCAAATGTTGTTTGTCGATTCATTACTTAAGTAGTGTGTCGCTGTACCATAACAAAATACTTTAGCAACGAGTGGCTCAATCTCGATGAGATAATTTCCAATTTGATGATGTGTTTTGTCGAATCCCGGGAGAGTACCTTTCCATGAAGCAATTATTTGCATTGACGAAAGATCCGCAGGCTCTCCCCCGGCCATTGAAGTATAATCCAGCAATACAGTATCATTAAGAATAATTTGCACTTTTTCCCAGTCTCTATTGTCGACTGAAATAAAAAGATCGTTTATAATCGCGATCATTTGTTGTGTATCCATATTGATACCTTTTTTTAATTCCTTGGCTTGAGTCCTATTGGATTCAATGCATCGCTACTACTGTTACGATTATGAAAAACGCTTTTTTCACAATATTGTTGGTTGACGAAAGAATAAGTCCACTTGGTCAATGGCCTCATCTACCTGTTTTCCATCATAAAAATCAAATTGTATTCCATTTGTCCAGTAAATGCTTTTAGGGATGGTAGTGATAGCGGCAAAAAATTTCTTGACATGATCAGGCAGGGCAGCCTTCTCAGAATGAACCATCAGGACGGGACAGCTAATCTTCGATGCATAGGGATGAGGATCGTAAGTGAGCCATGGTTCCCACGACATTACAGCGAATTTCTCCGATTCCCACTGTGGTAACAATCCCCTTTTTTTGTCCAGATAGTAACTAAAGTCTCCGTACATGGCTGCATCAGGCTCGGTAAGACTTACTTTTGGGGCGTAATGAACCACACCCGTGTTTTGAAATTTCTGTCTGGCTGCTTTTGCCTTATGAATTTTATCGGCGACTCCTTCTGCACCACCGTAAAATATTTTCACGCCTTCCGCATCATGCAACCAGGAGGCTATAAGCGCCAACTTTTTGACGTTGGGATTTCCCGCCGATGCCATTACAACATGGCCGGCGCCAGCGCAAACACCTAACATAAAAATATTATCCGAGTCGACTTCCGGCAATTTTTCTGCAAATAGGAGTGCGTTCTTAAGATCAGTTACCTTATCAAGAGGAACTTCGTAGTTCCTGATTTGACCGCCGCTTTCACCATAGTTACGGAAGTCGAAAGTCAGCGTATTGTATCCACGAACGACCAGTCTTTCCCCATAGATAGCTGCAAATTGTTCTTTAATATTTATCCATGATGGCGCAATAATAATTAAAGGAAGTTTTTTAGTTCCTCTATCCCCGGGGCTACGTAAAATACCAGCAAGCCCAATCCCCTCACTTTCGAAGGATACCTTCCGGCTGGTAAATTTGCTCCTTCCATTTTCTTTTATGGAAGATTCACTGACTTGGTTTGACAATTCTATTTCCATGGTTTATATTTTACTATTTCAATTGAGTAGGGCATCGATTATATACATCAGAACCTTCATACTTTTTTATTTGGTTTGTGAATCAATAGATATATTCCTTTTTTTAGTGCGGAGTGGTTTACCAATTGATCTCGCGCTTATCTCTGAAAAACTTCCCCGTAACGTTAGATGGGCACTCCGTTGCCAGCCAAATGGCTGTCTCGGCACCTTTTTGTACTGATCTGCCAGCCTTACTCCCTCCCATGTCTGTTCTCACCCAGTCTGGACACATTGCGTTTACCGAAATAGTTTTTGCTTTTAGCACCGCTGCCAACTGCATGGTCATGGCGTTTAGTAAAGTTTTACTCATGGAGTATACTGGCGCCCATGTTGTAACTCCCACCAGGATTTTTCCAGCACTGCTTGATATGTTGACTACCCGGGCGCCCTGTTTTAAAAGAGGATTAAAAACCTGAACGGTGAATAGCGCGCTAAACGAGTTTGTTTTAAATGTTTGAACAATATCATTTTCAGAAATTTTGAGCAGGGCGATTTCTTCATCCAACAGAATGGCCGCATTGTTTATGAGCACATCAAGGGAATCAACATCCGCCGAAACGTTATCGAATGCCGATTTTATACTTTCATAACTCGAGACGTCCATAACCACTGCAGTAGCAGAAACTCTGTTTTCATGCAGTCGTTCGAGCGCTTCTTCCAGTTTGTATCTGTTTCTCCCGGAAAGAATAATATGAAAGCCCAAAGCACCCAGCTGGTTGGCTATTTCAAAACCAATTCCTCTGTTTGCGCCGGTTATTAATGCGGTTTTTGTTTTCATATCCCGATAACTTCATGACAAATGTGCGTGAACCGTGTCGATCCGTGTTTGCAAAAAAGAAAGTAAGAGTTACAAATAGGAAATAAAGAGAGAGGATTGATTGAGCAGGTGTAATTAAAAGCAACGAAACCTCCCGGGCAGTAGGGCGCTATTGTCACGACGGAAAGGGAGTTAAGCCAAACTGGAATTACTGAGCAATTACTCGTTTAAAGGCAACGGGTGTCATGGTCAAATTTTTTTTGAAGAAGCTGCTGAAATGCGCTGTTTCCTTAAAGCCGAGTTTCCAGGCAATTTCGGAAACATTCATATCGGTATGGGTTAGTAAAAGTTGAGCTTCTGTTAATAGTCTGTTATGTATATGTTCGCTTACTGTTTTACCTGTCACCATTTTTACAAAGGCGTTTAAATGATTTTTGTGAACGGCAAGCCGGTTTGCAAAATCGGAAGGAAATTTAAGTCTGCAATTCTTGTTTTCATCTTTAGTGAATTCGTCATCGAGCAGTTTTAAGAACCGTTCTGTCAAAAGTGACGCCGCTGAGCTATCGAATGAATGAGTATGCGATTGCCCAATGATTCTGGCCGACTCGAGGAGCAGCACATGGAGATACATTCTGACAATCTCAATATTGTAATCGTTTCGCTCGTTGAATTCAGTTAGTAACTTTTCCATTATGGGGGATACAATGCCTGCTTCCCGAGCGTTCAAAGTCAGGACCGGGCTTGACCCTGCACCAAAGAGCGCGCCATGCCTTAATTCCCGGAGATGCCCGCGAAACATTGAATAAAATTGATCCGTGAATATGCAGTAGTACCCTCCTTGTTGAGTTGTTATTGCTTTCCATGATTTCACTTCACTTGGTTTAAGAAATAGCAGCGAAGCAGGTTTGATCATGTATGTTTTGGTACCATAGGTAAGTACGCCTGATCCTTCCGTGATCAACAGGATTTTATAGAATTCGCTCCTGTTGATATCGATCTCTGTTTTACAAGGGTGTTCGGTACGAAGGAAAATGCTGAAATAAGATATGCTGGAGTTCTGGACTTGCTCCTGGTGCCTTACAGGAGTTTTTGTTTTTGGCTCTACGTAGAATTTTTCAAATGATTCTAGGTTATGCAAAGGAATCTTCTCCATACATAGAACTTTTAATGTTAAAAGAAAGGGATTAGCAGGATCACGATCTATTACGAATAGTCATCGTACTTGAAATCAGAAATACATCGTCATTACCTTTGCAAACTAAGTCACCATCTGCAAATATTCTACGCTGAATTTGATTTTTCTTTGTTTAAAGTAAAGAATTAACTGTCCCAATCAAAGGTTAAATTCCGAGAGTAAGGCAATCAGTCGCAAGGGCACAAGGCGCAAGTTGACTCATTACCACCAATACTTTTCGCATTCAGCCACTATGATTGTCGCATTCACACCGCAATGGCACGGTATTAGGTGGCGAGATTTGTATCGTAACAAAATTGAAATAATATGAGAAAAATAATTGTGTTATCAATGATTACACTTGATGGAGTGATGCAAGCACCTGGCGGACCTAAGGAAGATAGGTCAGGCGGTTTCAAATATGGCGGATGGACTGAACCGTATGGTGACGAAGCTTATAACAAGGCCGTGGAAAGAGAGCTGAAACCTGCGGAATATCTTTTGGGCAGAAAAACATTTGAGATTTGGGAGACCTACTGGCCTAAACATGCTGACTTTTGGCCAGGCATCAATGATGGGACAAAATACGTTATGTCCAAGACGAGGAAAAAGTCAGATTGGAAAAACTCAGTTTTCCTCAAACGCCTGGCAGATATCAAAAAGCTCAAATCGGGATCGGAAGGTTCTGATATTCAGGTTTGGGGAAGTAGCGAGCTTATTCAGCTGCTACTTAAGAATGATTTAGTTGACGAACTCCGGCTCAAAATTCACCCGGTGATTCTTGGTAAGGGAAAGAAGTTGTATCGCAACGGCACGATTCCCGCAGCATTTACATTAATGGAAAGTTCTGTCACATCAAAGGGAGTGATTCTGGCCAATTACAAGCGAGAGGGGAAAGTCAAGACGGGTACTGTTGGAGCTTAACGAGAAGTAAATTCGATAGCTATCGGAGGAGAACCGTATTTGTTTCATCAAGGTTGGATCCGACGGGAAACTCCCTTCAGTGGACGACGGGTAAACAAAAAAGATCTCGCAAACACATCGTTTTTCCATTCATTACTAAAATGTAGAAGGAACACGCAACTTTCCTTCTACATTTTAGTTATATAGCATATATGATTGAAACACGACTCGGCGACTTTGAGGAGACCACGATGCTTATCGTTGGGATCCTGGGAGAAGGGGAGGCATATGCGTTCCGGATATCCAAGGCCTTCGAACACCGGACAGGACGCGCTGTATCGATCGGCGCCATTCACTCCACCCTGGACCGCCTTGAAACCAAAGGCTTTGTCCGGTCTACATTAAAAAATGCAACATCGGAGCGGGGCGATCGACGGAAACGCATCTTTTCGATCACGGCGCTCGGGAAACGTGTACTTAAAGAGTCGATGGAATTCAAGGTCGACCTTTGGAAGAGCTACCCTGCCTTTGCCGGAAAATTCGGACTCACCGAACAATCTTGAAAAACCAGGCACCAATACCGCCACGTCTCGCCACACGCCTGCTCAGGTCTTTTCTCCGGAATGATCTGCAGGAAGATGTCATCGGTGATCTCAAAGAAAACTTTGAATTTGATCTTACCCATACAACACGGTGGCGCGCAAAGATCAATTACTGGAAGCAGGTGATGCTTTACGTGAGACCATTCGCAATTAGAAAACCACAACAGATCACAACCAATCCCATCGATATGTACCGAAGCTATTTGAGAGCCGCCATTCAAAATATGGTGAAAAACAAGATGCATGCATTCATCAACATCGCCGGCCTGACAATCGGGATCGTTGTCGCGATCATCATCAGCTTGTGGATCCACGATGAGGTTTCTTTTGATACCCAGTATTCCAACTACGAGCGTGCTGGGCAGGTGATGCAGAACGTCACCAACAATGGGGAAGTCGAAACGGTGAATGTTGTTCCGTGGGTCCTTGGTGAAGAGATACGACAAAACTATGGTGCGGACTTTAAGTACATTTCGATGGTGAGTCACACCTACGGTCATGCGGTGAGCTTCGACAGCCTGAAGTTCTCCAAAATCGGGATCTATGCAGAACCCGATTTCCTGCCAATGTTCGACGTCACTCCGGTGAAAGGATCACTTTCATTTGACGCATCTTCCATACTCATCTCGGAAACCACAGCAACGGCTTTCTTTGGAGATCTTGATCCCATTGGAAAAACCCTCAACATGGACGGAGCATCGTTCGAGGTAACGGGGGTCTACAAAAATTTACCCTTGCATTCGCGCTTTGGCGAACTTGAATTTATTGCGCCGTGGTCGAAGTACGTTGTACTCGGCAGCCTTGAGCAGATGGATGACCCGTGGAGGCCAAACAGCTTCGGGTTGTATGTAGCGCTCAATGACAATTCGGATTTCATAAATGCATCGTTAAGAATAAAAGATGCGCGATTGAAGAAAGTGAACGAAGCGCTCGCCAAGAAAAAACCAGCGCTATTCATTCACGCCATGCGCGATTGGCGTTTGCGTTCCGAATTTGAAAATGGAAAGCTGGCCGGCGGACTCATTCAATACGTTTGGATGTTCGGAATTGTTGGCGTGTTTGTGTTGCTGATGGCATGTATCAACTTCATGAACCTCAGTACTGCGCGTTCCGAGAAGCGCGCAAAGGAAGTTGGTATTCGGAAGGCCGTTGGTTCCTATAGGAGTCAACTCATCACACAATTCTTCAGTGAATCTATTCTTACCGCTTCCATTTCGTTGATACTGGCAGTCGTACTTGCTCAATTGATCATGCCCGTTTTTAATTCGCTTGCCGGCAAGAACATGAGCTTGCCCTGGAGCAGCCCATGGCTGTGGTTGGGAATTTTTGCGGCAAGTGTTACCCTTGGATTGATTGCCGGTAGCTATCCCGCGTTGTACTTGTCAGCCATCCGACCGGTCGGAGCACTGAAAGGTGTATTCAAACCGGGAAGCAACTCGTCGTTGCCTCGTAAGGTGCTTGTCGTTGTTCAGTTCAGTGTATCGGTGATCATGATCATTGGTACTTCGACCGTGTTCCTTCAGATCCAGCATGGTAAAAACAGACCTCTCGGCTACAATGTTGGTGGACTGATCTCCGTACCAGGGTCGACGGAGGAACTTCACAAACACATTGATGTGATACGCAAGAATCTTATAGAGAACGAGTCGATCATCGAGGCAGCAGAGTCGGTGGCACAATCGACCGACATGTGGGGAACAACAAGTCGGATCGACTGGAACGGAAAAGACCCGGAGATGCCGATTGACTTTGCCCAGTTTGCGGGTTCCTATGAATATGGAAAGACCATTCAATGGGAGGTGATCCGTGGTCGCGATTTTTCGCGTGACTTTCCTGCCGATACAGCCAGTGTGATTTTGAATGAAGCTGCCGCAAAATATCTGCAGAAGGAGGACGTGGTCGGGGAGATCTTGCGAAGCGCTGGAAAGCCGTTAACGATCATTGGTGTCGTTCGGAATGTTGTCTTTGGTAATCCTTATGAGAAAGTGCGGCCTTCGGTCTACTATCTTTCAAAAGATGCACAGTACTATCTGTCTTTCCGGCTTAACCCGAAAAAACCGGCGGCAGAATCAATTGAAAAAATTGAAGAAGCGGTCAAGCCTTACATGACCGACACACCGTTCAGCTACCAGTTTATGGATCAAAGCCAGGCACAGAAATTTGGAAACGAAGAACGGGTAAGCACGCTCGCAAGTACATTCGCGACCCTGGCCATCTTTATAAGTTGTCTGGGAATATTCGGATTGTCATCCTTCGTAGCGGAACAGCGTACCAAAGAAATAGGGCTTCGCAAGGTGCTTGGAGCAAGTCTTCCACAATTATGGATCCTTATGTCGAAAGATTTTGTAGTGCTTGTGATGATCTCATGCCTGCTGGCCGTTCCGCTTGCATGGATGATTTTGCAATCGTGGTTGGAAGGGTACGAATACCGTGTGGCGATACCGTGGTGGATATTTGTTTTGGCTTCAGCGGGCACGCTGATCATCACAGTCGTCACCGTCAGTTGGCACATGATGAAAGCGGCAACCCTGAATCCCGCAACGACACTGAAAGTTGAGTAGGTCCTTCAGACACTTACTATTTACCGACCAAAGGAATAAAATAATAAAATAAATATGCCGTGGCGGGTAACAAAGAGTTGGCGATGAAAAATTATTAGATGTCTGTGCAGATCAACCCTAGAAACCACGAAGGAATAACAGCATTGAAAAGACTAATGGAGAAATAAATCGCAGGATCACCAGTTTTTTGAACGTTATAGGCGCTATCCACGTCTAAAACATAACGTCCAGCACCGGCTTCATCCGCTCCGGAACATTCGTATCACCCATCATCTCTTTAAGATCGATCTCGATATTCCGCACGATAGCATAAATAGGTACGTCGTTGAGAAGACCTTCGAATGGATTTTCGCTATAGTCGCCGGTATACTCCATAAGAGAAAACACCCACGACACGACGAGGTTGAATGGCAGCATCAGCCAGATAAGGTTACCACCATCGAGCTTTTCAAATTCGTTCAGCATCGCGAACGGCAACAGGTAAGTGAAGATCAAAATGAAAATATGACTCGATGTTGAGTACTGTCGAGGCAGCGGTGTGTTCTTGATTCGTTCGGATGCCCCTTGCTCGGCATACATGTCGGTGATAAGACGTTGCAATTCGATCTGTTCGAAATGATCGATAAAGCTGCGGCTTCTCAAGTCGGCAATGTGCTGGGATTGTTTATCGAGAAGATGTGTTGCGGCATTTTTCCTTTCTCTGATGAATTCTATTTCGTCCTTCGAAAGGCAAACGCTGCTATCGGCGTCGAATGAGGAGAAGTCGATGTGCCGGCTGAAATATTCCCGTTGGCGTCTGCTCGCTGGCAGGTCATGCTCCCAGGGCGTTCGTTGGCGCATCGCATGTTTCAGCGCATGCAACCATGCAATATGACGCAAGATCAATACGCGGACTTCGTTGTCAATGTCGGATTGAGGAATTCCTTTTGATTTTGCGAACGTAGTAAATGCACGTGCCGCTGCCCCGAATGACCTGCTTAGGTTTACGATGCTTCCCCAGACCTTTCGCGCTTCCCATACTCTGTCGTACGACTGATTGTTCTTGAAACCCACGTAAAATGCAACGGCCGTACCGATCAATGAGACAGGCAGCCAGGGAATAGCAACCCACTTCCAGCCGAGGTAGATATAGGTAAACATGGCAAGCAATCCGGTGAAGAGCGACCAAAGGATCATTCTCCAGGAAATGAAGTAGAGGATCTGCCAACTGAAATAACGTTTGATGTACATGGCGCTGCGTGTTTAGCTCAAAAGATGCTGAGAAATATCGGGCAAGTCAACAGGTGTTTAAATGTTGAAATCCGAATTTGAAATAAAAAAAATCTGCTACCTTTCCTAAACTCTCGATCATGTTGTTTGAATCCTTTGCGGCTCCATCGATCAAAAACTCTATTTCCCCCGAGTTGATTGAGCTGGCAAAGTTATTCCTGCATTAACCATACATTCCCCTAACCTTATCGTTACTATCATGAAAATTCAAGAAATCAGAATCCCCGGAATAAAAGTGATCGCGATAGATTCCCCAATCGCGCAAGATCCCGAAGACAATCAGAAACCGTCGTCCAGGTCAGCCAAGAAATCTAACCGTTCCAAAACGGATGACGGAGGACCCGCTTCCAATTCGCTGCAGCTTATTGCTACGTACCTCATCAAACCATCGGTTCGCGGTACTGATGATGAGGAAAGGGTTCGATTGAACGACGACTCGATTGTGGAGTTTGTATTTGACGATGAGACAAGCTGGTTTTGTAGTAACTCAACAATTGATGAATTGTTCCCGGAACTGGTGGTTCCCAATCGCTCCGGAGATGACGTGGCTACGATTCCTGTTGCCCTTGATGATGAAAGTGAAAGAGGAATCGGTAAAAAGATCTTTCTTAAAATTGTGCGACTTTTTACAAAAAAGGGATTAAACAAGGCTATCGGAAAACTGGCTGCACAACTTGAAGAAAAACAACTGGATGGGCAGCTGGGAATATTCCGGGTTGGTCCTGCATTTGATTTGCAACCGTTCAGCAAAGAGATAACACGAGAGCCCTACCTACTTTTACTGCACGGAACAGCCAGTTCAACCAAAGGGTCCTTTGGAAAATTGCAGGGTAAAAAAGAATGGAATACACTCCAGCAAATGTATGGAAGCCGTATTGTCGGATTTCAGCACGAATCCCTTACAAAATCAGCATTGGAAAATGCCATCGATCTAATTGAGGCGCTTCCCAAGAAATGTACGCTGCATATAGTCAGCCAGTCTCATGGTGGCCTGGTTGGAGAAGTTCTTTCCCGGTACTTTTCAACCGGTGACGGTCCATTCGGATTTTCAGATACGGAGATTCAGGTTCTTTCAAGCGCCGGAAGGAACAACGATGTAGCCAACATCAACAGACTTAAGGAGTTGTTCCAGGGCCGAAATATCAAGATTGAAAAATTTGTAAGAGTTGCCTGTCCTGCGGGCGGATCAACACTTGCATCTGACCGTCTCGATCACTTTTTGAATATGGTGTTTAACCTAATCCGTTTGGCTATAGGCGGACCGGCAAATCCCGTTTATACAATATTTACGGAACTTATCTCGACTGTTATCGGAAGCAAAAATGACAAGGATGCCCTTCCCGGTTTGGAGGCACTTAATCCGTCGTCGCCCTTTATCAAAGTCTTGAATGCGCCCGGATCCGACATAGTGATTGTAGAGCCATTGGTGGTGATCTCAGGTAATGCGAAGATCAAGATCAATTTTAAAGCATTACTTATAATAGCCACGAAGCTGTTCTTCCGTAGAAGTAATGATTTGATCGTTGATACTCAATCGATGTATCAGGGGTCAAAAAGGAGACATCCGGTCCAGTACTATATTGATGAAGGCCCGGAGGTTGATCACTTCCATTACTACGGTAACGATGCCACGGCTGAGGCGTTAATGAATGCATTGAATACGAAGGTGGGCGATCCGATTCCTCTATTTCAAATAAGGAAGGAAGCGTTCACGGAATCTCAACGCGGAATAGTCGGGCTTGAAATTGGGCAACTTGTTCAGGTCCCTGTTTCCGGCAGCCGGCCAATTGTCGTATTGATTCCCGGTATTATGGGGTCAAACCTGGGTGAAAACAAACCCCTGTGGATTGACTACGGCCGGTTCATTGTAGGGGATTTGTTGCAACTCGATATTAAAAAGTCTCCACGCATTAAAGCGTTGTCGCTGGTGAGGACGTCCTATGCGAAGCTTGCCAAGTTCCTGTCCGAGTTTTATGATGTGTTTGTTTTTCCATTTGACTGGCGAAAACAACTCGCGTCACAGACGGATGCTCTTGATAAGGAGATCAAGAAACTTATGGAACTCGGGCAACCCATAAAGATTATCGGGCACTCGATGGGTGGCGTGCTTGTGCGCGATTTTATGGTGTATAAACGCATTACTTGGAATAATCTCAATGCGCGCAATGGGTTTAAGTTGGTTTTCCTTGGAGCCCCGCTCGGAGGATCGTATCGCATCCCTGCTGTACTGTTCGGCAAAGATGGCCTTATTGAAAAGCTAAGCAAGATCGATTTGTTTCATGACAAGAAAGATCTTTTACAGGTGTTTACAGCGTTCCCCGGCATTCTTAGCCTCTTACCACTTAGTGATGAGCATGATTTTTCTGATCCTGCATTTTGGCAAACGATGCGTAAGGCCTCCGGTGATCCCACTTGGCCAATACCATCAGCATCCGACCTGAAAGAATTCGGAGACTACAAGCGGGAGATAAGAAAGGGTTTGTTGGAAACGGACTTCAGCAACGCAAGTTATATCGCCGGACAGGATAAGGCAACTGTATGCAGTCTTGCTATTGATGGGAAAGAGCTTGAGTTCTTTAGTACAAAAGAAGGTGACGCGAGTGTCACGTGGGATTCAGGTATTCCCGCCAAGCTGATTGCTTCAAATTCCGTCTATTATTCTAACATAACCCACGGGTCCTTAGCCAATGAGCCGAAGATATTCGTGGCCATTTCTGAGCTGTTGAACTTCGGTACGACAAATCAATTATCCAAGACACGACCCACATTCCGTGGTGGTGAAAAATTATTCAGACATGTTGTAGAGATCGATTACGACTTATCCGACACAGGCGTTGCAAAAACGATCCTCGGCTTAGCCGATGAAACGTCAACACAGGAAAGCAGACTACCAATCAACGTTGATGTAACACATGGTGATTTGAAATTTTCAAATTATCCATTGCTGTCAGGACATTTTGAAAAGGACGGAATTCTATATGCGGAAAAAGCTATCGATGCTTATTTAGGTAAGGCCCTGAGCCAGCGGCATATGTTGGGTCTTTATCCCGGACGCATCGGAACAAATGAAATTGTTATTTCCACCGACGGACAGTTTACGGGCGCGATCATTGTTGGCCTAGGTCCTCCAGGCGAACTCACAGCATATCAGTTGACACAGACAGTGGAACAAGGTGTATTAAAATACCTGCTGCAGTTGAATACCGGCACTGTTGGAAAAGATGTGATAGCCACCGATACAGCGGGCGTAAAGTATGGCATTTCTTCATTGATCGTGGCGTCGGGTTATGGCGGTTTAACAATTGAAAGTTCGATCCGCGCAATCTTACAAGGTGTAGTCAGTGCGAACGTGAAGATCGGCCTGTTGTTTAACATAAATCCAAAGCTCATTCAGGAAATTGAGTTTGTTGAACAATACAGTGACCGAGCCTTAGGCTGTTTCCGTTCACTTGTAAAAATTGAAAAAGAAAGAAATGATAATGTGCAGATAGCGCTGAAGTCAAGAAGAATCGTTCAAAAACCGGGTTATCACGACCGGCTTCCGTTCGAGGAGACTGAGGGATGGTGGACACGAATCTCCGTGCAGCACCTGGGCGCGGTCGAAAGCAACATTGAATATAAAGACGAAGATACTAAGGCAGAATTTAAGGAAAAGATCATTGACCGGCTTCGGTTTACAATATCAACTGGCGCCGCGCGTGAGGAGGTTAGGTTGCTAAACACAAGTGTTGCCATTATCGATCAGTTGATTGAAGATATTTCCACGAACCATAAGTGGACGCCTCAGCTCGCCAAGACCATATTCGAGCTGCTCATTCCAAACGACTTCAAGGAAAGATTAAAGAAGCAGTCTAACATTAGCTGGATAGTTGATGAAAGGACAGCCAGGTATCCATGGGAAATGCTTCAGGACGGCGCGAACGCAAAACCACTGTCCGTCAATGGTGGAATGATCAGACAACTCGCAATAAACGAGTATAGGACGAATGTAAACATCATAAATAACAATAAAGCATTAATTATAGCCGATCCCGATATTCAGGGATTCTTAGGGCAACTTCCGGGAGCCTTCAAAGAAGGACAGGAAGTTGATACAATACTCAAGGCTAATCGTTTCGATACAACCTGTCTCCTGAACGAATCATCTTCAAAGATCGTACAAACGCTATTTAGTGAAGATTATAAGATCATCCACTTAGCCGGTCATGGCGATTTTAACGCAAAGGCTGCTGAGGAAGGGGGAATGGTCATCGGGAAAAAAGCCCGACTGTCTTCCCGAGAGATCGCACAGCTTAATTCCGTGCCTGAATTGGTTTTTGTTAATTGTTGTTTTCTAGGAAAAGTAGACGGCATTGCAGAGGAATTTTATTCCAACCGGTTCAAGCTGGCTGCCAACCTTGGTGTTCAGTTGATCAGGAATGGAGTCAAGGTCGTCATCGCGGCCGGTTGGGAAGTGAACGATTCTGACGCGCTCACTTTTACAAAGGTATTTTATACAGCCATGTTCGAAGGCGACACGGTTGGCGATGCCGTAAGGAAAGCGCGCATTTCAATATTTAGCCGCAACGGCAGTAACAATACTTGGGGCGCATATCAGGTGTACGGTGATCCGTTTTACCGGCTGATCATCAGGAACAAGCATCGTAAACATAACTATGAATTTATAATTCCGCAGGAAGCGATCTTCGAATTGGAAAACCTCCGCAGTGACATTGAAACAAACAATGCATCTACGGATGAATACTTTGAAAGATACCTGGCAATACGACAAGCAGTGGAACGGAGCGCAATACAAGATGCTGCTATAGTGGAACGGGAAGCGCTGATTTGTATCGAACTTTGCCAATACGATCTCGCGCTTGAACAATTCGAAATCCTTAGAAAAATGGAGAGTGCGCGTTTTACAATTTTTTCTATGGAAGAATATTGTCAGGTGAGAAGCAAGAAGATTATCCGGCACGTGATTGAAACGAGAAAAGACAAGCTATCCGGAAAATCAAGAGCTGCCGGCAAGGCGTTGAAAGATCCAGTTAAAGAAATGGACAAAGTGATTGCGGATGCGGAACTATTGTTAACTATCAGCAGGACGGCGGAGCGCCTGTTGCTAATGGGACATCTCCACCGGGAAAAGGCGCTTATTGTAGATGATGACAAAAAGAAAATAGCCTTATACGTTCAGGCCGCCGACTACTATCACGAAGCAGCGATGATCAAAAATTACGCGTTTGGCGCATACCCATATAGTTATTGGCTGGAGGTCGAAACTATCCTATGCGAGATCGAGACGCACGATTGGGGTAAAAAGTTACCAAAATCATTGGCGTCCGCGATTCATGAATTGACGAAGATGTTGTCGGATTCGAGAAAAGACTTTTCTCAAAAACTGGACTATTGGAGTATACTGGCTCCTGCTTCGCTTACACTAACGAGGTATTTTATCGAGCCGGGTTCTTCGGATGTCGACGTCAATAAGATCGTCAGCGGATTTGCAGAGAGCTGGAAGAAAGCCGGAACGAAGGGAAAACGCTTTTGTGAGATTGACCACTGCAATTCGCTCGAAGACTTATTAAGCTTGTCGAACAAACGCCGTTTAAAATTAAAAAGAGATGTTATAAGCAAGATCAGGGTTGAATTGGAAAAACTTGCCTGAACAAAGCGTCATTTAGAGGATTCTTTCGAAATACAGGAATTTGATACCGGTTATTTTGATTACGTTGATCTAATCAATGACCGGCAAACGTTTTTTTCCTGCTACTTCATTGTTTATTTTTTTTGAACGATAGTCACGAGTATTTCGACCCGGAATACTTTATGCTGCATAGTTTACGATCATAATGTCAAGGCTACACACTGTTAGTTGTTGAAACAAAATCACCAGTTCATGTGATTGCCGCGGGTCAAACGCAGAAGTACCTTTCACCTGAATGAAATTATGCTATTAAATAAAACTATCTATGACAACTAAAAATACCAAGATGACTGGCTTTAAAAAGTTCATTGATACGAAACTGACTAAGACGATTTTAAGGATGGTTACATCAATTTCGCTATTCGTATTTCTCGCGCCTTGCTCGTTTGCACAAACTGCGGGGGACAGCACCAGGCGTTTTTACGATGATCTTCTCAATAACTTCGTTGGCAAATGGGATGTCAGCGCAACCGTCTACGGGCAGAAGTTCACGCTGGACCGCGAAGCGGAATGGGTTATGGATCACCAATACCTTCGCATTCACGAGAAGAGCCGAGAGGTTATCCCCTGGCTGAAAGTGCCATTCGAACGGAACATCTTTATCGGTTATAACCATCACACCAACCGATATGTCGTATACGAATTAACTGTGCACGGCGCTGACGGCCCACTTCAACCCGAAGGTTTTTCCTATGGTGACCGCACGGGCAACGAATTGAAGATAATTACCAGAAATGGATCCGAGGTGTTTATCACCCAACGGTTTACCTGGGAACCGGAATCAAAGTCGTGGCGCTTTCAAGGGAGACGGGTGATTGACGGGAAAGAACAAGAACCTCACGTCGACCAGAAGGCTGTTGCCGCAAAATCATGATCAGTGGTATAAAACCACCTGAATTCGTACTTTAGTTATAATGGTTGTTTCGCAAGTTGAGGCAAACGACCGATCATCAGCTTGGATTTATATTTATATCGCTGATATCCTCTGTAAATGAAAACTTCAGTCCGAAATATAATCCTGTTTTCCATTCCGTTGCTATGTTCATTTACGGCATATACACAATCGCGCGACTGGTATAGAGATAAATCAGGTGTTGACTCACTCAAAAAAGTTTTGGCAACGCAAATAGCAGATACCAATAAAGTAAAAACACTTGCCCGTTTAAGTGCCTCCTATCGATGGCATTATCCTGATTCAAGTTTAGCTTATGCACAACAGGCTCTGGAATTGGCAGAAATACTGAATTATGAAGTTG
Organism: uncultured Cytophagales bacterium; assembly: GCA_963845845.1. Classification (GTDB taxonomy): domain Bacteria; phylum Bacteroidota; class Bacteroidia; order Cytophagales; family Cyclobacteriaceae; genus Chryseolinea. The sequence goes on from CAWJTP010000005.1 coordinate 119,020, forward strand.
GTGTATTTTGGTCAATGACTGCGATCTGTGGTGCTTCAATATTGGTAGGAAATTATCCATTGGAAATAGAATATGCTTTTAAGGCATTTGCACTCTCCAAAAAAATTGAATCAGCCCAGGATGACGGGTTTGGTAATGGAGTGTTGTCTGATTGTTATTATAACCTGGGTGAATATGATACCAGCTTAAGCTATTGGCGTGAAGCAATGAAAATAATAGACCAATGGTTTCCTGATGAAATGTATGTTTCGTGGGGAAATTTATCAAGGATATATGAAGGTATGAATCAGCCCGATTCAGCCATGTTATATGCTAAAAAAGCATACGAAAAAATAAAAAGCGATCAGAGCCTGAATAAGTATTGGCTACCAAGGCAGGTAAGTTTAACATACATGTGTATGGGAAATGCTTTTGCAGGAAAGGCCGAGTATGATTCAGCATTATTCTATTATAGAATGAGTATACCTCCTTCTGTAAATAATTATTGGGAAATACACTTGATTGATAGTTATAATGGTGTGGCCGCCGTCTACAAAGCAACAGGCAAGCTGGATTCTGCCCTGTGGTACGCCAAAAAAGTATTAGCATCGAAAATAGCAAAGTCTTATCCCATTAGCGCGCTAAAGGCAGCAAATCTCCTTTCAGATGTCTATGAATTAGAAAATCAGACCTGACAGCACATTGAAATATATAAGAATGGCAATCGGTTTAAAGGAAAATTTATTTAACCGCGAAAAAATAATGGCCATTCAAAATGTTCATTATAAAGAACAGGAGAAACAGAAAGAGATAGCAGACTCGAAATTAAAATTACGGAATCAGTTTATAATGTATTTTTTGCTGGCCGTGTTCATTGCTGTATTGGTGATAGTGATCATCGTATTAAGAAATAAGAGGCAGAAACAATTGCAAAATATGCGCAACAGCATTGCTGACGACCTGCACGACGACATTGGCTCGACCTTAAGCAGTATCAGTATCCTGAGTGAACTTGCAAAGGAGAAATCACCGGAAGCAATATCCTTGCTTGACTCCATTGGCGAAAACACACTTTCCATGCAGGAAAATATGAGTGATATTGTGTGGAGTCTTAACGCCAAGAACGACCGTTTTGAAAATGTATTGCATCGCATGAACCAGTTTGCTTCGGAAATTTTTGAAGCCAAAAACATTGAACTGGATTTCACGTCGGATCCATCCCTGTTGACCTCAAGATTAACGATGAAGCAACGCAAGAATCTTTATCTTTTTTTTAAAGAAGCTATCAACAATGCGGCAAAGCACTCGGATGCCAAAAAGATTTCCGTCCACATTTTTCAGAAAGACCATCATGTTGAAATGATCATCAAGGATGATGGTAAAGGTTTTGACACGAGTCAAACGTTCCATGGTAATGGAATGAGTACGTTAAAGAAACGCATTGAAGAACTAAGCGGTTATTTTAAAATTCACTCTCAAATAAATGAGGGAACTGTTGTAGAACTTAAATTTAAAATCACATAAACTGGTGGTCGAATTTACCAGGATAGAGCCATTCCTTTCCGCTACATAGGCCTTGCGCATACGCGGATGAACGGGAAGTAGATCAAATCCACTGCAGGGGTCCCTTAATGTAACCGTCTCAGATTTTCCTGCGTCTAAGATGCAACCTTTGCCAGGCGGGCTGGTATCTTAATGGTCAGAACCTCATCATCCGGCTTTCACATTCCAAATCACATCAAACAACTATGTCATGTTAAAAAACTATTTCACGATCGCCTGGCGAAACCTGGTTAAAACAAAAGGTTATTCGTTTATCAATATCGGCGGACTTGCCCTGGGAATGTCCGTGGCATTAATCATTGGTCTTTGGGTGAATGATGAACTGTCGTTCAACAAGTACCACGATAACTATGACCAAATTGCGCAGGTCATGAAAGCCGGCACCTTCCAGGGAAAACATTATTCCGGTCAAGACTACCTTCAGTTCCCGATGCTCCATGAACTTCAGACGACGTACGGCTCGAATTTTAAGTATGTCGTCCCACGACAGGGAAAGTATGATGCCATCGCTATCTATCGATGACAAGAAAATCTCAAAGACAGGAACCAACATCGGGGAAGACGGGCCTGAAATGTTCACATGGAAGATGATACATGGCAGCCGATCAGGATTGAAAGACCCACAATCGATCATGATCTCGGAGTCTACAGCGGATGCGTTGTTTGGTACAGGTGATCCTGTCGGAAAGATTGTAAAGCTTAATAATGAGAAAGAGGTCACGATCTCTGGTGTTTTTGAGGATTTTCCAAAGAACTCGGATCTGTACGGACTCCAGTTCGCTTCTCCCTGGGAAGCTTATCTCCAGAGCAACCCCTGGGTCAAGGATCAGGGATGGCAAAATCATTTTTTCCAGATCTATGTCCAGATACAACCTACGGCAAGCTTCGAAAGCGTGGATGCAAATATCAAGGACCTCGAAATCAACGCAACGCGTAACCTTGAGTACATGAAGGATTGGTTGAAATTTGAAGCTGAAGTTCACGTTAACCCCATGAGCAGATGGCACTTGTATTCAGATTACAAGGAAGGCACTTTACAGAACGGTCCTATCCAGCTTGTTTGGTTCATTGGATCGATCGGCGTATTTGTGCTATTGCTAGCCTGCATCAATTTCATGAACCTTAGCACCGCCCGTTCCGAAAAAAGGGCCAAGGAAGTTGGAATCCGTAAAACCCTCGGGTCGGTTCGCAGGCAACTCATCGCTCAGTTTTTTGCTGAGTCATTTCTCGTGGTAATCATCTCATTTGGCTTTGCTTTGTTGATCGTATTTGCAGCTCTTCCCTGGTTCAACACGATCTCACAAAAAGCCATGCAACTTCCCTGGCAAACTGCCGCATTCTGGACCTTCAGCGCGCTATTCCTTTTTGTCACCGGAATGCTGGCTGGAAGTTATCCCGCGCTTTATCTGTCGTCGTTCAATCCGCTGAAAATCCTGAAGGGCTCGTACCGCGCTGGTCGTCTGGCGTCGATACCTCGGAAAGCACTGGTTGTGCTACAGTTCACTGTATCGATCATGCTCATCGCTTCCACAGGCGGCATCTACCATCAGCTGATGTTTGTAAAAGACCGTCCGGTGGGTTACTCGCGAGAAGGTTTGTTGATGATGCAGAAGAAGGGCAAAGAGTTCTACGAAAAATTTGAAACGCTTCGCGGTGAACTCAAGAGCTCCGGAGCGGTTGAAGAAATCGCAGACGCCGGTGGGCCGATCACGACAACCTGGTCGGGAAACGGCGGTTTCAGCTGGAAAGGATTTGATCCGCTGGCAGATAATAGTTTCAGCACGTTAAACGTTTCCGCAGATTTCGGAACGACCGTTGGATGGAAAGTGGTCGATGGCAGGACTTTTTCCCGGGATATCGCAAGCGACTCCTCAGCAATCATCATCAACGAATCGGCTGCCAAACAAATGAAGCTTGAAAACCCCGTGGGCGAAACAGTGCATTGGACAAACCTGGCGTGGAATATGGACAAAGACTTCCATGTTGTCGGCGTCATTCACGACATGGTAATGAACTCTCCTTTCGAACCTGTGAGACCCGCTATTTATCTTAATATGGGAGGCGGCGGCTGGATGTATTTGCGGATTAATCCCGAAATGAGCACGGCCGAAGCGTTACCGAAAATAGAAGCGATATTTAATAAAGTGATCCCAGGCGCTCCCTTCGATTATAAATTTGCGACTGACGAGTATGCCACAAAGTTCGCAACCGAAGACAATGTCGGGAGACTTGCCGTCGTATTCACCGTGCTGGCAATCATTATCAGCTGCCTGGGGTTATTCGGCCTGGCGTCGTTTGTGGCTGAACAGCGCACAAAGGAAATTGGAATTAGGAAAGTGCTAGGCGCATCCGTCCCAAATCTCTGGAGAATGCTCTCTGGTGAATTCGTGGCATTGGTCATCGTGGCTTGTCTCATCGCGGTGCCCGCATCATACTATTTTCTTTACAATGGAATAAGCAGATATGATTACCGTACAGAGATCGCATGGTGGATCTTCGCTGCCGCTTCCGGTGGAGCGCTGGTGATAACACTGGCGACTGTAAGCTTTCAGGCAATCAAAGCAGCCCTGGCGAATCCGGTGAACAGTCTGAGAACGGAGTAGAGGAAAACTTCAAGTCCTCGCAAAAACAATGCTCCTTACGGAAGGGCATGTCTCTTCGAAAGACGTCAAGCGTTAATATATAGCGCTTCAAACGGCGATATTAGTTGCATTGTTATCGCGCATCGGTTCATGGCAAAAAATGGAGCCTTTGTCGCCCTCTTACTTGATCTTAGCGTTAAGCCAATCCATGAACACGTGGTTGGCTGCGCCATTCACAACCCTGCCATTTTCCATGAATGAGTCGAGCTGACTCTTAAACAGGTTGAGACTATGATCGAGTCCCGGTATCTTGCGGAAAGTTGCCAAGCCATCCTTGTTGTTGTTGACGATCTCTGCGATCCTTAAATGATCCTTTTCGCTCATGATCCAATCGTTTTCTCCATATACGATTAGCACAGGTACTTGTACTTTCTGCCATGCTCCCTCAATGTTCAAAGCCTGGACCGAATGATAAAATTTTGCCGGCCTTTCGTATTGGTGATTCGGTGCGTCGGTCCATAATCCTTTCAATTCGGGATACTTCTCTTCGATCTGACCTGGTGTCATCTTCTCCTCATAGTAGTGCACATAGAACCTGGTAAGGCCTTTGATCTTTTCATTGATCTCCGCTGGTTTATTGCCGGAAAATTGTAATATTCTCCTATCAATATCCAGCATGTGCTCGAACCACGTTTGTGTGCATGCGCCGGATATCATATAACCTTTGATGTTCTGACCTTCACCGACGAAAGGTGCAAGCGAGCCTCCAAGACTGAGGCCCAGCAAAAAAATTTGTTCAGTATCTACATCGGTACGCTTCTTCAATGCCTCCAACGCCTTGCTATAAGCGGCCATCTCGTCCTCCAGTCCGCAGTCCTGACATGGACCACCTTCACTGTCACCCGTGCCGGGACGTTCGACTCGCATGAAAACTACGCTGTCCGAATCCATGAAAGATCTCAGCAATGTGTCAATGCCGTTGCGCGATTTGGCCGGGAGCTCAAGGCTGTTGCACGACAGCCATTGAATTAGCAAAACACCGGGAAGTTTGCGTGAAACATTGCTCGGCCGCGTAGTGATTGTTCGTAGTCGGTTCTTGTCGACCTGAATGACGCCGTACTCAGTTTTGTTCCTGTTTTGCTCAAACGGAGCCGCGATCGCCTTAACGATGATTAGGCGCTCCGCACCGCTCCGTGAGATCTTAAGCTCTAGTACATCAGACCCCTTGACCATCGACACCTCTCGGGAATAGGAAAGCCCGTCGACGATCGGTTCACTGTTGATAGACTTAATGACGTCCGAAGCGATCAGCCCAGCTTTCTCAGCTGGTGACTGAGGAATGATCCGCACTACCCTCGCTCCGGATAACGTCCCATCGTACGAAGCTGAAAATCCTGTGAATCCTTTCCGCTTCAAGTCTTGGCCCGCAGCGGTAATCGATGACACGATAGTCAATGCGATGATGACATGTTTGGAGAACAAATTTTCCATGGATGTTTTTTTTACAAAAATCCATCCTTCTGGTCATTTGGAGCTCCTGAAAAATATTCAGGAGATGAAAAATAACGGAATCCCTAGGACGTAAGTCCAGCACGCACTCGCTCCCGGTATGCTGTAGGTGTTGTCTTGAACACTTTTTTGAAATGGGCATAAAAATTCGAGGGCGACTTGAAGCCGGCATCATACGCCAGGGCCTCAAGTTTTTCGGTATCCGATGAGGACTGTAGTTGACTGACTACATAGTCGAGACGGAGTTTGTTGACCACGTCAGGAAAAGTCATACTGAACTCCTCCTGAATGGAACGTGATATCTTCGACTGCGAAACCGACAACATTTCAGACAGTTTTTTAACTGACAAGGAACCGTCGCGATACCCTTCATCATCAACAATGATCTTTCGCAGTCCGATCCGAACGGTGTCTTCTACCACGCGTTGGGTTAGGCGATAGTGATGAACTTTCTTAATGATTTCGTATTTCATCAGGCCAGCGCAGTTGACTGCCACCAGCAAGATGCTGGATGAAAAGTCGCAATGATATACGCCATCTGATCGAGATTTGTCCACTGTAAGAGATATACGATTTCAATTGCCAGAAACCCGCCGATAAGTGAATACGACCAACCCTTAAGATTTCTATCTTTCTCATTACGCATCGTCATGAACAGATAAGCGATGTAGCCGAATTGCGAGAGAATCACTAACAGGTAAGACCACCGTAGGTACGACTCGGTTCTGATAACGATGTTGCTCAGCGCAAACACAAAGATCAAAAAATGAAAAAGCATCCTTGCCGGATATAAGACGACGCCGAAGGTTTGCCGTATATAAATAGAGAAGCGGTCCATTGAGGCTCATCGCCAACAAACCCAGGATCGGCAAAAAGGAGGGAGTGAAACCAGCAACAGCGTAGAACGTCGATTTGAATATCCTTAATGAAAAACACGCGAGCGTAGCAGCGAGCAAAAGATTAGCAGTCCTGTTGCCTTTCCTCGACCACAACAGGTAAACGATCAGTAGAAGCGCATGGAACAGACCAATGCTGCTCGTTATCCCTAGAATGACATCCCACTTCATGACTCGACTCGTTTAATCTTCATGATTGCGTTCGTGCTATGGCAACTCACCTGTTACATTTCACTTGACTCGCCAAAGTTTACTAAGGAAGCAAATAATCTTGAGCAGCTATCATTTGCCAGGTACCTTTTTCATTATACCATATATCTGTAAATCTGTATTTTCGTTTGAAGTTCCCTTCGGCACCTTTGCCGTTGACGAATAGCCAACCGGTTACTATCGCAGTTTTACCTTTAATGTGTACCTGCATATCTTCATTATAAGCACTTTCTACTGTGTCTGATACTGACGTCATGGATTGAATCACTTCAGTCCGGGAATACAGCTTTTCATTTTCTGTGTAAAAAAAATCAGCAGCAAGCAATCTATTAAATACTCCTTTATCACGGTTTATTAGGGCTTTGGCCCAATCATTTTCAAGCTGAATAATTAATGTTGAATTACTGCTGTTTTCCTTCTGCCCGTATGCGATTGTAGAAATTGAAATTGTTATAGCAAGAATTAATATTTTTTTCATTTGAGTAAGAATTTATGGTAAATATCTTAGTTAAGTTAATTCAATGGTTCTGAATGTTGTTGTTAAATTCTGTGCCTTCCAATTCACTAATACTGCATTTGTGGTATTTACTTTTTCATAAATACAAAATCACCACCCTCATCACCTGACTCCTGTATAACACCGAGCTGGGGTACGGTATTCGTGTTGTTGAGTACCGCTGCCTCCAGGCTGAAGAAGAGTTGGCGGGCGGTCAGGTACTTGCTTGTGTTTTCAGTAAGCCGTTTCAGCAGAAACTGCATGAACTTGCTTTCGTCCGGAACAGTAGTCAGTGTTCCACTGGTCATAGCCTTCCTGCTGGGAAGCCGGTAGATCCGGGCAACAGCCAGTTCATTGATCTCGGTGTTTGCCTCTCTGGTTTTGAAGATGCTTCCACTGAAACAAGCATCCGCGATCAGTAACGTATGTTTTGACTGTATACCGGCAATGTAGTCCCTGATCGTGCTGTTGGAAATCCAACTGCTTTTATCCGTCACCTTACTATCCGATGGAAGCCAGTAGCCGACCCTCAGGCGTTCGTCCCAATATCCATGGCCGGCGTAAAAGATCAAGAGATCGTCCTCTGGTGTGACTCTCGTGGCAAGATCTTCAAGCGCATTGAGAATTTCTGCCGCGTTGCATTATTGAGAAAAAATGAGTTCTGTTCCGTAAAAGAATAATCCTTGAGAAGTATGCTTTTCAGCGACGCAGCATCCATAACGGGCTTGGAGAGATTTACGAGACTCGCGGATGCAAACTGATATTTCTCTATACCGATAAACAACGAATAGAAAAGCGGTTTGCCATTGGCATCGGGCGAAAGTTCAGACGTCGACGCCGGTGCTGTATTATGATTAGGTGCACTGAGAGAGACTTCCTCGATACGAATCGGCTTATCTTCCAGACCGACGACCGAGACGATTTGTGTTTTTGACAGATTCTGTTCCAGCGACACATTAAGCCTGCGGGCTTCACCAAATTTATTGTAGTGCTCAGAAATAACAACATCAATAGGAATTGAATTACCGGAATACATCTTGTTTGCAAAGAATTCATAGCTCAACACCTGCGTTTTATTGGGTTCGAGCTCATCGATAGTCATCCTTCCATCGCTTCCTGGAAATACATTGGGCGGGTTGTTGAATACGACGTGTACATTAGACGCGACGCCTTGTCCTCTGTTTTGAACAACAACCTGTAAGGATACCGACTGCCCAAGCTTTATTTTCCCTCCATTCTCTGTAGCAAATTTATAGTCGACGATGGAAAGCTGTGGGTTTTTGAATTTTTGTGTACTGAAGGATATCCGTATGGGATCAGCATCGAAACCATTGGCCTCTTTAACGTTTATTTCCAGTTCAGCGGTGCCTGCCACAACATCTAAGGTCGCCGAGATGGGAATGTTTACAACGGTAACCCCACCCGCCTGGAGCGTACCAACCTTTTTACTTGCTGTAAAATCGATCCCTTTCAGTTTGTTAACCAGTTTCGTGTCAACCACGAGACTGTAGGCTTCCCCTTTACCTGTATTAGAAAGGTTTACAATTATTTCTGCCTGTTCATTTGCGTCAAGAATATTGTTGTTATTACCCTTTTGATCGGAAAATGCAATGGAACTGATCTCCAGCCTGGCAGGAGCCGTTGGTCTAAATGCAGCAGCTGCGGGAATGCTTGCAAGCCCAGGCATCTTCCAGATCTTTGCTGTTTTATCGTCTGAGCAAGTCACTGCGTAGCTGCCTGCTGGTGAAAATTCGACTTTTTGGACAGGGGATGAATGATTCAAGGTGTACAACATCTTCATCGAGGATGGCTCCCAGATTTTTGCAAAATTATCGGTACCTGAGGTAGCGAGATATTCTCCTCCGGGACTGAACTGATATGGAATTGCATAGATTACCTCGGGACCATTGGCACCCCTTACCATCTTGCCTGTAGCGACGTCCCAAACGAGGGATGTTCTGTTAAAGGATGTTGTAACGATTTGTGACCCGTCGGGTGTGAATCCTGCTGCATCAATGCCATACAGGCTGCCTGCCAGGGTCACCACCAATTTGCCGGTGGCAATATCCCAGACCTTAGCCGTCTTATCCTCAGATCCGGTCACGGCATAGGTACTTGTGCCGTTGAATGTTATCGTAGAGAGTATGCCACTGTGTCCCTGAAGTTCCCATAACAATTTGCCGGTAGCAGTTTCAATGATCTTTGCCTCATTATTCGTAGTGAAGGCGAAGTATCGACCATCAGGACTGAATGCCGCACGCCAAGTAATGTCTTTGTTTCCCTTAGTTGTTGATCTCAATTTGCCCGTCGCTACATCCCACAACTTCGCGGTTTTGTCGGTTGAGGTGGTGACGACATATTTTGTATCGGGGCTAAAAGCAGATGAAATAACAATGCCTGTGTGACCTTTCAGTACCGCGATCTTTGCGCCGGTTGTTGCATCCCAAAGTTTGGCTGTCTCATCGTCGGAGGTGGTTATAACCAGCCGGCCATCCTGGCTGAATCGTGCGGATCGTACAACGTCATCATGCTTTAAGGTGAAAACCAAGGTTGGCTTTTGGCCAGAAACGGATGTAGCCGTCAGGGCGATTGACACTACATAAACAACAAGAATAACGTATCTCATGTCACAACACAGCGCTGAACCGCCAATAGGTTTTGATCAGAAATTCAAGATAGTTAATTTATGAATGCAAGACCCCGACACCCAATTCCTTTATGTGGAAAATCTGTTTCTCGAGAAAAGATAGATAGAACATGGCTAAGATCGAATCGAGGAATTATCAAAAGCCGGCAATCACTCACGGCGGATATACTTTGTGTTCATAACCCGTTCAATTCCGCCAAGTAACTGCTAAGTAGTTTCAATGCCTCCTCATCCTTGAAGTCTGTCTGGTGGAGCGCAATGTAATTGTCAATTTCTTTTCTGCTTGACGGGAATAGTTTGTAGAGCGATGATGTTGTGGCGATGTACGGATGGCCGTCCTTATCGATGAAGAAATAGCGGCTTTGTTTTGCGAACCGCCTGTCGACATCTGCAATGTCTTGTAACGAAGGGGCTGGATCCTCGGATGGTATCGCCTTTGAAGTCGATGCTGCTTTTAAAGATTGCCAATTGACCATCCTGATCCTTCGATTGACACCGAGGGAGATTGATCCATTTTGCAATAATTCGATGAACCCCTCCTTTTCATGGGAATAGTATATGACGCCGTCAATGTTTATTGTTGTTACCGTGAGTCTGTTCTTCAATTTCACCGTATCACCTTTAGCTCCCAATATGTTCATATCACCGGTGAGCATATCATAATTCAAAACAAAAGTCCTTTGCCGACCATCTAAATACACAATCATCGCATCCCTAAATTCCCGGAACTGGTAAATGCTATCGCGTAATGTTTGTGTAGCCGGATCTCCAGCCTGAACCATCATGGAAGTAGCGCGGTCGTCATCGGTAATCTGACGAAGTTCATTGCAGAACCCGCATAGTTTGATCAGATCACTTTCGCGCTTGAAGTCTATGGATTGATCACTGATATAGTCGCTGAGCAGGACTTTGAACTCCGGAAATAGTTTCAGAATGGCAAATTTTGAAGGAGTGTACAAGCGTTGATCTTTACCAATGAAGTAATAGGTAGCCGACCGACGGTAATATTTGTTAAAAACAGAGGGCATGCCGCGCAGGTCAGCGGTACCTTCCGCTTCAATATTACCCGAAACGAATTCCATTTTTTCGATCTGTAGCATGTTATGGGATCCCAGCGAAACAGTTCCATCAACGATGACCTCGATATATCCTTTTTGAGGATCAAAATAAAATAGATTGTTCCCGACCTGAACAGACTTTAGTATTTTTGATGGCTTGACTTGCAATGTATCTCCATTGTCGTCGATCAGGTACATGTGCCCGTAGTAGAGATTGTAATTCACCTTGATTTTCTGATCTGGTGAATATCCCGTAAAGAATGTAACGCGTCCTTCCTGGAATTGGGGGAACTGGTAAATACTATCCCACCAGCTTAGCTTTTGTGGAAAGACGTGCGCTGGTTGTTTCCACAGCGGAGCACTTTGCGACAACGCTTCTCGTGCCGCCGTCAGAAAAATAAACAGACACGAAATTATTGTTATGTTCTTCATACCCAACGGACAATACGATTTATGAGTGCTACCTCTTATAATCTTGTGGTAATTGATTTACAATTTAATCCAAATGGAAAAAAAGAACAAAACGGCTACAAATATATTGACCTAGGCCTTGACAGTTACAACGAAAAAGGGTGACTTTCACTATCTCTTAAGTACACTGAAGTTCCGAATATCAACCATTTTTAGGAGATTTGGCCAAATTCAAGATGCTTAGTTGTTTTTTTGTGAGAAACTGTAACCCTTTGGTTCTTCTCTGGTAACATCACAAACCCACGCTTATGACAAATTACTTCAGATCTACGCTGCGAAATCTGTGGAAGAACCGTGGCTATAGCGCATTAAACGTGGCCGGCCTGGCGGTTGGCGTCGCATGCGCATCTCTCATCTTCCTTTGGGTAGAGGACGAAGTCACCTTCGATCATGATGTTCCGAATCGGGATCACATCTTCATGGTGATGGAAAATGAAATTCACAATGGCGTTGCCTTCACGAGTAGTAACCTGCCCGGACCGATGGCCGAAGTGCTGTCAGACGAAGTTGCAGGTATAAAGAATGCGTCTCGAATTACTGGTGATCTTAATTCAGCACTCTTAACAGCCAACAACAAAACATTTTTCGAAAACGGTGAATATGTGGATTCTACTTTTCTTTCGATCATTGATCCGCAATTGCTGAAAGGTTCTCCTGAAACAGCGCTTAACGATCTGTATGCCCTCGTAATCACTGAACGAATGGCCCTGAAATTCTTTGGGACTACAGATGTACTGGGTAAGACGATAAACGTTGACAAGGATAAGCTTTTTACCGTTACGGGAGTCATTCAAAACCCGCATCCGAATTCATCGTTCAAGGCGGATTGGTTCGCACGGTACGAGCTGCTGGAAAGCAAATTTCCCTGGTTGAGTCAATGGAATGCTATGGCAGCGGTCACGCTTGTCGAACTATATCCCGATGCGGATATAGGTGCGATCAATGAAAAGCTCACAAAAGTTTTAAGGTCCAGAAACCCTGAGAAGACGAATTCGTGTTTTTTGTTCCCGATGAATGATTGGCACCTATACTATAGTTTTTCGAATGGGGGTCCGGATGGCAACGGCCAGATCAAATACGTCAGGCTTTTCACAATCATCGCATGTATAATTCTGTTGGTTGCATGCATCAACTTCATGAATCTAGCCACTGCGCGTTCGGAGCAACGGGTAAAAGAAGTAGGCGTTCGCAAAACATTGGGTGCAGGCAGACGCATACTTATTTCGCAATTTCTTTCGGAGTCATTGATGATGGCATTCCTTTCCGTGCTGGTGTCGATCGCGATTATGTATTTTGTAATTCCGGCATTCAATTCACTTGTCGGGAAAGACCTGACGCTGCGATTGAATGATTGGTGGCACATTGGCGTTCTGGTGGCAGTGACATTAACCTGTGGCTTACTCGCCGGAAGTTATCCGGCCTTTTATCTGTCTTCATTCAATCCCATCCAGGTGCTTAAAGGGGTGAAAATAGCGACGAGCACCAGTGCCGGCTTTATCCGGAAAGGACTTGTGGTTGTACAGTTTATAGTATCCATTACTTTAATGATTGCCACAGTGATCATTTATCAACAGATCATTTTCACAAAGGGGCGTGATGTCGGGTACGCCACTAAACAGACTATATATATGGAAATGCGTGGGGCAATGCGTGAGAATTTTAGTGCCATCAAGACCGAGCTTATCCGCAAAGGTGTAGCCGAAAATGCCACGATGAGTATTAAACCGGTGTTTCGATTCGGTTGGTATGACGACAGCCACTTTTCATGGCAGGGAAAGAATCCCAATGACAACATTTCTATCCTTACGGAGGCTGTTACTCCTGAATATATTTCTACGGTTGGGATGACGATAAAAGACGGACGCGATTTTAACGCTGACGCCCAGACAGACGTCAATAACATTATAATCAATGAAGCGTTCGCTAAGCTGATCAGCGATCATTCGCCGGTTGGCGAAGAGGTCGTTAGCGGAGACAATCATATGAAAGTTATCGGCGTTGTCAAGGATTTCGTCCACGGAAACGTCTATAGCAAATCTCCGTCTCCTGTTATTCTTACTGCAAATCCGGAGGTAAATAATTTCCTGAGAATACTGACAATCCGCCTCAGTGGCTCTTCTGACATACAAGGTGACCTTAAGGAGATTGAAAAAGTAATGAAAGCATACAATCCCGAATATCCTTTCGAATATACCTTCACAGACGCAGCATACGACAAGCTATTCAAGACCGAAGCACTGGTACAAAATCTTGCCGGTGTTTTTGGAGCACTCGCGGTGTTCATTTCCTGTCTTGGATTATTCGGACTTGCATCGTACACCACACAACGACGCTCAAAGGAAATAGGTATCAGAAAAATATTGGGTGCAACAGTTAACAATATAACGTCAATGATCTCATCTGACTTTCTCAAGCTCGTCGGACTTTCCTTTATTGTTGCATTTCCGACCGCCTGGCTGATCATGCACAACTGGCTTCAGTCCTACGAATATCGTACGCCAATTTACTGGTGGGTGTTCGGTGTCGTTGGTTTGCTTACGCTGATATGCACAATGTTGACTGTAGGATTTCAAACATTAATGGCAGCGCTAAGAAATCCAACCGAGGTGTTAAGGACTGAATGACGATTCAATCGACCTGTTGAAGTTTCAGCACTACTAAAATTGTAGGCGTTACTAGGACGCCTTAAGATTATTTGCCTGAGGTTGTATACTATGCAACACATGAACTCGATGAAAGTTCAGGTTGATTCGCGGTCTGAGAAATCGAGCATCAGATCTGAAGGTTGTATGATTAAATGTTGTAAATTCTGGTCTGACATTTTAATTTTTCCGTTGTATGCCAACAGCTCTTGATCACACTCATTCCAATACTCCGATGGGGGCAAACCTCATTGCCGATGGAGCAACGTTTCGCGCGTGGGCGCCGCATGCGCAGGCGGTATATGTAATAGGTGAATTTAATAATCGTGTACGAAATGACACAAGCTTACTGAACCGACAGCCTGGTGGTCATTGGATGGGTTTTATTCCTGGCGTTAGGGATCGCCACCGCTACAAGTTTTACGTGATAGGTAATGGAAGTGAAGGACCCAAGCGAGATCCGTATGCCAGGGAATTAGACACGCCTTTCCCGAGCGATTGTATTGTTCGAAAACCAGATTTTCCATGGCATGAAAGTGGCTTTGTCACTCCTCAGTTTCATGATTTCGTCATTTATCAGTTACATGTTGGAACTTTTTTTACGCCGAATTTACCTGCAAAGGGCGGTACGTTTCTGGATGTCGCCCGTAAGATTCCCCATTTAATCAGTCTAGGTATTACAGCTATTCAGCTTTTGCCAATTCAGGAGTTTCAAACTGAATTCAGCCTTGGCTACAATGGCACAGATTATTTTTCACCTGAAATGGACTTTGCTGTAGCCGATGTCGATCTTCCGGCTTATGTCAGCCATCTTAATGAATTGTTAGACGCGCGTCAGCAAAGAAAGTATAGTATTGACGCGCTGCGTGGTGAGATGAATCAGCTTAAGGCACTCATTGATCTCTGTCACATTTATGGTCTGGCTGTAATACTGGATGTCGTTTACAATCACGCCGGTGGGGAATTCGGGGCAGAGAGCTTGTATTTCTTCGATAGGCAATCATTTGAGAATGGAGGGAATAACAATTCGCAATATTTTATTGATAAAGGCCATGCGGGCGGACTTGTTTTCGACTTTAGTAAGTTAGAAGTAAGGGACTTCCTTATCCAGAATGCCAAATATTTCATCGATGAGTATCGGGTCGATGGATTCCGGTATGATCAGGTTAGTGTGATTGATCATGATGGTGCTCCTTATGGCTGGAGCTTTTGTCAGGACTTGACATCAACACTGCGTTTTCATATTCCGTCTGCTTTCAACAAAGCTGAATATTGGAATGTAAACCCATTCATTGTGATGGATCCGCCGCAGGGTGCTGGATTTGATACCACATTGACGGACGGACTGCGCATCGCCATACGCGATGTAATTGGTAACGCCAGTCAACCTGATCAGCGAGCCCTTGATATGACAAACTTGGCAATGAGTCTATGGCCACCAGGTTTCAACGAACAATGGCGTTTTGTCCAGGGCCCCGAAAACCATGATATTGTTTACCTGAATAGAGAGCAGAGGATAGCACGGCTAAGTGATCCATCAAATCCACGGTCCTGGTTTGGCCGCAGTCGCAGCAGGATAGCTATGGGAATTACGCTCGCGGCGCCAGGCATTCCCATGCTTTTTATGGGGCAGGAATTTCTGGAGGACAAACAATGGTCTGACAATTTAGAATTTCATCAGGATTTGCTATTGTATTGGGATGGTCTTGATCATGGTGACAAGGAAATGATCGATCACGTCCGTTTCACAAGTGAACTCATCAAGTTGCGTTGGGAGTATCCGGCTTTGCGGGGTCAAGGATTTCGTGTTGTGCATTATCACGACCAGAACCGTGTGCTGGCTTATCATCGTTGGGTTGAGGGCAAAGGTCATGATGTTTTAATCGTTGTGCACTTATCTACGTTCAATCAATTTAATTACCGAATTGGTTTTCCTGATGAAGGTATGTGGCGCGAAATCTTCAATAGTGATGTCTATGAAAATTGGGTTAATCCCAATGTCTCGGGCAACAATGGAGCAGTGGAAGCAAGCGCAAACCCATTGCATGGATTTAACTATTCAGCACAGCTGACGCTACCTGCCAATAGCATACTGATCTTTGGGCGCTGAATGGCGCACTGTATTTGTTTGCCAATGCGTCCCCGGACAAATTAGAGATGATTATAGAAGAAATGTTTATAGACTTTGTTGCAAAGACATTCAACATATTGACGACTGACCGGGCCAGCGTACAACAAAATGTTTATGCAAGATGGAAGCCGCAAGGTCATGCAAGAATCCACGATAAGAGTTGAGGTCAGACGCCCCACCAAGAATTGGTTTCTTATAAAACTATGAGATGCCTCTTTGCGGCTTCGAGCCGATATGGGATGTCAAACAAAAAAAAATATCGGATTACCCAGGAAAGCGCTGCAGGAAAAGTTTTGTATATTACCTTCGATGTATTCTCAATACAAAGCCCTTCTATGAGAAAATGCAATTGGTCTTTCCTGATTTTGGCCTTTTTAACCTATAGCGCAGCAAAAGCCCAGGATGAAGGTACCCTCAGCAAAATGGACAGGGTGTCGACGTCAAACAGTTTTTATTTATTTGGAGGGCCCTCATACAAATTTGGTGGTA
The DNA here is from genome assembly GCA_963845845.1 of uncultured Cytophagales bacterium. Taxonomy (GTDB): domain Bacteria; phylum Bacteroidota; class Bacteroidia; order Cytophagales; family Cyclobacteriaceae; genus Chryseolinea. Next base: position 135,693 of record CAWJTP010000005.1, read on the forward strand.
ACAACGGAGATTATTGCTGTGGCCTCAATTTCGAAGCGGGGTATCTAAAGCGATTAAATAGACTCCTTTCGATCGGTCCCGCGGTCTCCTTTACACGTTTCCATTATGACGAATCAATATCGGATTCATTTGGCGATCGGGATGCAAGTGGAAACAATATGTATCAGGTTGACGGCGGGTATGAGGTGTATGTGGTTTACCTGGAAGGGGGAGATCTCAAATTTTTTTCGGCCGGGTTTAATTTAAAGATCGACTTTGTCCCCTACGAGGAGGGAAAGAAGTTTTCTTTCTATGGAATTGTGAAGCCGTATTTACTTGTGTCCAAAAGATCGGAGCTAACTGCCTCGGTCGAACTTTGGTTCGCGAATGAAAATAACCCTCTCGATAACCCGGCGGATTGGTCAGGCGGCGACGACTTCGATAACCTGAGTTCGGAATCACCTGGGTTGGAACGATGGGCTGCAGACACTGAGGTCACAGCAGGGACGAACCTTGGAATTGGCGCAGAGCTTACCTTACCGTCAGGTTTCGGTTTGTTTCTGCAAAGCACCGTTGGAGTTACTCTCCCTATCACATATATAAATACCAGTGAGTTTCCGCCGGCAACGAACACAGGATATTACCATAAGGACTACCCATTTGTAAAAAAGGGATTTACCACTTTGAACATTGCGATTGGAGTTGTTTATCACTTCTGATGTGTTATGAAAAATTTGGTGAAGATTGGGCTGATTCTGGCAATTGGAACATCAAACCTAATTGAGGCTTCCGCTCAATATAAATTATATGATCAGGGATTTGAAAGTTACAAGGCGGGCAAGTTTCAAGATGCCATTGTCAGTCTTTCAGAATTTTTAAATACTGCTACCCGTAATAAGGCCTTCGATGTGGAAGTCTACTATATCAGGGGGCTTTCTTATTACAAAACGCAGAATTTCAAAAATGCTATTGGTGATTTTCAGGAAGCCATCCTGCGTAACCACACGAATAAAGGAAACATTTCCTGGTTCCTGGCCAAGTGCCAATATAATCTCGGATTTTATCCGGATGCCATTGACGCTTATGACAATGCCATCAGCGTGTTGCAAAACGATAAGGAAACTTTCGTTAAGCTCCTCTACGAAAGGGGTCTGGTACACGCAAAATCCGGAGACGAAGTCCTTGCTTATAACGACTTCGTAAAAGCGTATGAAATCCAGCCTGGAAACGACGTCGTAAAGAAAGAGTTGGACAAGTTTAACACAGAGGAACTTGCTTCGCGAAAAGCCAAATATACGCCGATACGAGAACCTGTAGCTCAACCTCAAACTTCCTCAGGCAATCAAACGCTCGTGGATCTGTACAAAGATGAGAAGCGGTACGCCCTGGTGATCGGCAACGCGCTTTATCCAAAGAGTGTGGGTGAATTAAGAAATCCGGTTAACGATGCTATTGATATGGCCGCTGAACTGGAGAAATCAAACTTTGACGTTCAACTTTTAACCAACGCGACGTATGGGCAGATCCGTGCTGCACTGCTAAAGTTTAAAGAAAAGTTGGATAAAGGAGATCGCGACAAGACGGTGGGGCTTTTTTATTTTGCCGGCCATGGCTTGAGGCAGGATACTGAGAACTATCTGGTGCCTGTAGATGCGATGATTGAATACGAAGATGATATTTGGAGATATTGCTTTCCAGTTCAACGTATGGTTCTGACAAGTATGGAGCAATCGAATTCTAGATTGAACATTGTTATTCTTGATGCGTGTAGAAATAGTCCTTTTCGAGCCATTACCAGGTCGATAGGCCAACAAGGTTTAGTTGAGATGACAAAAGGACGTGGCTCATTCATTGCCTATGCCACAGCACCTGGTTCCGTAGCTACCGATGGTGCAGGTCGCAATGGATTATACACGCAGGAAGTGTTGAAGGCTATGCGGAAGCCAGGACTGACTATTGAACAAGTCTTTAAGGAAGTAAGGTTAAACGTGCTAAGGCTTTCGGGTGACAAGCAGAACACGTGGGATAGTTCAAATATTACAGGAGAGTTTTATTTTAAGTTTTAGATCGTTATACGTTATATAGGTATAGCCTGTAACCTTATAGCCCAGAATTTGCAGTACTTGCAGGCCTTAAGATTTTGATTGTTTGAAAACGAATCACACATAGGTTATCGCTTTTATTCGCTCAAAGTTTGGGCTTTTCCCAGACTTGCAGTCGTTTGAAAGCTTGATTATTTAAAATAATTCGCATAGGCCTGAATCAATCAATTGGTATCTGTCTCATTGATCACTCCGTCGGTCGAGACAATTTGGAGAATTTAAGGAGGTTCCTCGGCTTTAGCGTTAATATTTTCTTGACTTCAGGGAAACCAGTAAATCTCCCATTTCCACATCCAACAAAACTGCCATCCGCTTTAAGAGCTTTAGAGAGGCTGCGTCTCATTCAGGCTAATTCGAGAAATGGTATGAGGAGTAACGCTTAACTTTCCGCAAATCCTGGTTCAGGACTCTTAATTTGTCCCGTTTTCACTATAAAGAGCTGTTTTCTCGTAAAACTCCACGAACTCAATTAGACTGATTTATCCAGGATGTTGAAAAAATCGCTAAAGCCTGATTTTATCCGAATCAGGTTTTTGCTGATTGCCGCCTCCTTCCCTGTCTGCATCTTTGCATAGGATTTAACATGCCGAAATCTGAGAAATCATTGAGTACAACTTTTCAAATTGGTTTAACGGAGCGGCCTTAAACGACCTTTTAGCACGCCCTACAGTGATCATAATGGTTCATATTGAGAATTTACGTGACTGTGAACGATGTGCAGGCAGTGATAGCAATAATTAGTTTCACAATTCTGATAATAGTATGAAGCAAATTCAAAATCCTAATTTATCTGTGCATTCCTATGAGAGCGAATGAAACTTAATGTATCGAACCGTATTTCACTCGGATATTTATTCATCATAGGGGTGGCCGTGATCGCAACGTTGTTTTGTATTGTTATTTTGCGCAATAATAAGAAATTAGATACACGGATACAGACGACTCATCAGCCACTATTTATTCTGCTCAAAGATTTTAGTGCGTTGCTGGACAATTCAAGAAAGCTAAGCAACAACTGGGTGTATCAATCAAACGGCCAGGACAAACGAGCGTTGAGGGCTATCCATGACACGGAGTTTTCCCTCTTAAAAAATAACCTTGATGGCATTTTAAGTAGAAGTAGCGTAGAAGGCCTTGCGGATATCCAAAGCGCGATGACCAAATTCACGGAGATACTTGAGTTCCAGGCGGAATTGATGCGGGTCTTATCGCACGATAGCCTTTATTATGATGATGTTGCTGTCGACCTTGCCATCAAAGTGCTCGAGACCCGGATATTACCGCAGTCCAATTCTTTAAATCAAAAGTTGCTGGAATTGGTGCAACAACAGGGGCAAAGAATGAATGACGTGCAGAAAGCGAAGGAGAGGTCCTATACGCTTCTTACTGTACTATTAGTTGTGATGATCGTTTTATTCGTGGTGGCAGCAGTAGCTGCTTACTTATATGCCAAAAAGAAAATTGTTCGTCCGATCCTTGAGCTCAAAAATGTTATCCTTGATATTGGAAAAGGTAAAATAGTCCGTGCACAATTTAGAAATCGATTTGATGAGATCGGTGAAATGACCGAAGCAATAGCAAGTCTAATGGAGGGTAACAATGCTAAGTCAGAATTTGCTTTGCAAATTGGAAAAGGAAACTACTTCGAAGACTTTAAACTTATAAGCGAAGAAGATGAAATGGGCAAGGCATTACTCACCATGCGGGAAAATCTTAAGCGAAATGCATCGGAAGCAAAAGAAAGAACAAACCAGGTCGTAAAACAGAAAGAAATTCTCCAAAGGCAGTCCGAAAAATTGCAACACACCAATGAAAAACTTCTGGCTCACCGTGAAGAGATATTACTAAAGCAGCTGGAGGCGGAGAAGGCAAGATCAGAAGCGGAGCTGGCCAAAGCGGATGCCGAACAAGCTAACCAGGCTAAAAGTGTATTCCTTGCTACGATGAGCCATGAGATACGCACACCCATGAATGGCGTTATCGGGATGGCTGCGTTGCTTGCAGAAACTTCACAGACAACTGAGCAACAGGAATATACTGAAACAATAAGGAGTTGCGGAGAAAGCTTGCTTACGGTAATCAATGATATACTTGATTTTTCAAAGATTGAGTCTGGGAAGATGGAGCTTGAACACAAGGATTTTGATTTGCGAACCTGTATTGAGGAAATGCTGGATGTCTTTTCAAGCAAAGCGTCAAAGATCGGGTTAGATCTTATCTATGAAATTGATTGCAATGTGCCTTCCCAGATAATCGGGGATGTTTTTCGACTCCGACAAGTTATGCTTAACATGGTTGGCAACGCGATTAAGTTCACCCACAAGGGAGAAATTTTTATCGGCGTTCATTTACTAAGTACGATGGGTGATAATGTTGAACTCGGCTTTGAGGTTCGCGATACGGGTATTGGCATTCCAGAAGATAAGATCAATCGGCTGTTCAAAGCCTTCTCTCAAGTTGACTCATCAACAACACGCAAGTACGGAGGCACAGGCTTGGGTCTTATTATTTGCGAAAAACTAGTGCAATTGATGGGCGGACAAATTCTAGTAGAAAGCGTTGTCGGGAAAGGGACCATATTTACGTTCACTATTAAAACAGTTGTAAGCCAGGAATCTACCCGTACTTATGTTCATCATCATATCGCTAGTATAGAAAATAAAAAAGTTCTTGTAGTTGATGATAACCTCACCAACCGTAACATTATTAAAAGTCAATTAGAGCAATGGAAACTGCTGCCCACCTTAGCGAGTTCGGGCGAGGAGGCCCTGGAAATTCTTTCGCAAGTTTCAGATTTTAGTCTTGTGCTTTCGGATATGCAGATGCCGGATATGGATGGAATGGAACTGGCCAGACAAATAAAAGGGAAACAAGAAAATCTTCCTATTATTTTATTGAGCTCAATGGGCGATGAAAAAACAAAAGAACACGAAGACCTGTTTGCAAGCGTCTTGACGAAGCCCGTCAAACAAGCTATTCTTTTTAAACATCTTATTGCGCAACTCAGTCCATATAAGGAGAAAACTTTCCTTGTGGAAAACAATATTGGCCAGAATAAATTAACAATTGAATTTGCTAAACAGTATCCATTGCAAATACTTATTGCGGAGGACAATCCTGTTAATCAAAAACTTGCGGAACGCGTCCTCACTAAGCTGGGTTATGCGCCAGACAAGGCACTTAACGGACAGGAGGCATTGAATGCGTTAGACTTAAAAAAATATGATCTGATCCTGATGGACGTTCAGATGCCTGTCATGGATGGACTTGAAGCAACGCGACGGATTCGTTTGCGCGCGGATTATCAACCACTGATTCTTGCCATGACCGCTAATGCTATGCAGGGCGATCGCGAAATGTGCATTGATGCCGGTATGGACGAATACCTTAGCAAGCCGATCAAGGTTGAGGATCTTGTAAATACGCTGGAGAAGTTGGCGATAGGCCGGAAAACAAAACCGGAAATCTTCAATGGAATTGTTGCTGGCCTAGAGAGAATGTAACGCTAACTGAATCCAAGGTAAAATAAAATTCATTCCTTCCGGTTGTATCGGTGACTAATAGTAATGCATGAGACCTCAAGGGAGTAGTTTGATCGTCCTTTTTACGAAAGGAATCCCTTAAAGAAAATTACCTACAGAAACAAAGGAACTATAAGAACGAATCACAATGCGAAGGAATATAAAGACTGTTTACCAAATGATCGCTAATAAATAAATTTTTACAATGAAGAAGCACATACTCATCTTATTGGCCCTTGGCACATATAGCGCCCTTTTGGCTCAGGACAAGAAGCTTTCGATCTCCGGTTTTACTGAAGTTCGATTCGAAACCAGAATGGGCGATCCTGCTGAAACTGCGCAGTTAGATTCCGTGATGGCGAATAACGAAGACATAGAAGATTTTGAAGATAATTCCCGTTTATTCTTACCAGCCTTTAATCTCCTTTTTTCATCTGAACTCAATGACAAACTAACTGTTCAAAGCGAACTATACTTTGCGTTCGAAGATGAGCTAAGAATTGAATTTCTGCGACTATATGCTGACTACAGAATCGAGTCAAGATTTAACATTCAGGTAGGAAAGTTTTTAAGCCCCATTGGATATTTAAATCGCAATCAGCGTTTCTACGGATACCTGAATAATTCTGTCAGGCCGCGTGATATGGTCACTGAAGAGAATGGTTTTATACCCCTTTTTACATTGGGTTTGTCCGTCTATGGTTCATTCGACATATCCGGCACAAGCGCAATAAAATATAACCTTGCTTATGGAACAAGTCGCCAGGCTAAATCCACGGAGGGTGACGATATTTTTGGTGTTGAATTTGGTGAAGATGTAAGCCCTGGAATTTCTGGCTTGCTGGAATGGGCGAGTTATGGTAATACGGAGGTTGCAGTGGGAATCAGCGGTTATGTGAATCCTAAAATAGCAACAGCCTACGTTCCAAATGGAAGTCATTATATAGAGGGTGTTGATCCCAAAATTGAAATGGAACTTTCGGAAACTGGATTCGCACCATACCTGCGTCTTAACACAAATAAATTTCAGTTTTTGGGAGAATACCACTTTATTAAATTCGAAGATAAAGAAAGTGTGAGCGGGGCATCAAGCTATAAATACTGCGCGACCAGTCTGGAACTCATGTATAAAACGAAAGCAGCCGGAAAACCTTTCGGCCCTTATTTGCGATATGATTTCCGGAGGCTGGATAATAACCACCCGTACTTTGGCCTTGAAGTAGACGGTGATGACATACATAAAAACTTTGTGACCAATCAATCGCTAGTAATGGTCGGTGTTGTATGGGATCCGTTTCCATCCAACCGGATTAAGGTTGAATACGGATCCAATTTTGCTGGAGCAGCGCCCAAAACCGTAATCGCAGTCAGTACTTCATTTGCCTTCTAACTAGAATTATGAAAACATTAATAAACCTGCGTGTTTCAATTTTGATGCTGACCGTGTTTACAGGGACAGTATCCTCTTCAACATTGCAAAATAATGGAGGCGTAATAATTGTTCATGCGTCCAATCCCAGTGCAGCTATTACTCTAGGCCAGGCCAGGTTGCTTTATACCCGCAAGGTAAAAAGGTTGTGGCCCAACGATCAGCCTATTAAACCGGCAGGCTATAAAGGCAAACTTCCTCTTCAGCGTGGTTTCTATGCGAAAGTGTTGAACATGGAGGAAGCGGAAGTGCAGCAATATTTTAAGCAGCGCCATTTCGCTAATTCAGAGTCAATGCCAAACGAAGTTAGTAACGAAGCTGAAATGATCAATTACGTAAGCGAAAACCCGGGAGCCATCGGTTACGTCAGCGCGAAAGCGGCGGAGACTGTGAAAGATAGGGTAAAAATAATTTGCGTTTTTTAAAATCATCAGCAAATGAAATTTAGGTTTAGTTCCTAAAATACTTGTTGCCCTGAACTAGTCAGGATTTCCTACCCTCATCATTAATGCGATAAATTATAACTACTCTGGGTTGATTTTCGGAATCAACGATTTCTTTTCTTAGACGTCCGTTAGGTACAGCTCTTGTTGTCTTGCCTGCCTTCCGGTAGGTAGGTTGTATCCGGCGTTATCATAGTTGATTCTTCTTTCCAGATCGGTCATGCCAACGTAAATATAATTCCTGGACTCGCTAGAGGACATATACATAATACATAACGGTACCTTTTTAGCTAAAGAAAAAGGATGGCGTTCACCATCCTTAAAGTACCAAAGGCGGGAATCGAACCCGCACATCCGAGGATACACGATTTTGAGTCGTGCGCGTCTACCAGTTCCGCCACTTTGGCTCGGGGTGCAAATATGCTCAAACTTTTTTAAGTTCTGTAATTCACGAAACAAGAATTGACCTGTCAAACAGGTAATTTTTACGGATTTCGATGATTTTGATTCATCCTTCATGCTCACATAGGACAGATCTGTCCATTACGGCATGCGTTTGGGCGTTACATATAATAATCGGACGGGCCCCAGCAGACCTGATGGTTTCGGTGACCACTGCGCAGCACTAAACAAACCATTGACACGATTCTCCGCTTTTCGTGCTGGAAAATTTACGTTGTAAAATTTCTTCCAGAAAACGTTCCGCTTATCGAGATCGATGATCCGGTTGGCCATCAGGTTCGATACATGGACTTCCAGTACATTGTGATCCGTTAACAGAGATCCATCAATGCCAACCCGATATGATGGACCGATGAGTGTGCCTAGCGATCTTCCATTGAGTACCACCGCTGCACTTTCACAGACTTTACCCAGATCAAGGAGCAAAGGCATGGACTGAGATGGCCTGTTAAATTCAAAAGTATATTTAGCCGTTCCTGAAAATACTGGATACTCGTTACCCGAAAATTCCGTCCAGGAAATAAGAGAATCTGTAGTAACTGAAGGTGGTAATTTTGGTCCACCTCGCGTAAAACTGACTTTCCAGGGGCCACGAAACAATAGAGCGTCGGGCGTGGTCTCTATATACGAGAGATCTGCGCACGCTACATTTCTGGTATACAGGTTCAGGAATATACTTTGCTCCGGCTGCAACTGCACATACACTTCTGATTTGCCGTTGTTATGACTTCTGGTTTTGGCTTTACCAATCTCGCCGGACATTGGATCAAACAACACAACATTCGCGGCATTTTTCTGAAGTTGTACCCATCCATCAAAAGGCTTATCAGTTGAATTGGAGATAAAGTATTGTGGCTGCTTTTCAGCAGTTGTTTTCCGAATGTAGTCCAGGCCTGAGTCAACCATTGTTTCTCGGTCAATACCTGCTTTGTGTAAAAGGTCTTGGAGTTCAGTTCCGGTGATGGCAATTCCTTTTCCTATTTTGGTTTCCCCCGAGGGAGCAAGTTTACTTATCAGATTGTTGAATTGTTCCCGGTGAGATACAAAATTCCCATAACCGGAGAATGATTGAGGAAGTCCCCCATAAAAAATTATGATGGCACCGCGCTCTGCCAATCCTAAAATATGCTGCAGCGTTTTTAAGGAAATGTATTTGCAATGTGGAATGACAATGGTCTTATGTTCATTACCACCTTCACTAACAAGATGTTCATTTGAATAGGAAAGATTGAGGATCTGCTTATCCGAAATAAAATCAAATGTATAGCCGCTGTCAAGCATCACCTCCGCGCTCTTCCTGAACGCCGTATTTTCAAATTGATTTCCAACGCCATCAAAATGTTCGATCATTTCCTGGCCACGTGCTGCAAACCGATCATAGATTGGAAAGTAGAGCAAAACATCATTGTCGGCTTTCGATTTTTGAAGCCAGGACTGGCAACGCGTCACATATGTGTTTAGCGCATCGAAGTCACCCCACAACGAATTACGCGGGTTCAAATGAACGGCAGCGTAAAATAATCTACCAGGCCAGCTATCATTCGCAGGCGAGTAACACGTGCCATGGTAAAAGACGTGGTTAACGCCATTCAGGAAGAAAAGGTCCACTGCGCTTTTTATGTCACCCAGGTTGGACTCAAAATGTTCATTAAGCCACGTTGCGGATTCGGATGATACCAACTTCTTTCCGGCGACATTGCCGGCCGAAGAAGCCATTTTGATTCTCAAGGCTTCAGTGCCCTCAATTTCCGGAATGTCAACTGCTGCATACAGATCCAGTATATTGGAAGGTGATCCGTGTGCCTGATTTCGAATAATGGCATCTTTATCATGAGCCCAGGCTTTCCAGGGTAATGTGAAATTCTTCAGAACCAGTTCGGATATCGTCTCACGGTAATCAGAAAGGATGCGTTCATTCATTTCGACGTTACTGTCTTGTCCTAACCAGGCCGGCAGGTGGTCTCGCAGATCATAGCCACATTGTTTTTTAAATGCTTCAAAAAGATCCGGTGTCCAGTCGGCAGCGCCGCGGGCATCATCTACCTCATATGAATCATTAAAGAATGCACGGAGTGATCTTATATCGTCCTTTGCCATAGCACTATCAAATCTTGACAGGTAATTTTTCAAGGACTTCACGGAGAAGTGATCGATTACATTTCCTTCGCCACCGGGACCAGCACGTTCCACCATCTTGCCGTGCCAGCCTTCAAAAACAGCATAAATTTTCCAGTTTCCTTTTGGTGCGATCCAGTTTAGTTTTCCATCCTTGACTTTATCGATGAGCTCGATTACCTCGCCCGATTCACCGTATGCACGCAGTGCCTGAAGGGCTAAAGGCTTTTCAAATTTTACCTGATCAACAGCAAGCTCCTGTAAATTTTTATTTGCCGATATCGGCTGGACGATTTTGTTAATGTCTATCGCTTTTGGATCAACGCGTGGCCCAGGTGCCGATATTGTTACGTGAGATAACTGTTCTTTTGCCACAGCACCACGGTTCGTTTCATAAATTGGATTTCCTACCGCGCGCAGAAAAGGTTGTTGCGTGAATTCTATTTTCTCTGCCAGCGACTGACCTCCCTTTAATTCATAGACTTTATACTCCATATTCTTGCAGGCGTCACCATCACTTACCCATCGCCCACCAAAGGGCCAGCCTGTTCCCGTTGACATGTCAATGCCCATATCCAATCGCTCTGCTTCGCGAAGCGTGTGCACGAGTAAATCCATCCACTCCGGTGAGAGATAGTCGATGAAATTTTTCTCATCACCGTATACGCCATAGATGGGTGTGATCTCCAATCCACCAAGTCCGGCTTTTTGGTACGCTTCCATTTCCGTCGTAATACCTTCCTTCGTAACTGAACTGCCATGCCACCACCAACGCGACCACGCTTTAGTTTCGCGAGTAATAACGGGCCATTCCGGTTTTTCAGGAGTTATTTGCTGGCAGGAAAGATTTAGAAATAGGTGAAGTGTGAGGATGGAATACAAAAAAAAATGATGGCCACTTTCCACAAAGATTGGATTGTCTCCTGAGACCTTTCGCGGGAAGTTGCGGGCCATTGTTACACCACTACCAGTTCTTGGTCTAAAATTACTTCTCATTCTTGCCACGGTTCATTGCTGTTACTAATCTACCAGCGATGGGGACGTGATTATTAGCCTGTCCACGCCTCTGCTCTCCAATTTTACCCCATAAGACAAAGGTTGTCTTTATATCGAACAAACAAACAAAAACATTATGAAAAAACAACTCATTCTCGTTGTCTCCTTCTATTCACCAATTAAAATGAATCTATTCTTATGAAAACATTCAACCTGATTTTTATCACAATAACTTTGCTGTTGATCAGCAGCTGTGACGACCTTCCCCATGTTCCATCCAACGGCGAAGGTCCCCAACTTAACCTCACAAGGAAATATCCAGCCGACGTCGCCATTAAATGGATTAACCTTCAGCAAAAGCTTGTCAAAACAACAGCAGGCTTTGACCCGCTGGTTGCAAGTCGCTCTTTTGCTTACTCTGGGCTTACCCTGTATGAATCTGTTGTGAAAGGCATGCCTTCCTACCGTTCCATAGCTTCGCCAAGGATCGGCATGAATATCAATGCAGTTGGTCAACATCAGACAATTCATTGGGCAGCCAGCGCCAATGCGGCGATGGCATTTATGCTGAAAAATTTATTTGCCACCACATCCGCTGCTAATCAGTCAAGCATTGATTCACTAGAGGCGGTGTTAAACTCGCAATTTCAAAATGAATCCACTGCCGAGATCGTTAGCCAGTCAGCAGACTATGGAAGGAGAATAGCCACTCATATTTTTGATTGGTCAAAAACCGATGGTGGGCACGAGGGTTATCTAAAGGCAACAAGCGATACTTACGTCGCGCCCACAGGGCCAGGCTTATGGATCCCGACGCCACCTGCCTTCTCCAAACCTATAAGGCCTTATTGGGGAGATAATCGCACTTTCGTTCCCAATAGCGCTAATTTAACCATGCCATCTGCACCACCATCCTATTCCGAAACGGTTGGGTCGGACTTTTACGCGATGGCGAATGAGCTCTATACAATATCCCTTTCGCTTACTGACGACGACGTGAAGACCGTTAAGCATTGGGCGGATCTTCCAGGAAACTATGGCACGCCAGCGCATTACACACACATAGCCACTCAGTTGCTAGAGGAAAACAAATTCAAACTTGACCAGGCAGTGATTACCTATGCAAAACACGGCATTGCTTTAAACGAAGCTATCATATGTGTTTTCAAGGCCAAGTATACTTATAATTTAATTCGTCCTATTTCGTATATCCGCAACGTACTGGGAAAGGATTCCTGGAATGCCGTCATAGGAACACCGGCACATCCCGAATATCCTTCCGCACATGCTACACTTGGAGGCGCCTCATCTGTTGTTTTAGAAAGCATTTTCGGTAGATACTATTCATTTGTGGACAGAACACACGAGAATTTATACGGAGCCAGGTCATATCAGGATCTTCGCGCGTACGCAAAAGAAGCGGCACGGTCTCGCATTTTGGGCGGTATTCACTATACTATTTCTGGGGAAATCGGATTAAATCAGGGAGAAAAAATTGGTACCCTCGTAAATAAAATTGCGTTTAAATGAAACGACAATAAATATCGTTAGCTAACGGATAACAGCATAATAGAGGACCAATCCGTTACTAAATCCCTGGGCAAATGCCTGGGGATTTTTTGTTGGTATAAAATTCCCTTCGATTTTTTTCAATCCCATGCTACTTGTTACCAATCTACCAGGATTGGGTACAGCATTCTTAGCAGGATCGTGCCACTGTCGCCCAATTTTGTCCCCGTAAAGGCAATGGTTGTCTTTAGCTAAAAAACATTCTCAAAAACAATTTTATGAAAAAACATCTCATTCTCGGTTTCGTCATCGCTGCGCTCTCGTTGTCTGGTTGCAACGATGATCCTCAAGATTATCCCATCGTGCAAAGCCCCAGTCCTGGTACGTCTCCGGCTATTTCATCCTTTCAACCTGAGTCGGGCCAGGGTGGAATTTCGGTAGCCATATTTGGGGAGAATTTTGGACCAACCCCCGCTGATAACTATGTTACCTTCAATGGTGCGTATTCAGAGGTTGTCCAAGCTCAATCCGGAATAATCGTCGTGCGTGTACCAATGAATTTGCCACAAGGTGATTACACGATAAATGTAATTACGGGCGGACAGACCGTTACGTCCCCAAAGCCATTTAAAGTGAGTGCATACTGAAAAGTGTTTGCGCTCCGCGAATTGCTTTCTTTATAAAATAGCTCTGAATTTTTATAGTTTTATACTGAAAGTTTGGTGATGACAGTCCGGGCATTTGTCCGGGCTGCCCAATAGGAGCAACAATCAATTTTTGTGTGTACCAAAGCCCTGGGTAAGCGGGTATAGGTACCAGCACGGGGTAAGATTCTATAGGTTACGGGTTCTTGTTAAACCATTTCATGCTATGAAATCCCTTTCATCAATCTTCACGTTCTTGCTTGTGCTCGCTATATACCGGCCGTCCTTTTCCCAGGGACTAACTTTCAACCGTGTTCCACCACCAAAAGGTCTACACGCCGCATGTAACTCCGGCGTGCAAGACCTGCAGGGGTACATGTGGATTGGAAGTTACCAATCTCCATTGCGCCGGTACGATGGATATAACTATGCGCTCTATTCCAACGATCCTCAGAATCCAAATTCATTAGCAGGCAACTGGACGGAATCCCTCTGCGCGGACAGCAAAGGATTCATTTGGGTCGGCACTATCGGTTACGGCCTCGACCGACTTGACCCTGCAACAGGCTATGTCGAGCATCACCGATTCAATCACGAAGGACATCAACAGCCTGAGTAACGATACCGTTAGAACTATTCTGGAAGACCGGGAAGGTATCCTTTGGATTGGAACACACAATGGCCTGAACCGATTCGATCCCAAGACAGGGAAGTTCCAGCGCTATCACCATCAGACCAATGACGCTTCATACCTTGAGTTGCAACCAAGTGATGAACATTTATGAAGACCGGCAGGGAACTATTTGGGTGGGAACAGGTAGTGTGTGGGATGGGCAGGGGGGTGAAACAGAGGAAGGAGGACTGAATCGTTTTGATAAGAAAACAGGCAAATTTATCCGTTATCTGCACGAGCCCGTCCAATCCACGTTCGCTTATTAGCAACAAAGTGAAAGCCATTTTTGAAGACAGCCGCGGCACGTTCTGGGTTGGTACTGCGGGCGATGGCTTGCATACAATGAACCGTGTTGATGGCACTTTTCAACGTCACCTGTATGATCCGAACTATCCGCAACGATTAAGTCGTCCACCTCAAAAAAGAATCCGGCCTTATGCAGATGATCACATCACTTTTATCATTGAAGACGCTACCGGCGCAATTTGGATCGGCACATTCGGCAATGGCATAAACCGTTATGAGCCGGAAACAAAAAAGGTAACGCACTATCCGAATTTTAAAGACCCTGACACGGGCGTTGAGCTTGAGGTTCCATGGTGGGCAACCAATACCAGAGATGGCATGCTATGGATTGGTTATTGGCGCGGCGTGTACCGGATAGATCCATTGCCAAAGAACATTCTATATTTTAATACAGCCAGACCCGTTACGCAGATCCTTGTTGATAACTCAGGAGTACTGTGGTATGGAACAGATGAGGGACTGACGCGAAAAGACCGAAACAATGGAAACGAACAACGCTTTCTTCATAATCCAAAGGACAATAAAAGCATTTCAAACAACAGAATTGGCGCCCTTCATCAGGATCGTCAAGGTGTATTGTGGATCGGTACAGGGAATGGCTTAAACAGGTTTGACCATAAGACAGGTACATTTGCCCGCCAGAATTTTAGCCAAAGTGTAGACAACATTTTAAATCAACCATAGCATCGGTGCTATTCATGAAGACCGCCAAGGATATCTTCTGGTTTGGCATCGCTGAAGAAGGAGCGGGACTGGTCCGCAAACACCAGCAGTCGAACAACTTTACGCATTATCGCCATAACCCCGGAGACACGACCAGCTTTAGCACAGGCGAGGTTTACCGGATCTATGAAGATAATTCCGGTAACCTATGTGGATTGGAACCCGCGGAGGCGGATTGAACCGGTTTATCCCTGAAACCGGAAAATTTAAACACTTATCTCTGCTCGTGCAAACATTCATAACCTCTGGCAGGATTCAGAAGGAATATTGTGGGTAGGCACCTCTACTGGTCTTTACCGGAGCAATACCGACAATGAACACCTTTTCACGATTTACAGGCCCGAACGCCGAGTTAGTCTGAAAATATGATCGTGAATGGAGTCCTGGAAGACAATCAAAAGGCCTTGTGGGTCAATGCATCCATTGGAATATATCAGATCAATCCCGAGCGAAACGAAATATTAATTTTCAGCCGGTACAACGATCCTATATTTCACAACGGTACGGGTAGTTACAGAGGAAGCAGTGGCGAACTTTTTTTTGGCGGTGGGAGCGGCTATTTCACTTTTTTCCCGAACAGATGAAACGCAATTCAAAACCACCCCAGATTGCCTTATCCGAATTTCGAATTGCCGATAAGCCCGTGGTGCCCGGCAAGGAAAGCCCTTTGAAAAGCTCCGCTTCAGCAAACAAAAGAGATCCGGCTTGCACATAACCAAAATGTTTTCTCCTTCGACTTTGCGGGCATTCATTATCAAAGTCCCGAAAATAACCGGCACCTTTTTATGCTCGAAAATCTGGACAACACCTGGCGGAAAGCAGGCGAAGAAAAAACTGCCTACTACTACAATGTGCCATCTGGCGAGTATGTGTTCAGAGTGAAGGCGGCTAATAGCGACGGCATATGGGCTGAAAAGGTTTGTAACTGATCCTTATTTCACCCGCCCTGGTGGCGTACCTGGTGGGCCTACTGCTTGTATTCGATAATGATAGGGTGCTTGTTGTATGTATCTGAGGCAGTATACAGTAAAAAGCGAAAGGTTGAACCATGAACTAAAATTACAGCGAATGGAATCTGAGAAGATGCATGAAATCGATCAACTGAAATCCCGATTTTTTGCAAACATATCGCATGAATTCCGTACGCCGCTAACGTTAATCTTAGGCCCTTTAGAAAAATTCCTATCACGCGAAGTAAGTCAGCGATAAGCCTATCTACGAGATGATGCAACGCAATGCTCAGCGCCTGCTCCATTTGATCAATCAATTATTGGATTTATCCAAACTGGAAACAGGAAATATGCAACTGGAAACAAAACCAGCCGCTATCGTTGCCTTTCTTAAGCCTATAGTACTTTCCTTTGCTTCCTTGGCTGAAAGGCAGCACGTTCAATATCATTTTAAATATCCCCCTGACAATCCTGTGGTTTATTTTGATGCCGACAAACTGGAAAAGATCATCACCAACCTGCTTTCCAATGCCTTCAAGTTTACGCCGGAAGGCGGCAAGATCACTGTATCGGCGCTACTGCTTAAAACAAGCGATCAGTCTTTTAAAACGAGTGTGGTAAAAAATGAACAATCATCACTCTTACGCATACTGGAACTAAAGGTTCACGACAGTGGTGCGGGCATCGAAAAAGGTCAGCTTGTCAGAGTATTTGACCGTTTCTATCAGGCAGATACTTCCCTTACCAGAGAGCAGGAAGGAAGTGGCATAGGCCTGGCGTTGGTGAAAGAACTTGTGGAATTACACAAGGGTGAAATATTGGTTGAAAGCCAGCCAGGAGAAGGCGCGTGCTTCATTGTGCGTCTACCCCTGCCGGTCGCTGACTTTGAGGAGCTAGCCATTGTTGAACATTCTTTGAATAACGGTCAGCAAAGCAGAATACAGCTCAATAGTGCGGCATATGAACCCCTTAATTCCTATGAGACTGTAATAGAAGATACCGATACTGATATAGAAACCGATACGGAAGCTCCTTTGGTGTTGATTGTGGAGGACAACACAGACATACGTCATTTCGTACGGGAGAACCTGCATCCCACTTATAGAATCGTGGAAGCTGCTGACGGAGAAGAAGGGTATAGCCTAGCCGTTGAAATACTGCCAGACCTGATCCTTAGCGATATCATGATGCCAAAAATGAATGGCGTGGAACTATGCCGAAAATTAAAGCAAGAAAAGAAAACGGATCATATTCCATTGATCATGCTCACCGCCAAGGCGAGCGGAGAGAGTAAGATAGAGGGGCTGGAAACAGGTGCAGATGATTACATCGTCAAACCCTTTGAAGCCACCGAGCTTTTGGTCCGCATCAAAAACCTGATTGAAGGACGCAAGAAGTTAAGAGAACGATTTAGCCGGGAGATTACGCTTCAGCCTGCCTCCATTACGATTACCTCTATGGATGAAAAATTACTGCAGCACGTGATGAAGATCATGGAAGAACATATTTCTGATTCAAATTTTGGAGTAGAAGCGTTCTGCAAGGAGGCAGGGATGAGCCGGATGCAATTGCATCGTAAACTCAAAGCTCTTACCGATCAGTCACCGGGAGATTTTATCCGTATTATGCGACTGAAAAGAGCCGTTGAATTACTCACTAACCAGGCAGGAAGTATCGCGGAGGTTGCATTCATGGTGGGTTTTAATGATCCTTCCTACTTTACCAAATGTTTTCAAAAACAATTTGGTAAAACACCATCCGAATTTGTGGCCCCAAAGAAAAACTGATCTTGTCAATTGGATCTCCTTATAAGCTTGACGGATGATCAAATCCTTTATAAGGTTTGCAACGGGTTTAGAGTCCGATGATTTTAGCTTCGACCAGGAATCCGTTGGTCAACAATGGCCTGATGCGAACGTTTATGCACGCATGCGAACATCCTGATTTTTTGAAAACCGCCGTTTCAGGCTAAAAAGCTGCCTTTTTAAGGCGGCATTTGATTTGATCGTCAAAATGAAATCATATCATGAAACGATACTATCTGGGCGAACTCGAAGAATTAATATTACTGACGATCGCAGCGATCGGCGAGCCGGCATATGGTGTAAACATATTGCAGGAGCTGGAGCATCAAACGGGGCGTACCATTGACTTCAGTACCGTTCACTCCACACTTAAACGGTTGGAAGAAAAAGGGTTTCTCAGTTCGGAGATGGGTGGAGCAACTGCTGCGCGAGGTGGAAGAAGAAAACGTTTCTTCACCATCACTGCGTATGGCGTCCAGGCACTGCGTGAGAACCAGGAAATACGCGCCAGGTTATGGTCACTCGTTCCATCGAATATCCAGATGAAAGGTATATGAAGCAAGATCCGATCTCCCATAATCCTCCTCGTTGGGCGCAACGTCTGTCTGAAATGGCGCTGTCCATCAGACTCACTCGAAGAAGTGGAAGGAGACCTCAAGGAACTGTATGCGTACTGGGTAGAGATCGGTCGGAAAAAATGAAGCCGACAGGCGTTACGTGCTCAACGTCATTCGTCTTCAGAAACCGTTCTCATCCATTTCAAAAAAACATTACACTCACCGGTAAATCCCATAACCATGATGAATCATTATGTCCTAGTTGCGTTTAGAAACATACTGCGCAGCAAATCTTTTTCCCTGATCAATATTTCCGGACTCGCCCTTGGCCTCGCCTGCAGCTTGATGATCTACTTGTGGGTGAATGATGAACTGAGTGTGGATAACTTCCATGCGAATAATAAATTTTTATACAGGGTTTACGTGACTCAGGGCTTTGGCAACGACACTAAACTCCGGTTACAATTCTCCCGCAGGTTTGCCGGCTGAATTAAAAAAAGTGATACCTGAAATTGAATACGCCACAGGCTTTGTGAAATACTTCAGGCTTAGCTTACAGGATGATATTTATGAAACGTTTCAGGTAGATGACAAGATCCATAAGATGAAAGGCGGCCGTGCAGAGGAAGACTTCTTTAAAATGTTTAGCTATCCATTATTGCATGGAACAGCCGGAAACCGCATTAAGCAGTCCGGTTAGCATATAGTATATCCCGAAAGATGGCAGAGATCTATTTCGGAAGTCCCGAGGCCGCGATGGGCAAAAGCTTCGCTTTGATGGCCGGAAAGAAGTGATGGTTACAGCAGTTTTTGAAAATGTACCTTTAAATTCCACCGACCAGTTTGATTACTTGATGAACTGGGACGCATGGGTCGACGAAAATCCCTTCAAACAATCGTGGGGACATTTTGGAACAAGCTCTTATATTCAGCTGCGTGCGGATGCCGACCCTGTAGAAGTTGAAGAGAAGATACGGGACTTTCATGAAAAATTTTCTGCAGCGCTATTCGCAAGGTTCAGAATGGAAGGCTGCGGATGGCGGAGTATAAAGTTGAATTGGGTTTACAACGTTTTGGTGACCAATACCTGAATTCAACGTTTGAGAATGGAAAACCGGTTACCGGCAGGATCGAGTACGTGAGAGCTCTTTAGCGCGATCGGCATATTCATTCTTCTGATAGCGTGTATCAACTTTATGAACCTGGCCACAGCCCGTTCGGTCAAACGTGCTAAAGAAGTAGGGGTTCGTAAGGTCGTCGGTTCCCCGCGCAGTTACCTGATCTTTCAATTCATGGGAGAAGCAATACTTCTTACGTTTTTGTCGGCATTCCTGGCATTGGCAATAGCTGGTCTCGCCCTTCCATCCTTCAATTTGCTTACCGAGAAAAAAGTAGTGCTACCTCTTCAGGACTTTTCTTTTTGCATCTCATTACTGGGCCTGGCCGTCATCACCGGCCTTGTTGCTGGAAGTTATCCTGCTTTGTTCCTCTCTTCATTCCAGCCTGTTAAAATATTAAAAGGTTCACTAACCTTTACTTCAGGTGCGGTGTACGTCCGCAAAACGTCTTGTCGTATTTCAGTTTGTACTTTCTCTTGTGCTGCTGATCGCGACACTGGTGATCTCAAGGCAGACTGACTATATACAAAATAAGAATCTTGGATATGACCGTGAAAATCTTATCTATATTCCCATAGAGGGAGACCTAATAAAAAAATATGAGCTGTGTTCCGACAGCAAGCCTCCAATATGCCCGGAATCAAAATGGTGGATCGTTGCAGTCAGTTTCCGCACACTATGGGGTTTAGAGCAGCAGCGGTCGAATGGTCAGGAGCTGATCCAGGTGCTACTGAGATCATGTTTAATATGGCGTCCGTTGGATATGATTTTGTAAGAGTAATGGATCTGGAGGTTGTTGAAGGGCGCGGATTCTCAAGGGATATCAAAGGCGATTCTATGAGCTTCCTGGTGAACGAGGAGGCGGTACGGCAAATGGGAATAAAAGATCCCGATCGGAAAAGAGGTTACTATTTGGGGTCAATAAAAGGAAAGATCGTGGGCGTATTAAAAGATTATCACACATCATCTCTGCATGAGCGCATCGATCCCATGATCCTCGATATGAAAGAGGATCTGAATTTCGGAACCATTATGGTACGAACAGAAGCCGGGAAAACAACTCAGGCACTCCAGAGCTTGAAAGAAGTTTGTGCCATACGTGAATCCCAACTTTCCATTCCTCTATTCTTTTATGGATCAACAATATGCAAAATTGTATAAAAGCGAGCAGGTGGTAAGTAAGCTGTCGAATGTATTCGCGCTGCTCGCCATCATTATATCATGTATGGGATTACTGGGGCTTGCCATGTTCTCCGCTGAACAACGCAGAAAAGAACTGAGTATCCGGAAGATCCTGGGTGCTACCGTAGGCAATATCGTGATGAAATTTTCCAAGGACTTTTTAAAGCTGGTCTTTCTTGCGCTGGTCATTTCAGTACCCATCTCATGGTTTGCCATGAACAACTGGCTGCAGAGCTTTGCCTATCGGATTGATCTCACGTGGTGGATGTTTGCTGCTGCAGGAATGACAGCCATCCTCATTTCGATGGCGACTATCAGTGCTCAAGCCGTCAAGTCGGCTCTTGAAAGTCCGCTGAAAAATCTCCGTTCAGAGTAGATTCCCTGCCGTAAAACAATTTTTTCCGGCTCTGTACACCTCAGCGAATCAGCGATTGTCAAAGTAAAAGCCATTCAGGATCTCAGTCCCGAATGGCTTTCCAACAAGATGCATTGCTATTACAAAATTCTGCGTGGCACGTCCTTGATTAATTTACCACTATTATCAAGGAATAAACTTCTATGCATTTTGTTCTTCTCTATTCCAACATGATAGACCTCTTTTGTCTTGCCGTCCTTACTGGTTATTTTTTCAAGGTCGTTTATGATCTTCCAATCTGGATATTTTTTAGCAACGGTTGAAGTAACCTCTTTCGGAAGCTGGGCTTGTTTAATGATGAACTTAGAAGACTTAATATTTCCATGCTTGTCATAAAGAGCCCTGTATAGTTCGTTGGTCTCTTTGAGATATACTACATAGAAAGCAGGCGTTTTCCCACTCAAATTGTCGTCACGGTATACAGACCAGTATTCTCCGTATAGTTTTGCCGGCAATATGCTGAGATTTTGAACGATGGCTTTAGGGAAATCTTGCTTAATGGCCTCCATCACTTCTTTGGGCTCTTCCCCTTTTTTCACAGGTTTGATGGTAAGCGTTTCAGACGCAATCTGAGCTTGAGCAAATGCTATTCCCGCAAGCAGGAATAAGCAAGAGAAAAATATTGTTTTCATGATTTTATTGATTTTGTGATCTTTAGATGTGGTACCTTTCTTTAAGTCACAGCATTTGAAAAATAAACCACAGGTTAAAGAAATAAGCCAGGTCCGCATAACCTGCTTTGATTTGAATGTTTACAAGCTCATCTTCGGATTTCTATGAATAATCCGAACCTTTTTTTCGAATCAGTCTCCGAATATGAAACTAAGGGCAAACGGCATTTATCTGCTCCTGGGATTGTCGGTGCTGCTGGCGCTTGCAAGTGCCTTTATTACCTATATCAACACGCTGGAGAAAGAGCAAAGTATGCACACCGTTATTCGGCGGTATAATTCAATAGCCTCTTCCATAAACTTGCTTTCCCTTTTGAAGGATATGGAGACCGGCCAGCGAGGTTATATTATCTCAGGTGACAGTGATTTCCTGGAACCCTATAATGAAGCCAAAGGTAAAATAACAGCCGCTACCGATACATTATCTAAATTGGTTTACGACAATGAGCAACAAACCAACCTCATCAATGGAAAAATTATTGCAGCTATTCAGAATAAGAGTGAAGACCTTGAAAATGTGATAAACCTGGTCAATGCACATGGCCAGGATAGCGCAGTAATGCGCATTAGTACAAAAATCGGAATGGCTTATATGGACACGCTACGCGTCCTTATTCAAGATCTGATTCAGCGCGAAAAGACGCTGCTTGATGATCCAAAATCAAAAACTGGAAAAAAATACCCGCGTAGAAGATAGTGTGAGATTCTTTGCCTTTGCCCTTATTGCGCTAACTTCGTTAGCGGCCATCTTTAGACTCTTACAAAAAAGGCGTCACATAGATAGACTGATTGAAAATTTACAATATGCCAATGAGACTCTTGAAAAGAAAGTTGAGGAACGGACAAAAGAACTGGTAGCCGCGAATCAGTCAAAGGATCATTTTCTAAGTATCGCTTCGCACGATTTAAAAGTACCTATTGCCGGTGTTTCGGGCCTCATTAGGCTGATGCAAGCTGAGAAATCAGCACGATCTGAATCTGATATGGAGTACCTCGCTTACATGGAGGACTCTTGCAACAACATGCAGCGGTTGATCTCGAATCTGCTGGATATCAATCGTATTGAATTGGGAGAGACAACCATCAAAAAGCAAGCAGTCGATGTGGGTAAACTACTCCAAAAAGTTAAAAACGAATTTACGCAACAAGTAAAAAAGAAGCAGATCAAATTTATTGTTAGTCCTGTGCAAGTTACATGTTATACAGATCCGGATGCGCTTCAGCAGATCCTTGAAAATCTGGTGTCCAATGCGATTAAATTTTCGGCACCTTCAAAAACCATTCAACTAAATGCAGTCCGAAAGGATGACCAGATCCGGTTTGAGATTATTGACCAAGGACCTGGTATCCCTCCCGAAGAAATTCCGGACTTGTTCGGTAAATTCAAAAAGCTTTCCAACAAACCTACAGGAGGAGAAGGGTCAACCGGGTTGGGTCTTTCGATCGTAAAGGAGATCGTCCGCCTTTTAGGTGGAGATATTTCAGTAGCCAGTAAGCTGCATGAAGGTTCTGTATTTACGGTTACATTAAAGTATCAGGACACCGCTTGATATGTAAAGTGACTATGGATCACATAACAATCAGACACCTGTTTACAATTTTGATAAGGTTTTTGTGTTTTAGATGTAAATTCACCTCTAAATCACAGGTGCATTACAAAATCAATGGAGAAGTCGATGGATAGGATCAAGGTACTGATAGCGGATGATCATAAAATTATACGGGTTGGCCTTCGTGGTATCCTGAACAAGATAAAGGAAATAGAGGTTGTCGGCGAAGCAGAAGATGGGACACACGTATTAGAAGCTCTAAAATCAATTGTTACTGACGTGGTGCTGATGGATATTGATATGGGTCGTTCCAGTGGAATTGAGACGACTAAAAAGGTGAAAGAAGCCTTTCCCGATGTTCACGTGCTGGCCCTGACCATGCACGAAGAGCGAGACAACATTATACAGATGCTCGAAGCCGGCGCGAGCGGATACCTTCTAAAAAATACGGGAGTCGAAGAGTTGCTTGCAGCAATTCATGCCGTAGTTAAAGGAAATAGTTATTTCAGTAATACTGTATCGGCTACCCTGCTTAAAGCACTTACAAACATAAAAGCAACATCCCAGCCAAAGCATGGTAAGGACAGTCCCTTGTCTGATCGGGAGATTGAAGTACTGAAACTGATTGCGGGCGAGTTTACCAATAGCGAAATTGCTGGGAAACTCTTTATCAGTACGCGGACAGTTGATACGCATCGCAGAAATATCCTGGAGAAACTTCAGCTAAAGAATACCGCTGGCCTGGTCAAATACGCCATAGAAAAGGCCTTTATTTAGGTACTCCCTTCCAGAAATACCTACGAGAAACTCGCAGACACTACGCAATTTCAGCAGCGGCTAGGTATTGCACGTCCTTTCCAAAATACCGTTTTTCACTCTTATTCCGGGATTTGGGTTTGTCCACCTTTATGACATCAATCAATCCCAAGAACAATGAAAACCTTTGAAAAATTTAAGGATGAAGAATTAATCAAAGCAATTCTTCAGCATGAACAAGATGCTATGGCGGAACTCTATCACAGGTATTACACCAAAGTATTTCAGAAATGCTTATCGCTCATGAGGGATCATGAGGAAGCTTTTGATCTTGCGCAAGAAGCATTGATAAAGGCGTTCGATAATTTGAAAAACTTCAGAGGAGAGTCGTCTTTTTCAACATGGCTGTATATTATCGTGCACAGGTATTGCCTGGAAGCATTAAGAAAAAGAAATAAGTGGTCTGCTATAAATGCTCCGTTGCGTTCCGACGAAGACGCAGAATATTTGGCAGAGAGCAGTAACATGTCAGAGGATCAAGGTGACATAGAAAACATCATGATCAGCCTGATTAATAGTTTACCCGAGAATGAAAAGGAGTTATTGTTGCTGAAGTATAGTAAGGGGGAATCCATAGACTCCCTGCATTCCATGTATCATATTTCTTCCAGCGCTGTTAAGATGAGATTAAAACGCTCGAAAGAAAAGCTGAACCAATTATATATACTCGCCACCACGGTAGGACTGGCTGAAGCATTATCGCAGCTTGGATAGTCGATTGCGTCATGTGACTTAGCAATTTTTAATTCATCTAAATTATAAACGATTTGTGCCTAATGTACTTTTGTATCCTTTTAAAATTGACACAGACTTCCGTGCCGGATACGCATGGTCTGCAGAATTGTCAAGACGATTAAAATTAAGGCTTTCCCTTTTCACAACCATTACAAAAACATCCGCCGAACCAGTAGCAGACGTATATCGTGCGTTGGCAGATGCTCAGAGCTATTATGTGCAGAATTTTGAAATTCTTCGCCTGCGACTTAAGCCTATAAAATCTGAAAGAAACTTTCTTGAGGGTGAATTTCTAGAGACGTTTTACGATTTTACAGATCAAAATCCACCTCACATAATCGTGATGCAATCCGATCTATTTTCGAATGAAGTGATGAAAGGTGTTATAGAATCGGGTAAAAAGGTGATCATCTTATCTTCAAATGAGGTCTTAAAATCTTCAAATACGAAAAAGGGCCGCGCACAATTGTTCATTACTATGCTGCAACGTGCGGCATTGTACAATATTCCAGCTTCATTTTTTAAGACCATAGGGGAGGACACTGGTCTCTTTAATTCTATTGCCGCCTTTTTTGGCAGAGGGTAGTTTCCTTCAATGAAATCAAATGTTCACTGTATCTTAAGTATACGGTCACTTGACATAATGAAAAAAGCCACTCATACGATGAGTGGCTTTACCCACCTGTAACCTAACCTCACTTCAAAGCCTTACTCTTTTTTCCCTTAATATTTTCCCATTTTCATTTACCGCCAATGCCTTCTTTTCCTTGTCTTTTGAAATGACCACCCGGTAGTGAATGAAATTTGATCTTCCTTCTTTTATTGTTTCCTGGTCCTTTATGAAAGCGAAACCTGGATACTTCTCCATAACAGCATTGCGTATAGCGACTGGGAGTGCCGTGTCTTTGATGACTTCCTTGGAGTACTTCAATTTTCCATTCTTGTCGTACAATGCTTCACCCCTGGTATTTGTTCCTTTTAGAATAACAGCATACGACGTTGGCTTCTCGCCGTCGAGATTGTCATAGCCCGTAACCACATACTCTTCGCCTACAATCGCCGCTGGAACTATATCCCATTCTTGCGCCTGTCCGCCTGCGAAATCCTTCTTGAATGACTCCACTACAGAAACCGGGATCTCAGCTTCTTTAACCTTGATCTTGACTTGCGCACTCTGTGCATGTATCGTGGTCACTATTGCAAGGGTCATAGCGACTGAGGTAAGTAGTTTTTTCATGTGTTCATATTTACGCTTTTGATGAAAGGCGCAGGCCAAGGTCACTCAGAAACCAAGAATTATTTTTGTTATTATGTACGATGTTGACGGTGACTTTCGGCGCATGATCAATCTTAATTGTAGGTAAGAGAGCTTGCAGTGTTCAATAGGGATTATTCATCGAACAAATAAATGGATTATGACTCAAGAGAAGTGTTTCATCACCGGAAAATTAATGAGTAAAAGTGAATTGGTTCCTGCCAGTTCCCTGCGTGAAAACCTTAGCACATTTATAAAGAAAGACTTTCCCGGATTTAATGAAAGCTCCTTGATAAGTCCGGATGCGTTGCACCGTTACAGGAAGAAATACCTGGAAAATGTCATGGAAAATGAAATTGGTGAGTTGGATAAGGTGGAAAAGGAGGTGCTGGAGGCAATTTCCAAGCATGAAATCATTTCGGAAAATATTGAAGAAACTGAGGAAGAAAATAGTACGCGCGGTCAACGCCTCGCAGACCGTGTTGCAACCTTTGGTGGCAGTTGGTTTTTCATTTTACTTTTCGGGTTCATCATGCTGATCTGGATATTTTTAAATTCAAATCTCTTGAACAAAGGCTTTGATCCGTATCCCTATATCCTTCTAAACCTGATATTGTCTTGCCTGGCAGCCTTACAGGCACCTGTTATTATGATGAGTCAGAATAGAAAGGAGGCAAAAGACCGGAAGCGTTCAGAACATGACTATAAAGTTAACCTGAAGGCGGAATTGGAAATCAGGTTGCTTCACGAGAAAATCGATCACCTTATGATTTTTCAAACTCAACGGATTATGGAGTCACAACAGATC
Source organism: uncultured Cytophagales bacterium (assembly GCA_963845845.1). Lineage (GTDB taxonomy): Bacteria > Bacteroidota > Bacteroidia > Cytophagales > Cyclobacteriaceae > Chryseolinea. Next base: position 162,457 of record CAWJTP010000005.1, read on the forward strand.
CAATTGGATTATTTGGAAGAACTCTCCACCAAGAAAAAGGAAAGATATAATCGTTGCGAAAGGCATGCTTAGGGGATGCATATGAAAGGCAATTCAAAAAAACTCCGTTTTTAGGACAATCAAATCAACTAGAAACCGATAAAGGTATCGTTGCATCCATTGCGCCTTACGACACGGATGTACGCCAGGCAATCTTGCGGGCGAGTGAACATCACCGCCCAGGCAATCTGTCGTATCAAAATAGAGTTGGAAATATGACCCATTTCAATGCCAATATGTACCACACACAATCATGGAATTCTTATGAGGGTCGGGTTAACTCAGCAGGTGGGGATAGAGTGAACTTAGCAGGCGGAGGTTTCCATGGTGGTCATGGTCGTCATTAATCCTCGAGGCATCTTTTGCATAGTGACCTTGGGCTGCGCTTAAGGGTTATTATGTAAAAGATTTATAAAAGGATTTGTGAATGGTCGCAGTATTTAAGAAACTCGGCTGATGAATTCACAAAAGAAGGATATTGAGAGCCGAAAGGACGTTGAAATTCTAGTAAACAGATTTTACGACAAGGTCAAAGAGGATGAATTGCTTGGACCTGTTTTCAGTCATTTAAATTGGCCCGATCATTTACCGGTCATGTACAATTTTTGGAGTTCTATTTTATTGGGTGATCAATCTTATAGTGGTAACCCCTTACAGAAGCACTTAGCGTTACAAGTTAGAAGTGAACATTTTACCCGGTGGCTTTTGCTTTTTAAGGAAACCATTAATGAAAATTTTAGCGGTAGAACTTCGCAGGAAGCTAAGATTCGGGCCGATTCGATTGCCGGAATCTTTCAATTTAAAATGGGATTGTCGGCTGAAGATCTATCCTAAGTAGAAGCCACTAAGTTTTGTTGACAATCATCCAATACAAACCAAGATTAGATATAATTTTTGAAAAATTACTGAAGTCCACAGGTTTAACGATGTAGCTATTTGCGCCTAAATTATACGCTTCCTTTATATCCGGATCCTGTGCCGAAGATGTCAGTACGATAACGGGGATCATTTTGGTATGACGCTCCGATTTGATCATTCGAAGTACTTCAAGGCCGTTTACCTTAGGCATTTTTAGGTCAAGAAGAATTACTTTAGGAATGTTGGAAATATTCCGTTGAGCGTATTTACCAAATCCATAGATAAAATCAAGCGCTTCGGCACCATCAATCAGGTGTACAAGATTATTTGCCAGGTGTTGTTTTCTAAGCGCTCGTATTACAAGCTCTGCATCTTCGGGACTATCTTCCACAATGAGAATTTCAACTTCCTGGTTGTTGTCCATTTTTATATGTTCAGAATTTGTATAAAAGCACAAAGCCCATCAACCCCTATAGTTGTACAGGATGTGTTGATGGGCTCTAACAATTACTAAACTAGGGATTAATTTGAGCTAATGCAAATGCTTACTCAAGTGCCGGAAGCAAATCATCCAATGGCCTTTCCTGAAGATGGTTATCCATAATGATTCGAACACACGTATTCCAACGTAGAATAGGGTCGTCGTTTTTAGTGTTTGGATTAACAGCATCGGCTTTTTCGTAGTAGTCCATAGCTTCGGTGTACCATTCATATGCATCAAAGTCGGAACCATGTGTGCGGGCGCTTAAAGATGCACTGCCCTGACGTTCGTGAATGATGCCGCTATAATACAATCTGTCATATTCATCACTTAAGCTATTGGCAATATCTTTTGCTTGTTTAGCTGTTTTGGAAGAAGAGTGCCCAAACTGGTCGGTCAGTGCCAGCAATAATACAACGGAAGCTGCCTTGTGATTAGGCTCAATTTCCAAAATATCCAGGCATATACTTTCTGCAAACCGCGGTTGATTGAGCAACCGGTATTGTTCCGCTTTTCCGAGGGCGGCGTCAATTCCGCTTTTTGAAAGGGGCTTCAATGCAAACTCTCTTTTCCCGGTCGTTTGTGTTTGTGAGCTCATAGCGTTATGACTTAATGGTTATTTTTTTGTACTGAACAATTGAAATAGCTTCATTATGGGATCATAAAACCTGTCGGCCACACGTTCCTTCAAAGGAATAATCGCGTTGTCCGTGATTGTAATATGTTCCGGACATACCGTTGTGCAACATTTTGTGATGTTGCAAAAGCCAATACCTCCGGTATTTTTTATTTCTTCTCTCCGATCTTCAATATCAAGGGGATGCATTTCTAAAGCAGCTGTATACACCATGTGTCGCGGACCAACAAATTCTTCATGCAGTTGATGCTCGCGCAACACATGACAAACATCCTGGCAAAGAAAGCATTCGATGCATTTTCGAAATTCCTGAATCCGGTCGATGTCCCCTTGCGCCATTCTCCACGTACCGTCCGGCGCGTCGGGAGGCCTAGGCTTGAATTTTTTGATCTTCTTTTTCATGCGATAGTTGACAGACACGTCGGTTACGAGGTCCCTGATCACGGGAAAAGCCTTCATCGGATGGATGGTGACAGGCTTGTCCTGTGGCATATCACTCATGCGTGTCATGCACATCAACTTCGGGTGACCATTGATTTCGGCGGAACAGGAACCACACTTACCCGCTTTGCAGTTCCAACGAACAGCCATATCATTGGCCAGCTCTGCCTGAATCTGATGGACAGCATCCAGCACGACCATTCCCTCGGAAACTTCAGTTTTGTATTCCTGAAGCTCTCCACCATTGGCATGCGTTCGCCAGATTTTAAAGGTTATAAGGGCCATAAAACATTAGGTTGCTGATCATTTCATCTCATTAACAATCTGTTGCAGGTCGTCTCGCATCTTTGATTTTAAAACTTGAGTTACCATCATGTCACCTTTCTCATCTTTTTTGATATGCATGTTTGTCTTCCCCAGCATATCACTCTTTTCCGGAAAATCTTCACGGTAATGGCCACCGCGACTTTCTTTCCGTTGAAGGGCAGCTCTTGCAATGGCCTCGGCCACGGTAATCATATGTGTTAACTCGAGGGCTGTATGCCAACCAGGGTTGTACCCCCGATTTCCGCTGCAAGCGACGCGACTGGCTTTTTCCTTGAGTTGACCAATATTTTTAATGGCCGTCTCCAATTCTGTTCCCGTACGTACTATACCCACCAGATCCTGCATCATATCCTGCAGCCTGGATTGGAGCTGAAACGGATTTTCACCCTCAGGGCTTGTTCCTCTTTCAAAAGGTGCGAGCGCCTCCGCTGCAACTTTCTGAATTTCCTGCTCATTGATTTTGCCGGCAGGCGTTTGTCTGGCATAGGCTGCCGCATATTCTCCGGCGCGCTTGCCAAATACGAGTAAATCGGAGAGAGAATTGCCGCCCAACCGGTTGGCGCCATGAAGGCCCGCGGCGCATTCCCCCGCCGCAAAAAGCCCGGCTGCGCTGGTCATTTGACTATCGGCATCAACTTTCACACCTCCCATAATATAGTGTGTAGTCGGACCTACTTCCATGGGCTCTTTTGTTATGTCAACACCTGCAAGCTCTTTGAACTGGTGGTACATGCTGGGCAACTTCCGCCGGATGTGCTCAGTGGCATTTGGAATTTTTTCTTTTATCCATGCGATGTCAAGGAATACACCTCCGTGAGGTGAGCCACGTCCTTCCTTTATTTCGCGCATGATGCAGCGCGCTACATGGTCACGGGTCAGCAATTCAGGCGGACGTTTTGCATTTTTATCGCCTTGCGTATATCGCCAGCCTTCTTCTTCGTCGGTCGACGTCTGAGCGCGGTAAGGTCCGGGAACATCATCGAACATAAATCTGCGACCCACATTATTTCGCAGGACACCGCCTTCACCGCGTACCCCCTCCGTGATGAGCAGTCCGCGAACACTCGGAGGCCATACCATCCCGGTAGGATGAAACTGAACAAACTCCATATCAATGAGTTCTGCGCCTGCATGATAAGCCAATGAGATACCACTTCCCGTGCAATCCCAGCTATTACTGGATATCCTGTAAATTCTCCCCATTCCTCCTGTGGCAATGATAACGGCTTTAGCATGAAACACTTTGAAGAGTCCCTTCTCCCGATCATATCCAAAGGCGCCCACAACTTTGTCATTCTCTTTCAGCAGACTCACGATCGTAAATTCCTGATAGATGTCTACCCCGAGGTGAATGGTGTAGTCTTGCAGGGTTCGAATCATTTCAAGACCGGTTCGATCACCCACGTGTGCAAGACGCGGATATTTATGTCCTCCGAAGTTACGTTGAAGTATTCTTCCATCTTCCGTCCGGTCGAATACAGCGCCCCATGCTTCGAGTTCCCTGACGCGGTCCGGGGATTCCTTGGCATGGATCTCGGCCATGCGTTCATCGTTAAGATATTGTCCACCGCGCAGGGTATCGGAGAAATGAACTTTCCAATTATCGCGGTCATCCACGTTGGCCAACGCTGCGGCTACACCACCCTCGGCCATTACAGTGTGCGCTTTTCCCAGCAATGACCGGCACACAACGGCTACTGTAACACCCGCCGCCGAGGCTTCTATAGCGGCCCGTAGTCCGGCGCCCCCGGAGCCGATAACCAATACATCGTGTTGATATGTTTCGTAGTTCATCATCAGAATATCCTCCAATCCGTCCAGATTCCCATGGAACACAATCGGACGTAAATGTCGGCGAAGGCAACGCCAAAGAGACTGAACCACGCCCAGTTCATGTGTCCTCTGTTTAGACAACTGGCACAGTTGTAGGCCTTTCGTTGAACTGGTGACTTCGAGAGTTGATCTTTGAATCCTCCCACCAGATGACGGAACGAGTGACAACCGAACGTATATCCTCCGAGAAGCGTAGCATTCATGGTGAGTACGAGCGTTCCCACCCCAATACCAAAGTGTTCTTCTCCAGTCCCTGGGTCGGCGAACCACATCCCTTTCCAAGCATCATAAAATAGAATGATGACAAAGAGTATGGCCAGATACAAAAAATAACGGTGGGCATTTTGCAAGATTAACGGCAAGTAATTCTCCCCCCGGTAGGTTTTGCGTGGTTCAGATACAGCACAAGCCGGAGGATCTGCCCAAAAGGATTTATAGTATGCTCCACGATAATAATAGCAGGTAAAACGCATACCGCCTGGTGCCCAGAGGATCAGGAGGGCGGGTGAAAAGGGTATGATCATCGGCCACCAGGAAGGCTTTGGTCCGAACCAGCTGTGAGGGGAGTCACCAAATATTTCAGGCGAATAGAAAGGAGAAATATAAGGGCCGACTGCATAATGCTCGCCCTGAAACGCTGCCCATGTAGCATAAACTATGAACGAGAAAAGCCCAATAAAGACAAATAGCGGGCGCACCCACCATAAGTCTGTTCTTGCTGTAAGGCCAAAGTGATTCATAGCCAGTTCTTTAAGTTTTCTTAATAGCTCATTGATCTTTGGTATAAATAAGAAATGAATTCAGGAGTTACGCCACCGTGTCATTCTCTTCACGATCCGAATCTGCTGTTTTTCGAAATGACTTAAAGGCACTTCAACGGCTTTGAAACGGCGCCGAATTCTTCATGATGTTAAATAAAAATAAAACTAAAAACAACTGAAATGACGATTGTGGTTACGTTTTCGGGATGAACAACCTCCTTATCACGCATCGATTGGATCGATATTCACCTTCTAATATGGAGTTCATAGCACACAACGCCTCAGATCAAAAGCATGGTAAGACAGGAGCAGGCGTTATTGCACCTTTCGAAGATCTACTTTAGATAGGAGCAAATAATTCCGAAAAATGGAAAGGATCTTGGATTTCTTACTATGCGCAAGAAAACCAAGATATCATTTAACGTATAGCAGGGGAGAAACAAATGGCACTGTCCGTCAGGATCATTTAGGCTCATTCCACGGAGGGATGATGCTGTTTGCCCGAGCATACGCGATTAATTGCCCGAGGTGTTCATTAGAATGGCCGAGAGAAATAAGGATTGCTGTCATACCGGTGAACTCACCGGGAAAAGGGAACTCCACTTTGCTCGAAAGAGAAGCTTCACTGGTATTTTTGATTGCGGAAATCATCAATTCATAGGATCTCTTAAGCTCTGTCGCTATTGCATCTTTAGCTATTAGCGTCTTCTCTAAGGTTTCCATTTTAACATCAGCCGGAATCTTCGCGCCTAACTTTGAGGCAAAGAAGTAATTCGCTGAAACGATATGCGCACAAATTTGTGCAATGGAACGAACACCGGACGCGGGTGTATAGGAATATTTGTCAGCAGGAATGGCTTGAGTCAGCATCATCACCTGTCCTGACACATAAGTGAGCGATCCAGCGGATTCCTTTTGAAATTGTCCCTGACAAAAAGCTTCAAACGAAAGCAAAATGGCCACAACTGCGAATAGATATTTCATAGATAATTTGGGTTGGTGGATAGATTCTTCGAGCGCCGTTTTAACGTAATCGAATGTAAAAAAATAATCAACATCAAGTGTATTGACGCTTAAATTCTTTTCAGGTAGCTACACGAAATGCTCACATGCTTCTCGTAGTAAGAAGGCAGGGCAGGTCTTGAACGGCGCGTAACGCTTGATCGTGCAGCCACCGCGATACTACTGTCAATGGGATCTTGCCTACTCAGATCTCAGACTGTTCACTGGATTCATCAACGCTGCCTTCACTGCCTGGAAACTTACAGTGATCAATGCAAGCAGAATGACAAAGGCTCCGGAGGCCACAAAAACCCACCATTGGATATCGATTCGATAGGCAAATGCCTGCAACCACTTATTCATAAAATAATAAGACAGCGGACTCGCGATCAGGATGGCTATCACCACCAATCGGATAAAGTCCTTAGACAATAAGGAAGTTATTCCCGATACATTAGCCCCTAATACTTTGCGTATTCCTATTTCTTTGGTTCGCTGCTCAGCAATGAATGCGGCAAGTCCAAACAGTCCAAGGCAGGCAATAAAAATTGCGAGGACAGCCAATATCGTAAAGAGTTGTCCAATTTTTCTATCACCGGTATAATGCTGATTGAAGTCATCGTCCATAAAACTATACTCCAGGGGTAGGCCTCCGGATACGGCTCGCCATTTATTTTTTACCTGGGATAAAATTCCCTCTACATCACTGGTATTTAATTTTAAAGAAATACTTCCGGAATTCTTACCATAGGCGAATGCCAATGGTTTAACCTGTTCTCTCAGTGAACTAAAATTAAAATCTTTTACTATTCCAATAATGCGATATTCCGATACTTGTTTGGTTTGAATATTATCAAATCTGTACAAACTCTTATTCAGGATCTCTTTATTGCCCCAAAATTTCGCAGCTGCCTCATTGACTATGAGCCCTAAGCTGTCAGTAGTCATTTCCGCTAAGAAATTTCTACCCGCTACTATTTTCATGTCCATCGTGGGTATATAGTTTTCATCAATGTCCCAGACCTGCATAGAGATCGCATCCTGGGTGTCCATCGTTGGTGATGGAAATAAGGAATCATTGCTCCGTGTATAGTTCACCGGCAAAAATCCTGAAATTGCAGCGTTTTGAACTCCGGATATTTGCAGTAATTCATTTTTAAAAGTTTGCGCTTTTTGGTTCAATGAGCCGGTATTGTTTATGATCAATATTTGTTCGCGGTTATACCCCAGATCTTTTTTGCGTATGTAATCAAGTTGTAAATAGATGATGACTGTGCCCACCATCAGAATCACCGATGCTGAAAATTGAAACACCACTAATGCATTCCGGAAAAAAGATTTTTTGAATCTTGTACCCTGATTGCCTTTTAACACAGCTACAGGCTGGAACGAGGATAGATAAAACGCGGGATAGATGCCTGTCAAAAAGCCAACAACAAGTAACAAGCCGGCTAATGCGATCAATACGTTGGGACTGAATAATATGGTCTTGTCAATACCTTTTTCCGTCAATTCAACAAAATAGGGAAGAACTAACCAGCTAATTGCATACGCCAACACCATTGCCAAAGTGGTCGTCAACATTGCTTCGGATAAAAACTGATTGATCAGGCTGCGTTTGAGTGAACCCAATACCTTTCGCACGCCCACTTCATGTGCACGTTTTGCAGACCTGGCAGTAGCAAGGTTCATAAAGTTAATGCATGCGATAAGTAAAATAAACAAGCCTATGGCGGAGAAAATATAGACATAACGAATGTCCCCGCTTCCATATAATTCACCCATTCTGTCGGAATGCAAATGAATGTCAGCAAGTGGAGTCAGACTAACTTTGAAGTAATTTCCCTGACTATTAAACTCTTCTAATGTTTTATTGACCAGCAATTTTAATTGTGGGCCAAGGTTTCTATCCATCATTTTATTGAGTTCGGGCGCTAAGCCATTTGCGTCTGAACCAGGTTTTAACAGCAGATAAGTGTTCCAGTTTTGACTTACCCAATTATTTTCTTTTGCTCCAGGATGCTCTAGCATAGGCACAAACATGTTAAATTGAAAATGAGAGTTTAGGGGAATATCTTTTATAACTCCCGTTACTTTGCGATTTTCATTGTTGTTTATAATAAGCGTTTGACCGGCTACATCCGTTTTACCAAAATATTTTTTGGCAATACTTTCTGTGATTACAATTGAATTTGGCTCTGCCAGTGCGGTCTTTGGATTACCGGATATCATCGGCAAGGTGAATACATCAAATAAGGTCGAATCTGCCCAGGCGACACTACTTTCACGTATATTTTCGTTGTCCTTCTTTATCAGAAATCCTCCATACCACATCAGTCGGGTATAGTGCTCTATCTGCGGAAAATCATGTTGAGCGGTTTCACCGAAAATAGCATTGGTGACAGCGAGATCCAGGTGATTGTCGCCAAACTTGATTTCATTATTTACGCGATAAATGCGCTCGGCTTTATCATTAAATCGGTCATAGCTCAGTTCGAATTGCACGTATAAAGCAATGAGAATACATGCAGAAATGCCAATGGAAAGACCGAGTATATTGATGGTGGTATACCCTTTGCTTTTAAGGATATTTCTCCATGCGATCTTGAAGTAACTTTTATACATAGCGTACGCGTTTACATTTTTATAGTCAACCTTTCTTCTCCTGGCCATTTTAATGAATCCCAACCCCTCTATTATATAGCGTGCGCTTGCTTTCCAATGGGGAGTATTGTCGTGCAGCTTAGCCTGAAACTTCTCCTCCAGATCACCCAGGCTTGCTTCCAATATTTTTGGATCAAGAAACATTTCAAGAAACTTCCTGATCCATTTTGGTGGTACGCCATTAGATAATTTCTTCATGCAGAAACGCCAAAGGCGGTTTTAGGGATTGCCCGCCATAGTTCATTGCGAAGTTCCCTTGATGAAGCCAATGCTTTTTGCCCTGACTTCGTGACACGGAACAACAACTTTCTTCGTCCCCCACGTTCATTTGTGGCGCCATCCAGTCTCGATTCCAGATATCCCTTCTCCTCCAGGCGGTGAAGTGCAACATGAATTGTGCTCAATGTCGCTTTGCGGCCACAACGCTCCGCCATTTCATTTTGTATCGCGACGCCATAAGCTTCGTCATAGAGTATACCTACTACCAGCAAAACAATTTCTTCAAGTTCTCCCAGATTACTTCCTTTCATATGTTTAGTATTCTACGTCAAATCTATATATTTGTTTCGTATTTGTCAATTAACTCCTTTCTGTTTGAATAGTATCAACCCTTCACAGGGCATGAACATTCGCATTATACTGAGTCTTACTGAGTCTTAAATAGGAGGCAATTAGTTGATGTGTTGAGGATGTAATCGTTATGAGCCTCCTTTTAATAGGGTAGAATAGGAGAATACACAATAGGTGAATATTCAATAATCAAGTTCAACGGAGTATATCTAAAAGTACCCCGTATAGACAGACAGTCAAATTTTGCGCGCACATGTTCACAAGATGTTATGCCGAACCTTGGGTGTTAAAAATTCGACATTCCACTCGACATGCGACATTCGGCGTGCGACATTCGACATTCCACTCGACATTCGATATTCGACATTCAGGCCTTATTACTTTTCAAATACAAGGGTATCCGCTTTCGCTCATGCTTAAGATTTCTGAGGATGGCAATGAATGGCGTTATGCCTGTTCCATGGAACTTTTGCCCGTCTCGTAAAAGTAGTTGATAGTCGCAAGTGCGCGGGCGTTACAGACCGGGTATTGCCTGCGTAAGACATTTGTGAATAATAGACGAATCGTTTTTAAGAATACCTGTAACCATTTTATATTCTTGAAGTTTACATATATTGGTAACTTGAGTTTCGAATTGTGTTTACCGAAACTTTAGTTCCCGTATTTCTTTAGTTCCCGTATTTAATATCATTGCCATGCTGAAGGTCATCTATCGCTCCGCATTGCGTCACCTGTTAAAGAACAGAGCGACTGCTATTCTTAATATCGCTGGAATTGCCATCGGAATTGCCACCTGTTTACTAATTGTCATTTGGGCAGAACGTGAATGGTCGTTCGACAATTTCCATCCCGACGTTGAAAATAAATACCGGCTCTGGAATACGTTTAAAAGTGAAAGCGAAACGTTTTCCCAGGCTCCCTCCGCTACAGGATTAGGGGCACAGTTGCCGAAGCATGTCCCGGCTATTATAAGCTCCTGCAGGATATTCAATAACAATTTCAAATTCCGACATGAGGACAGGACCTATTTCGAGCATCGTGCCATATTGGTCGACTCGAATTTCTTTAGCTTTTTCGGATTCCCCTTGCTGAAGGGACAAGCTGATAAACTGTTGCGAAGTCAGAATGAAGTTGTCATGACCGAATCGACAGCGATAAAATATTTTGGAAGCATAGATGCCGCATTGGATAAGATCGTCTTCATGGATGATACTCCGATGACGGTTTCAGGTATAGCCGCAAATCCTCCACTTAATTCTCATATTCAATTCGACATTTTGGTTCCCTACAGGTGGCTTCACGCTTACGCACTGAAGGACTGGAAAGAAGACCTTGACAATGTTTGGGTCGGTGGATGGCCTTATACGTATGTGCAGCTATCCGATGCTTCGAAATGGCAGGAGGCGGAGAAAATGGTGAACGAGGTTGTTGCACGTTTTTCCAAAAAAGAATGGGAAGACAACAAGATGTCATACCAGTATTTTATGCAGCCGGTCAGGGATATTCACCTTAAGTCAGCCCTTCGGTATGACGCTGCTAATAATGGTAATCTTATGACGGTGCGGGTATTTGTAGCCGTGGCCATTTTTATTCTGGCACTCGCCTGCATCAATTATATCAATCTCACCACGGCTTCAGCGCTTCAACGCGCGAAAGAAATTTCCCTGAGGAAAGTTGCCGGTGCCAGCAGGCTGCAGCTGATGCGACAATTCTTTTTTGAAACATTGGTAATTACTTCTGTATCTGTCGGTATTGCGCTGTTAATTTTGCAATTGACAATGCCTGTATTTTCTTCATGGATGGGTCAACCTTATCAATTTGCCATCAACCTCACGAATGGGATGATCCTGATTGCTTTCATTCTTATAGTTACTTTGTTCTCAGGTTTTTATCCTTCAGTTATTCTTTCCTCGTTTCAGCCTGTTGCCGCGCTTAAGGGAAGATTTTTGCACAGCCACAGCGGACAGGCTGCACGAAAGACGCTTGTCATACTGCAATTCACCATATCCACGGTACTATTGATATCTATACTTACCGTCGATCAGCAGATGAAATTCATCAGGCAGACACCTCTCGGATATAAAAGTGACATGGTGATCACAGTTGATTTCAATGGTGACGAAAGTGTCTCTAAAAAATATCAGACCATTCGTAACGATCTGTTGTCGGTTCCTTATGTGGTGGCTGTAACCCGGCACAGCGCTAATGTTGTCGGGGGACTTGGCAACGGTTGGATCACGACAGAAAATATGGAGGGGAAAGAAGTCACGACAAGTATCTATCGTATGAGCGTTGATGCGGATTACTTCGATACCTACGGCATGGAGCTCGTTGCCGGCCGCACATTCTCAAAGGGGACAACAGATTCCTCCAGGTCGGTGCTGGTAAACGAAGCCACTGTTAAGATGGTGGGATGGCCAACACCGCTAGATGCTATTGGAAAACCCTTTGGCAAAGGTGACGACGCCAAGGTTGTGATCGGAGTGGTTAAAGATTTTCATTTTGAAAGCTTACATAAACGCGTTGAGCCTCTCCTCATAGGTCATGTCCGGGGAGGCAGTAGCATTTCCTTCCGCGTGGAAAACTCTCATGCCCGTGATGGAATAGAACATCTCAAGAGCGTCTGGACAAAGCTGGTACCGGATGTTCCCTTGCAGTATTCTTTTGTCGATGACTCACTGGAAGAGCAATACGCGCGAGAACAGAAAATGGGATCAGTATTCTACATTTTTGCCGGGTTGTCGCTTCTGATTGCCTGCATGGGATTGTTCGGTCTTTCAACATTCATGATGCAGCAACGCGTTCGCGAAATTGGTATCCGTAAAGTGCTTGGTGCAGAGGTCGGCGGTATCGTGATGCTGCTAACGACAGATTTTTCGAGGCTTGTGCTGTTATCCACGGTGATTGCTATTCCCGTTGGATGGTTCGCTATGCGAGAATGGCTCCAGACCTTTGCCTATCATACTGGTATGAGTTGGTGGATTTTTGCGCTGGCAGTGGTGATCCCTGTCGTCATTGCCCTGCTCACGGTAAGCGTTCAGTCCATCAAAGCAGCGTTGGTCAATCCCGTGAAGACTTTGCGAACGGAATAGAACATCCTCGTTCAGATAGCCCCGGTGTTGTTACTTAATATTTCTTTGTGTTTTTCGTCAACCATATTTTCAACAAACCAATGCGGATAGAGCGGATGCGGTTTTGTAAGATCGTCCAAGGATGAAACTTCTTCGTCATTGAGCGCGACGTCAATAGCTTTAACGTTATCCTCCAACTGATGAAGCTTGCTGGCGCCAATAATGATGCTCGAAACTACTGGCTTTGTCAGAAGCCAGGAAATAGCAATTTGTGCGACAGAAACATTCCTATGGCTTGCTATCTCGTTTATTTTTGCTACGACTTTGAAACCGAATTCCTTGTCAAAGGGCAGTAGATCAAATCCTGACAAACGATTTTCAGCATTTTTTAGATTTTCCCTTGTGTACTTTCCGCTCAGAAAGCCACCTGCCAACGGTCCCCATATTGTCATTCCAATACCTGCATATTGCATGAATGGCGCGATGTCATACTCCACATCACGACCTAAAAGCGTGTAATTCATCTGACCGTTACAGAATGGCGCCCATCCATTAGCTTTCTGCATTTGAAAAGCAATGGCTGACTTCCAGACTGACCAATTCGAAAAACCGATGTATCGTACCTTGCCCGACTGAACAAGGTTATTCATAGCCTCAAGCGTTTCTTCGAGTGGAGTAAAGGGATCTTCTTTATGCAATAAATAGAGATCAATGTAGTCCGTTTGAAGGCGTTTGAGACTTTGATCGCATGAAAAAAGTATATGCCTCTTTGAAAGTCCTGCCTGGGTAACAGCTTTGCCAGTCCGGAACCCAACTTTTGTAGTGATCACGACATCCTGGCGTTTCTTACCAAGGATCTTACCAAGAATTTCTTCCGATTGTCCTTCAGAATATCCATCCGCTGTATCAAAAAAATTAATTCCATAGTTAAGTGCTTTGTCTATCATAACTTGCGCATCTTCTTGGTTGACCTTGTAGATGGATGGTATGGAAGGGGCGCTTCCGAAAGTCATTGCGCCAAACGCGAGTTTAGAAACTATTAAGCCTGTATTGCCAAGTTTTGTGTATTGCATAATGTCATAGTTTGGGATATCAAATCTATGAGCCGATACAGAAATACGAAAGGTTAAAAAATCCGGATTTTTGGTAAAAACTACGGTTTGCTTCTATAAGTTGAAGGACTTTCTCCAGCATACTTTTTAAAGAATTTTATGAAATTAGAGGTGTCATTGAAAAGCAATTCTGAGGCAATTTGAGTAAGGGAAAGATTTGTTTGTTTTAACAGTGACTTTGCTTCAAGAAATACCCTTTCCATGATCACTTCTTTTGCAGTTTTCCCAGTAATATGTTTAGTCACTTCTGAAAGGTGTTTCGACGTCACAAAAAGTCTGCCCGCGTAGTAGCCTACAGATTTGAGTTTGGGAAATTGGGCATTGACCAGGCCTTCAAAGTTTCCGACCAACTCAACGTCGCGAGATGATTTATGATTTTGAAAAACGGCATGTTGTGATCCATGCAGACGCTTAAGATGGAGCAATATTATGTAAAGGTAATGCTTGATAATTGCAGCATTGGGAAAGGGACCATTATTTTGTTCACAGTGTATTTTTTCGCAAAGGTCAATAAGAATAGCCTGATCCTTAACAGGGAAGTTCAGAGAAATATTACTGTCAAATCGGAAGAATGGAAATTCGGCTAGAAAGGACCTGTTGTTGATCCCAAGATTCAGAAAGTCAGGCTTAAACATCAAACTGAATCCTTTCCATTTGCGTTGCCCTGAGGACTCCCACGATATTAGTTTTCCTAGTCCACCAAAGTAGATCTTATTTGATTCGGTGTGGATTGTACTCGAGTTTACGTGCAGCTGATAATTGGATTGTACGTCGAAACTAATCTGAAAAAAATTATTTCTATGTGGCGGCATTTGTGGTCTGCATGTCTCATCGGCTTCTTCGTTACGGTAGATGTGAAAATCCGTAAGCATTGATTCTTGTGCCGTAAGCGCTGCATGATGAAGTTCATTTATATCTTGAAATACAGGTATGATGCTCATAAGTCCTGTTTAACGGTTTGTAACAATACTAATTTCCGCCACTCTAAAAAGCCATGTATGTTCAGAAAAAGGACTATGGTAAATAGTATAAGCGTACCCCAAAGCGAAGCCTGAAAGTACAAGACAATATACCCAACGTTGGCGGCGATCCATAAATACCAGCATTGTAAATATTTTCTGGCCATCATCCACTGGGCCACGACGCATGTTGAAGTAAGTGTAGCATCCAGGTAGGAGAATTTGGACTCCGTAAAAATACTATGCATATAGCCAGAAGCAAGGCCAAAGAACAACACGATTGGAATATAGGCTACAAATTTATTGTTTGCGATAAGTGTGATAGGTAATGATTTTATTTTAGTGTTGTTCTTCCATAACGAAAACCCGTAAACACTTACGGCAATATAGATGAATTGTAACTCCGCATTTGAATACAATTTTGCTTGCCAATAGATGATGACGTAAATAAGACACCCAGCGATTGACATTATCCATCCCAGCGCATACTCCTTGATCATTAACCATAAGGATGCAAGGGTGATTATGACTCCAAGTACCTCAAGTTCATTCATACTCAGGTAGATTAATATGAAATGGTTTCTCTAAAAAGGGGCAGGTCAATTTACATTAAATAGGTGGACAATAGTTTCCCCCTTTGTATGATGTCAGCAAACCCTCATATCTTTATGAAATGAACTTACTTTTCTTTTGCCCGCGTTGGGGAAGTGAATCCCTGTCATGGAGCACGTTTATTCAAAAGGCTATTGACGCAGGTTATGACGGGATTGAATGGGGAATCCATTCTGGCACGGAGACAAAAGAGGCCGAGGAAGCTTTTTCAATTGCCGGGAAACATCACCTTAGAATTATCCTTCAACACTGGGATACAGCCAGTCCTGATTTCGCCGAACATGCTACTATTTATGGACAATGGCTGGAAAAGATCTCTCCCTATCCTGCTTATAAAATAAACTCACAGACGGGTAAAGATTATTTTACTGTTCCGCAAAACCTTGTTTTATTCGAACTAGCTGATACCCATTCGAGGCGAACGGAAATAGCAGTAGTTCACGAAACGCATCGTGGCAAATCCCTATTTGCTGCTCATGTCGCCAGGGAATATTTCGCTAAAGATCCACAGCTCCGGATCACCCTTGATATTTCACATTGGGTTACGGTTGCAGAATCGTTTCTGCAGGATCAACTGGAAGTTGTGCAAATGGCTTTTGACCGGACAGACCATCTTCATGCGCGAATAGGTAATACCCAGGCGCCGCAGGTTTCTGATCCAAGACTTGCTCAATGGGAGGGCGCCCGTGAAATTTTTTTTAACTGGTGGCAGCAACTTGTCGCGCACAAAAGAGATAGAAATGCCAAGGAGTTAAGCATTACCACGGAATTCGGACCTCCGCCGTATATGCCAACCGGTTTGTCAGGAAAGGCGATGAGTGATCAGTGGGAATTGAATGTGTATATGCTGCAAGAGCTCAAGCGTCGTTTTGGTTAACGCTTGATATCAATTTCGTACGTGAAGCTGTCGCCTCTGTAAAACCCAACGTTATATTCTATTGGCCTGTCTCCCGGATCGCAGACCACCCGCGACCTATAAAGTATCGGGTCGCCTTTTTTGACGTTCAGTTTTTTTGCAACGTCTGATGTAGCGGCAATCGCACTGATCTTTTCTTTGGAAATAGCGGCAATGGTAGCGTGTTCAAGTTCCATAATTTCATACAAATGCCTTGTGAAATCTTCTTTGCCGTTTAAGCCGACTCGTGGATGAAAATACGAGACAAAATATACAAACGGCCCCTTGGCAACACCGCGCAAACGCACCAGCTTTAATACTTTTCTACCTTCATCTATCTGGAGGGCCTCGGCGACCGAGGAATCTGCCTCAACCCAGCTTACATTGATGTCGAAGTTGATGAACTCGACACCTTTACTATGCATCTCCTCGCTGAAGCTTAACCAATTGTTGAGACGTGTACTTACCGTATTCTTAACAGCACGCGTCCCCACACCTTTTTTTCGGGTAAGCAGGTTCTCATGCTCTAGTTTGTTTGTAGCCTGACGGATAGTGTTTCTGGATATTCCCAGACGTTTGGCTAACTCGATCTCCTTCGGCAGTAACTTACCATTCTGATATTGCGGGCTCTCGATAAGCTTCCGGATCAGTGTTTCGACCTGAATATGTAGAGGTATCGGACTTTCATGATCAATGGTGAAAGCAACAGGTTCTTTCACGGATTTCGCTTTTACAGCCATGCGGATAGGGTTGATCCAAAGTTAGTCCTTATGCCAGAAATGTACTAATGAACTCGGCAAATCAGGATTATTCCGTCGGGTGGATACACTTGTTTGATGTTTTTTAAAATCTTGGTCCTTCCACAAATACCTTGTCCCCGGTGATGCCTTTCCAAGTATCGGTGCGGAAGGGAAGGGCAGGGAGTCCTTCATGGTTGTAGAGATCAAGAGGTCCTGGGTTATTATCCCAGGCGTATCGTACGGCGACGGGTTTCATGACCTGGTCGCTCCCGACAACAACGGTACTACCCTCTATCTTTGCCTTTGCCCAATAAAATTTCCGGTCTTCTCCTGCGATCTGATACCCCCGGACGTAGCCATATTTATCCTTCGTGACCAATCCGTTGCCGGCGAAATTAAAATCAATTATCGCATGATTTTCTTTAACCGTCATGGTCTTAAAAGCAGGACCTGATGCCACGAGATTCTTACCATAGGCGACCTTTAGCGCGGCAATTGCAAGTCGCCTTCCCACTTCCTGTTTATTTTTTGGATGGATGTCGTTTGCTTCACCGATGTCAATAGCCGCTGCCATCGCCGTATTATGGAGAGCCAGAGTCATAGTCTGTGCTTCACGTAGTTCCGCCCAAATACTCTCACCGGGCATAGCAGATTCTTCAAGGTGATTTGCCAATTGGACAAACACGAATGGAAGATCTTTCTGATTCCATTTTTTTCGCCAGTCGTTGATCATGGCCGGAAATAATTCACGGTACTCGTATGCGCGCTCAACATTGGATTCGCCCTGATACCATATCGCCCCTTTAATTGGAAGGGCGGTAAGCGGGGCGATGATCCCATTGAAAAGAACCCCTGGTGACGAGAATGGTGTGGCACTTGGCACCTCGGGCTTAGGAAATTTGGCAGCATTGATCGCAGTTCCTTTTTTGTATAGCCAGTCACCGGACAAGATCTTACCTCCCCAGAAAGGACTCGTTGTAAAACCGCCAATCCCTCCAACATCGAAGACCCTCACGACTAAAACATTTCCTTTGGCTTTTAGTATGTTCCGAGGGGCATTGTACCCGCGATGATTATGCTTACCAAATGACTCCCCGATCTTAGTTCCATTCACCCATGCGATGTCGTAGTCGTCGATCTGCGAAAGCGCGATATAGAAATTCTCTTCAGCATAATTTTCAGGAAGGTCAAACGTAGTGCGAAACCAGACTTCTCCATCGAAGTCTTTCAAGTCAGTCTCTCCCTCCCAGGTATTGCCTGATGCCTTGATCGGTTTCCAATCCGAGGTATTCGTTGCGGGTTTGAACCATTGTTCATCAATACCCTTTCCCTTATAGTAGTAATTGTTATACCACTTAGATTTAGTTTTTTCAAATGCTGCATTGAGTTCGGAAAAACTTTTGTTAAGCCTCGTGATAGGTTCCATTACCTCGGAGAATTGAGGGAATTTCATCAATGCATCATTGCTCATCCAGGTTTCAATCGCAGTTGCTCCGAGATTATCACTGATTAAGCCCACGGGAATTTTTTGATCGGTATAAATGCTTTTTCCAAAGTGATAGGCAACGGCCGAGAATTCATTAATGTTTTGCGTGGTCAATGTCTTCCAGCCGGTTGATTTCACATCATCTTTAGGCTTATAATCCATCTCAATATTTATAGTGACAAGCCTGATCTGCGCATCCTTGATAAAAGCAGAGTCCTTCTCCACATATCCTGTCTGATCAAGTCGCCATTGCATATTGGATTGTCCGCCGCATATCCAAAGATCCCCGATCAGAACGTTCTTCAAAACGATCTCATTCCTGGCTCTCACAGTCACATCAAAAGGTCCTCCCGCCTGCATCGCCGGTAAAGTGCAAGACCATCTTCCATCTTTTCCGGTTTTTACATCAACCTTTCGACCGTTGAGCAAGACAGTCACAACTTCATTGGGAGAAGCCCATCCCCAGAAATGTAAAGGGATATCTCTTTGCAATACCATGTTTGACTCAAAGATGCCGGGCAAACGAACATCTGCTGTGGAGACATAGGGCATCGCCACGGCAACGAAAACGCAAAAAAAAGAATGCTGAAGAAAATTCTTTACTGAAAGCTTATTCATGAAGTTAAACCACAAAAAATATTATCGCCTTACCGGTTAATGATATACCCGTTCTTCATGTCTTCGGTCCTGACAAATGCTTTTAACGTACCGCATTTTTGTCCTTCCGACTTGCCGTGCGGACGAATCGTATATTCTCCGACTGAAGCTGGAACAATAAATGTTTCTGCATAATGTATGACGTAGGGTTCAAATGATCCCGTCGGACTTTCAACAATCACTTCCGAGCCTTCAACCAGATTCAAGACATTGACGCCACCATTTGTATTGTGGGGAACTTTCCCGGAGAACCAATGCCTTCGGGTTTCTATGAATTGAAATTCATGAAGACCGGTACGTTCTTCGATCCAGCCATCACCTTCTGAAACTTTTTCAATACGATCTATGAGGTTCTTTTTTGTCCAGGCTTCTCTTCGGTCCCATTGGATTACTTTTTCACCGTGCTCGATGTTTATTGGCCTGGGTCTTCCATCCAGACCAAGTCGTCCCCAATCCCAAAGCTTGAATGTAAAAATGTAAGGCGTGGCGCTGATCTCAAGTACAACGCTGTCTTTTCCTGAACAATGCACTGTTCCTGCGGGGATGAGTACATGATCATGCTTTTTGATCGGCCACTTTTGAACATATTTTTCAGCGTCGAAATCCGGGCCGCCATTTTGAGCTTTTTTCAACTCGCTGATCATTTGCTTCGGGTCGGCATTATCATTCAGCCCAAGGTATACACACGCTCCATCTTTCGCGTCCAGCATGTAGTAACTCTCATCCTGGGTATAGTCCATACCGAAATGCTCCTTAATGTATTGCGCCGTCGGGTGAACCTGTAAACTTAAGTTGCCACCTTCCACCGTATCAAGAAAATCAAAACGTATGGGAAATTCTGCGCCGAACTTATCGTATACTTTTTTTCCAAGCAATGCTACAGGATGTCGAAACACAAGATTGATCGAGGGAATTTCCACGAGCTCTTTTCCATACTTCAGTAACAGGCTGTTTTCTTCAGGAACACAATCGAATCCCCAGGCATAATTGACTGCTGAACGGTCGAGATCAGCGACTTCCTTAAGCCATTGTCCGCCCCAGGGGCCGGGATCAAAAAAAGGAACAACACGGAATGGAGTTCTTGATGCCTTTTCCAAACCCTTAAGCATCGATCTTTGGGTGATCATTTTGGGGTGATCCGCTTTGTTTGTATCAATGACAAAATTCCATTGATCCATATACGCCATTTTGTGTTTATCCAACACACGCCAGTCCACGAAATATGCTTGTTTATATTGAAGGGAAAACTCAGTATCGGCATTGGAGACACCAAGATTGCTGATCTCATTGCGTCTCATTCGCAACTGGATCTCCCATCGGGCCATATCAAAATAGACATGCAGATCATTTTGCTGAGCGACCAGTGCCGCTCCTTCGCCATAGACGATGATTACACCTTCCTTAATGGAATCGATGTCACGACGTAAAGCGCGGAGTTTCTTATCGTCAAAGAAATTATCCAGGGTAAGACGCGTCATAAATCCGAATATCCTGTCGTCTGTGACATCCGGATAAACCATCCGGCTAACTTGATCCTCAGCGAGAAATGCATCCGTGGATTTGAAAAAAGCTACGTGATCAATATACTTTTTCAGCTCCGTTTCGATCTCTGAATGAGATACGCCATGATAACAGTCCATGACCACGACAGTGCGGTCCTTCGCCAGCGCGCGAACCGATTGATTGAGACGATCACCGATATCTTTCCACCCGGTTATACAATCATCGGCGGCATCACTTACGTGTACGTATGGATACTTATCGAAATTAGAGTTCATAACACGGGTTTATGCTCCTTCTTTGGAGTGTTCAAGATGTAATACATTCCCAGTATTCCAGCATATTCTACCTGCTGGGCTACTGCGAGATCTATAGGATAATAATTGATCCATGAATCTCTTTCGATGAGCTTGCGTACGGCAGGAATAATAAGATCATTTCCTTTCATTATACCACCGCCGATGACAACGCGTTCGGGATCATAGGAAAGTATAAGGTTGAGAATTCCTGTGGCCCAGGCTTTCAGGCAGTTTTCACGAATGCGAACAGCCAGAGGGTCTCCCTGTTCAGCAAATTCAAAAACCGTGTTGAAATTTACTTCGTTGCTGACGCCTGATAGGGCGCTTGTTGCATATTCGGGCGCTTTTGTAACATTCCTTTGCAGCGCCCATGTTGAGCCCTCAGTCTCCACGCATCCTATGCTTCCACAATTACAATCATCTCCATGAAAATTAATGGAGGTGTGCCCCCCCAGGTTACCGGCGTGATAGTGTTTACCCTTTAACAGTTTGCCATGAATGAGTGCCGCAGTACCGAAACCTGTACCTAATGTTACAAGCACAAGATTATCGCAACCTCTTCCAGCACCGTATTGCCATTCTCCGATGAGTGCTGCCCTGGCATCATTTTCAATTTCGAGTGCTACACCAAACCTTCTCTTTGACCAGTCCGGAAGGTTTACCCTCTGTGCATCCGGGTACTTGACATACTTTGAAAGAATAATTCGTTTATCTGAATCGACAATACCTGGAAAAGCAATTCCAATCCCTGTTGGTGTACAATTGTTTTTCGCCAAAATGGTATCAATATGATCAGCAATTTGATCCAATCGTTCTTCAAGAGTGACATGAGCAGCGGCCGATATAACGGTGGTAGCCACAATCGTTCCATTGCTGACAAGACCGATCTTTATCCTGGTTCCTCCCATGTCGATACCGATCCCTGCTTCCATACTGATCTGTTATTATATTCTATTAACGATTATCTGTTATTTCTTCCAGCTTTGTTCGATCTCTTCCAGGGTTCTCTGTTTTGTTTCAGGAACTTTGAACCACACGAAAAAGAAAAGTATCACGGCATTGGCGCAGAAAACCCAAAACGTGATAGCACCTCCAGCCTCTTCCAGTAGGATTGGTGTGAACTGCGTGATGAAAACCACACCGATCCAAAGTATCAGGGTACAAAATGACATCGCCAGCCCCCGCGTTTTTGTGGGATATATTTCAGAAATAATTACCCAGGGTATTGGTCCGAGCGACGACGCAAAGCACGCCATATAGCCAAATATAAAGAGCAGCAACCACGGTCCGCCGGTAAGACTAAAGTAAAAGCAGATGCCGACGCCAAATAAGCAAATAGCCATTCCAGCAACTCCCCATATCAATAATGTTTTTCTTCCCGTACGATCGATGAGCCAGATAGCAAGGAAGGTGAACAGCGTATTGACGACACCGATCAAAACGGTCTGCATGAAAGCAGATTCAGGTCCAAATCCGATACTCTTAAAAATTTCAGGAGCGTAGTAAATAATAGCATTGATGCCCGTGATCTGGGAAAACAGCGCGAGGAAAATTCCTACCAGTAAGGCCATTCGCATGCCAGGTTGAAAAAGTTCGGCGATTGTTCCATTCTCCTGATTCAGCGCAAGCTTGATCTCATCGGCAATCTCGCGGCCTTTGGATTTACCATTTACCTTTTCGAGCGTATCGAGCGCTTCGTCATATCGGTTTTTTTTGATCAGCCACCGTGGACTTTCCGGTACAAGAAAAAGCAATACGAAGAAAAGAAATGCAGGTAATACGCCGGAACCCAGCATGTATCGCCATCCCACCTCTGCGTTCCATGCCTGATCTCCCTGAGCGGCGATCTGGTAATTCACAAAGTAGATCAGGTTGATACCGATCACGATGGCCAGCTGATAAAGACTTACCAATGTACCTCTGATCTTTGCCGGCGCAATTTCCGATATATATAAAGGTGAAAGCATTGATGCAGCGCCGATGCCTAGGCCGCCGATAAACCTGGCCATTACGAACTGGGTTAAGGTCGAAGGAATAGCAGCTCCGAGTGATGACACAAAAAAAAGGACTGCGGTGATAATTAACACTTTCTTTCTTCCGATCCGGTCGCTGAGATATCCAGCAACCATTGCACCTGCTACGCATCCCCAGATCGCACTGCTGGCGGCCCATCCCACCATCGCTGGTGTAAGATCGAATTTGGCTTGCAGGAATCCTATGGCGCCAGCTATTACTGCGGTGTCATATCCAAAAAGTAAACCGCCAAGCGCCGCAACAACAGAGACCTTTAGCACAAAAGCGGATGTCACGGGTTGCATAGCATTATCCAATGCGGTTTGCGTCATATTCATGAATTAAAATTATTCCGCAGTAGATGAATTAAAAACTATGCGTATAAAGCGTGGTCTGTATAGATCGGGAATTTTCTTGATCTGGTTGAAGAAATCGAAACTGTTGACGTTATAACTTACCAGCAACTCTCCGGGTTTTGAAATCGCAGGATGCGCTTTTGCATTATACGTAAACAATCCTTTTTCTTTTATGTCATCCGCGGTGTTCCAGATCTTTTGCCTTGGACCAAAGGGACCAACAGGTGAATCTCCGATCTGCATATAGATTGTGGGCATGAGGCCGGCGTACTGGTAGATCAATGCATACTTTCCATCTGCGACAGGTGTCACACTCAGTTCATTGGACACACTGTCATTCACCGCTTTTGCCTGACCTGGGGAGCTTTGCCATTCCAAACCATCGTAAAACTGCCAGGAGGTAAAATCAGTGACCTGTGATGCCTTCACGCGAGAGACAACCAGTTCTTTTGCTTTTCCACGCACACCATAGACATAAACATATTCGTCAGGATGTTCCACACCAGCAGCGGCAGTGTTTACAAGGACGCCTACACCATACGACGCAGACAAGGAATCACTGCTTGAAGAAAACGGCAGCTTATATTGTTTTTGGTTGCGGAAAGGAAACTTGCTCTTTTTCGGGATTACGATAAGATCATTCCCTACTTCACGAAAAGGAAAAGGTGAGCCATCATTTGTATTCCGGATGCGATAGGCAAACAAAAGAAGACTGGTGTCCATAGCATGATTGACAAAACCATCACCAAGCCAATAGTAATCGTCCTTGTCAGTATCTGATGCAGAAGGCGTAAACAGCGTTGCAGGCTTCTGGCCCTTGCTCGTGTTAATCAAAAATTCAGCATGGTCATTTAATGGTTCCTTCCCTTTCAGGATCATCGCGGAGTTATTGACCATCGCATAACCTGGCTGAAGACTATCATCCCTGATTTCTCCTACCATTGTATCGCTGAAGATAAATAATGTGCTATCAGAAGTGTTGTCGTTCCCTGAAAACGGAATTGCAAATATTCCATCACCACCAAACCATCCGTTCGTACGCTTGAACAGTGTTGTCCATTCTGGAGCAGGCTCAACATTAAACGTGACTTTCTCAGGAACAGTCTTATCGGAGGTTTTCTTGTTGTCACCGCACGAGATTATTGCCAGAGAAATAGAGATAATACAAACGAGGTTCAGGAATTTCATGGGAAGGCGGTACTGGTGTAAAAACAAAATTAAAAATAAATAGTAATATGTATGAACATATGAACAATTAAATTTAAGGATTAGCAGCCTTAAAAACAACCGGAAACATGCTCATTTTCCATATGAACAAATCCTTCCCTGTGTCGGCAAACTAACGAGTTTATGGAACAAAAATTCCGGCAGTGAACCACTGCCGGAACCAAATTTAAACCCGCACAAAGTCATTTCGGTTGAGCCGAGTACTGATAAAGGAATGTTTCATCAGCGGTCAGTCCAAAAACCGTTAGGTCGATATCTATTTCCATTTCAAGCATTTCTGTCGTGAAGGTTTTTAGCCTGAATGTATCCACCACTTCCGTTGGATCGAACAGGCCATGCTTTTTAATAATGAAGAACTTTTCATCGGCAGTCAGATACCATTTATCATAGATGGTGAATCCATCGAATACACAATCGGCTGCTCCGGTGTTCGCGCCGTAGCTGACAGTTACAGTACTGTCTGCGTTAAAGAGATAGTAATTGTCCTTTTCGCATTCTTTGAGATCCTGGCTATTGGCATTGTCAACCCAGAGTCTTGAGGTCCAAAACCATTTTTTGCGAGGAATATTTTCGCGTGGTGTAAGCGATACTTTCAACGTGAGATCGCTTGCTGCAACGCCCCCTGAATGAGCTGCGAGGAAAGTAAATGTTACCAGTTGATCAACATCACCATCTGAGAGCGTATAGTTGAAGTCGTAAGAAGACGAAGGAGTCACTATTAATGTACCACCCGAACCAAAGGTATTATCGATAGTGCCATTGGTCCTTTTGGTTATAGTGAATGAGGAAATGGACTCAAAGGATGATAGATCAGCCGTGATCAATGCGGAGCCTTCGACCAACTTCTTTTCGAGTCTGTATTGTCCTTTTCCTGGTGCTTTGATATTTATATTCTGTACGCTCAAAGGGAGTCCTTCATCCCGTGCATCCGAGGTATAATCATCTTCACATGAGTTGAGAAACAGTATTGAGGAAGCGATAGCCAATACATATAATTTCCACGGCCGAATAAATTTCATAATCTAAAAATTTACGTTTTACTGTTTTTCAGTTTAATAGTCGTTTTGGGGAAGGTTAGGATTCAGATCTCTTTCGCGCTGAGGAACGGGGAACAGATAATGCCGCGGCTGCGGGTTGACACCTGGTTTTGCTGCTGAAACAATTTCTTCAAGTTTTCCAGTGCGCACCAGATCAAACCAACGGTGACCTTCTGCAGCAAGCTCAAGTTTTCTTTCTTCCAACACTGCATTCAAAAAAGCGTCGTGACTTAAGCCGGAAAGGTCATTGAGTCCGGCACGATTTCTTACTTCATTCAACGCATCGTGCGCAGCAGCGGACTGGCTGGTCTCATTCAACGCTTCTGCATACATCAGCAGCACATCTGCATAACGTATCACCGGGAAATCATTCTTCGATTCCGCTGTTGTGAATTCTGCTTCATCTGACACGTCCCAGTATTTTCTGAAATAATAGCGGCTAAACGGAACATTATAGGCCGTTCCACGCACGCTTTCATTCAACTGATTGAACACCGTGACGTTCTTTCTTTCATCCGACGGGTCATAACTGGCAACTAGTGCATTGCTGGGTCCAGTCCAGCCTAGTGTATTGGTGGTTATGCCCGCGGTAGCCAGTTCAGGAGCAAGAAGTCGAACGTGCATCTGCGACGCTTCCCAGAAAATAAGCGCTCCGCCGTCGGTTCCAAATCCAACCGAAAATATGGCCTCATTCAGCCCGCGATTTTCAATCTTGTATAAGTCGGCGAAGTTGTCGAACAGATCGTACTGGCCTGATGCCATCACAGCTTCACATTCGGTAACACAATCAGCATAGGAGTGACGCGTCAGATAAACTTTTGCGAGTAAGGCATGGGCAGCGCCTGACGTCGCTTTGCCTCTTCCTTCTGGTTGTTGGGAAGGCAGGTTTGTCGCGTCATTCAGATCGGCAATGATCTGCGCATAAATGTCATCCACTGTTGAAGCATCCGGTGTTGACGATTCGACGTCGGTCAGCGGCATCGGGATGTTTCCAAACATGCGCACGAGATTGAAGTACAAAAGGCCTCTCAGGAATTTAGCTTCATTCAGTAGCCTTGTCTTGACGGTTTCGTCCATAACGATGGGGGGTATACGCGATATGGCCACGTTCGCCAGGTATATGGCTTTGTAATGCTGCTTCCAGATATCGTACAATGCTCCGTTGTTAGGATCGTAGGTAAATGTGGATAGTTGATCGTGTCCCGGATTGCCAGATTGGAGGTTGACCATTTCATCTGAAGCAAGACCTTGTGCAACCCAGAAGTCGCCAAAATAGACACCACCGAAGGTATCACCACTCTGCGAATTCAAATGCGCATAGATAGCATTCACAGCCGAAACAGCGTTTGCTTCTGTCGTATAAAAATTAGATACGGCCGTTCTGTCTTTCGGATTCTCCGTAAGAAAATTATCACATGATGTTGATACCCATGCCAGCAGGATCACAACGCCAGCTATCTTCTTATTTATGTTGAATATTTTCATAATCATTTGCTTTTTTAGAAACCGAAATTCAATCCGACCAGGTAAGTCTTTGTGAGAGGATAACGCCCCTGATCAATTCCGGGGTAGGCGGTGCTGGTTCCATAACTGCTTCCTTCGGGATCGTAACCCTTGTAATCCGTGATCGTGAAAAGGTTGGTTGCGCTCACGTAAATGCGAAGGCTTCTTACACTAACCGGGTCCAGCCATCTGGCCGGGAAATCATATCCCAGGCTTATATTCTTAAGTCTGACGTAAGAGGCATCCTCTATGAACTTTGAAGATACAGTGCCCACATCTGCTGTTCTCTTAGCAAGGGCTCGCGGATATTCATTGCTTGGGTTTTCAGGTGTCCACCGGTTCAATGCTGCGTCTGATAAAACATTGTGTTCGCCATTGAAATCCTCCAGGAACATCTGATTAAGATTATGCATGTCATTGCCATGAGATGCCTGAATAAAGAAACTTAGGGTGAAATCTTTATACCCAAGGGTATTGTTCAAGCCCCAGGTGAAATCGGGCATGGCATTACCGATGATTGTTCTATCCTTCTCGTCGATTATCCCGTTGTCGTCAAGATCTTTGTATTTGCGATCTCCTGCTCTTGCCAGGCTGGCGCCCGATGTCTGATTAACAAATACCGCACTTTCGTCCGCTTCCGCGTCAGACTGAAATATGCCTTCGAACACATAGCCATAGAAAGTACCGATCGATTCACCTTCACGAAGCATGAGACCACTTCCTAACTGTACGTCATTCTCAGTCGCCAGTTTAGTTACTTCATTCCGGTTTACGGAGAAATTCAGGGAAGTATTCCATTGAAATGGATTTCCCGTTTGCGTATTGACTGAGGTTAACTCCAGGTCAATTCCTTTATTCACCACATTGCCGATGTTTAAGTATGTACTTTCAAATCCACTCACTCCTGAAATAGGCGTACTCAATAACAGATCGTAGGTGTACTTCTGATAATACTCTGCAGTAAGTTGTATTCTGCCCTCGGCAAATCCCGCATCGAAACCAGCGTTAAGCTGACGTGTAGTTTCCCATTTCAACCCGGGGTTGTTGTATGTCTGAGGCTGACTACTGTTGTACGAGGTAACGATCGCACCGTTATTAAAAACGCCCTGACCATATGACGCAACAAGCGGCAGCGATTGATACGGAACGATGCCCTGATTGCCGATGGTTCCGATTGATGCTTTCAACTTAAGGTCGGAAATGAAAGTGAGACCTTTCATGAATGATTCTTCCGAGACGCGCCAGGCGAATGCACCAGAGGGAAAAAATGAATATTTATTTCCGGTGCTGAATTTTGAAGAACCATCGACACGACCTGTTACCGTAAACAGGTATTTATTGTTCAGAGAATATTGTGCTCTGCCCAGATACGACACCATGTTCCATTGGCTCTCGCCGCTTGTAGGTGATTGCGGATCTGTTGCAATGCTCAGGCGGTGATATCCCAGTTGATCATCCGGCCCAAACACCCACGTATTGATCGACTCATTTTTAAATTCCTGCAGCGTATATCCGACAACCACATTGAGATTATCTTTTCCGCCACGCAATGATCTGTCATACGTCAAGGTATTTTCATTCAGCCAGGTGAAGGCTTCAAGGGCGGCAATCCCTGCAATTCCCTTTACGCCCCTTGCTCCACGTAACCAGGAAGGCTCAAAGGTTCTGTCCTTTGAGTAACTACCATCAATACCTAACGATGTCTTGAATACCAATCCCTTGGCCAGTGTGTAGCGCGCTTCAACATTCCCAAGGATACGTGTGGTTGTGCTTAGCGCTTGTCTGTCGTTGGATTCCGCTACCGGATTACCAGCGACTGATCCTGTCTGTTCTCCTTCAAAAGGACCAACCGTATTTTCGACAACATAACCACCCTTGACTGTAGGATCATATACAGGGAGTATCGGATTCATTGTCAGCGCTCCTCCGATTACACCTGGTACAATGAATTGCAAGCCTGTATTAAGCACGTTGCCCCTTGTATGGGAAATAGATAAATTTGTTCCAATGCTTAATCTCTTGTTGATCTCTGTATTGATGTTCGAACGAAACGAATAGCGTTTAAAATAACTGTTGATCACAATACCATCCTGATCAAACACTCCTCCGGAGAGGGCATATTGTGTTTTTTCAGATCCACCCGTGAATGATAGCTGGTAATTCTGAATAGGAGCGACCCGGAAGATCTCTTCCTGCCAGTCTGTTCCCTCCCCGAGATTTTCGGTGTTACCGAAAATTAGGGGAAGCCCCGCATTGGTTCTTGCGTCATTGACGAGCGAACCGAACTGTGAGGCATTCAGCAGGTCAAGTTTATTTGAAACTTCCTGGACACCATAATAGCTTTCAAAGTTTACATTACTGGTTCCTTTCTTTCCGCGTTTTGTGGTGATCAGAATAACACCATTTGCTCCACGCGAACCGTAGATCGCCGTGGCTGAAGCATCTTTTAATATTTCAATCGACTCAATGTCATTTGGGTTTATGGCGGACATTGCGCCCATCCTGGGTCCCGTTATACCTCCCGGTGTAATATCTCCGGAACTACTATTCACCAGCATACCATCAATAACATACAGCGGTTCATTCGCTGCCGTGATCGAACTGGTTCCGCGGATACGAATCGAAGCTTCCGCTCCAGGCTGACCGGACGTTTGTGATACCTGAACGCCTGCTGCTCTACCTTGCAACGCCTGATCAAAGGACGTTGTCGGCACTGCCCGGAGCTCGTCTGATTTTATCGATGAAACAGATCCTGTCAGATCCGATTTTTTGACTTCTCCATATCCGATCACAATTACTTCGCTCAGTGTTTCAGTTGAAGGCTTAAGGATAACTGAAATGTTAGACTGATTTCCGACCGTTACCTCCTCCTGTGCGAAACCGATAAAAGAAAATACCAGTATCGATTCAGCACCAGAAACGCCCAGTGTATAGTTGCCATTGGCATCCGTTACTGTACCGTTAGTTGTACCCTTGATGATCACACTGACACCGGGTAAAATTTCATTTTCCGATGAAGTCACTTTACCGGAGATCGTTCTCTCCTGGAAGAAGGGAGCCGCAGTCAAAGTCGCGTGAAAACAAAAAATGATTATCAGAAATAACCATTTGTCGCAGTAAAAATTTCGGATCATAGAGTCAATTTTATTGAGTTAATATCGAATGGACTATCTTCAAATTGTGTATGTATGAACATATGAACAAATCAAAGGTGGAGAAAAAAAATATATCAACAAAAGAAATTTTCATTTTTAAATCGATTGAAACGGCTTGAAATGCAGGTAATCATGGAGAGTATCTTCGCCGCCCGCCACGCGAGACGCGTAGCTCAAGGCGCAAAGGCCCAAAGGACCGCGGAGAAAATAGCTGCTTGCCGAAGCTAGCGCAGGTGAACAAGGCAGCACGCCAGTTAGATAAGTATTACTATAAATTATGAACTACCAAAAAGAACCCCGCAGAGACTAGTGGACGATCAATTTCCGGGTGAGACCCTGCTTCCCGTAAGAAAATTTAACGATATAAAAGCCCGGATCAAGATTAACCTGAATGCTGCGGTCCTTCGTTTCCATTCGAATGATTTCTGCGCCGGAATTTGATTTAATGCTAACCGTAGCAGTGGCAGCAGGGGGGACCTTGTCAACCACGATAGTAACCCGCCCTGTTGCCGGGTTGGGATACAGATGCATATTTTCTTCATTCATGTTCTTTTCTGTTCCTGTTATGGGGAAATCTTTAGGAAAAACCGGGTCGGGCACATTCAAACCCGGATCGATATAATGAAGCGGAACACGAATGAACTTAGGTCGATACAGGTCGGCGTTATACCGGTCCACAAAAGCGTTTTCACAGTAACTTGTGCAGGCTCCGTTCACGTTATATGAGATCAGCAACTCATTGTTCTTGATAAATTCCGGATGTGCGGTTGCATTGTACGTTATCATATACTCTCCTCTGTATTTATCTTCGATCGTATAAAGCAGTTTTTTATTTGTAAAAGGTCCCTGAGGGCTGGTACTTTCCCATAAATTTATTTCTCTTCCCAATCCACACGTGAGAAATCCGATGTCCTGGGAGATCATATAATACTTTTCCTGAAGCTTGATAACGCTGTAGCTTGGCGAAACGTAATGCGAGGGGTCACCCATGAGCTGGGTCGCGGCATTCACATCTGAAGACCAACCTGTTCCGTTGAAGAACTCCCATGCACTTACACTGCCAACATCCTTATTCAAAGATACCCGGGCCACCAATGGACGGAAAATTATCCAGTCAGGTTTCATTCCGTAGAGATAGATGTAGTTGGTGGCCGAATCAACAACTACTGCGGTTCCAAATTCTACTGTATTGGGCAAATCTAGTTTCTTGAGCTTTTTTATTGCAGACGCATCTTCAATGTCGGGCGTATAGATCCGGGCCACATAGTTTCCAATATGAGTATAGTCAGCGCCAGTGTACTGTTGCCAAAAGGTGATCGCAGAATCTTGCTTCGCAAAACCATGACCTGGCCAGAAGTAAGTATTGTCATTAAGCTGCGCTTTGACTGGTGTTCTGTTTACGCCTGTTTGCGAATAATCGAGAATAGTTTTGAATTCAGTTGGCACTAGAATATTCTGGACCATAATTGAATTCCGGACCTGGAAAAGACAAGGTATTGTGGTATCGGCAACATTGAAATTATCAATATAACTATCTCCCATCAGCCATAAGGATTTGCCTTCAGGTAGAGCAACCGAGATCGTTCCGTCAGAGGCAGTCCAGCCACTTGTCCTTCGGAAATACTCGGTAAAAACTGAATCCCTATACGCAGGAGAGGTTTGTGCGGAGACCTGTTGAATGATACATAGTAAAAACGGAATGAAATATCTCATGATCGCAGCATTATCAGTTCGAATTTTCAGCACTCAGTCCCCAGGATTTTTCGGGTTCCTTTCCCAGCCATATTTCTAATGTTCCGCCTTTGGCGTAATCATCATGACTCAGCCAAAAGTTGTTGTACGACTTTCCATTGAGTGTAGTACGCTGGATAAAGACATTCGCGTTACTGTTATCATGTACTTTGATTTTGAATTGCTTTCCCTGATAATACTTTGGATCAAGCTCGATTGTGATTTGATCAAAGATCGGACTTGTAATTTCATAGACGGGCTTCACTGAAGTATTGCCTTGCAGGCTGAACAATCCAATGGCCATTAGTGCGCTTGTTGCCCCCATTTGTCCCTGATCTTCATCATGTCCTCCGTAACCAAGATCAGGTGTTGTACCTCCAAATGCCTGCGTCCTCACTTTACGGATCCAATACTGAGTTAACCAGGGCTTGCCGGCGTAATTGAATACATGTGCATTGGAGCAACCCGGTTGATTGGCATAGCTTACATATCCTTCATTATAAGCAAACACGAAATCACTAGCTGTCGCTTTTTCAAATGCATAGTTCAATTTCGCGCAAAGCGTATCGTTCCCACCCATTAGTCGGGCCAAAGATTTAATATCATGCGAGACCGCCCAGGTGGCCTGCCATGAATTCGCTTCGATCCATCCTTCACCGCTAAGCGGATTATGGTGGAGGAAATGGCCTGTTTCATCTTTAGGGAACAGTAATTTGAATTGGGGGTCGAAACATTTTTGCCAACCTGCCGAACGATTCATAAAAAATTGCTGATCTTTTTTCCTGCCAAGTTTGAACGCCATCTGACTGATTGCCCAATCCTGGAATGAGGCTTCGATCGTTATGCCTGCATTATTTTTCCACCATCCATTTTTTGAATAGAATTTTATGTCCTCCGCGCTGCCGAGCATTCCCCCGGGTAAATGATTTCGTTTTAGGATTTCGAATGCGTGCAATGGATCTGCTTTCGTGAGCATATTTTTCATGTACGTGCTTACTATCAGCATCGTGGTGGGCGAACTCGTCATGATATACGAGTAGCCTCCACCCGATGGCCCACGTGGTAGGAGGTAGCCATTGTCAGCGTATTGAAGCATTGAGGCTGATAGTTCATCCTGAACCGAGGGCCAGGCCAAACCCCACAGGACATTCAGGTTCCATTGCGTGAGCCAGAAAGCATCAGAGTTGTACATGTTAAACTTTAGATTTCCATTTTCATCCTTTGGCAACGTTTTGATCCTGAATTCCGCATCTGTAAAATTGCCTTCACGTTTCCCATGCGTGCGGTCAGGATAATCGCCAGACACGTCATTGATCTTATGCCTGCCGAGCAACACGTGCCAAAGATCCGTATAGAACTTAGTGTGCTGCGCACGATCTCCTCCGTCTATTTTAATTTTACCAAGCCAATCATTCCATATTTTATGCGACTCACTTTTTACCTGATCAAAATCCCAGGTGGGAGACTCAGTCTCAAGATTTTTTCGCGCATTTTCGACGTTGGTATAAGAAATAGCAATCTTCATTTGAATAACATCACCTGCCCTTACATCATACCACGCTGATACACCGGCGCTATCTCCTTTTAATTCGCGGATATCCGCTTCGTGCTTCTTTCCTTTCCACCCATTTAGATGGTCAAAAGGTTTATCGAATTGAACGACAAAAAATACTTTAACATCTCTTGGGCCACCCCAATACCGGTTGGTTGTACTTATGGATCCCTCAAATTCATTAGCTGCTGTCTTCTTTACATCGGCATTTTCCATCGTTGCATCGCTGAGGTATCCACCGAGATTGGTCAGAAGCTGAGCCTTCATTTTTTTTGTGAACGTGAATCTGTAAAGGCTTACACGTTCGGTTGTCGTCAGCTCAGTCCACGCATTTGCATCATCTAAATAAACCCGGTGATATCCCGGTTGGACGATCTCTTCATCATGCGAGAATTTTGATTTCCACGCCTGTTCGCCTTTTGAGGGATCAACATTCCCATTTGCAGGCATGATTTCTACGCCGGACATCATCCAGCAATGAATTTGTCCGAACCCTAAAATATATTGCTCATTATAGTTATAGCCTCCACCCCATTGATTTTTGTTCCGCGTATGGGGCGCCGCGCTTATCATCCCGAAGGGACGACTTCCGGTAACAAAAAAGAAATACCTTCCGCGGTTGGTTTCTATGTATGGATCTACCAGCGATACATAATCCGTAAACTGTTCTGGTGAAGGAAATACTTCGATCTCTGAGAATCCGAGGTTCCGCCCTTTGCCATCGGTGGTAATGAATTTTATCCAGGTAACGGCTTTAGTGTCGAATGTTATGGCCTTTCCAGCTCCGTCATTGGGGATCTGATTGATCCAGATCATGCTGCCATCGCTGAAGAGCAATTTTCCTCCGGCAATATGTTCGTGCATCGAAGGTCGGTCATAAAGAACAACTTTATTTATTTTCTGAGTAGTTGTCCATTCCAGTTGTATCCACGGAAATTTCACGTAACCCCAGTCCGTTGTATCGCCAAGGCAGACCCATTCACCTTTGGATGGAACACGGATAATTCCGTCAATAGCGTTATGCGGTGTGTACGCATCATCCAGACTTGATGATGCGGTCACTTTTGCTTTGAGTGCAATATTATCAGGTCCGGCGCTAACCCTTGATGCTGTAAAAAGAATAAGGATCAGAGAGATATTATTGAAAATCTGAATAGGGGAGTGAAAAGTCATTTTTTAGAAATAAACTTTCTAAAAATAGCTTTGTCTGAACATATGAACAAGTAAAAACCTTCAAAATTTGTATGTTCACACGATTTAGATCATAGAATAGCAAAAATTACAGGTAGGTATATTACAGGACAGGTCGGTAATTGACGATTTTTTAAATCCAATTTCACAGAGAAATCGCAGAGGAAATAAAAGAGTTGCACAGAGAAAATACCAAATACTCACACTGAAGAACCTCTGTGCCTACCTCCGTGTGGCTCTGTGTTTATGGATTTAAAAGCAACCGGCAATTGCCAGTTGAACTTTCCCATAGCATGGTTATCTGCACCTTCACATCAAGCTCAACTTATCGGCACCTCAATAAACAGGACTTCTGACTTTTCCATGCTTGCTATCTCAATAGCCCCCTTCGTTTCAATTCCCAATGCATCCCTGTTACAGAGTACTGTACCAGCTGCATCAATTTTACCAAACAGCACCAGGATGTATACGCCATTTTTTACATTATGCATTTTGTAGGTAAGGCCTTTACCTTTTTCCATCGTCGTTAGCGAGAGATACGCATCCTGGTTGATGATCAACGAATCATTCGATCCGTCAGGGGAGATGAACGTCAATAGTTTATTGGTCCGGTCCATGCCATGCAAGGATTTGGTTTGATACCTCGGCGATACGTCGATGGCTTTTGGAGCGATCCAGATCTGAAACATATGTACCGGCTCGGTCTCCGAGCAATTGTTCTCTGCGTGCTCAATGCCGGTGCCCGCTGACATGAGTTGGACATTTCCTCCAGAGATCAGACGAATGCCGTGCTCGCTGTCATGGTGTTCATCTACGCCTGAGATGACCCAGCTTATAATCTCCATATTTTGGTGAGGATGCAATTTGAAGCCCCGTCCCCCCGGTATCATAAGTGCATCATCGACAATAAGCAGGAAGCCGAATTGCCTGCGATCTTCAATAGAACTGTCTTCCCTGAATGATGCATGAATACGTAACCAGCCCAGATCGTTTACAATTCTGGTTTCTGCTTTGTGTAGGATCGTTTTCATACTTTTTTGAGCGTAAAATTATCCTGATACGAATGTGAACGCCATAGGAATAAAGTTGTGATTTTGCGGACGAATAGGCCCAGGCGTAGAGAAAACCGGTACTTAAGTACTAGTCCTAACTGTTCTTTAAAACCAATTGACAATTACCATGGACTGGTTTTTCCGCGGCTTCTCACTAATTTTGCTCCTGATGGAACGCTTGAAGATTATCGTATGAAATCAAATGATCAGGCAGTATTAAAATTTGTGAAGAGCAAGGCCCTTTCAACGCAATATCCGACGTTCAAGATGGAAACGACCGAAGGTAATATCTTGTCTACACTGCAGTTTGTGGAGAAATTGCTGCCTGATCAGGTCCTCATGGTTTGCGAGCGATCGGAGACGCCCCGTGTACAATACGTCAGTCAGAACTGTAAGAAAGTTTTCGGATACGAGGCTTCCGTTGTACAAAAGATGCCATTGCCCGAATTCTTAAGCCTCATTCACCCTGGGGATATTCAAAATGTACATCAGTGCTTTGGATTCATGAACTCGTCAGAACCCTATGACCCGCTACTCTACAGGTTTGAAATGAGCTACCGCATTAAGAATAAAAATGGAGAATACATGCACATGCGCAATGAGAAGATGGTTGTTAGCACCGCAGATGGAAAATACATTTACCTGGCTTCGTTCAAAGATGTTACTTCAGAAGAGAAATTCCACGGTGTTAAATTGAATATATATCAACGCATACAAGGCGAGTACAAAAAAATACATACCTACAACCCGAGGCAAGGCTCAAGCACCTTCACACCCCGGCAAAAAGACATTGTAAATTTGATCCGTAAAGGTTTCTCAAATCAGGAGATCGCCCAGCAATTGAACGTCAGCATCCATACTGTTAAAAATCATAAGAACCTTCTTTTTAAGAAAGCTAACGTTAAAAGCAGTATCGAGCTGGCGAGTATTACTAACGAGTTGGGTGCTGGGTAAGGTAAAACATACGTCGGTTCTACCGGTTTCATTTTTGTATTTGTTAACGTAATATTAATTCACCGTATATCCTCTGCAGACTGCTGCGGAACATTTCATTGTATTGATATTTTCTTTTTGTTTTCATCAATTGCCACCAACGTAAAACTCCCTCTTATCGCTTTCTCTCTTGCTTGTGAGTACATTTCCTCCACAAAGATCTCTACCTCAACTTTTATGCTGGTATTTCCAACATGAATGACTTTTCCAACGAGTTCTATTATGGTGCCCGCAGGAATGGGCCTTGAGAAATCTATTTTATCAGACGACACTGTTACAACACGCTTTCTCGAAAATCGTGTCGCCGTAATAAAAGCAACTTCGTCCATCAGGTGCATGGCTGTCCCACCAAATAAGGTATCGTAATGATTTGTGGTGTTTGGAAATACAGCTTTGAAAATACGCGTTGTGGAGTTTGAGATCCGTTCGTCAAGAGTCATGTCAGTTATTTTTGTTGCCAATAGTTTTAAAGTGGGGGTGAGCTAATTCTTCACCGCTGCCTTTGCCGGCAGGCTAAGACGCTCCCGATCCCGATAGCTATCGGAACTATCGGGAGAACGCAAAGTTACGATAAGATCTTTGCCCGCCGAAGCGTCTCGCGTAGGCGGCCGGTCCTTTGCGCCTTCTAACTGTAATCTCATTGAATTTTTTAAAACAAGGCGGCATTTAAACCCTTCGAGGCCAGATGCATTTAATTTCCAGTCTTTGGGTTAGCGACCTAATTTTATCGTAGATGCCGATGAAATTGATTTAGCTAATTTTTTCCTGAATGAGTAGAGAATGTTTGAACCTACGCCCGGGTAAAATTAAGTCGCGGTCCCAAAGACGCGTCCGCCGCGGCGGATGGGGAGCCAGGGAACATAGATAACAGGCGAACCCTGCCACAACGTGACTTCCTGGAAGAAAGACCTTGTATCGTCGAGTGCAAAGGGCTTTTACAAAGTTATTAACCATATAAAATAAGACCCCCATTGGGATACTTTGCGATAATACCGACGGCATCAGCAATTGTTAAAAATAGTTGTCATTAAATTTTTTTTGGAACTTCCGTCTTAAAAAAATCAATCCATTTTACTTACAAATATTAATTATATCATCTATCTTCGACTTGTTAACCGATAAGACCTTGAGCTACCACCTCGGCAATCTCGAAGAAACGGTACTTCTGATCTCCCTTTACCTGGACGAAGCGTACGGCGTTTCCGTTGCAGAAGAATATGAGAATCAGACAAACCGTTCGATCTCTATCCCTGCGATCCATACCGTTCTGAGAAGATTGGAGGAGAAGGGATTGCTAAAATCGAAACTAGGGGAGTCAACCCCGGAACGCGGCGGGAAAAGCAAAAGATTGTATGAAGCAACAGCCTACGGTCGCAGTGTACTGAAGGAGATCAGGAAAGAGCGACTGAAGATGTGGGCGAAGATCCCTGAAATGAAATTAAATAAGAACTGATGGCCTACAAAGAAATACGTCCCCCGAAATGGGCGAATAGCTTCCTGGCATGGTATTGCGCGCCAGATCTTTTGGATGAGATTCAAGGGGATCTGCACGAGGCATTTTATAAACGATGCAATCGAAAGGGTATTCATTATGCGAGGTTGTTCTTTATCCTCGACGTGTTCAGATCAATTTCCTATAAAACCGTTAAGAATCCTTTTTCAGAAGTGTCTGCGCCTATGCTTGGAAATGCTTTTGCATTCGCCATGAGAAAACTGATTCGCAGAAAGTCATTTGCCATGATCAATATCGCCGGACTTTCTGCTGGACTCGCAGGAGCCTTCCTCATCTATTTATTCGTCACGCACGAGCTGAGCTTCGATAAATTCCATGAGAAAGGCGACCGTATATATAGAATGTATTGCGCCTATGCCGAGCCCGCTACAGGGATAAGGTCGTTTCCGTATACACCTCCGATCCTTGCTCCTACGGCAAAGCAGCAAGTGGAAGGCATAGAACAAATCGCCCGGGTTGTATCGTTCGGTACACCTGTCCTGATCAGGCATGAGGAAAAAGCATTTAATGAGAAACAAGTATACCGCGTCGATGATGGGTTCTTCAGCATCTTTACTTCCAAATTTTTAGCAGGAGATCCAAAGACAGCGCTCAAGCAACCCAGTTCAATTGTGCTTTCGCGATCAACTGCCCTGAAATATTTTGGTACCGTTGACCAGGCGCTCGGAAAGACACTGGATGTCGACGTAGATGGGAAAGAGATCTATAAAGTTACTGGAGTGGCCGAAGACTTCCCCTCCAATTCTCATTTTCATTTCAACGTCCTACTTTCCGTTGACGTAGCGCATGAAAAATTCCATCCGGACAACTGGCTTGCGCATGATCCTGTTACTTATGTCTTGTTGCCGGAGCATGTATCACCTGTTCTTGTCGAGACCCGCATAAGGAATATGACGGAAAAGATCCTCGATCCTGTTTACGAAAGACGTTATGGTAAGTCTTATGCGACACATAAGGAGGAAGGTGGTTTGCAGGAGTACAGGCTTCAGCCGCTCTCCCGGGTTCATTTGTACTCTTCGGATATGGGTGAACAGGGTAATATTCTTTACATCTTCCTGTTCGTCGGTGTGGGCGTGATGTTGATCGGAATTGCATCCTTTAATTACATTAATTTATCTACTGCACACTCATCATGGGAAGCAAAGGGAGCGGGTATCAGAAAAGTATTGGGTGCTACCCACAAGCAGGTGCGGAATTTGTTCCTGGTTGAATCGATAAGCGTCGCTATTGTTTCCAGTATTGTCGCGGTCATTATCGCGCAGGCGGTTTTGATTTCGGATCTCACCGTTATTCATGTTTTCATTCCCTTTTATGTTTTGCCTTGGAAAGCTTGCCTGGTGTTGGTGCTGATCGCAATACTGGCGGGTTTGTTGTCCGGGTTTGTACCTGCCAGGCTTGTCAATGCGTTTGACCCGGGAAAAGTGATAAAG
This sequence comes from uncultured Cytophagales bacterium, assembly GCA_963845845.1. Lineage (GTDB taxonomy): Bacteria > Bacteroidota > Bacteroidia > Cytophagales > Cyclobacteriaceae > Chryseolinea. The sequence continues at coordinate 202,154 of CAWJTP010000005.1, forward strand.
GGCCAATTGATCCACGGCAAAGGCGGCCGTCTGAGGCAGGTCCTGGTAGTCGGTCAATTTGTTGGATCCATGGTGTTGATCATGTGCACGATGCTGATCGTGCAGCAGATGGACTATATGCAGGATAAATCTTTAGGATTTAATAAGGAGAATCTTGTGGTCATACGACAGGTTGACAAGCTCAGTGAGAAGCAGAAGAACATTCTGAAGCAGACTTTAAGCAATGAAAGTTTTGTGACGAGCGCATCCTTGTGCTACAACGATATTGGCGAACCGCACAACAACGCAGCATTCACGCCTGTGGAGCTGATCGAACAAGGTCGCCAGGACCTTACCGTAGGCATCCCGGTATACATCGGTGATCGCGACTACCTCAATACGCTTGGCGTGAACTTAGTTTATGGCCGTCCTTTTCCCGAGGACCTGCCAAAAGAAAATCAACAGATAATACTGAACAGGGAAGCATTGCGGCAAGTGGGTTGGCAGGACAGAAAAGAAAAGGATCTGATTGGCAAGATGATCGATGTAAATGGATTGCGATACGAGCTTGCCGGCGTGGTGGAAGACTATCATTTCCTCTCGCTTCGGCAGAAGATCGGACCAATGGCAATCATGTCGCATTATTATCAAACCTACGAATCACTTTTACTTCGGATCCGACCCGGCACACAAAAGCAAGCTATACAACGTATCGGTACACACTGGAAACAGCTCAATCCGGATGTGCCGTTTGGTTATTCCTTCGTTGACCAGGACCTGCAACATCTATATGGTGCTGAGCAGAACATCAAGATATTGTTTGAGAGTTTTGCAGGTCTTGCCATCTTCATTGCCTGTCTCGGTTTGCTTGGCCTAACAATGTATGCTTCTGAACGAAGGATCAAAGAGATCGGCATACGAAAGGTGTTGGGGGCTTCCGTGCAAAGTATTGTGTTTATGCTTTCACAAAACATTCTGCGTCTGATTTTAATGTCTTTTGTCCTGGCGTCGCCATTGGCGTGGTACATGATGAATCAATGGCTTGCCAACTTCGCTTACAGGATCGATATTACAGGATATACTTTTTTCCTTGCGGGAGGACTGACATTATTATTGGCTTTGTTTACCATTAGTTTTCAGGCGATCAAGGCAGGAATGACGAACCCGGTGGAGTCATTAAGATATGAGTGAAATGTTTCACCGCGGAGGCGCAAAGACGCAAAGTTAAATGCAAGTCTGAGACTAGGATAGCTTGCCATTTACAATTACCCTTTCTCGGTAGAGTAACACCGTCATTTAATGTCGTTAATTTGTATTTCCTTGCGCCTTTGCGCCTTCTATATAACTCTGTAATCTCATCGAATTTTTAACAAAGGCGGCATTTAAACCTTTCGAGGCCTGATGCATTTAATTCCCAGTCTTTGGGTTAGCGACCTAATTTTATCGTAGATGCTGATGAAATTGATTTAGCTAATTTTTCCCTGAACGAGTAGAGAATGTTTGAACCTACGCCCAGGTAAAATTAAGGCGCGGTCCCAAAGACGCGGCCCCACGGCCGAGGAGCCAGGGAGCTCGGATAACAGATGGAACTCCTATTACAAGTGCAACGTCAATTTTTGAAAGAAAGACATTTGACCGTTGAGTATGCAAGGGGCTTTTTAGAAAGTTATTAACCCTATAACATAATAAGACCTTATTGGGATACTTTGCAGTGAAAAATACCAGACTTTCAACCTGGCAATGCCTTCGGAACTATGAGCCTCTCCATTGAATATGCTCTGGAGCGCTGCGAAAATAATGTTTTGACATCTCCCCAAACTATTCTGAATAGTGCGGATTGCCGGTACATTTGCAGATTATCCTCATTATCCCAATGACTGATCGTCATATAGTGCAGGCTATCATCAACATCTTTTAATAATTCAAGATGGCTGCATCCTGGCATATTTCGTATAGAACTTCCATGTTCATGAAATAATTTCAGAAACCTCTCGACCCCCTCCTCCGTAAAATGCATATGTACAACTCTTATCAGCATCTGTCATCCATGAATATATTTACTACTCCTCAAAGATAATATTCACCGTGCTATCATAGTTAAGTCCCAATAGTTCGGACGCATTGCCTTTATATATTCCGATCTCCAGCAGGTTAAGGCTGTTGAAAACGATGAAGCATTCACCTTGATCGGCATGGTTGTATTGTGTATGCACCCGGCGGAATTTTTCACCGCCAAATTGCAACGTGTATGTTTTATTTTTGCTCAGGATATCAAAGGTCTCTTTTGAAATGTTAGTGATCAGGTTACCCATGCCGTCGACACGGATAACGCTGCCTGTGATTTGTTTGCGTGTAGCTTTAACCTGCCGGTCGATCATTTTCTTGAAGGATGGTTTGGGCTTTCCAAGATTGGTGATAGAGATGCCGCTGGCCAGCTTGCAGGCGGCGTGGGCAAATATGTCCCGTTCAGGAAATGTTGTTATAATGGTGTTGATCGCGTTCAATTCGACGAGCTGCTGATGGGCCTTATCGCTGATCAAGCCAAACAGGCCGTTATCGCAACCGACGAAATAATGGTCCTCTAATTGCACTGCAATGAACGCATCGTCGCGGTTTCCTGTTGAATCTACGCCGACGAGGTGCACGGTGCCGGGGGGAAAATCTCTGAAAACAGCCCGGAGAACAAAAGCGGCGTGTGCAATGTCGGAAGGGGCGATTCGGTGGCTGATGTCCTCAACACGGATACCTGGATTAATGCTGATAATTTTTGCTTTGATCGATGCAACATAATGATCACTTTCACCGGAATCTGTTAGGAGCGTTACAATGGCCATGGTTGATGCTGCCGCGGATATTCACTAATTTGACGGACAAATTAAGCATTTTTAAATCAGATAATGTTTCAAACTAAAACAGCAGTCAGTTGATTGAAAAAACAGTAACACTTGAGAATATTTCGTTGATTGATTTCTTAGGACTCGAGAACAAAACGATCGACACACTTTCAGCGGCTTTTCCTAAGAGCCGCATTGTCTCCCGGGGTAATCAGATCCTGCTAAAAGGATCAACGGCAGAGATAGTTCAGATAAACGACATCCTGAATTCCCTTGTAGAACACTATCATAAATATGGGCGCGTGACTGAAGAAAACGTTCAGGCGTTGATCGCCCAGGAAAGTGAAATGATGTTGCCGGATAATCAGCAACACAATGCTGAGGATGTTATCATCTATGGCACAAAAGGTACGCCCATCAAGGCAAAGACTGTTAACCAGCAAAAGCTTGTCAAACTTGTTAAGGAGGATGACCTGGTATTTGCAATTGGGCCTGCAGGTACGGGTAAAACGTATATCTCCGTCGCGCTCGCTGTGAGGGCTTTGAAGAATAAACAGGTACGCAAGATCATCATTACCAGACCTGCGGTAGAAGCAGGAGAGAATCTCGGCTTCCTTCCGGGAGACCTCAAAGAAAAGATCGATCCATACCTGCGGCCGATCTATGATGCGCTTAATGACATGATCCCACATGAAAAGCTTGGCTTCTATATGGAACGTGAGATCATTGAAATTGCGCCGCTTGCCTATATGCGTGGCCGTACGCTTAACAACGCATTCATATTGCTTGATGAAGCACAGAATACTACCCCGATGCAGATGAAAATGTTCCTGACAAGAATGGGTCCTGAATCCAAGATGATTGTCACCGGAGATATTTCGCAGATCGACCTTCCAGTCAGGCAGAATTCAGGACTGAAAGAGGCAATTCGCATTCTGAATGATGTAAAAGGTATTGGTTTTGTGGAGCTGAATGAAAAGGATGTCGTAAGACACCGCCTGGTAAGAGACATTATCGAAGCATACAGCAAGGAAGGTTCTTAACGGAATTTATTACCTTTCTTCATGTTCCGATGGATACCTTACGCATTCGTCCGCATCTTGCTGTTCTTTTGCACAGGGGTTCTATTAGCGATAAACTTTCCAAACATTCTTCCGGCCACCACATCGATCGGTCTCTTACTTTGCCTTATCTCTTTGTATGTTATAGTATCTGGACTTCGGCCCAGAAAACAACTGGTAACAGGTGTTACAGCCATGATGGCCCTGGCATGCGCCGGATTTGTCAATGTCCAGGTGAAGGATGCCGCCGCAAAGAAGGATAATTTTTTCCACGCCGAACAAAAGATTGAATGCTACACAGCAGTCGTAATACAGCCCGTGCAGGAAGCTGGCAGCCGATGGAAAATGCTCGCGTCTATTCGTGACGTCCGGACAACAGGTGGTTGGTTAAAACGCGATGGAAAAGTACTTCTGTATATTCCCAAAGAGCAAGGTTTCGAGCCGCTGCACTACGGAGACGTATTGCTGATCACAGGATCACCTCAGGAAATTCCGCCACCGGCTAATCCAGGAGAATTTGATTACAAGCAGTTTCTGGCGTATAAACGGATCCATCACCAGCATTTCGTTGCCAACGGTCACGCGCAATGGCTAAGCAATCAGCCACCCGACAAACTATTTCATTATGCTATCTCGGCCAGGCTATGGGCAGATTCCCTTCTTAAAAAGTATATTCCAGGTGAGAGAGAAAAGTCACTCGCCTCTGCGCTCGTGCTTGGTGTAACAGATGGACTGGACAACGAACTGCTAAATGCATATGCCGCCACGGGTGCCATGCATGTCCTTTCTGTTTCAGGTCTTCATGTGGGCATCGTATACTGGTTACTTCTCTTGTTGTTCAAACCATTTGAGGGAATAAGAGCAGGCAAATGGATCCTCCTTGGTGTGAGTCTTATCGTGCTGTGGTCGTATGCCTTTATCACTGGTCTTTCGCCTTCTGTTTTGCGCGCTGTAACTATGTTCTCCTTTGCCGCCATAGCCAGGCCATGGAATCATAAGACCAATATTTACAATATTCTTGCCGCTTCAGGATTTTGCCTGCTGGTCTATGACCCGCTTATGATCATGTCTGTTGGCTTTCAGCTTTCATACCTTGCGGTCCTGGGAATCGTCGCCATTCAGCCTGGCCTTTACAGATTGTGGGAACCATCCCACCGGCTACTCGACGAGATCTGGAAGATCGTTGCCGTATCAGTTGCTGCCCAGATCGCGACAGTATCCATCGGGTTATTCTATTTTCACCAGTTTCCGAATTACTTTTTGCTGACGAACCTTTTTGTGATCCCCGGCTCATTCGTCGTGTTGATCATGGGCATATTGATGCTTGCGATCAGCTTTATTGCTCCCTTACTGGAGATTATTGGATGGCTCCTTTACTGGGTGATAAAACTGCTCAATACCATAGTCTTCGGAATTGAATCTATCCCATTCAGTTTAACGGATAATATTTATATTAATTCGCTGCAGTGCTGGACCGGGATCATTCTCATACTGGTAGCGTTGGTATGGATTGAATCCAAAAGGAAAGTGTGGCTTATTACAGCTTCAGCACTTTGTGTTGTTTTCTCCACCTCCGGATGGATACATCATACCGTTACAATGCAAGCATCACGCATCACAGTGTACTCCGTCCGCGGATCTTCTGCAGTTGATCTTATATGCGAAGGGAAGACTCACTTTATTGGGGACTCTGCCGTGATACGTGATCGCGACAAAACAAAGTTTCACCTATTACCCAATCGCTTGTTTTATGGGGCGACGCGGGTCGTGCCACTTCGGACATGCCGCACCATGCATGGGTGTACACTCCTGGCCTGGAAGGGCATAACCATCCTGCGTGTCCACGATCCGGGATTTACCGTTCCCCTGAGATTTAATGTTGACGTGATTGTACTTAGCCATAATGCGGTCAGAAAACTAGCCGTGCTCTCCGGTCGCATAACGGCGAAGCATTACATTGTAGACAGTAGCAACGCGACGACCGTATCTTCGTCCCTGTTAAGCCAGGCTGAAGAAATGGATCTGAATGTCCATGCTGTACTTCAACAGGGCGCATTTGAATTAAGACTTTAGTTTATGACACATATACTTTATACAAAGACCGGACGAACTGGTTTCATTACCCTTAACAGACCGGAAAAGCGAAATGCTTTGAATCATGAAATGGTCGCAGAGTTACGAGAGGCCTTCGCGAATGCCGAAGATGATCCTGATGTGAAGGTGATCATCTTAAAGGCTGTTGGTACCTCATTCTGCGCAGGAGCTGATCTTGCCTATTTACAGAAGCTTCAGAAGTTCAGTACTGAAGAGAACCGAACCGACTCGAATCATCTGAAAGATCTACTACTCCAGATCTATACCTTAAATAAAATTGTGATTGCACAGGTTCAGGGCCATGCCCTCGCGGGCGGATGCGGACTCGCAAGTGTTTGTGACTTCATTGTGACCGTACCTGAAGCCAGATTCGGCTATACAGAGGTGAAAATCGGATTTATCCCTGCCATTGTTATGGTCTTTCTGCTTCGTAAGATAGGTGAGGGGCACGCAAAGCAGTTCCTCCTTGCAGGCACGTTAGTCTCAGCGGATGAGGCATTCAGGATGGGTCTCGTTTCAAAAATAGTGACTTCTCAAAATCTTGAAGATAGTGTTACCTCCTTTGCAGAGGAGCTGATCAACTCAAATTCTGCCCAGGCTATGGCAACAACCAAACAAATGATCAGCCGCATTCCGTCCATGCCACTCCTGGAGGCATTGAATTACGCCGTTGACATGAATGTTGATGCAAGAAGCACCGTCGACTGTAAACGAGGGGTAGCAGCATTTTTAAACAAAGAAGATCTTGCCTGGTAATAACGCTTTCGAGCGGTCTTTTCAGTAATATTCCTCAGCCATGGAGACTCCTTTGTCAATACTGAAAAAGTACTGGAAGCATGACCAGTTCAGGCCTCTTCAACAGGATATCATTGAAGCAAGCATGGATGGCCGTGATGTATTGGCGCTACTTCCAACAGGAGGGGGAAAGTCAGTTTGTTTTCAGGTGCCGGCGCTCTTGCGTGAGGGTATATGTATCGTTGTAACGCCACTGATCGCGCTCATGAAAGATCAGGTTGAGCAATTAAAACGCAGAGGAATAGAAGCCATTGCTGTCCACGCCGCTATGTCCAGGATGCAAATCGACATTCTTCTTGACAATTGTGTTTACGGTTCAGTGAAGTTCCTTTATGTTTCTCCGGAACGACTACAGAATGAGCTGTTCATCGAAAGGGTGAAACGAATGAAGATTGCCTTGCTTGCTGTAGATGAGGCACATTGTATCTCGCAATGGGGCTACGATTTCCGTCCGCCTTATTTAAAGATAGCGGCATTGCGTGAAATTATCGGTGATGTACCGGTTATAGCGCTAACGGCGACGGCAACCGCCCAGGTTAGAGAGGATATAATGGATAAGCTGGGGTTCAAACCCGATGCAGCGATGTTTCAAAAGTCCTTTGCCAGGGATAACCTTTCATTTGTTGTTCGGAAGACTGAGAACAAAGACAAGCAGGTGTTACAGATCCTTCAGAAAGTAAAAGGTTCTGCGATCATTTATGTTCGTTCACGTAAGGCGACACAGGACATCGCCGGATGGCTTATTAAAAAGAAGGTGCCTGCTTCATACTATCACGCAGGGCTGAGTTTTGACGAAAGAACCAGCCGGCAGGACAACTGGATAGGAAACCACAGCAGGGTCATGGTTGCGACTAACGCATTCGGTATGGGTATTGACAAACCCGACGTGAGGGTCGTTATTCACCTCGATTTACCTGAAAATCTGGAATCTTATTACCAAGAGGCGGGCAGAGGCGGGCGTGATGGCGCAAGATCTTATGCGGTAATGATATATCATGATGCCGATGTTCTGAACCTGGAATTAAAAACAGAGCAATCTCAGCCTTCACCGGCTTACCTGCGGAAAGTATATCAGGCCCTTGCCAACTATTACCAGCTGGCGATCGGCAGCAGTGAAGGTGAAAGTTTTGATTTCGACCTTCACGATTTTTCGGAACGTTTTCATTTTCAAACGTCGGAAGTTTACAACGCGCTCAAAAAACTGGAAGAGGAGGGAGTGCTCCAGCTAAGTGAAAGTTTCTACAGTCCTTCCAGTATTCACATGTTGCTTGATAAGACCCGGCTATATCAGTTTCAGGTAGCAAATGCCCAATTCGATCCCTTGATCAAGATGCTGCTGCGATTATATGGGGGCGAAATGTTATCAGGCTTTGCCAAGATAACGGAAGCCCAACTGGCCCGTGGATTGAAGTTGTCTCAGACAGAGGTCATCAAAATACTGAAGCATCTCAACGAGTTGAAAGTAATCATCTATCAGCCTGTCAAGGATAAGCCCCAGGTGACGTTTGTCATGCCCCGGCAGGATGCTGAAAGGTTACCCCTGGACATAAGACGCCTCGAGGAACGCAAAAAACTGATTCTTTACAAAATGAAGGCTATGGCTCAGTTTGTGAGTTCCACCAATCGTTGCAGGATGCAGATCATTCAGGATTATTTTGATGAGGTTAACAGTAAACCCTGTGGTATTTGCGACGTTTGCATACAGCAAAGAAAAAAAGAGAACGTTCAGGCTTTCGAAACGTTGCGCGAAGAAATCCTCAGAGTACTGGCTAACAACTTACTTTCAGTTGAACAGGTGGAAGAATATATTGCACCACGCGATCATGAGCTGTTTGTGGACGTAGTACGCGATATGCTTGAAGAAGGCGTATTGTTTTATGACGCTGTATGGAAGCTGGGCATCTCTAAACAGAAAAAGTAAATCGTCGTTAGGTCGGTATGCGGATTAAGCTCAAGAAATTTTTAAAGATATTCATCTATTTCCACGTCTTTATGGCAGTAGGTCTTCTGCTCACACACTGTACGTTCTCGCACTACGCAAAGAAATCGTACGAGCGGGCTAAAAAGGAAAAGCCTTTTGATGTCATCATTGTTCCGGGTGTTCCCTACGAAAAGGAGAATACTACATCCGTTATGGTGATGAGGGTCTTTTGGGCGAAACATCTTTATGATAGTGGTTATACGCACAATATCATTTTCTCTGGGTCTGCGGTGTATAGCCCTTATGTTGAAGGCATTGCAATGAAAATAATTGCCGATTCACTTGGGATACCTTCTGCCCACACATTTGCAGAAACGAAGGCCGAACATAGTACCGAGAATGTTTATTATTCGTGGAAAATGGCCAAGGCGATGGGTTACAACAAGATCGCCCTGGCAACCGATCCTGTCCAGGCTGTTTTGCTTCGCAGTTTTACAAAGAAGTTTTGCCCAGGAGTGAGATCGATCCCCTTCGTATCTGATCAGGTTGACATAATGCGAAAGGTATTGCCTCCTATCGACTTTTCACCTGCCTTTGTTTCTTCCTTTGTTTCGATCACGGAGCGTGAGGGATTCTGGGAACGGTTTCGAGGGACAATGGGTAAACGCGTCAGGGAAGAGGTGAAGGCTGAGAAGGAATCTAAGCAATTATGAATTATGAGATATGAATTGACATTGACTCAGCTGCTTCCAGGATAAATGTGACCGAATCTCAGTTGAGGCCATTCATAATTTATAACTCATAATTTATAATTGCTTAGAAGCTCCTGGGCGTTCTCGAGCGCTATCTTTGAAGGCTTATCCCCACCGATCATTTTTGCAATTTCCGCAATGCGTTCATCGTCGCTCAGCAATTTGATCGAGCTGGTAGTTTTCGCAGCAGCATTATCTTTGAAAACAAAATAGTGCGCGTCGCCTTTCGCGGCGATTTGGGGCAAATGGCTAATGGTTATGATCTGGTGACCCGACGACATGGATTTCATCATGTTGCCAAGCTTAAATGCCACTTCTCCTGAGATACCGCTATCAATTTCGTCCAGTACAAGCGTTGGCATTGCGGTCTTTTCTGCCATAACATATTTGATACAAAACATCAATCGCGAGAATTCGCCACCCGATGCTACCTGCGAGAGTGGTTTGGGTGCAATGCCTTTGTTAGCGCTGAAGAGCACATCCACCTTGTCGCCGCCCGACGCAGACAATGGGACTTCCTGCGCGTCTATCTGAAGCGTTGCATTTGGAATCCCAAGTTCCTTGAGAAGCCCGGTGATCTGCTTGCTCAAAGGATTGAATACTTTCTGTCTGGCAGCCCTTATTTTTTTGGCTGTATCAATGGCCTGTTCAAGGGCCTTGTCATGGTCAGCCTTGACTTTATTCAGCGATTCATCGAGGTTAGAAGTAATGCTGTGCTTGTGTTCCAGGTTGACCTGTATGGCCAGCAACTCGTGAATATCGTTGGCCTTGTGTTTTTTTAACAGCCTGTATAGAGAGTTCAGTCTTTCACGCGCAATCTCGGCGCGTTCAGGATCGAGCTCGATATGTTCGCCTTCGCGCTCTATCTCGTTGGTAAGGTCGTCCAGCTCGATGATCACGCTGTCAAGTCTCTGCAGCAACGAGGCATATGATGAAGCAAAAGACGAAACGTGTTGTAGGTGTCCCCGCGCTTCAGACAGACCGTTGCGGGCTGCAAACTCAGACGAATTCACAAGATCAAGTATTTGCTGAAACCTGCTTTTTATTTCCCCCGCGTGATCCATGATCTTCACCTCAGATTCAAGGGTATTCTGTTCGGACGCTTCGAAGTTGTGCTTTTGTGAGTTCTTCCAGCTGAAACGCAATATAGTCCGCTTCCTGGCGCAATGCGTCCGCCTCATTGGTTAAGGTTTCCAGTTCTTTCTTTGCTTTGAGATATGTGGCCCAATGGTCCGAATACTTTTCCAGCAAGGATTGATTTCCCGCGAATGCATCTACCAGCCTGAGTTGAAATGCATGGTGTCCAAGCTGTAAAGTTTCATGTTGAGAGTGAATGTCCATCAATGAATTTGTTATCCGCTTCATCACCTCCACACTCACGGGAGTATCATTGATAAATGCCCTGGACTTTCCACCGGGACTAAGTTCCCGCCGGATGACCGTAGTGTCATCGTAGTCGAGATCCTCAGATTTGAAAATGCTTTTAAGCTTGTATTCGCCAATGCTGAAAGTGCCTTCGATCACGCACTTTTGGTCCTCATCCCAAAGTACCCGGCTGTCGGCCCGATTCCCCATCAGGAGGCCCATCGCACCAAGCAGAATAGACTTACCTGCGCCGGTTTCCCCGGTAATCACGTTCAGTTGTCCTGACGGCTCCAGCACCAGCTGCCTGATCAATGCGTAATTTCTTATAGTAAGGTGCTTGAGCATCAGACAGTGATATCGAGATAAACGTCCTTGATCTTTGACAACAGTATACCAGCTTCTCTTCATTCGCATGTTTACCAAAAGAATTTCAGTTTGTGAAACTTCCTTCAGTATACCAAACATTACTGTATTGTCTGAGAGCACTACATTGATTTTTTTACCCAGGAAATTCCTGATCCTTGATCTTATTTCATCGGAATCACTTAGACGCAATTGCCTGGTGCCCATTTCTCAGTTTTGGATCATCTTATCGTACGCGCTCCGGTTGGAGGGATCGATCGCGGTGATGATGTCGTATGCCTCCCGGCGTATCTGAATGTTACCAGTGCCAAAAATGTTAGCGAGTTCTTTACTCTTGGCATCGAAGAAACTGACAACCAGGATCGATGTGGGATTAACATCCCTTACTTTTTTTACATCGCGGAGACCGCGCAGGATTATCTCACGACTTTTGTCAGGATCTTTGTCAAAAGAATCTAGCCCCAGCCTGTGATAGGCATAAAATGCTTTTCTCATGTCGGTCATCTGGCCGTTGTTATAATTTTCAACGATCCAGTACCGGCTGCGGTTGCTGTTCAAGGGTTGCCAGCCCGCACGGTTAGCCTGCTGCGCGTTGTTGACAACAGCAAGCGCTTTTTGAAAAAAAGGTGTGCCACCCAGCTCGCTGAATGAATCAAAGTCAACCCCGATGATAACGTACGCGTACAAGGCGAGCATGGAAGTTAAGTTGGTCGTGTATGTGTTGTCGTTGTATTCCAGGGGAAGGGACTCAATATATTCAAACTCGAAGTCACGGTCAGCGAAATTGAATATCAGGCTGGAGTAGTTGGTATTGTATACCGGTCGCGCAGCTTGCACCTGGACGGAGGCCGAAAAATTTCCGATGGAAGGCATTTTCGTAATTGTGATCAACATATTGCAATTGATCTTCTCATAATTCTTGTAAGAATCGCCTGACCATTTACGGGAATTCATGAACTGCTCGATAGCAGTTTTCATATCTCTGAAAATTCCCCGGTCTGAAGTTGTTATCTGTGTTGAGTTGATTGTAACGGTACAATTAAGCTCTTGCGCGAAGGTCTTGGCTGTCAGTGACAGGATAACTATGCATACCGTTAAAATGAGTTTCAACATTTGAAAGGATTGGCCGGGCTTTCTCAATTTTTTATTTGCGTATCTGGCGACATAGTCTCGAGAATGGCTTGCACAATGTCACGGGCAACCGCCTCTTTATCTTTGAGCTCAAAGGTTTTGCCCTTTAGCTGCTTGTTGAAGATTGTGATCTTGTTGGTGTCATGACCAAAACCAGCGCCTTCATCGTTCAGGGAGTTCAACACAATGAGATCGAAATTCTTGGACTCCAGTTTTCTCAAGGCATTGGATTGCTCATCTTCTGTTTCAAGCGCAAAGCCTACAATTGTCTGACCGTTGTGTTTTCTTTTACCGAGAGATGAAGCAATATCATGTGTCTTGGTCAAATCGAGTGTCAGATTTTCGTCCTTCTTCTTTATTTTTTGCGTCGCCTGCTTGACGGGTTTGTAGTCAGCCACAGCGGCCGCCAACACTGTGATATCCGATTGATCGAATAATGCGATGCACGCGTCATACATTTCGGCGGCGGATGTTACAGGCTTAACGTTAATGAGCGGATGATTCGTATGTTGGTGTGTTGGTCCGCAGACAAGATTTACAGTAGCCCCCTGGTTAGCAAGTGCTTCTGCGATAGCGAATCCCATTTTTCCGCTTGAATGATTTCCAATGAAACGAACGGGATCGATTGCCTCGTAAGTTGGACCCGCCGTTACAAGAACGGTTTTGCCACTGAGTGGTTTGTGTTCTTCAAAGTGACTTTGAAGTTGCTTCATGATCTCTTCCGGTTCCGCCATCCTGCCATTGCCTGTGAGCCCACTGGCTAGTTCTCCATAGCCTGGTTCGATGATATGATTTCCAAAGCTTTGCAGCCGCCTGATGTTCTCAACGGATGTCGGATGCTGCAGCATATCAAGGTCCATGGCTGGAGCCAGAAACACGGGACATCTTGCAGACAGATAGACGGCTGTAAGCAGATTGTCACAGTTGCCGTGAGCGAGCTTGGCGATCGTGTTTGCTGTGGCAGGCGCGATGATCATTGCATCGGCCCACATTCCCAGGTCCACGTGATTGTTCCATTCCCCTGTATCCTTTTTGGAAAAAGCTGTGTGAACGGGATTGCGTGAAAGGGTTGACAGCGTAAGGGGGGTAACAAACTCATGGGCCGACGGCGTCATGATGATCTGCACTTCAGCGCCATCTTTCACTAAAAGCCTCGTAAGCAAAGCTGTTTTATACGCAGCGATGCCTCCACAGACTCCCAACAATATGCGCCTGCCCCTTAGCATGGGTCAAGGGGAATTATAGGTCCTGCTTAGGAGCGGAATCGGCGCCGCGAAGGCGGAACGCCAACTTCTCTTCGAGGAACTCTTCAGTCGCGGTAGTTGTAGGCTTGGGCATACGTTCGTAGAATTTTGAGATCTCGATCTGCTCGCGATTCTCAAATACTTCTTCCAGGTTATCAACTGTTGTAGCAAACTCTGCAAGCTTGTTGTTCAACTCTTCTTTGATATTCACTGCGATTTGACGTGCGCGCTTCGAAATGACCACCACAGATTCGTAAAGATTCCCTGTTTGTGCAGCGATCTTTTCAATGTCGCGGGTAATAACGGATGATTGAACTGCCATAATTGTACTATTAGATGTTATTGTTTTTCGACTTATTGACCTTCTCAAGACTGGACGCATAAAGTTTTTCCAGGTCCTGGAGATAATTACTGGTTGGATACTTATCCAAAAATTCCAAATAGCGGGTGACCACTTCCTTATACCGATCGAGTTGTTTCGTATAAATGCTTTGCTCTGCGAGCCTGTACTCTGCCACAATAACTAAATAGTAAGTCCGTTCCAGAAATTTTGAGTCTGGAAAGTTGTCTATGAAATTATCGAGGGCTACGATCGCGGCCTTATAACTGCGCATTCTGTAATACTGATACGCATTTTCGAATCCCTTCTTTTCGAGCTTCACCTGTGTCGTAACAATTACGTTGATCGCCTGGTCGCGTAATTTGCTATTTGGATATCGATTCAAAAACGACTGCATGGCTGCCATAGCATCAATGCTGCTGGTTTGATCAAGATTCGGATTGGGTGACGATTCGTACAAAGAATAAGCGTACATATACCTGGCCTCTTCCGCCATGGAACTTCTGCCATACGTCTCATAGAATGTCTTGAACTGTTCGGCCGCCAGCAGATAAAGCTTATCATGAAACTGACAATAGGCAAGATTAAATTGAACCTTCTCGCCTTCAGGCAACCCTCTGACGATCGGAATGATCTGTTCAAAGAGGACCGAGGCCTTGTAATATTCCTTCTTTTCGTAGTAACGCAGGGCCGCGTCGTACTTAACGCGCCAGTCCAAAGATTTTTCAATTTTCCTGAACTTGCTACACGAAACCCCCACCAGAAGGATCATGATGAAATAAATGGACGTTGGCAGTCTTTGCATAAGCCCGCAAATATAGCACAAAGAAGAATTATCTGAAAAACGAGAATATAGCGGAAAAATGAGCAATGGGATCGGGATTATTTCTTGACGATCAATTTCCGGGTCATTACGCTCTCATCGTCAACATAGAGCGTATAAAAATAGATCCCGGCCGCAAGCTCATCAGTTTTTACCCTTACAAAATTTTCAAAAATTGGAAGGGAATATTCTCCCACTACGTTCCCCAGGAGGTTGTGTACCACGATTTTGGCCTTAACATGGTCGTTCATGATCTTGTAATCGACGATTGCCTGATCGACAACCGGATTGGGGTATACATCATGCAGGGTGACTAATCTGGAGGTATAAATGTTTTCTTTCTCTGGTTTTTCCTCGACGTTGAAGTTAAGCTCGAATTCAAGGGAATAACCGGGGTTCGATTTGCTGTAAGCCACGTATTTCAGGACACTTTCGCCCGAAACGAGGCCTGCTTCAAGCACGACCTGAAAATTGTTCAACGTCTGACCCGGTTCGATCTTGATGATGTAATCTTCGACTTTCTGGTCCAGGCAGTTATTTTCAAGGCAAAAGTAGTTTTTCTGCGTGCTTCCAATCTGTCCATTTACCTTACGGATAATGAGTGTAATGGACTTTTCCGAGGTATTTTTAAATCTAATGGGAGCTTTGATGGTCTCGCCGATGAGGCCTTTGTAGGATTCCTGGATACTGGCGATCTCGAAGCCCTGCGCGAATGCGCTGGTGCTCCAAATGACAAGCATTGCTGCGAACAACGAGATCCTCATATTCCAAAAACGAATTCCACAAAATTTAAACTTTTTGCCGGTTTGTCATAATAGAATGTCTACTATTTCGTTACAGAAATCCGGTATATTTAATTCAAACGATTGCGAGATTTTTAAGTAGCTGATACTAAGGTGGAAGTATTTTAACTACATCTTTTTTTTGTGGCTTCTGATCATCCTTCCAAACGAACCCTTTAAGCGTTATGTCCTCTTTTTTCAGCTCGTGAGGTGGAATAAAGTTTCCATCAGGCTGAACGTAGAAGCTCAGATTATTGACTTTTCCGTCTTTGAATCGAATGGTTATGTTACTGCAAATGATCTTATTCATTCCTGTGGCGACAGGCTCCTTGTCGTTCAACATGAAGTAAATGCTCTCACCATTTCCCTCAACAACGACTTTGTTTATTTTCTGATGTTTGAAATCGGCGGTCATTTTTCTTCCCTTGATCTGATTAAAATTCAATAAAGAATCTCTGGAGATCACAAATGCATTTACATTCATGAAGATCCGGTCGATGGTTCCATTCTTAATGAGCATTCTGATCGAATCAGCGGTCATTTGATTTCCTTCGGTCCAAAGAACCGGGTTTTTATAGAAATATAACGTTGAGTCAGCTTCGCGGTATTCCAGAGAATCTGCGACGCCTTGCAGGTCGCTTTTGAATATCCTTACATTATTGTACGCCAGTAATCTCTTTTTACTGGGATCATCGCTTTCAATAGATACAAGGGTGTCCGCCGCAATGAATAAGGTGTCGTTGTTGTCTGTAACTTTCGCGGCATATGCATGATTGTAGACCTTCGATATACCCTTGGCTTTATAGTAATCTGCGGACTGTCCATAGATCATCAGATTTTCAGTTTTTGATGTCATCACGACATCTCCACGGATCTTATGGATCTTTCTGATGTCATCCAGCTGATAATTTTTCCCAACGAGCCTAAAATCTTTTGATTCTGCAGTGCCCGTGGACAGGTTGGAACGCCGTGTCTTCGTATCAGTTTCCCCGCCATGATAAACGAACGTACTGCTGTCTCTGTCATCAACAACGGTTGTCGGTGTCCGGAAGTAAATTATCTTGGTTTTTGAATTGTACTGAAGACTATCAGATGTCATTGTATAGTCGGGGTTCTTGACATGCACATTTTTTTTAAAGGATGCGACATTGGAAGTGAGATCATAATAACCCTTGTTGCTGGTCAGTACGTTGATACTATCTACCAGCTTCCCGCCATTGAAATAGTAAGCCATATTCGTTGGCCGTTCAAAGTCCAGGTAATCTGTGTATAGGGTGGACGTGGCAAGCTTTGTAAATACAACATTGTTACGAAGTTTCGCTTTTTTTGTATTCCCATCGTATTCGAGCTTGTTTCCTGTGATCGTCACGGAATCACCTTCTAAAATGCGTATTCTTCCGAAAGCTTCGATGCTATTTTTAGCCCTGTAGAAATAAGCGGAGTCGCAATAAATAGTCGTTTTGTTTTGAACGAACACAACGTTATCAATGACCCGTTGGAATTTATTGCCATCTTTATCCTGCCCACTTTTAAGCTGCTCTGCATGTTTTAGTTTTACTCTCTTCTGGGCCAACACGCCGTCAGCAGATACTACCGATAAGAAAACTATGATAACGAAGTATTTCATGCGGTTGCAAGCTACAACCCTCAATCCAAAAAAAGTATTGCAGGCAGATATTCGATTTCTGAAATTGTACATTTGAATGTGATAGAGCAATTCCTGAACCATATTGACAAGCACAAGCTTTGTTTGAGATCAGATCCAGTTTTACTGGCTGTAAGCGGCGGTCTCGACTCTGTCGTCATGCTATATTTATTCAGACAGGCTGGTTTTAATGTCGGGGTCGCACATTGCAACTTTCAACTGAGGGACAAGGAATCTGACGGAGATGAACAGTTTGTCGCCGCTGTGTGCAATGAGTTTGATATTCCGCTTTTTATCAGGCGTTTCGAAACGGAAGCTTATGCATGGGAGAAAACACTATCAATCCAGATAGCAGCGCGTGACCTCAGATATGCGTGGTTTAAAGAACTAATTTCAAGGAACGCTTATAGCTATCTCGCTACAGCTCATCATTTTGATGACTCTATTGAAACTATTGTATTGAATGTTTCCAGAGGCACAGGTGTCGAAGGACTGGCTGGTATTCCAGTAAAAAATGACTACGTCATACGGCCTCTGTTGTTCGCTTCTCGAAAGCAAATTGAGCAATATGCGATCGCTAAAGGGCTGGTTTGGCGGGAAGATTCCAGCAACCAAACGGATAATTACCAGCGAAATTTCATTAGGCATAATATCATCCCCAGGCTGCAAGAATTGAATCCCTCCCTGGAGTCAACATGGCGCACAGGGTTGATGAAGGTACAGAGCGAACTGGCTATTGTTCAGCAAGTGTATGAGGAATGGAAACAAAAATTCGTGATAGCTGACAATGACAGGATCACGATCGATAAGCATGCGTTTGAGCTTTATCCGGACAATCCGGTTTTTCTATGGCGTTACTGCCGAACTCTTGGATTTAACTTCGATCAGGTCAATGACACTGTGCAATGTCTTCACGGCCAATCAGGTAAACGGTTCATGTCGCCTACTCACATGCTGGTGATTGACCGGAAAGAGATCATCATTTCAAAGCATTCTCCCGATTGGATGGAGACCACAATTGAAGAGGGTCAACTGGATTCTTACCTCGGTCCCTGGACCATGCGGATCGAGAACGGGTCTGGGCGGATCGATGGTCCTGATAAAATGAAGGCAGTACTGGATGGCGCACAACTCAAGTTTCCCCTTACGTGGAGGAAATGGAGACCGGGCGATTATTTCCATCCCCTTGGTATGCAACACCGTAAGAAACTGAGCGACTTTTTCATTGATCTCAAAATGTCCGTCACGGATAAAGAACAAGCAACTGTACTGGAAAGTGATGGGAAGATTGTATGGGTTGCCGGCCACAGGATCGATGAACGCTTTAAACTCACTGAATCGACGAAGTCCACCCTAAGTTTCTGTTTAGGACGTCTTTGACCCATTACCTGATTGAAGTTGTATCATGCTGTTTTACGGGGTGAGGCACAGGCCCAGCCTTTTGCACGAAATTATTTCCAAAATGCCGCCTTATTGATAACTTGCCGCGCCTAAAACGAAGGCTTTAAATCATAATAAACTAAACCCGATCAGAAATGAAAGTAACTGTAGTTGGCGCTGGTAATGTGGGTGCCACATGCGCCGATGTGTTGGCTTATCGCGAAGTAGCCAACGAAATTGTCTTGGTAGATATCAAAGAAGGACTGGCTGAGGGAAAGGCATTGGACATATGGCAAAAAGCTCCTATCGACCTGTATGACAGCCGAACAGTTGGCGTCACTAATGATTATTCAAAGACTGCCGGATCAAGTGTGGTTGTGATAACGTCGGGGTTACCACGAAAGCCTGGAATGAGCCGCGACGATCTTATCGGAACCAACGCGGGTATTGTCAAATCAGTTACGGAGAACGTCGTCAAGCACTCTCCTGATGCTATCATTATTGTCGTATCCAATCCCCTGGATGTGATGACATATCAGGCACACATCACCAGCAAATTTCCACGTACCCGTCTGATGGGAATGGCCGGTATATTAGATACAGCAAGGTATCGCGCATTTCTCGCAGAAGCACTGAACATTTCGCCGAAGGATATTCAGGCTATGTTAATGGGAGGTCATGGCGATACGATGGTGCCACTGCCTCGCTACACGACGGTAGCCGGAATACCTGTTACAGAATTGATAGATAAGGATAAGCTTACCGCGATCCTGGAACGCACAAAAGTTGGCGGCGGAGAGCTGGTAAAATTAATGGGAACTTCGGCTTGGTATGCCCCCGGATCGGCCGCGGCGCAAATGGTTGAATCCATTGTAAAAGATCAGCGAAGAGTATTTCCTGTCTGCATAAAGCTGGAGGGAGAATACGGCATCAAGAACTGCTATCTCGGTGTCCCTGTTGTTCTTGGAAAAAATGGAATAGAGAAGGTCATCGAACTCGACCTCAATGAAGCCGAGCGCGCATTGCTCGAATCGAGCCGCGTTGCTGTCCGCGAAGTGATGGATGTACTCGAAAAGCTAGGCTAGACTAAGCAATTATGAATTATGAATTATAAATTATGAATTGGCTCGAATTAGGATTCGGATCCATTCATCGTTGAGAACTCCTTGATCAGGACAATTCATACCTCATAATTCATAATTTATAATTGCTTAGTTCCTCCGTAGATTATTTCTCCAGTAACCAGTCCATATTTTCTACGAACATCCTCCGGTATGCTATCGATGAAATTACTTTCAATGGGAGTCAGACCTCCGTGTTGAATGCGCTTCGGATAGTCGTATCCATATTTTCTAACGTGATCATCCTGTCCGAATAGCCTTTCCCGTTCGCGTTTGTCCGTTACCGAAAGATCCTCAATGGTAACTTCAGGAATGGGTCTAAAAAATGGAACTTGTAGAATGGCAAAACCTCCAGGTTTCAATACCCTGGCTATTTCAGATATCGCTTTAAGGTCATCGCGAACGTGCTCCAGCACGTGATTACACAGAACCACGTCAAATGTGTTCGGTTCAAAGGGGATCTTGTGAATATCCATCCTGACCCTGGCGAGGGGCGACTCGATATCAGCAGTGATGTACCCTTTACCATGGATAGTTTCGAACGGATCCATAAAGCAAGCTTCCGGCGCAATGTGGAGTATCTGTTGGGGATGTCCGAAGAAATCCGTCTTATCTCTCAAAAACAGCCAAATGAGACGATGCCGCTCCAGGGAAAGGCAATGAGGGCATAAGGCATTCTGACGGGGATTGATCCGACCATAGGGTAAAAATTTTCTAAAGCTTCTGGAACAGATCGGACAGACCACCGCTGAGCCACCATACAATATGCCCAGGACCCTTAGACCAATACCGCTTACACGCTGCAGATACTTTCGTGGTACGTACCGGATCAGCCAGGAGATCATCTTTTTCATTACGGGTAAAGGTAAAGCGCCGGGAAATAACTGCGAAATGCTCATTTCGTGACTACATGCTTAAAATCCTCCAGAGAGGAATATTATGCCCGATTTGATGTCCTGACAGAAAAAACTTCGTGGAGGAACAAAACTTTTTGAAGGGTCTTGCCATCTTTAATTTGGATTGAGGTAAACCCCTCAGTCAGCCGGAATCTGTGACCGAAACTCTACTAGACATCGCGATGATGCATTCTGATAACCTCATTGCCCGGGCGAAAGCCGGTGACCAGAATGCGCAGGGTAAGGTGGTTCAGTTATGGTACAAAAGGATCTATAACTTCAGCTATAAGTTTTTTCAGGACCATGATATGGCCATGGAGGTGACACAGAAGACCTTCATATCCATGTGCAGGAATTTGGCGTCCCTTCAGGATAATGCCCGGTTTAAATCATGGTTGTATAAGATCGCGGTGAACTATTGCCGGGAAGAGGCCCGGAAGAACAAAGGGAACCGATCACTTTCCTTTGACTTGGTATGGAACAGGGATGCTGAAGATTCGCCTCAATGGGAATCGTCTTCCGACAGGTTCGATAGCCCTGAAAGACAATTGCAGCATCAGGAGCTTGCCGAAGTATTGCAGGAAGCGCTGCTCGAGTTGAATGATGAACAAAGAGAAGTAGTGATCATGAAAGAATACGAGGGTCTCAAGTTCAGAGAAATAGCCGAGGTCCTTAACAT
Source organism: uncultured Cytophagales bacterium (assembly GCA_963845845.1). Taxonomy (GTDB): domain Bacteria; phylum Bacteroidota; class Bacteroidia; order Cytophagales; family Cyclobacteriaceae; genus Chryseolinea. The sequence continues at coordinate 223,359 of CAWJTP010000005.1, forward strand.
TTCCGAGAACACCGCGAAATCGCGTATGTATTATGGACTTGATACACTGAAAAAGATACTGGAACGAAAGCAAATCAATAAAGAAACAATTGGATATGGCTTATAAAGCAAGTGAAAATGATATGATGGCTTACCTCTATGGTGAGCTCGAAGGGAAGGAAAAGGAGATCATGGAGCAATATCTCCTGGAGAACGCTGAGGCGCGCATAGCGCTTGAGAAGCTGAAGCAGCTAAGGCAACTGATGGCCAATGTTAAAGACAAAGAAGTTATCGCTCCCCCAATCTTCATCGGCGATAACAGGGAGAGACATTTCTTTCGTGCCCCTTATTTTAAAACGATCGCGAGCATTGCGGCATCACTGCTCGTCCTTATGCTCGTGGGAAAGATCTTTGGACTGGAGATCGGTTATGCCAACCGGGAGCTCCGCATAAGTTTCGGTGACAAGCCTGAACCCGCTCAGGTAACTGCTGTCAAGTCAACGCTGACCCACGATGAAGTGAAGCAAATGATCAACGCGTCGCTTAGCGAGAACAACGCGGCATTTCAGGCTAACTTGAATGAAACGCAGCAGAAGCTGAATGCATCGATCGTCAACAACCTCGCGAAAAGCTCTGCCAAAATAGATAACCTACTCAAAGAATCCTCTGCCGCTTCACAGGCACAAATCCGCGAATTTGTTGCAGGAATTCAAACTGAGAATGTGAAACTGGTCAAGAACTATTTCCAGTTGAGCTCAACAGAACAAAAGCAATACATTGAAGGATTACTGGTGGATTTCGCGAAATACCTTCAGCAGCAACGCAACGACGACCTGCAGGTCGTACAGACACAACTTAAAAGCCTTGAACAGAATACGGATATTTTCAAGCAGGAAACAGAACAGATCCTCACGAGCATCATATCCACAGTAGGCAACAACAACTCCACAGGAACAAAGAACTAAGACAATGTTAAAGTATCGAAATATGAGACTGATGATCAAAATTACCGGAAGCTTGCTGTTAGCAGCAGTGATGTCGCAGGGACTGATGGCACAGAAGATAGATGAAGAAAGAATGGAACGGGATATTGCCGTGGCGGAAAATGTTTTAGGTACATTGATCAGGCAACAATTCAATAATCAGCGTACTTTCTTTCCACTGGAGATCAAGGGAAATTACCAGGCCGGATATGGCGTCACCTTTACGTTGCCGGCTGACTTTACAACACCTATTGCATTCTCGATCCAGGCGCCCGGCGATGCAATGATTTGGGGTACCAATGAGCAAGGTCAGGGCTTCAATTATACCTATAACTACGATGAGCGCGAACCTCCTGTGAAGGATGAAAATAATGTAAATGATAATAATAATACGAATGTAGTCCCCAATCCAAAGCCCTTCAAGCTTAAGAACAAGTATCAGGAAAAACACCAGCTCGATATGGATAGCGTACGGGATGCGTATAACCTGAAAGTGATTGAAGCATCCAAGACATTCCTGGTCGACTATGGCGACCTTATCGCTCAGCTCACCCCTCAGGAGAAAGTCATCGTTTCCAACCAGGGAAACCGGCCACGGGCATGGGTCAACCAATACTTCAGTGCACCTAAACGGACACATCTCTCTATAGAAGCTCTTAAGGGGGATCTGACGCAGTTCAGGGAAGGTAAGATTACCAGACCACAGGTGTTGACACGTATTAAAGTTGTTAACACAGAAACCGTAGATGAAGTTGAACCCGATCTTGAACTGCTATCCAGCATCTTCACGCGGTTATATGGTCAGGATCTTTCCAAGACTTACTTCGTTGGTGACAACGTAAACTTTGAACGCCTGAAAGACTTCGGTGTGATATACTACATGCAGCTCTTCAGCGGAATTGAGCGCGGCGACTTTAGCAAAAGGTATGTAATGCCAACCCTTGGGTTGAATGACGTAGATCAGGAAACAAAGGACAAAAAAGTGAAGGAACTTTATCCGAAGTTTGAACAAGATCTGAAAGATAATATTCTTGAATATGGACGGACGCTGAAAAGCCTGAAAGATGACGAGTCACTTGTCTTTCAGATCGCGCTCACAAAATGTATGGGATGCGGAATCCCATCTTCGCTGGAAGTGTCGCTGAAAGCTTCAGCACTAAAAGAGTTCAATGCAGGAAAATCCGACAAGAAAGCGACACTTTCAAAAATGACGATCAAAAAAGGCCAAGCACAATAATCATTTATTGATTAATTGATTTGACGATTTCATGATTGAAGATCTAGTCTTGATTGAAGACTTAGGCTTGATTTGAAAGCAGTCACCAAATCACTAAATCACCAGGTCATCAAATGGACCTGAGTAGCTCTGAGCGATACTTGGATAGCACACTTGATTTGGATACAAAACCAAGGTATTGACCCTTATCGACTACCGGCAGGTTCCATAGATTGGTTTCATCAAATTTCTTCAGCACCGTATCCAGATTCTCTTGCAACGTGATCACCGCCGCCGGCTTAGTGGTCAGCTCTTTCACAGTAAGCTTTTCATATTTCTCCGGACTGAAGATGATGCTGCGGATATTGTCCATGTGAATGATTCCTATGAGCTCGTTTTTATCATTCACCACCGGGAAAGTGTTCCGGTTTGATGAAGAGATCACTTTAATCAATGATTGTACAGGTTCGTCAACACCAATGACCGAGAAGTTGGTCTCTATCAAACTTGAAAGGTCCAGTTTGCTCAGCAAAAATTTATCGCGGTTCTCCATAGTCAGGTTGAGCATTCCCGAAAGCTTTTTGCCATCCATCGACAAGGGTTCGAAATAGTGCGTGACAGTGTTGCTCAATGCAGACACGATCATTAAAGGGATCATCAGGTCGTATCCCCCGGTTATCTCAGCGATAAGAAAGATCGCGGTTAGTGGCGCATAGAACACCCCGCTCAATATACCGGCCATTCCAACCAAAGTGAAATTTGTTTCGGGGATCCGCATAATCCCCATAAGATTGACTGACCGGGCGAAAACGAAACCCAGACAGGCGCCGACAAACAGGGAGGGAGCAAAGTTTCCTCCATTGCCGCCGCTTCCGAATGTAACAGCGGCAGCAATGGTCTTCAGAAATACCAACGCACCCAGGAAGAGCAGTAGCTTACTATCAGAATCCAGCAGATCCTCCAAAATACTCGCTTTGATAAGCTCCTCAGGATGCGATGCTGCGAGAACCTCGATCGAAGTGTAGCCCTCGCCAAACAATGGTGGAAAGAGGATCAACATAATAAAAAGGATCAGTCCCCCCGTCATTACACGCAGCCACAAACTGTCAACGCTTTTGATCCTTGATTCTACCCACGTGAACATCCGCGCGTAATACAAGGAGATAAAACCGGCCAAAAAACCCAGGACAATGTAAAGTGGAACGTTGTTATAGTCGAAAGGCTGTTGCAGCGAAAAGGAGAGGACAACACCTTCCTTAAGTATTATCCTTGAAAGCAGGGCGCCGCACGCTGCAGAAATGATCAACGGGATGAAGGCCATGGCGCTGATGTCTGTCAGCAAGACCTCTACGGCAAACAGTACACCTGCAATGGGTGAATTGAATGCGGCAGCAATGCCTGCAGCAGCTCCGCAGCCCAGTAGTATGGTCCTGTCCTTATATGATAGGGCATACGTGGTTGCATAATTTGATCCTATGGCCGCACCGGTGCTCACCATTGGCGATTCCAGTCCCATAGATCCTCCGAATCCAATGGTCAGGGCACTGGTCACCATGTGCGAATACATCTGTGATAAAGGGAGAATGCTGGATTTCTTTACAATAGCGTAGACAATCTCAGCAGTGCCCTTCTTGAATTTATTATTCAGCACATACTTAATGAAGGCCACTGTTAACATAATACCAAGCAAAGGACAAAAGGCGAACAATAAGAACTCCTCAAAATGCTTTGCGTAGTATCGCACGAATGAGGCAATGGAATGAACAAAATACTTCACCCCAATAGCTGCCAGTCCTGATGATAAACCCACCAGCACGCTTGATAATATAAAGAACTGCCTGGCCGAAAGGTGATCCCTTAAGTATACTACCGGTTTACTTAAAATATAGTGAATCAGGCTAAGCATTCGGGAGTAAATATAGCATTTGAGTCCAGTTGCATCAGATGTTCGGCGGAAACGTTCTTATCCAGCTATCTTTATCCGTGTTGGATGACTTAACTTGTAGTCGAGCTTACGTTTGTTGATGCCGTATTTGTTGTTGACATACCCTTTGGAATATTGCTTTACGCGCGCATCGAATTCGATCTTTGCACCTTCGGTAAGCTTGAGCGCCTGAAATCCTTTTGTATATGAAAACCAAAGATGATCGGCCACTATATCTACAGCTCCCTTTTCACGAACATCCCTTAACAGAATCGTTTCCTCTGAATAACCTTTATAATTGACCTTGGATCCCATGCGGACAAACGTTGCGCTGAACGTTCCCCGAATACCTTCATTATTTTTTAACGCCTTTCTCACGGTCAATCATGATCGATCTCATACCTTCCTTCGACTGGAAAATGGTCCGTGAAATTGATATCATCACGCGTGCGAAATTCCAAAGACCGCACTCCCCCTGAATAAAATTGATTATCTATCCTTAACATCCTCAGTGTACTGCCGTTGTAAGTGAATCCCATACCTGTACCTGTTTCTTCAAACGCGTTCTTCATGCTTTTTTTCAAATACTGATAAGAATAGGAGTAAGGCATATCGTTGAAATCACCAGCGCAGATGACGGGATAAGGCGACCTGGAAACGAATTCAGCTACCTCTTTCACCTGCTTGCTTCGTTCAAAAACCCCAACCTTTAACTTTGACAGAATAGTTAACGTCGCGTCCTCAGCACTTTGCAAATCGGATGTATTTCTTGGATCATGCTGACCAAGGCCCATAGATTCCAGATGAACATTGACAATGCGCACTGTATCCTCGCGGATCTTTACGTCGGCATAAGACACTCTGTTGAATCCATTTGAGCTTGCCAGTATATCCCCGTGTGAAATGATAGGATGTTTTGTCACGATGAGCGTACCTGCTCTGGAATATTCGACATGTGATGTATCTTCTTCCATGGAGAAATAGAAATTCAGTTTTTCTTTTTCCAGGAGAGCCAGGATGTTGTACGCTTTGCTCCAGGGGAGGTTTATAAATTCCTGATAACATTGTACATCTGTTTCAGGTTTAAGGATGAAATTGCGTAAAACGAGGCGGGCGCTATCGGGATTCGAAAAGGACAAAGGCTTCACAGTGATATTTGCGATGTTATAGTTCAGAACCGTAAAGGATTCTCCCTTCTTGCCGCCACTTTTAAAATAGCCTTTGAGGCCAACGGTGCTGAGCATGTATGGTACCCCAATAACCATAGGAATAATATAAAACAGCGAAGATTTTTTTTTCAGGATCAATGAGACGATGGGCAGCACCGTATTGAAGACCATCGCGATCGGGATAATGAATATTGTAAACCATAGGTTGTACTTCTCCGAAGGAGAAATCTTACCGGTAGCATACAGCAGGGATAGCAGAATTGCCGCGATGAAGTTGAAGTACTTCACGATATTTTCAATCGACACTCACAATCTAAAATACGCGATCCGCAACATGACATCGGCAAACTTCTCAGGGTTGATGAAAACTTGTGCTTACGAACTTAAGCACCTCTGGAAGCGCCGTCCGCCAGTACGTCCAGTTATGCGCACCTTCCCTTACACGAAATTCATGTGGAATTTTCTTATCGATCATGGCGCTGTGCAAGGCCATATTACCTTTTATTAAAAAATCCTTGTCGCCACAATCAATGTAGTACCTTATCTTTTTAAGTTCCTCCACATTTCCATTGGCAACGATATGGAGGATTGAATTCTTAGTGTAATGATCGGTCAATCTGTTCTTACCGGTGAGCTCCTTCTTTCCATAAAGATCGCCCATGACTACTTTCCACATGTCGTCGGTGCTTAGTACGATCTCATCGTCGGTGAGTACCCCCGCGCTCAGCGGTGCAGTTGCACAGAACAGATCCGGGTGTTTTGTTGCCAAAGCTAAAGCGCCATAACCACCCATGGAAAGTCCCGCGATAGCGCGATAGCGCCTGTTGGCACGCGTTCTATATGTTGCGTCGATATATGGAATGAAGTCCTTTACAAAGAAGTCCTCATATTTTACTTTCCCATCATAATTATTGATGTACCAGCTCACCCCAGCATCAGGCATGACGATGATCATCGGTGCGGCATCACCCTGTTGGATTGCCCGGTCTGCTGCGAGGTGAGCCTCACCAAACTGCGTCCACCCTGTTTCATCGTCTGAGTATCCGTGCAGCAAATAAAGAACCGGGTATATCCGGTTTGACCGTTCGTAGTCAGCCGGGAGGTAAATACTATACTTGACGTCCCTTCCAAGAACAGGACTCGTTACGGTGAGACTCTCTTTCAACATTCCCTGTTGTCCGAAAGCTGCAACTGAGATTAAAAAAAGAACAAGAAGCAGGCTGTGTTTCATGTGTTTATACAAATAAATTTCGGAGCAAATTTTAACAGACAGTTTGTGTCAATCTGTATGAAAGACCCAGGTGTAAGTGGTACGGTGAAGTTACTGCTTTCCAGATTTTCGTTTACGTATAAGCTCAGCCTTATCAATAGGGATGGCTCGCTTCCATATTTCTTCCCATGACATTTTTTTGAACTCTTCTTTGGTTAGTTTTCTATCTGCACCAGTGCTGCTTGAATTCTTCTTGTGTTGGTCTGTCGGCATCGTTAACTTCTATTGTATCCTTTTCTGTAAAACCAAGACCAAATTTAAGATATATTCCGGTTTTTACAGGGAGATTGTCATCGGAAAATCCTATTATTCCAATATAAATTCCCCGTCATCCTGCCCGACATCATACCATCGGGAATTCTCAGATTGAATACATTCTCTTACCCTTCGTTGGTTGATACCATTGTGAAGAGCCTCGGAAGAAAACCTATATGGAAATGTGAAGTGAGGATCAAAATTTATTCCGTCCATAGTGTCTTGGACAATAATATGTTGAATTCTTATTTCGACGCTTATTTTAATGGATTGGATAATGTATTTGGTAGGATAAACAGACAAGAATAGATCATGGCCTGAATAACCATACCAACGCCGTTTGTCGGGAAACTGTGACGAGTGTCGCGTGGCAGTGATATCGGTCCAAAACTCAGGCAATTGGATCCAGATTGCCGTTCATTTGCAAGGGAGAACATCCATATTTTATGACAAAGATCAGTATCACAGTTAACGCCAAGGGTTACACCTTTGATGTTGATCCTAAAATGCCACTATTGTGGGTCATCCGTGATTATGTTGGATTAACCGGCACAAAATACGGATGCGGTATCGGTCAATGCGGAGCCTGCACCGTTCATCTCGACGGCAAGGCAGTTCGCTCCTGCTTAGTACCCGTTTCTTCAGTGGTTGGTAGGAACGTAACGACCATCGAGGGACTTTCTGCCGATGGTCAACATCCCCTTCAGCGCGCATGGCAGGACGAAGATGTGCCTCAATGTGGCTATTGCCAGGCAGGTCAGCTCATGTCAGCGGCCGCGCTTCTGCACCAACATCCTAATCCCACAGATGAAGAAATTGTTATTGCCATGACTGGTAACATCTGCCGGTGCGGAACTTATCAACGGATCCAACGTGCGATCAGAAGATCGGTCGAACTTAAAAGCGAGGCAAAATGATAAGCCGAAGGAATTTTATAAAAGTTACCGGAGTGATCGGTGGCGGGCTCCTGCTGAAGTTCAACACCGCCACCGGAAGTGCAATGTCTTTGTCTTCGGGCCAGTCACTTGGAAATTTTCTGAGGATCACACCAGATGGTGAGATCTTCTTTCAATTCGTAAAGCACGAAATGGGACAGGGTGTATCAACAGCCTTGGCTCAGGTCATTTGCGAGGAACTTTGCGCTGACTGGAATAAGGTCAGAATTGAATTTCCAATGGCGGATATGAAAAAATATCAGAATGACCAGAACGGAGGCCACGATACTGGCGGAAGTTGTACGCTGATCTACCAATGGGATCTTCTTCGCAACGCTGGCGCTACTGCCAGGCAAATGCTTGTTCAGGCTGCAGCCAGACAGTGGAATACCTCCCCAGAAAATTGCTACGCCGAAAACGGCTGGGTTTTCAGGCGGAGCAGCGCTGATAAACTTGCTTTCGGAGACCTTGCCTCAAGTGCTGCAAAGGTCCCTGTCCCTGAAAAGGTCAAGCTGAAGGGAAACGAGGAGTACAAAATAATCGGAAAGCCAACCCACGGAAGACTTACTCAGGCTATTGTTACGGGAGAACTCAAATATGGTATTGACGTCAAAGTACCTGGATTGATGTATGCTGTTATCGAACGTTGTCCGGTATTCAGAGGCAAGCTGAAGCACTTCGATGCAACTAAGGCGCTAAAGATCCCGGGGGTAAAAAAAGTATTTTCCACCCAGCCAATTGCCGGTCTGCAGTCCGGTGGATTGTATATGGCTCATGACATACGTGACGGTGTCGCTGTTGTTGCAGATTCCTTCTGGGCAGCAGAGAATGGACGCGCTGCGTTAACAATCGAATGGGATGAGGGACCAAACAGACTGCTAAGCTCAGAGGATTTTGAAAAGGTCGCTGAGAAACGCGCGTTACACCGGACTGATCCAACAGGGTTTATTGGTGATGAGAATGCTGTTTCAGATCTGAACCATGTAAGAAAGACTTTGCGCGCTTCCTATGTATTCCCACAGCAACTACATTCCTGTATGGAGCCCGGCAACTGTACAGCCCACTGTCATGAAGACAGTTGTGAAATTTGGTTGGGTTCACAAGTACCCAATCTGATTTCGGATGACATCAGCAGGTTATTCGGTTATAAACAAGAAAATATAAAGATTCAGCTTTTTCCATCTGGCGGAGGATTTGGGCGAAGGGCCTATCCGGATATGGCCATAGAAGCGGCATTCATTTCCAAGACAGCAGGGAATATTCCTGTTAAAATGCTTTGGACGCGAGAAGATGAGCATAAGGCCAACCTTGCTCACATGTTCCAGCACATGGAATTCCAGGGCGCCCTTGACGAGAATAATCAATTGTATGCCTGGTACGAAAAGGAGATCAGGACGTACAACTGGGCTGCTAAATACGCTGATCCTCAACATCCCAATATGGTTTACGACATACCGAATATCAGATTGGACTTTGAGGACATGAGCAGGGAAGAACTCTACCATTCTTCTGCGTGGCGGGGGGTTGTTGTTCACGGCAAAGCGTTGGCGGAGTGTTTTATAGATGAGATCGCAGCTGCTCTAAAGATCGATCCACTTCAATTTCGCATGTCGATGCTGCAAAAGGACAGGATTGTATTTGCAGGTGAGGGAAACACCTTGTCAAGCGCCCGACTCCGTGGCGTATTAAAGCTCGCGGCTGAAAAATCGGGCTACGGAAAGTCAATGGAAGCGGGTAGGGGTATGGGTATCGCTGTGTGTCCTTATGGAGGAAGCTACTGTGCTGTAGTTGCCGAGATAACGGTAAGGGAAGGGAAAGTTCTCATAGACAACATTACAATTGCTGTTGATTGCGGGAAAGTGGTAAACCCTTCTGGCGTCGAAACTCAAATGGTAGGTGGGGTAGTCTGGAGCCTTACGGCGCTGTTCTATGGAGGCCTGCCCATAAAAAATGGACGGGCACTTCATACCAATTTTCATCAAAATAAGATCTTGAGAATGAATGAGTGTCCACCGATGCAGGTACATTTTGTCGAAACAAGTGAGGAGAGACCAGGAGGAGTGGGAGAAATATCAAGCCCCCTTGGCGTGCCTGCTGTTCTCAACGCGATCTATGCAGCGACAGGCAAGCGCATCAGGCGAATTCCTATCAATGCAGAAGAGCTCCGGTCATGACAGCCTATTCCAGTACATTCTGCTTTAAGATCTTCAGCGAAGCATTCTTGAACAACCTTCCAATCGGGATGTCGAATGAATGCACCTTGACACTCGTGGCCGAAAATGATTTTACCTTATCGATAGACACAATAAACGATCTGTGAACACGCATGAACTTACTCTGCGGGAGTTTGTGTTCCAGATAGCTTATCTTCTGATAGGTGATGATCTCCTGGTTTGTTGTTTTTACGCGAACATAATCGCGGAGGCTTTCAATATAAAGTATATCCTTTAGAAATACTTTTACCATTTCACGGTTCTCTTTCAGATAAAGAAATGCATCCTCGAATGTCTGAATGCCTTGGCTATCTTCGGCGCGTATAATTTCGGAATACTTCAGCTGTTTCACTTTTGCAATGGCGCGAAGAAAGCGTTCGAATGTTATCGGCTTCAGGATGTAATCCACAACATCCAGGTCGTAGGCTTCGAATGCATAGTCGCGGTAAGCTGTCGTAAAGATCACTCTTGATTTGTACTGAAGCGTTCTCAACAACTCGATCCCTGTAACCTGTGGCATCTCAATATCAAGGAATATCAGGTCTACCGGTTCCTGCTGTAAGAAGCTAAAAGCCTCTACAGCGTTGAAGCATGTTCTTACGAGCCGGAGATCATCCACACGCTTTACGTATGATTCCAGCAATTCGCGCGCAAGGGGTTCGTCATCAACGATCAGGCACCTCATCATTTATTTATTCAGAAACGTCTTCTTCCTGGTATTCTTTTACAGGCTCATTCGTGAGCGACAATCGAAGTACTGCAAGATAAGTGTCCGTCTCGTCATACAACGAAAGTGAATGGCGATTCGGATATAAATGATCCAGGCGTTTTTTTGCATTGCTTAACCCTATCCCTGACTGTTGAGCTGGCATCGTCTCATACTCCGGCTTGCTGTTTTCTACTTTTATGATAAGGATATTCTCCTGCAAATCGATATCGATGTGGATCCAGCCCGCTTCGAGCTGATGTCTGGCACCGTGCTTGAAACTATTTTCCACAAGGGGAAGGATCAACAACGGTGCGATCATTATCCCCTTGGGATCCTTATAGATCCGCAGAAGGACTTCCAGCCGGTTTCCATAACGGATCTTTTCGAGATCGATATAATTCTTTATGTATTGGATCTCCATGTCAAGGGGTACTTCGCTCTGATTGCTATCGTACAACATATAGCTCATCAGCTCCGACAGCTTGCTGATCATGCCAGGTGCCTGATCGGAATTGTTTAGCGTCAGCACATAAAGATTGTTCAGGGTGTTAAACAGGAAATGCGGATTGATCTGTGATTTAAGAAGCTTTAGTTCCGCCGCGAGCTTTTCTTTCTCAAGCTGCTGGGCAGTCTGCAGAAGCGCCTGAGCCTCCCGCTGGTGGTTGTAATAGTGTTTGATGAGATGAAAGCTGGCTACGATAGCCACCATTGAATAGATAACAAATATACAGATGAGTACCTTGGGAAGGAACAGCAACGGGATGCTTAGCCCTTCAGGATAATACATCGGGTAGACAGTATAGTAGCCCACAGCACGCATAATAAGACCGAACCCTGCCATGGATAGAACTAGCAGTACAAGAAAGGCGGTATACTTTTTCCTGACGAGGAAGCGGTCGATCAATACGTAAAGGGTGAAGTAGGTGGCCAGTATTTTTGTCGGAAGATCAATAAGAGAGGCAACAAATTTCTGAGCAAAGATCCCATCAACCAAGCCCCAGATAAGTCCATCGTACAGGACAATACCTGTCCAGAAAAGAATATGGAGAAGTATCCTGTAGCGCGTCAGAAATAACCCTGGAGGCTTATTGTCAAAGAGGGCATTTGGAGCCATACTGAAATTTCAACATTCCCTGCTAAATGACGCAATTTTTTAGATAAACAACAGAATGGTCTTACAGAAAACACTTCAGCCTCACAGGCACATATTTGTCTGACCTTCAATGGGATTGCTAGGCTGTGGGTTTAAGTTGAGGCGTTACCCGGTTGCGCGATGCCTGCTCGTAAGCATAAGCAATGCTAATCAATGAGCCTTCGGAATAGGCTCGTCCTATAAACGAGAGGCCTACCGGAAGATCAAATACCAATCCCATGGGTACTGAAATATGCGGGTAACCAGCGATCGCTGCCGGTGCATACACCCCGTAACCTGTAAATGAATCTCCATTGATGAGGTCCGTACACCATGATGGTCCGTTTGTGGGGCCGCAGATGGCATCGAGCTTTTCTGATCGCATCAGGGCGTCAAGTCCATTGCGTGTAGTGTCTAGGATCTTTTTGAGTGCCTGATGATAGTCCGGGCTGTCCAACCCCCCTTTTTCTTCAGAACTCTCCAGAATATCCTGTTTGAAAAAAGGCATCGCCTGTGACTCATGCTGAACATTGAATGCAATAATGTCTTTAAGTGTTTTGAGTCGTGCGTTGGATTTTGAAAGGTAGCGGTTCAGTCCGTCCTTGAATTCGTATTGTAAGACTGTGAACTCTGCCGATGATATCTCTTTCATTTTACTTATCATATCAACTTCAACGATAACTGCACCTTTTGCTGTCATCGTATCGAGCGCTTTTCGAAGAAGGCCATCAACAGACTCATGTCTTTTCAACATGGATTTTTCAACACCAATGCGTTTCCCCGTTAAGGCCTTGACATCCAGAAATCTTGTATAATCAGCAGTACCCTTGCCATCGCTTTCTTTTGTGACTTCATCATCAGGATCGATGCCCGCAAGTGCGCCAAGGAGTATTGCGGCATCTTTGACGGTTCGTGCCATGGGTCCCGCGGTATCCTGCGTATGTGAGATCGGGATGATACCGGATCTGCTGAGTAGGCCTACCGTTGGTTTGATGCCGACAATGCCATTGATCGATGATGGACATGCGATCGACCCGTTGGTCTCCGTACCGATGGCGATGCAGCAAAGATTTGCTGAGACTGCCGTGCCTGATCCTGAACTCGATCCGCAAGGATTCCGGTCAAGGATATAAGGATTTTTAGTCTGACCACCACGGCTGCTCCATCCGCTGCTGGAACGGTCCGATCTGAAATTCGCCCATTCACTTAAATTGGTCTTACCAAGGATAATGGCTCCGGATTTTCTTAACTGGCTTATAATGTAAGCATCGCGTGATGCAATGTTCCCCTCCATGGCTAGCGCGCCGGCTGTAGTCATCATTTTATCTCCTGTATCGATATTGTCCTTGATCAAGACCGGGATACCGTGCAGCAGGCCTCTGACTTTTCCTTGCTTGCGTTCCTCGTCAAGGGCGTCCGCGATCGAAAGCGCATCCGGATTAAGTTCTATCACGGAGTTGAGGCGCGGGCCTTCCTTATCAATTAACTTGATCCGTTCCAGGTATAGCTCACAGATCTTTCGGGCAGTGTATTCACCGCGCTGCATTTTGGACTGAAGTAACTCAACATCAGTTTCCTCCAATGGAAAAACAGCTGCGTTCTTTACTTCCTCCTGGTCAGCAGAAGGGCGATCACTTTTGCAGGCATATAAACCAGAAAGCACCAGGCTTCCAGCTTGTATGAATTTCCTTCGTTTCATGAAATTGATTGACTGATGAATGATCAAAATACCATTTCATGAGGTAATTCACAATTTGGAAGTGATACGAACTTCTCCTGCCCGATTGATAGCTATTCATTCTTCAGCACATTCGCTGGATTGCGCAATGCAGCCTTAAGAGATTGAAAACCCACTGTGAATGTGGTAATTATTGCTACTACGGCCAATGCTTTAAGATAGATCCAGGGTGTGATCGTTATATGGTAAGCAAAATTGCTTAGCCATTGTTGTGCCAGGACGTAACTTAAGGGGATTATCAAAACGAATGCGACCATAACAAGAAGAAAATATCTTTGCGTCAGCATGATCATTAAAGACTCGACACTTGCTCCAAACACTTTCCTGATGCTGATCTCCCGGGCGCGCTGATTGACGCTATACTCCACGAGCCCAAAGAGTCCCAGGCAGGCTATGCCAATGGCTACGCCTGTGAAGATTGAAAACAGCTTTGATAGTTTTTCTTCCGATTTGTACATGTCATCAAAGTTCTTTTCCACAAACGAATATGTGAACGGCCATTCAGGATCAAGTCTTTGATATGTTCGCTGAAGATGTGCTATTGTTTCGGGAATACTTGTAGGCTTGATACGAACCGTTAGCTTCCAGAAAGCATCCGGATAAATATGCATGACCACAGGTGTCAACTGTTCACGAAAACTTTTGGTATGGAAGTCGTGTACGACCCCTATAATTTCGCCCCTCTTCAATGAGTCCTTTCCCCACATAGTCCAGTTTAAGGGTTTACCAACTGCCGATTCTGGCAAAGTATATCCAAGAACTTTGGCAGCCGTTTCATTAATGATGAATGCATGATCTTTATCGGCCGGGTTGTTTTGAGAAAATTCACGCCCTGATGCCATTTTCATTCCCATCGTGTTGATGTATTCATAGTCTATGCAGAATAAACTGACGGGTATGGTTTTATTCGTTATGGGGTTCACTACCTCATCTCCCGCGATAAGATCACCGGGAATACCAAATCCGATGGTAGCGCCGACAACACCTTGATGATTTGTAAACTCGCGCTTGGTTGCTTCATAATGTTCGAGTTGAGCTCTCCTAAGAGGAATCATAACAAGATGCTCTTTGCTGAAACCCAAGTCTTTGTTGTGCAAAAGATCCTGTTGAGAATATACGATCATTGATCCGATGATAAGGCAGAATGAAAATATGAACTGCAATAATACCAGCCCCTGACGCAGCCGCGCCGGACGCAGCGAATGTCCGTATCTTTGATATAGAACAGCCGCAGGCCTGAAGCGTGACAGATAGAATGCGGGATAACTGCCTGCACAGATACCCAGAATAATTCCGCCTACTATAATTCCGCCGATCAATGCGGGAGTAAGCTTAACTATAAGATTTTTGTCTGCAAGCACATTGAGATACGGTAACGCCATTTGAGAAATGATCGTTGCAAAGGCAAGACCGACCATGGTCAGGACCACGGACTCAGCGACGAACTGAATAACAAGTTGAGTTTTGAAAGCGCCGATAACCTTCCGGATACCAACCTCTTTCATCCTGCGCATAGCCCTGGCTGTTGAAAGATTTACAAAATTCAAACCTGCTATGATCAGCAATACTGTGCCTGTTACTGCCAGAATGCTTACCATTTGAGCGTTTCCGCGTTGAGCTATCTCCCATTCAAACCTGGAGGAATGAAGGTAGATATCTTGGATGTTTTGAAGATGCGGCATGTATTTGAACCCTACATCCCTGATCTTTGGGTATGCAAACTTTTCCACGAATGCCGGAAATCTTGACTCCAGTTCATGTGCGCTAGTACCTGGCTTGAGCTTAAGATAGGTGAAGATCTGTTGCCATTGCCAATTCTCGAATCTGTCAGCCGCCCACTGGCTGGAAATTGTTGAGAATGAGAGTATGTAATTGATCTTCAAATGAAAATGAGGATCCGGGTCTTCGAAGACTGCAGAAACCTGATAGTTACTGCCGCTGATTTTAAACTGTTCTCCAAGCGGGTCTTTTTCACCGAAGTGTTTTTTTGCCAGCGAACGGGACAAAGCAACAGCATTCGGTCTTTCCATGGCATTTGTCGCCGAACCTGACGTTACATGCAGTGTTAACATATCGAAGACTGCTGGCTCAGCATAAATTCCTCTCGATTCCATTATCTTTTTTCCACCGATCTCAAACATCTGCTCACCATACGTATCCATGATCCTCAGGGTGCTTTCAATCTCAGGAAATTCATTCTCCATGTATGATGCAAAGGGGACCGGTACTGTGGGCAGATAATTTGTTTCTCCGTCATTTGACTCTCTTATATTATATACGCGAAAAGTTCTGTCACCGTCGGGATGATGCCGGTCGAATAACAATTCATCGTGAACAAACAAAGCAATCAAAAAACAACAGGCGAGGCTGATACCTATGCCAGCGATATTTATAAACGAGAATAGTTTGTTTTTGGCGAGATTGCGAAATGCAATTCTGATGTAGTTGAGTAGCATAGGTGAAGATTTCAGGTTGCCGATGCTATTCCAATTTACAGGCCAATCAGAAAATGCCTGTCCAATGCCATTGGGCATCTCGTCCAAGCAGGGCTTGTTCACGCACGATCATACTTGTGCGGTAGCGGACTAAGCAATGCTATTCTTCAATCCATATTTAGCTTGAAGCAGCGCTGCACGTTTCATGACCATGTTATTGTACCAGCGCGGCACCTGAGTGCCAAACGAAAAAAGCTTTTGGTATTCAGGCAATAAATCCGGATAGTGTTGTTCAATGGCTCCAAGCATGAGAGGCTTGCTGTCACTGGAATTGGTTCCAAACAACGTAATTGATGCTGGCATCACGTAACAAACGTGATGATCATTGAAGGTGCTGAACATACGCTCCATATATTCGCTAGTATCGGTCAGGTATGGAAGGAGTGGCATCATGGTCACGCCGGTGTGTAAGCCAGATCTCAGCGTTTGCGCAAGCGCTTCGAGCCTGCGCGATGGTGGTGTTGCACCTGGTTCAAACAGGGCCGAGATATCATTGTCGATCGTTGAGAATGAAAAGCTCACGATGACCTTATGTTTTAAGGTCGGCTGAAGTTCCGCTGGCAATATTGCAGCTTCATTTATTTGATGCAGCAAGTCCAGGTCGCGAAGCATCAGATCGGATTTTGTAATAACGTGTACTGGGAATTTGTAGCGCAGCAGGAGCAGGAGCATCTTCCGCGTTAATTCATACTTCTTCTCTAATTGGAGGTATGGATCTGTAGCAGAAGACACGACCACGATCCCATAGTCGCCACGTTTGGCCCGTGACTTTAATTGTTTCTCCAGGACGTCAGGTGCGTTGATCTTAATGCGGAGTTTTTCCGTCATGTTCAGGCCATACTTACTCCCACGGATGTAACAATACAGGCAATTGAACGAACAGCCACTGTAGGCGTTTACGGTGTAGTCATTCAGGAACCAGCTGTCACGTTGTTTGGATTTATTCAATACGGACTTTACAAGGATCTCCTCAGGCATTGATTTCTAGAGGCTTGCCGCGACACCTGCATAAGTTTGGCGCAGGATCTTACCGTTTTGAATGATAAATGTGTCCGTCCCATAAGTCAGTTTGAACTTTGGCGTAACGGCCTCCCATATGATATAACCCACATCCTGCTGCACTACTGACTTATTCAGTTGCATTGTAGTGGAGTCTTTTGGGAACGCGCTAAAAGCAGCCACAAAATTACCGCGGATCTCGTCAAGCCCCCGATAGATCTTATCAGGTGTAATCAGGATGGATTCTTCCGTATAATCCAACATGGTGCCATCGAGATCATTTGCCTGGAAGGTTCTCCAGTGGTGATCAAGTATTTTTCTTGTTTCCTCCTCGCTGGCTTCAGGTACGGCGCTTGACGGGGTGGCAGGTTCACAGGCAACGCATAACACTAATGTTGCGCATAATACTGGTAGTAGGCGTCTCATATTTTTATTTTTTAATCATCAATTTGTGAATTTAGATATTTGTGCGGATTGTATTCATAAATTGGACAACTCATTAAACGGTGCCCCGAATGAACGCCAAATGCGCCTTTATTTTTTTGGTGGGCCTGTTATTGAGCTCATGTCAGTCCAGGGAAAAACTATTGAAACAATCAATAGAAAAGGAGCTCGCAGGAGCTAAAGGGAAATTTGCAGTTGCTTTCGAGGATCTGCAAACCGGAAAACAGGTACTCATCAATGAACATGAGAGTTTCCACGCCGCAAGTACCATGAAAACGCCGGTGATGATAGAAGTCTATAAACAGGTGGCAGCTGGCATGATCTCACTTGACGATTCGATAACAATACGAAACGAGTTCAGAAGTATTGCCGACGGCAGCACATATTCACTGTCGCCGGAGGATGACAGCGAATTAGAGTTATATAAACACCTTGGCGAAAAAAGAACCGTTTACAGTTTGCTATATGATATGATCATCGTCAGTAGCAATTTGGCGACCAACATTATCATCGAGCTTGTAGATGCCAGGAATGTGATGAAGACGATGCGCGGGTTAGGAGCGAAGGATATACAAGTATTGCGCGGGGTTGAGGATAACAAAGCATTTCGGAGAGGAATGAACAATACAACAACAGCTTCCGATCTTATGCTGTTGTTTAATAAGCTAGGCAAGGGCGAGCTCGTTAGCAAGAAGGATTCTGACGCTATGATAGAGATCCTTTTGGATCAGCGATTTAAGAGTATTATTCCTGCGAGACTTCCAAAGGATGTTAGGGTAGCGCACAAAACAGGATTCATTACAGGTATTCACCATGATTCCGGACTGGTGCTTCTTCCTGATGGCAGGCGGTACACGCTCGTGCTGCTGTCCCGGGAACTGGTTGACGAGCAGGAGGGAATCAATGCGTTGGCGAAAGTATCCGAAAGGGTTTATGAATACATGATTTCGCGCTGACCACATCGCTAGTCAACGGGCCTTAGCTTGCTCATCAATTCTATCAATCGCTGTTCCGTATATTTTTCATTGACAGCACTCATCTTTCTCACGTTCTCAGTATAGGCTTGATTGGTGAGCAATTCAACGATCCTGTTACGAATGGTGGATTCAGAGTCTTCGTAGGCGTTACCACGAAGACCAAGGCCGTGGTATTCGACCCGTGCAGCATTGCCAATAGGATCGTAGTCCGTATGGACGGGATACATCAGCATCGGCACGTTAGCGAGAATAGATTCTTTGATCGAGCCCAGTCCACCGTGTGTTATGAAAAGGTCTGCGTAGGTTAAGACATCTAATTGAGGTACCGATCTGAATAGATAAACGCGCTGCGAATTCGTTATTGAGCGCAGATATTCCTCTTGTAAGCTGACCGAGATCAGCAACAGATATTTCTGATCTTCTGTCACTTTGATCAACCTGTTCAGGAAATTAACGATCACATCCTGATGGTCGGGTTCAATGGTCCCGAAAGAACAGTACAACAGCCTTGTGTTTTCATTTAACTTCCGCTTGCTGATATCTGATTTCGCCTGGGTGTACGTGTTATTTAACGATATCTGCAGCGGACGATTCTTCATGAAACCCAAATAGTGGTGAAAGGGTGGTGTTTCAAATGTGGGGAAGTCGAATTCGCGCGGCGCGAGTATGAATTCCGGTAGGCTGCCAATGTTGAAATAGAACAGTGACGAGAGCTCAGACCGGTATTTGTGCGGAAACCTGTTCTTTCTGAGTCTGCGCCTGATGAGGTAACTGTCATCGTGAAAAAAGTACTTAAGTTTTTGCCTCAAGGTGTTCTGATACCTTTTTAAATGCAATGACCTTACGGCTATTTCTACAGCCTTTTCGTCCTCTGGATAAACATCGCTGTTTGCTGGTGGTCTTCCCGGCAAAACATGTGTTGGAAACATGGCATGTATGACGGCAACGCGTATCGGTGTTGCTTTCAGGTGGGGGTACAGGACAATGATGTCTGTTGCCTGCGTGGCATCGAGTATAACAATATCGGGTGAAATATCTGCGAGGAGCTTTACCAGTTCTTTCTCCCTTGTTTTGTATAACCTATCAGTTATGCGATCCAAAACGTTTGAGAGATACGCATACTTCTTTTTTTCAATGGTATTGACCCACTTTTCAAAACCTAATCCGAACGGTACAGACCTGAGAGGATAGAATGGAAAGCCTTCAGCGGAGACATGGTCTTTGAAAAAGCCTGAGCCGGCAAAAACGACCTCGTATTGGTGCTTTAGCAAGATCCTGGCAAAAGCGAAACATGGATTAAGATGTCCTATGCCATGATAGTGTAGAAAGAGGACTTTGAGGCTCATGATCTAAAAAAACCAGAGTTTGACTGCCATCGCTATGACAGAGAGGATCATAACGCGTTTGATCCAAACTTCCCCTTTATCAACGCTCCAACGACTGGCATACCAACCGCCCAACGCATGGCCTATAGCAAGAATGGATCCTGTCTCCCATCGTATCTTGCCCTCCCATGCAAATACAGCAACAGAGACCGACGTGTAAACAATGGCGACAAACACTTTAATGTAGTTGCTTTTTACAAGGTTGAAGTGATTGACCAGACTCAACACGCCGATAACAAGAAAACCGATTCCCGCCTGGACAAAGCCACCGTATATACCAATGAAGAAAAAACAGATCGCGCCGATGATCTGATGCCTGGTGGACAACCGTTCAACCTTATTTGTGGCACGGAAGGGATCGAAGATCACCAGGCCAACCGAGAAAAGCATTACGACAACGAAAATACGGCTGAATATCTTGTCGTCGATAGAAGATGCCATCAACGATCCTATGAAGCCCCCAAAAAGCGAAACAATGCCAAGATAGACACTGTAGCGGAGCGGTAGTTCAACATTTTTGCTCCTGAAACCGCCAACCGCTGTAACATTTTGCGCCAGTATAGCTACTCGTGCTGTTGCGTTAGCCACAGTAATAGGAATACCCATGAATGTGAGAATGGGCACCGTGAAAAGTGAACCACCACCGCCGACTGTATTCAAAAATGCAGCGCCGAAGCCTAGCAGAATTAGTAAGGGTATTTGATACAGTTCCAACGCGCGATTGTATTTAGCAAAATGTGATACTTCTGATTTACAGTCACCTGACTACAACTTTTCTGATGATCCGCGTGAATACCCGTGGCAGAAAACGCTTGATGTAAAGCAGGATCACTTCCTTTCCTCCAATGTATACTTCTTCCTTTTCTCCCTCTATAGCGGCAACGATCTTCTCTGCACATTCATCGACGGGCATTCCCTTAGCCTGTAAATCGTCCATCTTGTTATTTGGTGAACCGTCGCCTTTTAGCGCCGCCACAGAAATCGGCGTGTGAATAACTCCAGGGCATATCATCGTTACGATAACATTATACTTCCAATACTCTGCACGTACAGCATCGTAAAAACCGTGCAGTGCATGTTTTGACGCAGCGTATCCCGAACGGAAAGGCGTGCCATATTTCCCCGTGACACTGCTTATCACTACGAAATGACCATGCTTGCGTTCCATAAAGTGAGGGATCAGATATTTTGTCAATGTGATCCCACCAAAAAAGTTGACTTCCATTAACCTCCGAAATACGTCTATGGATGTTTCATGAACAAAGCTTCGCTGGCTAATTCCACCGTTATTGATCAATATGTCAACATGCCCAAAGGATGCTATGGCTTGCCTGGTAGCGTTCTCCAACGAATCGGATTGTGTCAGATCGAGGACAAGTATGCGGATATCATTCTGAGGAGCTTGCTCCTGGCATCTTTGCTTAACCCTTTCAAGCTCGTCGCTTCTTCGGGCGGAAAGTATCAATCTCGCCTTCTGCCGGGCCAGTGCTATCGCTAACGCCTCTCCAATGCCGGAAGATGCGCCGGTAATCCAAATCACTTTATCTTTTAGGTGTGCCATACGTTTGTCGTGTCACCCCGATAAGTATCGGGGCGGTGACTTTATTTCTTTTCATATATCACAAAATCAAATGCGTACACGTGCTGGCTGTCGGCTGCGTGCTGCCGCCGGGTAACTTCGTTCCACTCATGCTTGTCAAAATGCGGGAAGAATGTGTCCGCTTCAACTATTGCGTGAATTTCTGTAAGGTAGAGTCTGTCAGCGTAAGGTAATGCAAGTTTATAGATCTCCGATCCGCCGATGATGAACACCTCAGGTTCGCCGTTATCCTTTGAGATCTGCAATCCCCGATCCAGGGAGTTCACGACCAGGCAGCCCGGCGCGCGATACGATGTATTCCGCGTGACAACTATGTTTGTCCGATTAGGCAGGGGTTTAAACTTCTCGTGCAGCGATTCGTAATTTTTTCTTCCCATGATAACGTGATGACCCTTCGTAGTTCGCATAAAGTATTTCATGTCATCGGGAAGGCGCCAGGGCAGATCATTATTTTTTCCAATGGCGAAGTTTTCGCTGCACGCGGCAATGAGAGATACGATCATATGTGGCGCGATAATTTACAAACGATCAAGTTGAAGGTAGCGGTGTTCACGATCGCAATCTAATCAGATCCTGTTGCCCCGGAAAAAATCACGGATACTCATTTTGCGTTTTCCTTCGGGCTGGAGCTCGTCGATTGAGATCCATCCATCAAGGGTTCTGACATGAAGATAATTTATGTTATCAGTTTTAATGTCCCCCGGTATTGCCGCTTCTCCTTTTCCGGCCACAGAAACCGAAAATATCTTATATAACTTTTCCTTCAAAATACACCACGCTACCGGTGCAGGATTCAGACCACGCACCAGATTGCGAATGGCTTCGCTACCCTGATCCCACTTTATCTCGCAGGTTTCTCTGAAGATCTTGGGGGCATGCTTTAAGGTTGATACCTCCGGCTGGGGAACGGCTTCATACGATCCGTCCCGAATGGCGTCAACTGTTTTCAAAACCAATGATGCCCCCAGCGTCATCAGCCGGTCGTAGAGGGTGCCCACGGTATCATCGTCACTGATTGTTTCTTTTTCCTGGAAGATGATGCTTCCGGTGTCAATGTCATGCTTCAAAAAAAATGTGGTGACGCCGGTTTGCTTTTCACCGTTGATAATTGCCCAATTGATCGGTGCAGCGCCACGGTATTCGGGAAGGAGGGACGCGTGAAGATTGAACGTTCCAAGTTCTGGCATCGACCATACCACTTCAGGTAACATCCGGAACGCAACAACGATCTGCAGATTCGCATTGTATCCTTTCAGCTCTTCAAGAAATTCCGGAAGCTTAAGATTTGAGGGTTGCAAGACAGGAATATTATGCTTCAATGCACATGTCTTTACAGGCGAATGCGTTATTTTCTGACCACGGCCCTGAGGCTTATCCGGCGCTGTAACGACGGCAACGATATTAAACCCACGTTCTATCAGTAATTCCAGGCTGGGAACGGCAAACTCCGGGGTTCCCATATATATTATTCTTAATTCCTTCATTGGATAGATTGCTAAATAATGAAAAACTGATAAAAATTATCTCCAGCCCAAAACGATTTATAAAATCAAATGTGAGATTCATTAAAAAAGGCCTGCGCCGCAAAAATAAGGTAATAAGGTTGGGGTGAAGGGTTGGCAACCTGTTACTAAGGTAATAAGGTCTTGTACCTGGTCCTTAACTCTATTGACCGGCCTATATTGACCGGCAACAAAACGATCACCCGGTAACAGACGATAACAGTAAATCCTGAACCTTATTACCTTAGTAACAGATGATAATAATAAACCACCAACCTTATTACCTTCTTCTTAACCGAGACAAGAGTGGCTAATCCCGAATGTTCTATAAATTTAGTCGCCATCCTAGTCACGTAAATCCTTGCGCATATATTTTGAACAGATTGGACATTGATTCCATATATGACCTCGCGCAGGACAATATGTTCTTCCGAAATATATGATCTGAAGGTGTGATTTGTTCCACTTGCCCTCGGGAATGAGTCTTTTCAGATCACGTTCGGTCTGGACTACACTTGAACCATCGGAGAGGCCCCATCGATAGGCTAACCGATGTATGTGTGTATCAACAGGAAATGCAGGCTTGCCAAACCACTGCGTCATAACAACAGATGCTGTTTTATGTCCGACAGCTGGCAAAGCTTCCAGCGCTTCGAAAGTATCAGGCACTTTACCTCCATATTGATCAATAAGGATCCTTGACAAACCATAGATACCTTTAGATTTCATCGGAGAAAGTCCGCAAGGTTTTATGATCTCCCGTATTTCTGACGCAGACATCTTTACCATATCATAAGGATTGTCAGCTTGCCGAAACAACAGTGGTGTTGTCTTATTGACGCGCTCATCGGTACATTGGGCAGACAGCAATACCGATATCAAAAGTGTGTAAGCATCCTTATGATGAAGCGGTATAGCCGGCTCCGGGAAATACTTCTCCAGGATGACAAGAATGTCGTTAACCTTATCCGATTTTTTCATCACTGAACGTTGCTCTGATTTCTAAGGATAAAGCAGATATTTCTTGCGGACCTCCTTGAATTTATCCAGGTCTTTCTGCCAGCTCGCACGGATCTGATCTTCACTCAGTCCGTCCTTGATCTGCTGAGCAAGGGCTTTGGTCCCGGCCCATCTGCCAAAGTGGGCCACAAAGAATTTTTCCTTGTCAGGAAAGACGCGATACATATCAATGAGATAGTGAAGATCTATTTTCTTAGGAACGCTGACTTTACGCAGGTCTAATCCGTGGCACAATTTATTTTCCAATGGAGGATCTATAGCCATGCCAGGGATGTCCACGGGAGTGAATTCGAAAGGCATATTTTTCAGATCCGGGTGACCGATAACCTGAAAAGGCATTTCCGTACCGCGCCCAAGGCTTAGGGCAGTGCCCTCAAAAAAGCAAATCGATGGATAAAGCAATATCGCCTGCTGATTGGGCAGGTTCGGAGATGGTTTGACAGGCAGCGTATACTCGTCCTGGTGTGACCAGTTTTTCATTGTGATCACTTCGAGTTCGCATTTCCGTTTGCCATCGAGCCAACCTTCGCCGTTGATCAGCCCTGCGTATTCACCAACCGTTAGTCCATGCACAATGGGTACCGGGTGCATGCCTATGAAAGATTTGAATTCAGGGAGCAGAACAGGTCCGTCCACATAGCTTGCGTTTGGATTTGGCCTGTCCAGCACAATAACCTTTTTACCATTTTCAGCGCATGCTTCCATTACATAATGAAGGGTACCGACATAGGTGAAGAATCTTACGCCAACATCCTGGATGTCGAATATCACCACGTCGACATCCGCGAGTTGTTCAGCAGTAGGCTTCCGGTTATCGCCATACAGTGAAACAACCGGTAGTCCTGTCTTTGGATCAACGCCATCCTTAACGTGTTCCCCGGCAGTTGCAGTTCCGCGAAAACCATGTTCCGGCGACATGATCTTTTTGATCATTACACCATAGCTCTTGAGTGTATCCGCAAGGTGAACTTTTCCCACCATAGCCGTATAATTAACAACGAGGGCCACGGCTTTACCTTTTACCTTCGACGTAAGCAGATCCAGTTGTTCAGCGCCAGTAACGGCGGATACCGGGACCGGTGTTTGAGCGTCGCGATCGGTGGTTAAGTCTGATGTCCCTTTGCTACACTGCGCGTAGGCTGGCCACAAAAGAAGAATGAGTAGTATTTGTTTCATGTGCCTTTTTTCTTGATCACCTCTTTTAAAATATCACAGTTGATTCTCGAACATTGTTATCTTACTTTTAGGACCATTAACGGCTGAAGTTAGTAATAACATTGAACCTCTCATATTTCATATCTCAAAGAATAAGCCGTGAACAGAAGCAAGGATTTTCCTCTGCCATCCACAAGATCGCTGTGGCCAGTATTGCAGTCGGTCTCGCGGCATCGATCGTTTCTTTCCTCGTGATGCTTGGATTTCAGGAAACAGTAAAAGATAAAGTTTACAGCTTCAGTGGCAATCTGGTGATCACAAAGTTCACCATGAACAACTCCCCCGAGGAGCAGCCGATGAACTATCATTTGAAGATCTACGACAATCCGGCAATGTATCCATACATCAGCCATGTTCAGGAATTCGCGCACAAGGCCGGTCTCATAAAGGCAGAAAATGACGAGGTTCTCGGTGTGATCGTTAAGGGTGTTGGCAAGAGCTATGATGTGAAGTCATTTGGCGTCAACATGGTCGAGGGAAAATTTCTGGACATGCCTGATTCCGGATACGCCGGACAGGTCATCATCAGCAGGATCATTTCCGATAAATTGAAGGCCACTGTGGGCGATCAGATCATCGTACATTTCTTTCAGAATCCTCCCAAGCCGCCCCGGTTCCGCAGGCTTAAAATATCGGGTATTTATGAGACAAACCTTTCAGAATACTTTGATAGTCAAATTATCATCGGAGACATACGCATGATCCAACGCCTGAATGATTGGTCAGATAGCCTGGCAGGTGGTGTTGAAGTTTTTGTAAAGGACGTGGACCAGACAGACGACGCCGGATTTGCGATTGGAGAAACAATGGATTTCGACCTGAACATTGAACGCATTAGTGACAAGTTCATGCAGGTTTTTGAATGGCTTCATTTGCTCAGTCGGCAGGTAAACATCCTGCTGGCGATCATATTGATCGTAGTCAGTGTAAACATGATCTCAATTGTTCTTATTTTGGTGATGGAGCGAACGCAAATGATAGGCATGCTAAAAGCCATGGGTGCGAATAATTCGTTTGTCCGGTCAATTTTCGTATTCAATGGCATCAATCTCATATTTAAAGGACTTCTGCTCGGTAATTTGATTGGTATCGGGATCTGTTTCCTGCAATATCAGTTCAAGCTGGTCAAACTCAATCCACATGACTATTACATGAGTTTTGTCCCCATTGGATGGCATTGGGACATTGTTTTATTGCTCAATCTCATGACCTTCGTTGTTGTTACTTTTGTGCTGCTTATACCCACTATGGTCATCGCACGGATAAATCCAATCAAAACAATCCGGTTTGATTAGCCTTGCGCGGTGGATTCAAATATTTTTCTATTTTTGCTTAACAGGGAGCCCACCCTTATCCGAAATGTTCTAATGTTATGCAACTCAAATTCAAAAATCCGGTTAGACCTGACCTAACTAACACTATCCAAAAACGGAATCGGCGACTTCAGGCGTTCTTCAATGCGAAGAACTTGGACGTGCGATTACATGGAGACGCCCAGAATCCACTCATGGTATTGTGTGGCTGCGTAGGCTTATCGTCTTATGTTCACAATTTCGACTTGAGAATGTTGGATAAACCCAATCAAGGAGAGGTGATGAAGATCTATAAACTTACTGAAATCATACAAGGCACACGGGAGGAAATTGTGGAGTGGTTACAACAGTATCCGCAAATGCCGTTATTCAGAATTCAGCACAAGGACAGCAAGTTGTTTCTGTGCGGCTTCAACTTCGTAGATCGGGAACAAAAACTGGGTCGCTATCCCGTTTTTGCACGCGAGGATTACCACATCTACAAACAACGCGAAGCAGCCGACGACATCCTTAACATGCTGAAGGAGGATGGCTACGAAGTAGAGATCACTGAACCAGACCTGGAATTAGTGAAGTCTCACGTAGGTCCAATATCATTCGTTGGATTTCAAGAGTAGCGAGTCCTCAAGGTTGGTTTAGGTAGTGGATTGCCCGAATGGGATATACTTCTTGAACCAACTTTGTATCGTCATTTGAAGTACTCCAAAGAAGGCTTCCTTGAAGATGCCCGGAGACATCTTTGACTCGCCACGAGTGCGTTCAGTGAAAATAATAGGCACTTCCCTCATGTTGAACCCGAATTTCCAAGCCAGGAATTTCATTTCTATCTGAAATGCATAGCCAACAAACTTTACTTTATCCAGCGGAATCGTTTCAAGCACATTCCGGCGATAGCATAAGAAACCTGCCGTGGTGTCCCTAATTGGCATGCTTGTAATAAGCCTCACGTAGCTGCTTGCAAAATAGGAGAGAAGCACCCGTCCGATTGGCCAGTTAACAACATTCACACCCGTAGCGTACCGGGAACCTATGGCCACGTCACCGCCTCGTTCTGAACAGGTAAGGTACAAATTGATAAGGTCCTTGGGATCATGAGAAAAGTCAGCGTCCATCTCCAGGATGAAATCGTAACCTTTCTCAATGGCGTACTTGAATCCGGTGATGTAAGCTGTGCCAAGGCCAAGTTTGCCGTTTCGCTTTACCAGGTGCAGCCTGGTCTCATTCACATTATAGCCCTGCTGCAATCGCTCGACTATTTGAGGAGTGCCATCAGGGGAGTTGTCGTCGACAATCAGGATGTGAAAATCCTTGGGTAAACCAAAAACTGCGTCAATGATCGCTTGTATGTTGTCGCGTTCTTTATACGTAGGAATGATGACAATAGCGTTGCTCACGTGCAGACCAGATTAAACAAAACTATAAAAAGTAGCCAGTTAAACAATCGATTCCAGGAACTGGTTCTTTAAATTTCCGTTGGCGGCAACATATATACCTTTTCAATAGGACAGTTTTCCCGATTCTAAACAATTTGAACTGTTGACAAAACGCCGTTGATGCGGTTTTTTTGGGTTTTTGATGCCCTAACCCAATATTCTCGATCAAGTATTAAACCAAAGACACTTCTTGTACTTCCCTGGCCAGTTTTTGTTGGACGTCGGAAGGAACAGGCAAGAAATCGCTGAAATGTTGTGTGAATCTTGCTCTTCCTTGAGACAGAGATCTGAGTGTTGTAGAGTAACGGTCAAGCGCGGCGAGAGGCGTTCGTGCCCTGATAACCTGGTAGCTGCCTTTGCTGTCCATACCCATGATAACAGATCTCCTGGTTTGGAGGTCTCCCATTACTTCACCCATAATATCATCGGGCACCATAACTTCAAGGTTGTAGATGGGTTCTAATAATTGTGGTTCCGATTTCATAAAAGCATCCTTGAAAGCCATCATACCGGCAATCTTAAATGAGATGTCGTTCGAATCCACCGGGTGCATCTTTCCGTCGTATACCATTACCCGCACGTCGCGAACCCTCGAACCAGTAATAGGGCCTTCCTCCATTTTTTCCATCACCCCTTTTAATATAGATGGTATAAAACGTGTGTCAATAACGCCTCCAACAATGCAATTGTAAAATACCAGTTTGCCACCCCACTCCAGGTCAATAACTTCCTTACCCCTGATGCTGAAATCCTTTGGCTCCGGCATTCCTTCGAAGTAGGATTCAACCTTGAGATGTACTTCTGCGAACTGGCCGGCACCTCCAGATTGTTTTTTATGCCGGTAACTGGCGTTGGCAGATTTACGAATGGTCTCTCTGTAAGCTATCCGTGGCGTTTCGAACTCAACCTGCAGCTTGTATACATTTTCAAGGTACCATTTGCATACTGACAAGTGCAGTTCGCCCTGTCCTGAGATCAGTAGCTGCCTGATCTCATTTGAATATTCGATCTGGAGTGTAGGATCTTCCTGGTGGATCTTTTGCAGCACCTCGCCTATTTTTTCATCATCCTTCTTGCTTTTTGCGATCACCGCCGTTCGGATCCGTGGTTCGGGGAATTCGATTGGCTGAATAGTTACAGGATGACCTTTTGCGTGGAGTGTTTGATTAGTGTAAGTATCTTTCAATTTCAGTGTTGCACCAATGTCACCCGCCACGAGCCGGTCTACCGGATTTCGGATCTTGCCATCCATGATGAACAGTTGGTGAAATCTTTCAGTCGATCCCGTTTGACTGTTGACCAATTCGGAAGAGGTAGTTACCTCGCCTCTTATCACTTTGAAGAATGTCAATTTTCCGAGATTGGGCTCAAGATGGGTCTTGAAGACAAATGCTGCGGCAGGTTGGACCTGATCGTATGGTATCTCCGAATCATCGGTGGCGCGTTCAGGTTTTGCATCAAGTGGAGAGGGAGCTACATTGTCGATAAAACCCATCATGCGTCCGCTGCCCATATTCTTCTTTGCAGACATAACAAATACAGGGAACACGTCGTGATGGATCATGCCGAGCTTAAGTCCTTCACGCATTTCATCTTCATCAAGAGTTCCCTTTTCAAAGTATTTCTCCATCAGCTCTTCATGATTTTCCGCTGCGCGCTCAACCAGATCGTTGTGAAGACGGTTGGCTTTTTCTTGTTCTGCTGGTGGAATAGGCAACTTTTCGGGTTTTCCGCCCTCGGCAGGGAATTTATACATCACCATTTTAAGAAGATCGATGATAGCATTGAAGGATTCACCGTGGTTAAGGGGATATTGCATTTGGACAACTGCTTTGCCGAATCTTTCCCGGACGCTGTTAAAGGAACGGTCAAAATCAGCTTTGGGATGATCAACCTGGTTGATCGCAAAGATCAGCGGCTTTTGGAATTGATCGATATAATTCCATATTAGTTCTGTACCAACCTCTACACCATACTGCGCGTTGACAACCATTACGCATGTATCCGCTACTCTGACTGATGATACCATCTCGCCGACGAAATCGTCAAAGCCCGGAGTGTCAATGATGTTGATCTTGTAGTCTTTCCACTCTGTATGCATCGATGAGGCAAATACAGAGTTACCGCGTTCCTGTTCAATGTCGTGGAAGTCAGACACCGTATTCTTACCTTCGATCGTACCCCTTCGGTGAGTAATGCCTGCTTCAAAAATCATGTCTTCGGCCAGCAGGGTCTTGCCGGCCTTTGGCGCACCCAACAAAACAATGTTCTTCAGGTGCTTTTCGTCGTATATCTTCATGTGCGTAGGGTTTAGTCGACACAAGAAATGCCCGGAGAGAAGAATGCGGAAGATCATTTGGAAGATCAAATGAGCATTTCATGGGCGAACGGTTAGAAATAATGAACAAGAAATCGAAATGAATATAACCGAAAAAGGTTAATGCCGAAAGTAAAAAATAGTTTAGTTTACACTGGTAATTTTTCACCGCATTAAACTCGACTCTCCATGAAGAAATTTTTGATTTCGCTTTTTCTCATGTCTGCCGCGGCAGCGCAGGCTCAAAATTTTGAAGGTATCATATCCTGGAAGATCACTTCCGAGTTCACCGATCCTAAGTACAAAGCTGAGATGGAAGCCGCGGAACAGAAGATCAATGACCCGGCGACGCAGGCGCAAATGAAAGAAATGCAGGAGAAAATGAACGATCCTGAGTTCAAAAAAATGCTGGATTCCAATCCTCAGTTGAAGGCGCAAATGGAGGCAGCCATGAAAATGGTACAGGGTGGAGGAGGCCTTAATTCACTCATGCCAAAAGGATATACGATCAAGTTGAAAAACCAAAGTATGCTCAGTTCGATGGATGGAGGAATGATGGCAAACATGGAATTTCTTTATCTCAGTGATAAGGAGCAATCATACAGGATTGACAGAGAGGCCAAAACTTATTCTCCAATCCCTAAGACCAAAGAAGAACCTTCGGAGAAAATGGATGTTAAAGTTACCAAGACAAGTGAAACTGCCAGAATATTGAACTACAACTGCACAAAATACCTTGTTCAAACTACGATCAAGGGTCAGACCATGGATCAGGCTTTCTGGACAACCAATGAGATCAAAGGAATAGATTTCAAAAGTCTGTCCAAACAGCGTTTCGGCGATTCGTCACAAAAGATGTATTACGAACAGATCGAAGGCGTCCCCCTGAAAATGGAAATGAAAACACCTCAGGCTTTGATGACAATGGAAGTTACCGATATCAAAAAGCAATCACTGCCGGCTTCTGATTTCGCTATACCTTCTGGCTTTAAGGAGGTACCCTTGAAATTTTAGAAGATAATGACGGAGTCTTATCTCGTTTTGGTCAGAAGATGAACTGTTAGGTTTTCACTTTTTCAATAGCCCAATACTTTGAGCATGCTGAGGCTTGTTTGCTCGGCAGCAAATAGCTGGGTAGTGATAAGTCCGTCTTCGTTGCGGTCGATCAGTACGTGTTTTGGAGCAGGGATGAGGCAATGCTGAATGCCTCCGTAGCCACCGAGTGATTCCTGGTATGCTCCGGTATGAAAGAACCCTATAAAGAGTGGTTCTTCATCCGTTATCATAGGAAGGAACACTTCACCTGTATGAGCTTCGGAGTTGTAGTAGTCCATACTGTCGCACGTTAATCCGCCAATATTAACCTTGTGATATGGATCATCCCATTTGTTTAATGCCAGCAGAATGTATTTCTGATTCAAGCCCCAGGCATCGGGAAGATGTGTAATGAATGAACCATCGATCATGTACCAAAGCTCTTTGTCATTCTGAAGTTTTTGATCGACGAGTGAATAGAGCACAGCGCCACTTTCGCCAACAGTATAGCTTCCAAACTCTGTGAAGATGTTAGGGACAGGCACATTGTTCTTATCACAGATCCACTTGATGTTCTCAACGATCTGCTCGATCATGTATTTATAGTCGTAGTGGAATGTAAGTGATGTCTTGATGGGGAATCCTCCACCAATGTCAATGGAATCGAGTGTCGGACAGATCTTTCTCAAGTCACAATACTTGAAGATGAAGCGGCTCAGTTCACTCCAGTAGTATGCCGTGTCCTTGATGCCCGTGTTGATAAAGAAGTGCAGCATCTTGAGGGACGCCTTTGGGCTATTCTCAATCTTATCCTTGTAAAAACTATTGATATCGCTGTACCTGATCCCCAATCGCGAGGTATAGAACTCGAATTTAGGTTCCTCGTCAGCCGCCACACGGATGCCTACCTTATAGGGTACATTGACGTTGTCTTCGTAAAAATCCAGTTCACCCAAATTGTCCAGGATAGGCATACAATTGCTGAAGCCGTCGTTGAGTAGTTCACTGATATATTGACGGTAAGACGGCATTTTGAAGCCGTTGCACAATACATAAGTCTCTTTCGAAATTTTTCCACGCTCGAATAGTGAGCGCACGATCGGAATATCAAAAGCCGATGATGTTTCAATGTGTACATCTTCATTCTTCAGCGCTTCTTCCATAATGAAGGAGAAGTGAGAAGATTTGGTGCAATAGCAATAAGTATATTTTCCGTTGTAACGAAACCTGTCAATAGCGCTTTTGAACGTTGCCTGTACGAACCGGATATTCTCGCTGATACGTGGAAGATACGTGAGTTTTAGGGGCGTTCCGTACTCTTTGATGATATCCATCAACGGGACATCATTAAAGATTAACTCATGGTCACGGACTTTAAATTCTTTTTGTGGAAACTCGAAAGTTTGCTCAACAAGTTCGCGGTAACTCTTCATTTAATCCTTGGGCGTTTTCGTTACAGGTTAACCGTGACTGGCTCTAAAATATGTTATCATTATATTATTCTTTCAGTTCTTGATCAGTGGCAACGCGTGTGATTAACCCTGCCCGTGAAAGAAGTGCAATATTGTGATAAATTTGCCATCTTTGCAATACATTCAAAACGCATGGTTTTTCGTTTTCCCCGCTTGAATTTCGTCCCGGAATATTTCGGGATACGCGCCTTGCCTGACCTCTGACGTTGCGGGCAAACTCCCCTTCACGGAGCTATAATGATAACTAACATGCGAAACACTAATTTTCTATTCCTGTGAAAGCCTTGAAGATAATTGAAGTCAAATCCGAGATCGGCGCTGGTACCCGCGGCGCAAGCCTTGGGGTTGAAGCGATCAAGATCGCCAGCCTCGATCTTAATTCGGATTTCTTTAAACAGTATGATTCCGTTGAAGTTGAAAATGTCAATGAGCTTCTTTTCGACGGCGCTAAACATTCCTATGCAAAGTTTATCGATGGCGTGATGATCATGGAGGAAAGAGTCTGTTTGGAGGTATATGAGACCATATGGGAAGAATATTTTCCGCTGATCATTGCCGGCGATCACAGCACGGCCTATGGAACGATCGCGGGTATTAAGAAGGCGGATCCCAAGATTCGGCTTGGCGTGGTGTGGATTGACGCACACGCCGACATCCATACACCTTATACCACACCCTCGGGCAACATGCACGGTATGGCCCTGGCAATGGCCTGTGGTATCGATAACCTTGAATGCAAGGTAAACGACCCCAGAGGTGAGACGCTTGATTACTGGGAACAGATCAAAAATGTGGGACTGCCCGGCCCGAAAGTATACCCCGAAGATATCGTCTACATTGCGGTCCGCGATCTCGAAAAGCCTGAAAACTACCTGGTCAATAAATATAACGTCAACTTCATTGAGATGGAGGATGTGAAGAAGTCAGGTCCAGCCAAGATGGCCCAGAGAGCGCTCCAGATGCTGGACCATTGCGATCTCATCTATGTCTCCTTCGACGTCGATTCCCTTGATTCACGCATTTCCACAGGCACAGGTACCCCCGTGCCCAATGGCCTTACCGTTGAGGAAGCCAGGATTCTGAATGCAGAGCTCGCTAAAAGTCCTAAGGTATGCGCCTGGGAGATCGTGGAGGTCAATCCGACATTGGACACTGAAAACAGAATGGCTGAAAGCGCTTTTGAGATACTGGAGGCAACAGCAAAGTCGGTCACGAACAGACCTGTACTGGCCGAATAATATTCACAATTTATTTTTCGACTAAACGGATGAACTCCTGAAGGGTGGTAATGATGTTATTTCTTACGATAGGATCAGTAAAGATCCTTGGAATATCACCCGGCTTTGAAATGATCTTGTAGGTTGCTTTTACTTTTCGCGGACCGATCTGGTCCAGTGTCCAACTACCGTCAAGTACCATTCTCGCTACACCTCTGCGTTCCGGGGCAAGCAGCTTGTTTACCTGTGACTTGAATGTAATGTAGAGCAACCCCTCGCGACGGACATAAAGTTTATATTCCATGAAGTGGTCCTGATCACTGACCGGCCATGGTATGTCATGATAAGAGTACTCGTGCCACGTGGTTGTGTCGCGATCAGGAAAGATCTTGAACTCACTGACATGACTTTGCCACTCCATCGCCTTGCCCTCATCGCGAATAAGACTTAAGCCGTCATATACAGTATTGTTATAGGTGAATTCACCTTTGAGCTCCCGAACCTCAACGTCAGGATCTGATGGATGGGTCATCCATTTTTCGTAAATAGAAATGTTGCCCTCTTTTTTTATCAACGTATATTCCTCCTTATCCTGGCCATAGCTTATGGTCTGAAAAAGTGCCGTAACTGCAATGAACATAGTCCAAAACAAGTGCATAACAGGCCTGATCGTTAAAATGGAAATGGGTAAAGCATGAGACAAAAAAGTTTCAACATGAGAGGGGTTGATCGTAGCCACTAAAAATACTCCTTTATCTTCAACCTTTTTCCTTAATTTCGCCGGGAAAATGAGTTTCACGTCAATCAGCATTAACAATGAGCCAAAAGGGACCGATTTCTTCTTTCATCGAAAAGCATTATCTGCATTTCAACGCTGCGGCGTTAGTCGATGCCGCCAAAGCCTACAAGGATCATATCAATAGCGGAAAGAAGATGATGGTGACACTTGCCGGTGCAATGAGCACGGGTGAGCTAGGCATCAGTTTTGGCGAAATGATCAGGCGTAACAAAGTTCAGATCATCTCTTGTACAGGTGCAAACCTGGAAGAAGATATCATGAACCTGGTAGCCCATTCGCATTATAAAAGGATTCCTAATTACCGCGATCTTACTCCGGAACAGGAGTGGGACTTGCTTCAAAATCATTTGAACAGGGTCACGGATACTTGCATTCCCGAAGAGGAAGCATTCCGGAAACTACAGAAGCATTTATATGAGGTTTGGAAAAATGCGGAGGACAAAGGAGAGAGATTGTTCCCTCACGAATTCATGTTCAGGCTTATCAACAGCGGTGTTCTTAAGCAATACTATGAGATCGATCCGCAGAACTCCTGGATGATCGCCGCAGCGGAAAAGAATATGCCGATGGTTGTTCCAGGGTGGGAAGATTCTACAATGGGTAATATTTTTGCCTCTTATGTCTACTCTGGTGAGCTCAAGGCCTCAACCATGAAGAGTGGAATAGAGTATATGGCCTGGTTGGCGGACTGGTATATAAAGAATTCAGGGAAGGATGGAATCGGATTCTTTCAGATAGGCGGCGGCATAGCAGGAGATTTCCCAATATGCGTCGTCCCTATGCTG
Source organism: uncultured Cytophagales bacterium (assembly GCA_963845845.1). Taxonomy (GTDB): domain Bacteria; phylum Bacteroidota; class Bacteroidia; order Cytophagales; family Cyclobacteriaceae; genus Chryseolinea. The sequence goes on from CAWJTP010000005.1 coordinate 258,890, forward strand.
CATCAGGATCTTGAAATGGATAATGTTCCCTACTGGAGCTATTTCTGTCAGATCAGCGACTCGACAACAAGCTACGGCTCTTATTCCGGCGCAGTACCCAATGAAAAGATCACATGGGGGAAGCTCAGCATAGAAACGCCTAAGTTCATCATTGAGAGTGATGCAACTATCGTTGCCCCTCTTGTATTTGCGTACGTTTTGGAATGGTAATGTGTAGTTGAAGAGGAAAATCAGAGATGCGGCAACAATTGGTCAATTACTCCCGCCGCGGCGAACTATAACTCAATGAATCACGATCAGATCTTAAGGCAAGAACTACAAAGGTCAGTTACCGTGCTGTTCAGTCAGTCCGTTGATACCTTTCAGATTCAACCCACAAACATGGAGTTCGAAGGATCACATACTGTCGTATGTTTCCCGTTGACAAAGATCTCACGCAAGAGCCCGGAGGAAACTGCCAACCTTATAGGCAACTACCTGGTCGCGCATTCCGGGATCGTTGAACGCTTCAATGTTGTTAAGGGCTTTCTGAATCTTGTGCTCACAGACAAGACCTGGCTCAATGCATTCGCAGAGATATTCTCTAATCCCAACTACGGTCAGGCGCAAACGAATGGTCAGGAGATCATGATCGAATACTCTTCGCCGAATACGAACAAGCCTCTTCACCTTGGACACCTTAGGAATAACTTCCTCGGTTATAGTGTAGCTGAGATACTGAAAGCCAGTGGATACGTCGTTCACAAAGTTCAGATCATTAACGATAGGGGTATCCATATTTGTAAGTCCATGGCAGCATGGAAGATATTCGGGAATGGTGAGACACCTGAAACAGCCGGTGTGAAGGGCGATCACCTTGTCGGAAAATATTATGTGCTCTTCGACAAGACTTATAAATCGGAGATCGCAGCACTGATGAAAGGCGGCGCCGATGAAAAGGAAGCGGAGAAACTTGCACCGATCATGCAGTTGGCAGTGGAAATGCTGCGGAAATGGGAACAAAAGGACCCCGAAACCTTGTCCCTGTGGGGCATAATGAACGGCTGGGTTTACAAGGGCTTTAATGCTACCTATGAACGGATGGGAGTCGACTTCGATAAACTGTACTATGAATCTGAAACCTACCTTCTTGGAAAAGACGAGGTCCTGAAAGGTGTCGATAAGGGTATCTTCTTCAGAAAAGAAGATGGTTCAGTGTGGGTTGATCTGACAACGGATGGGCTGGACCAGAAAGTGCTGCTACGGTCCGACGGAACATCCGTGTACATGACCCAGGACATTGGCACGGCAATCCTACGCTTCAGGGATTTTCCAAAGATCGTCGGACAAATATATACCGTCGGCAATGAGCAGGAATATCATTTCAAGGTCCTGTTCCTTATCCTTCGCAAACTTGGTTTCGATTGGGCGCAACATTGTTTTCACCTCTCATACGGCATGGTAGATCTGCCTACCGGCAAAATGAAATCACGGGAAGGAACGGTTGTCGACGCAGATGAGCTAATGCAGGAAATGGTTGAAGAAGCAGAGAAACAAACCCGCGAAAAAGGCAAGATCGAAGAATGGGCCGAAGCGGAAAGCGCTCCTCTATTTGAGATGATCGGACTGGCCGCATTAAAATTCTTCCTTCTGAAAGTGGATCCGAAGAAACGAATGATGTTCGACCCTAAAGAGTCGATACAACTGCAAGGATTCACAGGACCTTTCATTCAGTATACACACGCACGTACCAGGTCCATCGGCCGGACAGCCAAAGAGATGAACATTATAGTGTCAGAGCCGGATATTATGAAAGTATCCTCACTTGAACCCTCCGAGAGAAAGGTACTGGAAGTACTGTGCCAGTATGAAAGCAAAATACAGGAAGCGTCGCGGGAGTATTCCCCTGCCGTCATTGCGAATTATGCTTATGAGCTCGCGAAGGAGTACAATAAGTTCTACCAGTCAGTCCCCATTTTTCCAGAAGTGGACCAACCCAAGCTTAAGTTTCGGATAGCCTTTACTGAAACGGTTGCGGACACGATCCTGAAGGCCATGAGGATACTGGGTATTACTGTTCCTCATAAAATGTGACAACCTGGTGCAATTGTTGTGCTAACCGCTCAAAGAAATTTTAAGTCCACACGGGAATTATTCTGAACAAATTGCCACTTTAACAACAAAAAAAGACCGCTATGAAAGTTCTCGTATTCGCCCTATTATGCTTTATTTCTCCTGTGGCGTCCATTTATGATCTGAAAATGAATTCAATTGACGGCGACGTAATCGATTTCGCAAAATACAAAGGAAAGAACCTCCTCATCGTCAATGTTGCTTCAAAATGTGGGTTTACGCCGCAGTACGGTGACTTGCAAAAACTGAACGAGCAATACGGTTCAAAACTTACCATTCTTGGATTTCCTGCAAATAATTTCGGTTCTCAGGAACCAGGTTCGAACACGGAAATCGCTGAATTTTGCCAGAAGAACTATGGCGTATCATTTCAGATGTTTGAGAAGATCTCGGTGAAAGGCGATGATCAACACGCCTTATACGCGTGGCTGAAGGAAAAGACAGGCGAGGAGCCAACCTGGAATTTTTGTAAATTCCTGGTGAAAGCTGACGGAACAGTAAAATTTTTCTCTTCAAAAGTAAGTCCGCTGGACAAACAGATTATTGATGAGATTAATTAAAGCAACCGCTTTAGTTGTTTGCATAATGAGTCTTGGAGTATTCCTTTCCAACAGAATGACATCTGATCAAAGTACTGAACTACCGGCATCTATTTATGATTTCAAATTGCCGGCACTGGACGGCACGTTGATTGACTTTTCTGCGTACAAGGGTAAAACCCTGCTCATCGTGAATACAGCGTCGAAGTGTGGGTATACACCGCAGTATACAGATCTTCAAAAAGTGCACGAGGCATATGGAGATAAGGTTGTAGTACTTGGATTTCCAGCGAATAATTTTCTTTGGCAGGAGCCAGGCTCAAATAAGGAAATTGCAAGTTTTTGCGAGAAGAACTATGGTGTAACGTTTCAGATGTTTGAAAAAGTGTCGGTAAAGGGCAGGGACAAACATCCGCTGTACAGATGGCTGGAAGAAAAAACAGGTAAGTCACCATCCTGGAACTTTTGTAAATATATCGTTGGTAAAGATGGGGATGACGTCAGATTCTTCTCTTCCAAAGTAAATCCCATGGATCAGGAGATACTCTCTGTACTGAAGTAGGGATTATCAACACATCTTGATCTCAAACTCAATTACGACTATGGACCTTTTGCGCGTCAAGCGTAGCCTGCTTCAATACTGTCACGACTTTGTGGACAGCCGGTTAGCATCGTCAAAGCAAGCAATGGAAGATGCGCAGCAGGCTGCGAATACGGAAGAGAAAAGCAGTGCTGGGGATAAGTATGAAACAGGAAGGTCAATGATGCAATTGGAGCGTGAGCAGGCGGCACACCAGGTAAGTGAAGGGCTCAAATTAAAAAAAGCATTGAGCGGCATTGATCCGGAGATCTCTGTGGATCGGGCAACAACGGGAAGTCTGATCGTTTCTCGTCATGTATGGATCTTTATAGCCATAGGAATCGGGAAAGCCACTGTCGATGGCAGGGACTATTTGATCATAGCGCCAGATTCACCCCTGGGAAAGATCCTGGTTGGCAAAAAGGTTGGCGATCCATTCAGTTTCAACAAGGAAGATCATCTTATTACAAAAATATCATAACTGAATTAAGCGTTATCTTTAGGAATATTCGAAGGTTATGGATGTAAAAGTCTGGCTGCAGGCATTCCGTCTGCGCACCTTGCCACTGGCGCTCTCCTGTATTGCCATGGGAGGTTTTCTTGCCGCGTCGGCAAACGCATTCCGTTGGGATATATTTTTATTATGCGTGCTCACTACGATCTTTCTCCAAATTTTGTCAAACCTGGCCAATGATTATGGCGACTCGGTTCACGGGGCCGACAGCCACATCCGAAAAGGTCCGGCACGCGCCGTCCAAAGCGGCGCAATATCAAGCAACCAGATGAAGACGGCAGTGATCATCTTTGTTTTTCTCTGTCTTGCAAGTGGCGTTTCCCTCCTTGTTGTTTCATTTGGTATCAACTGGAACGCGATCATGTTCTTTTTTGGATTGGGTATTCTTAGCATACTCGCCGCAATCGCTTATACCGTCGGGAAAAGACCGTATGGCTATGCGGGACTAGGCGATTTTTCCGTACTGATCTTTTTCGGACTGGTAGGAGTGATGGGGTCTTATTATCTGTTCACCCAGCATGTTTCATGGAGAGAGATATTGCCAGCGCTAAGTTGTGGATTTTTCTCCATTGGTGTCCTGAACGTCAATAATATCAGGGATATCGACTCCGACCGCATGGCAGGAAAATTTTCTATTCCAGTACGCATTGGTAAGCAGCATGCCGTGACCTATCATTGGCTCTTGTTGGGTAGCGGCCTCTGTAGTGCGTTAGTCTACAATCTTTTGACCTACAAGTCTCCATGGCAACTACTTTTTCTCTTGAGTGCGCCATTCTTTATGCGGATAGGTACCGCGGTGGCAAGAAAACCATCACATGAACTTGATCCGTATTTGAAGCAAATGGCACTTTCCACCCTTCTTTTTGTTGTTCTTTTTGGCCTTGGCCTTATTTTGGCCTGATCTTTAAACCTTCAGGTCGTGGACGGTGTCTATAGGCAGGGGAATCGTACAATTTTACAATTCCATTTGTCGTTTTATAATCATTGAAATGATACTATGAAAAAGGTTTTTGTCGTGGTGATTGCAAGTATAGTATTATGGTCCTGCCAGCCGAACGAAGATACGGTGCGCCTATTGGATCAACTGGTAGTCTCTACCACCTATGACAACGCTATTAATTTTACAAACTATTCCACTTTTGCCATGTCTACGGATACGATCGGTTTTGTCTCCGACCGTTTCCCAAACGACACAATCATCGTACAGGGTGATGAGAATTATCCCAGACCCGTGCTTCAAAAGGTACAGGAAAATCTTTCCGCGCTTGGATATGAACGGGTCGGGAAGAATGAAGATCCTGACTGGCGAATAAATGTGTATGTCATCAATGATTTCAACCTGTTTCAGCAGATTTCGTACTCGAATTATTATTATCCCTCTTATTACGGTTACGGTTATGGCTATGGTTCCTACTACGGTTATCCATATGTTAGTACCTACGCCAGCAATACAGGATCATTGGTTCTCGAGATCCTTGATCTCAGAAATGTTACGCCCGACAAGAAAGTGAAAGTGATCTGGAGTGCATACATGGGCGACGTTTATAGCACGATCAATCTGATCAAGCAATCGGAAGACGCAATTGACCAGGCATTTGTCCAATCACCTTATATCGGAAAATGATGAGCAGGGTTCAACTAATAATAGTACTCGTGATTGGGAGCTGCGGATTTGCGCTTGCCCAGGAAAGTTATGTATACTTCAGTTGGGATTTCAATCAACCTTTGACCAATACGAATTGGATCGGCAACTCCAGTGCGCGGGGCGCTAAACTGGGGTTCAGAAAATTTATTGGCCAGGAGCGAAGAATATCCGCAGGCATTGATATCAACTGGAATTACCTTCAGGAGTATAAACCGACTGAGACATTTCAGACATCCTCTGGCGCTATTACTACAGATTATTTCAATGATATATTCCAGGTCGCTGTCGCCGCAAGTGGCCAATACTACTTCCCGCTAGGAAATAAGGAACATTTCTTCCCCTATGTGGGCCTTGGCCTGGGCGCGAACAGGAACAAGTACTCCGTTTCTTATAATATATACAAGGATGAGGAGGAAGCCTGGGGCTTTCTCGCCAGACCAGAGGCTGGGATGCTTATCCGAATTGGCAACAGAAGAAGAGCGGGTATCATCGCAGCGGTACACTACGACTACTCAACTAACAAAAGCTCCAACTACGAATACAGCAGTTTCTCAACCGTTGGATTTCAACTGGGCGTGACGTTTTTTCAATGGTAGAGGGCAAAGTCTCCCAAGAAGGTCTTATGTTATGGGGCTGATAACTTTGCAAAGAGCCTTTTGCATACTCAACCATCCGAGGTCTTTCTTTCAAAAATTCTCGTTGTAGTTTGTAGGAGGGTTCACCTCTTATCCGGGTCCCCTGGCTCCCAGGCCGTGGGGCCGCGTCTTTGGACCGCGACTTAATTTTACCTGGGCGTAGGTTCAAATATTCCCTACTCATTCATGGAAAAATTAGCTAAATCAATTTCGTCTATTTTTACGATAAAATTAGGTCGCTAACCCAAAGACTGGAAATCAAATGCGTCTGACCTCCAGGGTTAATGCTGGCTTGTTTTAGTAAATTCGATGAGATTACAGGATTATATAGAAGTCTCTGATATTCAGTCTTTAGAATTTTTTAGGAACGCAATATAGCCGCCTGCTGTGTTCTGTTATCTTTGCAGGCATGCAGCAAATTCTTATTCTTGATTTCGGTTCACAATACACACAACTGATTGCAAGAAGGGTCCGGGAGCTAAATGTGTATTGCGAGATCCACCCCTTTAACAAAATACCCCCGATAACATCCGATATAAAGGGCGTCATTCTCTCCGGGAGCCCATGTTCAGTACGCGACAACGGTGCCCCATCAGTCGATTTCAAGATGTTTGGAGATACACCGGTGCTGGGAGTTTGCTACGGTGCCCAGCTTATGGCACACCTGAATGGAGGTAACGTTCTTCCATCCCAGATGAGAGAATATGGACGGTCCCATCTCACTACAGTCGATCATCACAACGAACTGTTGAAAGAGATATCCATAGATACACAGGTGTGGATGTCTCACGGCGATACGATCGCGTCCATTCCTTCAGAATTTGAAGTAATTGCCAGCACAGCTTCAGTTGCCATAGCTGCCTTCAAACTGAAGAACAAACCAGTATATGGGATTCAATTTCATCCGGAAGTAACGCACACAACTGAAGGCAAGAATCTCCTGAGGAATTTTGTGGTGCACATCTGCAACTGCAGCCAGGATTGGACCCCCGATCAGTTTGTGGAAAGTACGATCAGCGGTCTGAAAAATAAACTTGACGGAGATCAGGTCGTCATGGCGCTCTCTGGTGGCGTCGACTCAACGGTTGCGGCAACTTTGATCCACAAAGCTATCGGTAAGAACCTTCATTGCATTTTTGTTGACAATGGCTTATTACGTAAGAATGAGTTCGCGGAAGTCCTTAACTCATATAAGCATATGGGTTTAAATGTTAAGGGCGTCGACAATAAAGATAAATTCTACTCTGCGCTCCAGGGCCTTTCTGATCCTGAGGCAAAAAGGAAAGCGATCGGTAGGACCTTTATAGAGGTATTTGATGAGCAAGCTCACCTCATATCGGATGTTAAATGGTTAGGGCAAGGAACGATCTATCCGGATGTTATCGAATCAGTTTCTGTCAATGGACCGTCACAAACGATAAAATCCCATCACAATGTTGGTGGTCTTCCAGATAAAATGAAGCTCAAAGTCGTTGAGCCGCTCAATACACTTTTCAAAGACGAGGTGAGAGTAGTGGGGAAGACATTGGGAATTGATTCCACGATATTAGGACGGCATCCTTTCCCCGGGCCTGGCCTGGGTATAAGAATTCTGGGAGATATTACAGCAGATAAAGTGCGGATACTTCAGGAAGTCGACAGCATTTTCATTTCCGGACTCCGCAAGAGTGGTTTGTACGACAAGGTGTGGCAAGCAGGTGCTATGCTGCTGCCGGTTCAATCCGTCGGCGTCATGGGTGATGAACGTACATATGAGAGCGTGGTAAGCCTCCGGGCGGTAACCAGCACAGACGGTATGACCGCCGATTGGGCACACTTACCATATGACTTCCTGGCAACCGTATCGAGTGATATCATTAATAAAGTCAAAGGCGTTAACAGGGTGGTTTACGATATCAGCTCCAAGCCTCCTGCAACGATCGAATGGGAATAATGGAACGATTCTTGAATTTTTTGAGGCGCGCCGTGCGCTTGTACCTTTAACTAGAATGATGGGAAAAGAAAAATTTGTCCTCTGCTTAGCATTACTTATTCAGGTTTCGGCATACGGCCAACTTGACTATACCAAACAATACGCTAATGGAAAGACGCTCTTCCGTGAGGGGAAGTATAATCTCGCCATGGAGACTTTCAAGGCAATGATCCCGTATGATCGCAACAATCCATTTTCCCAATATTCATCTTTCTATTATGCTCTTTCAGCTTACCATCAGGGATACAAGCCCCTTGCGAAAAGCACTTTGCTTGAGATCAAAAAGTTGTATCCTACATGGGACAAGACAGACGAGGTGAACTTCTGGATCGGAAAGATCAACCTGGAGGATAGAGATTATTTCCAGGGACTAAAAGTGCTCTCCTCGATTCAGGATAAGAGCCTTCAGCCGGTTATAGAGGGGATTAAGGCAAAGAGTTTAACGGAGATCACTGACGCCGAAACGCTTAAGATGATGCGGGAAGAATATCCTAAGGATCCGGTCGTCGCTCAAACGCTTGCGCGCGTTCTCGCGAAAAATTTGTCCAATCCGGCCGATAAAGCCTTAATGGAAACATTGATCAAGGATCTTAATTTGAAAAGAGCCGACTTCATTCCTGAGGCACCTAAGACCTTTTTCAAGGACATTTATTCCGTTTCTGTTCTATTACCTTTCATGGTCAACACACTAGATCCTTCTCCCACCGTCAAACGCAATCAGAATGTTTTGGATTTCTATGAAGGTATCAAGCTCGCTGCCGATACGCTTGCCAAACAGGGCGTTAAGATCAGCCTCCGCGCGTATGATACCGAAAGGAGCACCGAGAAAATAAAATCGATACTCAATACGGAAGAGTTAAAGCAGACCGACCTGATGATAGGACCATTCTTTCAGGAGGAGAGTAAGCCTATGCTTGACTTTTCGATCAACAACAGGATCAACATGTTCAATCCGCTACACAACAATATAGACCTGATCGGTATTAATCCTTATGCATTCCTGTATCAACCTTCGCTGGAAATATTGGGAAAGAAATCAGGGGAGTTCCTGGCAAACTATGCAAAGAAGAAAAGCTGCATGGTTTTCTACGGCACGTCACGTCGTGATTCAACCCTCGCAGCAAATTTTACCTCCGCTGCTGTGGAAAAAGGGATGAAGATAACGGCTTCTCACAGGTTGTCACGTGAAGCGTCTGAGACCGTACTGACTATACTTGCCACACCTACCGAATACGATGACTTTAATTATCCAAAGGAATTTTCATTAAAGAAGGATAGTCTCGGTTGTATTTTTGTCGCCTCGGATGACGCATTGATCTACGCCAAGGTAATCAGCGGTATTGAGCGGCGGGGAGACCAGATCACAGTGTTGGGATCGGAAAGCTGGCTTGATCGGGGCACCATAGATCTTGAAAAATTTCAAAACCTTCCGATCGTACTTTCTGCGCCTAATTTTGTTGGAACCCAAAAACCTATTGCGAAAGCATTTGCTAAGAAGTATGTGAAAGTACATGGGCGGATCCCTACCACTTATGCCAGTACAGGTTACGATTTAATGCTCTTCCTCGGCAATCAGTTAAAGAAAAATGGTGTTTACTTTCAGGATGCCATGAGCAAGGCCGGCGTCATTCCGGGTTACCTTACGGAAGGATACAACTATCAGTTTGGCAGGACCAATGAGCTCATTCCGTTTATTAAGTTTGAGAATGGCAATGTAAAGGTGCTTGAGAAAAGATAACCAAGTACCATCATCCTCACGAGCTAAATCATTTGTCTAATGCATGCTGCAAGCAAATCACTCTTTGAACGCGCCAAACAATTTATTCCTGGCGGTGTAAATTCTCCTGTCAGAGCCTTTAGGGCCGTTGGGGGGAATCCCATATTTATCAAGCGGGCATCAGGGGCTTTCCTGTACGACGAGGACGGCAACGAATATGTTGACCTTATCAATTCATGGGGTCCAATGATCCTTGGTCATGCACATCCCTTGGTTGAGGAGGCAGTGAAGGTTGCGTTATCATCTTCACCATCATTCGGCGCGCCTACCGCCCGCGAAGTAGATATGGCTGAGCTTATCTGCACCGTTGTACCTTCTATTGAAAAGGTTCGTATGGTCAACTCAGGAACTGAAGCAACTATGTCTGCTATTCGTGTTGCCCGCGGATTTACAAACCGTGAGAAGATCATAAAAATGGAAGGTTGTTATCATGGTCATGGCGATTCATTCCTTATTGCAGCAGGGAGCGGGGCGCTTACATTCGGTACGCCAGACAGCCCGGGCGTTACGAAGGGAACTGCGATGGATACTTTGATCGCTCCGTACAATGATATCAGCGCGATCACGAGGCTTGTCGATATGAACAAAGATGCCGTAGCAGCTATTATCCTCGAGCCTGTTGTGGGAAATATGGGATGCGTTGCACCAAAACCAGGATACCTGCAAGGTCTGAGGGCATTGTGTGACAAGCATGGTATCGTACTCATCTTTGATGAGGTGATGACTGGATTCAGACTTGCGCTTGGAGGCGCCCAGGAACTCTTCGATGTCACACCGGATCTGACAACCCTCGGTAAGATCATCGGAGGAGGGCTTCCGGTAGGAGCGTATGGAGGCAAAAAAGAGATCATGGATTATGTATCTCCAGTTGGTCCCGTATATCAGGCAGGAACATTGTCGGGTAACCCACTGGCAATGGCTGCAGGATTGACAATGATCAAATACCTTAGAGAAAATCCGGCAGTCTATACATCGATCAATAAACGTTCTTCATTGCTTGCTGAACATATAAAGAAGCAACTTCTTGAAAAAGGTCTGAACTATACTATCAATCAGGTTGGATCTATGTTCACTCTGTTCTTTACGGACAAGGAGGTTATTGATTTTCCTACGGCCACGACTTCAGATACGAAACGTTTTGCGTCATACTTTCAGTCCATGCTTCAGCAGGGTATTTACATGGCGCCCTCCCAGTACGAAGCCATGTTTATTTCTTACGCGGTAGATGATGCCATCATCGACAGAATATTGAATGCGAGCGAGAAAGCCCTGAGCAGGATGTAGGCGGCCAAAGTGGATATTCGAAAATGGAAATTTGACATTGTCGAATGTCGAATGTCAAATTTCCATTTCCATTTTCCATTTTCTAAATCCGTTGGCAATAGTTTGCATTGCGCAAGGTCAAAAAATTGAAAATGCTATAATTTCATACATTGGAAATGGTTGATTATCCGCGACTTGCGGGTTGGCAACTTTTCTTTTCAAGCTATTATTACTTAACTTTTCAGCGAAGCTATTGCCCCTAAACATCCTGATTAAAACATGAGGAATCGCGACCTTTCTTTGACCATCGGACTTGTAACCGGAGGTCTGATCATTATTCTCTTGACGTTGTACGTACAACGGGGCCTGCTTGGTACTTATAATCAAAATCTTCCTTACATCACTTCACTTGATAAAGTGAAAAATGATGTAACCAGATCGCATATCTGGTTGGAGAAGCTGATCGCAGGAGATGCTACCCTTAATTTCGAAAGAGACGTACAAACTCCAATCACCCAATCGCAGTCCAGGCTGCAGGCGATGTATGATCATACAGTTTTCCAGGATGAAGATTTTAGTGAATTGCAGGATGAAGAAACCAGGGCGTTGCTGAAGGAATCGACCTTCGAACTTGAAAAGGTAAAGGAGTCAGCAGATGCGAGATGGAAAGCCTATAGCGATGGTTTTAAGCCTGCGACCGACAGTACTGTGGCCGTTGTGGGTACCAAAGCAGGTGATGCTCTTGATCAGCAATTCGACGCGACATTCGATAGATTTCACGCATCGCTGCAGAAAGCTCACGATCAGATAGACAATACACTGAAGGCGAAAAGCGATACTTTAAACGTCATCTCGTGGTTATCAATAGTATTGCTCGTTGTTGCATTTTCAGGAGTCCTTTACTGGTTGTTCATGCAACAGCGAAAGGCGCGCAAGCTGACACTTGAGCATGAAGCGAGGCTATCTCAACAGGGAAAAGCCGTCGGCTCCCTTTCTACGTTCATTGAATCAATTTCAGCTGGTAATTATGACGCGGATCTGAACCTCGAAGATGACGGTGCAAACCTGGGAAGCACGTTGCTTACCATGCGCGATAAATTGAAGGTCACTGCGGAAGATGACAGGAGAAGGAATTGGTCGTCTTCAGGGTTGGCTCAAATAGGTGAGATCCTTCGTGTGAACACGGGAAGCACGGTAGAGTTATATGATAACATCATCAAATTTGTTGTACGTTATACGAAAAGTAATCAGGGAGGTCTCTTCATTCTCAATGAAGAAACGGAGGGAAGCAGTTTCCTTGAACTCGTCGCTTGCTATGCCTTTGAACGAAAGAAATATCTCGCGAAGAAATTTGAAAAAGGCGAAGGGTTGGTAGGTCAATGTTTTCTTGAGGGAGAAAAGATCTACCTGATGGAAGTACCGTCTGAATATATCGCTATTACATCGGGTCTCGGAGGCGCGCCTCCAAACGCATTGTTGCTTATTCCTCTGAAGGTTAATGAAAAGATCTTTGGCGTACTTGAGCTGGCGACATTTGGAAAATATGAGGATTATGAGATCGGGTTGGTGGAGAAGCTTACGGAAAGCATAGCGTCTACTATCTCTGCCGTCAGGGTCAGTGAAAGTACCCGTATCCTCCTTGAAAAGACCCAGCAGCAGGCTGAAGAAATGAGGGCTCAGGAAGAGGAGATGAGACAGAATATGGAAGAGCTCGAGGCAACGCAGGAAGAAATGAGGCGCAAGGAAAAGCATATCCAGAACATGCTTGATGGTGAAAAGAAACGGAATGAAATAAGTCATAAAAACCGTCAGCTGATCATGGAGCTGACAAAGAACAAAGACATACAGGATGGCAAATGGTCTGAGTCACTTGAAAAGATCTCCAGTGCCATAACCCGACAGCTAGGCGTATCGAGGTGCGGCATATGGGAATATCAGCGAAAGGAAAACAAGCTGACCAATGCAAAAGCTTATCAGAATACGAAAGGATCTTTTGAGTCAGGCCAGGTCTTGTCGGGGAGGGAGTTTCCAGGATATTTCGAGGCTATAACACGCGAGGAGATCATCATTGCCAAAGATGCCAGTATGCATTCCGCCACAAAAGAACTCGCAGATTATTTCCGAACACGTAATATCCAGTCTGTTTTGGATGTGCCGTTCTTTAATGAGGGAAAGATCGCAGGTATCATCAGTTGTGAGCAGCAGTATGAACAGAAGGATTGGACTGACGAAGATGTCGAATTCCTTAAAGCCTGTGCAGATCTTATTGCAGTCGCTTATAATACTTCAAGGGTCAATGCCATGCTCGATCAGCTTCACGATGATCAGGAGACTATGCAAACAATCATTGATAATATCCCGAGAGCCGTGTTCTGGAAAGACAAAGACCTTCGCTTCCAGGGATGTAACAGAATATTCGCCAATGTTGCGGGAATCAAATTCCCCCGCGACCTGGTAGGAAAAACCGATTACGACATGCCGTGGAAAGAACACGGCGATGCATACAGGGAAGATGATATGGCTGTCATGAACAGCAGGAAGGCCAGACTAGACCTGGAAGAAAGAAATGTGAATAGCGAGGGCGTTGAATCCTGGGTGCTAACAAGCAAAGTGCCCGTCCTGAACAAGCACGCCGAAGTAGTTGCCGTGCTTGGTATGTTTGAAGATATTACCGAAAGAAAACTCAAAGAAGCCCAAATGGATGCTAACTTGCGTGAACTGGAAGAGCTGAGAAAGCTTCTTCAGAAACGTACTAATTAATGTTATTTTTTGACGAAAGTATTACCTCTGTGAGGTAGCGCGTATTCACGGATACTAATTTTTAGCAGGAGTTTGACTATTTTTACCTGTAATTACCTAACAAACCGGGTTATGAATTATCGCTTTTTAATCTCTATGGCTGCGTTTCTGGCGGTAACCGCCAGTCTTTTTGCGCAGGGCGAACGAAAGGACAAAACGGCGGTTACATATGAAGAGCTTTACGATGAGCCATACTCAGTGAACAAACTGTTTATCGGCTTTGTACCGCTTTACACCGAACTGTTCGTGACAAATATCAATGCCGGATACGGCGCCGAGGCGATCTATTATCACAAGGACAAGATTGATTTCCGGGCCCATTTCAGAAAGACGTACAGCAGACAATTCTACGATTTCAGCCGTGACCTGGCCGTAAAGAAAAGCGACGTTGACAATCGTGCAGAGATCTTTAACTACTATGAACTCGGGGCAACCTATCACATCAAGGATTTTGAAGAGAGCTCCAAGACAAAAATGTTCCTCTATAAGAACAGCTACAAGGGAAACAAATGGGCTGCCCGGGTACCCCTGAATGCTGAGATCCCCTGCAAAGTAAGAAAGATATATGGCGCCAGGCTGGGTGGAATTTTTTGGGATAGCTCTACAGATATCGGCCGCGCGCTGGAGAAGCAAGGACTAACCAATGCCGACCTGAAAAATGAAGAAGGCGTCGGATTGCCGCAAACAATCGTCAAAAATGGAGAGACCGAAAGCTTCGATGTATTCAGCAATGTCGCATCAAGGGGACTATACGTCGGAGGATCGATGACCTGGATCAAGAATGTCGCAGTCAACTTCGATAAGTTTGAAGAAGGCATAGACGATCTCATTTTTACGGTCTATGTCGATGCATTGATCGCACCGAGCCTTAAAGTCGATGACATCGTTTATGTTGACGAAAACACACAAAGCCCTACAGCAGGACGGCACACATATGATGCAAGCGTTATCGATACAAAAATGATAGGTTTCCGTGCTGGGATGGATGGCCGTTTCAACAGGATGTTCAGCTGGTCGTATGGCGGAGAGATCGGCTATCGTCCATCGATTGGAGGAAGAGGATTGTACGCTATGCTGAAGATAAGCTTCCCCGTTTTCGGAACAAACCTGGATTACAAGGTAGAGTCCTTCGGAAAATAACGCCTGCGCTATTGGCGATATCATGTGGGACATCCTCATCACAAACATCAAAGGATTAGTTCAGGTCAGGGAACATAGCAACGCGATCGTAGCAGGCAACGCCATGGCTGAGCTTCCTGTTCTTCAAGACGCATTTGTCGCCATCAGACAAGGCATTATTGCTGATTATGGAAGTATGAAGGATCTTCCAAAGGAGCCGGCTACACGAACGCTGGATGCCTTTGGAAAATACGTATTCCCCTCATTTGTAGACTCCCACACGCACCTGGTCTTCGCCACCAGCCGGGAGGAAGAATTTGTCATGAAGATCAAGGGCGCGTCCTACGCTGAAATTGCCTCCAAAGGAGGCGGTATTCTTAATTCGGCTGTCAAAGTTCAACAAGCCTCCGAGGATCAATTGCTCGAATCGGCCCTGCTAAGGGCCCGGGAGATCATTGATACGGGAACAGGCGCAGTCGAGATCAAAAGCGGATACGGTCTGACCACAATCGATGAGCTAAAGCTTTTAAGGGTTGCCAGGCGTGTCGGTACCGAGACACCACTTACCGTGAAGACCACATTCCTGGGCGCGCACGCTGTTCCCAAAGGGGTTTCCAAAGCACATTATATCGATTTGATCATTGAGGAAATGATCCCAGCCGTAGCTTCAGAGAAGCTTGCGGACTACATCGACGTTTTTTGTGAAGAGGGTTTTTTCTCTCCCGATGAGACAGAACGCATACTTATGGAAGGTAGCCGTTACGGAATGAAAGGAAGGGTCCATGCCAATCAGTTGCACAATTCAGGTGGCGTGCAGGTTGGCGTAAAAACCAAAGCGATAAGCGTTGATCACCTTGAAAATATCGGTGACGCTGAGATCGCTGCCCTTCAGAGATCAACAGTTATTCCCACTGCATTGCCAGGAGCAGCATTCTTTCTCGGTCTGCCCTTTACTCCGGCCCGTCAGATCATACAAGCGGGATTGCCCCTCGCTATTGCTTCAGATTATAACCCCGGGAGCGCGCCAAGTGGAAATATGCCTCTGATGATAGCTTTAGCTTGCATCAGAATGAGATTGACGCCGGAAGAAGCAATTAACGCAACAACGTTAAACACAGCTTGCGCTTTGGAACTTCAGGCAACTCATGGAAGTATAACCAGGGGAAAGGTTGCAAACCTCTTTATCACAAAAGACATTCCGTCAATTGCCTATCTGCCTTATGCCTTTGGAAGCCGACTTGTTGATACGGTAATCCTCAGGGGCAAACTCGTAGAGTAACTATAAATTATGAATGGTTTTTTACCGCAAAGACACAAAGGCGCTAAGGAATGCAGAGAATAGAGTTCCTAGATAGGATGTTTAAATTGACTTCTTCTGAAGACTACTAATTACAAATGTATTTACTTTGCGCCTTTGTGCCTTTGCGGTATAACAAAGGGCCCTGTATAGAGAAAGGTGAAAAGCTTTTTAGGACTGCTCAATCGAAATATATTCGAAGGAGTAATAGAAACGCTTTAGCAACGTTAAGCCTACCGTAAAATTGACCGCTGCCAGCAGTAAAAGCGGGACTTTAAAAAGTATCAGGACGATCATGGCCATGCTGCAGTAAAATGTGATCCCGGTGAGCTGTTCCTGACTACGATCTTTCACGTATAAGAAACCGTAGATCAATACAGGTATGCTTAAGCTGAAAAGGATGACGCTAGCCAATGAGATCCAGTCAGGCAGGATATGATAGTTACTGATCGTGATACCAACTTCCGGCATTACCAGGATCATTACCGTTATGATAAAATCTGTAACGTGCCTTCCAAACAAGCGGGGAAGATTACGAAGGAGGCTGAAGTGATGATTGTTAAAGCGATGGATTTGCCAGATCAGTCCGCAATGCCCCGCGAAAACGACAACAATACCCATCGCTATCAATCTAAGGTCATATGTCTCAGCCCTGTAAAGTCGTTCAACGGCCATGAGAATAAGGCAGCCCGCCAACTTCGTCCCGACCAGGAGTCCTGGCTCCCTTCTTGCAATCCACTCCGGAAAGAATAAGGGGAATGGCCTTCTAAAGATGTTGTTGATATGGCGGGTAATGCTCCATACTTCCTGCTCAGGGGACCCATTCAGACTGATCATTAATATCAGGACAACAAGAAACAGAAGAATAACAATGCAGCAGCCGATGAGTATGAACGTTGCATATGCAGCATTCTTCCAGCCGATGATCATAAGGAAAGCGCCATACAGGATCATTGGGATCATTTGAATCAAAACAGCCGGGCAAGCTACTATCCATTGTTCTCTGGCGGGGAGGATTACAAGGTTATGAACAAATTGATTCTCCTGCCGCTGTAATGCCTCACGATTGAAAGCACAGACCTTTAATGAATAACCAGTCCAAAGTCCGACCGGTATAGCAGCTAGCAGGGGCGTTGCCATGAAGAAATTTGCCAGTGCTATGTGTTCTACGCTGCTCATGAATCCACACGCCAGGCCAATAACGACGAGAAAAAAGGTCGCATTGCTGCGATAGAATTCGCGCGCCAGGACGAGGTTGAGAACGTGGGTCAGTTGGCTCATAGGGGAACGAGGTTCTTGTCGCGGATCTCGTAGGAACCACTCAACCCGAGCAGATTGTTATCGAGCGATTGATGCGAAGATAGCAGGCAAATAACCTCACCGCTTCTGGTAACAGTCCGGATAAGGTCGATAAGCACCGTGCGTGATCTTTCATCAAGGGTTATTAAAGGTTCATCGAGTATGATGAGTTGGGGAGTACCTAAGAACGCCTGGGCTAGTGAAACCTTTTTTACCATGCCACTCGAACATGCACTGAAAGGTTTACTTTGAAAATCAGATATACCGAACGTGTCAAAAAGTGACTGCTGCTGATCAAGGGAGGCTCCCTTTAGCTTTCCAATAAATCTGATCAGGTCTTTAGGGGTGAGAAATCCAGGATATAGCGGCTCTGCTTCACTGAAGTTTACACGCTTCCGGTATTGAACGGGATGATCATGAAGGCTTACGCCGTCGGAGAACTGGATTACGCCCTGGCAGGGAATAAGGCCACCGAGAGACTTAAAGAAAGTTGTTTTGCCGGATCCATTGTGACCTTTGATCCAATATACCCCTCCGGACATTTTCAGCTGTGGAATGCTGAGCACCTGTTCCTGTCCATACTGCTTCGAAAAATCCTTAATGGTGATCATTTTGAATGCCGGACGATCTCTGTTGAAAAAGTGATCTCAGCGGGCAGTGAAGAAGCCAATGAGTGGTATTTTTTCCTCATATCGATAGTCGATTGATTACCATTTTTCGTTTTAGGTTCAAACAACTCGTATTCAAGCATCCGGGTAACTGATCTCATGTACGTTATTTTTGTTCAATAAACTTACAAATTATTTAATAACAGGAACCCCGCTTCTGATTTGGAGGAATTCTACGTTATATTCATGCAATGCAACTAACTGAAAATATCAAAAGTTCGATCAGAGAGATCAAGGATTATCCTAAGCCGGGCGTAATCTTCAAAGACATTACCCCAATGCTGGCGCGTCCCGAGATCGTGCGGGATGTAGTCAGGCAGATCGTGGAAGAGTTTAAGGAAGCGCACATTGACGCCGTTGCTGCGACGGAGGCTCGCGGATTTATATTCGGTTCGATCCTTGCGCATGAATTGAATTGTGCGTTCATCCCAGTTCGAAAGGCTGGTAAACTCCCATACCGCACGCAGAAGCAGCAGTATGACCTTGAATACGGTACGGCTGCTATTGAAATGCACGTGGATGCCGTAAAGCCTGGCTGGCGCGTGCTGGTGCACGATGACCTGCTTGCTACCGGCGGAACCGCTGCGGCAACAGCTGACCTGGTGGAGGCGTTGCAGGGAACTGTTGCGGGCTTTTCCTTTGTTGTCAACCTCAGTTTCCTGCCGGGTGAACAGAAATTACAGAAAAGGTTTGGAGCTAAGGTTCATTATTTAGTGAGTTATTAACTATTCTGTTCAATCATGTCAGATGTAGTGCATATTCCGATGTTTCCTTTGGCGCTCCTGCCATTGCCAGGAGAGTTAGTTCCGTTGCACATTTTTGAGCCGCGATACAGGCAACTATTGCAGGATGCCGAGATCAACGATATTCAATTCGGTATCTATTTCAGCCATGAGACCAATGAACAGAAGATAGGTGCATTGGTAAAACTTGAGAGTGTTATTAAAAGATATCCGGGTGGGGAGGCCGATATCATTGTAAAGTGCGAGGATATATTCAATCTTAATCTGCTGCTGCGCACATTCAGATCCAAGCAATATCCTGGAGGCGATGTCAGATTTTGGCACATTGAACAGAACATTTTTCCGGGGCATGATCTATACGATCTGTTTTTGGCATATCTGAAGCTGCGAAACATCAGCAGGCATTTGACTGTGTTTAATTTATACCAGATCGCCAATGAATTAAGCCTGGATCTTTCAGATCGGTATAAATTCCTTACCAGTACAGAAGATAAACGTGAGCTTTTTATTCTAAACAGGATCAAATTCCAGATGCATATCCTGCAGCAGGAAGAGAAAAGCAAGGACAACTATTATCTTAATTAGATCACTTTTATTAGAACCATACCTGTATAAAATCGTAGTTAATTTTTTTTACAGATAATTGAATCTCAATTCAATGGTTCCCGTTTGAGCGCCTCGCATATTTTATTGCAAGAGAATTAACAGTCCAGGTCACTTTAACGATTTGTTAACATAATTTAACGATTGCATTGCAACCTCTTATCACAGTTAGTCGTCTTAATGGTTATAAAAAATACCCATATGAAAAAGATCCTCTCTGTTTTATTAGTGCTAATGGTGATTAGCAGTGTAGTGTTTGCGCGAAGAGCAAGCAATCCTGGTGCCGCTCCCGGTGTGGCAGTCATTCAAAATGGAACAAGCGTTAAGTTATATTATAAAGGAACTGAGGCTTCAAATGTAAAAATTTCCATCCTGAATGCTGCGAACGAGATCGTGTTTCGTGAGGTTATCCGCGATATAGATGGCTTTGTGAGGCCATATGATGTGGCCGAGCTTGCAGAAGGCGAGTATACTATCGAAGTATCAGACAAGAATGGTAAGCACACTGAAAAAGTGACAATTAGAAGGAAAACTAAGGAAAAGCTAGCCCACGTGTATAAAGTGAAAGGTGAAGAAGGAAGATACCTCCTCACTGTGTCCAATAAGGGATCTGAAGATATTACGGTAAGGATATACGACGAATCAAATAATGTCATCTACGATCAGGTTGAAGCTGTAAGCACTGACTTCGCACGTATATATAACCTGAAGCAGTATTCCGGAAAGTTCACATTCCTGATAACCGATAGCAAGGGTCAATCAAAAACGATCAGCTACTAAGCCAGTCGGCCATTAACTAAGCACCCTCTTTTTATATATAGAAAAGCCACCCTGAAACGTCGGGGTGGCTTTTCGACTATAATGACGTCCAGGCCGACCGTATGGCATTTTGCCTACCGCAAACGTTGTAACTATTTTTTCTTTTCCGGCAGCGTTTGCGCTGGAAAATGCGTGACGTTTATCGCCAATTCTTGAATCATTTTTTCCGCAATCGTTTTTTGACTCAATAAAGCAGGTTTCCTTACAACTTCACGACTCGTAGTGTATCCCTCCCGTATATTTGTACATAAACAAAAACACATACGACGATGAAAACAAAATCACTTTACGTCGCAGCACTTATCACAATGGCTGCGGCCTTTACGGCAGTCGGAAAAGACGAACCACGCAGCCTGGGATTAGCGGTTGTGCCTGTGAAGGGATCAGAAGTATTCAAGGTTATTTACCGTGCTGAAAATGCCAGTAAAGTAAAGTTGAGTATCTATAATGCCTCCTCCGAAATTGTATTTTCTGAAACGATCGGTAGCGTAGACGGCTTTATCCGTCCGCTTAACTTCTCTGGCCTTGCATTCGGCGAGTACACAATCGAGATTAGCGATGCTTCCGGCAAGAAGGTCGAGAAAATTCAGTATCAACCTGAGAAATATGTGGCCAACGTCCACATTGCAAAGCTTGGAAGTGTCAACGAAGGAAAGTTCCTGTTGTCTGTTGCAAACAACGGCCCTGAGACGATCACGGTGAAGATTTTCGACGAAGCTAGTAACCTCCTGTACATAAGCAGCAAGGAAGTTTCCGGTAACTATGCACAAGTGTTCTCTATGAAGGATTTCAAAGGCCCTGTCACTTTCGAAGTGTCAGACAACGCCGGTGCCTTAAAGACAGTGCGGTTCTGATTTGAAGAAGAAAGATGAAGTAAGAGAGGTTGCAGTATCTGCAACCTTTTTTTTTGGCCTTTCTTTAAATCCAATTTCACCCCTCCTACGCCCCGATACTTATCGGGACTAGTTGTTCTCATGATTGGATTATTCTTGAGCTTTGTCATAAAAATATTGTTTAAAGTTTCACAAAGTCATCATGTCAGATATCCGGATTATCATAAGATGCGCTTTGCTTGAGTCAAACATATGACGGGTCAAAAATGTATTGAAAGAATTTTTTCCAGGTGTTACCAGGTTGAAATAACTTTTTCCACTTTTCTTATTGCGTAACTTTTTTCGAAATTTATTTCATCCGAAGTTTGTTGAGGATTGCTCAGTGCATACCTCTGTGGCCCTCTGCCTGCCCGCCCAAGCGTTTCGCGTAGGAGAGCGTTTATGGATTTTTTAAATTCAATCTCACAGAGAAATCACAGAGAAAATGCAGGAGCTGCACAGAGCAATCCTTAGTATATTATCCTCTTGGGTAGGTTCGTTGTGCTCCTATGATGAAACCATACAGGATCTATCCCCGAACTATCGAGATACCATCCGAAAGCCAGTGTAGAGCCAGTGTAGAGCCAGTCAAGAGCCGTATATGAGCTATCTAAAAGATATCGGTAGAGCGGTGGCGGCTAGTGATGTGACGAGCAATCAATCAGATCTCCTGGCCTGCCCATGTATCGGGATATGTCAACAGCCTGGGTCACCTATTCGTTCATATTTCATAGGCGATGAAAAGTATAGACTTCTTATTTTCGGGTTCTAAACTTTACCACACACTCCCACTAACATGCATTTTATTGAAATGTGCGCACGCCACACTACCGCTTGTAATTGTGCCGTTCAGATATCGCCAATAAGCGTATAAATTGAAAGCCTTAAACGTCCCAATATGCTCAAAACCTTCTTCTTAGTAATTATCCTCTTATTCGCTTTCTACCTGCCGGCGCAAGACCTCTTCCAGGCAAGCGATTTTACCGCAGAAAACCTGTTCAGCAACAACATAGAAGGTCCGGCCTTCGATAAGCACGGTAATCTCTACGTAGTCAACTTCCAAAAAGATGGTACAATAGGACTCGTCAAACCCGATGGCCAGGCAGAACTATTCCTGACGCTTCCTGAAGGCAGCACCGCCAATGCCATTCAATTCGACAGCAAAGGACAAATGTATCTTGCTGACTTCACCGGCCACAACGTTCTGAAGGTGGACATGAAAACGAAAGCTGTAAGCGTTTATGCCCACAATGCCGACTTCAACCAGCCAAATGATATCTGTATCAATAAAAAGGATCAGTTCTACGCCTCTGATCCAAACTGGAAAGAGAAGACCGGCAAATTGTGGAGGATCGACAAAGGAGGAAAGATAAAGCTGCTAACCGCAGAAATGGGAACAACAAATGGTATCGAACTGAGTCCTGATGAAAAGATCCTATACGTAAACGAAAGCGTGCAACGCAAGGTCTGGGCGTTTGACGTCGATAACAACGGCGATATATCAAATAAAAGACTGTTCGCTGAATTTCCTGATTTCGGATTTGATGGTATGAAGTGCGATAAATCCGGTAATCTCTACATCACCAGACATGGTAAGGGCACGGTAGCCATATTGAATCCACAAGGCAAAGTTGTCCGTGAAGTTCAGCTTAAGGGCAAAGCCTGCAGCAACCTCGTCTTTGGTGGTAAGAATGGAAAAGAAGTGTTTATTACGTTACAAGACAGAAAAGGAATGGAGAAATTCTCATCCGACATAGCCGGAAAGAGCTACTGATCCACCAACTCCAATCGTTTAACGATACTGTTTTTTGCCAGGACCGTTCCGGGCGATAGCACGGCATTTGCGCCGATCTTCGTGTGATCGCCGACCAGCGCACCAAACTTTATAACAGGCAACGCGCTTTTTTTACCGTTGATGGTAACATATATCGTTTTGTCAGTGCGTTCATTGAAGTGATTGGCGATAACGCTCCCTGCCTCCATGTTTACACTCTCACCAACCACTGAGTCACCTACGAAATTGAAGTGTGCCAGCGCACTCTTCATAAAGAGAATGCTGGACTTCACCTCGCAACCCGGTCCAATAACAGCCTGATCATCTACAAACACACCGCCACGGATGTAGGCATGGCTGCCTATGAAACATCCGGCTCCAATGATAATGGGCCCCTTCATGATCACGTGCTCCTCTATCCTGGCCGATTGATGTATGGCGGTTTCACCTTTGATGGTGAATGCTGATGGAAGCGATTTGATCTTTTCACGCAACATGTTTTCAATAACTGCCGGGATATCCCACGGCATACCTTTATATGTATTGAATACTACCGGGAATCTTTGGATGTACTGACTGATATCAATCATGTTATCGTTCATAAATCTCAAGGGGTAAGTCGTCAGGATCCGCAAAAAATGTAAACCGCCTTTCGGTGTACTCGTCAACACGGACCGGCTCAGTCGGAACACCGTTGTTGTTCAGCCAAGTGACCGCCGCGTCAATATTGTCCACTTCGAAGGCGAGGTGCCGCAAGCCCCTTGCTTCTGGCCGGGAGACACGCGGGGGCGGATGAGGGAAAGAAAACAATTCGATGCAATATTGATCGCCGATCGTCAGATCCAGCTTATACGAGTCGCGTTCCTTTCTATAGTGCTCAGCAAGGACCTTAAGGCCGAGCTTGTTGACATAGAAATCTTTCGAAACCGCATAGTTCGAGCAAATGATTGCAACATGATGGACCTGATTGAGTTTAATCATTTCCCAAAATATGTATTTTCAGGGAAAGATAATCGAATGGAAACACTATGGATCATTGTTGGCATAGTATTGATGCTGGCTGGACTCGCCGGATGCATTTTGCCATTTCTTCCCGGACCGCCATTGTGCTTTCTGGCGCTCTGGATACAACAGCTTAATCCCGAGCGGCCGTTCACTGCTAAATTCCTTTGGATCTGGGCAGCTATCGCCCTTGCTGTTACACTGCTCGACTATTTTATCCCGGTAGTTGGAACAAAAAAATTCGGTGGAAGCAAGTACGGCATGTGGGGTTGTACGATCGGGCTTATCGCAGGATTATGGTTTGGACCTTTGGGTATTATCGCGGGTCCTTTCGTTGGTGCTTTTATTGGAGAGATCCTGGCTAACAACGACTCATCAACAGCATTCAGATCTGCCGTTGGATCATTCATCGGGTTCTTGTTTGGTACACTGATAAAACTAATAGTTTGCTTTGTGATGAGTTGGTACTTCGTCCGGTATACGTATGACGTGATAGTGAGCTAACCGTAGGTTGAAAGCCATATAAAGGAGAGTTTTCAAAATCTTGCTTGATCTCCAATTAGTCACGATAGAGAACTCTCAATACACACTACGCAATAGGAGGATATTCACCGAAACTCTTCAATTGACAAACTTCATAAGAGTCTGATGTTATCCATCACTCATATTTCACGGTGAAGCAACAATGCTTATTGATTATTTACCTATTGCGTATTTCCCTATTCTCACGCCAATTAGGTGGCTATCCACCACGCAAAACGGAAGAACCCTTGAATTGAATATCCTATTGGATAATAACAGTCACTTTATTAATGCGCTTCTCCTCAAGTTTGCCTGTTCTCTCTCCTCCGCCTGAGTTATCCTGATCATCTTTGCGAACAATGATGAAGTAGGAGATGGGCTTCAGCTCCCTGAGTTTTAGGAAACCTTTATCGTCAGTAACACCCTCCATCACAGCATTCTTTTCAGTTTTGTAGTCTTCTTCTTTTTCAAAGAGCTGTATGGTTGCACCTTGAACGGTATTGCCGACTTCATCACGAACGGTAACGTTCAGGGAAGTTTTTATCAGTTGAAATCCGGTGATAAATACAATTGAGGCCAGGATGGCAAAAAGCTGAAGTGCTCTCATAACATTTCTTGTTTGCTTGAAGTACAGGCTTTTTTGAAATGCTACAAAATCTGAGAGCAATTATTTTGATCGCCGGTCGTCAAACGGCGGTGGGGAGACTTTAAAAGGCGCAACCTGGACAGCTCATTGGTGATCGCCGATTGTTTTTTCTCCGATCCATCACGATGGGTAACGTGAACAACCTCTACGCACGACGCCTTTGTTGGTGTTTTTTTCACCAACAAACCTACGCACCTGGATAACCGATTTGGATACACATTCTACGCACATTTGGAATTTCCGGATCCATTGTGATGGTCGCGTGAGTAGAACCCCACGTGCGTGCGCTTGTTGGTGAAAAAACACGCAACAAGGGCGTAGAGCGTAGTCCTCATTGGACACCAAATTAATAGTTCTCAGTCAGCCTACTCAGCGAAAATACCAGTTGTGTTTATAGCCTACCGGAGCAACACTACACCGCCCCGTTTTTCCTGAATGCCTTTTTCAGGACGGTAAGAGCTCTTGTAGCGCACGACGTAAGAATACGTACCTGCAGGTGCAAGTTGGCCTGAATTGTTGTTGTAGCCACCATTCCATCGGAAATTACGTTGGCCTGACTGGAAGATCATCTCGCCCCATCTATTGAAGATGAACACTTCGAAGTCTTCATCATCGATAAAGAATGTAAATAGTTTGAATGCCTGGTTTGAAAAATCTCCATCGGTGCCTACTACGGCGCTCGTGGGACGGAATGCATTGGGACCAACAATAACGGGATCACATTGAACCATTACCGTTGTTTTGTCAGAGCTCGGGCAGCCGAATGAATTCAGGAGCAGTACTGAATACAGGCCGGGAGCATCTGCGACCAGCGTAGGCGTTGTGATACCCAGGCTTACGCCATCTCTCAGCCAGTCATAGCTGTCATATTCGCCAGGACTAAGTTCCACCGACCTTGTATTAGGGTCAGGGTTCGCCGGGTCAGGGCATATGAATACCTCGTCATTCAATAGCCCTGGTGTTGAAGGAGCCAGGATGATCTGGATGTTAGCAGATGTAGAGCAGGTTGCTGAAGTAGCTGTTACGGTATAGGTTCCTGAGCGTTCATCCTGCAGTATTGCACCGGATTGTCCTATGATGTTTGATCCGTCAAATGCCCACTGGAATGTGGCGGGCCTGCTGGGCGCTGCTGTCAGCGTGAATGGTGAGCCTTCACAAGGCGTGGTTGTTGTGAGATCGACAGCAAGCTCTCCATCTACCTGTACCACCAGTGTATTCGAAGGGCTCGTACAACCAGTAACAGGATCGTATATCGTCACCGAGAATTGTTGTGCGTCAACATTGGTGGTTATTTCCGGTCCTGCGAGCGTAAGATCCGGCGTACCGCTGCCGTTCCTGAACCAACGATAGAGGTAGGGGCCATCAGGAGTGGCGGTAACTGTTACAACCTGTTCGCACGCGTCACTCTGTGTGATGTTGGCTGTGATCGGAGGTCGTACTGTCACGGTGATGGCTGTGTCCAGATCGCAGAAACCTGCCTGGCTAACAGTAAGATTGTAAATATGATTGCCCGCCGGGGGATTGGCCGAGACGGTGGACAGCGTTTCAGTTCCCGCAACGATCGCAGGGCCAGACCAGATAAAACCTGTACCCCCTGAAGAGTTTATGGTAATAGGAGTAGCACAGACATCAGGTGTGAGTTGCGTTGCTACAGTAGGTCCTTGGTTTATGGTAATGTTCGGGCTAGACGCCACACAACCATTGGATGTTACTTCGACAATGTATTGACGATTGTCACTGGGCAATCCTGCAGTAGGATCTGTCTGGAATGTGAGACTGCCTCCTGATCCTGTCTCAACAGGCGCTCCCGGCAATGTTACATCGAGTACGCGATAAGTGAACGGGAACGTAACAGTGCCAGTGAGCTGAGTCAGCGTCACATCAATGTTCATTGGATCACAAATGTCATTTGTAATACCGGCGACACTGAATGCGCCGTCGTTAACTGCCGCAGTGGTTGTTACCGCACAACCCGAAACCTGATCCGTAACAGTAATTCCATACGTACCTGCACCCAGACCCGTGGCGGTTGGAATAGCACCTGTTCCGCGGTTGAAATCTGAGATAGATGTACCCGGACCTGTTATGAAGTATGAGAACAACGCATTCGGAGGACCGGTAATACTCATGTTGATAGTTCCATCCGCAGCGCCGCATGTAGTTGGATTTGTTGTCACAGGAGGCGTGATGACAGGTAAAGGATTGATCGTAAAGATCACTGAATCTTTCAGGAAGCAGGTCGTTATAGGGTCCGTGATGATAACCTCATACTCAACTGTAGGAGGGCTTGGGATCGAAGTATCAACGCTTTGAGTTCTCGCGGTGCCTACAGGAGCTCCGTTGCGCGTCCATACGTACGTGGCGCCGGGATTCTGGGCATCGAGCGGGGCTATGGGTGTGTTCTGACATATCGTAAGATCATCTCCAATATCGGCGATAGGTCGGTTATCGGCTGCGAGGATGCGACCATCTGTGGAGCATCCGGATGCGTTGGATACCGTGACGTTATATATTCCACGCCTGTTGACGGTAATGGTCTCTGTACTGTCACCTGTAGACCACACGTAGGTAAGACCTGGGATGTTGCCTGGATTGGCATCGAGTATCACTTCACCTGTACACAAGATCGCGGAAGCTGAGGGATCAGGCGGGACATCATTGATGCGGTGTTGTTGTGTCAAAAGCGTATCAAGACCGCAACGGTTTGTCAGCCGCAGCGACACATCATATAGCCCTGGAGTTGTGAACAAGAAGTTAAATGACTGTTGATCGGACGTAGTGACCACTGTACCCCCAAGACGTACCTGCCATAAGAACTTGTCGATGGGATCGGTAGGTGTTCCCTGGAACGCAACGGAGTCCTGAATACATTCGCCCACGATCGACATGGTCGGCCCCTGGGTAGGGTCTGCAAGGTTTTGAATAAAATTGGGCAACCCAAGATCTACTGTTCGTACCACCAAGTAATCCAAAACCATTTAGCGTGAAGACAGAGACCTGTGTCGTGTCCTCATTGGCTTGTATAGTCCCAAGAAACTGCTGACCGTCTACAGCAACGTATATCGAGCCATTCGGTCCTATCTGGATAGCGCCAAGCTTTTCAGACACAGGCGGGATCGGGGGCTTCTTGAGATAAGGAATTGCGAGAGAGTCGAAAGCAAACTCAACCACCTGGGAAGATGATGCTCCCTGCAAAGTAGCAAAGAGTTTATTGCCCCCAGGGGAGAATTCTACGCCGTAAACCTGTCCATTAGGATTGTTAAGATCGGCAGTGCGGAAGTTTGATACGACACCGGTAGAGTCGGCGAAATCAAACACCTCGATAACATTTGAGGTACCTGGTGTTGAGAGGGCTACGGCAAGTCTGTTTTGTGGACCGAGTTTCATGTAGCCTTGTCCGTTCTCAGGGTCTGTCACGGCATGATCAGATCCGATGCTTGAGATCACCGGATTGCTGATACCCAGGTCCGAGATCCTGTAGGCCCTGAAAGAATTATTTCCGTATTCATGAGCGATCAACCAATTCTCATTTCCTGTTATGCGTTCTGTGCAGCGTGCGAAAAGCAAAACATCTTGTTCCAGCAGGCCACCGGTTCCTCCGTTGAGCTTCAGGTCGAACAAGGAGTAGCGGAGCTCATACGTGTTTGTGCCGTATACTTCCTGCGTTGTAAAGATGTAGTATAAGGTTTCATCGCCTGGCACGGGTATAATAAGCGCAGCTTGTGAAGAGCCTGGTTCGCCGCCAATTCCCGTAGCTATTTCTACATTTAGTCGATTCCACACCTTGTCACCATCCGTGTAAAATACTACCTGCCCATTCCGGTCGCTGATGGTAGAAGTTCCCTCGGGGGCATTCATTATCCCGTTGGTTATAGGAACGGGAGGATCTTCAGGAAGTGGATTAAAATCAATCCCCGCTTCATTTCCGAAATACCATATGTTGGCGCGCTGGTCTTCGACGTCGTATTCCTTTATGTTAACACCCGCATAGGTGGAACAGGCACCGACAGTGGCGACAAGATAATAATAGCCTGCTGAATCGGGCTGGAGTGTCTCGGTGGTAGCGCCGGGGATCAATCCTCCAGGCCCGAACCACTGCAAGTTGTGGGGTACCACTACTGTTGATGGTCGCTTTTACGCTGAATTGTCCGCACTGAGGAGGTAGGATTTGGCGCTTTAGGAAATGGCAACTCGCAACTACACGCAGTTGTGTCCTGCACAAGACTTATTTCAGTATCGAAGTCAGTTATTGTTATTGCCTGTGCGGTGGTATCGGTTTGACCGTTGAGAAATGCAATAACGGAAACGTTAAAGGACCCCCCTGCCGTATAGGTGTACACGGGGCTCCAATCGCTTGATCCCGATCCATCTCCAAAATCCCATCTAAGACTGTCTGCGCCCGGCGTCACCGTTGGAAAGAAGGCGGTCGGAGCATTTGCACACGTTCCTTCTGTTGTGAATGTCACGTCTAGATCGACGGTATCACGCGGCGCAAAAGAAGGGAATTGTGACCCGCCGAAATTAGGACTTGTGGCAAAGGCATCGGCTTGATAAACCAGGCTTGATGCAACCGAGTCGGGAGTGGTTATCATTCCTAAAAGAAATGGCCCTCCGGCAGTCTCCTGATATAAATGATAGATCGCGCTGTCAGGAGCCATCTGAAGCCCCCAGCTATTGACAATGGTATTGGGTTGCGGAAGTACGCTCGCCAACGATATGCCTGGATTGTTAAAATCAAATTGCAACACATCGCCCGGAACTCCTGTTTCTCCGGTTCTGGAGATATAAAGGAATCTTCCATCACCACTCCATTCTGTATCGTAGATAGCCTGACCAGAAGTAACGCTTACTCCTGAATTGAGTATTCGCTGATCAAATGAAAGTGCGCCTGTCGCGGGATCAAAACTTAAGATCTCTACATCGCGCTGTGCTTCCTGAGGAGACACTGCAATGCGGTTCGAACCAGGATGATATGAAAGGTTGCCCGCATATTCAATGAGTCCAACTCCACTGAAAGTCGTCGTAGTGGTGGGCCCAAGTGGCGTGAAAAGTGTTACCGTATAGTCGGGAGATCCGCTGGCATGTGTGATGAGCCAGAAGTTCTCTCCATTTGCATGGGGTATAACGATCATGGATTCTGATCTCCCCGTCAACCCGGCAATTGCAGTATTCTTTGTGGCAGTTACTTCACCCAGGGCAGGCGCAGGAAAAGTAGCTGAACCAAACGCAGCCATATCGACGATGCTATATCGTATAGTGCCCCCCGTTGTGCCACTGGCGTCATTCGTAAAGACGTAGTATTGATCGTCCTGACCGGGAACCTTGGCAATAGCAACAGGTTGATTGCTTGAAGGATTACCAAGAAGGCCTCCACCATTGAGCATTAAATTATGTGAAACGTCATAGACGGACGAACCATCTGTATAGAAAAGCAGGTCGCCATTAACGGAACTGTTAGCTACTGCACTACCACCGCTGCCAAAAGGTGTAGCCTGATTGGTTACTAAAGTAGCCGTGTTATCGGACCGGCTGAACCGAACACCCTGCTGGCTGTCGCCAAAATACCAATTGTAGCCAGAAAAATTTTGGGCCATTACCCCCAACGGCAAAAGGACCAGGAGTAAGGAACGTAATAATTCAGTTTTCAGCCTCTTCATAGTGCATCACACTTCAACTTACTTTCAAAAATCTGCCAGACCAAATGTAAAACGTCCAAGTTTAGCTAAAGTATACAATTTGCAGAAAATTGTCGTTAATAGTTACCGCTGAAGCTATCAATGGAGAGTTATCGGATACGAAGGTCTGTTCTTAGTTGTGTAACGCTCTTTAAAGAGAACGCCATCATTAAGGACAAACTATTTCATAAATTTCGGATATACTGTTAATTTGCTTTGATTGCGGAACCTAATGACGAAGTTGATGTTCAGGATTTGCCTGCTTTTTTGTGTGTTAATGCTCGCCTTAGATAGCGTGGTAACTGCCCAGGATCCTCAATTTTCACAGTTTTATGCTGCGCCCTTGTATCTCAATCCAGCCCTGGCAGGATCGACAGGACAGGCGCGTGCAGGATTAAATTTTCGAAACCAATGGCCTTCCATTGATGC
This sequence comes from uncultured Cytophagales bacterium, assembly GCA_963845845.1. Taxonomy (GTDB): domain Bacteria; phylum Bacteroidota; class Bacteroidia; order Cytophagales; family Cyclobacteriaceae; genus Chryseolinea. The sequence goes on from CAWJTP010000005.1 coordinate 290,194, forward strand.
GAATTTTACAACACTGTCAGCCTATTTCGACTATTTCATTGAAGACTATAATAGCTCCGTTGGATTGATCATTACACGTGATAGGGAAGGGCTTGCAGGTCTTCGCTCCCTTACTGTCGGTCTTCAGTATGCTTACGAACTAGAGATCAACGAGAATCTCGGATTCCGGCCCGGGGTTCAGGTCGCGCTTTATAATAGAGATGTCAATTTTGGAAAGCTTACTTTTGGTGATCAGTTCGATCCGGCAACAGGCGCATTCCTTGATCAGCCAACAGCAGAAACATTTCGAACCAACTTCAGCAAAACGTTTGTTGATATTTCCCTTGGTGGTGTACTTTTTACACGCAGTGCGTGGCTTGGCGTATCAGCATGGCATCTCACGCAGCCAAACCAATCTATTATCGATGAAAACAGCCCGCTGCCCATAAAGTATTCATTTCATGGCGGCTTCAAATTTTATTTCAGGAACGGAACACAAGGGTCTGGAGTATATACTAAAAAAGTTGAGCGGAGTATTGCGCCAGCTTTTCAGTATAGGCATCAGGGCAAATTCGATCAGATGGATCTGGGTCTGTACTTCACAGCGGCACCATTGGTGGTGGGTACATGGTATCGTGGCGTACCATTCAAAAACCTGAACGATTTTGTAAATAATGAATCGATTGTTTTACTTATTGGATTTACGCAACTCGGTGCCAAGGATGCTATAAACATCGGCTACAGCTTCGACTATACGATCTCCAAACTGGGGACTGGAAGTGGTGGTGCGCACGAATTCAGTCTTGTTTACACGTGGCCTATGCGCAATCCGCGTAAGCCCCCAAGAGACAAGCTGATCATACCCTGTCCAGACTTCTAGCAATTAATAGTCCTTAGTCCTTAGTCCTGAGTCCTTAGTAATTGTGAATTCTAAGTTCTGAAATCTGAATTACTAAGGACTAAAGACTAAGGACTAAGGACTAATTCTAATGGTGGTGTCCTCCGGGACCGTGAACATGGCCATGAGAGATCTCCTCTTCGGTAGCGGTTCTCACCTCAACTACCTCTACAGAGAAGTTCAGTTCGACACCTGCCAGCGGGTGGTTTGCATCGACTGTGACGGAGTCAAGTCCCACATCGGTAACAGTAACAACGCCACCGTTGCCAGTCGAGAATTTCATTCCCTTTTTTACTTGCTGCTCACCGAATGCAGATCGCGGGACTTTTTGTGTCATCGATGGATCTTTCTGACCATAACCTTTTTCCGGCGAGATCTTCAGTTCAAACTTGTCGCCCGTCACTTTCCCCTCCAGGCCTTCCTCCATTCCGGCAATGAGGTTACCTGAACCGTGAAGATAATAAAGCGGTTCGCGGCCATCGCTGGTATCGATAACACTTCCCTGATTGTCTTTGAGTGTATAGTGTATTCCCGCTACTTTGTTTTTCGTGATTTGCATGTTTGTAAATGTTTAGTGTCAGAGGACAAATGCACACGACCCCGGGTCATAAATGACAGCCTCTTGCAATGCGACAAAGTTATAAAAGATCGCGAAATTTGCATGTCCCGTTAACACGATCGTTCACGTCTCACGATCAAACCGTTTTGATGTAGAGCGAGCAATTGTTTCCTTCACTGCAAGCTCGCTAGGGACCGCCAGGTGCTTAGCGTTAACTTTGCGCCCTTGCGCCTTCTATATAACTCAGTAATCACATCGAGTTTTCTAAAACAAGGCTGCATTTAAACCCTCGAGGCCTGATGCGTTAATTTCCAGTCTTTGGGTTAGCGACCTAATTTTATCGTAGACATCGATAAAATGGATTTAGCCAATTTTTTCCTGAATGAGCAGAGAATGTTTGAACCTACGCCTAGGTAAAATTAAGGCGCGGTCCCAAAGACGCGGCCCTGCGGCCGGGGAGCCAGCGAGCCCGGATAACAGATGAACCCTACTACAACTACAACTGAACCCTACTACAACTACAACGTCAATTTTTAAGGAAAGACATTGGACGTCGAATATGCAAGAGGCTTTTCTACAAAGTTATTAACCCAATAACATAAGACCCCTTATTGGGATACTTTGCGTTGAAGAAATAATTGAATTTGCAATCCGGTATCTTTGTCACATGACAAACTGGATAATTCTGATCATTGCAGGTTTATTTGAAGTCGCTTTTGCCACGTGCCTGGGAAAAGCGAGAGAAACCACAGGCGTCTCTTCGGTATTCTGGTGGACTGGCTTCGCTGTCAGCCTTACCTTAAGTATGATACTCCTTTATAAGGCAACCCTATCGTTACCTATGGGTACCGCATATGCCGTGTGGACTGGTATAGGTGCCGTTGGGACCGTAGTGATCGGGATCATCGTATTCAAAGAACCTCTTGAATTCTGGCGCATATTCTTTATCGTTACTTTGATCGGTTCAGTGGTCGGACTGAAGATGGTCACCCACTGACTCACACTGATCATCTTTGCATGCCGCAAATTCCGTCTCAAGCGTCGCATGATGTATGCCAAGGTGCTGAAGTTCGTGTTTGAATTTATTTTTCAGCTGGGAGACGTCCGCATTTGACATCGACTCGTTCAATACCAGGTGGGCTGTGAGGGCATTCTCTGCAGTGCTTATGGCCCACACATGGATATGGTGAATATCATTGACACCTGTCAGCTTTAACGCCGCCTCGCGAATGCTTTCTATTTTAATATCGGCTGGGACTGCGTCGATGGCCAGTGTAAAACTATCGCGTAACAGGTTCCACGTACTCGTAATAATAACCAAGACGATCACCAGACTTATAGTGGGATCGATCCATGTCCATTGGGTGAAATATATGATAATCCCCGAGATGACCACACCGACGGAAACAAGTGCATCCACAGCAAGGTGAAGATATGCCCCCTTAATATTGAGATCTTTCTCCTTATCCCTGAAGAACAGGAATGCCGAAATACCGTTGATCGCAATACCCACCAGTGCGACCCAGATCATCATACTGCTTTGTACAGGTTGGGGTGAAAAAAAACGATTGATAGATTCATATCCTATGATGGCTACCGCGATCAGGAGGATCACAGCATTCAGTAAGGAGATCAGAATTGAACCTTTCCGATAACCATATGTGAACTTATTGGTTGCCTTAAAAGTCAATAGTTTGAAGGCGCCGAGCACCAGTCCAAGACTTGCGACATCACTGAGGTTGTGTCCGGCGTCAGACATCAGGGCCAGAGAGTTGGAAAAAAATCCTGCTCCAAACTCGATCACTACGAAAACAAGGTTGAGCATGATGCCAATGACAAACCTCGTGTTAACCTCCTTCAGATCAACTGTGTGATGATGTGCATGACCTGCGTGACTGTGAGCATCCATATGCAAAAGTAAATGACAAAGACGTGCAACAGGTCTTCATCTGCAATTTTGATACACACAATCTCAAAATGGCTCCTAAGATATTGTTTATAAGCTATTTACAGCCACAACTATTCCATTGGACGCGCAGGGTTAACGACCTGTCGAATATTCGTGCGCAAAAGCCGGAGCGACCCTTCCGGCTCTTTGAATGTGGTGGATTTGTTCTAATTTTAGAACTGTAAACCAGCGTAACGATCGGTTACGCGTAATCATTTCATCAACTTCCAGACTATGAAAAAAATACTTGTTCCCACTGATTTTTCGAAAACCGCCTTGATAGCATGTCAGGTTGCTGCAGATATAGCCAGGAAGGCCAATGCTGAGATAACATTGCTGCATGTGATTGAAGAAGCAGTAGGCAATTCGCTCAACGTTGAAGGCCAGGTGTCCGCTGATGCAGGCTGGGATGAGAAGATCTTTACGCTCAAACTCATCGAGAAATCGAAAAAACAAATGGCCAAGCTCGTTGAGGATCCTATGCTGGAAGGGATCCGCGTGAAGGATGAACTGCGTGTAGGAACACCGTACCATGGCATGAATAAGATCATTACTGAGAAAAAGGTTGATCTCGTAGTAATGGGAACTGCGGGCCGTTCAGACCTGGAGCAGATGATAATAGGTTCTAACACGGAGAAAGTCGTTCGGACGGCGATCTGTCCGGTGCTGACGGTTCACAATAAACCATCAAGCATGGACTTTAAATCGATCGTGTACGCGACATCCATGGATAAAGAGGAAGAAGTCTTTTCCAGGATCGTGAGGACAACCCAGAAACTATACGATGCCACGGTGCACCTGGTTCGGATCAATACACCCGGAAATTTTCAACGCGACATCGTCGTAAAGAAATACATGCAGGACTTTGCCAAAAAGCTGCAACTTAAGAACTATACGATCAATGTCTTTAATGACGTCAGTGAAGAAGAAGGAATAGTCTACTTTGCCGACAGCATTGATGCTGATCTCATTGCTATGTCTACTCATGGTAGAACAGGGTTTGCCCATGTCCTGGCTGGCAGTATCGCCGAAGATGTAGTGAGTCACTCCAGAAGACCAGTGCTTACCTTTGTTACCAAGCACAGGAGGAGGAAGTAGTCAATCGCCCTGTTGCTTTGGCTTCACCAATGAACTACTATCAGATACTGCGGGTTGAGCAATCAGCGGGCAGCGACGAGATAAAACGTGCCTATCGCCGGCTTGCTGTTACTTATCATCCTGATAAGAACCATGATCAGGGAGCTGAAGCAATTTTCAAAGAGGTCAATGAGGCATATGATGTTCTCAGTGACCCTGAGAAAAGACGTGTCTATGATTTGAAGCTGCAGTATCCTTTTGGAGCGGTCATTGAGCAGCCGCCACGTCATCGCGATCCTGCGTACAGACCCCAGCGACCCAAGGTTTACAGAAAAAGCGAGAATCAGCGGCTCTATGAGCTGATGGAACAGTATCTTCCGATCGCGCAAAAAGCTTCGATCTTTTGTTTCGCTGTGTCGATGTTTTTACTCCTGGATTTTCTTTGGCCAGCCAGGGTGTCAAACGAGATAATCGAAAGTGTTTCTACCCGCAGGACATATTCGCGGAATGCCTCAACGACCTGGTGGGTGATCCATACAACGAATGGCGATGAAATAGATATTCCATTTACGCTTTCCGACTATTTTCTGCCAAAAGAACCTGTGCGTATACATTCCTCATATTTTCTAGGCATAGCCTTGAATGCAGAGGTCAGAGGTCATTCTGAAAAACTAAAGAAAAATATCTACGGTAATTTCGTATTTGCTCCTGCGGCTCTATTGGTCATCTCCGCGTTTGGAGTGATCATGCGCAAGGATGTGAGCTATGGTTTTAACCTGGGTGTGACTAGCTTTGTGATATTCCTGTTTTTCATCTTTATTGTACTTATCATTTAAGCGATGGCAAAGAATAACGATTGGAAAAAAAGAGAAGGGGTTGTGTATTCAACGGCCTCGGATTTTGAGTACACACAACGGCAGCTGGAAGAGGCATCGACGCTTCCTCCTTCCCAACAAAACCTCAAAGTGCTTCTTGACAAAAGCATGCGTGCAGGCAAGCAGGTAACGCTGGTAACAGGTTTTATCGGAAGTGCAGGCGATCTCGAACAATTAGGAAAGTTATTGAAGTCAAAATGCGGCGTCGGTGGTTCCGTTAAGAACGGTGAAGTGATAATACAGGGAGACCATCGGGATAAAATTGTCTCTTTGCTGGTGAAAGAAGGCTATAAAGCGAAGCGTTCAGGTTAAGTGCGGCCCTGCCCATCAAACCACTCCTTAAATTCATTGACCTTTTCCCTGCTTACGATGATCTCTTTGTCGAAGTCCTGTGTCAGGGTAATTCTAAGCCTGCTGTTTGAATAGACCAACACATCCTTGATCGCATTGATGTTAAGAATGAATGTCCGGTTCGGACGAAAGAAGATTTTCGGATCCAGGATACTCTCAAGTGCCTCCAGTGTATAGTCGATGATGAATTTACGGTTTTGAGTGGTAACCAGATATACATCACGTCCGTCTGCATAAAGCAAACTTATCTGGTCAGTGGTGATCGATCTGATGTGCTCGCCCAGTTTGACCATGAAACGAGTTTTGTATTCCTTCGTCTTAAGGTTTGCAAAGGCATGCTGGATCCGATCACCGTGTTCGGCTCCCGAATGAAACTGTTCACGCATACTTTGCAACTTCTGCATGCTTGCCGCCAGCGCAGTAAACGTTATTGGCTTCAGGAGATAATCAATGCTGTTTACCTTGAAGGCATCTAGGGCAAATTCGTTAAATGCCGTCGTAAAGATAACGGGCTTCTTCACTGTCACCTGCTGGAATATCTGGAAGCTCAGGCCATCCTTAAGCTGGATATCCATGAAGATCAGGTCAGGATGCTCTTGTGAGTTCTTCAGAAAACTTATTGCATCTGCTGCTGAATCAAGAATGCCAGCGATCTCGATCGTGCTGTCGTATTTGTGGAGGTAACGTTCCAGCTTCTCTGCCGCAGGAGTTTCATCTTCAATGATCAATACCTTCATCAGTGCATCGTAATTTCTTCAGCCACGCGGATCACAGGCAATTTAATATAATTTTCATCGTATGCCTTTACTTTGATCATTGGAAGGTCACTATATAAAGCGTAGGACTTTTGAAGCCTTGTCAACGCTATTTCATGATCGGGACGCACGATCAGCCTGTCATTGAGTTTACTTTGAAGCGTTATATAGTCGTCTTCCAGATAACACCTTATGATCAGCGGCTCAAAACGGGAAATGATCGTGCTCCTGGCGATACTTTCTATAATAACAGGAAGAGAACCAGGGATCAGCAGCGCGCCAAGCTCATCTGCATCCAGCGTGGATTCAAAACGCAGCTGACCGAAGTGCTTCTCGTTCAACAAAACGATCAGATCCCTGACAGCATCAAGCTCTACGGACGCCGGCACAAGTTCATCCTGACGATTACTCAACACATAACGATATGCATTGGCCAAACAATCAATATACTCTTCAGCCTGTTCAACGTCCCGGTACATAAGCGTGATCAAGCTTTCGAGGCTTTCAAAAAGAAGGTCAGGATTGATATCATTTTTGAATTCTATCATTTCCATCTCAAGTATCTCGTGCTGTTGTTTTTCGGCAGCTAACTTAACGGTGTTCTCTTTCTGAAGGAAATAATTGCTGAAGTATAGTAGATTGTAGAGCAGCGCTGTAACGGTATAAGTGGATGTAAAGATCAGTAACTGTACAGGACTGATACTGAATCCTATGAAGTAAGAGAAATACAGGGTCAGGCCAAGAACCACTAATGCAACCGATACAACGACAGTAAGGACGAATTGCAGTGGAATACGGATACGCAGGTGTTTTTCCGGAAGAAACCGGTCCAGTAATACAATGAGAAGCCGGAGCGATTCGAAGGAAAGATAAGTAAGCGCTATGCTTATGTAGACCTCTTCGCTGTTGAAAAAGTCATTCACCTGTGTTACGTTATTATTGATCAGAAGAATAAACAGGTAAGTCAGAACACCATATATTAATGGGGTAAGCAACCGGAAGAATGGATTATGAATGAAGTACCGCTTCATCACGCTGAGTGTTTGTAATCGGCGTCGCGTTCAGTCAGTTTTTCTGAGATCACGGGAAGCGTGACGCTGAACTTTTCATCATCCCGGATCTCGATCTTCCTGTCAGTGAAGAATTCATAACGTTTTTTAATGTTCTCCAGCCCAAGGCGGAAAGACGGAATGTTAGTGAGCGTTCCGATCTTTGTGTTGATCACTCTCAGATACGTATTATCCTGAGCTGTAATATAAATGTAAAGACGGTTGTCGCTTGTGATCGCGTTATGCTTGACGGCATTCTCCACCAGTATCTGCAAGGTCAGCGGAGGAATTTTACTGTTAAGAATGGAGTTTGGAAGGTTGATCTCCAGGTTAAGTTGTTGTTGAAAGCGAATGCGCAGGAGGTAATAATACGACTGGACAAATTCGATCTCTTCCTGCAGCGTTACATATCGCTTGTGCTGGGTAGACAGGATGTATTGATATGTCTGTGAAAGCCTTCTGACAAATTGCTCGGCTGAAGGCGTGTCCTTGTATATCAGCGAAGAGATGGTATTGAGGCTATTGAAAAGGTAATGGGGGCTGAGCTGACTTTTTAACGCTTCGAATTGAAGTTCCAGCTGCTTGCGTTCACGCACCAAACGTTCCAGTTGTGCTACCGCATATTGCTGATAAGAATAAAGCAACGCGTAGATAATTGTGTAAATAAATATTGTTGCTGAAAGCAGGATGGCCCACTTGATGTTCAGGTCATCATCATCGGGTGAATACCCCGGCCAAAAGATGTCTGGTCCGAAAAAATGGATGGCGGTACTGGCAAGGCTGAATGACAACGCCAATGCTACACTAAAGCTCACAACATAACCAATCACTAACCTTGCGGTGAACAATTTTCTCCAAGGGATCCACCTGTCAAGCAACCGGTTTGTAAAGTAGAGGGCAATTCCTGCAACCGCGCCCAGAAGTGTACTGCTAATGAAACCAGGCAGCGTATCGGCGGTCTCAGGCATGTGATTCATTTCGCTGAAATGCAGATAGACAAACATGAGCATGCCCAGCGGACCTGAGATGAGCACTACGGTTGTCAGCCTTCTGAGTGTTGGCATCATTTCAACATAAAATGAACTGGAACCGGCCATACGCTAAGGTACTCATTAAACACCTTATTGTCGCGTTTGAGGGTATGCTGGCAGCGTGATTGCATGGATCAGTCGATTGCCTTTAACGCCTTGCCATAATAAGATTCTGAGTCGATTTTTTTGGCAGCCTGACGATAAACGTCCTTTACCGAAGTATCCGCAGACTTTACCTGATCAGCCAGAGACATTAAGACCTCAGTCAGGTAGTGATCCGAATTGATATTGGCCGCCGCTTTCAGGATCTCCGTCAATTTATTTTTGTTCAGATCATCGTCAGCTGCCTTCTTTAGAACCTCCGCTGCATAATTGTCGGAATTCAGTTTTCCACCTACAGAAACCAATTGCTTGAACGATTCGTCTGAAAGGTCCTGATGCTCCAGCAAACTTTTCAATGCGCCTGCCGCATAATATGCTGATGAAACGGTTTTCTCAATCAATGCAATCATCTGGATCTGAACCTCAGAGTCTATTTTGGAATCGTCAGCCATGCGTGTAAGTACACCAGTTTTGTAGTAGTCAGAGCTCAAGTCACCCAATGCTTCGACGACATGCTTCAGGGCTGCTTTGGAAAGGTCATGCTTCTCAAGCGCTTTGCTCAATACCTGAGATCTGTAATAATCGGAGGGTATCTTCTTCGAAACCTGGATCAGTTCACCCAACGACTCGGCCTTCATGTTGTCTTCCTCCAGCAGCGCGGTAAGTACTACCGATAAATAGTAATCGGATTTGATGCCCGCCGCCGACTGCAGGATAATCTTGGTTTGACTGGGGGATGCAGATACCTTTTTCAATCCTTCCTTGAGAACAACAGATTTATAGTAATCGGATTCTATCTTCTGTGTACCGAGATAAAAAGCATTTGCCGCTTCTGGGGTCGATAGCATTTTTGAAACATGCTGTTGAAAAACGGTGGCGAGATAATAATCGGAATCGATCAGATCGGCGATCTTGGTAATAACATTTGGCAATTCTCCCGAAGGAATATTCTTTTCAAGCAGAAGCTTTGCATAGTGTGCCCTTGTATAATCTCCATCAAGGTTGGCCATTTCGCTGACTACGGACCTTGAGCCTCCTTTTTCGAAAAACCGGTTCACACGCCCTTCGGCACCAAGTGTTGTGGTCCGGACGATCTCAGGAAGAATCTCGCTGAGCCATACCCTTCCGTTGGGTTCCCACTCCATCTTCGAGCGGCCTTCATAGTATTCTTTTTTGATCTTGCCTCCACCGAGAGACTCAATGACGATAGCCCGACGGCTTCCAAATACAGTTTTTGTGATCTCCAGATAACCGTCGCCCGAAAGGCTTTTAATGTCCTTGTCGTCATCAGTGACCTCGATCTTGCCGCGTGATTCAATGTTGAAGTTTGTTACACCGGAAGAATGCTTCCACCGTGATGTGCCGTTATCGCCGTGGGACCTGCTCTCACTTGATCGGACGCTTGCGTCCTGGCTTGATACCGGCCCGGCAAGGATCACAATCAATGCAAATACCGGTATAAGGCTGAAGCTGGATTTTGTAGTCATATAATTAATATTCCTTTCTAAGGTCATTTACGGTACAAGTATGGCTAATGGATACACGCTCTGAAAGTGTTCTGTAGCGAATCGTAGGAACTTTGTATTGAGTTGTAAGGAGGGCCACCAGAACATCCAAAACGTTTGCTTTTTCCTGTGACACGTCTAAAATGCCATCCGTGTATTCTGTTTGCCGCCTCGTTGAAACATTCCTATCTTGACCGCAACGATTACCTAAACAACCTTTGAATGAAGAACCTAAGTTGTACGTCTGGGCTGCGACTTATTCTTTCGGTGCTGTTCTCAAGCGCAGCGCTGCTTGCAGCCGCTCAGGACGTAAGGATACTCCCTGCAGTAACACGATCTTATGCCATCACGCAGGCAACGGTAATCCAAGGTCCAGGTAGAAAAATTGAATCGGCCACAGTAGTCATCAAAGACGGACTCATTACAGCAGTTGGCAAAAATGTTCCCATTCCTTCTGACGCAGTCGTTATCAAAGGAGATAGCCTGTATGTATACGCCGGATTTATCGACGGACTCTCCCACGCAGGAGTAAGATCACGCGACGATGGGCCTAAAGAAAAACAAAAAGATCCCGGCAACCCTGCGGCTGAAGCTGCAGGTATAACGCCGTACCAGGACGCCAGAAGCTACCTTAATCCTTTTGATAAGTCGATTGAAGAGTGGCGTGCAATAGGTTTTACAATGGCACATGCAGTTCCTTATGGAGGAATGCTTCCAGGCAACAGCGCGCTTTTATTCATGAAAGGAGGGCCATCGGGTATCGTCACAGATAAGATGATAGCGGTCCCCAGGTCGGCGCTATATTCGGAATTGGTCCCCGCAGAGAGAATGTATCCAAATACAATACTTGGCGTGATGGCGAAATGGAAAGAGCTATACCGGCAGGCAGCCCTCGCCAAATCCTACGCCGCCATGTATGCGTCAAACAAATCAGGTTTAGAAGTCCCGGCAGCAGATAGAATACTTGAAGCCTTTTATCCGGTAATTGACAAACAAGTCCCTGTCTTATTCAAAGCTGAAAAGAATCTCGACGTTCAACGAATACTCAATCTCAAAACCCAGCTTTCATTCAACCTCATAATAGCAGAAGTGAAGGAAGGATGGGATCTTATCCCGAAGCTAAAATCAGCAGATGTCAAAGTTTTTCTCAGCCTTGAGCTTCCCGAAGAGAAAAAGCCCGATGAGAAAGCCGATAAAGAAAAGAAAAAAGATGAAATGGCGATTGTACCTGACAGCGTAGAACGCAAAGCGCTTGAAAAGAGGAAAGCTGACTTCATCGCGTTATATGTTTCACAGGCCTCGGCCTTTCAGAAAGCAGGAATGATCTTTGGCTTCTCCGGCCTTTCCGCTAAACCAAAAGATGTACAGACAAATGTCAGACGCATGATCAAGGCCGGCCTGACCGAAGATGGCGCGCTCGCTGCATTAACAAGCAACGCTTCTCAGTTGCTTGGACTCTCTGACCGTCTAGGAACGATAGATCAGGGGAAGATCGCTAATCTGGTGGTCAGCCATAAACCATATTTTGAAGAGAAGTCTAATGTGAGGTACGTATTTGTAGAGGGAAAATTATACAAGATCGAATCCCCGCAGCCCGAGAAACCAGCAGGCGAAAAGAAAGTGGAAAAGCCATAGCCAAATCATGACATCGATGATCGTACAAATCCTATTTGCACTCCAATGAAAAGTTATACAAGTCCTGCGTTGGTTATTGTGTTCATGCTGCTATTGGTGATATCCTTAAAGGCTCAGACAGAAAAGGGGAATATCTTGATCAAGGGTGCGACTGTGCTGACCATTACCAAGGGTACGCTTGAGAACACTGACATACTCGTGCGTGATGGTAAAATCACACAGATCGCAAAAAATATTACCGCTCCCTCAGGGTTCAGGTTGATCGATGCTTCGGGTATGTATGCGATGCCTGGGATAATTGATGCCCATTCACATGCAGCACTTGATGCCATCAATGAAGCAACAAGTCCGGTAACATCGGAGGTATTCACCGGCGATGTACTCAATCCATTTCAGGTTGGGCTTTATCACGCCCTGGGTGGTGGTGTTACCACTATCCATGCGATGCATGGTTCTGCCAATGCTATCGGGGGTGAATGCGAGACCATCAAGCTTCGATATGGTGTGAAGGATGCAGACGACCTCAGAATGGAAGGTGCTCCGCGCACGATCAAGTTCGCACTGGGAGAAAATCCTACCAGAGTTCATGGAAGCGCCAATAACATCGTTCCCCGCACCCGTATGGGCGTGGAGTTTGTTATTCGTGAAGCATTCGCAAAAGCAAAGGAATATTCAGAAGCGTGGGACAAGTATAATAAGGCAAGGTCACAAAAAGGATTTCGTGGTACGCCACCGTCATATAGCCTAAGGATGGAGACGCTTGCCGATATTCTAAGAGGAAATATTATCATTCATTGCCACAGCTACAGGGCAGATGAGATTTATATGCTTTTAAAGGTATGCGAAGAGTTTGGAATCAAAAGACTTGTCTTTCAGCATGTGAATGAGGGTTTTAAAGTTGCTCCCGAACTCGCCAGGTTTGGCGCCATGGCTTCGGTGTTTGCCGACTGGTGGGCATATAAATTCGAAGTTTATTATTCGACGGCATACAACGCTGCGATTTTGACCAAAAACGGCGTCGTTACATCTATCAATTCCGATGATGGCGAGCTTATGCGTCACCTTTACCACGAAGCGGGTAAGACACAAAAGTATGGCGCGCTTTCCGATGATGAAGCTTTGTCATTGATTACCATTAATCCTGCGCGCCAGTTGGGGATCGAAGCGCGTGTAGGTTCACTTGAAGTAGGGAAAGAGGCGGATATAGCGCTATTCAAAGGGCATCCACTTTCATCTTATACGATCCCGATGATCACTGTGGTGGATGGAATAGTTCGATTTGATAGGGAGAAAGATCCTGATGATATGCGGATTTACATTGATCCAAAGCAGCCGCTCGATGCTGCGACGATCAGCACGGGTAGCGGGCACGTTGATAACTGCATGAAAGAAGCAGAAGAGAATTTCAATACCATTTTTGAATACAAATGAGACGTGCACCCATGAATATAGCGATCAGGAATCTCTTAACACTTATTTGGATGCTGACTGCGGGCTGGGTCTCGGCTCAAAGTCCTAAAGCCAAATATGGCACTTACGCACTCACTAATGCATCTATCCAAACCGTTACCAAAGGTGTCGTTCAGCAGGGTACGGTGGTCATAAGTAATGGAAAGATAACGGCAGTTGGAACAAATGTTACCGTTCCGCAGGCAGCAGTGGTCATAGACTGTACAGGGAAATGGATCTATCCAGGCATGATTGATGGCGGTACGCAACTGGGACTAAGTGAAGTAGGATCCGATCCGCGCACACGGGATTTCAATGAAGTTGGTGACGTAATACCCCAGCTTCGGGCATTGTCTGCAGTGAATCCCAATTCTGCTTTGATTCCCGTTACACGCATAAGCGGCGTTACGACAGTAATTGCATCACCCGAAGGCGATCTGATACCTGGCACAGCAGCATTGATCAATCTGCATGGCTACACGCCGGATCAGATGTTCGGCGGATTTGAAGGCGTCGTGTTAAACTTTCCGAATACCGGAAGAAAAAGGATTTATGGATCGCAGAACCCCTGAAGAAATTCAGAAAAGCGCAGATAAAGCATTGCAGAAACTGAATGAGACCTGGGACCTGGCCGTCGAATATCATAGGATCGACTCGGCTACAAAAGCTGCAAAATATTATCCCGAAATGCAGGCCCTTCTTCCTGTGATCAGAGGGGAACGTGCCCTGATGATCGAGGTTAATAAAAGCAAAGATATTCTTGCAGCGCTGAAATGGGTCAGTCAAAGGAAAGTCAAAAAGGTTATTCTGACAGGAGTCGCCGAGGGCTGGCGGGTCGCTGCCGATATTGCGAAAGCAAATGTCCCGGTGATCGTAGGTCCGGTGCTTGCTGAGCCAACCCGTGATTACGATCGTTATGATAAAGCATATGCAAACCCCGGCTTGTTGAAGAAGGCTGGTATAACAGTGGCTATACGCACGACACAGGCGGAAAATGTTCGTAACCTTCCGTACAATGCGGCATTTGCAGCAGCCTACGGGATGGGTAAAGATGAAGCACTCCGGGCAGTAACAATCATCCCCGCACAAATATTTGGTGTATCTGACAAGATTGGTTCGATTGAGGTTGGTAAGCAGGCTACGCTCTTTGTCAGTGATGGTGATCCGTTCGAGACGAAAACGAACATCCTTGAAGTGTTCATCGACGGCTGGCAGATACCTATGGTAAGCCGTCAGACAGAACTCTATCAGGAGTTTCTAAAACGCGAGCCAGGTGTTCTGAAGGAGGGGGTTAACAAATAATCATCCGCCGTCAATCCATGACCGAAATCCGGGCGCTGATTCCTTGCTAACGAATACCTCTTCCTTTAATTCTGGCCTCAAGTGTATTCTTATTTTTCCGTGATCAGGTTTGAAACGGTCAACGGCTTTAACCGACGCCACAAATTTTCTGTTGAGTCTGAAGAATTTTTTAGGATCAAGCATTTCCTCCAGTTCGCCAAGGTTTTTATCGACGATGAACTGGCGACCTCCGAATTCACGGACAAAAACTATTTTGTGTTCTGTGAAGAAATACGCAACTTCTTCAAGGGAAATAGCCACGAATTCATTTCCTTTTTTGCCGACGATCCTTCCTTTCTCTTGCGACATTACGAACTTTGAGACATTCCCCTTGGCGAAATGAAGTTCAAGTTTCTTAAGCTTATCCAAAGATCGCCTGAGCTTGTCTTCAGTGATTGGCTTGAGCAAGTAATCAATAGAATTGAACTCAAAACTTTCCAGCAGATATTTATCGAATGCCGTGGTGAAAATGACTGGAAATGTAACTTCATGCTTGCGAAAGATTTCAAAAGAATGGTCGTCTGAAAGCTGGATATCCACAAAGGCAAGGTCTGGAGGACGTTGAGTCTCCAGCCAGGTTAGCGCATCTTTGACACTACTGATCCTGGCAAGAATCTCTATGCCTGCATCCATGTTTCGCAGCATGTGTTCAAGCTTCGCCTGCGCCAATAACTCGTCTTCTATAATGATAACTTTCATAGAGATAGATTTATTGATTTATTGATTGATTGTTGATTGATGATTGAGATTGTTGATTTCTTGATTGAACCCAAATCAACAATCAACGATCATCAATCAAAAGTGAACAGGACTCAATGGCATTTTAAGGGAGAACGTTTCATTGTCTTTTTTAAACTCAATATGTTTACCTGTAATTATCCTGAAGCGTTCATCGAGATTTTTGAGACCGATATTTGACGAATGCTGAATACTGCGCTTAGGCTGAAGCTTGTTTTCCAAAATAAGCGATGAGTTCTCGATCCGGATATCGATCAACAATGGTACCCTTGCCGAGATCTCATTATGCTTTACTGCATTCTCCAGGGCAACAAAGGCTGAGATAGGAGGAATAAGATACTCCCTGGTTGTACTGCCATTGAAATGTTTCTTTAAGGTCAGTGCCTCTCCGAATCTAAGCTTGAGCAATGTGACATATCTTTCAATAAAATCGAATTCATCCTCCAGCAAAACGAGGGAATGTTCTTTTTGCGCAAGAATGTAACGATATACTTCGGCAAGGTTTTCAGTGAACTGCTTGGCGAGTATAGCATCCGTATCGATGAGATATGACAGGCTATTGAGAGAGTTGAACATGAAGTGAGGGTCGATTTGATTTTTGAGAGCCTCCAGCTCGGCCTCAGCCTTCGCTTTCAAAAGCTGTGCACTCTTCAGCTGTTCGCCTTGCTGTTCTTTGACCATGAACACAGTCTCGTACACATGTGTCACGAACAGGACGCAAATCACATTGATCAGAGAAACGACAATAATATTATCCCACTTGATCATTTGGAAACCAGCCCATCGATACCATAAACAGAGCCAGGCAATGGTCAGCGGAGTGGTAAAGAATATGTTATTGACGAAAAGCAGGATCAGTTTTTCGATTGGTTTATCGAACCACGTAAACCTTCTCCTCGTACGGAAGAGCAGGTAACGGTTTCCCTGCCAAATGCAGAAAGCCAATCCGATAAAATATGCATAGCCTATCCAGTATTCAGGATCACCAAAGCTCAACGGGCCGAAAAGTCCTGTAACATTTGGTATCGCCATTCCAAAGAAAGGGATTCCCACCAGCCTAATGAGCTTGTCATTTAGCTGGATTTCATGATCAGGACCGCTCACTTCTGCTTCAGTCACGATTTATTCCGTTTCAGTTTTACCGGTCTGTTTTCTCAAAATTAAAGTGACATATTGAGATCACTAATTACTTCAGACAATATCAAATGTACAAAGGATTACGTGCTGCTCATGTGAGCGCGTATATACGACAGAAGCAAACCTAAAACCCTTAACCCCTATATTATGGACGTTCAATTGAATTACTGGGCCGTGCTGGTGTCGGCGCTGTCAACTTTTGTGATCGGCGGACTTTGGTATTCGCCGGCTGTTTTCGGAAAAGCATGGATGCGCGAGAACGGATTCACCGAAGAAAGTCTGAAAGGTGGGAACATGGCCAAAATATTCGGCCTGGCATTCTTCCTTGGCCTGATCGCCGCCATCAATCTCGCGATGTTCATGGGACCCGAAGATAAGCCTGCTATGGGTGCACTTTGGGGTTTCCTGGCTGGATTTGGATGGGTTGCGACGTTTGTAGGCACCCATTATCTTTTTGAAAGGAGATCATTTACCCTGTTCCTCATCAACGCAGGTTATAGTATCGTAGCACTCACCGTCATGGGCGTTATTATCGCCGCCTGGAAATAGCATTTTATTCATCATTTATTTTTGATTGCTTCGCTGAATTAGCTTTTGTATTTTCCTCTCTATTTTAAAACCACTACTGCTATGCAATGGAGAGGGAGAAGACAAAGTTCAAATGTGGACGATCAGCGCGGAAGGGGTGGAGTCGGCCCAATGGCGTTTAAAGGTGGACTGGGAACAGTCGCTATTGTCGTTGTCATTAGCCTGATCCTGGGTAAAAACCCCTTGACCATGTTGCAGGAGATGCAGAATCAGACAGGGGGTGCTCCTTCTGAGCAAACCGGAGACTATCAGCCCAGCCCTGAAGAGGAAGAGCTAAGCCAGTTTGTGCGCGTAGTCCTTGCCGACACAGAAGATGTATGGAATAAGTTGATACAGGATTACCGGGAGCCTACGCTCGTCATGTTCACAGGAGGAATTCAGTCCGCATGCGGGTCAGCATCCTCGGCGACAGGACCATTCTATTGCAGCGAAGATGAAAAGGTATACATCGATCTGAGCTTTTACGAGGAGCTCAAGAGCCGTTTTCAGGCTCCGGGCGATTTTGCCCAGGCATACGTTATTGCGCATGAAGTGGGACACCACGTTCAGCACCTCATGGGTATAACGGATAAAGTACACGCCTCAAGAGAACGGTTAAGTGAAGCTGAATACAACAAGCTTTCCGTAAAGCTGGAGCTACAGGCAGATTTCTTCGCTGGCGTCTGGGCTCATCATGCAGACAATATGAATCAGATCATTGAGTCCGGTGACATCGATGAAGCGCTCAACGCCGCCAGCGCAATCGGTGATGACAGGCTTCAGATGCAGACCCAGGGCCAGGTTGTTCCAGATTCATTCACGCATGGCACTTCTGAACAACGCATGCGCTGGTTCAAAAAAGGATTCGAGAGCGGCGATATCAACCAAGGCGACACTTTCAACACCTCCAATCTGTAGTATTGATACTGATCTGTGCTTTGTAAGATTGCGTGCTTATCTTTGGCACTATGAAGTCCCAATATCTGTCGGCATTTGCAGAAGTCTTGCTGTTCATCATAGCCGGGGCTGTATTCATAGTCGTTACACTCCTGGTCTCGCGCATGATCAGGCCAAACCGTCCTAACCCGGAAAAGTTATCTACCTATGAAAGCGGGGAAGACACAGTCGGCTCCGCATGGACCCAATTCAATATCCGGTTCTATATTGTGGCATTGATCTTTCTTCTTTTTGAAGTTGAGATCGTCTTCTTATTTCCCTGGTCTCTGATCTTTGCAGATGAGAAGCTGATAGCGGAGATACCGCAATGGGGATGGACGGCTATGATAGAAATGCTGCTGTTCATTGGTATTCTGGCATTGGGACTCGCATATGCGTGGAGGAACGGGTTTTTGGATTGGGAGAAACCACATCCAACGCCTACTGTTCATAGGTCGAGTGTTCCTAAAGCATTGTATGACGCCATAAACGAAAAGTATAAAAGTAAAAGGCCTCTTAAAAATTGATGTATGGGTTTGTTGGATCAGCGATTTGAAAGTGGAGGCGTTATCGTTACACGACTTGATGATCTGCTTAATTGGGCGCGATTGTCATCGATGTTCCCCATGACCTTTGGAATTGCATGCTGCGCCATAGAATTCATGAGTACAGGCACAACGGTCTATGACATGGACCGCTTTGGCATGGCGCCGCGCTCAAGCCCGCGGCAGGCAGACGTTATGATCGTTGCCGGCACCGTCACGTTCAAAATGGCCGATAGGATCAAAAGACTATATGAGCAGATGGCGGAACCCAGGTACGTCATCTCCATGGGATCATGCGCAAACTGCGGAGGACCTTACTGGCAGCACGGCTACCACGTCGTGAAGGGCGTAGATCGTATTGTGCCGGTCGATGTCTACGTCCCAGGCTGTCCGCCAAGACCTGAGGCTCTTATCGGAGGATTTCTGAAACTCCAGGAGAAGATACGCAGTGAAAGTCTGATGGCACCAGGCGCGATTGAAAAACTAATGAAGGAAGAAAAGACGCATGCGAACATTTGAAGAAATACTGTCAATTATTATCAATGTATGCAAAAACGGTGCTCCATCAGCTGATCAGACCTCGTCACCAAAGGCAATAACAATTGCCAGGGAAGATCTCATCGACGTGATGAGCGAACTGATCGTTAATCCAAATGTTTACTTCGATTCGCTGTCATGTGTAACTGGAATTGATAACGGTCCGGCTATCGGCACTATGGAAGTAGCCTATAACCTTTATTCCATCCCGCTAAATCATCACCTTATGATCAGGGTCGTCGTCCCAAGAGAAACTCCTGAGATCAACTCGGTGTGCCATCTCTGGAGAACTGCTGACTGGCTGGAACGCGAGATATTCGATATGTATGGCATTACATTTCTGAATCACCCCGACCTGAGAAGAATTCTGATGCCGGCAGACTGGGAGGGATTTCCTCTGCGCAAGGATTACAAGCATCAGGCTTACTACAGAGATATCAAAGTGGAGTATTAGCATGGCGGGCGAACGGGTACAATACAAGTATAAGCCTGAAAATCTGAATCTTTCAGAACCGAACAAGCTCAGGCCGGAGAACCTTCGGTCTGAAGAAATGATCATTAACCTCGGCCCGCAGCATCCGTCAACCCATGGTGTTCTGAGACTGGAGCTGTTGCTGGAAGGCGAGATCGTCAAACAAGTTGTACCACACATCGGGTACCTTCACCGTTGTTTTGAAAAGCACGCCGAGAATTTACCCTACAATCAGGTCATACCCTTCGTCGATCGCCTTGATTACGTTGCTTCGATGAACAATGAGCACGCTTATGCCATGGGTGTCGAGCGGATGCTGGGAATAGAACAACAAATACCAAAACGGGTAGAGTACATTCGAGTTTTAGTTGCAGAGCTTAACAGAATTGCATCTCATTTCATTGCTGTCGGCACCTATGGGATGGATATCGGCGCATTCACACCATTCTTTTGGCTGATGCGTGATCGTGAGCATATACTTCGCATGCTTGAATGGGCATCGGGCGCCCGATTGCTGTACAACTATATTTGGATAGGCGGTCTGTTCTACGATCTGCCCGTCGGGTTTGAAGAAAGGTGCGCGGAATTCGTGAACTATATCAAGCCAAAACTTCAAGACCTTCAAACAGTATTGCTCGAAAACAAGATCTTCATCCAGCGAACAGCCAACATTGGCGTGCTGGCAATGGACCTTGCTATCAACTGTGGTGTAACAGGACCAATGCTTCGTGGTTCAGGTCTTCGCTATGATCTTCGACGTGTCGATGGGTATTCTGTTTATCCGGAGCTTGAGTTCGAGATCCCTGTAGGTGAAGGCATAATGGGGCAAACAGGCGACTGCTGGGATAGAACTTATGTAAGAGTTCGTGAGATCCATGAATCGTTAAAGATCATCGTTCAATGCCTGGAACAATTAAACGGAGATCATAAACGTACACGTGACTTTGACCCTCAGGCGCTTGTCCCGAAAAAGATCAGGCCGAAAGCACAGGATCTCTACGTACGGGCCGAGATACCCAAAGGTGAGCTTGGATTTTTTTTCCGCGCAGACGGAAAAACCGACGTACCATTCCGGTGTAAATGCCGGTCCTGTAGTTTTGTAAATCTTTCCGTGTTGCCAGAACTCTCCAAAGGCATACTCATCGCGGACCTCATCGCCATAGTTGGATCGATTGATGTTGTCATGGGTGAGGTCGACAGGTAATTTGTATATTGGAATATGCTGAAGATACTCTCTTCAAAACAGATCAAGGCTCTTGATGCCTATACCATTTCACATGACTCCATCGAGTCAATTGAATTGATGGAGAGAGCTTGCAGGTCATTTGTGAATTGGTTCGTCGATGTGATCGAACAAGGTTGCAGGATTGGAATAGTGTGCGGCACTGGCAACAACGGCGGAGACGGACTTGGCATCGGAAGGTTATTGAAGGAACGTGGATATGATGTTACAGTGTGGCTTGTCCGTGGTGAAGCTTCCACAACACCCGATTTCACCCTTAACCTCGAGCGTGCTAAGCTGGGAAGTGTCCGGTTGTATGAGATCCTTGACAAGGATCCTCACACTAATATCTTCCAGGGCTGTGATATTCTAATTGATGCAATATTCGGTTCCGGTCTTAGCCGGCCCGTAGAAGGAATTTATAAATGGGTGATTGAAGCTGTTAATGAGGCCGAGGTCAGGCGGATCGCTATAGACATGCCCTCGGGACTTATGTCCGACAGCAACTCCAGCGGTGCCATCGTTAAAGCTCACTATACGGTTTCTTTTCAATTACCCAAACTATCATTCTTTATGCCACAGCTCCACGCCAGCGTAGGGGAATGGATCCTTGTTGACATTGGATTGAACAAAGAATTTATAAAGAATGCGGAGACATCACATTATTATATCACTCCGAAGGCAGTTCGTAAAATTCTAAAGAAGAGATCAAGGTTTGACCACAAGGGCACATTCGGCCATGCTTTGCTCATTAGTGGCAGCCTTGGAAAAATGGGCGCGGCAGTACTTTCATCGCGGGCGGCTATCCGTGCAGGGCTCGGACTGCTTACTGTTCATATTCCCCGATGCGGAAACGTCATTGTCCAATCGAGCGTCCCTGAAGCGATGGTCAGCCTTGACAGACACGAGGAGATTCTAACCTCTCCTCCGGCACTGGAGACCTATACGGTCGTAGGAATTGGTCCGGGAATAGGAAGGGCCATAGAGACTGTAAAGGCGCTGCGCTTTGTACTGGATAATTTCCGTAAACCCATGGTGATAGATGCAGACGCGTTGAACATTCTTGCGGAAAATAAGGATATGCTGGGTGCTATACCGGTAGGAAGCATCCTGACACCTCATCCAAAGGAATTTGAACGCCTGGTGGGGAAATGGGCCAATGACTTTGAGCGCCTGGAAAAACTTCAGAAGCTCGCGGCCCAACTTAAATCGGTGGTCGTTCTGAAAGGCGCCTTTTCCTGCGTAGCGAGCCCAGACGGCATGGTGTATTTCAACGGAACGGGGAATCCAGGAATGGCTACCGGGGGCACAGGAGATGTTCTGACAGGTATACTGACAGGGTTGTTGGCACAACAGTATGAGCCGTTGAAGGCGGCGCAGCTGGGCGTCTACCTGCACGGCCTTTCCGGGGACTTAGCCGTCCCAGAATTGGGCATGAATAGTCTGATAGCCTCCGATGTCGTTGATTTTTTACCCTCAGCGTTCCTTCAATTGCGGCGGGATTGATATTTCTAAATTTTTTCGGCCGGTTTTTAAACCTTTTAACCCCCAATTGCATCTAAAGGGTAAATAAAACGGCAAAAGAACGAGCACTTGAAAACTTTGGTTTGAAAGTTGTCGTATATTCACTATAACGAAATAGAATGAAAAGACTTTACCTCCTCGTCGTGTTTGCGTGCGCCATTGCTGGTTCAGTCCTTGCGCAGGCTCCTACTTCGTTTGAAACGACAAAGCCTGAACGTACAGATATTTCCAAATCAGTTAATATTTTCCCGAACCCTGCAACTGAGTGGGTCCATGTCAGGTTGGAGCATGTCAATGTTGACAAGGTCCATGTAAGCATGCACAATATCATTGGCAACGAGATCAACATAGAGACTGAACGAATTGATGACCACGAATTGCGTGTCAGGGTAAAAGATTTTGATGCAGGTTATTATTTGCTGGCCCTCAAGGATGAACAGTCCAATTTTCGTGGTACGTATAAATTCCTCAAGCGATAGTTCTTATCGTTTTAACAGTTCCCGTAGTGTTTTTATAAAGTCTGCGATGTCTTCCTCAGTTGTGTCGAACGAACACATGAGACGAGCTTCCTCTTTGGCATCATCCCACATATAGAAAAAATATGACTCCTGAAGCGCCGGTACTATCGCAGGGGGAAGACTTACAAAAATACCATTCCCTTCGACGCGTTGATTGATCTTTGTCTTTTCTATTCTGGAAATCTCAGCAGATAGTAAACGGGCCATCATGTTTGCATGGGTGGCATTTCTCTTCCAAAGGTCGTTGCTAAGAAGCGCTTCGAACTGCGCGCTGATGAATCGCATTTTCGAGTGCAACTGCATCCCTTGCTTGCGGATGTACTGGAAATTTTCAGCCAATCCGGGCGTAAAGAAAAGTATTGCTTCACCGAACATCATTCCATTCTTTGTCCCACCAAATGACAATACATCCACTCCGGCATCGCGTGTAAAAGCTCTGAGATCTTTACCAAGGCTAACAGCTGCATTGGCAATTCTTGATCCATCCATATGCAGAAACAGGCCATTTTTTTTGGCTACCTGACTGATAGCCATGATCTCGTCTATCGAATAGACGGTTCCATATTCCGAAGACTGTGAAATAGAGATCACTTTTGCCTGGGGATGGTGCTGATCGCCGATACGCCTCACACATTCCGATATCTGTGGCGGATAGATCTTCCCATCTTCTGTTGCTATCGTAACGAGCTTGCAGCCTGTAAACTTTTCGGGCGCTGTTGATTCATCTACATGAATGTGCGCCAGGGACGAGCAAATAATCGAGTTGAAAGACCTTGTCAGCGTACTGAGCCCTAGAACGTTTGCGGCAGTGCCGTTATAGACCATAAATACTTCAATGTCATCACCGAAATATTCTCTGAACTTGCCAACAGCCCTGGCAGTATAATCATCGCTGCCGTATGAACCAGCGTGGCCGGTGTTCGCACGAATCAGTGCATCCATGATCTCAGGATGTACGCCGGCATAATTATCACTTGCAAAAGTTCGCTTCATGGATGCATGGTTGCCTTCGACTAAAATTCGGCATTGCCCGGATATCTTGGAAAAGGAATAACATCTCTGATATTGGTCATTCCTGTAATAAAAAGTATAAGCCGTTCGAATCCAAGGCCAAACCCGCTATGTGGCGCCGATCCAAATTTACGAAGCTCCATATACCACCAAAGATCTTTTTCCGGAAGCTTAAGTTCCTCGATCCTGCGGGCGAGCTTTTCAAATCGCTCTTCCCGCTGCGAGCCGCCGATGATCTCGCCTATTCCGGGAAATAGAACATCCATAGCTGCAACCGTTTTTCCGTCCTCATTCTGCCGCATATAAAATGATTTTATTGCTGCCGGATAGTTATAAAGAATGACCGGTTTCTTAAAATGTTTTTCAACAAGAAAGCGCTCATGTTCCGATTGAAGATCTGTTCCCCATTCTTCAATGAGAAACTGAAACTTCTTCTTTTTGTTGGGATTGGAATTCTTTAATATATCGATTGCCTCCGTATAGGAAGTCCGTTGAAAATCATTTTCCGAAACAAAGCTCAGACGGTCGAGCAATCCGAGCTCACTTCGCTGATCCTGAGGTTTTGTATTCTCTTCTTCCTGCGCCCTGGTGTTAAGGAATTCAAGATCCGTAATACAGTGCTCCATAGCATAGCGTACAAGGAATTGAAGAAGGTCTTGCGCAAGCTGCATGTTATCTTCAAGGTCGTAGAATGCCATCTCTGGTTCGATCATCCAGAACTCTGCGAGATGGCGCGTTGTATTGGAATTCTCTGCACGAAAAGTTGGTCCGAAAGTATAAATATCGCCAAGTGCCAGGGCATAGGTTTCACCTTCCAATTGTCCTGAAACTGTAAGATTGGTTTCCCTGCCAAAGAAATCCTCGTTATAATTAATCTGTCCTTCTTTTGTTCGCGGAGCGTTGCCGGGATCGAGGGTCGTAACCCTGAACATCGCTCCCGCACCTTCGGCATCCGAGCCTGTGATCACGGGCGTATGCAGATAGAAAAAACCCCTGTCATTAAAAAACTTGTGAACTGCAAAAGCCATCGCATGTCTTACGCGCATGACTGCGCCAAAAGTGTTTGTTCGTGGTCTCAGGTGCGCTATCTCTCTCAAATACTCCAGGCTGGGACGATTCTTCAATTGAAGGGGGTATTTCTCCGGATCACAGTCTCCAAGGATCTCCAGCGTTTTCACCTGAAGGTCCATTGCCTGACCCTTTCCCAAAGAAGGCACCAGGGTGCCCGTTAAGGAAATGCACGCACCGGGGTTTATTCTTTTGAGTGTTGATGCATCGATAGAACTGCGATCCACCACCGCCTGGAGATTCTGGATGGTAGACCCGTCGTTTATGTGAATGAATTCATTTTGCCTGAAAGACCTCACCCATCCATGCACAATTACCGTCTGGCCCGACGGTGAGTATGTCAATACCTCCTTTATCTTTGTCCGTTTCATTTGTAACTATGAGATGTCGTTCGACCAGGTGAATCTCCTATTGCCTGGCGAAAGGTTCGCAAAAAACGAAAATCCTGCAGATTTTCATAGCTTCAACCACGGTATTAACAATTCGCAGAGCTATAATGCAAGACGGGTCGGGAACTCCCAATGAGACAGGGACTATGACCTAAATTTTTTTAAATTTGGCTAGATTTGATCTTTTAAAAACTTAGGAATGCAAAAGCTTGGTCTAAACCAGTCCTTACAGCAGAAACTCTCCCCGCAACAGATTCAATTCATAAAGCTGTTGCAGGTTCCGACTGCTGAGCTTGAGGGAAGAATTGAGGAAGAACTTGAGATAAATCCTGCGCTGGAAGAAGGTGAAGAGCAGGAAAAACCGGAGGAATCCAATAATGAAGCTGAGGCGGAAGAGTTTCCAGAACCTTCAGCAGCCGATGATGATGTCGATATCAAGGATTATCTGCAAGACGAGGACTATAGTGGTTACAAAATGCAGGGCGATGGTGATGGAGATGAAGAGAATCGCGAGATGCCCATACCGATGTCCTCAACATTGCATGAACTGTTGATGGGCCAGCTTGATTTTCTCGGTCTTGACGAAAGACAATACGCTATAGGTAAGCAGCTTGTCGGTAGTATAGAGAGCGACGGGTACATCCGTCGTGAACTCGAGTCGATCGTAAACGACATGGCTTTCTCGCAAGGCATTGAAACAACCGCTGAAGAAGTAGAGGTTGTTCTGAAGAAGATACAGACGTTCGACCCGCCGGGGATCGCCGCACGCAACCTTCAGGAATGCCTGTTGCTTCAACTAGACCGAATGGACAACGGGCATGATATTGACGTGGCTGTTGCCAAAAAAATTATCGCCGAGTGTTACGAAGAGTTCACCAAGAAGCACTATCAAAAGATCCAGAAAAAACTGGATACTGAAGATGAAGATTTTGTCCGTGATGCGATGGAGGTCATTATCAAGCTCAACCCTAAGCCCGGTGGGGGGAGTACTCAGACGGCAACAAAAAATCAGTATATCATTCCCGATTATATTCTGACCAACAACAATGGAAAGCTTGAACTTACGCTTAATAGCCGGAATGCACCTGACCTTCGGATCAGCCGTTCCTATAGCGATATGTTCAAAGCCTATGAGAAGAGCAATAAAAAAGATAAGAAGCTTAAAGAAGCCGTGACTTTTGTCAAGCAAAAACTTGATGCGGCAAAATGGTTCATCGATGCTATCAAACAGCGCCAGCAAACATTGCTGAGAACGATGAAAGCCATTATTGACTTTCAGTATGATTTTTTTCTGGAAGGAGATGAAACCAAGCTGCGGCCGATGATCCTTAAAGATATCGCCGGTATGATCAATATGGACATATCGACAGTTTCGCGGGTTGCTAGCAGCAAAGCAATTCAAACGGACTTCGGAATTTATCCCCTTAAATATTTCTTTTCAGAAGGCATTGCCACCGATTCCGGAGAGGAAGTGAGCAGCCGGGAGGTGAAACAGATCATTAAAGATATCATTGAAGGAGAGGATAAGGATAAACCGTTTTCCGACGACAAGCTCGAAACTATCCTCAATGAAAAGGGATATAACATTGCACGAAGGACAGTTGCCAAGTACAGGGAGCAGTTGAACATTCCGGTGGCCAGATTGAGAAAGGAGATGTAGCGTGGGGTTGCTGGCCAGGATCATTTCCATTTTATTTCATCCCTTATTGTTGGCGACCTATCTATTCGGGTTATTCACGCTTATACTGCCGGCAGGCCTTGATCCGATCAGTGAAGGCGACCATTGGAATTTTGTGCTGCTTATCTTTTGCGTGACCTTCGCCTTACCGGGATTGAATTTGTTGATCTTTAAAGCCTTTGGAACCATCAGATCCCTGACGCTTGAGCATCGTACTGAACGGCTTATCCCTTTTTCATTCATTACCATACTATATTGTGTTGTTACTTACTTCTTTTACTCGCGTTCCCGCATGGGTCTCCACGATAATCTTTTGAAGTTCCTCATCATCATTGACTTGTTGGTTGTAGTTGCCACGCTGATCACGTTCTTTTATAAGATCAGCGTTCACAGTATGGCCATTTGGTCCCTGATCGGCATACTCCTTCCTCTAAACCATGTTTCGGAACAAGGTATCTTGTTTTATCCTACAGTGGTCGCAATAGTTATTGCTGGATTGGTGATGATGTCGAGACTACAACTCAATGTCCATACGCCGCGTGAGGTGCTGGCTGGCGCATTGACCGGATTGATGATGAGCTTTGGCTCCATGATGATTTTATTCTGACCTATCCTTTATGGAATATAAGTTCATTATTTATGCCAGTGATAACGGTGTCGCCAGCGTGACACTCAACCGGCCCGAAGTTTATAATGCCCTGAACGACGAAATTACATTCGAGCTGCAGGATGCGTTCAGGCAAATCAGCGCCGATGAAACAATCAGGGTTGTTGTGCTTTCCGGAAGCGGCAAGGCATTTTGCTCCGGCCAGGATCTTAAAGGGCTCGGGGAGCACGCGGGTATTTCGTTCAAGGAAGCGATCGAAAAGCGCTATAATCCACTGATACGCTTAATGCGCAATTTGCCGAAGCCGGTTATTTGCAAGCTGAATGGCATTGCAGCCGGCGCCGGATGCTCGCTTGCACTTGCCTGTGATCTTATTGTCGCCTCTGCTGAATCTTCTTTAGTTCAGGCTTTTGTCAATATTGGTCTGATACCGGATTCCGGATCCGCATATTTTCTTCCGAGAGTAGTGGGAATGACCAAAGCATTCGAACTGGCTGCGATGGGAACCAGGCTGACGGCCAATGAGGCCCTGCAAATAGGAATGGTCAACAAAGTAGTCCCGCATGATCAATTGGAATCCGCAACGAAAGTCTACGTCGATTACTTCCGCGCGGCCCCTACCAAAGCAATTGGCCTTATCAAAAAAATGCTTCAGAAGTCAGGCACGTCCAGTCTGGAGGAAATGCTGGAGTATGAAGCATACTGTCAGGAGATCGCTGGTCATACAGCTGATCATACTGAGGGGGTCAAAGCCTTTCTGGAAAAACGCAAGCCATCTTTTATGGGTAGGTGAACTTTCACAGTTCAGAAACCTGATGGGAACTCAAGAACATAGGATGCCAGGGACATAATAACATAGGTCCTTAAAATGCTGTGTCTCTTCGCCAAAAACAACGCTGCAAACAGGACCAACATTACCGGAATGTTGAAGAACATCGCGCTGGCAGATGAAGGGATCAACCCCAATTGAAGAAGCGCTTTTGCGAGGAACGGGATCGGTAACAGGCAAACAATTAACAACGTCCTTGCATTCCTCTGATCCTCCATGATGTACGTCAACCACCCCGCGACAATACTGAATACCGAAATAATGATTAGTCTAACCGTATAGGGCAATAGATTTCCGAGATGTGGTAGCGTAAGACATATAAACGCAATGGTGAGTAGTGCTGCAAAGTAAGGCGTACGTTTGCGCAGGTCGCCCTCCATTTGTCTCCAGTTCAGAGCAACAAACTGCAGTCCGGCGCCGGATATTGCAACGACCAGGAAGATGCCGCCTATGAATTCATTAGTTCCTGAGAAAATCAATATTGTTTTATAAAGCGTCATGGGGATCAGGAGGATAAGTAAGAATCTCTCAATGCCAGGGGTGTATTTTTCATGAAGGAAGGTGAGGAGGTTTCCTTCTCCGGTCCCGTGCCTGTAGACGAAAATGGTGTTGATGAAAAATGAAATGATTGTAACGGAGACGCCCAAAACAATGATCTGATCCGCTCCGGGCAAATGCAGCATCTTGAAACTATAAGCGATCAGCAACAGGATGACACCCGCTACGACAGCAAGTATCCGCATAGCGCCCTTTTTTTCACTGTATTCATAAATTCCGGAAATAGAACTTACCAGCAGCGCTGCTGCTATAAAGCCAAATGACAATAGGAGCAATTCGGTTGACCAGGGATAGTGCATCAGCTTGAAAGTAGTACTGATGACGAATAGTCCGATGGCAACAAAAGAGAAGCCGCGGGAAAGTGTAAATCGTTTGTTTATAGTCTCCATAGTTTCGCGTTGTATGTTTACAAAATGGTATTCGGGTAACGTGTCAATGAATTTATCCAATGCCTGTTCGAAGGATTGGCCGCCTTGCATCCGTTCCTCAAGATCGCAGGCAACGTGGTCGACGATCTCTTCCAGCAATGGCTTGAATGTTAGTCCTTGCCGGATGAGGTATTCTTTTAAGATGATTCGTTGCGCCGCCGTGATCATGCCCACATCTTCAGACTGATATCAGGCTTATACCCGTCATCAAGAATACTTTTTAATATTTCTGTGAACCGTTGCAGCTCAGATATCTTCACCTTGGCAAGCTTCTTTCCCGCCGGGGTGAGCGAGTAATATTTCCGCGCACGATTGTCAACTACTTCTGTTGACGTCACCAATAACCCTTCGGACTCAAGTTTATATAGTATAGGATAAAGCGCGCCATAAGTAAGTTTGATCTCCCCATGGGAAAGTTCAGCAACACGCTGTGTGATCTCATAGCCATACATCTGTCTGCTCTTTGCTAAAAGCCTCAGAATGATGGTTTTAAGCATGCCCCGGATAAACTCTTTAGATTCCATTATATATATGTTTCTTAAATATAGCTAAAATATAAGTACAAATCAAAAAACCGGAGTGAGTGGCCATTGGAGGCGTTTTGAATTCCACCATAAAATCACTAAATCACTTATTCAATAAATGATCCCGTTAGCTATGATCAAGGTTGACAGAATCTATGTACTTACGACGAATGAAGTCATACCGTCAAGAGTCAAAGAATGGCGTGAGAAGTTAAAATCGATTCCCATACACGCACCGTTGGAACTCGTTGCATGCCCTCACCATGCGACCCTTCAGCACAGTCTTAGCTCCCACGAATACGAAGAAGAATCTCTATCAGTGGAAGACATTCAGCTCGCTACAGGGCATTGGAACATCTGGACATCGGCTTTTAAGGATGGATTGCAGTGCATTATGATATTGGAAGATCCTGTTGTTCTCAGCGCCGATCATTACCACGTACTGGATACTCCGGAGCCCTGGGACATTATTTACCTTGGGCGTGAATCCTATTCCGGTGATAGTCCCATAGGAAATGGCCTGGTTATTCCCGGATATTCACACGGATCATATGCCTACCTTCTCACACGTTCGGGAATGGAAAAACTTCTGAGATCAGGCTTCCAAAGATCGATCATTCCGGTACAGGAGTTTTTTTCAGTAATGCACGGTACACATCCTAAGGGAATCTCTGCTATGTACGAGGGCATACTGGATATACTTGCGCCTATGAAGAACCTTATAGAATCAGCATCTGATGATCATCATGAGGATGTACATCCGGAGGAACAACTCCAGTATATTCCGCTGCATCCCGAATTGTTTGAAGTAGCAGATGATAATTGGGCAACAAATTATATCAACCCGCAGATCGCTCATCGGGAATTCGACCTGATATGCGATGAACCTATTGCAAATGTTTACTCATTCCCGCTTTTTGCTTCAAAGTTCTGCAGGGAAATAATTGCCGAAGCAGAACACTTCGGCAAGTGGACAAACTATCGCTATAAGGATCATCCTTCCATTGACATTATGCTTAATTCTTTGGGACTTGATGAGATATATAGCAATGTTCTCAGGCAGTACGTGTACCCGCTGTTTCGTCATAAGTATCAGATGCACGAAGGTGTTTGCGACGGCCTAAAGTCACAAAGTTTTGTTGTGCGTTATCTTGCAGAAGAGCAGCGTCATTTGGGTCTGCACAACGATGCATGCGACATTTCGATGATCGTTACGCTAAACACTGAGTTTGATGGCGGCGGGACCTTCTTCCCAAAATTTGGGAAATTGATCAGGCATGAGCAACCGGGATATGCATCAATCCACCCCGGCTTCGTTGGCTACGTCCATGGGGCGAGGCCAATAACCCGGGGCAGAAGATATATTCTTGCGTCATTTTTTTTCAGAGAATAGTACGCCTCATTCCCAATTTCTAATTTCCACTTTCCACTTTCCACTTTCTAATTTCTAATTCCCCCTGGCTGTTTTATCGCTCCATTGGATGGGCGCCAGCATGATCTCTTTCTGGATTTCCTTCGCACTGTAGAACAGGTTCAGGGACTGATGGCCTTTCTTAAATGCCGCGATATCCTTTGCGTTGCAGGACATTGCATTCTTGACGTGAGCATCGACGTCAGGAAAGCGCCACTCTTTTAATATCTTGTTCTGTTCATCTTTCAACGTGATCTTCCGGGATGTTCCGGTGATACCACAATGGCTATAGAAGACGTCGATTTGCTCTGTTCCGGCTTCATCAAGCAGGAGAGGAGGCGTGGCTTTGCGATTGTACACGTATTGTTCTAAGACAAGCTTGTTGTTGATGTATACTTCAAAGCTGTCAGATCCCGGCCATAAGCCAAAGGAAGAAAGTGCAAGAAGCAATAAAAGGCCGCCGATACGTGAGCCCGTGGAATTAATGAACGCTTTCATAAGTTTTTAGTTGAATAGTTTGCGAGAGGCTGTTTGCTTCTCATTCACACTATGAATAACGGATCAATTTCAGTGAAGGTGGCAATCGTTTGATGATCCGTAGCGATTTCTTGACAATGCGCGCATTTTACGAAAGCGCAAAGAACGCAAGGGCTCGCAAAGCTCTTCGCGGTCCATGGCGGCCATGGCGTCTCCGCGGTGAAGGCTCCCGCTATAGTAGCAGGTGCAGCTTCAAAGATAACTTGAAACATCCGTTGCTGTGATCTCCTCACCGCTCATGATCACCAAGTCGTTCAATGACGTTTCTTAGTTCCCGAATATTTCCCGTCCAGTTATAGCTTTTTAAGTGCTTCAAGTGCTTTTGGATCAATATTCTTTTTTGCGCGCCATATTCTTCAGCAATATCCTCAAGAAATTTTTCCGCCAGCAATGGAATATCATCTTTGCGTTCATTAAGTGCCGGAACTTTAATAACAATGACACTCAGTCTGTGATAAAGATCTTCCCGGAATTTGTTTTCTTCAATTTCTTTTTTCAGGTCTTTATTGGTGGCGGCGACAACCCGTACATGCACATTTATTTCTTTATCGCCACCCACCCGGGTAATTTTATTTTCCTGTAGCGCCCGTAATACTTTAGCCTGCGCAGACAAACTCATATCGCCGATCTCATCAAGGAAAAGCGTTCCGCCTTCCGCCAGCTCAAATTTTCCGAGCCGTTGTTTGATGGCTGATGTAAAGGAGCCTTTTTCATGACCGAAGAGTTCACTTTCAATCAATTCAGATGGTATAGCCGCGCAGTTAACTTCCACCAACGGACCCGTTCGCACGTTTGCTGCTTTCATGAATCCATCGCGCTACAAGTTCTTTACCTGAACCATTCGGACCGGTAATCAATACACGCGCATCGGTCGGCAGCAACTTTTTCGATCATTTCCTTCACCTGACGAATGGCTTCTGATTCGCCGACCATTTCATTTTTCTTGAGATTTTCTTTTTTAGTGTTTTGGTTTCCTTGAAGCGATGATTTGTCAAGCGCATTCCGAAGTGTGATTTCCAAGCCGTCCCAGATCAAATGGCTTTTGAAGAAAATCGAACGCTCCTTTTTTAACCGCTTCAACAGCAACATCAATAGTTCCGTGAGCGGAAATCATAATGAAATTGGTGCGGCATACTCAGCTTCTTTTGCTTTTTCAAGCACCTCCATGCCATCCATCTTCGGCATTTTGATATCACAGAGGCAGAGGTCATAAGCTCCCTTGCTCAAGTTTTTTAAAACCTTCCTGACCATCGGCAGCTTCATCCACTTCATGGTTTTTTTCTTCCAGTATTTCCTTTAGAATGGATCTTATTTTATTGTCATCTTCAATGATGAGAATTTTTGACATGTGATTGTTTCGTTAGTTGCTAAAAATAAATAAACCTGTCAGCTTTCTAAAACTGACAGGTTTTAAAAAAAAAGCAAGCCTGTAAGCCGGGTTCTGTTCCCCGATATGATCGGAGCCCTTATCATTTATCTGGTCCCGCCATCACTGACGGGATCAATCAGTCTACCCGTCACGCCTGATATTGATTAGCGAGCAGCTAACCACTTTCGTGAGCGTGACCTATTTGACCTTTCAACTCGTAAGGTTTACCATGCTCACGATGTCACTACCAGAGCCGTGAGCTCTTACCTCACCTTTTCACCTTTTCCCTCCGCTGACAAGTCGGACGAGGTAGTTTATTTTCTGTGGCACTTTCTGTTCCCGACTAAGTCGGGGACCTTCCCGTTAGGAAGTACGATGCTCTATGTTGCCCGGACTTTCCTCCCCTCCACGATGAATGCGACAGAGCGATAAGGCGGCTTGCAGACTGCAAAGGTACGTACGTAATCATGCAATCAGAGTTATGGATGATCGCTTAGCAATGTACGCTTAGGGATCAATAACTAGTGAATGTCCTTACCAGTGAGTTTCAATTCGTAATGATCGGCCAGTTTGGCAACTTCCTGGATCATTTCTTTCACCTGGTCCTGTGAAGCTGTGGAAGTGAGGCAGGATGCTTCATTTTCAGATATCCTTCTTCCAGAACAAATTTGCTATAATCAAACGTGCGTTTTGCTCCAGCAGGCTTTAAGATCAAGCTTGTTGTGAACTCGCAAACTTTGGAAGTAAACAGGCCTGATCCCTTCCGGAAACAGCACTGGTTTGTGTAACTGCTAAGAACGGTTTGAAAGCGACTTCCATTGATGGGCACAACCAACAACGGATTTTCTATGGTCGTAGTCGGTAAATTGCCCGCCAATTTGCTCAGCATATTGCTGAACATAATGCATAATATCCATAAAAGGGGGTTAAAGGTTAGCTATCGGAATTTATGAAAAATACAGCGTTCTATGAATAAGAGGAACTTTAATTTTGAGTTTAAAAATAAAGGCATGAAATTTTATACCCTTATTGGAAAATTCAATAGTGGGTGCGGGAAGTTTAATCATGTTGCTATAAAGATCAATGTGTTACAGCTTTAGATCGTGATTTAATAGCCGAAGATCAAAATCAATGGAAAGATAATATTGCCTGATAAGGCAACTGCATATCCGGCTTCAATATTCTGATCATCCCGCGCATAGACCATTCCTTCTGCGCCATAACCAACGGCTAGATTCAGCCATCGCGGAAATCTTACAAACTTGTCCATATCGACGGAAAGCCAAAAGGTTTGCCCATTGTAATCTTTAAAAATTTCACTTACAGGATTGTCTCCCAAAACAGATCGGGCCGAAGAGGCAGCGAAATCCGTTCGATGAAAAGAGAATTTTGGATAGATCCGTATTTCATTCCAAAGTCTGCGATTGACCAAGAAAGAATGCTGAACCCGCAGCGTTGGCAATAGGTCGCCGGTTGATGCTCCATAGCCTCAGAAAATCCATCCATAATTTCAATAGGAAGCATGACACCAAAACCTACCAGTGATCCGATCAGATCGGATTTTTTCGGGGTTTACATTGCACCAGTTCAACGCTTGAAGCACGTTCCATAGCTCAAATAAAAAGCGGAGAAAAAATGACCAAGTTTATCTACTTGTTTCCATTCGGCATTGTCATTGAAAAATTGAAAGGATTGCCTTTCGGAAGTCTAGTATACCACAGTTGGTTAAGCCCAGCCAGGGTGATGCCATAAGCAACGGTGCCGCCAACGACAAGACCTTTAGCCGTTTTTTATTGACGTGTGATGGAATCGCTGGGCATTGGCACATGACGACGAATGGAAGGGCAATGAGCAAAGTATGAATCAACCTATTCACTGCCGTCATCCTTCTTTGACAGCTTCAGCATTGAGTAAAGTGCATTCTCTGCTCTTTCTTTCGCTGCTTTCGCGAAGAACTGAAAAAATCTCTTAATTCATCAAAACTTTGTGTATGAATAATGCTGGCGCCAGTTGTGATGGCAGTTTGATTGTTGACGGAGCTTAGAATTGGATTGACATTCGTCCGGCTATACATTTTAACCCTTAGTTTTCCATCTGCAGTAAGTTTATAGTCCACAGTCCAATCCCCCGCGACACTGGAAGGATTTGCCTGGTGTCCAGCTGGTTTGACTGGTAGTTGTTAAAAGTACCATCTCCTGTTACCCGTAATCGTCCGTTCATAAAAGTATAGGAAAACCGCAGTTGAAAAGTATTAAACGATTCCTGATCCATGGAAGCGATATCGACATCGATCTCCAGATTCTCATCCACCTGACTCATCCAATAGCTAAGTTGATTCGAAATAATTCGCTCAGACTGCTTACAACGGATCCACTGGTATTAAAAGATTCAGGAGGAGAAAATCTTCGTAAGATGATCAGACTAAACACCTGCCGTTTTAATTCCTGTTCATCGAGTTTGTTTTTAAAAGCTGTAAAAACCAGATCAAGATTGATGGCGTTACTGCTGTCGTTACATTTTGCGGAAGATCTTGGCGATAATATCAAAATTGATAGTGGGTGACAGCATCTGGCCCATCCATTTGAAGCAATACCTGTACAGGATATTTGCGTCTTAACTGAGGCGTATTTTCTCATCTTCTGAAGTGAACTTCGACAAGCGGAAGCAAAGATGCGAACTGATTGTATGATGCATCAATGTCCATCACCGCCTGGTAAGGATCTCCAAGCCATGTTATCGTGCTTCCGTTTTGATTTCAAATTCTTTATTGATGATGTCGTACAGTGTAAAATTATATCATCCTTCGGTAAACTCGACAGGGCCAAACATATTGAATTCTCCTTTGGTATCCATTTGAAGTTTTAGATCTCCGTTTCCCCGCCCCCGAATAATATCTCCTGATTTTAAGTCGAAAATAATTTCGCAATAAGCATCAGGTGTGACATCAAGATTAAGATCAAAGGTATCCGGTGAGATTAACTTTATTCTTGACATCGTTTCACCTTTTTTGTAACGGTGGTGTCCGTGAAATTCACAAATGTGATGAATTCCTTCTGATCTGTGGATGAAGTTCCGCCGATCGGAATATAGAGCTTGGTGTTTTTGTCAGTCCTTGCTGAAGCCGCAATTTTGAGATTGGCAAGAAATCCCCTGAGTTCCAGAGAACCCGTTGCATAAGCCTGACCAAAAAAGAGCGTGTTGTCCTTGCTACTCGTATTCAATACCTGAAAATTCGAAAACGATGCATCCATGCTGATAGTCATGCTCGCGAAGTTGTCATGCATTATTGCGCCATTCAGTTTGCCCTTGTTCCTGTACGAATCCATCAACTCCATATCCTTAAAATAGATCGAGTTCTCGGTAAGCCCTATCTTTCCCGTAAACCGGTACATCGTCCTGAGATAGTTGATCATGATCTGACCTTCCGCGATCTCTCCTTCTCCCATGAACTGTGGAGCGTCCAGCGTACCCGTTATTTTGAAATCACCGGAAACGCCTCCATTAATATTGCTGAAGATATCCGAAAGGAACGGTTCAAGTATGTTAACATTGACCTTATCCAGCCTCGCAACCAGATCAAGCGGTGAAGTTTTATCCTTGGGATCATATTCGCCAAGGAGGTTGAAGGTCCTCCTCTGCTTCTGATCTATGAAAAGATTGATATCAAACTTCCTGTGAACGGTATCCCATTGGTTCTTTCCAGAGACATCCCCAATAGCAAATTCGTTAATAGCAAGTTCCCGGATATTAACCTCATTTTGAATGACCGGTCTGTTGTAATAGTTGCTGATGTCGACGCGGGCATCCATGATACCTTTAAACTTCTTGGTGGTTACCGCATTGAGCAGGGAAAGATCAAGCTGGTCGACCATTAGCGACAACACCTTCGATGGGTCGTCGGAGATCTCTCCATCTAGCGCTACAGACTCAACACCGTGTACCAATGCAACGTGGTAAAATTGTAAATCCCTGCCCTTGAAGCTGATGTTGTTTTCAGGCGCAAAGTGCCATTCCCGCTCCAGCAATTTCAATACGGACGGTTCCATTCTGATCCTTGTACTATCCTTAAAGAAGTTAACAGCGCCTTTCAGTCTCACGTAGTTGGTTTGTCCTACCTGATCCGCATCAAGACCAAAATCAATGTGATCCTTATTCCATATTCCTTCCACCAGCAGATTTTTTGTCTTCAGGGTCGGCCCGATGTGCTGATTGTCAGAAGTCACAGAAAATGATCCTAATACATTCGTGCTGTCGGAAATCTTCGATGCGGTGAGATCGACTTCCGTATTCAGGAACAGTGTTCCGTTGTATCGAAGGGAATCTATCCCGGTGTACGCCTGGAAAATGCTGGTGTATCCGCTGGCGAAAGTTCCATGAACGACAGTGTTTGGAGACAGTCCCAGATCGAGGCTCAGCAGGGTGGCGAGCGGGCGGATATCCTTAAGCGTCACGGTCAGGCTGGCCTGATAGGATTTTGGCTTATCTGTCTTTTTGCGATAGTAGTTTGCAGTAGCCGTCGAGTTATTCTGTATACTGAGACCGATCTCTTTCGAAAGCGTCCTGATGTTATCGAAAAGATCTGAAAGATAATAGACACCTTTTATCTCGGCATCAGCGAGTGAGGTCTGAAGCAAAAATGACCTTTGATTATTTTCTCTTTGAGCATCAAGCTGGATGCTGTCCAATTGAAGGGATTCCCTGTTAAAATCTATATGAAAGTTCTTGAAGCTGGCAGTCCCTTCGAGGGAATCCAACGTAAGACCTTTGATATCCGCAATAAAGTCGGCATGCAAAAAAATGCTGTCCTTCGAAAGCTTGAGATTGTGAAGGTACGCGGTATCCAGCGAGGCCTGGATATTGACGATGTTCCTTCCGCCACGAAGGTCGATGGATCCGCGTGCCTTCATCTGGAGGTTAGGGTCGTCGATCTGAAGGAATCCATCAAACCGCTCAGAGGCTACACGCGCATTTGTGAGGATGTTCGTGTAATTATAACCATTGAATCCGATAGAATACACCTGGCCATCCAATCTGAAATCAGCTGTGTGTTGTGAAAGTCCTGAACCGCGGATCTGACCATCCATGCTAACCCGTTGAAAGGTTGTGGTATCCCTTAAATATTTCCCCAGCTGAAATGCAGTTAGCGAAAGATTGCCGCTGTACTCTGATTTATCAATGTCCTTTTCATTGACCTTGAAGTTGATGTCGGATTTTATAACGCCAAGGCTACTAGAGAATTTTCCTTTGGCAACAAAATCGGTCGGATACCCAAGGAACTGACCATCCATAACAAATCTTCCAAACGGAGTGATCCGCTCCATAGTGTTGTCATTGAAAAGGAAGGCGAGGTCCGACGGAGTAACCAGCGAGTTGCGCAAATTGACATTCATGAATGTCTCGTTGATATTCGGTAGTCCGTCCATATCAATCGATCCGGCCAGGTGCGAGTTACCGATATCGATCTTCATTTTTTCGAACTTGAATTTATTGACCCTTCCATTAAAGATCCCATGAAGCACAAAAGATTGATCTACCCGTTCAATACCAGGCGCGAAATAGGCAAGGTCCATCGGATCGATGATGGTGTTGCTAAGATTAGCGTGGATGGTTACCTTCTCAACAAAATCATTCAGATTGACAAGCTTGTCGTAGCTGAATATGACGGTATCTGAAACGGTGCTTTCGCCAGCCTGCAGATTGAGACCGACGAATTCCATTGAAGTCTGACAAACACGAAAGAACGTGGATATCTGATTGACCTTGAATTTTGTTCGCAGATCCTGCGCAATCAGGGTATGCAGGTTAAATTCTGTCGTGTCTCCCAGTATCACAAAACTGTTTAACTGGCCTTCGTCCACACTCAATGAAAAATGCTTATAGTCAAATCCATGCCGGATGCTGTCACGATCCTGATTAACATAGGTGAACTGGCTATTATTAACAAAGGCTTCGCCAATATTGATCTTCGGTGGCTTTCCTCCGCCTCGCCTCCGCCACCACCGGAATGCTCGTTGATGTTGGCTATAAATACGTTGAGATTAAGATCGCGCGAACTATCTGATTCATTGATCTTCGTTAAGAATACATGGGCACTGTCAACAAAAACACCATCGATGTTTACATTCCTGCCCTGCAGAAGCTCGGTGAGTTTAAAGTTGACAAGGATCTCCTCGGCTCTTATCATCTTGTTGCCTTCAGGGTCATATACAGTAACACGCCCAAGTTCTATGCCGGTCAAACCAAAGCATGCGAAAACTTTCAATTGTACGTTTTGAAGCCCGTGACCTTTGTGAAATTGTTAAGGAACTTGCCAATAAGATAGGTTTGAACTGGTGGCATTTGAAGCACCAGAAAGGAGGATATGCCAACGAAAAGAAGGCCGTAATGGATAGGCTAGTATCTTACGTATCCTATTTTTAATAACTTGCAGGTTCATTTGTCAACACATGGGTCCCGTTATACTTGCCATTGAGTCTTCGTGCGATGAGACGTCTGCCTCCCTTGTAGTAAACGGCAAGGTACTTAATAATATTATCGCCACACAGGCGATACACCAAAAATACGGTGGTGTAGTGCCTGAGTTGCCTCGCGCGCACATCAGCAAAATATCGTCGCTACAGTGCAGGAAGCGATGGAAGAAGTCCGGATATCAAGCCAAAACAGATTTGGACGCGATTGCGTTCACCCGCGGCCCAGGATTCTGGGTTCTCTTTTAGTGGGAGTTTCTTTTGCAAAAGGAATGGCCCTGGGATTGAAAATTCCTCTCATTGAGGTAAATCACATGCAGGCACATGTACTTGCCCATTTTATTGAGGATCCGACACCGACATTCCCGTTCCTCTGCCTTACCGTTAGCGGAGGCCATACACAAATTGTCCTGGTAGAAGACCATCTCACATGAAGATCATCGGGCAGACACAGGATGATGCGGTAGGTGAAGCATTCGACAAGGCAGCCAAGATCATGGGCCTTCCTTACCCGGGCGGACCGCTCATCGATCAATATGCGCAGACAAGGTAATCCCAATGCATACAGATTTCCTGAAACAGTAATGCCCGGCCTTGATTTTTCTTTTAGCGGCATTAAAACAGCGTTCTTGTATTATCTTCGTGACGAACTTCAAAAGGATCCGGCCTTTATCGAAAAGCATCTGTACGACATCTGTGCCAGTCTCCAGGAACATCTTGTTACCATGTTGATCTCCCGTCTGACGAGGCCAGCAAACAAACAGGTATCCGGGAAATTGCAATTGCCGGGGGTGTATCAGCCAATTCAGGCCTTAGAAGCAGACTGCTGGAGGTCGGGAAAAGGTACCAGTGGAACGTTTTCATACCAGCCTTTGAATATTGCACTGACAATGCGGCCATGATCGCGATCACCGCCTATTATAAATTCCTGAAAAACGAGTTTGCTCCGCTTGACATAACCCCAAAAGCACGAATGCCTTTCTGACTTATGTGCTACATTTGTGCGGTTTTATGACCCCATAGGTGCTAATCCTTATGAAGCAACAACGATTTTCTAATAATATTAATATCAGGAACCAGCAGGCGGGTTTCGAATACGAGCTGCTTGAAAAATATATTGCGGGAATGGTCCTTACAGGTACGGAGATAAAATCCATACGCGAAGGGAAGGTCAATCTTCAGGATGGTTATTGTTATCTTGGCGACGGCGAGTTGTTTGTAAAGGGCATCAACATCACACCTTATGCGCAGGGCACACACTATAATCATGAGGCTATGCGTGAAAGAAAATTGCTCTTGAAACGTTCGGAGATCAATAAGCTGGAAGGTAAAGTTGAAGAGAAGGGATTAACGCTCGTTCCGGTAAGATTGTTTATCAATGAAAGTGGATTCGCTAAACTCGAAATAGCTTTAGCAAAGGGAAAGAAAGTTCATGATAAAAGAGATAGTATTAAGGAACGGGATGCGAAGCGGGAATTGAACAGACTCAAATTGAAATGACACCACAACTGTAAAATATTCCTCACGCATGGAAATCATGGATTATGGTGTTTGCCGTCTGAGTGTTGTCCCGATCCGAATGGAAGCACACGACAGGGCAGAGCAGGTCACACAGTTGCTATTCGGCGATCACTACGAAGTTACCAATCAATCAAGAGATAAGAAGTGGCTACGGATCAAGATTCATTTCGATCAGTATGAGGGATGGATTGATAAAAAGCAACATCATGCTATCACACAGGACTATTACGAATACATTAACAGGGCCGAGTTCAAAATAACAACGGACGTCACGTCCAGCATACTGTACAACAAAAACCCGCAGCTCATTTTGATGGGAAGCATGATACCGATTTCAAGCTTCGAGCTTTTCAAAATGGAGGAGCAGTTTGCATTCAATGGAGAGGCGAAAAATCTCGGTCAAAAGCGTGAATTTGAATTTCTAAAGAATGTTGCATTCAAGTATCTCAACTCACCCTACCAGTGGGGTGGAAAAAGTCCTTTTGGTATCGACTGCTCTGGATTCACACAGATGGTCTATAAAATATGTGGCTATTGGCTTTCCGGGACAGCTGGCAGCAAGGCAATCAGGGTAAGCCGATCGGGGCACCTGGCGAGGCACGTCCCGGCGATCTCGTATTTTTCAAAAACGAAGAGGAGAAAATAAATCATGTGGGAATATTTCTGGAGGGAGACAGGATCATTCACGCATCCGGCCGCGTAAGAATAGATCATCTGAACGACGAGGGCATCTTGAATCTGGAGACAAAGATATATACGCACCTTTTTTCGCACATCCGCCGCATCATAAACTGACAGCAACTCAATGCTAAGTCTTTAACAGAAAGTTCGTTCCGTTACTTTTTGTAAGTATCAGGATTG
Organism: uncultured Cytophagales bacterium; assembly: GCA_963845845.1. Taxonomy (GTDB): domain Bacteria; phylum Bacteroidota; class Bacteroidia; order Cytophagales; family Cyclobacteriaceae; genus Chryseolinea. The sequence goes on from CAWJTP010000005.1 coordinate 332,202, forward strand.
GTTTTAACTTACCACAATAAATAGCAATACAATTTCGATGTTGTAAAGCTGTTCCATCTGTATTTTTTGGATAGGCCTGTCAATTGAAAACTTTAGCTTTCAGTCGACATCTATGAAGTAAGACACTCAGAATTACTAACTTGATACATGAATAGTAGGGTATTGGTGCTAAATCAGGATAACAGTCCGCTGATGGTCTGCTCAGTGGAACGGGCCTTTATTCTCGTATTCCTAAACAAAAGCGAGCTGGTGCGGCCTGCGAATGGCCACAGATTGCATTCGGTCACTAAAAGCTTTCCGATGCCATCCGTCATCCGCCTCAATCGATATGTTAACGCCCCTTACAAGGGCGTTAATCTTACAAGGCAAAATATATTTAAGCGCGATAATTTTGAGTGTCAGTATTGTGGCACACGACGGGAACTTACGATCGATCACGTGGTGCCAGAGCAAAGGGCGGAGGCGATACCTGGATGAACCTGGTAGCAGCCTGCAAGAAATGCAATGCAAAAAAAGGAGATTACACTCCGGAGGAAGCCAACATGCCGCTGCGAAAAAAACCATATAAACCATCCTACGCTATTTTCTTAAAAGATCATCTGAACGATCAGGCTGGAGAATGGGATACATTTTTAAACGGCGGTCAAAGTCATTGATCAATAAGTTACAATGTTTAGTCTTCAAGGTAAAATTGCGGTCATTACAGGAGGAGGAAGTGGTATTGGCAGGGCCATTGCAGAATTGTTTGCCGCTCAGAAGGCGGAGGTATTCATTCTGGAATTGAACAAGAGCGCTGCGGAGAAGAAACAGTAGAAAGCATCATCAAAGGTTCTGGTAAAGCGAAAGCCATTTGCCGTCAATGTTGCGGATCAGTCGCAGGTAAAGGAAGTGATCTCCGGCATTACCGGTAAAGGAACACGCATCGATATTCTGGTAAACTGCGCCGGTATTTCCCACATCGGAAGATTGGACAATACGACGGAAGAGAGATTTCGACAGAATTTTTAAGGTCAATGTAAAAGGCGTGTATAACGCCATGGATGCTGTGATTGGTCAAATGAAGCCAAGGGGAGGTGTAATATTTAAATTTAGCCTCCATCGCCGGCAGCGTGGGGCTATCCGACCGTTTTGCCTACTCGATGAGCAAGGGCGCGGTAATGTCAATGACGTTTTCTGTTGCACAGGATTATATCAAGGACAACATACGTTGCAATTGTATTTCACCTGCGCGGGTACACACGGCATTTGTAGATGGATTCCTTGCAAAGAATTATCCCGGACAGGAAAAAGAGATGTTTGAAAAATTGTCGAAGGCACAACCTATCGGACGAATGGGAAAACCAGAATGAAATTGCCGCACTTGGCATTGTATCTTATGCTCTGACGAAGCAGCATTTGTAACCGGCTACCGACTATCCCATTGACGGAGGATTCGTAAATCTGAACACATGATCGCGGTATGGTCAAATGTCATACCTCTATTACCTAAATAACACTATGAAGCTATTAAGATTTGGTGATCCTGGAAACGAGAAGCCAGGCGTATTAATAAAAGAAGATATTCTGGATGTGTCATCCTTTGGAGAAGATTTTGGAGAGCAGTTCTTTGGCTCCAATGGAATACAGCGATTGCAGACATGGGTAGCATCAAATATGCGCCAAACTTCCCAAGGTCAGTTCGTTCTTCAAGGATAGGGACACCATTTACCCGGCCCTCTAAGATAATCTGTATTGGATTGAACTATACAAAGCATGCGTTGGAATCAAATATGCCGTTTCCAAAGGAGCCAATCCTTTTTTTTAAATCGACCACTGCCCTGACAGGCCCAAATGATCCGCTGATAATCCCAAAAAACAGTGTAAAGACAGATTGGGAAGTGGAACTCGCCGTGGTGATAGGTAAGAAAGCAAGCTATGTTGAGGAAGAAGATGCAATGGATTATGTAGCAGGTTTTTGTCTTCACAACGACTATAGTGAGCGAGAGTTTCAGCTCGAGCGAAACGGTCAATGGGTGAAAGGAAAAAGCTGTGACACCTTTGCACCAGTGGGGCCTTATCTCGTCACTCCGGATGATATCAAAGACTATGCAAAGCTTCGCCTGTGGCTGAAGGTCAATGGAAATACATTTCAGGATAGTAACACAGATGATATGCTCTTCCAAGTGCCTTTTCTGATCAGCTATGTGAGTCAATTTATGACGTTGCTTCCT
>CAWJTP010000006.1:0-311108 GCA_963845845.1 uncultured Cytophagales bacterium
CGGCAAGCTCTGGATGCTCCAGACCCGGGTCGGAAAGCGCATTCCCGAGGCGGCCTTCCGGATCGCCGTGCACATGGCCGACGAGGGCCTCGATCGACATGGACGAGGCGCTGCGGCGGGTCACGGCGCGCCAGCTCGCCAACCTGATGTTCCCGCGCTTCGACGTCAACGCCGAGCCACGCTGCTCGCCAAGGGCATGAACGCCTCCCCCGGCGCGGCCGTCGGCAAGGCCGTCTTCGACTGGGCCACCGCGGTCGAGTGGGCCGAGAAACGGCAAGGACGTCATCTTGGTCCGCAAGGAGCACCCCGAGGACCTGCACGGGATGATGGTCGCGCGCGGCGTGCTGACCAGCCGCGGCGGCAAGACCTCGCACGCGGCGGTCGTTGCGCGGGGCATGGGCGCAACTGCGTCTCGGCGCCGAGTCGCTCGACGTCGACACCCGCGAGGGCCGGTTCACCGTCCGCGACGGCAAGACCATCCACGAGGGCGACGTCATCTCCATCGACGGCTCGACCCGCGAGGTGTTCGACGGCGAGGTGCCGGTCGCCGACTCGTACGTCGTCCGCTACTTCGAGGGCGAGGACGCGACGAGCCGCTGGTCGAGGCCGTCGCCCGCCTGATGGACCATGCCGACGCCGCCCGCCGGCTGCGGGTCCGCACGCAACGCCGACACCGCCGAGGACGCCGCGGGGCCCGCCGGTTCGGCGCTCAGGGCATCGGCCTGTGCCCGGACCGAGCACATGTTCCTCGGCGAGCGGCGCGGGCTCGTGGAGAACCCTCATCGTCGCCGACAGCGACGACGAGCAGGCCGCGGCGCTCGACGAGCTGCTCCCCCTCCAGCGCCAGGACTTCCTCGAGATCTTCGAGGCCATGGACGGCCTGCCGGTGACGATACCGGCTCATCGACCCGCCGCTGCACGAGTTCCTGCCCGACCTCACCGACCTGTCGGTGGCGATGGCCGTGGCCGACGTGCACGGGCACCGTAAAGCGCCAGCGCAAGCTGCTGAAGGCCGTCCAGCGCCTGCACGAGGCGAACCCGATGCTCGGCCTGCGCGGCGTGCGACTCGGGATCGTGATCCCCGGCCTGTTCACGATGCAGGCCCGGGCCATCCTCGAGGCGGCTGCCGAGCGCATCCGGGGCGGCGGGAACGCCGAGCCGGAGATCATGATCCCGCTCGTCGCGAGCGTCCGCGAGCTCGACCTGGTGCGGGCCGGGATCGAGCAGATCGCCCGCGACGTGGAGGAGGAGCTCGGCGCGACCATCCCGCACAAGATCGGCACCATGATCGAGCTGCCGCGCGCGGCCATGACCGCCGGCGAGATCGCCGGGTCGGCGGAGTTCTTCTCCTTCGGCACCAACGACCTCACCCAGATGACGTGGGGCTTCTCCCGTGACGACGTCGAGGCGTCCTTCTTCAGCACCTACCTCGAGCAGGGCGTCTTCCCCGTCTCCCCGTTCGAGTCGCTCGACATCGACGGCGTCGGCTCTCTCGTACGCCGCGCGGCCGAGGACGGCCGGGCCGCGAACGCCGATCTCCACCTCGGAGTCTGCGGCGAGCACGGCGGAGACCCCGCGTCGATCCATTTCTTCGACGAGGTCGGCCTCGACTACGTCTCGTGCTCGCCTTTCCGGGTGCCGGTGGCACGCCTCGAGGCGGGGCGCGCACGCCTCGCCTAGTCTGAGAGCGTGACCTCTCGCACCGACCGGCCCATGCTCACGGACGGGACGGTCACCCTCGAGTGGCCGATGAGACGCCCACGCGATGGACGATCCGCGCCGGCGCCGGCGCCGAGGCCGTGGGCGAGTGCGAGGTGCGCAGCCACGCAGGCGTCGGAGAGCTGTCCTGGTCGCTGGCCGCCGGGCAGCGCGGCCGCGGCTACGCCGCGCGTGCCGTCAAGGTGATGGCCGACTTCGCCCTCGCCGAGAGCGGCCAGGGCGGGCTCGGCCTGGGCCGGGTCGAGGCCCACATCGAGCCCGACAACGCCGCGGCGCTGCGCGTCGCCACCCGCGCCGGCCTGCGCCGCGAAGGTGTACGACGGGTGCCCGACACCGCGGGCCTGGTGGTCCTCGGTCGCCTCGCGACCGATCCCCCGATCTCGGACCCGCAGAGCTTCCGCGCGCTTCTCAACTCGTTCCTGCCCCGCAAGCGCGCGATCAGCCAGCTGCTCGTGCGCGACCACGACGACCGGGTGCTGCTGTGCCAGCTGACCTACAAGCGCGACTGGGACCTGCCGGGCGGCGTGGTCGAGGTCGGCGAGTCGCCGCAGCTGGCTGCCGGTCGCGAAGTCGAGGAGGAGCTCGCGCTGGACATCGAGCCCGGCCGGCTCCTGCTCACCGACTGGCTGCCCCCGTGGGGCGGCTGGGACGACGCGCTGTGCCTCGTCTTCGACGGCGGCGTGATCGACGTCGCGGCGCTGGACGCCGTCGTCCGCCAGGAGCGGGAGATCCGGGATGTGCGGTTCTGCACCCTCGAGGAGGTCCGCGAGCGGGCCGCCGACTTCACCGCCCGCCGCGTCGAGGCGGCGCTGGCCAACCTCTCCGGCGGCCCGGCCTACACCGAGTCCGGCCGACCCATCGCCTGATCGTCGGTCGAGTGCCGGCGAGGATGTCTCGATACGCTCGCCACTCGCAACCAGCTCGCCGGTGTTCGAGACCCCCCAACAACCGTTTGACAGTTCCCATGGTCCGGGTGACACTGACCCTCCAACAGTCCTTGGAGGGTCAGTGACCGACGAGCACATCTCCTCGCTCCGCGCGATGGCGCACCCCCTGCGCATCCGGATGCTCTCGCTGCTCACCGGCGCCGAGCTGAGCGCGGCCGAGGTGGCCCGCGAGCTCGGGATCAGCCACGCGAACGCGTCGTACCACCTGCGCGTCCTCCTCGATGTCGGCGAGATCGTCGAGGCGGGCGAGGAGACCATCCGGGGCGGCATCGCCAAGCGCTACCGCTACCCCCACGGCGACGACGTTCCGCAGCCGTCCGGTCGGCCGCCGGCGGGCGCGACGGACCGGGTGGCCTACCTGAAGGCGGTGCACTCCGACGTGGAGCGCCGGGCCATGGCCGGCAGCCCGACCGTGCCCATGTCGCACTTCGACCTCGACGGGTGGGTCCCGCCCGAGGTGGCCGAGGAGGCCAGGAAGCTGCTCGAGGAGGCCTCCGTGCTCCTGCACCGCAGCAACGTGCGCCCCGGCACCGACGGCACGGTGCACGTCAGCGCGACAGCCACGGTGTTCCTGGTGGAGGACGAGCGATGACCTGGGCCGACGCGATGGCGCCACTGCGCGAGCGCAACTTCCGCTTCTACTTCGCCTCCCGCACGGTCAACCTGCTCGGCTCGATGATGGCCACCATCGCGCTGGCGTTCGCCGTGCTCGAGATCACCGACGACCCCAAGGCGCTGGGCCACGTCCTGGCGGCGCACACGATCCCGATGGTGGCCCTGATGCTGTGGGGCGGCGTCATCGCCGACCGATTCCCCCGCGAGCTGGTGCTGCAGTTCTCCAACGTCACGTCCGCGATGTCGCAGGGCGCCATCGCGTTCCTCGTCATCACCGGGCGGGCGGAGATCTGGATGCTGGTGGTGCTGAGCGCCGTGCACGGCAGCGTCTCGGCGTTCAGCTTCCCGGCGATGGCGAGCATCATGCCGCAGCTGGTGCCGCGCGATCAGCTTCAGCGGGCCAACGCCCTGATGTCGCTGGTCCGTGGCGGCCTCACGATCATCGGGCCGACCATCGGCGCCCTGCTCGTGGTCACGTTCGGTGCCGGCTGGGCCGTCGGCATCGACGCCGCCACCTGGCTGCTGTCCGCGGTGCTGCTCGGCTTCGTCCACGTCCCCCGCGCCGAGAAGGACGGCGAGAAGCCCGGCACCTGGGCCGAGCTCGCGGCCGGCTGGACCTACTTCCGCCGGACGACCTGGCTCTGGGCCGTCGTGCTGGGGTTCGGCTTCCTCAACTTCATCCAGGCTGGCGCATGGAGCACGCTCGGACCGGCCGTCGCGGAGCGCACCTTCGGCGCCCAGGGCTGGGGCCTGATCCTCTCCGCGGAGGCCGTCGGCCTGCTGCTGATGACCGTCATCCTGCTGCGGGTCCCGCTCCGGCGACCACTGCTCTACGGCATGGTCGGTGTCGCCTGCCTGGGGTTGCCGATCTTCATGCTCGGCGCCCACCCCAACCTGTGGTGGCTGGTCCCGGCCGCGTTCGTCGCAGGCATCGGCACGGAGATCTTCTCCATGGGCTGGAACCTCGCCATGCAGGAGCACGTGCCCGACGAGATGCTGTCGCGCGCCTACTCCTACGACGCCCTCGGCTCGTTCGTGGCCGTCCCGCTCGGCCAGCTCGCCTTCGGGCCCCTCGCCGCGGCGTACGGCTACACCGACGTGCTGATGTACAGCGGTGCGGCCTATGTCGTCATCTGTGCTGTGGTGCTCTGCTCGAGGGAGGTACGCCGGCTGGACCGGGTCCCGACAACGGCCGACGCGTCGGTCGCACCGTGACCAGCAGGCCCACCAGCATCACCACGCCACCGATCGCCTCGGCGGCAGCAGGCGTCTCCCCCAGCAACGCCCAGGCCGCGCTCATCGAGACGACCGGCACCAGCAGGATCCACGGCACGACGGCGGCCGTCGGCCAGCGCGCGAGCAGCGAGTTGAAGATCGAGTAGCCCACCAGGCTCGCCAGCACCACGGTGTACGCCGTCGATGCGGCCGCCTCCCAGCCGAACGCGTGGAGACCGTCCGTCACCCCTTCGACGCCGTCGACGGCGAGCGCCAGGCCGAGGGCCGGGACCGGCACGAACACGGCCGACCAGACGGTCACCGACAGGCCGGCACGCACCTTCGTCGCGCGGACGACGACGTTGCCGACCGCCCACGACAGCGCCGCCAGCACCGTCAGGAGCAGCGCCGTCAGCGGCACGTTGCCGCCGCGACCCGCGGCGATGGTGACGAGGCCGAGCGAACCCAGCACCACGCCACCGAGCTGGGCCCGGCTCGGCCGCTCGGCCAGCGCACCGGCGCTCAGCACCACCGTGAAGACGATCTGTGCCTGCAGCACCAGGCCGGCCAGACCCGGCGGCATCCCGGCCGCGAGGGCGGCGTACAGGAGACCGAACTGCCCCAGCGACATGGTGAGACCGACCACGGCGAGCACCCGCCACGACACCTGCGGGCGGCGTACGAGGAAGACCGCGGGCAGGGCGACGCCGACGAACCGGAACACCAGGAAGAGCAACGGCGGCACCCCGGCCATGCCCCAGTCGATGACGAGGAAGTTCACGCCCCAGATGACCGCCACCAGGGCAGCCAGCACGGAGTCGCGACGGCTCACCCGGCGCTCAGAACAGGGCTGACGCGAGGGCCCGACGGCCCGAGAGCACGCGCTCGTCGTCGTTGCCGACGGCGGAGAACAGTCCCAGCAGGTGGTCGCGCGCCTTCGTGCGCTCGTCACCGGCCGTGCGGCGTACGACGTCGACCAGGCGCGCGAACGCGTCGTCGACGTGGCCGCCCAGCATGTCGAGGTCGGCCACGAGCGTCTGCGCGTCGATGTCGTCGGGCGCGGCAGCGGCAGCGGCCCGGGCCTCGTTGAGGTCGACGCCCTGGGTGCGCAGCAGGACCTTGGCCATCGCGAGGCCGGCCACTGCCTCGGCGTCGGCGGGGTTGGCGTCGACGAGCTTCTGGTACTCCGTCACCGCGGTCTCGATGTCGCCCGCGCCGAGCGCGTCCTGGGCGGGCGCATAGCGGGGGTCGACCGGCGGCTCCTCGTCACCCTCGACCGACGGTGCCTCGACGGCCCCGCGCGGCTGGTGCCGACCGGTGATGCCCTGCGTGGTGAACTGCTGCACCACGGTCGTGAGGGCGGTGCGCAGCTCCTCGATCGGCAGCACGTCCTGGAACAGCGGCATCGGCCTGCCGTCGAGCACGGCGACGACGAGCGGGATCGACGGGATCTGCATCGCCTGGGCGATCTGCGGCGCGGCGTCGATGTCGACCAGGCCGACCAGGAACCTGCCCTCGAACTCCCCCGACAGCGTCTCGAGGTCGTCGGCGAGCTGCCCGCTCTCGGGCATCCGGGTGCGGGAGTAGAACGCCAGCAGCACCGGAGCCGACATCGAGCCCTCGATGACCTGCTGGAAGTTCTGCTCGGTCACCTGCACGGCGTACGCCGACCCTCCGGCGGGCGCGCCCGGGACGCCGCCAGGAGCGCCAGCGGGAGCGGCCGGGGCCGCGGGGCGCTTCAGGGCCGAGAGGTCGATGGCACCGGGACGGGAGAACGGCTGCTGCGTCATGCCGCCATTCTCACCAACGGGCACAACGCGGCGCCAACCGGGCTGGCCGTCAGCCGAGTGCGGCCCCCACCACGTCCCGCGCCTCGGCCTGCACCTGGGCCAGGTGGTCGGGCCCGCGGAAGGACTCCGCGTAGATCTTGTAGACGTCCTCGGTGCCCGACGGCCGGGCGGCGAACCACGCGCTCTCGGTGGTGACCTTGAGGCCGCCGATGCTCGCCCCGTTGCCGGGCGCCTCGGTGAGCTTCGCGGTGATCTCCTCCCCCGCCAGCGAGGTGGCCGTCACGTCGCCGGGAGACAGCGCCGCCAGCTTGGCCTTCTGGGCACGGTCGGCCGGCGCGTCCACCCGGGCGTACGCCGGGTCGCCGTGCCGGGCGACCAGGTCGGCGTAGTGCTGCGAGGGGCTCCGGCCGGTCCGCGCCAGGATCTCCGAGGCCAGGAGCGCCAGGATGATCCCGTCCTTGTCGGTGGTCCACGTGGTGCCGTCGGTCCGCAGGAACGACGCGCCCGCCGACTCCTCGCCGCCGAACCCGAACGAGCCGTCGATGAGCCCGGGCACGAACCACTTGAAACCGACCGGCACCTCGACCATCGGCCGGCCGAGCGACGAGGCCACCCGGTCGATCATCGACGACGACACCAGCGTCTTGCCGATCCGCGCGGTGTCGGGCCAGCCCGGCCGCGCGCCGCCGAACAGGTAGCCGATCGCGACCGCCAGGTAGTGGTTGGGGTTCAACAGCCCGGCGTCCGGCGTGACGATGCCGTGCCTGTCGGAGTCGGCGTCGTTGCCGGTGGCGATGTCGTAGTCGTCCTTGCGGCCGATCAGCGAGGCCATCGCCGAGGGCGACGAGCAGTCCATCCGGATCTTGCCGTCCCAGTCGAGTGTCATGAACCGCCAGGTCGCGTCGACCAGCGGGTTCACCACCGTCAGGTCGAGCCCGTGCCGCTCGCCGATCTCTCCCCAGTAGTGCACCGACGCGCCACCCAGCGGGTCCGCGCCGATCCGGACGCCCGCCTCCCTGACGGCCGCGAGATCGACCACCGAGGGCAGGTCGTCGACGTACGTCCCGAGGAAGTCGTACGGCGAGCAGGCGGCGCGGGCCCGCGTGAACGGCGTACGCCGCACATCAGCCAGGCCGCCCGCGATCAACTCGTTCGCCCGGGCCGCGATCACCGACGTCGCGTCGCTGTCGGCGGGGCCGCCGTGCGGAGGGTTGTACTTGAACCCGCCGTCCGTGGGCGGGTTGTGCGAGGGCGTGACCACGATCCCGTCGGCGAGACCGGCGCCCGACGTACGCCCCTGGTTGGCCCGCAGGATCGCGTGCGATACCGCTGGGGTGGGCGTGTAGCCGTCGGCAGCGTCGACCAGCACAGTCACGTCGTTGGCGACCAGCACCTCGATCGCCGATGCCCACGCCGGCTCGGAGAGACCGTGGGTGTCGCGGCCGATGAACAGCGGCCCGTCGTAGCCCTGTTCGCGCCGGTAGTCGCAGATGGCCTGCGTGGTCGCCACGATGTGCGTCTCGTTGAACGACGTCCGCAGGCTGGTGCCGCGGTGGCCGCTCGTGCCGAAGGCGACCTGCTGGTCGACGTCGTCGGGGTCGGGGACGCCGGTGTAGTAGGACGTCACCAGGTGCGCGACGTCGACGAGGTCGGAGGGCTGGGCCGGGGTGCCGGCGCGTTCGTTGGTCACCGGACGAAACTAGCGATGCGCGCTGCCTCCCGGCTAGAAGCGAGCCGGCTCGCGGTACTCGCCCCACTCGGCGCGCAGCGCGTCGCAGATCTCCCCGAGGGTCGCCTCGACCCGGCAGGCCTCGAGCATCGACTCCATCATGTTGTCGTCGGTGCGGCCGACCTCGACCATCCGGGTCAGCGCCGCGGCCACGGCGGACTCGTCGCGGGCGGTCCTGCGCTCGGCCAGCAACCGCACCTGCTCGACCTCGACCTCGTGGCTGACGCGCAGGATCTCGAGGTCGTGGGTGACCGACTGCTCGTGACAGTTGACGCCGACGATCCGCTTGTCGCCCTTCTCGAGCGCGGTCTGGTACTGGAACGCCGCCTCGGCGATCTCGGACATGAACCAGCCGTCCTCGATGCCGCGCAGCAGCCCCTTGGTCATGGGGTTCTCGGCGTCGCGCGACGCGCTCGCCAGCGCCTCGGTGTCGGCATGCGTCAGGGTGGACCCACCCAGGCTGAGGATCTTGTCGAAGATCGCGTTGGCCTCGGCCTCGATCTTGTCGGTCAGCGCCTCGACGTACCAGCTGCCGCCGAGCGGGTCGGCGACGTTGACGACGCCGGTCTCCTCCATGATCACCTGCTGGGTGCGCAGCGCGATCTCGGCGGCCTGCTCGCTGGGCAGGGCGAGGGTCTCGTCGAGGGCGTTGGTGTGCAGCGAGTTGGTGCCGCCGAGCACGGCCGACAGCGCCTCGATGCCCGTGCGTACGACGTTGTTGTAGGGCTGCTGGGCCGTGAGCGAGACACCCGCGGTCTGGGTGTGGAAGCGCAGCCACTGCGCCTTCTCCGTCTTCGCGCCGTAGACGTCGCGCAGCCAGCGGGCCCAGATGCGGCGGGCCGCGCGGAACTTGGCGATCTCCTCGAAGAAGTCGACGTGTGCGTCGAAGAAGAACGACAGGCCGGGCGCGAAGACGTCGACGTCGAGGCCGCGCGAGAGACCCAGCTCGACGTAGCCGAAGCCGTCGGCGAGCGTGAACGCGAGCTCCTGCGCGGCCGTCGAGCCGGCCTCGCGGATGTGGTAGCCGGAGACCGAGAGGGGCTTGTAGGCCGGCGCCTTCTCGACGCAGTACTCCATCAGGTCGCCGATCAGGCGCAGGTGCGGCTCGGCGCCGAAGATCCACTCCTTCTGGGCGATGTACTCCTTGAAGATGTCGGTCTGCAGCGTGCCGTTGAGGACGCTCGTGTCGACGCCCGCGCGCTCGGCGGCGACGATCATCATGCAGAACACCGGCACGGCCGGGCCGCTGATCGTCATCGACGTGGTGACCTGGCTCAGGTCGATGCCGTCGAAGAGAGTCTCCATGTCGGCGACCGAGTCGATGGCCACGCCGCAGTGCCCGACCTCGCCCAGCGCCTTCGGGTCGTCGGAGTCGCGGCCCATCAGGGTCGGCATGTCGAACGCGACCGAGAGCCCACCGCCACCGCGTCCGAGGATCATCTTGTAGCGCTCGTTGGTCTGCTGGGCGTTGCCGAAGCCGGCGAACTGGCGGATCGTCCAGGTGCGACCGCGGTAGCCGGTCGGGTAGAGACCGCGCGTGTAGGGGAACTCGCCGGGCCATTGACCTTCGGGCAGGCGTTCGGCCTGGGAGTCGTCGGGACCGTAGGCGGGCTCGACCTCCATGCCGGACAGGGTGGTGAAGTCGGCGTCACGCACCCGACCGGATTCGACCGAGCCGTCGTAGCGCTGCTGCCAGCGCTCGCGCGCGGTCGGGTCCTGGGTGCTGTCGTCGGTCATGCACCAAATAGTAGGACGTCCTAGTAAATTGCGCGAACCCAGCGATGCAGCTGCCCGCCCCGCACCTCGGCCGCGGTCGGCGGCCGCGGGGTCGGGTGGTCACGGAGGTACGCCAGCAGGTTGCTCCGGCCGCGCACGTCGACGTCGCCGTCGGTGAAGCGCACGTGGGGATGCAGCAGCGGCCGCACCTCGCCCCACTCCTGCTGCTCGACCAGGTCCCACACGCGCGCGGCCGGCGCGGGCAGCTCCGGCAGCTCGTGGAGCATCTTCGGCGTGCACATCCGCCAGGCGTCGACGACCAGCTCGCGCATCTCGTCGACCCCGAGCCGGGGCAGGTGCGCGCACACCCACTGGTAGCGGAGGTCGGAGGTCCCCGGCAGGAAGAACGTCTCGGGGTCTGACGCGACCAGCCCGTCACGCTCCCCCTTGGGGAAGCCGAACCCCATCTCCAGCTCGTCGCCCGAGAAGGCGCAGTAGACGATCTGCTTGACCCTGAACTTCCAGCGACCATGCACCTGCACCTCGTAGCTGCGCGGGAGCGAGGCTGCCACCCGGCGTACGTCGTCGGAGGTCGCCATCTCAGAAGTCTCCGGCAGCCCGCCGTACCGGCGTCAAGAGCTCGGAGAGCTCGGCGAGCTGGCGGTCGTCGAGGGCGCCGAGCCCGAAGTCGGCTGCGGTGAGGTCGCGCGTCGCGGCCTCGACCAGGGCCCGGCCCTCGTCGGTGATCTCGGCGAGCACGGCCCGTGCGTCCTCGGGATGCTGCCGGCGTACGACGAGGCCCGAGGCCGCGAGCCGCCGCACGATCGACGTGACGGATGTCGGGTGCACCTGCAGCCGCTCCCCCATCTTGCCGAGAGGCAGCGAACCCCGCGACGAGAACGTCAGGAGCACCAGCGCCTCGTAGCGGGCGAAGGTGAGCCCGTGCGGCTTCAGCAGCGCGTCGAGCCTGCCGATCACCAGCTGCTGCACGCGCATCAGCGAGGTGACCGCGTGCATCGCCGGCACGCCGTCCCAGCGCAGTCCCCACTGCCGGGCGGCCTCCTCGATCGGGTCGAAGGAGAGAGCCATCAGCCGACGGCGCTCAATTGACGGCCCTGGGCCCGCGCAGCCCCGCACGCTGCACCACGCGCTGGATCGCGAGGTCGCGCGCGTCGGGCTGGCCGACGTAGCGGATCTCGCGCAGTCCCTGCTCCTGCGCGGCCGACTCGAAGATGAAGTGGCCGTAGCCCAGAAGTCGCCCGATCAACGGCTTGGCGACGGTGATGTCGAGGATGCGCGAGAGCGGCATCGTGGCGAGCTGCTGCGAGAGCACGCCGTGGACGCGGAAGACCCGCATGTTGGTGATCACGAAGACATCCATCTTCGCGCTCAGTGCCAGCCAGCCGGCGTGCGCGGCGATGCCCCCGGCCAGCAGGAACGGGAACCAGGCCAGGTCGAGGTCCATGAACGGGAAGAGCACCAGCAGCAGGACCGCCAGCGCCCCCTCCAGCAACGGGCGGACGTAGGCGACAGCGTGCTTGCGTACCTCGTCGACGACGACCTCACCCTCCTCGCGCAGGAGGTGGCGGCGGATGTCCGGCTCCGTCACGGACGAGATCAGGCCCATCAGGGACTCAGAGCGCGTCCACGAAGTCGATGATCGCGCGGAAGAGGTCCTGGGTCAGCTCCCAGGTCTTGTCGGCGCCGTTGGTGGCGGCGTCGGCGAGCCCGTTGGGGTCGGTGAACATCCAGAAGCCGAGGAACACCACGACCAGCACGAGGAGCGCCTTCTTGACGTTCATCGATGACTCCGTTCGTTCGCGGTCGGTGCAGGGTCCGGCCCGCCCCCGTCTTCGGGGCGCGCACAGGTCGCCACATTGGTACCACCCGCCACGCATCTGCTCCGGGAGGCGCGCGGTTCTCCCGTTCGCCGGACAAGCCCGGGTCGGTCGTGCGACGCTGCAGACGTGAATGCCGGTCTCGTGGTCCGGCCCGCCACGATCGTCGCCCGGGCCCTCGTCTGCCTCCTGTCGGGCACCCTGCTGCTGTTCGCCACCCCGGCACGGGCTGCCGACACCACGCCCCCCGACACCGCGATCGTCATGGGCCCGGTGCCGGCGCTGACCCCGGGCGTGGTCTTCTTCGAGTTCAGCTCCACCGAGCCGGGCACGTTCGTGTGCGTCCTGGACACGGGGCCATGGCTCCCCTGCGGCGTGGAGCGGACGTACGCCGTCACGGTCACGACGCTCGGCGCGCACACGTTCGCCGTCGCCGCGGTCGACGCGGCGGGCCACGTCGACCCCACGCCTGCGACGTACGGCTTCACGATCCTGCCGCCGACGTCGCCGCCGGCCGCCGTGATCACGAAGGCGGTCGCGGGCAAGCGCAAGCTGCGTGTCGACGTCGACCCCGACTGGGCGAGCGGCGACTACGCGCTGACGGTGCAGAAGCAGCGGTCCGGGACCTGGAAGAGCGTCCGGCGCTCGAGCACGCAGGGCAGCCGTGACGTCCGGACCCTCGACCTGGGCGCCGGCCGCTACCGCGTCGTGATCGGCGCTGCCAACTCGCTCGCCGGCACCACCAGCGAGACGGTCCGGCTCACGCGCTGATCGCGTCCACCAGCTCGTCGGCGGCGGAGTACGGGTCGAGGCGGCCCTCGGCGACGGAGGCCGCGAGTCCGTCGAGCGACGCATGCCCGTGCAGGTCGCCCCAACGCGCGCGCAGGGCGGTCATGGCGATCGCCTCGATCTCGTCGCGCGCCCGGCGGGCGCGCCGCACCTCCAGCTGACCCGACTCGGTCAGCCAGGCCCGGTGCCGGCCGATCTCGACGACGACCTCGTCGAGTCCCTCGGACCTCGCGGCGACGGTCTTCACGATCGGCGGCTTCCACCAGCCCTCGGGCCGATCGCCGAGCGCGAGCATCGAGCGGAGGTCGCGTCGCACCTGGTCGGCACCGTCGCGGTCGGCCTTGTTGACGACGTACAGGTCACCGATCTCGAGGATGCCGGCCTTGGCCGCCTGGATGCCGTCGCCCATGCCGGGGGCCATCAGCACCAGGGTGGTGTCGGCGAGCCCGGCGATCTCGACCTCGCTCTGCCCGACCCCCACCGTCTCGATGAGTACGACGTCGCAGCCGGCCGCGTCGAGCACCCGGAGCGCCTGCGGAGTCGTCCACGCGAGGCCGCCGAGGTGCCCGCGCGACGCCATCGACCGGATGTAGACGTCGCGGTCGGTCGCGTGGTCCTGCATCCGCACCCGGTCGCCGAGCAGCGCGCCGCCGGAGAACGGCGACGACGGGTCGACCGCCAGCACCCCGACGCGCTGGCCGGCCCTGCGCAGCTCGGTGACGAGCGCGTTGGTCGAGGTGGACTTGCCGACACCCGGCGAACCGGTGATGCCGACGATCTGCGCGTGCCCGGTATGTGGCGCCAGCGCCGTCATCACCTCGCGCAGCAACGGTGACTCGTCCTCGACGAGCGAGATGAGCCGCGCCACCGCGCGGGCGTCGCCCTCGCGGGCCCGGGAGACGAGGTCGGGGACCGACGCCGTCGAGCCGCGCCGCCCCAGTCCTTCGCTGGTGGCGCCTGTCACGCCTTCGGCACGCGAATGATCAGGGCGTCGCCCTGCCCGCCGCCACCGCACAGGGCGGCCGCACCGACGCCGCCGCCGCGACGCTGGAGCTCGAGCGCGAGGTGCAGCACGATGCGGGCTCCGGACATGCCGACCGGGTGACCGAGCGCGATGGCGCCACCGTTGACGTTGACCTTGTCCTGGTCGACGCCGAGCTGGCGGGCCGATTCGATGCCGACGGCGGCGAACGCCTCGTTGAGCTCGAAGAGGTCGATGTCGGCGACGTCGATGCCTTCCTTGGCGACCGCCTTCGCGATCGCGTTGGCCGGCTGGAGCTGGAGGGTGGAGTCGGGGCCGGCGACCTGGCCGGAGGCGCCGATCTCGGCCAGCCAGGTCGAGGCCGAGCTCCTCGGCCTTCGCCTTGCTCATCACCACGACCGCGCAGGCGCCGTCGGAGATCTGCGATGCGGAGCCGGCCGTGATGGTGCCGTCCTTGGAGACCGGGCGCAGACCGGCGAGCGACTCCACTGTCGTGTCGCCACGGATGCCCTCGTCCTCGGCGACCGTCACCGTCGCCCTTGCGGGTCTTGATCGTGACGGGCACGACCTCGTCGTCGAAGAGCGCCGTTCTTCCAGGCCAGCGCGGCCCGCTGGTGCGACTGCGCGGAGAACGCGTCCTGCTCCTCGCGGCTCAGGTTGGCGCCCGCGGAGTTGTGGCTCTCGGTCAGGTTGATCATCGCCTGGTCGGTGAACTGGTCGTAGAGCGCGTCGTACGCCATCGAGTCGACCAGCTTCGTGTCGCCGTACTTGAAGCCCTCGCGCGACTTCGGCAGCAGGTGCGGCGCCTGGGTCATCGACTCCATGCCACCCGCGACGACGATCTCGTGCTCGCCGGCGCGGATCAGCTGGTCGGCCAGGGCGATGGCGTTGACGCCCGACAGGCACACCTTGTTGATCGTGATGGACGGGACGGTCATCGGGATGCCGCCCTTGACGGCCGCCTGGCGTGCGGTGATCTGGCCGGTGCCGGCCTGGATGACCTGGCCCATGATCACGTAGTCGACCTGGTCGCCGGCGACGCCGGCCCTGTCGAGCGCGCCAGTGATGGCCACGCCGCCCAGGTCTGCGGCCGACTGGTCCTTCAGCCCGCCGAGCAGGCGTCCGATGGGGGTGCGGGCCCCGGCGACGATCACGGATCCGGACATTGGTGCCTCCATGCGTGCGTAGCGAGTGGGCCGGTCGGGACGCCGATCGGCCGGATACCCGCGACGATACCCACCGGAGGGTCGCCCGAGGCAGTGGGTCACGGGTGAGGAAAACCTCACACCCCCTCGCCCGCACGCACCCGTCGTACGACGATGTGCGGCATGAGCCCGGACCTTCCCTCGCACCTGTTCACCGCCATCGACCACGTCGGCATCGCGGTGCCCGACCTGGACGAGGCGATCGCGTTCTACCGCGACGTCTACGGCATGGAGGTGCTCCACGAGGAGACCAACGAGGAGCAGGGTGTGCGCGAGGCGATGGTGGGCGTAGGCGGCTCCGCCGAATCTGGGGACCCCTGCATCCAGCTGCTCGCCCCGCTCTCCCCCGAGTCGACGATCGCGAAGTTCCTGGATCGCTCCGGCCCCGGGCTCCAGCAGCTCGCCTTCCGCGTCGACGACGTCGAGCAGGTGTCGTCGGTCCTGCGCGAGCGTGGCCTCCGCCTCCTGTACGACGCTCCCCGGCGCGGCACGTCCGACAGCCGGGTCAACTTCATCCACCCCAAGGACGCCGGCGGGGTGCTGGTCGAGCTCGTCGAACCGGCGGGGAGCCAGATAGGTCACATGCGGTCGCCACACCCGATACCCATCGGTAATCTCAGCGCACTGCCGCCCCCCGAACCCAGGAGCCCCGACGTGCAGAACATCCTCGACGCGATCGCCGCCGGAGACACCTCAGCCGAGGACTTCGCCGCACTCGACCTGCCGGAGTCCTACCGGGCCGTCACGATCCACAAGGACGACGTGGACATGTTCGAGGGCCTGGACTCGAAGGACAAGGACCCCCGCGAGTCGCTCCACGTCGAGGACGTCGCCCTGCCCGAGCTCGGCCCGGGTGAGGCGCTGGTGGCCGTGATGGCCAGCGCGATCAACTACAACACCGTGTGGACCTCGATCTTCGAGCCGGTCTCGACGTTCGGCTTCCTCGAGCGCTACGGCAGGCTCAGCCCGCTCTCCGCACGCCACGACCTGCCCTACCACGTGGTCGGGTCCGACCTGGCCGGCGTCGTGCTCAAGACGGGCGCCGGCGTGCACTCGTGGAGCCCCGGCGACGAGGTCGTCGCCCACTGCCTCTCGGTCGAGCTCGAGAGCTCCGACGGGCACAACGACACGATGCTCGACCCCGAACAGCGGATCTGGGGCTTCGAGACCAACTTCGGGGGCCTGGCCCACATCGCGCTGGTCAAGTCCAACCAGCTGATGCCCAAGGCCGCCCACCTCACCTGGGAGGAGGCCGCCTCCCCCGGCCTCGTCAACTCCACGGCGTACCGCCAGCTGGTCAGCCGCAACGGCGCCGGCATGAAGCAGGGCGACAACGTGCTGATCTGGGGCGCCAGCGGCGGACTCGGCGGCTTCGCGACGCAGTACGCCCTCAACGGCGGCGCGACGCCGGTCTGCGTCGTGTCCAACGACGAGAAGGCCGACATCTGCCGCTCGATGGGCGCCGAGCTGATCATCAACCGCTCCGAGGAGGGGTGGAAGTTCTGGAAGGACGAGCACACCCAGGACCCGAAGGAGTGGCGCCGCCTGGGGATGAGGATCCGGGAGCTCACCGGAGGCGAGGACGTCGACATCGTCTTCGAGCACCCCGGCCGCGAGACCTTCGGCGCCTCCGTGTACGCCGCGCGCAAGGGCGGCACGATCGTGACCTGCGCCTCGACGAGCGGCTACCTGCACCAGTACGACAACCGCTACCTGTGGATGAACCTCAAGCGGATCATCGGCTCGCACTTCGCCAACTACCGCGAGTCGTGGGAGGCCAACCGCCTCATCGCCAAGGGCATGATCCACCCGACCCTGTCGAAGACCTACTCGCTCGACGAGGTCGGCCAGGCCGCGCTCGACGTGCACAAGAACGCCCACCAGGGCAAGGTCGGCGTGCTCTGCCTGGCCCCCGAGGAGGGCCTCGGCGTGCGGGATCCCGAGATGCGCGAGAGGCATCTCGACGAGATCAACCGCTTCCGCGGCGTCTGACGCACCGCTCCGCCCAGGTTCGCCGACTGGTTGCCCGCCAGTCCGCGAGCCGGGGTGTGCTGTTTCGGACCGATCAGCCACACTGGACCGACAACCGAGCAGACGTGATCAGAAGGGTGCGCACCACATGAGCCGCGACGAGGGCCTGTCCATCTTCGACGAGGAGCCGACCGACGAGCAGCTCGGGGATGCCGACGAGGAGCCCACGCAGGTGCTGCCCGTCGTACCCAAGGAACCCGCGGCCGCGAAGCCCGCTGCGCGAGCCCCCGAGAAGGCGGCTCAGAAGCCTGCGCCCAAGCAGCCCGCGAACGAGCCGGCCGCCGAGAAGCCGGCCGCCGAGAAGCCGGCCGAGCGCACCCAGCAGGTCCCGGCGCCGCAGGTCGCCGCTGCGCCCGAGCAGAGGTCCGCTCCGGTGATCCCGCCGATGCCGGCCCCGGATCGGCAGTCGAGCGCACCCCCGGCGGCCGCTCGTCCCGCCCCGGCCCCGGCCCCGGTGTCGGCTCCCGTGTCGACCCCTGCCTCGAGCGTGCCCTCCTTCCCCGCCGTACGTCGCGGTGGCTACGACAAGGACGCCGTCGACGCCGGCGTGCGCCAGCTCCTCTCCGACAAGGCCGGCCTCGGCAGCAGCCTGAGCCAGTCCGAGCAGCGCGTGCTGGACCTGCAGCGAGAGCTCGAGTCCCTCAAGGCCCAGCTCGCCGAGAACGAGAGCCCGTCGTACGCCGGTCTCGGCGGCCGCGCGACGTCGATGCTCAAGCTGGCCGAGGACGAGGCGGCCGACGTCCGCGAGGCCGCCCTGCGCGACGCCGACGAGATCCGCTCACAGGCCAACCGCGATGCCAAGGCGATCCGCGCCGACGCGTCCCGCGAGGCCGAGGACATGCGCCTGGTGCAGCTCAAGGAGCTCGACGAGACCCGCAGCCGCATCACCGCCGACGCCGAGCAGGAGCGCGTGCTCGCGAAGAGCGAGGCCGACGACCACCGCGCCTCGGCGCAGCGCGAGGCCGACCAGCTGAGGCTGGCGGCCCAGCAGGAGACCAACGAGCTGCTCACCACCGCGAAGCGCGAGGCCGAGCAGGCCCGCGCCGCCGCCGACCGCGAGGTGCAGGAGGCCCGGCGCACGCTGGCCGTCGAGAAGGAGCGGCTGGCCCGCGAGGCCACCGACCACCACTCCAACGCGACGTCCGAGACGGCGCGCCTGGTCGCCGAGGCCGAGCAGCGGGCGACCGCCGCCGAGCAGCGGGCCCGGGAGGCCATCACCCAGGCCACCACGCACCGCCAGCAGGCCCAGTCGGAGTCCGAGGCCCTGCTGTCGCGGGCCCGCCGCGAGGCCGAGCAGATCGTGGCCACGGCGAAGACGCAGGCGGACTCCGTCGCCACCAGCGGTACGGCGGAGGCCGAGCGCGAGCTGGCCGCCGTCCGGGCCGAGGTCGACCGGATGACCAAGCGCCGGGACGCGATCGCCGCCCAGCTCGGCGCGCTGCGTGATGTCGTGTCGAGCTTCGCCGAGGACGAGTCCTGACCCGCCTGCCGCGTCCCGGCAAGGCGGCAGCCGCGAAGGCGGAGGCCGCGGCAACCGATGCCGCGAGGGCCGCCGAGACGGCGGACGCGGCGCGCGAGGTCGTGGAGGCCAGGACCTCCGAGAGCGGCCCTCTCGGCAAGCCGTTCGAACGGCACTCGCCGTTCTACATCGGGTTCTTCGTCGGCGCCGGTGCGCTTCTCGCCTTCTGGCTCGGCACCCAGATCCTGGCCATCGGCTCCACCCTGATCCTGATCGTGGTGGCGCTGTTCCTCGCTGCGGGCCTCAATCCCGCTGTGGAGTGGTTCCAGGCGCGCGGCCTCAAGCGATCGTGGGCAGTCCTCGCCGTCATCACGATCGTGGTCGTGGCCCTGGTGGGCTTCGTGATGGCGATCGTGCCGGTCATCTCCGACCAGATCGCCCAGATCACCCAGAACGCGCCCGGCTGGCTCGACAGCCTGCAGAAGAATCAACAGGTCCAGCGCCTCGACGACAAGTACGACATCATCTCCAAGATCAAGGAGAAGGTCGAGCAGGGCGACCTCGTCTCGAGCGTCTTCGGCGGGGCGCTCGGCATCGGCCTCGCCGTCGTCTCCACGCTCCTCAACTCGTTCGTCGTCGTGGTCCTGACGCTGTACTTCCTGGCCGGCCTCGACGCCACCAAGGGCGCCCTGTACCGCCTCGCCCCGGCTTCGCGCCGACCGCGGGTGTCCACGCTCGGCGACCGGATCATCAAGAGCGTCGGCGGCTACGTCTCCGGCGCGTTCATCGTCGCGCTGTGCGCGGGACTGACCAGTCTGGTGTTCCTCTTCATCGTCGGCCTCGGCAAGTACGCCGTCGCGCTGGCCTTCGTGGTCGCCCTGCTCGACGTCATCCCGATGATCGGCGCCACCATCGGCGCGGTCGTCGTCACGGCCATCGGCTTCGCCACGGACCCCAAGATCGGCATCGCCTGCCTGATCTTCTACGTGATCTACCAGCAGCTCGAGAACTACGTCATCTACCCGCGGGTGATGTCACGCTCCGTCGACATCCCCGGGTCGGTCACGGTCATCGCCGCGCTCGTCGGGGCCGGGTTGCTGGGTGTGGTGGGTGCGCTGCTCGCGATCCCCACCGCTGCCGCCGTACTCATGCTGACTCGGGAGGTCTTCATCCGCCGTCAGGATGCGCGCTGACCAGAGCCGTACGCCGCTCCCCCAGCTTCACGACCACGACACCGGCCAGGATCAGCGCGCCGCCGAGCACCTGCACCTGACGCGGCAGCTCGTCGAGCAGGAGCCACGCGAAGACCAGCGCGAACAGCACCTCGAGCAGCGCGACGAACGAGGCGAGGCGCGAGCCGAGGCGCCGGATGGCCGCGATGCCGCTGACGTAGGCCAGGGCCGCCGTCACCACGCCGAGCCCGAGCAGCGGAAGCCACCAGTCGACCGTGGTGCCGTCGTAGGACACCGCCTCCGTCGACATGGCCAACGGGACGATGCCGACAGCACCCGCGACCCACAGGGCGGCGGCGCCGAGGGTGAGACCCGCGGCGGCCAGCACGATGGGATGGAGACCGTTGGCTGTCGTTCGCCGAGAGCACGAAGTACGTCGCGGCGCCCACCATGGCGGCCAGCGCCCACACCACGCCGACGGCACTGAGGTCGGCACCCGAGACGAGGTCGAGCACGAGCACCAGTCCCACCGCGGCCAGTCCGGCACCTGCCACCGTGAGTCGGCTCGGGCGTTGGGCGCGGCGCAGCCAGAGCCAGCCGATCACCGCGACCGGCGCGGTGTACTCGATGAGGAGCGCCACACCGACCTGCATGTGCGAGACGGCGTTGAAGTACGCGAGCTGGCAGCCCGCGACCGCCACGATTCCGTAGGTGGCGATCATCGGAAGGTTCTGGCGCAGCAGGTGCCAGCGGCCGCCCAGCAGGACGAGCGCCGGGACCATCAGCACCACCGCGGCGATCGTCACCCGCACCGCCACCGCGGCACCGGCGGTCCAGCCCGCCTCGAGCAGGCCCTTGGCGAGCGTGCCGGAGAGTCCGAATGACGCGGCCGAGACGACCGCGAAGCCCAAGCCGGCGCCGAGCCGGGAGCCGGACACCACCGCGGCGTCATGCGTCACTGTGCTCATGGCAGATGACGCTAGTCCTCGGTGTTGTAACCTGTCAAGGTGCCTTTCACTGATGACACGGCGACCTCGTTGCTGGCGGCCGTGGCCCTGGCCAACTCCGCCGAGTGAGCCGGACACCCTCACCACCGTCGCCGAGCTGGACGCGTTCTACGCGGACCACGACTACACCGGACGTCATGACCGCGACGAGGCCGAGCTCGCGGCCGTCCGCGCCCTGCGTCCGACCCTCCGGGCCCTGCTCACCAGCTCGCGTGACGAGGCCGTCGAGCTGGTCAACGGGATGCTGTCCGACGCCGGCGCCCTCCCCCAGCTGGTGCGGCACGGCACGACCGACTGGCACCTGCACGCCGTCGACGGAGACGAGCCGTTCGACACGCGCATCGCCGTCGAGACGGCCGTCGCGATGATCGACGTGATCCGCGCCGACGAGATGTCGCGCCTGGGCGTCTGCGCGGACGACGACTGCGAGGGGATCGTGCTCGACCTGTCGCGCAACCGCTCGCGCCGGTTCTGCAGCACCACCTGCAGCAACCGCGCCGCGGTCGCCGCCTACCGATCGCGGCAGAAGCGGTAGCTCTGGCACCATCGCGGGCATGCCCCGCGACGCCTCCGAGTGGTACGACGACACGCAACGCCGCATCGCGGCAGACGGCCTGCGCGACCCGGGCCTCGCCGACTGGCCGACCTGGCCCTACGACGGCGAGCTGACTCCGCGGGACCTCAAGCCTCCGGTCGCCGAACGGCCGCGCGGTGGTGCCGGCGGTGTCGACTGCTTCATGTGTGCCGCCGACGAGACCGCTGACGCGTCGTACCTGCTGTGGCGCGACGACGTCGCGATGATCGGCATCCCGCACGAGCCGGTGGCCCTGCCGTTCCTTGCCTTCCTGATGCCCCGCCGGCACGCGGACCTGGCCGACCTCACCCCCGACGTGGCGGCCCGGATGGGCCAGCTGCTCACTGCGGTCGAGCGCGCCGCGACCGACGTCCTCGACATCCCGCGCCTCCAGGTGGCGCGCTACGGCGACGGGCAGGAGCACCTGCACTACTGGCTGCTGGGCCGGCCGACCGGCGTCGCGCAGCTGCGAGGAACCCTTCTGCCCATGTGGCAGGACCTGCTGCCACCGCGTCCCGCGGACGAGGTGCGCGCCGACCTGGTCGCCGTGTGCGAGCGGCTGGTCGAGCTGGCCGGTGGGGCACTGACCTAGAAGTCGAACCCGTCGAACATGTCGCCGATGCCCTCACCGATGCCGCCGAAGGCGTCGCCGACGCCCTCGCCGATCGCGCCGAGACCCTCCCCGATGCCCTCGAACCCACCACTGAACAGCATGCCCATGAACATCCACTCCATGGGGCCGAAGGCGCCGTAGTAGCCCATCGCGTAGGGCTGGTAGGCGCGGCCACCCTGCCAGTAGGGCACCCGGCGCGAGCCGACCATGACCTTGCGGATGTCGGGTTCGGCGCCAGCTTTGACCCGCTCCGCGTCGAGCTCGCACGCGGGGACGTCGCGCTCGGCGCCGCCGGGCGGCGTGTAGGCGACGTCGACCACCGAGAGGCCGTGCCGTGCGTCGAAGAAGCACGGCGGCCGGCGGGTCGGCAGGGGCAGGCCGTCGACCCGGGCGCGCACGCAGGCCATGGCGTAGCGGCCGTCCTCGAGGATCTCGGTGACGTGCCGGACCTGCTCGGCCTCGGTGAGGTAGTCGGCAGCGTGCTTGGCCGACTCGTAGGCGTCGAGGGCCCGCTGGTAGTCGGCGTTGGCGCCCTCGGTCAGCTCGCGGCCGGACATCTCGGTGTCGAAGTGCTGCAGCTCGACGCCGAGGGCGGTGACGTCCTCGTCGACCAGCCTCTTGACCGGGGCCAGCTCGGCGGTCTTCTTCTCGATCGCACGGCGCTTGCCGGCGCGCGACATGAGCACGACGCCGCCGATGGCGGCCATGATGACGACGATCAGGAAGACGTACTCCATGGCGACAGCGTACGTCCCTCCGGCAACCCGTTCTCGGCCCTGCGTTCGCCGAAATGAAGGGCAGGCCACGACTCTCGCATCGAGTCGCGGCCTGCCAGGTGCACCGTCCCCCGGGTTAGACCATCCCCTGTGTGGCCCATTCCGCGGTGCCTGGCACGAGCCTCCCGCGGGAAGGTATTTCCGGGCATCGGTAGTCCTACCTAAACCTTGGGCCGCCGGCCCGATAAGTTCAGCCCTGTGCTGACACCGTGCATCGGGCGAGAGCGGGTCCGGGAGCTCCTGGACACCGCGTTGTCCACGTCGCGCTGGGTCAGCATCGTGGGTCCTCCCGGTAGCGGGAAGACGCTGCTGGCGCGGCACGCGACCGAGCAGAACTCCGGCGCCGCCTGGGTCAACGCCCGCGGGCTGCGTGACGCCGATGCGGTGCTGACGGCATGCCTCGACGTGCTCGACGTGGAGGCGGCTCCCGGCGACACCGCCGAAGGTGCGCTCTGCCGCGCCCTCGACGGCTCCGACACACTCCTCGTCGTCGACGGCGTCGACATCGACGCCACCGGGCCGGACACCCTCGGCGCGACCTTCCAGCAGGTGCTGGACGCCACGAGCACAGCCAGGCTCGCGATGACAGCGCTCACCATGGCCGGCCAACCGGCCGAACGCGTCGTCCGCGTGGGCCCGCTGCCGGTGCCGGGCATCCACGAGCCGCTGGCTGGTCCGGCGGTCGACCTGATGTGCAACCGCGTCGAGACCGCCGGCGGCTACCCGATCGACCTGGTGGCCGACGAGGCCGACGTACGCCGCCTGCTCACGGCCGCGGGGGGCCTGCCGCTGCTCATCGAGCAGTTCGCCGTGCAGATCGCGCTGGTCGGCATCACCAACGTGGTCCCGTCCGCCTCGCTCTCGGAGGCCGTGCACGCGTCGTACGAGCTGCTCGACGAGGACCAGCAGCGGTGCTTCCGGCGGATGGCGCAGATGACCAGCCCGGTGAGCATCGAGGTGCTCGCCGAGATCGCCGAGGTGACCCGCGAGGTGGCGGCGCCGCTGGCCGCGCGCCTGGTGCGGCGCAGCCTGCTCGAGGTGCTCCCCGACGGACGGTTCGACATGCTCTCGCCGATCCGGCGGCACGGCACGTTCCTGACCGCGTCCACCGACGACGCGGCGGAGGCCCAGGCCGGGCTGCTCCGCTGGGCCGACCGGGTGGCACCGGACCACGAGAACTTCGGCGCGGCCGACGCCCCCTGGCTGAGCGACCTGGCGGTCATGCGCACCGCGATCCTGGGTGCGTGCGCCGACCCGGCGACCCGCGACACCGGCTACGCGCTGGCCAACCGCATCTTCTCCTCGCTCTACACCTCCATGCGGGCCCGTGAGGCCGTCGAGATCCTGGAGGCGGCGCTGGTGAGCGGCGACGGGCCGGCCGCGATCGGCGCCCAGGTCGCCCGCCGAGCCGGCATCGCCGCGTCCGAGGTGCGCGGCACCTACGAGGGCCTCTGGCTGCTCGACCGGGCCGACCAGCACGCCCTCAACGCCGACGAGACCGACCTCCAGCTCGCCCGCAACGCCTCGATCCGCGCTGAGATGCACCTCGACGCAGGCGACCTGCCCCGAGCCGAGAAGGAGGCCCAGCGCGCCATCGACCTCGACACCGTCAGCCGGTCGATCGTGCGTCAGGCCACCCGCACGCTGACCGACATCGCGGTCTCGCGCGGCAACTTCCCGGCCGCCACCAGGGCCGCGGCCTCGATCATGGCGAGCACCGACGCCAACGACGAGCGCTGGATCACCCTGTCGGCACGCACCCTCCTCGGCAAGGTCGCTCTCGAGCAGGGCCGCACCGTCGAGGCCGCGTCCGCTGCCCGCGCGGTGATGCGGGACGCCCGCGAGCTGGCCGAGGACCGCGTCGCACTGCTGGCCGAGACCCTGCTGCGCGGCCTCGACCGTGACTACACACCGATGGACGTCGACCGCCAGACCCTTCCGTGGGCCGTGCGCCTCCCGGTGCTAGCCCAGGACGCCCGCGACCTGTTCGCCGCCGGCGACCTGCCGCACGCCGCCGGCCTCGCGGCCGACGTGGTCGTGCTCGCCGACAGCAGCCGCCTCGGCCGGGACGCCGTCGAGGCCAGGCTGCTGCTGGGCCGCGCCTTCATCGCACTCGGCGACATCGACCAGGCGGCCACGACGCTGCTCCACGCACTCGACCAGGCCACCAGCATGCCGATGCCGTTGCGCATCGCCGACGCGCTCGACGGCCTCGGCCACGTCGCGGAGAAGCGCGGCCAGTCCGAGAGCAGGATCCTCGCCGCGGCCGCCGTCGCGTTGCGGGCACCGCGACACGCGACGACCTGGGGCTACGCCGCCGACTTCCCGGTGGAGCCGGCCCGGTCGGCGCCCGACGGCTGGGTCGAGGGCGGCGAGTTCACCACGGCCGGGCTGCGCAGCGTGGCGGCCATCTTCACCGGCGTACCCGATCCCGACGCCGAGCGCCGCGGTCCGCTGTCGCTGCTCACGCGTGCCGAGCGCCAGGTGGCAGACAAGATCGCCGACGGACTCACCAGTCGCGCCATCGCCGACGAGCTGTTCGTGTCGCCACGCACGGTCGACGCGCACCTGTCGCACATCTATCGCAAGCTCGACATCAACACCCGCGCCAGGCTCGCCGCGATGGTGGCCGACGACCGGGCTGGGCACTAGCGCCCCACGTTCGACCCGAGACGCTAACGTGCCGGGATGAGGACTCCGCTCGCCGCCGTCGTCGTCGCCTGCCTGCTCGCCCTGCCCGCGACGTCGTCGCCGGCGTCCGCACGACCCGACCTGCCCGCGCCCGATGCCCGCGCCGAACGCGCTGCGGCGCCGGGGCTGCGCGTCAAGCCGATCGTGAGCGGGCTCAGCAACCCGTGGGACGTCCAGCCGCTCGGCGGCGGCCGCCTGCTCATCAGCGAGCGCGACGGGCGGCTGTCGGTCTGGCACCGCGGCACGCGCCGTACGGTGCCGTTGCCGGCCGACCTCGTCTGGTCCGGTGGCGAGACCGGGCTGATGTCGCTGGCCGTCGACCCCGCCTTCAGGGAGAACGGACGCATCTACGCCTGCCTGGGCGGCTCCGCCGGCGGCCGCAACGACGTCCGGGTGATGGCCTGGCAGCTCGACCCGTACGCCGCCACGGTCAGCGACGCGCAGGTGCTGATCTCGGGGTTCCCGGCCACCAGCGGTCGGCACGGCGGCTGCCGCCTGCTGATCACCCGCGACGGGGCGCTGCTCGTCGGCACGGGAGACGCGACCGTCGGCACCAATCCGCAGGATCTCGGCTCGCTCGGCGGCAAGACGCTGCGCCTCGACCGGCGCACCGGCGCACCGTGGCCGGGCAACCGCTTCATCGACTCCCCCGAACCGGCCACCCGCTACGTCTACACCTACGGCCACCGCAACGTGCAGGGGCTGGCCCAGCGCGGGGACGGCAGCCTGTGGTCGGCCGAGCACGGCCCCGACCGCGACGACGAGGTCAACCGGCTCCGCAACGGCGGCAACTACGGCTGGAATCCCGTGCCCGGCTACGACGAGTCGGTGCCGATGACCGACAGGTCCCTCCCGGGCCGGCAGATCGGGGCGCGTTGGCGGTCGGGGCTGCCGACCATCGCGACGTCCGGTGCGGCCTGGGTCGACGGTCGGACGTGGGGCTGGTATGCCGGCACGCTCGCGGTCGCGGCGCTCAAGGGCGAGCGCGTGGTGTTCATGAAGTTCAATGCCAAGGGCAAGCTCACGAGGACGCGCGCGCCGGCCGCCCTGCGCGGCTACGGTCGGCTGCGGTCGATCACCCGCACGCCGCGCGGTGACCTGCTGGTCACCACGGGCAACGGCTCCGGCGACCAGGTCCTGCGCGTCCGACCGGCCCGCCGCCGCTGACCGCGAGGTCAGCCGGCGGAGTAGTCCCGGAACCCGCGCTTGGTCTTGCGGCCGAGGTAGCCCGCTGTCACCAGGTGCTCGAGCAGCGGCGCCGGGGCGAAGCCCGGCTCGCGGAACTCCAGGTAGAGCTCGCGCTGGATCGCCAGCGACACGTCGTTGCCGACCACGTCGAGCAGCTCGAACGGTCCCATCGGCAGCGCACAGCCCTGCTTCATGGCGACGTCGATGTCGTCGGCGGTCGCGTAGTGCGCCTCCAGCATCTTCACCGCGTCGTTGAGGTAGGGGAACAGCAGGGCGTTGACGATGAACCCGGCCCGGTCGCCGCACGAGACGGCCACCTTGCCGAGCCGCTCGCACAGCGCGCGCGTGGTCTCCGCGACGTCGTCGGAGGTGGAGACGGTGGTGACGACCTCGACCAGCTTCATGATCGTGGCCGGGTTGAAGAAGTGCATGCCGACGACGTCCTGCGGCCGGGTCGTGGCCCTGGCCAGCGCGATGATCGGCAGCGACGAGGTCGTGGTGGCCAAGATCGCGCCCGGCTTGCAGATGTCGTCGAGGTTCTCGAACAGGGTCGTCTTGATCGCCAGGTCCTCGGCGATCGCCTCGACGACGAGGTCGACGTCCTTGAGGTCGTCGAGCGAGGTCGTACCCGTGAGGCGGGCGAGCACCTCGGCCTTGGTGGCCTCGTCGAGCTTGCCGCGGCCGATGGCCTTGTCGAGCGAGCGCTCGATGGTGGCGCGCACCCCGTCCACCTTGTCCTGAGACCGGCCGACGTACAGCACGTCGTAGCCGCCCTTGGCGAAGACCTCGACGATGCCGGCGGCCATCGTGCCGGTGCCGACGACGCCGACCCGGCCGATGGCGTGCCGCAGCTGTGCTGCGTCGTCGGCCGACGGGGTCCGCTCGTCGGGCACGACCGTGGAGGAGTCGGCCTCCTCGTAGGTGTAGAAGCCGCGGCCGGTCTTGCGGCCGAGCAGGCCCGCGGTCACCATCTGCTTGAGGATGGGCGCCGGCGCGTGCAGGCGGTCGCGGCCCTGCTTGTACATCGTGTCGAGGATCTCGTACGCCGTGTCGAGGCCGATCAGGTCGAGCAGCGCCAGCGGGCCCATCGGGTAGCCGCAGCCGAAGCGCATCGCCGCGTCGATGTCCTCGCGGGTCGCGTAGTGGCCCTCGAAGAACGACACCGCGTGGTTGAGGTAGCCGAACAGCAGGGTGTTGGCGATGAAGCCGGCCTTGTCGCCGCACACGACGGGGTTCTTGCCGAGACGCCCGACGAGGTCCTTGACGGCGTCGAGCACGTGTGGCTCGGTGACGACGGTGCGCACGATCTCGACGAGGTTCTGCACGGGCGCGGGGTTGAAGAAGTGCACTCCGACGACCCGGCCGGGGCTGTGGTTGGCAGTCGAGATCTCGGTGACCGACAGGGATGACGTGTTGGTCGCGAGGATCGCGTCGGTGCGGACGATGTCGTCGAGCCTGCGGAAGATGTCCTTCTTGATCTCGATCGACTCCACGACCGCCTCGACGACGAAGTCGGCCTGGGAGAGGGCGTCGAGGCTGGTGCTGAAGGAGATGTGGCCCAGGATCTCGGCCTGCTGGGCCTCGGTGATCTTCTCGCGCTTCACGGCCCGGCCGGTGGAGTGCTCGAGGTGCTGGCGTCCCCGCTCGATCGCCTCGTCGCTCAGCTCGACACCGATCACGGTGAAGCCGTTGCGGGCGAAGACCTCGGCGATGCCGGCGCCCATGGTGCCCAGGCCGATGACGCCGATGGTCGTGAAGTCGCGCTGCTCTGCGGGGGAACTCGTCATGGCGGGCATCATTCCACGGGCGCTTCGGCCACCGGGGGTGCGATATCCCACAGCCCTACGTCGTGGGGACGGCGATGCGCATGGCCACCCGGCGACCGTGCCGGTCGAGACCGATCTCCTGCTCGTGCGCGCGCAACCGCTCGAGATGGCCGATCGGCTCGACCTCGGTGAATCCGAGGCGCGCGTAATAGGGGCCGTTCCACGGCAGGTCGGCGTACGTGCACAGTGTGACGGCGTCGAACCCGCGGTCTGCCGCCTCGGCCACGGCGGCCCGCACGAGCGCGGTCCCGATCCCCTGACGGCCCACGGACGGCAGCACGGAGATCTGCTCCAAGTGGGCGTGGCCGTCGAGATCGAGGACGTGGACGAACCCGACCGCCGGGTCGCCCGCGACCAGCAGGAACCCCGGCCGGCTCGCACGCTCCTCCCCCGACGGTGCCTTCGAGGCGAGTACGTCGCCGGAGAGGTCGCCGAGGACGTCCTCGAACATCGCGACGCCGCTGTCCTCGATCGCTGAGAGGCCGGGCAGGTCACCGTCGCGGGCCGGGCGGACGTCGTACATGGGGAGGACTGTAGATTCCTCGCCGTGAGATTGGTCGTCGCGCGCTGCCAGGTGGACTACGCCGGACGGCTGACGGCGCACCTGCCGATGGCGACACGCGTGCTCATGCTCAAGTCCGACGGCTCGGTGCTGGTGCACTCCGACGGCGGCTCCTACAAGCCGCTCAACTGGATGAGCCCGCCGTGCACGGTCCGGGAGGCGACCACCGAGGACGGCCGGGTCGAGTGGACGGTGACGTCGAAGACGGACGACACGCTGCGCATCCTGGTCGAGGAGATCCTCCACGACTCCACCCACGACCTCGGCATCGACCCCGGGCTCCAGAAGGACGGCGTAGAGAAGCATCTGCAGGAACTCCTCGCGGAGCACCCGGCCTCCCTGGCCGACGGCCTGACCCTCGTCCGGCGCGAGTACCCCACCGCCATCGGCCCGGTCGACCTGATGTGCCGCGACGCCGCCGGCGCCTCGGTCGCCGTCGAGATCAAGCGGCGTGGCGACATCGACGGCGTCGAGCAGCTCACCCGCTACCTCGAGCTGCTCAACCGCGACCCGCTGCTGCGCCCCGTGCGTGGCATCTTCGCCGCCCAGGAGATCAGGCCGCAGGCCCGCGTGCTCGCCATCGACCGCGGCATCGCCTGCGCCGTCGTCGACTACGACCTGCTCCGTGGCATGGACGACTCCGAGCACCGCCTCTTCTGATGCACCTGTTCCACATCGCCACGGCGGCCGACTGGAAGGCGGCGCAGGCGTCGGGCGCCTACACGACCTCGACACTCGGCCGCACGCTCGACGAGGAGGGGTTCATCCACGCCTCCCGGAGGGAGCAGGTGCAGCCCACGTTCGCGCGCTTCTACCGCGGCGTGCGGGAACCCCTGCTCCTGCTCACCATCGACACCGACCGGCTCGACGTGGCGTGGCGGGAGGATCCCGTCGGCGACGACACCTTCCCCCACCTGTACGGCGCCCTGTCGCCGTCCGCGGTGATCCGCACCCAGCCCCTCGACCGGCACGGCGGCACGGGATCGATGACGGGCTCCATGGTCCAGGAGATGGCCTGGCGGGTCGGTCTCGTCCTGATGGCGATGATCATCAGCGGGGTCGGCGCATCGCTGGGCCGGCGGACCGAGGGCGAGTGGGGTGCTTTCCTGGGCGCGGTCGCGGGCCTGGTGATCGGCGGCGTCGTGGCGCGGGCCCTGCACAAGCGCCGTACCTGACCGTCACTGCACGGTCGCCGTCACGATCGGGTGGTCGGAGTAGTACCTGCCGTAGGCACGCGGGCCACAGCCGTCACCGGGGCGGCCGTGGAAGACCGCGCGCGCGTTGCAGACCCGGAAGGCGCGCTCGGTGGCGAACGCCGACTCCTTGCGACCGCACGACGGAGCGAGCCTGGGCCGGTAGCACCGGTCCCAGCCGGCAGCGAGCACCTGGCCACCGGTCTGGATGAAGTCGACCCGCCCGACCGATCCCAGGGCGTGGCCGGTCGTGCGGAGGGCGTCCAGGAAGCCACGCGCCGCGAGCTGCTCGTGGCCCGCGGCCGCGCGGCAGTCGCCCGCCTCGGCGACGCGGCTGCCCTGGATGCACCACGGCAGGTTCAAGTCCCCGGCGATGACCACAAGCCCGTCCGGCCCGGCCTCCGCGGTGGACTGCTCGGCGAGCAGACCCATCGCCCGGGTCTTGAGGTGGTGCCCCATCGGGCCGACATGGGTGCCGACGACGACCGCGTCACGCGCGAGACCCTCCCTGGTGACCCGCACCCGCGCCCACGGGTGCTCGGCGCACCCGGCGGCGTCTGCACGCCTCATGGCACCGCGCATGCCGGGCAGCCAGCGGCCCCACGTCCGGAAGGTCCCGCGCTCGAGGACGCTGGTCGTCGCCGTGTTCACCACGATCGCCCCGTCGCGCACCAGCGTGAACCTGCCGCGCTGCCCGTCGCACCTGCCGCGCTCCCGGGAGAGGCCGGGCCTCGTCACCAC
The DNA here is from genome assembly GCA_963845845.1 of uncultured Cytophagales bacterium. GTDB lineage: Bacteria > Bacteroidota > Bacteroidia > Cytophagales > Cyclobacteriaceae > Chryseolinea. The sequence goes on from CAWJTP010000006.1 coordinate 30,379, forward strand.
GGCGTACGTCGCCCGGCCGCGCATCGCACGGTTGAGATGACGCACCACGACGGCCAGCGAGCCACGCACCTCCTGCAGCGCCACCACGTCCGGGGCGACGGCATTCAGCGCGGCGAACCGCCGGGCGAAGCGGCGGATGTCGGTCCGGTCGGCGAGGTCGCGTGGCGTCGCCAGCACCGCGCCCTCGTAGACGTTGGCGGTCGCGACCACGACGTGGCCGGCGGCCGGGGTCGCCGACGCCGGTGCGGCGAGCAGGCCCGCAGCGATCGCGAGCACGACGGGGACGAGCGGGTACCTGGGCACCCGCACAGGCTCACGCCCAGCGGTGAACCCTCAGTGATAGCCGGATGAAGGCCCTCTCATCGGGCGACGACGAACGGGGGTCTCAGGCGCCCGCCACCCGCGGGGCCGTCGGATCGGTCGCGTCGCCACCCTGCTCGCGGGCGACGTACTCCTCGATGTCCTCGATGTCGTCCTGGTTGCGGGTCACCACGGCCAGCAGGTCGCTCATGGTGGCGACCTCCTCGACCTGCTCCTTGATGAACCACTGCATGAACTGCTCGGAGGCGAAGTCGGACTCCTCGCGGGCGATCCTGAGCAGGGTGTTGATCTGCTCGGTGACGCGCTTCTCCTGGTCGAGCGCCAGCTGGACAGGCGTGACGAGCCCCTCGAACGCGGACTGCGGGGCCTCGACGCCGGGCATCACGACGTCGGAGTCTGTGTCGAGGAGGTACTGCACCATCATCAGCGCGTGGTCGCGCTCCTCGAGCGCCTGGCCGTAGAAGAACGTCGCCATCTGCGGCATCGTCAGCGCGTCGTAGTAGATCGCGCAGGCGAGGTACTGGTTGTGCGCGGCCAGCTCGTGACCGATCTGGGTGTTGAGCTGCTCGACAAAACGCGGTGCGGGCACGATCTCTCCTGCGGGGTACGGCGGCGGGTCAGGCCGCGATCTTCTTCGACTTCTTCCTGGCGCCGCTCTTGTCGACCTTGACGAGCTTGCGCTTCTTGACCGTATATCCCTCGGGGAGCGTGCCTTCCTTCAGCATGCGCAGGGGGCAGCGGTTGCACTTCGACTGGGAGACGCAGCACTTCTTCTTCGGAAGCTTCGCGACCTTGCCCTTGCTCTTGCCCACGACCGGAAGGGTACACGGGATTAGGCATGCCTTACCTCATCGTCCGCAGGGTGTCTGGTCCGGTCCCTTCACGTCCTCGGGCGCCGGGGCTAACGTCGTGGCCATCCGGTCGAAGGAGTTTCCATGGCATCGCGGCTGAACCCCTACATCAGCTTCAAGGACAACGCCCGCTGGGCGCTGGAGTTCTACCAGTCGGTGCTCGGCGGGGAGGCCACCTCCAACACCTTCGGCGAGTACGGCGACCCGGCAGCGCCCGGGGCCGACCTGATCATGCACGCCCAGCTCGAGACGCCGGCCGGCTTCGTCCTGATGCTGGCCGACACCCCGGCGGGCCAGCCCCACAACCCGGGCGAGAACATCGCCATCAGCCTGTCCGGCGACGACGGCGACGACCTCCGCGGCTGGTTCGCCGGCCTGTCCGAGGGCGGCACCGTCACCGTGCCGCTCGAGAAGCAGATGTGGGGCGACGAGTTCGGCATGGTCACCGACAAGTTCGGCGTGGTCTGGATGGTCAACGTGGCGGGAGAGCCGGGCTGAATCGCCACCCGTCGACGTCCCGCTCCAGCGCGACGAACCCGCCACCCGGCAGCACGAGGTCCCACGCCGAAGATCGCGGCTGACCGAGTAGCTCCGGCACTGTCGCCATGATCGCGCCTCCATGGCTCACGACCAGCGCGGCCTCGCCAGGGTGCTCGTCGACGATCTCGTCGAGCACGCGGGTCACGCGGGACACGATGTCGGCCACCGCCTCGCCCCCCTCGATGGTGGCGGAGTCGTCGCCGGCCTCCCAGGCACCGAACACCGACCCGATCACCGCCGACTCGTCTGCGTCGGTGCCGGCCAGCGAGCCGACGCCGTACTCCCGCAGGCCTTCGCGCACCACCACGTCGACGTCGAGCGCGGCCGCGGCGATCTCGGCGGTCTGGACGGCTCGCGACAACGGGCTGCACCAGACCCGCGAGATGCGCTCACCCCGCAGCGCGTCGGCCAGCCCACGCGCCTGCGCGCGTCCCTCGGCCGACAGGCTGCCGCCGTCGTCGGTGACGAGCTCCGACTCGTAGTCGGCCAGCCCGTGCCTGGCCAGGAAGACGCGCGCGCTGCTCATGTCGGGAGCGGGTGCCAGCCGTGGGGCAGCCAGCCGCCCGAGTCCCCCTCCAGGCGGTACGACGCACAGTTGGCGACCTCGAGGTCCAGGCCGGCGGCGCCCGCGTGCGCCAGCGACGCGCACATGGCGCCCCCGTGGCAGACGACGAGCACCGTCTCACCACGGTGCTCGTCGGCGATCCGGTCCAGCACGGCGAAGACGCGTGCGGAGATCTCGGCGCCGGACTCCCCACCCGGCACCTGACGGTCCGGGTCGCCGTCGAGCCAGGCGTGCATGACATCGGCGAACAGGCCCTCACCGACAGCCTGACCGAGCAGGTCACCGGGACCGAACTCCTGCAGGCCCTCCCGCACGACCACGTCCACGCCCAGCTGCGCAGCGGCGAGCTCGGCCGTCTGAACGGCCCGGGCGACCGAGCTGCAGTAGACCGCCGCGACCCGCTCCCCGGCCAGTCGGCGCCCCAGCTCGCGCGCCTGCTCCCGGCCTCGTCGGGTCAAGGAACCGCCGCTTCCCGAGAACACGTCGGTCTCGTACTCCGCCTCGCCGTGCCGGGTCAGGAAGACGGTGGTCGGGCACTGGAGGTCGCTCATGCCTGCACGGTAACCGGCGCGCTCAGTCGAGCTCGTTGGCCCGGCGGATGACGTCGACGATGCCGTTCATGATCTCGGTCAGGCCGAAGTCCTTGGGCGTGTAGACCGCGGCCACACCCAGCTCCCTGAGCCTGCGCCCGTCGGACTCGGGGATGATCCCGCCGACGATGACGGGCAGGTCGCCGAGCCCTGCCTCGAGCCAGCCCGTCGAGCACCGACGGCACGAGCTCCATGTGCGACCCCGAGAGGATCGAGAGCCCGACGCAGTGCACGTCCTCGGCGACGGCGGCGGCCACGATCTGCTCCGGCGTCAGCCGGATGCCCTGGTAGACCACCTCGAAGCCGGCGTCCCTTGCGCGTACGGCGACCTGCTCGGCGCCGTTGGAGTGGCCGTCGAGGCCGGGCTTGCCGACCAGCAGGCGCAGCCGGCCACCGAGCTCGTCACCGGTCTGCCTGACGCGCTCGCGCACGCCGCGGTAGCTCCGCGCCCGCCTCTGCCACGCCGACGGCCCCGAGACGCCGGTCGGCGCCCGGAACTCGCCGAACACCTCACGCAGCGTGCCGGCCCACTCCCCCGTCGTGACGCCAGCACGGGCCGCGGCCAGCGTGGCCTCCATCAGGTTGGTGGTCGTCTTGGCATCCTCGGCCAGTGGGCCAGCGCCGCCTCGACCGCGTGTCCGTCCCGCTCGGCCTTCCACTCCTCCACGGACGTGAGCGCGGACCGCTCGGCCTGCGGGGTCGGCGGCCATGATCGAGCCGTCGACGTCGGCGGTCAGCGGTGACGGCTCGGTCGTCTCGTACCTGTTCACCCCGACGATGACCTCGTCCCCCGACTCGATGCGGGCGCGGCGAGCGGCGTGCGCGGAGACCAGCTCCGACTTCATGTAGCCCGACTCGACGGCCGCGATCGCGCCACCCAGGGCCTGCACCCGGTCCATCTCGGCCTTCGCGCTCGCCACCAGGTCGGCCACCTTGGCCTCGATCACGGTGGAGCCGTCGAAGATGTCGTCGTACTCCAGCAGGTCGGACTCGAACGCCAGCACCTGCTGCATCCGCAGCGACCACTGCTGGTCCCACGGCCGGGGCAGGCCCAGGGCCTCGTTCCACGCCGGCAGCTGTACGGCGCGGGCCCGGGCGTTCTTCGACAGCGTCACCCCGAGCATCTCGAGCACGATCCGCTGCACGTTGTTCTCCGGCTGCGCCTCGGTCAGGCCGAGCGAGTTGACCTGCACGCCGTAGCGGAACCGGCGCATCTTGGCGTCCTGTGACGCCGTAGCGTTCTCGGGTGATCTCGTCCCACAGCTCGACGAAGGCGCGCATCTTGCAGGTCTCCTCGACGAACCGCACGCCGGCGTTGACGAAGAAGGAGATCCGGCCGACGACCTTCTCGAAGTCGGCCTCGGCGACCTGGCCGGAGCTCTTCACCTGGTCGAGCACCGCGATCGCGGTGCACAGCGCGTACGCCAGCTCCTGCGACGGTGTGGCCCCGGCCTCCTGCAGGTGGTAGCTGCAGATGTTGATCGGGTTCCACTTCGGGATCTGGTGGACGGTGTAGGCGATCATGTCGGCTGATCAGCCGCAGCGAGTGCTCCGGCGGGAAGACGTAGGTCCCCCGCGAGAGGTACTCCTTGATGATGTCGTTCTGGGTCGTCCCGGCGAGCTGGCCGGCGACCTCGGCGGGATCGAGGCCGGGGTTCTGCTCCTCCGCGGCCACCTGGTACATCGCCAGCAGCCACATCGCGGTGGCGTTGATCGTCATCGACGTGTTCATGTCGGTCAGCGGGATCTCGTCGAAGAGCCGGCGCATCTCGCCGAGGTGCGGCACGGGCACGCCGACCTTGCCGACCTCGCCGCGGGCCAGCGGGCTGTCCGGGTCGTAGCCGGTCTGGGTCGGCAGGTCGAAGGCGACCGACAGGCCGGTCTGGCCCTTCGCGAGGTTGGTGCGGTAGAGCGCGTTGGACGCCGTGGCGGTGGAGTGCCCGGCGTACGTGCGCATCACCCAGGGCTTGTCCTTGGGCGGGACCCTGCTGGTCGCTCGGGGGAGGCTGTCATGGGGCCGAGCGTAGGCCCGCGACTACCGACGCGTAACCGGCTCGGCGAGTGGCAAATCCCACGCGAGGGTCAGGCCGACGCGGCCTGACGCTCGACCTCCACGACGCGGATCAGCCGGGAGATGTGGAGCATGCGGCGCACTGCGGCCCGCAGCCGCGGAGGGTGAGGTGGTGCCCGTGACGCACGGCCTCACGGGTCGCCACGGCGAGCACCTTGAGCGCGGTGAGTCGACGGTGGTCACGTCGGTCATGTCGATGACGACGTCCTCGTCGTGGCCTTCGAGGTGCTCCTCGAGGTGCTGGTAGAGGGCGGCACGCACCTCCCAGGTGCTGCGGCACGTCGAACTCGCCGCTCAGCACGAGCATCGGGCCATCGGTGATGATCTCCACGTCCACCAACCCCTTCCGACGTCCGAGTCGTCGGCTCGGCAGCCGACCCCGTCGACGGTTGCCCACTGACCACTATGACGCTGGTACGCCAGTCGGTTGCCTACCGCGCCGTGTTCACCGGCGATCGCGTGCGCCTCAACTACGCTCGCACCATGGTCAACCTCACCCGCATCTACACCCGCACCGGCGACGCCGGCACGACCCGTCTGGGCGACATGAGCGAGACGTCCAAGAACGACCTCCGGCTCGCGGCGTACGCCGACGTCGACGAGGCCAACGCCTCCCTGGGCGTGGCGCTGGCGCGCGGCGACCTCGACGACGACGTCGTGGCCCTGGTGACCCGCGTCCAGAACGACCTGTTCGACGTCGGCGCCGACCTGTGCACCCCGGTCGTGGCCGATCCGGAGTACCCGCCGCTGCGTGTCGAGCAGGACTACGTCGACCGGCTCGAGGGTTGGTGCGACACCTACAACGAGCCGCTGCCCAAGCTGCGGTCGTTCATCCTCAACGGCGGCACTCCCGGGGCCGCGCACCTGCACGTCTCGCGCACCGTCGTCCGGCGCGCCGAGCGGTCCGGCTGGGCGGCCTGGCGGGAGCACGAGGACACCATGAACGTGGTGGCCCTGACCTACCTCAACCGGCTCTCCGACCTGTTGTTCATCCTCGCCCGGCACGCGAACCGCGCGCACGGCGATGTGCTGTGGAAGCCCGGGGGCGAGCGGGGCTGAGCCGGGCGGTCCTCAGCGGCGCGCGGGCTCCCGAGCGGCGGGAACGGCGAGCGCAGCGGGCACCAGGACGCACGCCACGACCAGCAGCGACTCGAGCGTGCCCACCTCGTCGCCGACGAAGCCGAGCAGCGGTGGGCCGGCGAGGAAGGCGGCGTAGCCGATCGTCGAGACGACACTGACCCGGGCCGCGGCGCGGACCGGGTCGTCGGCCGCCGCGCTCATGCCCGACCGGGAAGCCGAGCGCGGCACCCGCACCCCAGAGGACGATGCCGAGCGTGACGAGGGCCGGGTGCTCGCCGAAGACGATGAGCAGCACGCCGACGCCGGCAGCGGCCATCGTCGACCCAGAGCACGCCCACCCGGCCGAAGCGGTCGATCAGGCCGGTGCCGACGAACCGGCAGGCCGTCATCGCGGCCACGAACAGGGCGAAGCCGGCGACGCCCACCGAGTGCGACACGTCGTAGCCGTCGACGAGCGCGACTGCCAGCCAGTCGTTGGCCGTGCCCTCGGTCAGCGCCAGGGCGAGCACCATGACCCCGATCGACGAGGGTGCGTGGCTCGAGCCAGGCACGGAGAGCGCCGGGTCGCTCCTCGTGTCCGGCGTCGGGGACCGGCAGGAAGGACGTGGAGGTGCACCAGACGAGCGTGACCGCCACGACGGCCACCGCCGACAGGTGCACGGCCGCACGGGACGTCGAGCGGCCACCAGCCCCGCCCCGATGCGGGCGCCGACCACCGTGCCGAGGCTGAAGCCGGCGTGGAAGCGCGGCATGATCGTGCGCCCGAGGTGCCGCTCGACCTCCGCACCCTCGACGTTCATCGCGACGTCCCAGACGCCGATGCCCAGGCCGTAGACGAACAGCCCGGCGGCCGTCAGCGGCAGGAGGTTGCCGAGGCCGACAGCGGCGGCGGCCAGGCCCACCGACGCGGCCAGCGCGCCGAGGCGTACGACGCGCACGGTCCCGAAGGCCGCGATCGCCGCGCCCGTCGTGGGCAGCGCGAGAGCGACCCGATCGCGATCGCCAGCAGCAGGAGGCCGAGCGCGCCGTTGGACGAGGTCGAAGCCCGGACCGCGCCTCCGGGATGCGGGAGACCCACGTCGAGAAGCACAGAGCCGTTGAGGAAGAAGGACAACGCGACCGCGTTGCGCGGCCGGACGAGCGAGTGCGAGCGTCACAGGTGACGTGCCCTGCCCGGCGGACCGGCCTCGAGCCAGGACTGGAACCCGGTCAGCGACGCCGGGCTCCATGGCCAGCTCGAGGGGCCCTCCTGGGTGGAGCACGAGACCACGACGTGGTCGGCGTACAGCGACATCTGCTCGACCCCCGACGGGTCGCGACGTCCGGCGTAGGCAGATCTGGCCGCGCTGCCACGACCCGCTTGGGTCGCGGCGAGAGGGAGAAGATCCGGAACCACTCGAGGGTGTCGCCGGAGTAGCGGCCGAGCCCGAGCAGCCAGCCGCGGCCGGCCTGGGTCGGAGCGGATGCGGTAGCTGAGCTCGAAGGTGCCGCCGTTGCGCGACAGCACGCGGCGGCGCACGATCAGGGCGATGCCGTAGAGCGAGGACGAGCGCCAGCAGGACGCCGGCTGCATCCAGCAGCCATTGCCACACCGGCATCCAGCCCTCCTGCACGATCAGTCGCCGAAACCACCCATGACCGCGGCAGCCGCTGTCGACCCGAAGGGCCTCCACAACGCAGCAGGGTGAGCCACGGTTCCCCGTGCGCTCACCCTACTGGTGGTGGTTCAGTGTTGAATCAGGAGGCCATCTCGACGGCCCGGATGCGGGCCTCGGCCCGGCGGACCGCCTCCTGCGCCGCGTCGTCGTTCTCGCCCGACGCCTTGGCCCGCTCGAGGTCCTGGCGCGCCTTCTCAGGTCGATCTCGTGGCGACATCTCGGCGTGCTCGGACGAGGATCGAGACGCGGTTGTTGGCCACCGACAGGAAGCCGGCGTCGACGGCCGCGACCCACGTCTCGCCCTCGGCGGTCTGCACGTCGACGACGCCCTCGATGATCACCGACAGCATCGGCGCGTGGTTGGCGCAGGATGCCGACGTCGCCCTCGGTGGTGCGGGCGATGACCATCTTCGCCTCCCCCGACCACACGAGGCGGTCGGCGGCGACCAGCTCGACCTGCAGCAGCTTGTCGCTCATCAGAGGCTCTTCTGGATCTCGGCCCACTTGCGCCTCGACGTCGTCGAGCCCGCCGCACATGAAGAACGCCTGCTCGGCGACGTGGTCGTAGTCACCGTCGGCGATCTTGTTGAACGCCTCGATGGTGTCGGCCACCGGGACGGTCGAGCCCTCGATGCCGGTGAACTGCTTGGCGACGTAGGTGTTCTGCGACAGGAACCGCTGGATGCGACGGGCCCGGAGCACGATGACCTTGTCCTCCTCGGAGAGCTCGTCGACACCGAGGATCGCGATGATGTCCTGCAGCTCCTTGTTGCGCTGGAGGATCTGCTTGACCCGGATGGCGCGTCTGGTAGTGGTCGTTGCCGATGTACTGCGGGTCGAGGATCCGCGAGGTCGACGTCAGCGGGTCCACGGCCGGGTAGATGCCCAGCGACGCGATCTCACGCGAGAGCTCGGTGGTCGCGTCGAGGTGCGCGAACGTCGTCGCCGGAGCCGGGTCGGTGTAGTCGTCGGCGGGCACGTAGATCGCCTGCATCGAGGTGATCGAGTGACCACGCGTCGAGGTGATCCGCTCCTGGAGCTGACCCATCTCGTCGGCGAGGTTGGGCTGGTAGCCCACCGCGGACGGCATCCGGCCGAGCAGCGTGGAGACCTCGGAGCCGGCCTGGGTGAACCGGAAGATGTTGTCGATGAACAGCAGCACGTCCTGCTGCTGCACGTCGCGGAAGTACTCCGCCATCGTCAGCGCCGACAGCGCGACCCGCAGGCGGGTGCCCGGCGGCTCGTCCATCTGGCCGAACACGAGGGCGGTCTGGCCGATGACGCCGGCCTCCTCCATCTCGGCGATGAGGTCGTTGCCCTCACGGGTGCGCTCGCCGACACCGGCGAACACCGACACACCACCGTGGTCCTTGGCGACGCGCGCGATCATCTCCTGGATGAGCACGGTCTTGCCGACGCCGGCTCCACCGAACAGGCCGATCTTGCCGCCCTGGACGTACGGCGTGAGCAGGTCGATGACCTTGATGCCGGTCTCGAACATCTGGGTCTTCGACTCCAGCTGGTCGAACGCCGGCGGCCTTGCGGTGGATGCCCCACCGCTCCTTGACGTCGAGCGTCTCGCCCTCCTCGAGGTTGAGGCAGTCGCCGGTGGTGTTGAACACCTTGCCGAGCGTCACGTCGCCCACGGGCACGGTGATCGACTCGCCGGTGTCGGTCACCTGCGCAGCCGCGCACCAGGCCGTCGGTGGGCTGCATGCGAGATGGCGCGCACCATGCCGTCGCCGATGTGCTGGGCGACCTCGAGGATGATCGTCGTGCGTCTCGCCGTTCAGGGTCAGCTCGACCTCGAGCGCGTTGTAGATCGCCGGCATCGAGTCGGTCGGGAACTCGATGTCCACGACCGGTCCGATGACGCGGGCGATGCGGCCGATGCCGCCGGCCCGTGGTGCCTTCCGTCGTCTCTTCAACAGTGGCAGTCATGTCTCTCACTCACTCCCGGCTTGTGCGTCGGCAAGGGCGTTGACGCCACCGACGATCTCGCTGATTTCCTGGGTAATGCCAGCCTGACGGGCCTGGTTGGCGATTCGCTTGTACTTCTTGATGAGCTCGTCGGCGTTGTCGGTCGCGGACTTCATCGCCTTCTGTCGGGCGGCCAGCTCGGAGGCGGCGGCCTGCAGCAGGGCGAAGAAGATCCGGCTCTGGACGTAGCGCGGGAGCAGGGAGTCGAGCACCTCGGACGGCGAGGGCTCGAACTCGTAGAGCGGCAGCAGGTCGTCGTCACCGGGCTTCTCCTCGCCCTCGACGACCTCGAGCGGCAGCAGGCGGACGGCGGTCGGCTCCTGGACCAGCATCGACCGGAAGCGCGTGTAGACCACGTGCACCTCGTCGACGCCCTGCGGCGCGTCCTCGTGGGGCTCCTCCTCGTCGTCCGCGAGGAACGCCGCGATCAGCGTGTCGCCGATGTCGGGGGCGACGTCGTACGTCGGCTGGTCGGAGAAGCCCGGTCCACGCCTGCACGATCGGGCGCTGACGGAACTTGAAGTAGGCCTCGCCCTTGCGGCCGGTGACGTAGAGGTCGACCTCCTTGCCCTCGCCCTTCAGCTTCTCGACGAGGCGCTCGGCCTCCTTGAGCACGCTGGAGGAGTAGGCGCCGGCGAGGCCGCGGTCGCTGGTCACGACCAGGACCGCGGCCCGCTTGGGGTCCTCGGGCTCGGTGGTCAGCGCGTGGTCGACGTTGGAGAACGTCGCCACGGCCGACACCGCACGGGTCAGCTCACGGGCGTACGGCGCGGCCGACTGGGCCCGCTGCTGCGCCTTGATGATGCGGGACGCGGCGATGAGCTCCATGGCACGCGTGATCTTCTTCATCGACTCCGTCGACTTGATCCGCGCGCGGTACTCGCGTACCGAGAGAGCCATGGGTCAGCCCCGCTTCTGCTTGACGATCTGCTCCTGCTCGACGTCCTCGTCCTCGAGAGCGACGTGCTCCTCCTGGCCGGCCTTGATCGACTGGCCGTCGGAGGTCTCGAACTGGTCGAGGAAGGAGTCGTACGCCGAGCTGAGCTCCGACTCGGTGGAGTCCTCGAACTTCGGCGACTCGCGGATGCCGGCGAGGATGCCGTCGTGCGAGCGGCGCAGGTAGTCGAGGAACTCGTGCTCGAACCGAGTTGACGTCGTCGGTCGGGACCTTGTCGAGGCGGCCCGACGTGCCGATCCACAGCGAGACGGTCATCTCCTCCAGCGGGTACGGCGAGTACTGCGGCTGCTTGAGCAGCGCCATCAGCCGCTGACCACGGTCGAGCTGCTGACGCGACGCGGCGTCGAGGTCGGAGGCGAACATCGCGAAGGCCTCCATGGCGCGGAACTGCGCCAGGTCGACCTTGAGCGAGCCGGTGACCGCCTTCATCGCCTTCGTCATCGCCGAGCCACCCACGCGCGAGACCGAGACACCGACGTCGATGGCCGGGCGCTGGTTGGCCGCGAACAGGTCGGACTGCAGGAAGATCTGGCCGTCGGTGATCGAGATGACGTTGGTCGGGATGAACGCCGACACGTCGTTGGCCTTGGTCTCGATGATCGGCAGACCGGTCATCGAGCCCTTGCCCATGTCGTCGGAGAGCTTCGCGCAGCGCTCGAGCAGGCGGCAGTGCAGGTAGAAGACGTCACCCGGGTAGGCCTCGCGGCCCGGCGGGCGACGCAGCAGCAGCGACACGGCGCGGTAGGCCTCGGCCTGCTTGGTCAGGTCGTCGAACACGATCAGGACGTGCTTGCCGTCGTACATCCAGTGCTGGCCGATGGCCGAGCCGGTGTAGGGGGCGAGGTACTTGAAGCCCGCCGAGTCGGACGCCGGGGAGGCGACGATGGTGGTGTACTCCAGCGCGCCGGCCTCCTCGAGGGCGCCGCGCACCGAGGCGATGGTCGAGCCCTTCTGGCCGATGGCGACGTAGATGCAGCGCACCTGCTTGTCCGGGTCGCCGGACTCCCAGTTCTGCTTCTGGTTGATGATCGTGTCGATCGCGATCGTCGTCTTGCCCGTCGCGCGGTCGCCGATGATCAGCTGACGCTGGCCACGGCCGATCGGGGTCAGCGAGTCGATGGCCTTGATGCCGGTCGCGAGCGGCTCGTGCACCGACTTGCGGGCCATCACCGACGGGGCCTGGAGCTCCAGGGCGCGACGCTCGCTGGTCTCGAGCTCGCCGAGGCCGTCGATCGGCACGCCGAGCGGGTCGACGACCCGGCCGAGGTAGGAGTCACCGACGGGCACCGAGAGGATCTCGCCGGTGCGGCGGACGGGCTGGCCCTCCTCGATCTTGTCGAAGTCGCCGAGGACGACCACGCCGATCTCGCGGGTGTCGAGGTTCAGGGCGATGCCCAGCGTGCCGTCCTCGAACTCGAGCAGCTCGTTGGCCATGACCGAGGGCAGGCCGCTGACGCGCGCGATGCCGTCACCGGCCTCGGCCACGGTGCCGACCTCTTCCTTGCTGGCCGTCTCGGGCTTGTAGTCCGACACAAAGCGCTGCAGCGCGTCCCGGATCTCGTCCGGACGAATCGTTAGCTCCGTCATATCTAGTCCTGACTTCTCGTCTGCTCGACGCGGATCGAAGCCAAATATTTTTTCAAACCCAGGTAACCGACCGCACCGTGCGGGTCCATTGTATATTGAGCCGATGCATGAACGTGTCGCATAGCCTCACGTGTTTCGTGATCGGTAAATGAATAAGCTGTGATCTCCGCAGCCATTTTTGATCTATGTCCCCATCAAACAGATCCAACATGCGTGCAACGTTGCTTGGATTTCCCACATCCATGGCATTGCTGATCGTACCCTTAGAAGGACGCGAATGAAATTCATGTGTTTTCAAATACTGTGGCACAACGTCATTGATATTTGTGGCAGCGATAAAACGATGAACGGGCAAACCCATTCTTGCGGCCAGTAGTCCACCCGTAATATTTCCAAAATTGCCACTGGGTACACAAAATACAACAGGTTTTTTCCTTGCCTGTAACTGTGCATAAGCATGGAAATAATAAAAGGACTGAGGTATCAGCCTGGCAATGTTGATCGAGTTGGCAGAAGTGAGAAAGTATCTGCTCCGGAGATCTGCGTCCAGGAAACCTTCTTTGACCAGCCGTTGGCAATCATCAAAAGTTCCATCTACTTCCAGTGCAGTAATATTCTGCCCAAGTGTCGTGAATTGCTTCTCCTGGATCTCACTCACTTTTCCTGACGGATACAAGACAACGACACGAGTACCTGGTACGCCGAGAAAACCATTCGCGACAGCGCTGCCGGTATCGCCGGAAGTGGCTACGAGGATGACAATTTCCTGGTCCTGCTGCCGCGCAAAGAATCCAAGGAGCTGCGACATGAACCGCGCTCCAAAATCCTTAAAAGCCATTGTAGGACCATGAAAAAGTTCAAGCGCATAAATATCCTCTTCCACACGGATCACCGGCGCATCGAAAGTTATGGTATGATCGACTATTCTTCCGATCTCGCTTTCCGGAACTGAACCAGCAAGAAAATTCCGGGCAACAACAATTCCTATTTCCCGGAAAGACCGCTGGCCTATCGCATCAAAGAACGATGCAGGGATCCTTGGCACCTCTTCCGGCATATAGAGACCATTATCGGGCGCTAGCCCTTGCGTTACTGCCTGTCTGAGGTCGACTTTTACCTGCCTGCTATTCGTGCTATAAAACTTCATGAAGCTAAGTGTTGGAAAATGGAAATTTGACGATTTCGATTTTCCAGTTTCTATTTTCTAATTTCGATTTCTAGTTTCTAATTTCCAACAATCCTCGCCCCTGTCCCATTGATCTTGGACACAAACACATCGCTCTTCAACTTCATGTTTGTGAATTGTTGCTGAACAGCCGTCCCTATGTTATTTGCAATGGCGTATTCGGTACTCAGTGCAAAGATCGTGGGACCTGATCCTGAAATTCCACAACCCAAAGCACCATTTTTAATAGCTTCACTCTTGATCCCGGCAAAACCAGGAATGAGTACCGAACGAATCGGCTCGGCGACAACATCGTTCAGCGATCGCATGATCAATCCGTAGTCAGGCTTCATCAGCCCGACAACAAGGCCCGCAATGTTGCCCCATTGCGTTATTGCGTCTTTCAAAGGTATTGTGGTCTTCAACACTCTTCTTGAATCCTCTGTCTTCAGTTCCAGGTGAGGATGTATCAGCGTACAGTATAGATTTGCTGGCGTGGGTATCCGGGCTACATCCAGAGGGTCATACCCGCGAATAAGCACGAATCCACCCAGCAGCGATGGTGCGACGTTATCGGCATGGGCCGACCCGCAGGCTATACGCTCAGCCTCCATGGCAAACGGTAGCAATTTCTCACGGGAGAAAGGATTATCAAAAAGGTGATTCACCGCTACGAGGGCGGCAACAGAACTGGCCGCACTAGAACCCATGCCACTGCCGAGCGGCAGGTGCTTGTGCAGTATGATCTCAACACCGACGTCACTATCCAATTCCTTAAGGAATGCCGCTACCGCCACACTCGAGGTATTTTTATTGACATCAAGGGGCAACCTCCCATCGTCGCCAGTGATCTCCTTGATGACGACGCCGGGCTCCTCTTTTAAGGTAAGGATCACTTCGTCGGCGGGAGATTCGACAGCAAATCCAAAAATGTCAAATCCACAGGATACGTTGGCCACTGTAGCCGGGGCCAGGGCTTTTATCGATTTCATACGAGGATCTGTCATTTTGTATAGTGGCCAATGCGGATAATGTCTGCGAAAACGCCTGCTGCTGTCACGTCTGCGCCAGCACCAGGACCCCGGATTACCATTGGCCTGTCATGATACCGTGCTGTGGTCATCAAAATAATGTTGTCACTGCCGGACAATGAGTAAAAAGGATGCTGTTGATCTACAGAGCTCAGTCCTATCGTGACCGATCCATTTTCCAGTACCGCCATATAGCGCAGTTTTTCATTCATGGTGGCTGCATTCCTTCTTAGCTTCTCAAAACTGTCGTCATATTTTTCAATGCTGGCAAAGAACTCATCTACGCTCATTTCTCCCCTGCACGACTCCGGAACAAGGTTTTCAACTTCAATGTCGCTCAATTCCATGGACAATCCAGCCTCTCTGGAGAGTATCAGAATTTTGCGCGCGACGTCCATTCCGTTCAGATCGTCGCGTGGATCCGGTTCCGTATAACCCTTCGCCTTGGCTTCCTTTATGACGTCGCTGAATTTTCTTCCTTCTACGAAGGAGCTGAATATGAAGTTCAGCGTGCCGCTGAGTACAGCCTCGATGCGAAGTACGCTGTCCCCGCTTAGCAACAGGTCGTTCATCGTATTGATGACCGGAAGGCCTGCACCCACGTTAGTTTCGTACAGGAACTTCGCTCCACGCCGGAATGCTGTTGCCTTTAAAGCTTTATATGCTTCCATGGACGCGGAGTTTGCCTTCTTGTTAGGCGTCACAATGGATATATTCGCCGATAGTATCGGTTCGTAGAATGCTGTCACTTCCGGGCTGGATGTACAATCGACAAAAATGCTGTTCGAGAGATTAAGCTCCACCATTTTATCAAAGAAGCTTTTCATATTCATGTCTTCACCAGAAGCGATCATTTGCGGTACCGCAGTCTGTAATGAAAGGCCTTCTTCGCGGAACAGCATTTTACGGCTATTGGCAATAGCAACTACGCTCACCTCCAAAAGGTTGTCTTGCGCGAGCTTGGCGAATTGTTCATATACCATTTTAAGCAGTGCCTTACCTATCAGGCCAGTGCCTACCATAAATACATGAAGAAGTTTTCTGTCAGATAGGAAGAAAGCTTCGTGCAGGGCGTTCAATGCTTTGGCAGCATCGTGCTGAGGTATTACCGCGGAAATATTGCGCTCTGAAGACCCCTGTGCAATAGCCATAACGTTAACACCGTTCTTTCCCAGTGCGCTGAACATTCTGCCACTTGTTCCAGGACTGTGCTTCATGCCATCGCCCACTACGGCAACAATCGAGAGATCATTTTCTATCTGCACTTCGTCGATCTCTTCGCTGCGTATTTCATACTGAAATTCTTTTTCGATGGCGGCTTTCGCCCTGGCAGCATGAATATTCTCAACCGCAAAACAGATTGAATGTTCCGAGGATGCCTGACTGATAAGAATGACGTTGGCATTTTCCCTGGCCAGCGTCGCGAACAAACGCGCCGAGGCTCCTACAACACCCAGGAGGCCACTGCCTTGCAGGCTCAGAAGACTAACGGCATTCATAGACGAAATGCCTTTGATCATCTTGCCACTACCTGCCTTTGAGTGGATCACGGTACCTTTGAAAGACGGGTTGAAAGTATTCTTTATCCAGATCGGAATGCGATTGACCATAGCTGGCTGCATCGTGGCAGGGAAGATCACTTTAGCTCCAAAGTGCGATAACTCCATCGCTTCCTCGTAGGTCATCTCCGGAACAGTAAATGCTTTTTTAACCTTCCTTGGGTCCGCAGTCATCATTCCATCTACGTCAGTCCATATTTCAAGATCCGTAGCATTCAACGCGCCGGCGAAAATGGCAGCGGTGTAGTCCGATCCGCTGCGACCAAGCGTGGTGGTCTCGCCGCTGTCGGAGGTTGCAACAAAGCCTGTGATGATCTGAACTTCCGGATGATGCTTGAAATGTTCTCTAATGAGCTTATTGGTCACCTCAAAATCTACTTTGGCATATCCAAATTGATTATCTGTTCTGATGACGCGCCTTGCATCGAGAAAGGCGACGTCGTATCCGCCATCTTTAAATGCTTCAGTAATGATATAGGCTGAGATCCTTTCGCCAAAGCTCATGACGTAATCCAGGGTGCGCGCTGTTCTTTCCTTCACGAGATAAACACCGTGAAGGACGTCTTCAAGCTCGTTGATCATGAATTTGACCTGGGCCAGAATACCACCTTGCCTTTGAATGGTCACGAGTTCACGTATAGCCTGAAGATGACGCTTCTCAAACTCAGCGAGCTTGACTTTATACTCATGATTACCTTCCAGCGCCAGTGTGCTGATGAGAATGAGCGAATCCGTTACACCACCGAAAGCCGAGAATATGATGGCCACTTCACCCTTCACATAGGGCTTTACAATTTCAATTACGTCTTTTATGCGTGCAGGGGTAGCTACTGATGAACCACCGAATTTAAGGACTTTCATTTATGGGTTGAACTGTTATAATGATCCGACTTCAGGAGGATTAATACCGCCAGCTCCTGGAGCAGGGCATTAATAGACATAGCTTGGGGTATACAATGACGCACGGGTCACCCCGTAATGGTTGTAATTGTAATTGTAGTAGTGAAAGAAGAAATGCAAGCCAGGTTGGCCTTTGCTGAAAAGGCTTCTATAGTGACGAGATGACGGTTGGCTTGCTCCATGGCGTGCCGAAATAATGAAATGATAAACTTGATTGCAAAGTATTTTTTATGATTTTTGCACGAACTAACGGTTAGTAGTTGATTGGTAACGTTTGTACTGGTGGCTCCGGGCGTTTTTTTCAGGAAAAACAAACCTTTTAACTGTAACAGAGTAATTAACAATTTTAATTCCTTCATCCGGAATGGCCAAAAAGAAAAAATTCCCACAGGAATCGTCGGTAAGCATGACCGAACTCGTACTTCCAAACGATACAAATACCTTGAATAATCTGATGGGTGGCAGGCTTATGCACTGGATGGACATAGTATCCGCTATTTCTGCCCAGAAGCATTCAAACAGAATTGTCGTCACGGCCTCCGTCGATAACATATCATTTAAACATCCGATCAGGCTGGGTAACGTGGTCACTTTAAAGGCTAAGGTAACACGGGCATTCAATTCGTCGATGGAGGTTCGGATCAACGTAGAGGCTGAGGATATTCCTTCGAACACAAAGACTGAAAGCAACAGCGCGTTCTTTACCTTCGTGGCTGTAGATCAGCTAGGACGTCCTATAGATGTACCAGAGGTAGAGCCGGAAACAGACGAAGAGAAGGCGCTGTATGAAGGAGCATTGAGACGACGGCAGCTTCGCCTGATACTTGGGGGCCGGATGAAACCCTCGGAAGCCAAGGAATTGAGATCTATCTTTGACATTTCGGAAGGATGAATCGAACGACGCTCCAGGCTATTTTTCAGGAAGAACTTTATGCATTGACAACGGAAGTGCTGGTGATCATTCCTGCCCCGTGGGAGAGCATCACCGAGACGGATCGACAGTTGCTGGGGAAAATATTAGGGGCCGTAAAGATCAATGTCGCGGGAGTTCAGATCATAGTTGCCAGGGATTTCAACTTGAATGACGTCAAACATCTTTCTCCACGATATGTAATTTCTTTTGGATCTGCATTCGAGGCCTCATCAAAATATTATGAAGTTATTCCCTCGGAGGGATGTGCTGTACTTCAGGCTGACGCGCTCGATCAACTGGACGATCCGAGGAAAAAGAATCTTTGGAGTGCATTGAAGCAAATGTTTGATGTTTAATGGCCAATTTCCCAATGATACAGAGATCTATTTTATATAAACGAGCCCTTAATCCGTGAACAATCAGATGACGCCCGGAATTTTTTTATTCAGTTCTCTTGCATAATATTTAGGAATTGAACTTGTTAACATCTCTGCTTTTCGTGGGAATGCTTGCTCAGGCGCAACCTAATGTCATAGGCAAGTGGAATACTGTTGATGATGATACTGGAGAGATAAAGGCTGTCGTTGACATATTCGAAAGAAATGGTCGGATATATGGAAGGATCATACAGATCATGAACCGCGAATTCCCTGATCCTATTTGTGAGAAATGTGAGAAAGAAGATAACAGGCATAAGAAAAGGATCATTGGAATGGAGATCATCAGGGATTTGCAACGATCCGGTGATTCTTACAGCGGCGGCAACATTCTGGATCCCGAGGACGGTAAGATCTATCGGTGTAAAATCTGGATAGAAGGTAATAATCTGATGGTACGCGGCTACTGGGGTCCATTCTACCGGACCCAGGAATGGCGAAAATCGTCGTGATTTTAAGGTAATCTAACGTCGAAATCCGAAAATTAAGCTAATTAGAGGGTTACTAAGGCATCAAAGCATGGTATACAGGTCGAGCTCAATCATGAACGAAAAAGAGATATTCGAGCGCATTTGCAAAGGCGACGAGAAAGCTCTTGAGTACTTATACCAGAAATATTACCGGATGATGACCAAAATGGTTATCACCAACAGCGGAACAGAGGATGAAGCCCGCGACGTTTATCAGGATGCGTTGATCGTGTTCTGGCAAAAAGCAACATCAGGAAATCTGGTGCTGACCTCCAAGATGAGCACCTATATCTACAGCATTTGTCAAAATCTGTGGAGAAAGGAACTAGACCGTAAGAAGCGACTCTCCAATGAGGAAAAGGATGCAGCTGTATCACTGGATATGGACACATCTGAACGCGAAAAGATCCTTGCCAAATGCATCGATCAATTAGGCGAAACCTGTAAGAAGGTTTTAATGTTTTATTACTTTGAAGAAATGTCCATGCAGGACATTGCAGAAAAACTTGGGTTTGCGAATACCGATACGGCAAAAACGAAAAAGTATAAGTGCAAAAAGAAATTAGATGAATTGGTCAAGGCTCAGTACTCTGAGCAAGACTTCTTAGATTAGACACTATGGCTTCAGAAAGAGATTTAGAATTGCTCGACGACTATTTGAGCAATAAGTTAAATGCACAGGACAAACTTAATTTCGAACAGGCACTCGAGAAGGACGCTGCACTTAGAAAGGAATTCCTTGTTCAGCAACGAGTGGTCGAAGGACTACGCAAAGCCCGTGCAACTGAGCTGAAGCAATTGCTCAATAATGTGCCGTTATCAAGCATACCCAAACAAGGACCATCGGTCCTTGCCAAGGTCTGTGCTTTCGTTGTGGCGATAGGTCTCGCTGGAACTGGATTTTACCTGTACTTCAACCGGGATGAGAAAGTTGAAATGCCAGCAGTGACAGCTCAGGAAGAAGTGCTGGGCAAGGAAGAAAGTACAAAAGAAACATTTGCTCAAGATCAACCTCAGGCTGAACCAAAGAAAAGTGACGCAGAAGTAAAATCCGAGAGCTCAAATAAACAGCAACCTGCTGCACAAGACAGTCAAGATGCGGCTTCGCCGGAATCTACCGACGAAAAAGCTGTTGCCCCCGGTGCTCGTGATGTGTTTGATCCAAGCGAAGAAACGAAGAATGTGGATCCTTCTGTGGTTACTGAAAATGGAAAACGCCGTGAAGGTGTTACACCATCAATCGTGGTCGAAACCAAGGCAAACAGCAAGTACGATTTTCACTATCAGTTTAAGGATAACAAGCTATATCTCTACGGCATATTTGAAAAGAACCTGTATGAGATCATGGAATTTTTCAGCGACAACAAACGTACGATGTTCCTGTACTATAAGGACAGCTATTACCTGCTGAATGAAGAGAATGACAACGTAAGACCATTGTCGCCAATTACCGACGAGGCGCTGCTCAAGAAACTCAAAGATTACAGAGCCGGGCGCTAGGCAATTATGAAGTATGAATTATAAATTATGAATGGTTTCTCAATTGAGGATCTCCGTTAGATTTAATTCGTGTGGACCCTAAATCGAGATAATTCATACCTCATAATTCATAATTTATAATTGCTTAGATTTTCTCCTAACTTTGGGGCAAATATGGAAAGCCAAAGAAGCAAAAAGAAACTCGGCGGTTACCCTGCCATAGGTGTACTGATCAGCATCACGCTTTCGCTGATCGTCATCGGGATCTTTGGCATCCTTGTGATGTACTCACAGGAACTTGAACACCAGGTCAGGCAAAACATCAAAGTCCAGGTTTATCTTAAGTCTAATCTTACTGAAACGCAGCGCCTTCAGATCGAAAGCAACCTCACCTCACAAGAATACGTAAGCAAAGAGAACGGCGCTGGTGTCACATATGTTTCAAAAGAGGATGCCGCCAAAAAGTTTATAGAGGAAACAGGCGAGGACTTCGTGAAATTTATCGGAGAGAACCCTTTGCGCGACGCGTACCTGGTGACCATCGCCCGCGAGTACCATTCGCTGAAACAGATCGCAAAGATCAAAAGTGATATTCAGGCGATGAACGGGGTGTTCCAGGTTTACTACGTTGAAGGTCTTATTGAGTCAGTGAACAGCAACGTCACCAAGATCGGCCTTATACTGCTTGGATTGATCGGCATATTGCTTGTCACGGTCGTGCTGCTCATCAACAATACACTTCGGCTTGCGCTGTTCTCACAACGCTCTTTGATCAGAAGCATGCAGCTTGTTGGGGCAAAGAACTGGTTCATACTTAAACCATTCCTTTATCGAGCCTGCGGATATGGTCTGTTGGCGGGGATCATTGCATCCGCCCTGCTCTGGAGCTTGTCGCATTATGCACAAACGAGAATTGCGGACCTTTCCCTTCTTCACAATCAAAATCAATTTGTAAGCTTATTAGCGCTGTTGTTGATCATAGGAATGGTCGTCGCCGTGCTGAGCACATTATTATCCATCAGGAGATACCTGAGAATGTCATTAGATCAACTATACTGAATTACCACTCCATGGAAAGCAAACTTCCCTTTGGCAAAAAGAACTATCAACTCATGATCGCCGGCGTTCTTACACTGGTCATTGGATTCATTGTCATGTCGCTTGATCCTGTCCCGCACGGGTTTGGTTTTATCGGCCTTACGCTCGGCCCGATCATTGTCATGGCGGGATTCGTCATCGAGATCTTCGCTATTCTCCATCGACCGACAAAATAGGCAGGCCATAGTTAACGGAATGTCTCTTCGTTATTACATTATTCTGTTGATATGACCATTGTTCAAGCTATTATTCTTGCCATTATTGAAGGGTTGACCGAGTTCCTGCCAGTCTCTTCTACAGGGCACATGATCATTGGGTCTTCACTAATGGGAATAGCGTCGGACCCTTTTACCAAATTGTTTACTGTTGCTATACAATTCGGAGCGATACTCTCAGTGATCGTACTTTACTGGAAAAGGTTTCTTCCCCGGCGGACATTTAAGGAGACGTGGCAGTTTTATCTCAAGCTATTCGTCGCATTTCTTCCAGTTGCGGTCTTTGGTTTACTGCTCGGTGATTATATCGACACCCTGCTCGAACGGGTGGATGTCGTTGGATACGCCCTCATCCTTGGTGGCATCTTCTTTCTTTTTGCGGATTCGATTTTCAGCAAGAACGAAACGATGGTGGATCGGGAAGTGACATTTCCAGTAGCCCTCAAGATAGGTCTCTTTCAGACTGTATCGATGATTCCCGGTGTTTCACGGTCAGCCGCTACTATTATCGGTGGACTTGCGCAAGGTCTCAATAAACGAACTGCCGCTGAATTCTCTTTCTTTCTCGCCGTTCCAACCATGTTTGCTGCAACGAGCTATAAAGTGCTTAAGTTCTATGATGACGCCGGTACACTTGGATCAAACGAAATGTTTTTACTGCTTATCGGAAATATTGTTGCATTCATAGTTGCATTTCTGGCGATCCGATCATTTATAAATTTTCTTACCCGTCATGGTTTCAGGATCTTCGGTTACTACAGGATCGTCGTTGGAACCGTAATCCTCATTCTTTACTACCTCGGCGTTGGGCTCACGATTCTCTGATGGACACTAAACCGGAAGACGAAGGCAGGGTCTTACTTGTCAACAAACCCCTGACATGGACTTCTTTTGATGTCGTTAACAAACTGCGACACAGATTAAAGATCAAAAAGATCGGTCATGCGGGAACGCTGGATCCCCTGGCCACAGGACTACTCATCATCTGTGTTGGAAAGATGACAAAGCGCATCGAAGAATTCATGGGGCTGGAAAAGGAGTACACCGGAAAGTTTGTTATCGGAGCCACTACACCCTCGTATGATCTGGAGACAGCCATCTCGGAGACAAAAGACATTTCACACATTACAGAAGAAATGGTGCACGATGCTGTCACACCGTTTATCGGCAAAGTAAGCCAGCTTCCGCCGCTCCATTCAGCAATCAGGGTCGGTGGAAAAAGAGCCTATGAATTTGCGCGACAAGGCAAGGAGCTAGCCCTGGCATCGCGTGAAGTCGAGATCCATCAATTCGAGATCACCGGGATCAAATTGCCTGAAGTATTCTTCAGGATCGTTTGTTCGAAGGGAACCTACATCAGAAGCATTGCCCGCGATTTTGGCGACGCACTCGGTGTCGGTGCACATCTTGCAGGGCTGTGCCGTACAAGGATAGGCAGCTTCAGACTCAGTGACGCCGTCGACGTCAACGCAGTAAACCCTTGAGGCACGGTATCAACCTTATTGATTCATCGCGCTTCATTAACTTTAGGACGAAACAGGACCCCTTCGAATGAAGATCTATCATGGAATTGAAGATTTTACCAGGCTCGAATGCGCTGTCGTAACTAGCGGCACGTTTGACGGCGTGCATCTGGGTCATCAGAAAATACTCTCGCGTCTGCAGGAAACAGCAATTAAGAACAATGGAGAGACAGTAGTCATTACGTACTGGCCTCACCCACGGCTAGTGCTTCATCCGGAGGACACATCACTGAAGCTGCTCAATACCTTTGAAGAAAAAGCAGAACGGCTCAAGACTTATGGTATTCAACATCTGCTACGGATACCATTTACCAAGGAATTTTCACAACTGACATCGGAAGAATTCATTACCCGGATTTTGGTTCAAACGATCGGTACCCGGAAGCTTGTGATCGGTTATGATCATCATTTCGGAAAGAACCGGGAAGGAAGCTTTGAACAATTGAAGCGGAACGCTCCCCAATATGGCTTTGAAGTTGAAGAGATACCCCGGCAGGATGTTGATCACGTCGGCGTGTCATCAACAAAGATCAGAAAAGCGCTGGAGGATGGTGATATCGATACCGCTACACACTTTCTCGGAAACCCCTACAGCATATCGGGACGGGTGATAATGGGTGACCGCCTCGGAAGAACACTTGGATATCCTACCGCCAACATCGAAATTGATACCGGCTACAAGCTCATTCCTGCGGACGGTATTTATGCCGTCACGATCAATTACGGACATAGCACGTTCAAAGGAATGCTCTACATAGGCAACAGGCCTACCATCCAAGGCGTCCGGAGAAATATTGAAGTAAACATCTTCGATTTCAACAATGAGATCTACGGCGAATCCCTGACTATTTATATTCACAAGTATATTCGGGCAGACATGAAGCTCAACAGCCTGGATGAACTAAAGCACCAGCTATCTCTGGATGAACTGGCAGCTCTTGAAATATTATCGGATATTGTTATTTGACCTGAAAGAGAGATCAAAGTATGAAATTATGGTCCCCATCTTCCCTCCTGGTAGAGCAGTCGAACATCAAACGGTTCATAAATTGGTTGTCCAGCAACAGGTCTCTTCATTTCGAGGATTACCAATCCTTATGGGAATGGTCCATTTCGAACAGTGACCAATTCTGGGAGTCGCTGTTTAGTTTCTTCACCATTATTTATGAGGGATCATATTCATCTGTTACTAACGGTAAGGCTATGCCTGAAACGCAATGGTTCACCGGTATCAAGCTAAACTATGCGGAACACGTGTTCCGGGAAAAAAGCCATCTAAGGCCGGCAATCATCTTCCGGTCAGAATCAGGTATCCGCCGTGAGATGAGCTGGAAGGCGCTTGAGTCACAGGTGGCATCCCTTCAGCAGCAGCTCTTAGCATTGGGTATACATGCAGGAGACCGTGTCGTTGCGTTTCTACCTTCTATCCCTGAGGCAACGGTTGGTTTTCTTGCAGCAAATTCACTGGGAGCTATCTGGTCAAGCTGTTCGCCGGATTTTGGAACTGCAGCTGTTATTGACCGGTTCGCACAGGTTACCCCTAAGGTGCTGATCGCAGCCGACAGCTATAAATACGGCGGCAAAACCTTTGATAAATCAGCTGTCGTAGCGGAGATCGTTGATGCGCTGCCTACGTTGAATGCGGTCATTATCATCTCCGACAAAAGCCATGGCCATCGCTTTCAGATAAAGTACCTCGTTTGGAATGACATTGTTCTTCCCTCTGGCAGCAAGCTCAAGTTTGTCAGAGTGCCTTTTGGTCATCCGATATGGATCTTATACTCGTCGGGAACAACTGGCAAACCCAAGGCGATCGTGCACAGCCACGGCGGAATATTACTTGAACAGCTGAAATATGGTTCGTTCCACAATGATTTCAAGCCCGGCGAGCGATGTTTTTGGTACACGACTACAGGATGGATGATGTGGAATTACATCCATGGTTGTTTGCTTACCGGTTGTACCCTTATTCTTTACGATGGCAATCCAGGGTATCCTGATTTGCGTGTACTCTGGAGGTTGGTCTCCGAAGAAAACATCAATCATTTTGGAACCAGCGCCTCGTTCATACTCACGAATATGAAACGCGGCCTGAAGCCTGGAGATGAGTTCAATCTGGCATCCCTTCGATCCATTGGCTCCACGGGCAGCACATTACCGGAAGAAGGTTTTCAATGGGTGTATGATGAAGTCAAGGATGACGTATGGCTGGCTTCAATGAGCGGTGGAACGGATGTGTGCAGTGCTTTTGTAGGAGGTAATCCGATGATGCCAGTCTATTCCGGTGAAATACAATGCCGGGCATTGGGCTGTAGCCTTGAAGCATTTGACGATGACGGCAACCCAGTATTCAATGGGGTTGGTGAAATGGTGATCACCAAGCCAATGCCATCAATGCCGGTGTTCTTCTGGAACGATGAATACATGGAGCGTTATCGCGAAAGTTATTTTGAAACGTATCCCGGGATCTGGCGTCACGGGGACTGGATCCGTATTACACCACATCAAGGTGTGGTCATTTATGGCCGGTCAGACGCCACACTTAACCGTGGGGGTATCCGTTTTGGTACAAGCGAGATCTACAGTGGAGTGGAGTCCATAAAAGAAGTAAAAGACAGTCTTATCGTTTGTATTGAAAGACCCGGTGGAGAATTCTGGATGCCCTTGTTTGTTGTCATGCAGGATGGCGTTGAGCTTACTCAATCTATCAAGACCAGGATCAATAAAACATTGAAAGAATATTATAGTCCAAGGCATGTACCCGACGAGATAATAGCAGTGCCCGATATACCCTATACCATTAGCGGCAAAAAGACTGAAACGCCTGTAAAAAAGATCCTGATGGGTATCAATCCGGAGAAGGCTTTTAATCCCGGCGTTTTAAGAAATCCGTCGTCAATTGAACCCTTCGTCCAGATCGCCGCGAAGATCAAATCGCCGTAAGATCATACGGAACCAAAAAAAACAGTCGGAGCCCTTCATAAAGCATCTTTGGTCATTAAATTCGCGACCTATGAAAAAATCAACGATAAACTTTACCATCGAGCTCGACCAGAATAATATACCTGACAGGATATTGTGGGATGCCACGGAGAAACCGGAACCCGGGCTTTCTGAGACCAAATCCATCAGCATTTCCATATGGGATCAGACTCAAAAAAATACGCTTCGCATGGACCTGTGGGCTAAGGATATGCCGGTTGAAGATATGAAGCGGTTTTATATTGAATGTATTGGCGGGCTTGCTCAAAGCGCGCTGACCGCCACCGGGGATGAGTTTATGGCGCATGAAATGAATTCCTTATGCGATCGGCTGGTTGATCACCTTAAAAAGACCTGATCGGGCCGCGGGCTGAGAAACTGCATTTCAGGCCTTTCAAACGTTTGTTTTTTCTTATTTTTTTGTACTTTCATCCAGAATAAACTCGGTATGCATAACAAATTCGTGCTGCCGAGTTACTTTTTTTGAAACTGAACACTAAGCTGTATGAAGAACCGATACCTGATTCTAAGGGCGGCAGCGCTCCTACTTTTTATTTCAACCTCGATAACTTTTGCGCAAACAACCATCACCGGAAAAGTAGTTGATGGTGGTACGCAGGAAAGACTAGCGGGGGTTAGCATTCTTGTTAAAGGAACCGTGCTGGGCACCATCACTAATACCGACGGTGACTTTACGTTGCGCGCAAAAAACGCTCCTCCCCTGACGTTAATATTTTCTTTTGTCGGATATGCAACACAGGAATTAGAGATCACCGACGCAAACGCCTCAGGCATCGAGATCAAACTTGTTGAGCAGACGATCCTCGGTCAGGAAGTTGTTGTATCAGCATCGCGAATGGAAGAAAATATTCTAAAGTCACCTGTCACCGTCGAGCAGATCGATCTGCTTGCGATACGGCAATCAGCGACACCCGATTTTTATGATGCGCTATCCAGCGTCAAAGGCGTATCAACGAACGCCGGAAGTCTTAACATGACCTCTGTAAATACCCGGGGCTTTGCTACGATTGCCAACGTAAGGTTTGTACAGTGGGTTGATGGGATGGATACGCAGGCTCCGCTGCTGAACTTTCCAACGGGCGGCATCATGGGTCTTGGCGAGCTGGACACGGAAAGCATGGAACTCATCCCAGGCGCAGCTTCTGCGCTGTATGGCCCTAACGCATTTAATGGAATTTTGATCATGCAAAGCAAAAGCCCCTTCGACTATCAGGGTTTGAGCGCACAGGTAAAGCAAGGGATCACGACATCAGATGCGGGCGGAACCCATCCATTGGGCCAGTACGGTATCCGGTACGCAAAAGCTTTCAATAACAAGTTTGCATTCAAGGTTAACTTCTCATACATGAAGGCAACGGATTGGCTAGGTAATGACTACAAGACGGATCGCGTCAACCCCGAGTCAACGACAGACCTCAGCGGAACAAAGAACTTCGATGGATTGAACCTCTATGGAGATGAAACACAGATATCGACTCCCGTACCCAGTGTTGGTATCATTACCAGAACCGGGTTCAGAGAAGAAGATATTCTGGATAATCGCGACGCCAAGACAATCAAAGGAGATGCTGCCATCCACTATCGGATTACTGACAAGATCGAGATATTATACAACTATAGATATGGAGGCGGAAGTTCTGTTTACCAGGGCACGGAAAAATACGCGTTGCGCGATTTCAATCAGCAATTTCACAAAGTCGAGATCAAGAGTGACAACTTCTTTGTACGCGGTTATATTTCAGCAACCGATGCGGGAGATTCCTATAACTTATCGGCGCTTGGCGCATACGCCAATGAGGCGTTCAGTCCGTCCGCCGCGAGATGGGTTCCTGACTACATCAAAGCCATGCAGGGATACCAAGAGGATCCGGACTATACCGGAACAGTGATCGCCGGTGACCACGCATCTGCACGAGCGTACGCCGACAGAGTGATCCCGTTGCCTGGAACACAAGCGTTCACGGACACAGTCAATGCGGTTCGAAGACGTTTCTTCCAGCGAACGCCACCAGGTGCTTCCTTCTATGACAATTCCAAGCTTAAGCATGCCGAATTCAACTACAATTTCATGAATGAGATCAAATGGCTGGAGCTTCAGGTTGGAGGTAATTTCCGGCAATACGATCTGTATTCAAGAGGAACAATATTCAATGAGGGCCCTGATGATGGAGTAAACTTCAGTCGGATAAGGGTCAATGAATTCGGTATCTACACCCAGGCTTCAAAGACCATAGCTGAAGTATTGAAACTTACAGCCTCTATCAGATACGATAAGAACGAAAACTTCGACGGACAGGTAACTCCTCGTGTTTCTGCTGTTTATACACTCAACGGGGATCACAATTTCAGAGCATCATTCCAGACAGGGTTTCGCAATCCCGACACCCAGGCGCAGTTCATTTTCTTTCCATCCTCTAGCGGAACGCTGCTCGGAAGTACGAAATCAAATGCGGAAAGATATGGCGTTCACAACGGGGGATCCTATACGCAATCGTCATACAATGCGTATGTTGCCTCGGGCGGGCGACTCGATCCGGCAACCGGTGCCACTATAGGTGGTAATGCCGCATTACTTGAATCAACTGACTTCGACTACGTTCAGCCGGAAGAGTTGAAATCATTTGAAATAGGATACAAAGGCGTTATTGCGACGACACTTCTTGTTGACCTCAATGCATACTACACAACTTACACTGATTTCATCGGGGGGGAGATCGTGGTCAGCAAGCAGCCTACAACACACCAGGGGACTACACTTCCAGCAGGAACATTGTTCTCCCCTTATACAAATTCAAAAGAAGATGTTAAGTCATATGGTGTTGGTTTGGGATTGACTTACAACCTGCCGAGGAATTTTGTACTGAACGGGAACTGGAACTACGCCACATTCGACGCAAATGAAGGACCTAGCTTCAGGGCCAATTTCAACACACCCAAGAATAAATTCTCGGTTGGAATTGGCAATAGAAAGATCATGAAAAATCTTGGCTTCAACGTAAGCTACAGATGGCAACACAAATTCGAGTGGCAATCATCATATGGGATCTGGCAGGTGCCTGAATATGGTCTTGTCGACGCCCAGGTTAGCTACAAGATTAATACGCTCAAGACGATCGTTAAGGTTGGCGGTACTAACATAGGAGGAGGCGACTACCGCACAAACCTTGGCTCGCCATTCATAGGCCAGCAATATTATATCTCCCTAACCTTTGATGAGTTCTTTAATTGAACGCAAGCAACCTAAGCACTATGAGAAACATTAAATCGCTATCATATCTTCTGGCTTTCCTTGCAATAGGTTGTGACCAGGAAGTAATAAAATTGGAAGAGCCAATCGGTCCTGAGGAAGAGACTTGCGCTGACGTGGATGCAGGGCAAGCCGACTTTTCCAAGTTTGTGGCTGTCGGAAATTCATTCGTCGCGGGCTTTCAGGCAGGGGCGCTATTCACAGGCGGACAGGAGAATTCATTGCCTGCGATCCTGAACAAACAGTTCGAATGCGCGGGAGCGCCAACAACGTTCAATCAACCGAATATAAATTCGGAGTTTGGTTATAATATTTTTATTACGCCAAATCCAACTGCAAGCGGTACAATTCTCGGTCGCCTGTTATTGCAAGGTGCTTCGCCACGACCGACGCCTCAGGTATCAAACGTCGCAGCGTTGCCTAACCCCAGCGTTAATGCTGGGTTTATCTATACCGGAAGTAAATCAGAGCTGAATAATTTTGGTGTTCAGGCGATTGTACTTGGGCAGGCATTGATTCCTGAGACTGGGGCATGGGCAGGTGCCGGAACTGACCCACGGTTCAATCCATTTTATGGCAGGCTTGCCTATCCTGGAACAGGAACGTCAACAATTATCGGAGATGCCGCTGCCGCTGGGGGATCGTTCTTTATGTTCTGGCTTGGCATGGATGACTTCTTCCTTCATGCAGCATTTGGCGGAGATCCAACAAAAGCGCCACTGACCGGAGCATCTGCTTTTCAAGCTCAATATGGTATTGCAGTCGGGTCATTGCTCGCATCAAATCCATCGCTCAAAGGTGTGGTTGCAAATTTCCCCAGCATTTTTGTTATGCCGCATTTCACATCTGTCCCCTGGAATGCCTTGCCACTGAATGCTGCAACAGCAACAGGATTAACTGCCGCCCTTGCCGACAACTACAATGCATTCCTGGAGGGAATGGTGACAGCCACTGTCATTACCGCAGCTGAAGCCACCAAAAGAAAGATCACTTATACTGCAGGTCAGAATGCGATCCTTATGAACGACGAATCGCTGACGAATTTAAGCCCTTATATGGCCGGTCCTTATGCCGGACTATTGCCTTACGCTCAGGCGAGGCAGACTACTGCTGCCGATATCCTGCCGCTCTCTGCAGCATCTGTCATTGGCACTACAGTAGGAGGCGATCCAACCAAAGTATATGGTGCATCAGTTCCATTACCTGACCAGTATGTACTCATTCCAACAGAGATCGCAGCCATAGAGACCGCGCGCCTGGCGTTCAACGCAACTGTGAAAGCTGTTGCCGACGCTAATGCCGACAGACTTGCATTCGCTGATGTCAGCAAAGCGTTTGAAGATTTTATTACGGCGAAAGCGTACGTTATGAACAATGTGACTATTACACCTAATATTAATCCACCCACGGGAATTTATTCCGAGGATGGAGTTCACCCGAACAGCCGCGGTTACGCTTTTATTTCCAGGACGTTTATCGAAGCCATCAACAGCAAATTCGGGGCATCCATACATTTGACGGATGTTAGCAAATACCAGGCAACCGCTCTGCCTATACCTTAAGGAATATCGAACTTCCAATACCGAATTGAATGTCGAATGTCGAATATCGCATGTCGAACTCCGAAGTTGGTACACCCAATTCCTTCCCGCCTTCGTTATTCCTTTCGATATTCATTGTTCCTTTCGACATGCGACATTCGGCGTGCGACATTCGACATTCAATTCGATATTCGATATTCATATTCAATATTCATGACTATGGCTTGGTTGTGGCGAAGCCTCTTTTGGACCATTCGAGGTATCCGCCTTTGAGATCATGAACGTGCTGGAATCCGGCGCTTTTCATCTGCTCGGTCGTCATGCCACTACGGCCCCCAACCTTGCAGTAAACGAAATAGGTCTTATCCTTATCGAGCGCGGCCAACTTACTGGCGAAGGTTGGCGCATTGTAATCAATCATGATAGCTCCCGGGATCATCCCGTCCTTAATTTCACCAGGCGTTCTCACGTCTATCAATACCGCTTCCGGCTCGCTGGCAAGTTTTTCCTTAAAGACAGCCGCATCCAATAACACGGCGCCATCAGGGTTCACAGCCTCCTTTTGTTGCGCACGAGCGGCCCCGCACACCATCAAAAAAATAATGACATAGTATGTTTTCATAGCTGATCGATGTTGAAAATCCCTTTAAATATATCCAGCCAGTTTATAAGCAGCAAATCCCCCCCATTCCTTGACGAGCTTATGCCAATTGATAAGGGCCTCGAGGCTCGGAACGATCATCGTGCTGGGATAAAAAGAACGCGGGTGTGAATAAAAATCCGTCGAAAATGGCTCGACGTTCAATCCGACTTTACGGTAGCAGGCGAGAGATCTGCGCATGTGGAAAGCCGAGGTTATCAACAGACAGTCCTCTTCCCTTAAGTGCAGTGAGTCCAACATTGGCCGGACCCTTGCCGCCGACTCATAAGTATTTCTTGTGATGTTTTCGATCAGAATAACACTATCGGGAACCCCCATAATGATCATCGCTCGCTTGAACTTATCGGCTTCGGGCTCGCCTTCCGCGACCAGCCTGCCCGTTCCTCCACTGATGAGTATTTTTTTGATCAATCCAAGCTTGTAAAGCTGCACTGTATGGATCACACGGTCAGCTCCCCGCGCAAAATATACCCTGTCTTCCGGTTTGAGGAAGGGAATGGTCGATCCTGTCAGCACTATTGCCAGCTCATGCGGCCTAAGCGATGAAAAGGGAACAGTCTTCACCTCCCAGGCAGACATCACCTCGTTCGATATGAAGTCATTGGAGAAGAAAAACAGCAGAATAAAAGCCGACAGGATCAGTCTTTTCTTAAGTGTCTGATTTTTTACCAATATCCCGCCAAGCAAAGACATCAACACAAGTGTCAACGGCATGGCTAGAAAATCGACGGTCTTGGAAAGTACAAAGAACATTGCCGTTACTTTTTATACAGGGGATTTGACAGATTCTCTATTCCATTGATGACCTTGCGAAGGACATCGAAATACAGAAGCAAAGCCAACATGATTGTCATAAACCAGATAACGCCCGTATTGAAATAGAAGGTGTCAATATTCTGATTCAGGAAGTGCTTTGCAGGCATATAGAACTGCGCGTCAAAATCAATTGAATGATCGGGATCCGGATCTTTGTATATCGGGTAGATCTTCTGAACAAGTTTGCCATCCTGCTCCACGATCCTGTGTGTTTCGGTAAGATTCTTTACAAGGTCTGTGATCGCGTCGTTGTGATAGCTTTCACGGAACAGGTTGAACCGAGCCTGCGCTTCAGGGGTGTTGGTAAGCTCAAAGATCTTTTTTTCTTTCTGCTGGTCTGCGTTGTTGTAACGGTTGACATATACTTTCTTTACCCGCTCGAGGTAAGCAGTCACAACATGATACGTTGTGGAATCGAATTTACCGGGACTGAGATCATCCAATGCTGAAACCGTATGATGCATCTCTTCCACCTGGCCCCCGACCTCACGATGAAGAAGCGCCAGGTTCGCATTTACTCTACGCTGGATATCTGGCATTGCTGATTTGAAGTTATTAAAACAATACTGGAGCCTTGTCTCGAGCTCAGGTATAAAATATACCTTCCGGTAGTCAGCATTCGCCATTACCTTATCATAAAGATAGAATTCACGTTCGTACAGGTTGTCCTTGAATTGGCTAACCATAGCTGCTTCGAATGCCCACCTCGATGCCATCAGATCACCCACCAAAGGTACCGTAGCTGTATTCCCGATAGCCGGATTAAGTTTATCGAATTTTACGACTACGCCACTAAGTATAAGTTGTGGTATAAGTAAAAGTGGAATCAGTATATAGATCGTGACCGCTGAATTGAAAGCTGAAGAGATATTAAGACCAAGGAGGTTAGCAAAACAGGCCGTGGAAAAAAGAATAAACCAATGATGAACAAACATTCCCTTGATTTCAAGAATGTAATTCCCGACGATAACAAAAGCTATTGTCTGAATGGCTGAAAGGATGACGAGGATAGATATCTTGGAAAAGATGTAGCTGCTCCTGCTGAGGTGAAGGAACGCCTCGCGCTTTAAGATCTTACGATCACGAATGATCTCCTCCGCACTTACAGTCAGTCCCATAAAAAGTGCGACAATCACACTCATGAAGAGATAAGCCGGAAGATTGAGATTCTTGCTGAATACGTAACCTGACAAGAGCTGGTCATCAGCATTGTAGTACCTGACAATAAAAGCCAGAATGAAGGCAAGCACAGGCGCTTCAAGCAGATTGATGATCATATACTGCCTGTTGTGGATCTTGGCCTGCAGATCTCTCAGCGAAAATAAATGCGCTTGCTTAAGTCGC
This sequence comes from uncultured Cytophagales bacterium, assembly GCA_963845845.1. GTDB lineage: Bacteria > Bacteroidota > Bacteroidia > Cytophagales > Cyclobacteriaceae > Chryseolinea. The sequence continues at coordinate 63,982 of CAWJTP010000006.1, forward strand.
GTGGGAATCTTCAGTGTAGAGTGCGGGACCTCATTGGATTTCTCTACATCGAAAGATCTAAAGTTCTTCTTAAAAATCGTATTCCATTGCTCTGAAGATATCTTTCGCTCATTGGTAAAATGACCATACTCATTAATGACTTTGGTTTCAATGATATTAAATATCTGTTCAGGGTTCACGTTGCCGCACTCATGGCATTCACCTTCATCGCTATTAAGCAGGTTGATGCTTTTCTTGAAGTAGACAATCGAGTCAACTGGGTTGCCGTAGTATATCTGATATCCACCGTAATCCAGTATGATCAATTTATCGAACATCTTGAAGATATCGGAAGATGGCTGGTGAATGACAGCGAATACAAGCTTCCCCTTCAATGAAAGTTCCTTCAAAAGATCAATGATATTTTCGGAGTCCCTGGAAGAAAGTCCGCTGGTCGGCTCATCACAAAAAAGCACCGCCGGCTCGCGCAGCAGCTCAAGGCCGATGTTCAACCGCTTGCGCTGGCCACCGCTGATCGTTTTGCGCAACGGAGACCCTACCTTTAGATCTTTGGTTTCAGCCAACCCAAGGTCTTCGAGAACTTTGGTGACAAGTACATCGATCTCATGTTCGGACTTATTGCTAAAGCATAATTTGGCTGCATAGTATAAATTCTGGTAGACAGTCAGATCTTCGATCAACAAATCATCCTGGGGAACAAAACCGATAACACCTTCTATCCTTTGCGGTTCTTTATGGATATCGATACCGTTGATCAATACCTGCCCTTCGGATGGACCATCCGAGCCATTCAGTACATGGAGTAAGGTTGACTTACCGGCGCCGCTCCCCCCCATCAGAGCGATAAGATTACCCGACTCTTCACTTAGTGTTACACCCCGCAAGCCAAGCTTACCATTCTTAAACTTGAAGGTCAGATTTTTCCCTTCGAAAGAGAGCCGCGGATACTGACCGAACTTCTTGAACTTATTGAGAATGTCACCGTAGTAAACCGGTTCGTCTTTATCCCAGCGGAGCATGCTTCCCACGGCAAGAACGGCGATACGTCCTGATTTAACAGGTACGCCGTTGAGATATGCATCAGACCATCCCAGATATTTAATGAAATAAAATTCAGCCTGCTCAACAAAAAGCACGGCCATGAATCCTGTCAGGTGACCTCTTACAAGGTGTTGAGACTGTTTATAGCTGCCTGCAGGCACCGAGTCAATGATCAGAATCTGCGGATGATCAAGCTGTAGCGTCTGCTGCCCCAGTACAAAGGTCTTGATGGCATCGATCTCAGGGGGTGTTATTCTGAAGTTTGATCCAATAACACGAACAAGCTCGTCTTCCCTTGCTGAAATACTCCCGTCTGCCTGGATGATATTGATGAGTTCCAGTACGATCACTACTTTCTGCTTCTGGGTGAGATTAGGATTGATCTCTGCGCATAGCTCATTCAGATGAGTTATCTCAGCTGTAAGCTCTCCTGATCTTTCAGAAAGGCGCTGAGAATACTCATCAAATATCTTAAGGTATGATTCAACGGCACTTTGGCTGAGATGCTCGTCAAGAAAAGTCCGGATCTGTTCTCGTTCCTGATGAGTAACGTCGTCTTCCCTGGCAACAACAGCAAACAACCGGAGAATGGCTTTAAGTAGCGCTTCGCTCATATATCTTTTTTAGGATAGGAATGTTTCTAAAGATAATTAAAGAAGCATTACAGTAAAAAAAGGGGACTGGCGGCTGGCCAGTCCCTTTAATATGAACAGTATCTTTGGGTATTAGTCCGTGATGCTTTTTCTCAGTCTTTCGACAATGTTGGTAATCTCAACAAGATTCTTGTCCGAAAGTACAAGGTTTGCTTTGTTATTTCTGATCTGCTCCTCGATGTTGAGTGCTGCATATTCAGCTTCCAAAGCCTTCATGTCAGCTTTCAATCCGGTGACGGATTCCGTTTGCTCAACAGAAGCCAGCATCTTATTCACCTCGCCAACTGATTTTTTCTGTTCCAGAACGATGCGGATCAGGGGCGTGAGGATGGTATTCTTCGCATCTGTTGGCAGGAGATCTTTAGGATACGATTTAACCAGGCCCGTAGCGATGTAAAGTCCTTCAATAAAACTGCCGGTAACAACCATGGCAGACAACTTGTTACGGTTGTCATCCATCAGAAAAGTTTGGGTTCTTTTGATTGTCCGGTCGAGCAGACGGGTCAAAGAATCTTTGTTGGCAATATTGGCTTCAAATTGCTTGAGTACTTCAACATCGAATGAGCCAATAACGCCAAGCCCATCCGCAAGCGACTTAGCTGATTGGAGATAATCGATGGCTTCCTGAGTTTTATCGTAAGAGCTTAGATATCCGATATCCGCTGCGTATACACCAAGGTTAAGGGCTGCTTTGTCGGTGCGTGAAGAATATTGATCTGCTTTAGTACGAGGGTTTATCAAATTTTCATTGAATTCAGCACCTGTGGTTTGGAGAAGGTACGGTATTTCAGATGGTGAGGGTATGTTGTAGGCGAGTTCTTCAAGGTGGCTTTCGAGGCTGTCGGCCTCTTCGAATTCAGCTGAATTCTTGTCCTTGTCGCTGGAGGACGTCCCGCAGGATGCCAGTCCAAGGGCCAGAAGGGCACTCAAAGAGAAATAAGTAAGATGCTGGAATTTCATGTTAGCTCAGGTTTTTGGAGTTCCAATTTTAATACATTTTTCATAGCTTTAAAACCGCCTATTGTAATTTTAGATGATTTTTTGACCATGTAAGTTACTTTTTGGTAGGTTTTATCAATGCACTTTTGAACAAATTGTTATGCAGCGACTTGTCGAAAGGACGTTGTTGATTGATGACAGCGATATCGATCTGTTCATTCAACGAAGGTTCCTGGAGGTCTATAATTTCTCAGACGAATTATTTCTCTATAAATCTGCGGAAGAAGCTTTGGGATGGCTTCAGAGCAGCGACAGGGCTACGGCGCCGGATATCATTTTCCTGGACCTCAACATGCCGGAAAATGATGGCTTCGCCTTCCTTGACAATTTCAAAGACCTTCCCGACACCATCAAGTTGAAATCCAAGATCGTCGTGCTCACGAGCTCGAACAGTGTCAAGGATCGCGATCAGGTGTTTTCCTGTGAGAACGTCATCCATTTCATCACCAAACCTCTCAAGCAAACGGACATTGAAGATCTGAGAAAGCTTATTACGGAAAATTGAAGATCGCTGTAAAGGAGGTGCTTCTGCTTCCGTGCGTGCCCTTATAATAAGAGGCCAACGGCTAAGGTGATCAACGATAAAGCTAGTATCACGATCCCCAGATAAATTAAAGTAACAAGCTTGGTAGGTCTTATGACGTCCTTTCCAACAGCGCTGGCAAAGAATCCACCACTGATCAGCAGTGCGGCCGTTGGTGTAGCCCCAGGCTGACCTAAAACTTTCTCAATTTTCGTTCCACCTCGGACTACTCACTTCGCCCTTGTTGTGTGTTTTCACGAACAAGCGCAGGCATGTGGAGTTCTACTCACGCGACGCATCATAATGGATCCGGAACTCCAATGTCATAGAATGTGCATCCTAATCGGTCATCCACGTGCGTAGGTTTGTCCCGCCTTAGCGGGACAAAGGCGACACCGGTAGTGCTCCCCGGAATGCTAATGCGTCATGTACGGCATACATTAAGAGCGATCGGGCCAACAGCTGCCCGAAGGCGGACTGTCGACTTTTTACTATTTTTGCACCCTTAAAGAGTTACGATGGCCGAATATAGTAAAGACGAGATCAAACGCATAGAAGAAAAGTGGCGGGAGATCTGGGAGAAGCGTGGACAGTATGAGGTGAAGAACGAGTCTGACAAACCGAAGTATTATGTGCTCGACATGTTCCCCTACCCTTCCGGCGCAGGCCTGCACGTAGGACACCCGCTTGGATACATTGCGTCAGATATAGTTGCCCGGTATAAAAGACTTAAAGGTTTCAATGTGCTTCATCCGATGGGATTTGATGCTTTTGGACTACCTGCGGAACAGTATGCGATCCAAACCGGACAACATCCACGTGTCACTACTGAAAAAAACATCGCGACGTATATCGAGCAGCTTAGCAAACTGGGATTGTCCTTCGACTGGAAGCGGAAAGTTGAGACCTCAGATCCCGGTTACTATAAGTGGACCCAATGGATCTTCATGCAGCTATTTAATAGCTGGTACAATAAAGACGCAGCTTCTGATACCGGACTGGGAAAAGCTGAGCCTATTGCTACCCTGATCACAGGTTTTGAATCGAATGGCAACGCTGGCGTCAATGCGGTATGCGATGAGGCGACACCGACGTTCGCAGCATCTGAATGGAAGTCTTTCGATGAAAGCGACAAGGAGAATATTCTCCAACACTACAGGATCGCCTACCTGGCGGAAACTATGGTTAACTGGTGCGCCGCGCTTGGCACAGTACTTTCGAACGACGAGGTTAAAGATGGCGTAAGCGAAAGAGGAGGATATCCCGTGGAGCGTAAAAAGATGCTGCAATGGAATATGCGAATCTCTGCGTATGCAGAACGGCTGCTGCGAGGTTTAGACACCATCGATTGGCCCGAACCCATGCGGGATATGCAACGTAACTGGATTGGGAAAAGCATAGGGTGTGAGTTAGACTTTAAAGTTAAATCAACAAACAAAGATCTCGATAACGCGGTGGTACGCGTTTTCACAACACGGATCGACACGATATACGGTGTCACATTCATGGTGCTTGCACCAGAGCATGAGCTCGTTGAGGGGATCACGACATCAGAACAAAAACAAGCAGTCCACGACTATGTCGAAGTTGCCAGGAACCGGAGCGAGCGCGATCGCCTGAGTGAAGTTAAACGCATAACAGGCGTTTTCACCGGCGCGTATGTCATCAATCCGTTCAATAACGCAGAAGTACCTGTTTGGATTGCGGACTATGTCCTTGCCGGATATGGAACAGGCGCAGTGATGGCTGTACCTTCCAGTGACACCCGTGACTATGCTTTCGCCAAACACTTCAACCTTCCAATTATAGATATCCTGGAAGGACCGACAAGCGACATTACGAAGGATAATTTTGATCCGAAATCAGGCAGAATGATCAATTCTGGTTTTCTCGATGGGCTCCCGTGGACTGAAGCGATAGAAAAGGCTGCACAAAAGGTGGATGACCTTGGGGTTGGCGTCCGCAAAGTGAATTACCGAATGCGGGACGCGATCTTCGGAAGGCAGCGCTACTGGGGCGAACCGTTCCCCGTATATTTCGAAAACAACATCCCAAAACTGGTCGATGAAAAGGATCTTCCTGTTACGCTCCCTGAGATCGACGCATATAAGCCAACAGAAACTGGCGAGCCGCCGTTAGGACGTGCAAAAGACTGGAACTATAGGGGCCATTCGTACGAGCTTACTACTATGCCTGGATGGGCAGGGTCCAGCTGGTATTGGTTCCGTTATATGGACCCAGATAATGCCGATGCATTTTGTGATAAAGAGATCCAATCATATTGGAAGGATGTTGACCTTTACATAGGAGGTTCCGAACATGCAACCGGTCACCTCCTCTACTCACGTTTTTGGTGTAAAGCATTAAAGGACCTTGGCTATGTCTTCTCCGAGGAGCCTTTCAAAAAGCTGATCAACCAGGGACACATTCAAGGTGTATCAAAACTTGCGTACAGAATAAATGGAACCAACAAGTTTGTTTCATATAATCTGCGAAAGGACTTTGATGTTACACCATTGCATGTCGATATCAGTTTTGTTGAAGGAGATGTCCTTGACATCGGGAAGTTTAAAGCATGGCGTGACGACCTGCATGATATCGAACTTATCCTCGAGGACGGTAAATATATCTGTGGATCCGAAGTGGATAAGATGTCAAAACGTTACTACAACGTGGTCAACCCCGATGACATTGTAAGCACATATGGTGCTGATACGTTACGGCTGTATGAAATGTTCCTCGGCCCCCTTGAGCTTTCAAAACCCTGGAATACGCATGGAATTGATGGTGTTTTTAAATTTCTCAGGCGGTTCTGGAATCTCTTCCATGACAATCATGGAAATTTCATTATCACCGATGACGAGCCCTCAAGGGATGAATTGAAGGTTCTCCATAAAACACTGAAAAAGATCGAATACGACATTGAGCATTTTTCATTCAATACTTCCGTCAGCGAATTCATGATATGCAGCAACGAATTGACGTCACTGAAGTGTAATAAACGAAAGATCCTTGAGCCATTACTCATTGCGCTGGCACCATATGCTCCGCACATTACCGAGGAATTATGGGAAAAGGCAGGACATCATGAGTCAATTTTAAAGGCATCTTTTTATCCCTATGACGAATCCTATCTGAAAGAAAACTCCTTTGAATATCCCATTTCAATTAATGGTAAAGTGAGGGCTAAGATGAATTTTGCCCTGGACATGCCAAAGGAAGATATCGAGAAACTTGTGCTGGCCTCAGATATGGTGATCAGATGGACGGAAGGCAAAGAACCCAAAAAGATCATCGTCGTACCTGGTAGAATTGTCAATGTAGTAGTGTGAGGTACCTCAACTTGTAATGTTTATCGCTCAAGGTATTGCCGTTCACAATTGTTAACTTCAAAACGTCAACCCGAACTGAATGCGCTATTCAAAGATCGTCGGTGTTGGTCATCACGTCCCTGAAAAGGTGATTACCAACCAATACCTGTCCACTGTAATGGACACCAATGATGAATGGATCGTTGAGCGTACAGGTATCCATGAACGGCGCTGGATGGATCCTGAAAAAGACACCGTGGCTAATATGGCCGCCAAAGCCTCGAGGCTTGCGTTGGCCAGCGCCGGCCTGGTCCCGGCAGACATTGACTTCATTGTATTCGCCACCATCACTCCGGATTATTTCTTTCCGGGTTCTGGTGTATTGCTTCAAAGAGAGCTCGGTCTGGATGGCCGGATTGGTGCACTGGATATCCGGAATGCATGTTCAGGCTTTATCTATGCTTTGTCCGTGGCCGATCAATTCATCAAGACAGGAATGTATAAGACAATTCTGGTAGTTGGTGCAGAGATCCAGTCAACAGCCCTTGATGTCAGTACACGAGGGAGAAACACAGCGGTTATTTTTGGCGACGGGGCAGGTGCTGTTGTTCTTAAACATTCAGATAGCCCCGGCATTCTCTCGACTCATCTTCACTCGGACGGCAATTATGCGGAAGAACTATATGTGAAAGATCCGGGAAGCAGCAGGCCGCGCGAGGAGAGACAAGCCGAGCAAATACTGGATACTTCAGGCTACAAGGTTTTCATGAATGGCAACCAGGTATTCAAGCATGCCGTTGTCAGGTTCATGGAAGTGATCCAGGAAGCGTTAAAGGCGAATGATCTCGGTAAGGACGATATCACTCTGCTCATTCCTCATCAGGCCAATCTGCGGATCAGTCAATATATTCAGAATAAGCTTGGACTTACAGATGCCCAGGTCTACAATAACATCATGCGCTATGGAAACACTACGGCTGCATCGATCCCTATTGCGTTAAGCGAGGCCTGGCTGGAGGGTAAAATCAAAGAAAATGATTTACTTTGTTTTGCCGCATTCGGTAGTGGGTTCACCTGGGCCTCCGCGCTGATCCGTTGGTAGATACTCAAATGATTAACACGTATCCTAAAGTACTATACCTAGCTCCCCATACATACTAATCCTGCCGGATAATTGAATAACGGACCAAACGATGAAAACCTCTGCCTACAACCCAAGTCCCCTGGAAGTTGATTTCGCTAATGCACTGTTTGTGATTCAAAAGGAACTTGAGAAAAATCTGAAAGACAATCAGATCATCCATGTTGAGAGTCACATCAAACGCGACAATCCGATGGTCAAATTCAGTTTGCTGGACAAGGATGGCGATCCACACGAAGTTGTGGTACGTATCATCCAGATCCCTGATAAATTCTGAAGATTCCCCCCAGGTGCTTCTTTCAAACGACATAAAAAAGGTCACTTGTTTATCCAAAACTTGGGGTGCATAGACTAGCGCCAGGGCAGCAAATAATTTTTACTTACATTAGTTTCCTTAAAGCACCTTTGAATTAAAGCATCAGCATGCCTGTACTTATCATTGTAATCTGCATAGCGATCCTCATCCTGCTGATCACTAAGTTCAAGATCCACGCCTTCCTGGCTTTTCTGATTGTCTCGATCCTTGCGGGGTTGCTGTTAGGCATAGAGGTGTCAAAGATCACTGCGTCAATTCAAAAGGGTTTGGGTGATATGCTGGGGTCACTTATCATCGTTGTAACAACCGGCGCAATGATTGGAAAGCTTGCCGCCGAAAGCGGCGCCGCACAAAAAATTGCTTCGGGTCTCATGAAATTGTTTGGCGCCAGATACATTCAATGGGCGCTGATGATCACTGGATTTATTATCGGAATACCGTTGTTTTACAACGTTGGATTTGTACTTGTCATTCCATTGATATTTTCGGTAGCATACAAGTATAATATGCCTCCTGTTTACATCGGGGTACCAATGCTCGCGTCACTATCAGTAACGCATGGCTTCTTGCCTCCCCATCCTTCGCCTACCGCGCTCATTGCACAGTTCCAGGCAGATATGGGCACAACGCTTTTGTATGGCACGCTCATCGGGCTTCCAACAGCCATTATCGCGGGACCTTTTTTTTCAAAAACACTAAAAAATCTTAAAGCAACACCGCTAAAGATCTTCACGTCTGAACCTTTGCCAGAAGAACAGTTGCCAGGATTGGGGATCAGCATTTTGTCCACAATGCTTCCTGTGATACTGATTGCCATAACGACGATACTGGGAAATGTCGTGACCGAGCCCGGACTATTGAAAACAATCATTACATTTTTCAGTGATGCTGCAATTGTCATGATCATCTCGCTGGCCATTGCTACCTATACAATTGGGTTAAGGACCGGACGGTCGATGAAACAGATCATGGATATTTATGGAGATGCCGTCAAAGATATCGCCATGCTACTCCTGATCATGGGCGGCGCCGGAACGTTGAAACAAATCTTGTCTGACAGTGGTGTCAGCACACAGATCGGAACACTCCTTAATGGCATGGATATTCATCCTTTGCTATTGGCCTGGGCGATAGCCTGCGTAATACGTGTGTGTGTGGGCTCTGCTACCGTCGCGGGTCTTACAGCAGCGGGCATCGTAGCGCCTTTGCTCAGTCGCCCGGATGTAGATCCTAATCTAATGGTACTTTCCGTCGGAGCCGGAAGTCTGATGTTCTCTCACGTTAACGATGCAGGATTCTGGCTTTTCAAAGAATACTTCAACCTTAGCATCAAACAAACGATCATGTCCTGGTCGCTTATGGAGACTATCGTTGCCATCGCGGGAATCATTGGCGTAATGGCGCTCTCATACATTACCTGAGAAATCAGCGCTTCCGCGCCGGGAGACAAATACATTTTTATTTTTCTTCGAGTGGCTTCATACTTTACCGATATGAACATATTTTTGATGTCTTGAACAAAAATCCCAATAGCAAATATTTATTATGGCAACACCCGACCAACGCTTTGAAGAACTTGGATTGAATCTTCCACCCGCGCCGACACCACTGGGCGTTTACAAACCATTCCTTATTTCTGGGAACTATGTATTTGTCTCCGGTCACGGTACGGTTAAAGAGGATAAAAGCCTCATTATCGGAAGAATAGGAAAAGACCTTGACATCGACGAGGGTAAACTGGCTGCACGCCAGGTCGGACTGGCGATCCTGGCAACGCTGAAGCAAAACCTTGGCAGTCTTAATAAGATCAAGCGTGTTATCAAAGTACTCGGAATGGTGAACTGCACGCCCGATTTTGAAAAGCATCCATATGTCATCAACGGCTGCAGCGAATTATTCGCTAAAGTATGGGGAGAGAATAACGGTGTGGGTGTACGCAGCGCAGTTGGCATGGGTTCCCTTCCCGACAATATCCCAGTAGAAATTGAAGCAATGTTCGAACTCGCATAGCGTATGAACACCAAAAACAATTGGTATTTGATCTCCAACATCGATAGTGTAGATACCCCTGCCCTGGCACTGTATCCGGAACGCATAGGGCAAAATATTCAGACCCTCCTGCAAACCATTGACAAAGTCACACGGCTGAGACCTCATATCAAAACACACAAGTCACCCGAAGTCATCCGGATGATGATGACCGCCGGAATAACAAAATTCAAGTGTGCAACCATCGCAGAGGCCGAAATACTTGGCATGGAGGGCGCACCAGATGTATTGCTTGCATATCAACCTGTAGGACCGAAAGCTGAACGCCTCGTTAATCTGATCGATCAATTCCCATCCACACAATACGCCTGTCTTCTCGACAACAACGAAACAGCCCACGAGTTGTCTCAGACAATGGTGAACCATCACAAGGCAATCCGGGTATTCATTGACCTGAATGTCGGTATGAACCGCACCGGTATACAAACCAAGGATGCGCTATCGCTGATCGAAAGTTGCGAAAACCTCGCCGGAATAATTGTAGTGGGACTTCACGCATACGATGGACATCTCAGGGATACAGATCTCAATGTTCGTAAAGAAAAATGTGATGAAGCATTTAAAGACGTTTTTCGGCTACAGGAACATGTACTCAAAAAAATGGGAAAGGATCTGATCATCGTGGCCGGTGGTACACCCACGTATTCGATCCATTGTAAAAGAAAAGATGTGGAATGCAGTCCAGGAACTTTTATCTACTGGGACAACGGCTATGCGGAAATATTGAAAGAGCAGCATTACCTCTATGCGGCCCTTGTGCTATCACGCGTGATCTCCAAGCCAACGCCCGATACTATTTGCATTGACCTTGGACACAAAGCCATTGCCTCCGAGAACACCATAACAAACCGTGTCACGTTCCTGAACGCACCTAACCTTACACCTACAGGACACAGTGAGGAACACATGGTCCTTAAGGTCGAAGACTCAAGCCTGTATAACGTCGGCGATGTGTTGTACGGTGTGCCCTTTCACATCTGCCCCACCGTTGCGCTGCATCAACGGCCTGCGATCGTCCAGAACAATAAAGTCACCGCCTATTGGAATACACTTTCAAGAAGCAGAATGATTACGGTTTAGATTCAAGCTTCCTTACCCTAAATTTTAAAATATAATGTTCACTATCGACGCCCACCTGGATCTAAGCATGAATGCGATGGAATGGAACCGGGATCTCACGAAACCAATTGGTGAGATACGGACCAGGGAAAAAGGCATGACTGACAAGCCTGACAGGGGAAATAACGTGGTTTGCTTTCCTGAACTTCGTAAAGGCAATATCGGACTTGTAGTCGCTACGCAGATAGCAAGGTATGTCGCAGCTGACAACCCCTTACCTGGATGGAACTCACCTGAGCAGGCGTGGGCACAGACGCAAGGTCAGCTAGCCTGGTACCGGGAGATGGAGGATGCTGGTGAACTAAAACAGATCACAAACATCGCGGCACTTAACGACCATGTCAAATTATGGGACGATGGCAGTAACCCGGACCCAAAAGCGATCGGGTATATTCTCAGCCTGGAGGGCGCCGATTCCATCGTCACGCTGAAACATCTCGAAAAGGCTTACGAAAACGGGCTTAGGGCTATGGGCCCTGCCCACTATGGTCCCGGAAGATATGCGCAGGGAACTAATGCAACGGGAGGTCTCGGTGTTCAGGGGAAAGCGCTCCTCAAAGAAATTGAACGCCTGAATATAATTCTGGACGCGACCCACCTGTGCGACGACAGTTTCTGGGAAGCGATGGAGAATTTTGAGGGTCACGTTTGGGCAAGCCATCACAATTGCAGAGCGCTTGTGGATCACAACCGTCAGTTCAGCGATGATCAGTTACGAGAACTGATCTCGAGAGGCGCTGTTGTTGGCGGAGTCCTCGATGCCTGGATGATGGTTCCAAATTGGGTCCGCGGCAAATCAACGGCAAAGGAACTGAATTGCAACCTGGAGGTCATGATCGATCACATGGATCACATTTGTCAGCTTGCCGGAAATGCCGACCACATTGGCCTGGGGTCCGACCTCGACGGAGCTTTTGGGAAAGAGCAAAGCCCATATGACCTGGAAACGATCGCTGATTTGAACAAAATACCCCAAATGCTCGAAAAAAGAGGTTATACCAAACAAGACGTTGTGAAAGTAATGCACGGCAATTGGCTAAGATTCCTCCGGAAGGCCTGGTCGAACTGAGGGTTTCGGGTAATAAATTCACCCATTAAGTACCGGTTTTCCACAGAGTAAATCCGTATTTTTCGAAAAGTATCTGTCTGCATACTTTTCGACCGGAACCGCGTTTGTAAGTTATAATTCTGGAAAATGAAGAAGAGAATTGTTTACCCTGTGTTGCTCGTTGCCCTGCTTACTGCTGTTTCGTTCAGCCAGCCTGCAGAGCGTTACTTTGAGATCGCCAAGAACCTCGATATTTTCGCTACGCTCTTTAAAGAAGTCAACGCCCTATATGTTGACGAAGTAAATCCCAACAAGCTTGTTCGTACTGGGATCGATGCCATGCTGACATCACTCGATCCCTATACAAATTATATCCCGGAAGATGAGGTCGAAGATTTCAGAACTACAAATACGGGACAGTATGGAGGGATTGGTGCAATCACCCGTGAAATAGGTAAGCGTACCGTTGTCACCATGATCATGGAAGGATATGGAGCGCAAAAAGGAGGCCTGAAGATCGGCGACGAAGTGCTTAAGATCGACGATGTCGAACTTTCGAAACTTTCACGCGAAGAGTCAAGTCAGCTGATGAAAGGACAAGTAGGAACTCCTGTTAGCCTTACCGTCAAGCGGATCGGTGTAGAGAAACCTGTGAGGCTGGAGTTCAAACGCGAAAAGATAAAACTTAATAATGTGCCTTATTATGGCATGGTGAACGATGACATTGCATACGTTCAGCTTACGGATTTCACACCTGATGCTGCCAAAGAAGTAAAGAATGCCATTACTGCATTGAAGGAACAAGGTGCAAAAGGTGTTATTCTGGATTTGCGCAATAACCCTGGTGGTCTTCTGATCGAGGCTGTTAACATAACCAACCTATTCCTTGCCAAGGGTCAGCTTGTTGTAAGCACCAAAGGAAAGATACCTGAAAACAATCTTAACTATGAAACGCTGAATACGCCAGTGGATACTGACATCCCTGTAACCGTGCTCATCAACAGGGGCAGCGCTTCCGCTTCTGAGATCGTAGCAGGGACGCTTCAGGATTATGACCGCGGTGTGATCATTGGTGAAAAGTCATACGGAAAAGGACTGGTGCAAGTTAGCAGGCCGTTATCATACAACTCACAGCTTAAGGTAACTACAGCGAAATACTATACGCCGACAGGCAGGTGCATACAGGTACTGGACTATACCCATCGCAGAGATGATGGAAGTGTCGGATCAATTCCTGACTCTCTCAAGCGCATATTCAAAACAACGCACGGCCGCGTTGTATACGACGGCGGTGGGATCGATCCTGACATCAAGACCGAGGCGAAAGAGGCTCATCTTTTGACACAGATCCTTTTTGAAAAAGGATTCCTGTTCGATTTTGCTGCACAATATGCACACAATCATCCTCAGCCGGTCGACTCTCGAACTTTCAATCTCACCAATGAGGATTACCAGCAATTCATCAGCTGGATGAAGGACAAGAATTATGCTTACAAGTCGTATCTCGAATTTGAGCTGCAACAATTCACAGAAGAAGCAAAAAAGGAAAAGTACTACGGCGATCTGAAAAACCAGCTGGATCTTATTCAGAACCGGATAGCAGAAAACAAGAGAAATGAACTAATGCTTTATCGTGATGAGATAAAGATGTTACTCGAGGAGGAGATCGTTTCACACTATCATCTCGAAAAGGGAAGTATTGAGGCCAGTTTCAAATATGACAACGACATCAAGACCGCTTCCGGATTGCTTCACGACGCAGCTCAATATAAAAAGCTTCTCAATTTGCAGTAAGCTATGGCATTTCGGATCGGCAGAAAGCTTCAGATCTTCTTATTTCTCACTATTCTCACGTTCACAGTATCACTGCACTCCTGCATGACGTTTCGGATGAGCCCGCAGGAGGTTGACTCATATTTCGACCAGCGCAACATGAAAGCTACACAGCATAGCTACACCGTTGGGACACGACAGATACATTATGTGAAAGCTGGGGATGATACAAAACCGTTGATACTCTTTATCCATGGCTCACCTGGTTCTCTCAGTGCATTCATTCACTTTCTCGCTGACTCGAGCCTGACGCAGCGCGGGCTGCTGATAACAACAGACCGGCCAGGCTTTGGCTATTCGAATTTTGGGATTGGTGAAGGTTCTCTTGAACGGCAATCCGAAATATTAAAGCCGATCGTTGAGGAGTACAAAAATAACAGGCCCATTATTCTTGTCGGGCATTCCCTCGGAGGGCCGCTGATCGCGAGAATGGCCATCGATTACCCCGAGCTTATCGATGGACTAATTATCGTCGCCGGCTCTATCGATCCGGAGCTGGAGCCCAGTGAAACGTGGTTTCGTGCACCGCTTGCCACACCTTTTCTGAGCTGGATATTGCCTCGCTCATTCCGCGCTTCGAATGAAGAGATCTATCACCTGAAACCGGAACTTGAGAAAATGATACCGCTGTGGTCAAAGATCAAATGCCCCGTTATCGTTATCCAGGGAAAAAAAGATTCATTGGTTCCTGCTGAGAATGCGACGTTCGCGAAACGAATGCTGGTGAATGCACCGGTAGAGTTTGTGCTTAAGGATGGTATGGATCATTTCGTGCCATGGAGTAACCCAGAACTAATTCACGACGCAATACTCAAAATGATCCAGGGAAGCATTGATACCAAATACACTTCACATTGAGAATGTCGAATTTCCAATTTCGAATGACGAATTGAATGTCGAATGTCGCACGCCGAATGTCGCATGTCGAAGGTAAAGGCACCTCCGGAAAATCATTCAAGTTCTTTTGCGACCATCCTCATTACTTGCTGTAAAGTGTTTTTCCGGCAGCTTCAAACTTGTCGCCGGCTTTCCAGGCAGGTCGGTTGTCGTCCGAGCCGAGAAGGTATAGGGCATACACGAATGAGCGGTAGAATTTTCCGAGGTATTCCATATCCAGTGTATTTACTTCGTCACTGGGTTGATGGTAGTGTTTTAAAACTTCCTGGTCGAAACTCTTTACTCCTGGCGAAATGTTCACTGACGGGATGCCTTTCAAAGCGAAGTTCAAATTATCCGATCGCTCATAAAGATTTTGTTCCGGGGCCGGATCTCCGCCCAGCGTAAGACCCTGACTAGCGCATGCTTTCTTAAGGAGCTCATCTGCAGTTGTCCTATTGAAGTCGATGATCGTCACGAGCGACTTATCATTATAACCTCCGCCATCACAGTTGAAGTTGAACACAGTTTCTTTCAATGGGATTACCGGGTGGTCCGCATACCACTTGCTACCCAGCATGCCGACCTCCTCTGCGGTAAACGCTACAAGAAGTATCGAACGTTTAGGTTGATGTGAACCAAAGAATCTGGCAGCTTCGAGCAACGCGACGGTTCCAATCGCATTATCACGTGCCCCGTTGTAAATGGAATCCGGAGTACTATTCTTTCTTACGCCGACATGGTCGTAGTGCGCTGTTACCGCGATCCACTCATTTCTGAGCTTGGGATCCGATCCTTCAATAATACCGATAACATTTCTCGACTTTACGGGTCGGGTGTCTTTGGTCACAATAGTAAGCTTGGCCATTCCTTTCTTCGTTTCGATCAGGGCTTTTATACTTTCAATCTCCTGGTTACGCATCAACAGATGAGTCAATTTACGCGGCTGTGCCTCGTGAAGGATAATGCGATTGCTGGCAAACCGATTGATCACCGCAGGCCATGGCAGGGCAGGAATATTGACGATCTCGATCAAGGCTGTTGCGCCACGCGTTTCTGCACGAGTGTATTTTTCCTGGCCGCCTGTATTCTTCCCCTCAGGCGTACCCAGGTATGTGACAGCGATCTTTCCCTTTACATCCGTCTTCTCAAAATCCTCCGTCGTTCCATATCCAAGAAATATCATTTCATTTTCAATTGAAACGCCTGCGCCGTTGATAAAAAGGAAATCGTCCTTGTATTTCAACGCCGTGTTTCCAATCATGAGTTCAGCCTTTTCAGGAGGAAGCAGCTTGTTGAGCTCCACGGTCTGAAAGTAGTCGGGCAACGTTGCATGCGCCTTCACTCCTAAGATCCTGAACTGTGCAGCCATATAATTTGCTGCGATATCAATTTCAGGTGAGCCCGTATTGCGGCCTCTCATCTCGTCGGCTGCAAGGAATGAGAGATGGGCAGCTGCGTCAGCAGCAGTGATGGTCTTGTCAACAGACTTCAGGATCTTTTTCTGTGCCGATGTGATGGTTGTAAGCGCGGCAAAGATGGCGAGGAGGATAAAACGCATAAGGATCGAGGTTTAACAGCAATCTAAGTTCGGCCCCCTTAAAAAGCAAAAGCGAATCCCGTTAAGGATTCGCTTTATTCTACAGGTTTAGGTTAGGGTTAGTAGAGCTTATCGTTAGCGAAGGAACAGCAGTTCCCTGTATTTCACCAATGGCCAATCTTCATTGTCCACCAGTAATTCCAGTTTATCTACTGAATCGCGGATAACTTCAAAATATTTTTCTTTGATGTCATCGCAATAGCCGATGGCGCGTTTGTGAGTATCTGTGATTTTATTGAGGCGTTTGCGCTCTTCGATCATCGCCCGGACATTGGTTTTAATAGCATCAATGTGACCTGAGATTTCTTTGATCGTTTGAACTACAGCGCTGTTGTCGATACCCAAGCCTTTCAGCCATTGGCATTGGTAATCAGCTTGTTTTGATAGGCAATAGCTGTTGGCACGATATGATTCATAGCCAAGTCTCCCATGACCCTGGCTTCGATCTGTACACGTTTAATATAGGATTCCAATCTGATCTCCACACGCGCTTCATTCTCCTTGTGGGACATGACTCCATGTTTTTCAAAAAGATCGGTTGACTTTTTGGTAAGGTACGCATCCAGCGCGCGAACCATGTTCTTTACATTGCCCAGTTTGCGTTTCGCAGCTTCGTTCACCCACTCCTCGGAGTATCCATCTCCTTCAAAACGGACATCTTTTGATTCCTTGATATACTTGCGAAGCACGTTTACGATGGCCAGGCGTTTTTCTTCTCCCTTTTCGATCTTCTTTATTAACTGCATCGTGGAAATCTTTCAAGTTGATCGGCAACGATGGTATTCAATGCGGTCATCGCCGTACGCGCAATTGTCGCTTCCACCTACAGCGCGGAACTCAAATTTATTTCCCGTAAAGGCAAAAGGTGAAGTACGGTTACGGTCGGTCGCATCCAGGATGATTTCAGGGATTTGATCGATGCCCAGCTTCATGTACATGTTGTCGCCTTTTTCGATCTTCACATTTCCTCCCTTTTTCTCCAATTCATCCAGCACGGCAGTCATCTGCGATCCAATGAATACAGACATGATTGCCGGAGGTGCCTCATTTGCGCCTAAGCGGAAGTCATTTCCTGGCGTTGCAATACTGGCGCGAAGAAGATCGGCATGCTCATGCACAGCCTTTATAGTGGTGACAAAAAAAGTTAGGAACATCAGGTTATCACGAGCGCTGCTGGTTGGCGCATACAGGTTTACGCCTGTATCGGTGATCAAAGACCAGTTGTTATGCTTACCCGTACCATTCAAACCGGCAAATGGTTTTTCATGGAACAGGACCCGCAGATTATGTTGGTCGCCAACACGCGCCATCACATCCATCATAAGCTGATTGTGGTCATTGGCTACGTTTACTTCTTCAAACAAAGGCGCTACTTCAAACTGGCTTGGTGCAACTTCATTGTGACGTGTCCGAACAGGAATGCCGAACTTCCAGGCTTCGATTTCAAAATCTTTCATGAAATCATAAACTCGGGGAGGGATCGATCCGAAGTAATGATCTTCCATTTGCTGGCCGCGTGCGGGTGCATGACCAAATACGGTGCGACCTGCCATCACCAGATCAGGACGCGCATCAAACAACGCTTTATCAACAACGAAATATTCCTGCTCAGGTCCAAGAGACGCTACAACGTGCTGAATATCTTTATCAAATAGCTGGCATACTTTAGTGGCCGCATTATCAACAGCTTTTAGAGCTTTCAATAAAGGTGCTTTTGTATCCAGTGTTTCTCCTGTATAGGAAACAAATATGGTGGGTATGCATAGTGTCTTTCCATAAAGAAACATAGGTGATGTAGGATCCCACGCCGTATAACCGCGTGCTTCAAACGTGCTGCGGATCCCGCCACTTGGAAATGAAGAAGCATCAGGCTCCTGCTGAACCAATTCGCTTCCTTTAAATTTTTCAATACCTGCAAGTGCATCAAAGAAGGAATCATGTTTTTCTGCCGTGCCACCGGTCATTGGTTGAAACCAGTGTGTAAAATGTGATGCGCCCTTTGCCATAGCCCAGGATTTCGCTGCTGCTGCAACAGCATCGGCAGTATCTTCATCAATTTTTTCATGATTTTTAATTGCCTGGCTTACTTTTTTGAAAACTGCCGGGGCAAGTGTACCACGCATCTGTTCAGCACCAAATACATTTTCTCCAAAAAACTTGGAAACATTTGGGCTTGGTAGGTCGACATGTACTCGGGAGCGTTCGCTCAATTTTTTTAGAGCTTCAAATCGTAGGTGGGCCATAGGTGGTTATAATTTAAATCTATTTGCGCCCAAATCTATTAGAATTTTCGAAACGGCATTAAAAAATGATCTACAATTTTAATTTTTTGTTAAGAACACGTTTGCATAGGTTCGGATTCATCCCAAAGGAGTAAGAAATAAGAATTATTGTATAAAAGGTGGGTGAAGTCCGCGATCGTTCCTGCTCAAGCCAACTTGAAAGCATTTTGGCGTATTACGGTCACTTTTAGTCTTTGGCGATCAAAATTCCCATCCAACGGACCATGATAAATGGATCAGTTGAAAGGTGATGGACACGGTGAACATCCTGAAGATCTCTTTACGCGTGTTCTGTAAAAAATATGTCTGCGTGTATGCCACTAGTGGTGTAGTGGAAATTAGAAATTGGAAATTGGACATGTCGAATTTCCAATTTCAAATGTCGAATTTCTAATTGGCTTTCTTCACAGAGCCCCCGCTGCTTGAGTCGGTTATGGACTTAGCTGGATTTCCCCGGTATCTTACGCTTCCACCACTGCTGGCATGCGCCGTAAGATCTTCGGTGACGTTTACCTCCACAGAGCCAGCACTACTTACTTCAGCAAGGACTTGCGCTGATTCCAGGTCGTAAGCATCGATCTCTCCAGCGCTGCTGGCTTCAGCAGTGACGGATTTCGCTTTGCCCTTCAACTCGATCTCCCCCGCGCTGGAGGCACTGACTGTGACCTTTCCCGCGTTTAATTCGACCTCGATATTGCCAGCACTGGAAGAGCTTATTTCCATGCTTGAGGCATCGATGACACCTTGAGATGATATGGTACCTGCTGAACTCGCCGATAGCCGGTCCAGCTTGGTATAGGTAACGTATACTTTGGCATCCACACGGTCGCGGTAATTGCCATCCCGCATATGAACTTTGAGATAGCTTCCTGAGACCTCGGTGATCACGTTACTAATATCCGTTCCAGTCACCTCCACCTTGACGCTCTCCTTGTCCCCTTTTATCAGGTATACATCTATACCTTCTGCCACCTTCACACCACTAAACGACCCCACGCTACGCGTTTGCGTATCCTGAGCCAGGCTTCCCGTTGTGATAACTGCGGACAGGATAAGAAGCGATAATTTATTCATGTTACTTATGTGATTTGTCCTAAAGACAGGGCGCAAATATAAGGGTTGCACGCCTGTCCCCGGTGGGGAATTTATTTTGCTGATGTACCAAAACATCGTATTTTACACTAAAATTCAAAGAATGTTATGCAAAATTTGTACTTCAAACCAATACAGGGAATATGATCTTTGACAAGAAAGCAGAATTGAACGTACTTATTAATCTTGCAGCAAGCGACAGCAACGTCGCCGCGAGGGAATCTAAACTTATTCATACAATTGGCACTGCCAACGGATTCAGCAAAGAAGACATAGATGGCCTGCTCAAAAGCCCAAAACCGATAGGCAACATAGACACGCTGACTGACGATGAGAAATTCGAACACCTTTACCACCTTATTCAATTGATGAAGATGGATGGCCAGGTTTTCAGAAGCGAGATCGTGTTCTGCGAACATATCGCTGACAAGCTGGGCTTCAAGAAATCTGTGGTGGCTGAAATATCTCAGCACGTCTACAGCGACCCGACGATCACAGCTGACCGTGAAATGGTGAAGTCAAAAGCAATGAAATTCCTCAAGGCAAAGAACTAGGCAATTATAATTCATAATTGCTTTAGAACCTTTCCCGCGACTATAACGGCGTCTACTTTCGTAGAAAGTATCTCCTCCTCCGGAATGGTCATAATGTCCTTGGTGAAAATGGTGAAGTCTGCAAGCTTTCCAACCTCAATAGATCCTTTCAGCTGCTCTTCAAAAGCACCGTAGGCAGCGTCAAGTGTGTACGATCTCAATGCCTGCTCACGTGTCATCTTCTCTTTCGGTTCGTAGCCACCTTCAGGCTCGCCCTTCAAGGTCTTTCGTGTTACGGAAGCATAAAAGCAAGGAATAGGATTTACAGGCTCAACAGGCGCATCAGTTCCATTAACGATCCGTGCCCCCGATTTCAGCAGCGATTGCCACATGTATGCGCCTTCCACAATGCGTTTCTCACCCAGCCTTTCGATCGCCCAGGGCCTGTCCGAAGACATATGGATTGCCTGCATCGCAGGGATCACGCCCAATTGTGAAAAACGTGGCAGATCAGCAGGGTCAATATGCTGCGCGTGCTCTATCCTGAACCTGTGGTCATGCGCCTGGTCTCGATTTTCATTGATAGCTTTCTCGTAGGCATTAAGCACCTCACGATTCGCACGATCCCCTATTGCATGCGAACAAACCTGAAAGCCGTGCTTAAGCGCTTCACGGGACGTTGACAGGATGGTATCGATTGGTAGTGTAGCCATACCGTAAAACCCGGTGCGGTCAGAATAGGGCGATAGCAGCCATGCACCACGGGAACCTAGTGCTCCGTCGCAATAAAGCTTGACCGATCGGATCGTCAGCCATCCCGACGAATCGATCTCGGGTCCTTTTTTGAACCAACGTTTAACGAGCTCGTGATCGCCACCACTGATCATCACGTATAATCTGACCTCCAGTATTCCTTCCTGCTTGAATTGATGATAAAGGTCAATGATCTCTTGTGTGGCCCCGGCATCGTGAAAACTTGTGATACCATTCCGAAGGCAGGCCCGCTGTGCAAGTTCAAGCGCCTGGCGATTGCGTTCAGGAGAATTCTTTGGAATATGATCGGCGATCAATCCCATAGCCCTTTCGTTGAAAAGGCCTGTAGGATTACCCTTTTCATCCCTGATGATCTCTCCACCCTCTCCTTCTTCCGATCTCAATTTCTCTTTTGACAACTGGTTCACGCCGGCGATCTCCATCGCACTGGCGTTAGCGAAGCCAGCATGACCGCTTGCATGACGCAGGAACACAGGATTATTTGGCGATGCAGTACTTAACTGATCATGAACTGGAAATCCTTTGACCATCTTGCCGGGTTTGACTTCCCATTTGTCCTGATGCCATCCTCTACCGATGATCCATTGACCGGGTTTTGCTTTCTCTGCGGCTTCTCTGACCATCTTTACGATCTCATCAAAACTTTTTGTATTCATGAGATCCAGGTCAAGCTCATTGAACCCTATTCCCATAAGATGGCCATGACCTTCGATGAAACCAGGAGTGGCAATTTTTCCGTCAAGGTCAACAATTGTTGTTTGGTTGCCTATATAGCGCTTCAGATCCGCTTCGGTTCCCAATGCAATAATGCGGTCGTTCTTTACCGCTACAGCTTCAACAACAAGCGAGCCCGATGACATAGTGTATATCTTGCCTCCGCGAACGACAAGATCTGCCAGTTCCTGCTTCTCGCTGCAGGAAAGAAACAGCGCAAAAAATACAACCAGTAAAAAGATCCCTTTCATAAGTAAAATAGTCCTGAGTCCTTAGTCCTGAGTCCTTAGTAATCTTGAATTCAGAATTCAGACTAAGGACTAAAGACTATCGCCTTTGTATTAAGCGCAGGAACATCCAATATAGCGGATAAAACAATAACGCGAACAATGGCACCGCCAGCAGGCACCATACGCCAACGCCCAGAAGCAATGATAGCCCTGCTTCTTTGAGAAACAACCAGAAACTTGTGCTGAACAAAACGAGCAGCTCCTGGTATTCGTATGAAACCGCATTCATGCTGAAGACGTGCTCGCCTGCCTTAATAAATGGAATCATCAGGATGATCTGCAAGGGAGCCATCAGATAATTCACTAACTGAATTATTGGAATATTCAGCCGAAGCATGAGTGCGGCCGCGAAGCAAAGTAATGTTGTTGTGCCTAATACCGGAAAGATGCCGATGACAATACCGAGTGCGCAAGTAACGGCAAGCTGTCTTGGGGCAATACCCTGGCGAAGGGCCTGCATCAACATTCCCTTGGTATACTTCAGACTATATTTCATCGCGGAAGCATTAAAAAAAAGCGTCCCAAAGATAATAAGTAACTCCGGGGTCCCTCAACGATTACAGTCGTAGAACTTGGGTCCTGTGTATTTCCCTATTGCGTATTTCCCTATTCTCTATCGCGAACAAAAGAGAAATCCCTCAGATTGTGAGAACCCTCAATCAGCGCCAATCCTTTCATCGGGCGTTATAGTCCCAGTACATCTTCTGCATATAGGCTTTGCCTTCTTCCATATCGCTTTCGGTTACTCCTTCTTCAAGGATTGACCTTTTAGCCACGTTGTCGAATACCCCCACCCTATCCGTCTTAACGATACCAAACCCGTTGTTGAAGACGAAAATTGCGAATGGGTTATAGTTCCTGGAGAAAATATCATGGCTGAATTGAAATGTATTGTTATACAAGCCGAGCTGCGCAAGCAGCGTATTGGGTATGTCTGTCTGACCCGCAACGGTATGGATAATGGTATCGGTCTTCGCTAACGCTCCTCCCAGCCATAACATGGGGATCTTAAACCTTGCAGGATTTGAAACACCTGCATTGTTCGGATAGTGGTGACCATGATCTGCGGTGACAATGATCAACGTATTATCCCACCAGGTTGAATTCTTGGCCTTGTCAATAAAACTACCAAATGACTTATCGGTGTAGTAGGCCGAATTCAGGAAGCGGGTTGGCTCATCCTCGCCCTTGATCACAGTTTCCATCGGCACCTCAAATGGCTCGTGACTGCTCTGAGTCATCATAATCTTGAAGAACGGAGAAGGGATGAGACGGAGTTCATCATAAAATTTGTCAAAAACATATTGATCATGAACACCCCATTTGCTGGTGTTCAATTCAGGCGGAAAGTCCTTGCTGTGTGTTACATGATCGAAATTTCCATTCTTTAGGTATGAATTGAAGTTCGCGTAGTTGATGTTATATCCGTAAGTAAATTCAGTTCTATAACCCTGCTCCTTGAATATCTTGTTAAGATAAGGTAGCTGCTGTGTCTTTCTTGCTTCTTTTATGATTGAAGTTACAGGCTGAGCGGGATAGCCATTTAAAACAGCTACGATACCTTTGTCTGTACGATCACCGGTGGCATAAAAATGGTCGAACAGTATTCCTTCCTTTGTAAGCTGATTGAACCTGGGCGTTACATCAGGAGCCCCACCCAATGCTTCAATCAGGCCGGATGAATAGCTTTCGAGCATTATGATGATAATGTTTGGTCTTTGAACCCGAAGCAGGTTCGACGTGCTGTCATGTGGGGGAAATAGTGTATTGGAATATGCGTTGGTCTTGTCCTTATCAAAATAATTGTCAGCATACTTAAGCCGGTTCATTTTTTGAACTGCGTAGGCAAAATTCCAGACTACATTGACCGCAGCGTGGTTGGCAAAGACATTCTTGTCATGAAAGTAAACGAACCCAGTGTTCATCGGTGCTACGCCCAGACTTCCCCGGATCGGGAGGAACAGTAACGCGGTGGCCACTATCACAACAGGAACGCTCACCAGCGAAGTCGCGCGCATCGCATAAAATCTTCGTTTGAATACTCGGGAGAACAAAAAGATACTACCGACAAAAATGACAAGGCTGTAGCCGATAAGTAGCAACGAGGTCACAAGGTCCCCGGACCCAGCGGCCTCTTTTCCCATATACATCAACGGCGTTGCATCAAGACGGAATCCCCAATGCCTGTAAAGCTCAAAATCAAGCACGATGATCAGGCTGCAAATCAGGAGGGTCAGACCATGATATATGATCCAGAACGGCCACAATTGAATACCTGTCTTGAAGTAAAAAATGCCCATGATCAAGCCGGGCAACAGGGAGAGGTATCCGGCCATAGAAAGATCCATGCGGATGCCATATACAAAGATGAGCATAATATCCCTGGAAGAAAGATCAGCCAACATGCCCTTGTGATAAACTAAAAACAACGCGCGGGCAACGATGAAGAAAATGGTCCAGGCCAGAAACCCCCCAAACAAAAGAACAAGTCTTTGTTTCATATAACGCGATGCCGAAAAATTATGAAAATGGATGATAACTCATCACCTGATAGTAAAGATAGCCTAAGCTGATCTAATGCGTTCCAAAATTTTAGGATAGACCTGGGTAAGCGCCCGCTGAAGGTGATTCTCATCATCGATCTCGCACCATGCTAGATCCTGAATGACCTTTATAAAAATATCGTAGTTCACAGCGGTTCCGACCAGGGCATCTTCATAGTTTAACGTCTTGTTCCCAGCTGTGAAATGCAATTCGGAGAACGCCACCATTCTGTCTAAAGCGGCCTTTGACAGTTTCGAAATACCAACAAGCTCGCCACTGATGTGGTCCAGCACCGTCCGGTCTTTGCTCATGTTCTGCAGAAGGTTCTTCGAAGAGTGCTGAATATAGACTTCATCGCCTGAATGCGTCGCGCCGCTGGCCAATACGATATCCGGATGTGTATCTTCCAGTACCAGTTCCAGTGCTACGGGGTCATACAAGAGGTCACTCTCCAGAAGCAGAAAAGACTCATTGATCAAGTCACGCAAAATGTACAGCGTATACATGCTGCCTGTGGTCGCGAACTCCGTGTTTCTCAATGTGCTGATACCGGGATATTTTTGACGGAGGTCGTCAAACTGTTCATGGAAATAGCCAGTACCTATTATAATGCTGGTAATGCCATGATTCAAAAGATTGGCGATCGACCGGTCTATGAGCGTCCTGCCGTCAATTTCAAGGAAGCCCTTAGGCCTTTCCTGTGTGTAGCCTTTTAGACGTGTACCCATTCCAGCAGCAAGGATCACTGCAGTATCCACGCGACCCGTCATGCCGAGATAAATTTCAATAAGCGATCTTTTACCTCAAAGGGCTTGACGGTCGGTCTTCCCAATTCATTCGGAGAACCTTGCGCGATCTGAAGATGAACAAAGGTTAGACCTCCATTTTTTTTCCACGATTTGATAGTATCAGTCAGCTCGGCAAGTGTATTTAGTTTGAGTGACGATGGATAACTCACAGAAGCGGCAAATTCCGCAAAGTCAACTATATGTGAAACTGTTGCCTGACCTCCGGTTGAATCGTGTGCATTATTGTCCAGCAGGATGTGCAGGAGGTTAGTAGGTTGATAGTAGGCATTTGTCGCAAAGGATCCCATCCGCATCAAGGCTGAGCCATCACCATCAATTACGATGACTTTGCGGTCCGGCCTGGCCATTGCCAATCCAAGTCCAAGCGAGCCGATACACCCCATGGAGCCAACCATGTACAAGTTGTTGGGCTTGTCTTCCACTTCAAACAATTCGCGGCCTGTTTTACCGGTGGTCGCCAACAGCACAGTGTTGTTATCTGCAAGATCAGAAATGCATTTTAAAGCTTCGGTACGGATCGGAAGGCCTGGTTTTTCGTTGCTTTTATGGATGTTATTGTTTTTTCTATTATACAGTTGCTGGTCTTTGAGCTTGATATCTTCGAATGTTCCCTTTCTGACGACAAAGAAAAATGTTCTTCCTGCCTCGATATGTGCATTTGCTTCTTTAAGCTGATTGCGCGCAGTATCCATATCGTTGGTCAGATAAGCCCACTCAACTTTCATCAAGGCCAGCATTTTCTCGGTGATCTGTCCCATGAGTTCATGCTGGGGTTCATCTTTTACACCGGGTTCACCCCTGAGACTAACGAAACCCAGCACTGGAAGCTTGAATGTATAATTGAGTGAAGTAAGTGGCGAGGTTGCGTTGGTGAGTCCTGAGTTCTGCATGAGCACGACGGACTTCTTACCACCGAGCTTAGCGCCGGATGCAATGGCAACAGCATCGCCTTCATTGGCCGCCATCACATAATCGCATTCGTTAATTGCATAATTGATCAGTGCCTTAAGAAACGAGCAGGGTACTCCTGAATAAAAATCGAAACCCATCTGCTTAAGCTCATCTCCAAATGTTGTGGTATTTATCATTTAAATAATATTATTAATTATAAACGAAGTTTGCCGGCATTCTGAAGATCGACGAGCGTATCTACATCAAGCCAGGCTCCGCTGATATATTTGACGGCTATAGGATTATCTTTTACGATGTCGTTGAAAAGATCAGCACACGTCATCGACTTAAAATCCTTCGACTTACTGAGCTTCTCCAGCGACCTGAGCACCTGTGTTGCACCGGTCTTGTTTACTTTCCATAGCCCGATGAACTCACCGCAAATTTCTTTACCCTGAAGATCTGAACCCATCTTTTTGAAAGCAGATGTACCGAGGTAGTTTGTACGGTCATACTTTTCCGTGGCAACGATAAAATCCTTGTCAGTCCCTTTATCGTCGCAGTCGGCATCTACTACAAGCGTGATGTTGTTCTGATCGTTGAGGAGTTCATGCAATACATATCTCTTAAATATGATATCGCCATAGCTCACCAGCGTATTTTCCATGATCTGATCTTTTGCCAGCCACAAAGAGTGCAATTCTTTTGTACTTGCAAATTCATCATTATCGATCGTTCTGATGTTGCTGAGTTTTACCTTTTCCTTTTTGAAGCCGCGTACTACCGTAACATCCTTAATACCGAGTTGATTGAATTCATCCACTTGTGTCGCAAGCAGGGACTTACCATGAACTTCCAGTAGGGTTTTTGGTATTTCTTTCGTGAGTTCACCAAGTGATCCCTGGCTCGCGGCAAGAACGACAGCGTTAACTTTCTTGCCTGTCGTTGGTAAATATTTGTCTTCGGCGGCCTCCAGCTCATCAGCTCCCTGCAATCTGAATATTTCGTTCACAGATACTACCTTACTTTCAACGTTGATCAGTGTCTGCTCTGCGAAGATCCTGGCTGATGTTTCCTGCATTCCTTTGATCGCAGTGCGAATGTTGTGATTTGCCCAGATGATGGTGCTTATACCCACCTTCCTGAAATGGTCGGTGGGAACTGAATAATATTTTGTGGGTACGATGATCACCGGACAACGGTTGCCCCAGGCTTTCATGAAAGCATCTATATCGGATGAGTCAGCTTTCTTACTATGACAAAGAATTGCGTCCGCGCCGGCATTGTGATAAGCATCTGCACGCCTGAGCGCTTCATCCAGCCCCCAGCCCGCAATAAATGCTTCAAGCCTTGCCACAACCATAAAATCGGGGTCTACCTGAGTGTCCTTGGCAGCTTTGATCTTACCGCTGAATTCGTCGACATCAGCAAGGGGTTGATTTTCACCCCCGATAAATGAGTTTGTTTTAGGAAATAGCTTGTCTTCAATGCACACGGCTGCAATGTCGCGCTGCTCGAGTTTTTTCACCAACCTGCGCATGTTGTTGAAATTTCCGTAGCCGGTATCGCCGTCAAGCAGGATCGGAATCGATGTAGCATCGCTCATGAATTCAAGAACATCTAGCACCTGTGTCCATGATGCTTCATTGTTATCTCTTACCCCAAGGGCGGCGGATATTGAAAGACCGCTTCCCCAGATGCCTTTAAACCCCGCCTCCTCAACAATTTTTGCGGACAAACCATTGTGAGCTTCCATAAGAAAAGCCATTTCCGGCGCATTGATCATTGACTTTAACTGTGTTGTTTTCTTCATAGTGGAATATCTCTTTAAAAAGGCGGCCAAAAATACAATCTTAAAGTAATATTTCGTTGACTATCCGATAAAATAACCCGCAATAGAGCCGATTTTTAAATTAATATTCACTTTTTTTGCGGCGTATGAGACCATACCAGTATCGGTGTAACGACTACTCGCTGCTTACACCGCCGTTTAAGAAATGGATTATTTCACCTATGATCAGATTTGTGCCCTGGTTTATTCCAGCCAACATCATTACGATCATTTCCAATCTTTTTGTTTATCTGGGTTTAATATTGTCCATACACGCAGATATCTCGAACAAATTTACGCCGGTTGCCATAGGGGCGTGTCTCATTATGTATCTGATAGGCGATCATCTTGATGGTATGCAGGCGAAGCGAACGGGTACAGGATCGGCTTTGGGAGAATTTTGCGACCACTACCTGGATGCATTCAACAATGGAATTATCGTGTTTACTATGTTCATGGTATTCGGAATTCAAAATGGCATACTCGTATCAATAGTCATTGCCATCTCCTACCTGGCACATATGGCTGTTTTCTATGAACAACTAAAAACCGGGTGGCTTACCTTCGAACGAATAGGCTCACTGGAAGGAGTTTTGTTATCGGCAATATTGATAGCACTATCTTCTTTTTCAAACTTTCACCAATGGATGACCAACCGTTTCATTGCAGACTATACACCAGCTGAAATATTCATTCTGCTGTCAGCAGGAGGCGCCTTATTGACATTTGCTCAAACCTGGCGAAGAACACCGGAAGTTGGCATCGGTTATTGGATCTTTACGTCACTGCTACTCTTGCTTGGTATAGGGCTGCCATTAGTACTCACACCTTTTCACACATTTGCAGTACTGAGTTTATATGCAAGTCTCTATATAGGTCGGCTAATGTATGCTCATCTGATCGATGGTGCGGAAAGACATACGGATATCATTGTTCCCCTCGTGTTGGGTGTAAGCTTTTTGATCAGATCCGATGTCAGCGATTACCTTGCCGGCGTCCTCTTTGGCTATCTGATCATTCAGATTTTTATTTTGATCTTTAAGACATTTTCCACGCTCAAGAGCTACTGGGTCTGGCAAAATGTGAGAACATGACAACTGCAATCGCTCCATAGCAAATACTTTTTTTAGTGTGTAGTATTGCATCACTAATCTGATGAATAATGAAGACACCTGCCCGTAAGATCTTGTTAAATCCTGGTCCTGCCACAACTTCCGAATCGGTGAAGCAAGCATTGATCGTTTCTGATATTTGCCCGCGCGAAAAAGAATTCGGTGATTTGCTTGACAGTATTAAGGATGACCTTGTCAAGGTGGTTCACGGAGAAGCTGAATATACCACAGCCTTGTTTACAGCAAGCGGAACCGGAGGCCTTGAAGCCGCAATAACTTCCGCCGTTCCAAAAGGAAAAAAATTACTTGTAGTTGACAACGGTGCCTATGGTGCACGCATGGTGAACATCGCTACAACGTTCGATATTGGCGTAGTCCATTACAAAGTTACTTACGGCGATTCGCCTGACCCCGATGTGATCGACCGCATGCTTGGGGAAAATCAGGATGTAAGTCATGTCGCTGTCGTGCACCATGAGACTACAACGGGAATGCTTAATCCTGTTCAGCAGATCTGTGACATTGCTCACCGACACAATGCTCAGGTAATCGTTGATTGTATGAGCTCTTACGCAGGTATCCCGATCGATATCACAGCCTGGAACGCCGAATACCTTATTTCATCTTCGAATAAATGCATTCAGGGAATGCCGGGACTTGTATTTGTCATCTTCAAAAAATCATTGTTGCCGGAACTGCAAAAACAAAAAAGATCGTTCTATTTTGATATTTACAGCCAGTATACCGGTTTTCAGAAAACAGGACAAATGCAATTCACACCGCCGGTGCAAGTCGCTTATGCGCTTCGCCAGGCTATAAACGATTATTTCAAGGAAGGTGAATCCGGAAGATGGGATCGTTATCGCCGAAGCTGGGACGTACTGTACATGGGAATGAAACAGCTTGGGTTCAAATTCCTGCTGCCTCGTAAACTGGAATCGCAAATCCTGCTTGCCATACTGGAGCCCGCTCATCATGCATACAACTTTGAAGCCATGCACGACTATCTGTATGCCAGGGGCTATACTATATATCCCGGTAAAGGTGCTAAAGAAGCAACCTTTAGGCTATCTGTATTAGGCGATATCACAGAAAAGGACATCGAAGGATTCCTGAAGGAACTTAAAGGTTATCTGCTAAGTGCCGGCGTGACCAGCACTGTGTAATGTGCTGATGCAAATACCTTTTTTGCGTTCGGCTATGAATTATTTTTTATATCTAATTAATTGTCCTGCCTCCAGGCAGTACCAAACTAATTGAGCAGGCCATGAAAAACGTAAAACTCTTATTCATACTACTGGCATTGTCGACCTCTTCCTTTGGCCAGGAATTCGGGTTGTCCTTTTCATATTTCATTCCGAAGAATGGATATTTTTCAACACCAATCAGTCCATTTTCCATAAGAGGAATAGGATTTGACATCGCACCATTCCTCGCGGTTGAGACAGGCGCCTCCCTTTATAGAATGTCCGGACTGAATGTAAAGGACCTGCCCTTTGAAACAAAAGATGCGCTCGTCGGGCCTAACTTCACGATACTCGTTCCAGTGGAGCTTGTGTTCCAGATCAAAGGATCCTCAGTTGAATTTGATATCAAAGGCGGTGTATTCGGCTTTTATGGTTTCAGTCAAAAGATAAACTATGGAAACTTCGACCGGGCGATCCGAAAATATGAGGGGTGGCAGGTCGCAAATAGCGATTTGAAATACGACAACAAACCCGGTTGGGGTTATCACGCGGGCGCCGAACTCACGGTATATGTGACACAACAATTTGGGATATCGTTGGAAACAAACTACCTCATAGGACAATCATCTTTGCCCCTAACAGGTTCATACACTGGCGGCAATAGCACCCTTGAAACAAAGACTGCTGATTATCCCGATGCGAAGATAGATCTTACCGGCCTGGAATTTTCTATTGGCGTGATCATGAACACGGGACAAAGCGGTGGACCGAAGCGCAGGCGTAAATGATACGCCATTCCATTTTTGGGCTTCGGTTCGGGACTCACAAATCTGCATTATTTTCGCTTGAACACGACAGAGAATAGGGGAATACACACTGGGCAAACACAATTTGCATCCGAAATTCTTCAATTAACAACTCACGAGAATTCAGGTATTATCCATAACTCATCAACGGATCACAAATCGACGATGCTTATTGATTATTGCATGCTGCGTATTCGCCAATTTTCTATCGATATAAAAGGTCATACCCATAATCATCCGAGAATCCTCAATTAACAACCTAAATTGGTTATCACTCTTTTTGTAAGAGTGCCTCATACTTAACTGGTAAGGACTTCCTTTCGGGAACACCCTTGTTGTATTTTTTGTACAGAAGCCTGGAATCCTCAATGAACGTTTTGTACGTTATCACCGACGCGTCGTCTTTGATGAATGCTGGTCCTGAGAGGTCACTTGGAATGATTGGGATAATGTAGTAATCTTTTTGTGCATCAGCCGTACGATATACCCATTGGAGCATGTACTCCGCATTCACAATGGAGGTTACGGCGCTGTCGGGCTTGTATTGGATCTTCTGCAGCTCGATATAAGCCATTGATCCTCCGTCAGTGTAGCGCTTCCGTTGTCCGGAGACAAAATTTCCCAGCGAATAAGCGACAAACTGATTGGTTTCTTTTCTCCACTCCATGGGTTGAATAACGTGGGGATGAGCTCCGATTACCAATTGGACGCCAAGGCGGAAGCAAAACTCTGTCAGATCCTTTTGTTGTTTTGAAGGGAGACTCTCATATTCTGTTCCCCAGTGTGTGAACACGATGATCACATCCGGAAGGTACGATTGCGTATGTGTAATGTCACGCCTCATGATGGCAGTGTCAAGCAGGTTGACAATGCTTCCTTTAGGGATCGGCAGACCATTCGTGCCATATGAATAGTTCAGCAACGCGAGCCTGAATCCATTCTTATTGATTAACAGGGGGCTTTCATTCATCCGCGACTGAGAATCTACAAATGTTCCGGTATGTGGAATCCTGAGCGTGTCAAGCATGGCGATAGTACGCTCCAGCCCCTTCTTGCCGCGGTCTACACAATGGTTGTTTGCCGTGACCAGTGCATCGAAGCCGTTTTCTCGTAGGGTTCTCGCCAGGCCATCTGGTGAGCTAAACTGCGGATAACCTTTGTAGGGCGGACCTGCCAACGTTACCTCGAGGTTCGCGATAGCAATATCGGCTGCAGAGATAAGAGGTTTAATAAATTGGAAGCAAGGCTCATATTCGTAAGTCTTCCTGGATTCAACGTAGGCAGACGCGATCTGCGAATCGTGTCCCATCACGTCCCCGCCAAATAGGATTGACACCTTGGTTGTGTCCTGCGCGACGAGGTTGGTAGCGCATGCTGCGATCACGAAAAAAAACAATACACAGTAGTAAAATTTATTCATTGGATAAGATTGGGATGATCTTGTTTTCAGCGATGACAAATACTTTATCGTCTTTCTTCGGATGGATTCGTGCGAGCCCGGTAAATTCGCCAAAAGCGGGAAGCAGGCCTTGCTGTTCACCAAAGTAGAAACAGGGTAGCGTTAATGATTGCTTACCGCCTCCGCGCATATTCACTCCCGGATGGAGATGACCTGAAAGGTTATACCACTTGTCGGCAATTTCTTCCATTGGATGGTGTGTGAAAATAAATGGCGCTATCTGAAGACTATTGTGAACGATAATACCTTTACGCCGATACTGCTGATCGCTCATGATATCGTGGTTTCCCAGCACAAGTTCGAAAGAAGTATTGTGGAAATGCTTAACAAGCTCGCCGAACGTCTCCCACTCCGGGTTATAATAACTATGGAACAAGTCGCCGAGGCAAATCAATCTTCCGGGTTTTGTGGCCTGAACAAGGTCGACGATCAACTCCAGGTTCCGGTTGTTTGCCTTGGTAGGAACGGGGATGCCGGCACGCCTGAAATGATTGATCTTTCCCAAATGCAGATCCGCCAAAAAGAGTATTCTTTTACTTTCCCAGAAAACTGCCTTTTGGGGAAACAATTCCAATATTTCACCGAAGATCTCAGCGCGCATCACGTGGCAATCTAATAAAAGGTGAGCGAATGGATCAAACAAACCAACTCGCTGATAGTCAAAAAATTATAAAATTGACTGGCCCCGTTTCCAAAAAAAGTTAACACAGGCTTAACAAAGCGCAAGGTAATTCCGGCTAGATTGCGAGCCCAATGCACCCTTATGTTCGAATTGGATTTTGGCCACTCGGCGCTTCTCATTATCTGCCTAATTGCCGCCTGCTCATTTGAATTTGTTAACGGATTTCACGACACGGCCAACGCTGTCGCTACTGTCATATATACTAACTCGCTGAAACCCTGGGTAGCCGTTATCTGGTCGGGTTTTTGGAACTTTGTAGGCGTTTTGATAGGAGGTATCGCCGTCGCCGTTGGGATCATCAACCTGTTGCCGGTAGAGACACTGGTAGATCAGAACGTTGCACACAGCCTGGCCATGGTATTGGCGCTGCTGCTTACGGCCATATTCTGGAATCTGTTAACGTGGTACCTGGGTATACCCTGCTCGAGCTCGCACACGCTGATTGGTTCGATTCTGGGCGTCGGACTGGCGTATTCACTCCTGCCGGATGTCGTCGGCGAGGCCGTAAACTGGGACAAAGCTAAGGAGATCGGACTTTCCCTTTTGGTCTCTCCCCTTTTCGGTTTTTCTGTGACGATCATCATCATGTACCTGATTCGCTCATTGACAAAAAAAACCAGCTATGGCGAAAGCTTGTTTAAAGAACCGAAGAAAGACAAGCCCCCTCCCCTTTGGATACGTGGCATTTTGATAGTCACCTGCACCCTGGTAAGCTTATTTCATGGGTCAAACGATGGTCAGAAAGGCGTTGGCCTTATCATGCTTATACTTATTGGTATTGTACCGAGTTACTTTGCGCTTGACACGAATTACTCCCCGACAAAGATCCCCGGGACGCTTACTAGGATCGGTCAGGTTATTTCCGCCATTGATCCCAGTGTATTATCTGCTACAGACAAAACCAGCCTAGCAGAAGCGACCGCAATGAACCAACGACTTCAGCAACAATTTTCAAGACTCACCGACATTTCATCAATCCCTAAAGAACAACGATTCCTTGTCCGTAAGGATATCATGCTGATGAATCGGAATCTTAAAGCCATTGCAAGTAAACAAGAGGTTAAGTTAAGCGACCGCGAAAAGAAAATGCTCTCGGATGAGCTGAAAAATTTGCGCGTTGTAACAGACTATTCGCCCAGGTGGGTCATATTAATGATCTCGCTTTCGCTCGGATTTGGGACAATGATCGGTTGGAAACGCATTGTGAAAACTGTCGGTGAAAAGATCGGAAAAGAACATCTTACGTATGCACAGGGAGCAAGCGCGGAACTGGTTGCTGCAAGCACGATCGGCCTATCCTCTTATTTCGGGCTACCTGTTAGTACGACACATGTGCTTTCTTCCGGCATCGCAGGAAGTATGGTGGCGAACAAAGGTGTCAAAAATCTCCAGCCGGATACAGTCCGTAATATTCTGATCGCATGGTTCCTCACGTTGCCAGTAGTGATGGTCATGGCAGGAACACTGTTTCTTTTATTCCGGGCAATATTCTAAGCGGAACCTTACCGCGAAGTCGCAAAGGGCGCCAAGTTCCGCGGAGAGCTTTGCGGTCCACCGCGGTCTTAGCGATTTCTATGGTGAAGTACGTACTCGGATTACGAGAATAATAGCGTGTCGGCGGTAAACTACTGATTTCCCTGTTTAACAAAGAATCCCATTATTACAGGTTCCTCCGAGTTCACTCGTTTTGAGCTAACAAGATCAATATCAAAAGGATTATTGAAGTTGTTTCCTGCCAGATCCTCAAGCAACGGTGAAATTATCAAGGAATGCCGGCCTGCAGTCCATACGTTGTGCGGCAGAAACGACCATACCCGATCGCCAGTATCCAACGAAGCTGTTCCTTCTACATCGGCAATAGAAATGAATTTCATCACAAGAACATGATCTAATGGTCTGTCAAACATTATGCGCAATGGATCTCTGGTGCCTGCAGCCGGTTCACTTATCACCCAACGTTCAGTAGAAAGTGTTTTACGATCCGCTGCCTTGGTATAAAATATTTTTTGAACACTGCCCTTTAACGCTTGACCATGTTGATCACGCCAAAGAGAATCGATGACGATGCGGTATGAATTCCCTCTTTTTAATGCAACACCCAAATCGAGATTTGATTTAATGCCACGCTTAATCCGTCCGGGATCAAACAGCAGCGTGAAGCGCGTCCGGTCTTCATCCCAAAGTTCCTGGTCAATGATGAGAAAAGGTTTTTCAACAATAGCACCATGTTCATCCAGCAAGGTGATATGTTCATATGCTTCCCCCGCGCTCATAGGTGACGAGAAATGAATGTACATTCTTAAAAGATTCTCGGGAAGCGTATCAGCAGCGGGGTAAACGCTCTCAATAATGGTTTGGGGCTGATGATTCGCCGGAATAGTAAAACCAAGTTTCACCTGCACCAGATCATGGGTTACCGTGACAGCATTCCGTTCAACCAGGGCCCGGAAATCAAGCACAGCGAGATACGTTTCTCCTTCAGCAAAAGTAAACAGCGGCGTAAAAAACAAGTTGTTTCCTCTCAATCGATGATCGCCCTGGACAGTTTGACGGATGCCCTTGTCATACGCATGCTTAGTGTAAACAGATAGTATGGAGGACCACAGACCTTCGTTTACCTCCATGTTAGACATAGCTTCGACAATTTCCTCTGAAATGTTGCTGGCAATGACAGACCCATCAACCAGTTTAAGTTCCAGATCTGCCTGCGCAAAACATATCGGCCGAACCATGCATCCTAATAATATCACAAGGCCGCTGGCAATCCTCAAAACCATTTCTCGTTTGTTCTCAGGTTCAAGGACCCATTCTCAATATCCCGTTGAATGACAGTGTAATATTTATCACTATAGTCATCAAGCTGCATAATGCCGATTTCAGCAATAGACAGGTAGTTTACCCCTGCGTCTACGTAGGCGCCAGGGACAACGGTGGTCAATGGCTGTCCTTTGTCGAGATCGGCCGCCGACATTCTCATCAAGGTTCTGCTGCTGTTGGCGATCATAACATAATCCTGTCCATCCTTTTTATAAGCGATCATATCCAAAGGCCGATTGCCGCCGCCAAGCTCTGCAACTGTGGCTCCACGCAATTGCGTCTTGCTGCGAATATCCGCCAGTGAAAATTTTGCCACGGGTGAACAGCCATATCCAGCAAGAATGTGGGGCTGGCCGTTGATCGTAAATGGAAGAAATGTTTCTATTGGAGATGTGGTCTCATAGATGTCGTGTGATGTATGAAATATTTCCAGTTGTGTAGCCTGCGATTTATCTGAAAATGGATAAGGGAATCTGCGAAGCTTGGAGCTGAACTGTTCGCCCGAGAGGCCCGCGACGAGCAACTCGCCGTCAACGAATGCCATATCTGTGATTGCCTGGCTAAGGCTGTTCCATTGCTTAGGCAATTTTGTTCCCTCCCGCGGAACGTCCGTCAACGCAGTTTCATAGTAGCTGACATCCGAAAGCGTGACCACCTGGAGCTTACCCTGTCCATCTACTTTGACCATGGCAAATTGCGCCGGTGCTACTTTTCGGGTGACGGCCAGGTATATCTCTTTGGAAACAGGATGGACCGCCATGTCTTCGATCTTGATGTCTTTTGCACTAACTCCCAATGTCGCAGCCACCTTCTCGTCAATGTTGTCGACGTTTATCTTTTCAGCAACACTTTGGCCAGTGGATTTGATTTCGATCGCATAGATGTGTGCACCTAACGGATCTGCGAGAAATAATGTGCCCTCTTTGTTGAATGTAATAGATGTTAAGGACTTCAGGGTAATATTACCCCTTTTGGGGGACGGCCCTTTGGCATGGATGCTTGTGACAATTGCGATCTGCGTCACAAAGATGATCACAGCATAAAGCAAAATTGAATAACGATACGTTCTCATACGCTACGGTGTTTTGTTTTTGGTTCCTTGAGTTAAAATATCATGGGATCCTTCGTCCCAATACCGCAATAAAATATAAGAAATTATCGAAGCAATCTTTCGATCCGGTCGGATCAATACAGAAAAGGGGGAGCTAACAGACAATTACCCCATAAGACGTTAGGCACTTTTTTCTTTCAGTACGTGGTTTCTATATTTCGATGGCGTGGTATTGAACTGTTTCTTAAAAGCTTCATTGAATGTTGAAATCGAGTTGAATCCTGAATCCATAGCGATCGCAGCAATAGTAAAGCGATAATTTGATGGATCGGTTAGCCGATAACGCGCTTCTTCAAGGCGGAGGTCGCCAATATAGTCCGCGTATGTCTTTGACAATCTTTCATTCAGGACCTGCGACAGGTGATGCCGCGAAGTTTGAAGGTGTCTTGCGAGTACATCTATGGTTAGCGCCGAATCCTGGTAAAGCTTATCCTTTACCATGACCGAGTGGAGCATTTTCTCAATCCTGTCAGCTTCGTCAGCTCTTAATGTTGAGTGGGCGTACTTGATATTTTTTTGTGCCTGCAACGGGACTATAGAACCTTCTTTCGGGAAGATCATGGATGACCTTGAGAGCACTTTATAAGTGATCCAGTACATCAGCACAGTGAGTACAATAAAAACAAGGCGTACATCTGGAAACCGGCCGTTGTAGACATACATCACTGCGAGTGTGACGATGATCATCAGCTCCGCCGCTGCAACAAATAGAATAAACTGTTTAACCGTTTGATTGCCGAGCCTTAATGACAGATAGGCATAGATGCCGAGGGATAACGCCTGAAACATTGCCTGAAGATAACCGGTTGGTCCGGGAGCGTACTCGAAAAAAATCAGCATCGTGAAGACTAGGAACGGGATAAAGTGGAGCAGGTCGCGGGCTTTGAGCCTTTCCTCTTTCTGGGATCTTACAAATAAGAACATCACCGGGCCAATGAGGTAAGGAAGTTTATAGGACATAAGATAAGAGATGCGCGCATAATCCATTATCCATCCTTTTGCAATGACCTTAAATGTCAGTTGGAGTCCGAGCACGACCAGGAACAAACAGAGATAAAGATTGGACACCTTCTTTTGCCTGTTCCACAAAAGCCAAAGGCTCAGCAACGCCCCTTGCAATGCGCCGAAAAGAAGCAGGAATATGTTGAACTGATGGGCCACACCGCAATATAGTACTTAGTCCTGAGTCCTTAGTCCTGAGTAATTTTGAATTCGGAATTCTGGATTGAAAATTACTAAGGACCAAGGACTAACGACTAAGGACTTTTAATCAGCGTATTGGATAGCCATTCGTTTGATCCGGTCCTCCAGCTTTTCGCTTGTTAATTTTTCGCGGAGGTGATCAACCATGATCGGGAAAGCAAATGGTGTAGGCTTTTCGGGAGTAGTGATCACTATGCGTTGATGCCCTATCCGCTCCAGCGCTGCGCGGAGCCGTGCCTCTTCTAATTGAAAATCCATCACTTCTTCAAATGCCTGCTGCAATAAGAGGTTGTGCGCATCATAATCATTGAACACATTAAAGAATAATTGTGAAGAAGACTGCAGATGACGATCTTTTACTGGTTTGCCGGGATAGCCTTTAAAAACCAGACCTGAGATGGCTGCTATGTCCCTGAATTTTCGTCGCGCCATCTCCGTTGAATTAATGCTTGCCTGTATGTCTTTCAACAGATCTTCGGAACCAAGCACATTAGTTTCGATAGCTTCTTCTATAGGAATTGGTTGGTCCGATAGCAACTCAAATCCATAATCATTCATTGCTATGGAAAAAGTTAGCGGTTGTATCTGCGCAATGCGATATGCCAGCAGTGCAGCAATGCCTTCATGGACGAATCTTCCTTCAAACGGATACATCATCACATGAAAGCCTTCCGTTTTTGAAAGTATTCAACCAGAAATTCATTTTTGCCTGGCAAATTGACCGCTCCCGCTGCAAATCAAACAATGGCTTGAAAAATTTCATTTCCTCATCATGTTCTTTTCCCTTCACAGCTTCCTCTATTTTGAAACGGATCATTTCGCTCATTTGTGAGGACAACGGCATTCGTCCACCCTGCCAGGAAGGAACGGCCCCTGACTTCCGATTAGATTTCCGAACCTGCACCTCCATATCCTTAATCCGTACAAACTCCAGGTTTCTTCCAGCAAACCAGAAAACATCGCCCGGATTCAAGCGCGAAATAAAAGATTCTTCAATAGTGCCCAGATATTTTCCAGAGACAAACCGGACAAACATAGAACTGTCACTGACAATAGTACCGATGGACAGCCGTGCCTCATCGCAATCGCACGATTCTAAACTTTATAAATCCCATTTTCGATAGTCACTTTCCGATATTCATCGTATGCCTGAAGTGAATCCCCGCCGGTAGTAATGAAGTTGAGCAGCCAGTTCCATTCATCTTCTGAAATGCTGAATAACAGAAGGTTCTTTGATTTCATAAAATATCTCTTCCGGCTTAAATCCATCCGAAACGGCAGAGTGTTATAAGATATTGGATGAGTACATCAAACGACCGGATATAGGGCAAACGATCTTCGACAATTTTCTGCTCGATAGCTTCCCGCAAAGCGGCAGCTTCCATCAACTCAAGTGAGTGGGTTGGCACAAAGAATATCTTGCTTGTAGCTCCTGGCTGGTGCCCGCTCCTGCCTGCCCGTTGTAAAAAACGTGCGACGCCTTTTGGGCCGCCGATTTGAATGACCGTTTCCACTGGACGGAAGTCTACGCCCAGATCAAGACTGGACGTGCAGACAACGGCTTTGAGCTTCCCTTCATGCAATTGATCTTCTACCCAATTTCGTAGCTCCTGACTGATAGATCCGTGATGCATGGCAATGAACCCAGAAAGTTCGGGAGCTTTGTCCAGCATTTTCTGATACCAGATCTCTGCAAAGGATCGCGTATTAGTAAAGATCAATGTAGTCGTACTGCTCTTAACAATATCGATAACCTTTTCGAGCAAATGAATTCCCAGGTGTCCTGACCACGGCATAAGTTCGAGAGACTCCGGAATAACAGAAACAACCTCCACTTTTTTTTCGATATCGGCCTTTATGACCGGTATTTTTTTTCATGATAATAGTTACCCAGCAAAGCTTCAATGGCTTGATCCATATTGCCAATAGTCGCGGAAATGCCCCAGACTTTCAAGCCAGGCGCAATGGTTTTCAATCTTGAAAGCGCCAATTCAATCTGTACTCCACGCTTGGAGCCCATCAGCTCATGCCACTCATCTGCACATAATCTTTCAATTCCTGAAAAATTCTGTATACCTTTTTGGGCCAGCAACAGGTGCAGACTTTCAGGCGTGGTGATTAATAGTTCAGGCGGGTTTTACTTTTTGCGCGTCGTTCGTTTATAGAAGTATCTCCCGAACGTACACCAACTCGCCAGGGTAAGTCTAAACCTTCAATAACTCTTTTTCCTGAAAATTCAATTTCTTTCGACAACGCACGGATGGGGGTGATCCAGATCGCCTGAAGCCCATTATTTTTCTGGATTTATAATCCACGTTTGTCGAATAAACTCAAGGAGAATGGGTACCATCAGTGAATAAGTCTTTCCGCTTCCCGTGGGGGCATTCACCAGGCCGCTTGATCCTCAGATAAGCTTGCCAGGCATCAAGCTGAAATTGAAATGGATTCCAGCCGCGCGATGCAAACCATTCTTTTCCTATTTTTATATGATCATTGGCCATGTGGTTAAAATATGATTCCTGAGGTGGTAAAAAAACAATTTCGTTAATGTCCTGTTATGAATCGATTAAACGCTCGGAACGGGAGTAATGGGCAATATTCAATCAAGGAACTCGAAAAGCTTTCAGGTATAAAAGCTCACACCATTCGGATATGGGAGAAGCGCCATAAGATCATTGAGCCTTCAAGAACCGCAACTAACATAAGATATTATTCCGACGAGGACCTTAAAAAGATCATCAATGTTTCGTTGCTAAACAATCATGGAATAAAGATCTCAAAGATCGCTGATATGTCAGCCGATGATATTAATCAAAAAGTGCTTCAGCTGTCGAGACAAAAATGATGCAGATTCATATAGATCGAATGGTGATCGCCATGGTCGACATGGAGGAGGAGAAATTTGAGAAAATTTTCAACAGTCTTATCTTTCGATATGGCTTTGAAAGGACAATCACCGAGATCATTTATCCATTCCTGGAGAAAATCGGTATACTCTGGCAGACACACAATATCACACCTGCTCACGAACATTTTATTTCCAATCTTATTCGGCAAAAATTGATCGTTGCTATCGACGGCCTCGTGCTGCCACCCATCACCGAGAAAAAGATACTGTTGTTTCTTCCCGAAGACGAGCTGCATGAGATCGGATTGTTGTTCTATCATTATCTATCCAGGAAGGCTGGATACCGTTCGTATTACCTGGGACAGTGTGTCCCTCACCCCGATCTGGTTTCAATTGTGGCAAAGCATTCACCCGACATCCTGGTCGCTTGTATTACCTCGTCCCCCACAATGCCCATCCAAGACTACCTAAAGCTGTTAAAAAAGGATTTCCCCAACTGCCTGATCCTTATCTCCGGACATGAATGCCGCAATCTAAAGGCGCCAAAGACTGGGAATATCAGAATATTCTCCACTGCCACGGAATTTAAGCAGCTTCTCTGAACTCAGATCTCATTCTTAACGGGGATAACTGAGGCGAAAAATAATGTTAAACATTTTATCATTTTTATTAAACAGAATTGAACAATATGCTGATAATTCTGTTATTTTGTTTACTTTTAATTACAATTTATTAAACATAATCGAATATGGCGTACCTGGATATTACACACGAGATCGCGGGGATGAGGAGCACGCTTCATACCTTTACAAGGAAGTTCACGCATGATCACGACGAGTCCCTGGATCTCGTTCAGGATACATTGCTGAGAGCATTAACCTATCGCAAGCAGTTCAAAAAGGATACGAACCTTAAAGGATGGCTGTTCACCATCATGCGCAATACTTTTATTAACAACTATAGGAGAAGGCAGCGCGCGAGGGTCACAAATGATGCCAGCAAGGACCTCAAAGTACTCTCGATGAAAGAAGAGCATACTTTCAATAAACCTCAAGAGAATTTTGAATTCAATGAAATTTGGAAAGACGTCAACAATCTTAGGTCTGAGCTGCTGATACCCTTCAAGATGCATATCAGCGGCTATAAATATCATGAAATTGCAGCTCACCTTAAGATCCCGATCGGTACAGTGAAGAATCGCATCTTCAATGCCCGGAAGGAGATTCAAAAGAACATAACTCGCTATTAGTTATCTTCCCTTTCAAAAAAATACATGAGGCGCGTTGTAATAATTGGTGCAGGGTTCTCCGGTTTGTCGGCAGCGTGTTTTCTTGCCAAAGAAGGATATGAAGTAACCGTGCTCGAAAAGAATGAGGCGCCTGGCGGTCGCGCAAGAAGGTTTCATGCAGAGGGCTTCACGTTTGACATGGGGCCAAGCTGGTATTGGATGCCTGACGTATTTGAAAATTTCTTTAGCCATTTCAACAAGAAGCCATCTGATTATTACGAGCTTATTCGGCTCGATCCCTCCTATCAAATCATCTATGGGCCAAATGATAACCTGAAAGTACCTGCAAGGGAGGACTCCCTGTTGAAAATCTTTGAGTCCATAGAACCCGGTGCATCAAAAATGCTGTCAAAGTTCCTGGCGGAGGCGGGTATGAAGTACGATCTGGCAATGAAAGAACTTGTCTTCAGACCAGGCTTGTCACTCACTGAATTCTTCTCATATGATTTGCTGAAAGGACTGCTGAGGCTTCACATTTTCGAATCCATGAGCGCCCACGTTAGACGCTTCTTTACCTCGCCTAAGCTTATTCAGCTATTGGAATTCCCGGTATTGTTCCTCGGCGCTAAGCCGGAGCGCATACCGTCTCTCTATAGCATGATGAACTATGCCGACATTGTATTAGGCACTTGGTATCCCATGGGAGGAATTTATAAGA
Source organism: uncultured Cytophagales bacterium (assembly GCA_963845845.1). GTDB lineage: Bacteria > Bacteroidota > Bacteroidia > Cytophagales > Cyclobacteriaceae > Chryseolinea. Next base: position 107,422 of record CAWJTP010000006.1, read on the forward strand.
TCATTGAGGCCATGGTGTCTCTTGCTACATCGATGGGTGTGCAATTTCAGTACAGTAGTCCGGTGGAAAGGATAGAGACCTCTTCCACCGAGGCGACTGGAGTAATTGTCGACGGTGAATTTCATCCCTTTGATTATGTAGTTGCATCAGCAGACTATCATCATGTTGAGCAAGAATTGTTGCCTTTGAAGCAAAGAAGGTATGATGAATCCTATTGGAACAAGCAGGTATTAGCGCCATCCTCCATGATCTATTATCTGGGTGTCAATAAACGAATAGCAGGCCTTGCGCACCACAATCTTTTCTTTGATGAAGATTTCACACAGCATGCAGTAGAAATCTACGACAAACCTCAGTGGCCTTCTGCTCCTCAGTTCTATGTATGCTGCCCATCTAAAACAGATCGCAGCACGGCTCCTCCCGGCTGTGAGAACATCTTCATCTTAATCCCGGTTGCAACAGGGTTGACGGACACGGAATCCATACGAAATCAATATCTCGTAACTATTTTAGATCGGGTAGAGCGCGCCACAGGCGAAAGCATCAGCGAACACATTGTTTTCTCCAGAAGCTACGCGCATGCGGATTTTATTGAGGACTACAATGCTTACAAAGGAAATGCCTATGGGCTGGCAAACACTTTAATGCAAACGGCTAATTTGAAACCATCCATTGTAAACAAAAAGCTTCGAAATCTGTTTTATACAGGACAGCTGACTGTTCCTGGTCCCGGCGTTCCTCCGGCGATCATTTCGGGCCAGATAGCAGCAACCCAACTGATAAAAACAAACCGGGAATTAGTAACTTCCTAATGCATGAAGGAATTGTTTGACAAAGTTTCCAGTCGTTGCAGCCAGGTAACCACAAAGGCATACAGCACGTCGTTCTCCCTGGGGATCAGGTGTCTGGCGAAGGGGCTACATGATCCCATATATGCGATCTATGGCTTTGTCCGGTTCGCCGACGAAATCGTTGATACATTTCACACATACAACAAGGACGAACTCTTCTCCAGATTCAGGCAAGAGACAGTTCTGGCTGTCAGGGATCGGATAAGCTTAAATCCAATTCTGAATAGCTTTCAGCATGCTGTACACAAGTATAAAATAGAAAATGAACTCATAGAACAGTTTCTGAAGAGCATGGAAATGGATCTCCATAGAATAAACTACAATGCTGAAACGTTTAAAATATATATCCTTGGATCGGCGGAAGTCGTAGGCCTCATGTGCCTGCGTGTGTTCTCCAATGGAGATGATAAAATATTTGAGAACCTTAGGCCATTTGCCATGCGACTTGGAGCAGCATTTCAGAAAATCAATTTCCTAAGGGATATCAGGGCCGATTATCTTGGAATGGGCAGGACTTACTTCCCGGAGGTGGAGATGAAAGCTTTCGATGAGCCCTGTAAACAAAAGATCGAAGATGACATAAGGTCAGACTTCGAAGAAGGGTTTAAGGGTATCAGACAGTTACCACGCTCTTCGCGTCTCGGTGTTTACGTCGCCTATGTTTATTATCAGGCGCTCTTCAAGAAGATCAGGAACATGCCTTGCGACCGTGTACTTCAGAGCCGGATCAGTATTCGAAACCGGCATAAGGCTACTTTACTGGCATTCTCATATGTGAAGCACCAACTGAATCTTATCTGATGCAACAAATCATACTGGTAGACGAGCAGGACAACGCCATCGGAACTATGGAAAAAATGGAAGCACATCGCAAGGGTGTTTTACACAGGGCTTTTTCCGTTTTGTTATTTAATTCAAATGGAGAAGCGCTATTGCAAAAAAGATCAATGTCAAAATATCATAGCGGTGGACTTTGGACCAATACCTGTTGCAGCCATCCTTCCCCAACTGAAAAAATAGAAGATGCGACGCGCAAGAGGCTAAAACACGAGATGGGCATTGACATCCAGCCTGAATTTGCCTTCAAGTTCATTTACAAAGCGAACCTGGATAACAACCTCATTGAGCATGAATTTGACCATGTCTACACCGCGACATTTAATGGAACTCCCGCTATTAATGAACGTGAGGTTGAAGCGTGGAAATTCATGAGCCTCCCTTCTCTTCATCAGGATATAGATGCATTTCCGGAAAAGTACACATCCTGGTTCAAGATCATGGTGAACCATCCTGAGATTTACCGCGCGCTTTCGAAATTTGAAAATTGACATTAGAAATTCGACGTTCAATTCGATGTTCGATATTCGATATTCAATTCGACATGCGACATTCGGCGTGCGACATTCGACATTCGATTCGAAATTGGAAATTCAACATTCAACGTTCATGCCCTGGAAAAACGACTTTACCATTCTTTCGCCACAAAGCACCGTATTCTGGTTCCGAAGGGATCTGCGCCTTGAAGACAATGCAGGACTGTATCATGCATTAAAAGAACGCAAGAACGTTGTACCAGTTTTCATTTTTGATACTCAGATATTGGATAAGCTTGAAGAGAAAGAAGATCCACGCGTCGCGTTCATTCTTGAATCCTTGCTGAATCTGAAGCAAACCCTCGAAGAACTTGGCAGTTCGCTGCTCATCTTTTATGGTGATCCCGTCACGATATACTATAAAACGAACGTATCAGCTATATACACCAATCACGACTATGAACCTTACGCCACTGCACGTGACGAGAAGGTCAGCAGGATCATTGAAAGCAACGGTGGAATTTTTAAATCCTATAAGGACCAGGTGATATTTGAACGTGATGAAGTATTAAAAGACGATCGCACCCCATACACGATATACACGCCATATAGCCGCAAATGGAAGGCTAACCTCAATGGTTTTTACATCAAGAGCTATCCCACTAAAAAGTATGCAGGGAGTCTGATGAAGGTAAAACCCTTGGCGTTCCCCACACTAAATGATATCACCTTCAGAGAGACAGATGTTGCGTTCCCGCCCCGCGTTATCAAATCTGCCATTGTGGAAAAATATGATAAGACCAGAAATATTCCAGCTATACATGGCACAACGCGGCTTGGGGTTCATCTGCGGTTTGGTACTATAAGCATCCGCAGGCTGGTGCAGCTTGCAAAAAAGAAAAACCAGGTTTGGCTCAACGAACTCATCTGGCGCGAATTCTTTCAAATGATAATTTGGCACTTTCCACATGTTGTGGATAAGTCATTCAAGCCTGCGTTCGACATGATTGAATGGCGAAATGATCCGGACGAATTTGATGCCTGGTGCACAGGAAGAACGGGTTATCCCATAGTGGACGCCGGGATGCGAGAGCTCAATGCAACAGGCTTTATGCACAACAGGGTGCGAATGGTGGCAGCCAGTTTCCTTACCAAACATTTGCTGATTGACTGGCGATGGGGCGAAGCATACTTTGCAAAAAAGCTGCTCGATTATGATCTGGCTGCAAATAACGGTGGTTGGCAGTGGTCGGCTGGAACGGGTTGTGATGCTTCGCCATACTTTCGGGTTTTCAATCCTGAAATACAGGCTAAAAAGTTTGACAAGGAAATGAAATACATAAGAAGATGGATACCGGAGTTCGAGACCGATGACTATCCCAGGCCGATAGTGGAACATAAGTTTGCAAGAGAAAGAGCTCTCAGAACGTATGGGAGTGCATTAGGTAGGTAGTAACCTCCTTCAATACAAACAATTCGTCGATAAATACGCATTCCTTTCTGTTACTAAAACGCCTCGAGACTTGAAAATTGAAATTTGAAATTCGAGGATTTTCAAATTTCCAATATCGAATGTCTTTACCGCTGAGACGCAAAGACCGCAAAGTTAACGCCAAGGTCTTTGCGGTACTTAGCGTTCATAGCGTCATAGCGGTGAGGTGTGCAATCAATAGAAAAACATCTCATCAACAAATACCCATCCCTTTTCCGGTTTCTTACTGAACCATTTTGGAAGTACAGGTATCGGGCTCGCCATCACCTTGTAGTACTTATAAGGTCCACCGTCCAACGGAATGGATATCATGCCGACTTTGACCGGGACAAAATTCTTTGGCTGTTCAGGACTCAATTTCCTAATGAGCTTTAATTTTCCTTTTGATTCGCCCGCCCACACCTCGACCTCTTTTGGAGGGAAACTATACTGGTAAATGCTAAGTGCGTAGCTTAAAACGATCTCTTTCAACGCAGTGGTATCGTTCTCGAAGCTTATGCCTGCTTCAAATGGAGTTTTGCGATAGCCGAGCCATGAAGGTTCTTTCAGCACGTCGGCAATTCCTTTTCTTTCATCAGTAAGGCTTTGAACTCCTTCACCTGGATAGAATGGATCAGGTGGAGAAAGTAATTCCATATGATCTGGAGACTTTCCTTTTACAAAACAAATCATTTCAACAGGATCACTGCAATACCAGCCGGTCTTACACCCGACGGCCTTTACAACGGTGGTCTTGTCAAGAGCGAAAGGCTCAGCATAGGTTGATCCTTTAACAGAGTCGGGTGTTGTTCCGTCTGTAGTGTAGCGGATGACCACTCCCGACATGGCGTGTTTGAAAGCCACTTTGTCGCCCGCCTTCAATATGCCTTCGTTCTCAATCAATGGCTTGTTGAGTTTCAAAACCAGGTCGTCGCGGAATTGGCTCAGGACGATTGCTACCTGCGGATGTTGCTTCATGATCGAATCCCGTTGTGTTTCTGAGATCCTGGTGCTCCATAGATATATCTCCTGAAGGGCCGGCAAAACAAGCACAGGTGCAAGTGAGTGTGCTGTTACCGCGGTCCCTGCAAGCGACAACGATCTCAGATTCTTAAGCTCGCCGAGCGCTTTTAGTCCGTCGCCATGAACTTCGGAAAAATTCAAATTCAACGTCTCCAGATTTTTGAATCCGGCAATCAGCTTCAGGTCGTTGTCTTTTACGGGCATCTTTGAAAGGCTGAGCGATACCAGCTGGTTTTCCACACCCTTCAATTGCTCTAATGCTTTTACATCATATCCTTTTTTTACATAAAACTCCGCCTGCAAAGCGGGACTGTTCTGATATACGGCGGAAACAGTAACAAATGGTGTATTTACTTTTTCAATTGATTCCTCCGATGCAGATGAAAAGGTATACAGCTTCTCTGTTTCCTGAACCGGTGCCTCGGATACCAAAGCTGCTACCATGATATTCAATGAATCGTCCGGGGGAAATTGATCGAGTTTCTTTCTGAAATCAGCGCCTGACTTTATCCACGCCTTGAGCGTTGCAATTTCAAGCGCACTGAGTTGAGCTTTGCCATCAGGCGGCATATGTTCGTCGTGGTCCAGTGGCAGATAGAATGCTTTGATCATCCGGCTTTCGGCAGGATTTCCCACCACCCAGGGCTTACCATGTTCCCCGCCCTCGACGAATTTATTTACATCGGTCATAATAAGCTTTCCCTTCGCTTTCGTTTCATTGTGACATGAATAGCATTTCTTCTCGAGAATTGGTGCAATGGCGTAATCATACACGGATGCATTCTCGGCTGTCAGCACCACTTCGGGACCGGTGATGGGCTCGAAGAGAAAATTCTCCCCGTGTGTGAGTACGGAGCCAGTATGGCCCGTGAGGAAAAGCATGATCACGGTTATCGTGCCTGTTGTAAAGAACACAAGCCTTTTTTTATCCGGCGTATGCCAAAGCAACAACACATAACACAACCAGCTTAAAATAACACCGCTGATCTTATGTGTGGCGAGTGCTTCACCGCCGTAGTCTCCCTGAAGACTCAGAAAGAATCCAAATAATGCCGCGAGCGAGGTAGAAAGTGAAGTAAGCAGCAGTCCCACGTGAATAACCTTATGGCTATACGTGCTATCGAGATGTTTCTGCATCAATAGCAGCACAAACAGAAAGATTCCGATACCTATCGGTACGTGAAGAATAAGGGGATGCATTCTTCCAGCTACCTGCAAAATTGGAGGAAGCGCTATCCTGTTTTCAACAAAGATCAGAAAGAGCAGCAGGATCTGGACGCAAAATATCAGATTGGTAACGACGCGCGTGATCTTCTCCATCATACCTCAGGCTAATACACCGTTCACGACGTGTCCTGCTACGTCCGTTAACCGGTATCGCCTACCCAGGTGTTTAAAAGTGAGTTGCTCATGTTGAAGTCCCATCAAGTGAAGGACGGTAGCATGAAAATCATTAACATGGACAGGGTCACGAACAATATTATATCCAAACTCATCTGTTTCCCCGTAAACGATGCCTGGCTTTACACCACCGCCTGCCATCCAGATTGTATAGCATCTTGGATGATGGTCACGTCCATAGTTTTCCTTGGACAGCTCACCCTGGCAATAATTTGTTCTTCCGAATTCACCGCCCCAAATCACAAGCGTTTCATTTAGAAGACCTCTTTGTTTCAGGTCCATGATCAGCGCCGCCGTTGACCTGTCAACATCCTGAGCTTGCAGCGGCATTTCACCAACCATGTTTCCATGCTGATCCCAGCCTTGATGGTAAAGTTGAACGAACCTCACACCTGACTCAGATAGCTTTCGGGCAAGCAGACAATTTGAAGCATACGTTCCAGGAACGAGACAATCTGCGCCATACATCTTGATAATGTGGTCCGGTTCCTGTCCCAGATCCGACAATTCAGGAACAGCCGTTTGCATCCGGTACGCCATTTCATATTGTTGTATGCGCGTCTGTATCTCAGGGTCGCCAAACTCGGAATAATTCAGCGAGTTCAGTTCAGAAAGATTATCCAGCATTTTTCTCGTATCCTGCCTGTCTCTTCCCGCGGGATCTTTCAGGTATAATACACGTTCTTCGCTGCTGCTGAACTGTACACCCTGATGAATGCTATCGAGAAATCCATTAGTCCAAAGCTTTGAGTATACGCCCTGTCCGTTACCTCTGCCACGGGAGAGCAACACGCAGAAGGCGGGAAGATTTTTATTTTCACTGCCAAGTCCATAGCTCACCCAGGCTCCCATGCTGGGACGATTTCCTTGCTGCGCGCCAGACTGCATGAACGTCAAGGCTGGATCGTGGTTGATCGCCTCCGTATGCATTGTTTTAATGAAGCAGACATCATCAACGATCTTGGACATATGTGGGAACAGCTCACTTACCCACGCCCCTGACTTCCCGTATTGTTTGAAGCTGAAGTGAGAGCCAACCAATGGAAACTTCGCCTGGCTGGAGGTCATGCCTGTCAACCGTTGTCCCTTGCGTATGGATTCAGGAAGATCCTGTCCCGTCATTTTGTTCAGCAAGGGCTTGTAGTCGAAACTTTCCAGCTGTGAAGGCGCCCCATTCTGAAAAAGGTAGATAATACGTTTAGCTTTCGGTGCAAAATGAGGCAAGCCGCTAAGCTGGGGCACGCCGTCATCGCCACCTTTGAACAAGTCAGGAATAAGCAGTGATCCAAGCGCGACGGATCCCAGACCAAGGCTCATCTTACCAAGGAAGTGTCTTCTGGTTACGTGAAAGCGTTGTTTTAAAAATTCATTTTCCATAAGTCAAACTTTTGTGATGGATTCATCCATATTATAGATTGTATGTATGACTTGCATCAATGCAGCCACAGAGACAGGATCATTTCCATCCTGAATCGGATACTCGCCTACGTGGATCAGTTGTTTGGCCTTTTCAGGGGAGTCCGTAAATAATTTGAGTTCCTCATCGTAATACTTTTGTAGTATACTCATCTCCTTATCCGCAGGTGTACGACAAACGATGGATTGAAAAGCTATTTTAATGTTATTTGTTGCATTAGTATTGGCTTTAACCAAACGCTCCGCGAAAACGCGGGACGACTCAAGAACGATGGGATCGTTTAAGACCACAAAAGCCTGAACGGTGTGTTTGTACGCATTCTGTAAACCTCGCACTGATCGCGGTTGCTTGCATCGAACACAAGCATACCCGGCGGAGGCACTGTACGTTTGATAAAACTATATATACCCCGGCGGTACAGCTTATCACCATGATCCTGAACATAACGCGCGAGTACTCCCCTTCCTGATGTTGACGACTCCCAAATCCCTTTCGGCTGATATGGCTTAACACTTGGGCCACCAATTTCCTTGACCAGAAGGCCGCTGCTCGCCAAAGCCATATCTCGGATCGTTTCGGCTGTCATCCGTATCCTTGGGCCATGCGATAACAAGACGTTATCCGGATCGGCCGCAAGCTTCTGCTTTGATACAGCAGAAGATTGCCGGTATGTGGATGACATTACCATTTGCTTCATCAGACGCTTTATATCCCAGCCATGTTCAACGAAATCAATAGCAAGCCAATCCAGCAATTCGGGATGTGATGGCATCTCACCTTGCATACCAAAGTCACCTGCAGTTTTCACCAGACCTCTTCCGAACATCTCCTGCCACATTCTATTGACGAAGACGCGTGCCGTCAGGGGATTTCCTTTATCAACAAGCCACTTTGCCAAGCCCAGCCTGTCGTTACCATATTACAGTGGTGTCAAAAGGCATGATCGATTTTGGTAAGCCAACTGCAACCCTGTCGCCAGGCGCATCATATACACCGCGCTTCAATACGAACGTCGGACGCTTCCTGGGCATATCTTTCATCACCATGACTTCCACTGCCGCGGTATCCTTCTTATTGATAAAAGTCAGTATCTTTTCAATATCACTGGACGTGATCTTCATCTTAGGTGGATCGGCAAGGGACGCCAGCTGGATATCACCTACCAGTCCTTTCTCCGGGACTTGATTAAAAAAAGCAAAGGCACTGTAGTAGTCTTTTTGCAGGATAGGGTCGTACTTATGATCATGGCATTTCGCGCACTCAAACGTAAGTGCCAGAAATGCCTTACCAAATGTATTCGTGCGGTCGGTGACGTATTCAATGCGATATTCTTCATCTATCACGCCACCCTCCTGCGTTATCTTGTGATTCCTGTTAAATCCTGTCGCCAACAGTTGCTCCTGCGTGGCGTTGGGAAGCAGATCGCCTGCCAGTTGCCATGTGATGAACTGATCATAAGGATAATTTTCATTGAATGCATGGATGACCCAATCACGCCAGGGCCACATCGTACGCAAGCCGTCATCCTGATAACCATGTGAATCAGCATATCGCGCCACATCCATCCAATACGTCGCCATCTTCTCGCCATAACCGGGTTGCGTAAACAACTGATCGACCATGCGCTCATAGGCTTGTTCACTCTCATCTGCAAGGAATTTTTCCTGCATCTCAACAGGGGGTGGAAGACCCGTGAGGTCCAGGCTTACGCGTTTGAGTAAACGCTCTTTATCTGCCGGATCATTTGGTTCAAGTCCGGCGCTTTCCATCCTGGCAAGTATGAAATGGTCGATCTCGTTATTCGCCCACTCACTATGGGTTACTTTGGGAAGAGGATGCTGCTTAGGTGCGATGAATGACCAGTGCTTCTTATATACAGCGCCTTGCCCGATCCATTTCCGGATCAACGCGATCTCTTCTGCTGTTAGTTTCAGGTTTGACTTTACAGGGGGCATGATCATCGACGTGTCTGAAGATGAAACACGGAGGAAAACCTCCGATTTTTCGGGATCACCGGGTACGATGGCATGTGCCTCTGGATTGTCCTTTAAGGCAGCCAACGCACCTTCATGGGTGTCAAGTCTGAGATTTGCTTTTCGCTGATTGGCGTCCGGACCATGGCACTTGAAGCACCTGTCTGACAATATCGGTCTGATGTGGAGATTATAATCGACTGAATCTTTCAGGCCGGCGACCTGCGAATGCTGCCGGCAAGCGGATCCAACTAATCCAAGGATTATAATAATGAAGTAACCCGACCCTTTAACCCTGCTGACCATACCCTCGAAATTGGCCTTTTTAGCCGAATTTCAAAACCCTTTTTGTTCCAAACTGTTATTGAAATATATGAAAATCTATTCATTCAAGCGATTGCAGGTTTTACCAATGTCGTTGCGCGAGGCATGGGACTTTTTCTCCTCCCCTCAGAATCTTGGGCTGATCACGCCCAACCATATGGGGTTCGATATCCTCTATCAGTCAGGCACCGAAAAAATGTATGCCGGCAAGATCATCCGGTATAGAATTGAAATATTTCCCCATATAAGTATCCAATGGATTACGGAGATAACACACGTAAAAGAGCCAGATTTCTTCGTTGACGAACAACGATACGGACCATATGCGATGTGGCATCATCAGCACCACTTCAGGGAGTTGGCAAGTGGTGTTGAGATGATCGATGAGATAAACTATGCTGTTCCATTCGGCTTGATCGGGCGCTTTGCCCATCACATTTTTGTAGAGCGCCAGGTTAGTGCTATTTTTGACTACCGTGCTAAGGCCTTGACGGAATATTTTGTTGGAGATGGAAGAAAAAAAGAGTTATAGTTGTCATGGATGTACTTACGATGTTGATGTGTTGCGCCATTGTTATCAGTACTTTTCTGTTCTGGGAGTTTGTTGCATGGTTTACCCATAAATTCATTATGCACGGCTTCCTTTGGACATGGCACAAGTCTCATCATACAGTACATGATCATAAGTTTGAAAAGAATGATTATTTCGGAATAGTGTTTAGTCTGCCGTCTATTGGACTTATTTATTATGCTACCCTTGTCACCTATAATCCATATTTGCTGTCTGTTGGAATCGGGATCTTTTGTTACGGCGCATTTTATCTCCTGTTTCACGACATAATTGTTCATCAGCGGATGAAATGGCGTCCGACAAAAAAAAGTAAATATTTGCAACGCATGATCAATGCTCACTATGTTCACCACAGCCGTCACACTAAAGAGGATTGTGAGGCATTTGGATTTCTGATCGTTCCGAAGAAATATAAGCCAGCAACGTTCAATTTCAGGCGTTCAAGACAAGAAACCCAGTAACTTCATTTTGAACCCGAAATACCTTTACCTCCTCATAGACCTGTTAGCGTTTCTCTTTCCATTCCTGGCAAGTTTCAACAAACGCGCGCCCTTCTATAAGAAATGGAAATATCTTGGAATCGCATTGGTGGTAACGTCAATAGTCTTCATCGTTTGGGATGAGATCTATACCAGGCTAGGCATCTGGGGATTCAATGATCAGTATGTTTCAGGCATGTACATCGGCAACCTTCCGCTCGAGGAAATACTATTCTTCATATGTATTCCTTATGCGAGCGTCTTCACCTACTTTGCGCTGAATCACCTCGTCGAGAAGGATCGTCTCTTCCCCCATCAGGAGTTGATATCAAGCGTGCTGATAATTGTGTTGTTGATAGCCGGGGTATACCACAAAGATAAAATGTATACGAGCGTCACATTTATCCTGTTGGCGTTGTTGCTTGCCTTTCAAATGCTCAAACTTAGACCACGATACATGGGGCGGTTCTATTTTGCGTTTGCCGTTCTGCTTATTCCTTTCACTATAGTCAACGGATTGCTGACCGGGTCATTTATTCACGAAGAGATCGTGTGGTACAACGATGCGCATACACTTGGTATCAGGATCGGAACAATACCTATCGAAGATTTTTTTTATGCTATGCTGATGATCTTAATGAACATTGTGATCATGGAATGGCTTGATGACTGGTATTACTACAAAAAAAAATGAGCCCATTTCAATGCGCTCACTCCTAAAAGAAATTTCCGGTCAATCTAACCTGATTAAACCGTTTCCAGTTTGTGTGACTTTTCGAGTTTTAGCTCGTTAGATTTCTTATTCTTTTTTGATCTTCCCTTCACCGCATTTTCCATAAATCTTGCAGCTTTCTTCTTTTTCTTGTTTTCGCGTTTGATCACGTCAGAAAAGATTGCAGCTAGCTTCTTGGAATTGCGGTCAAGGACCTTTTTTACTTTCTTACCAGGAACTGGCAACTCCAGGCTTTTCAGCGCCTCCTGCATGGAGTCGTTAATTAGCCCCCTGAGCGCTTTCTTTGAAGTTTTTGATTTTTCCATAACCTATTGTGGTTGTTGATCCTCGAAAGTACCAAATGTTAGCAGAATAAGAATGCCTTAACAAAAACTTAACACAAATGCCTAAAAACCTCTCAAAGACCACTAAAAAGGCGCTTTTTAGGGCGCTTTTTTATTTTAAGCGGTAGCTTTTATTCGTACCGCAACGAATCTACAGGATTGGTGCTGGCGGTTTTGACTGACTGGTAGCTCACGGTCAGCCAGGCCAGTATCAAGGCCAAAAGTCCGCTGGCGATAACGATTAAGGGGCTAACTGGAACCCTGTACGCAAAACTCGCAAGCCATTCATGCGACACATACCACCCCGCTGCGGCAGCGGGTACAAAAGCTATCAGGACCAGTCTTGTAAATTCCTTGGACAGCAAAAGTGTCAGACTCACCACAGACGCTCCCATTGCCTTTCGTATCCCTATTTCTTTTGTACGTTGCTCTGACGTGAATGCTGCCAGCGCAAACAATCCTAATGACGCTATAAAGATCGCCAGGCCTGAGAAAACGCTAAAAATATTACCCATTCTTTGTTCCGCTCTGAAGAGCTCATCGAAATTGTCGTCGAGAAATACGTACTCGAGCGGTTCGTTGCTTGAATACTGCTTCCATAGCTTTTCAACATGTTCCACAGCGTCCTTTGGATTGCCCGTATATCTGATCAGCAGATTTTCTGAGTTCTTGGTAAATCGGATAGAGATCGGTCTTACCTGGAGCTTAAATGATTCGAAATTAAAATTCTTTACAACACCAATCACCTTGAGGTGTTCAAATGTAGTACCACTAGGGCCAGCGTTATTATAAAGGATCTCCTCACCAACCGCGTCCTTGAAACCGAATTCCTTTGCTGCCGCTTCATTGAGAATGATTGCCGTAGTGTCTGACGGGAATTCCTTAGAAAAGAAACGGCCATCCAGCATTTCAAATTTCATAACATCGAGGTGATCCTGATCTGCAAAGTAAACCCCCATGATGTGATCCTGTTCTGATCCGCCAGCCTTAAAAACTGTCGTGTTGTTTACACCTGGGAAAGTATTATTAGAATAGCTGAGCTTTTCAATTCCCTTCTGTTGACTTAAAGTATTTTTAAACGCGTCCTTATTGGTACCTAATCTGCTGGTGTTCTGTATCACCAGAATGTTGTTTTTATCCAGACCAAGGTTCTTCTCCTGCATGAATGTTATCTGTTGATAAACCACCAGTGTGAAAATGATCAGGAAGATGGACAAGGCAAATTGGAATATTACCAGCGCACTTCGGATACCCTTGGTCTTCATTCCAGCCCTGACCTTACCTTTCAACACCTCCACTGCGCTGAACGATGTCAGGTAAAAAGCAGGATAGCTTCCCGCGATCAACCCGACGACGATCACCAATCCAATGATCACAAGAATAAATAGTGGATTCATAAAGAGCGTCATGCCAAGGTCTTTACCCGCCAGAAGATTGAAATATGGTAGCAGGAAGTAACATGCAACGATCGCGAGCAATACGCCCAACAAACTGTACAGCGTAGACTCAGCGAGGAATTGACCTATCATTTGCCCACGAAGGGATCCAAGCGTTTTCCTCAGTCCCACTTCCTTAGCTCTTCCGGCTGAACGTGCTGTTGAAAGATTCATGAAGTTGATACAGGCGATGACGATAATAAAAATACCGATAGCACCGAAGAAATAAACATATGTGATGTTACCGCCCGGCTCTAATCCGTCGACCGTTGTGGCATGGAGGTGAATGTCTGTGATCTTAGTGGAAAAATAACCATACTCTCCGCCCTGTTCCTGCAATTGCTTAAGCGTTATCTGCATGAATCTTTCGACCTCCGGACCAACATATTTGGAGACGAGGTCCATATACTTTTTATCCACCGTTGCAACAATTGTGTTGGGCTTGAGCATGAAATACGTGTACATAAAATTATTCAACCATATGCCCTGCTTAAGGTTATCTGAAGATTCAGATGAGATAAGCATGTTGAATGTGAAATGGGAATTCATCGGCGGATTGCCTGCAATACCGGTTACCTTGAAGGTCCGGTTATCATTACCTATTACCATCAGCTTACCCACCGGATTATCCTTTCCGAAATATTTCGTAGCCATTTTTTCTGTCAACACTATTGTATTGGGTTCTTTCAGGGCAGTCTTGATATCTCCTTCTTTCAGCTTGAAGCTGAAGAACTCGAAAAAATTAGAATCTGCGTAAAAGATCTTTTCTTCTGTAAGGACCTTGTCCAGATACTTGATCGCTGGTTTGCCAAAATACGGTGTAACACGGGTCGCAGACTCCACTTCAGGTATTTCAGCTACCATAGCTTCAGCAAGTGGAGGACACGTGTTAGCAGTCCTGATGTCCTGCCCTGCAATCTTTCCATGAAGGCCCACCTGATAAATGCGATCGCCGTTGGCGTGAAAACGGTCGAAGCTAAGCTCATCTGAAACATAAAGAATGATCAGCAGACATGCCGTTACTCCTATGGTCATTCCGAGAATATTGATCAGGGAGAAGAACTTATGCTTCAGAATGTTCCTGATGGCGACGTTTACATAGTTTTTAAACATATTGGATGGGTGATATTTGGTGGGTGTTATGTATTGCGATAGTTTGACGTCCTTCGCCGGTTTTTTGTTTCACCGGCATCGGAACAAAAATTATCCTTTTCGACAAATGAAGCCTATTCCACACGTAAGCTGTTGACGGGGTTCATAGTCGCTGCGGCGAATATCTTATAACCGACCACTGCACCTGATACAAAGAACAGGATAAAGATCGAAACAGATATTGTAATTGCCGATGCCGGGAGGTAATAGTCCCAAATGCTGCCCATCATTGCTTCCACCGCATAAAAGCTGGCGGCAGACCCGATCAGCGACGAGATCATCAGCATGATCACAAATTCAGTATTGATGACCCTGGTGATATTGGAGATAGACGCCCCTAATACTTTGCGCACGCCGATCTCTTTCGTTTTCCTGATGATGTTGAGGGATACCAGTGTATACAAACCGGTAGCGGATAAAAATATTGCAACAATCCCCAGGAACACAAAGGTCTTGACGATGTTGTTGTTTACCAATGTTGCCTCTGCCATGATCTCGTCGAGATAACGGCCATTGTAGAGCCGGTTGGGAAATACCTGTTTCCATTCTTTTTCCATAGCGGTATTAACATCCCTGAGATTTGATACCGCCGCGCTTACCACAACATGCGTATACTGTTCGCGATCGGTATATCTGATCATCATGGGTTCCATTTTGTCCCACAAACCGTTTGTGTAGACATCTTCAATCACGCCAACAACGAACAGTTTAACCGTGTCCATCCAAAGGACCTCTTTACCAATCGGATCCTTCATACCGAGGCTTTTTACAAAATTCTTCGTTACGATAACAGATTCCTTGCGGTCGGTCTCTGAATCTTTCTGAAAATCGCGCCCTTCAACAAGTTTGAGCCCCATGGTCTCCAGATAATTGTCACCCACATCGATAATATCTACCTCCAGCTGCTTTGATTCATATTTGACAGGATCATTGTAACCTGCAGAAAAGATGCTGTGCTTCGACCCTGCTATATTGAGAATGTCCTTATTCTGTTGAATCGCATTGCTATAGGTCTCGAACTCATTAAGAGAGTTCACATAAGCGACAATGATGCTCTCGTCATCGAAGCCGATATCAAAGTCACGCTGAAATTTTGAGTTCTCATAAAAAGCGATCGCGAAGATCACGGCAATAAGAGAGAACGCATATTGCAGAACAAGTAAAGTCCGTGTGAAGTAATTTGTACCACCGAATTTCAATTTACCCTTCAGGATACTGACCGGCTCAAAATTGCTGATGTAGAACGCGGGATAGCTGCCTGCTACCAGACCGGTGAAGAAAAGAACAGCAGTGAGGAAAATGAGAACGTCAGGCTTTTCAAGGTAGTGGGATGTCAATTTCATGTTATCCCACAACGCGTTCCATGAAGCCAACAGGATCTCTCCCAGGAACAAACCCATGATCAGGCTCAGGAAGCAGATGAAAAGTGTCTCACCGATGAATTGAAGGATGAGCTGGAGCCGGAGGCTTCCCATTACTTTGCGGATACCGATCTCTTTAAGTCTGCGCGAGGAGATCGCTATAGAGGTGTTGGTCATGTTAAAACAAGCGATGAGCAGAATGAGCACGGCCATAATGATAGGGCTCACCACGGCGGCAACAGGACTTGAAGACCTGGTCCTTGACCAGGTCTCGTTCGACTGATCACGCCTGGCCATACCGTTAAATGGATCAAGCACGAATTCCTTTATTTTGAAATCTTCCCTGACCTTATTGTTATTATCGATGTATGTCTGAAGTTGCTTGTGAATCGATTCAACCCTTCCCGGATCATCGATCAAAACAAACAAAGTTGCCCTCGATTTCCAGTCGTTCTCCTTTAAATTCTTGAACTCGTCGTAGATGTTGTCATAGTGGATGTAGGCGTCCTCGGAGAAACTATTGTTGGCAGGTAGTTTCCTGAACACACCACCGACCGCGATCTCTTTGGTTTCAGCGCCTATCACCTGCGTGAACTGTTTTCCCAATACATGCACGGAACCAAATAATTTTGTCGCTAGCTCGTCGCTGATAAATACTTTTGATTTATCGCGGAGACTCAAAGGATTTCCTTCAATGAATTCGAAGGTGAATACGTCAAAGAATTCGGGATCGACGTAGGCGAGCGCGGGCCTGAAGAGATCGTCCTTCACTTTGAAATCTGAATAAGACCAGTCAATCCGGACGGCATTGTTTACATCCGGAATGTTCTGCCGGATCGTGGTGCCCAGCGGCTGAGGCGAATGACCAAAAAGGGTGGTTTGCCCCTCAAAGATTCGCAGGGAGCTGACCCGGTACACTTTGTCGGCATGGCGGTGCTGCGTGTCAAATGTTGCATCGAATTCCCAGTTGAAATAAGCCACAATACAACAGGCAATGGCTATTCCCATCCCAAACACATTGATAAGAATAAACAGTTTATTCTTCATGAGATTACGGATGGTGATGAGGAAGAAGTTTTTGATCATGGAGGGGGGTTTTTGCTATCCCTATAGACTTAAATTCACGCTAAAAGGTTGCAGACCTTGTTGTCCAACTTGTGTGCCACAGGGCATTCATTGTAAGCTACGATGAAATCGCATGGTAACACTACACCCTTGTACGGAATTGTACAGTAGCATGTTCGATAAAAAAACAAAACCCGGCTTAGATTTGCGTCCAGCCGGGTTTATAAAGAAAGGATCATCAGGTTTTAACCTGCCATAATCGGATGATGACCCTTCTTCATCAGCATCCTGGGATCAGATATGGAACTGTTCCTTGATATTTTCTGTAACTACCTTTCCGTCGAAGAGGTTAATAATGCGATGTGCGTAGTTTGCATCGTATGGAGAGTGAGTCACCATGATGATGGTTGTACCTTCTTCATTGAGTTGAGAAAGAAGCTTCATTACTTCTTCTCCGTTTGCAGAGTCAAGATTACCGGTAGGTTCATCGGCCAGGATCACCTTAGGTTTTGCAACAATAGCGCGTGAGATCGCGACACGTTGTTGCTGACCACCTGAAAGCTGCTGAGGGAAGTGATTTCTGCGGTGCATGATATTCATGCGTTCCAAAACTTCTTCTACACGTTGCTTCCGCTCGCCTGCAGGAACCTTCATGTACAATAAAGGAAGTTCTACATTTTCAAATACGGTAAGCTCATCAATGAGGTTAAAGCTCTGGAACACGAATCCGATGGATCCTTTGCGCAATTGAGCACGCTGGCGTTCAGAATACTTTGCAACTTCATGTTCGCCAAAGTGATATTCTCCTCCTGAAGGGTTGTCAAGCAACCGAGGATATTGAGCAAGGTTGACTTACCGCAACCAGATGGACCCATGATGGCAACGAATTCGCCTTCCTTGATCTCAAGGTTGATGTTGTTTAAGCGCTGTGGTCTCTACTTCCTCCGTGGTGTAGACTTTTTCAAGATTTTTAAGTTTGATCATGGCTGGTTATTTACTGTTTGATGTTTGGTATGCATTATTAGTTTAAGGAAAATACTTCATTTCTGCTCAAAAGTTACAGTGTTAGACTGCTGAATGTAGCGAGTTGTTACATCATTGCCTTGAATTGCCTAATTCAGGAGCAAAACTTCATTGTTTCCAAAGTTTTCGTAGGAAGAAGTGATCACTTTGTCGCCTGGCGTAAGTCCTTCAAGCACCTCAAAATATTCGCTTCCCATCTTCCGTCCAAGTTTGATCTCGCGTTTTACAGCACGGTTTCCTTCTTCCACCACAAACACCCAATTACCACCCGTATCTTTGTAGAATCCACCCACTGGCAACAACAGTTCCTCAGAAGATTGACCTAACTCGATCCGCAGCCGAAGTGACAGACCACGTCTGATGCCTGGAGGCTGATCACTCAGAAACTTCATATCAACCTCGAATCTTCCATTGGCAACGCCAGGGTAAATGTATTTGATTTCAAGCTCGTAATCCTTGTTGTTGAATGTCGTCGTTGCCTTCAGTCCCTGAGTGATCCGGGGCAAATACAATTCATCGATTGGGACTTTCACTTTATAGCTTCCCACTACATCGATCCATCCCATGCGCTGGCCAGGAGTAATAGCTTTGGCCCGGATCCAGTTGAGGCCTTGAAAGCTGACCATCAATCGGTGCCCGGATGATCAGGTTTTCGAGTATTTTGCCAGCACCTTCGAGACTTTGCATCATTCTTTGCTCCAGCGCTGCTATCTCAGCGTCAATTGCCTGTCCTCTTCTAATGAATCGTTTCTGTAAACGGCATAAGTAAATTTCTTCCGTATTAAGATTGTATTTATAATCTGCTTCTGTTGTTTCAAAATCCTGCTTAGAGATCAAGCTTTTTTTCATAAAGTTGCTTTTGCCGTTTATATTGAGGTCCCAATGTCGCCAGGACATTGTCGATCAAGGCGAGGTCGGCTGTTGCGCTAAATCGTTTTGTGTAATACCGAGCCTGGTATCCCTGTTACGGTTTATACTTTCATTTAATTGCGCTTCGTTGCTTAAGACTTCCAATTCGCGGTTAAGGTTGCTTAGCTCAAGAACAACATCTCCGACCTTCAGCATCGCGCCGCTTTCCGCAACGACGCGTTTTCATTGTTCCACCTTCAACAGCATCCAGATAAACAGTATGGCTGGGCTCAACCATACCCGTTTGAGGAATAAATTCTTGAAACTGACCACGCTTTACTTCGGCAATGGTGATTTTATCTTTTTCAATTTTTAGCTTCGATCGCCTGTCGGCAAATATGAATTGATACCCCACAAAAATGACAAAAACGGCGATTCCGCCATAGGTAGCGATCCGTTTTACCGTCCATGTCTTTTTCTTTAATTGCTTATCCATTCTTCAGTTTTATTTCCAGTTATCCGGGTGTATCATAGAGTCAGAGCGCAAGAGGGATTACCTGTACCCCTGATTGCCAACAAGTGTGCCAACCGACTGGAACGCCATTTTTGCCATCCTTTTAATGAATTCAATGTTCAATTCTCAGTTCACATCGTGAACGACAATGTCCGCATTCGAACGACTCAAAGTTAAATGATTGGCCTTTTTTGAGCGAATTCAGCCGTAATGGGTTTCGGTATACACTTTGCCCATTAGCGGACAACTGTGTTTGTATTATGATACAGTACCAAGCCCTTCAAAAATTTACAGCCTGAATGGAACAAAAACAAGGAAAAATTCTAATCGTAGACGATAACGAAGATCTTCTTAAAAGCCGCCAAAATGCACCTCAAGCGGCATTTCGCTCAAGTGGATATTGAAAAAAACCCGGAAGCCATACCGGCGCTTATGAACAATGATGATTATGATGTCATTCTTCTTGACATGAACTTCACCAAGGATGTCAGCAGCGGCAGTGAAGGATATTATTGGCTTGAACGAATTCTTACAACTGGATCCGTCGGCCGTCGTGGTGCTTATCACAGCCTATGGAGACATTCAAATGGCGGTCAAAGCGATTAAAGCAGGCGCCACGGATTTTGTTCTGAAGCCCTGGGAAAATGAAAAGCTGCTGGCCACACTTTATTCAGCCATGCGGCTTCGTGAGTCACGCGATGTAATCGAAAATCTGAAAATCAAGAATCATGAGATCAACCAGGCGTTGAATGAACGATACAGCGAGATCATTGGTCAAAGCACGTCTATGCAGAAAATATTTCAAACGATCGACAGGGTGGCAAAAACTGATGCCAATGTTTTGATCCTTGGAGAAAATGGAACGGGCAAAGAAGCTGATCGCCCGGGCTATACACCGAAATTCATCGCGAAAAAATGAGAACTTTGCCAGCGTCGATCTCGGTTCTATCACGGAGACATTATTTGAAAGCGAACTTTTCGGTCATAAAAAAGGATCGTTCACAGATGCCAAAGAAGACCGCGCAGGACGTTTTGAACTGGCCAATGGCGGAACACTTTTTCTGGATGAGATCGGCAATCTTTCCATGCCGCTGCAGGCAAAATTGCTCACGGTGTTACAAAACCGAAAAGTAAGCCGCGTAGGATCGAACAAAGATACGCCGATCGACATTCGCCTGATTTGTGCCACCAATATGCCACTTATATGAAATGGTGAAAGAAAATCGGTTTCCGTCAGGATCTTTTATACCGGATCAATACAATCGAAATGGAAATTCCAGCCCTTGCGCGAACGGTTTGAAGATATTCCGTTGCTGGCCAATCATTTTTTGAAACACTATGCTGCAAAATATGACAAGCAGTGTACGAAGATCAGCGAAGGTGCCATGTCCCGCATGCATAAACATCCATGGCCAGGCAATATTCGCGAACTGCAACATGCGATCGAACGCGCGATAATACTGAGTGGCAGCGAATGTGTTGCAACCGGAAGATTTTAATTTCACTCCTTCCGCCGGCAAAGAAGATGGACAACTTAGCCTGGAACAATACAACCTGGAGGAAGTTGAAAAACTGCTTGATCCGAAAAGTCTTGAAAAAATACAATGGCAACATCACCCAGGCTGCCTCCGAACTGGGACTAACCCGTTCTTCGCTTTACCGCAGACTGGAGAAGTATGGACTATAAGTTAAGCTTAGAGAATAAAACCTCGAACTTGTCACCGTTTGAAAAAGTTCTTCACTGTTAACTTACCTTAAATCTTGTCAAAACTGGAACTTGGTAAGACTAAAAGCTTGATCACATTCGATTTTGAATTTAGGATTCAATGATTTTCGCACCCGGGTAATACTTCGGGTATTTTATCTTAGGGTTGACGATGGCTTTGTTTCTTTACATGATATCGAGGCCAAACATGCTGTTCGCCGCTATGCTCACTGGGCATCATCATCATCCTTGAGCTAGTCGAAATTTTCAAGTTCGTCAGCCAGACAAACCGGAAGCTTACCCGTTTTCTGGAATCGGTAAAGTACTCCGATTTTATTTCCGGTTTTGCTTCCGACAACAGGCTTGGCAAAACATTTAAAGACCTCAACATCGCCTTCAACGAAGTGCTTGAAGCATTTCGAAAGGCCCGATCGGAAAAGGAAGAACATGGACAATACCTCAACTCAGTGGTTCAGCAGGTGAGAACCGGTATCCTATCGTTTGACACCGATGGAAATGTGCAGCTCATGAATACGAATGCCAAAACGATTCATGGGATCACAAACATTAAAAACATCCGGGAGCTGATCAACATCAATCCGAAGTTGTATCATGCCATCAACAGCGCTGAGTCGGGAAAGAGTGAACTGTACAAAGGCAGTAACGAGCTATATCTCACCATTCAGGCAACGGAAATGCGCATTCGCGGAACGGATGTAAAGCTTGTCACCCTGCAAAACATTCAGCCTGAATTGCAGAAGCAGGAACTGGAAGCGTGGCAAAACCTCACCCGGGTCTTGCGTCATGAGATCATGAACTCCATTACACCTATTTCCTCGCTAACGTCCACGCTGCGCGAGATACTGGACCATGACATGGAAAAAAAGAACGACCACTACGAACTAAAAGAAGAAGGAGCCGATGATCTGCGCGAAGGATTAAGTACAATTGAAAACCGAAGCAAAGGACTTATCAAATTCATAGATGCCTATCGTGAATATACTTCGTTGCCGAAACCGAAAATCGCAACGGTAAGGCTAAAGGATCTGATCGAACACGTGGCGCAGCTGATGAAAACAGAGCTGAAGAAAACCAATGTCAATTTTCATTACTAATGCAGTTCAGAATATCTTACCATTCAGGCTGACCTTGAAATGATCGAGCAGGTACTGATCAATCTACTGAAGAATGCCATCGAGGCGCTGTCAGAAACCGAAAATCCGACACTTGAGCTGATTGGTCGCTATGATGAAAATTCGGTAAAGATCGAAATCATTGACAATGGATCGGGAATTATCAAAGAAGCTCTGGAGCATATTTTCGTTCCTTTCTATACCACAAAACGCACGGGATCAGGAATTGGACTGAGCTTTCACGGCAAATCATGCAAATGCACAACGGTTCGATCACCGTCGAATCAGAACCGGATGTGAAAACGATTTTTACCTTGAGATTCTGAAAAGACGAAACAATTCATCGACAATTGCTGGTCGTTTTTAAATCCAAATTCGCAGAGTTACTCGGAGGTAAGCACAGAGCCACTCAGAGGTCCTTCGTAGATCAGCCAAACCTTCGTTATTAGTTAAGCTATAAACACAATGGCATTTTCCTCCGTGAAACTCTTGTAAATTCCTTCTGCTCTGTGTAATTGGATTTGAAGAAATGTGAAATTGTCGGTAAACCGTCCGATAGTTACTCGTAACGCAAGCTCTTCACCGGATCACTGGCGGCCACCCTGATCGAATGATATGAGATCGTCAGCAGCGAAATTACCAGGCAAACGATCGCCGCGAGCACCAAAGTCAACGCACCAACGTCAATGTGGTACGCAAATTTTTCCAGCCATAGTTTCATCATGTAGTATCCAATGGGACAACCAATGCACGCCGCAGTGATCACAAGTACTGTAAACTCCTTTCCCATCAGCCGCACCAAGCCGGGAACTGAAGCTCCCAATGCTTTGCGTATCCCCAATTCTTTTGTACGCCTTTCGGCTGAAAAGGCGGAAAGCCCAAACAATCCCAGACAGGAAATAAAGATCGACAATATTGCAAGCGTATTGAATACTTTTCCCTGTTGCGCCTCAGCTTTATAAAATTCCTCCCAGTCCTGGTTCAGGAAGGAATACTTGAACGGATAGCCAGGTGCATACTCCCTCCATAGTTTCTCTGTTGACTTCAATGCCTCGGATGTTTCTCCTTCTTTGATGCGAACGAGCAGGCAACTCACATTGTCTGGCTTCAGCCGAATGACCAACGGGTCTACCTCACTGTGTAATGAACCAAAATTGAAATCCTTGACCACACCGACGATCTTACCCTTGCCCTCCCACATTGTCAGATCGTGATCAGCAGTTCCATCTTTAAATCCGAATTTCTCCGCAGCCTTCTGATTGACGATGTAATTGGCAGTATCCGATATCCTCGAACGTTCGAACCCTCGGCCTTCAACCATTTGCATCTTGAGAGATTCTATGAATTCGTAGTCAACGTCCATGTTAGTGAACAGTATACGTCCATTGGGATCCTTACCTTCCCATTGAAGATTTGATGTGGAATTGCCGATGCTGATCGGCAATTGTCCTGATGCTGTGACGTTTTCAACCCCGGGTTCCACCAACAACCGGGCGCGAAATGTCTCATACTTTTTTCCGACGTCTCCATCCATCCATGCATAGAACACATTATCGCGAACAAAGCCGATATCCTGGTTTTGCATAAAAGTCATTTGCCTGAACACAACTGTCGTGCTAATGATCAAAATAATGGATAGGGAAAACTGAATGACCACCAATGTTTTTCTGAATGTAGCGGCACTGTGACCACTCTTCAACTGTCCTTTTAGTACCTGAACAGGTTTGAAATCTGAAATAAACAATGCTGGATAACAACCTGCAGCAAATCCTGTGAAGATCACGATGATCAACAGGATAAGGATCACGCGCTCGTCGAGCAAATTGAGACTTAGCGCTTTTCCCGTAATATTATTAAATATCGGGATCAATAAAATCGCAAAAAGAACAGCGATAACCGCTCCAATCGCAACGGTGACAAACGATTCACCCATAAACTGACGGAACAACTGTGCAGGTACTGCGCCGATCACTTTACGTAACCCAACTTCCTTCGCACGCTTGGTAGCCTGTGCCGTTGACAGGTTCATGAAGTTTATACAGGCTATAATGAGAACAAAGGCTGCAACGATGAAAAATATCCTCACATTCTCTATGCGGCCACCTGACTGTACACCATTCTCAAAATCTCCGTACAGATATGATTCACCGTGGTTTTGAATGAACAGCTCGACATTTGTTTCATCCTCATGCTCCTTGATCTCATGCTTCAGCTTTTCGGAAAAGTCCGCTACGTTTGTTCCGGATGCCAGCATAATAAACGTCCGGATATTGTTATTTCCCCATTCGTCAAGCCACTCTTTATTCTCATCCCAGAAAAACTGAAAGTTCAATAGGTAATCAAACTGGATCGATGAATTCTTCGGCACGTCCTTCATTACGCCGGTAATCACAAATGAGGATTTGGTATTGAGCAGCAATGTCTTTCCAATCGGGTCTTCCTCTCCAAAATATTTCTTCGCGAGCTTCTCTGTAATGATAATGCCATACTTTTCCTTAAAGCCTTTTGGATCCCCCTTGATCAGTGGAAATGAAAACATATCCAGGAAATCGGGGTCCACGTACCTTCCTGTTTCATAGAAAGATTTGTCATCCAGCTGAAACAGATTTGTGACGTCCCACGTGAAACGGCTCGCTTTTTCAATTTCAGGAAACTTGTCTTTAATGAACGGCGCCATCGGTCCCGGAGTAGAAGAGAAGGTATAACGACGTCCATCCGTGTATTGCTGATTTTCCATTACCCTGTAGACGCGATCGATATTAGCGTGGAAATGATCGTATTCGAGCTCATCATTGACCCATAAGAAGATGAGCAGCGCGCTGCATATTCCAAAAGCGAGGCCAAGGATATTGACACCAGAGAAGAGCTTGTTTCGCAGGATATTCCGAAAAGCAATTAGCAGATAATTCTTTATCATGGTGCTGATTTTATAGAAGGGACCGACCTGACTGCAACGGGGTTGCTTTGACAATACTGCAAAAATATCCAGGGGTTACCAAGCGCCGCGTCATTAATTTGGAACGGGCAAGCGTGACGGTCACCCCTAAGTTGCCGGTAATTCGATGAAGAAAGAAGATCCTTGTCCGACGACGGTTTCAAACCATATCCGGCCATTCATTTGTTCCAGCGCCTGCTTTGATATAGCAAGGCCAAGTCCCGATCCCGATTTTTTTGTACTGAAGTGCGAGAGAAAGATCCTTTCGGCGATCTCCGGTTCTATCCCCTTTCCGTTATCCTGAAATTTGATCAGATATTTTTCTCGCACTGCTTCCAGGGTGATCCTTAGCTGTTGTGGATGACCTGGTCGCGCCGACTGAAAGGCATTCAGAATAATGTTGGAGAAGGTCCTTCCCAGCAATTGCTCATCACCTCTTACGAACGCTTCCTTCAGTGACGTCGAGAACGACAGCTCTCCTGACTGACTGTGCAGCAGCACTATCCGTTTCAGCAATGTTACCAGTTCCAACTGCTGCATTACAGGCTCAGGCATTTTAGCAAATGTGCTAAACGACGATGCAATGTCACTCAGGGTTTCGACCTGTGTTAGCAAAGTACTTACGGCCTTTTCCGTTTTTTCTGTTGAATTCGATCCTGACTGAAAAGAACGTTGAAGCTGCTGAAGGGTAAGCTTCATCGGAGTAAGGGGATTCTTTATCTCATGGGCTACCTGCTGAGCGATCTCACGCCATGTTCTCTCTCTTTGATTCTGCTCCAGCTCTGCCTTGCTCTCGCTCAATTTAAACAGCATCTGATTGTACTCCTTGACCATCAGTCCTATTTCATCGTCTGCTTTCCACTTGAGGGGCTGATTTACCTTTGTCAATGACGTCCTTTGCAAGGACTGTGTAATGAACTTAAGGGGGAAGGTCAACCAAACGGAAACGAAGTAAGAAAGGATCACCAGGACAATGAAGATCAGCGAGAAAATATTCAGGATGTTCACAACCACGTTGATCTGTATTTTTTCCATGGATGATCCACTCTGAAAGAAGGGTATGGCAAGTATTCCGATCAATTTACCGCTGCGTGGAGCTTTCAATGCCGCGTATGAAACAAAGTACTCGAGCGATCCCACGCGTTCGGTCTCGATAACAAGATTCTCCCCTGAACGGATCACATTCAGGGCATGTGCGTTGATGAAGTTGGAGACAAGTTCATTCTCAAAGATCTGCGGCTGGCTTGTCGCGATAAGCGCTCCTGTAGCGTTGTAAATATTCGCATCCAGATTAGTGATCTTTGCGAGATCCGTAAGTTGGTTCTCAAGACTGATAATATTCTCTCCCGTGCCGTTCAGATAGTCGTCAAGTCGTGCAGATAGCTGACTGCTGAAGGTTTCAGCTTTATTAAGATATTCAGCATTGAGCTGATTCTGGGACGAACTGTTGGTCAGATTCAAAGTGGTTATACTGACCAGGATCAATGGAAGGAAAAAAGCGAGATTCAGAAGGAGCTGTATACGCGCTGAGAAATAAAGCTTCTCTCCCTGAAAATAATTGATGAACCCCTGTATAAATAAAAATATCAGAATAATACCAAGTGCGAGCACAAGTAAAAAGGAAAAGTTTGCCAGTGAATACATATCCGATTGCACTTGTGAGGAAACAATAGCGATATGGTTATTCTGGTCTTCCACTGCAATATGTAAGTAGCCGCCGGCCTTCAATCCATTCCGGTACAACGCTGGGTTACCCAGCCATTCTCTGCTAAACGCGTGATCGTAATTGAATTTGCCGGAGCTGAAGGTGACCGTTGTATCTGTATACAGAGCATAGCTTATGTTGTCGGCATTGTAAAATTGCTGGAAGCTGTTGTCAACCAGAAGTTCAGGGTAAACATTTTCCGGGATGATCTTCTTCAGGGAAAGTTCCAGCATGACATAAGCTGACGTGAAGCCACTGACGTAAGCCGACGTGAAGCCACTGCGAACAAGGGGAATCTTCACGAGATACTTTTGTGTCACATCACGCGCCGGACTTGGAACAAAATAAACTCCATCGTATGAAGTTCTGTAGGCGTCCTGATCGTAATTGCCAATGAATTCTGAGAGTGTCACAGTAGATCTGTTTCCCAATGGCTCCCCTGTCGCCGCAAACAGGGAGATATCAACGTCGTACTTATTGAAATAGGACGGAAGGAATACCTGTCTGATCTTTTGCCTGATCGCATCCCTGCTCAGGATCGGAATGTTAATGCGTGTTTGTATGAATACATCGCGCCTTATTTTCAATGCAGTTTCATGAAGCAAGTATTCGCCAAAAATATCACGGTCGATGAGAAAATTATCGGCAAATCTGAATTGGCTGTCCACCTGTTCCTGTACTGTAAAATTGTGGATGGCATAAGCTCCGTTAGCGGAAAGAAATGAAATGGCAATAAACAAATATGAAAATGTTCCGAACGTAAGTCGTCGCAACCCTGCGTATAATCGCAGATAATAGATCAGAAAAAAATAAATGGTTCCCAGTATCAGCGATGATTCATACGCTTGATTTGTTAATGTATTGATCGCAGCAAAGAGAATTGATGAAACAAAAAAACAAAGTATTATCCTGATTGGGTTGCCATCAGCAATCAACAGGCGAATAAAGGTATGCGCAAAAAGGAACGAGGACATACCAGAGAGCAGTACAACCAGGTATGCCGTGATGCGGATACCATCGAACTTCAATGACTGTGAAATATCCAGCACTATTGCCGAGTTATTGTAAATGGTCTGAATGGCAACATAAGGGAACAGCGCAGCGAACAAAATACATACGCCCGAAAAAACCGATATGACCCAGGATACCCAGCCATTTATAAACATATATTGAAAGATCCTGAAGCGCTGGTAGTTCTTAAATAAATAGATACAGAGCACAAGTATTGCGAGCTCATTCAGTACAAGGTCTCCCAATGAAGCATTCAATGTTGACGACGCAAATATCTGGACATTGAATAGCCATGATGGACTGTATAAGGCGGGAAATCCAGAGCGGTCATGGCGAACCTTATAGCATAAAGAAATACGAACAGAATTAACAGCCCTATCTCCGGATAGGCGATCGCCAGGACTTGTACGTAAGCGAATATGATCAACAAGATGATTCCACAGATAATGAAAAGGGTTCCAGCGCCATAAGCAATCTTGTGTGCAGGTGCCCTCTCCGGCACAAAACTGAGCTTGAACGAGCATTGACCCTGGGCGCAAACCGGTAAACCGAGATTGGCATCCGGTTCAAGAATAGAAATGTTTCCAGTATGGAAATAGCCTCCGGTTCCACCATGTCTTCAGATAGCTGTTCGTGATATTGAATTTCCGAAAGAGCGGTACTATGCCCACAATAAAACGCTGACCGTCGATCTTCCATTTTTTCGCCAGATAGTCACCGTTACCTGCTTTGAGTACCTTCAGCTTGAATGTGTCGGAAACGGAAGCCAGCGTTGGAACAAACCTGTTGTCAGACCATGAGATAACCCGTTCTGAATCATAAACAAAGAATGAATTTCCTCGAATGTTGCTCGGTATAAATTCAGGGTTGGCTTTGATCTCGGCGGCGACTGACTCAGCCTGACGATCTACTTCCGCGAGAATTGTTTCCAGGTTTGCTGCGATGTTGTCGACTGTTGCCTGGGGACTGTTAGGCTGGCTAAAGAAAATCAATAGGCCTAAGGCCTGGTATCAGCAGGGCCAGCGCGACAAAAAATAATCGAGTACTCTTTTTCAATAGCCAGTGGCTGAGTATTGCTTTCTAATTTAAGAATTTATCATGTCTAAGGACCGTATTTGATACCGCCGAAAAAATAGAGATAGAGTATCCTGGAATACCGATAGTTCAGGGGAGCGAGTACAATCATTATGCCGATCACGATGCCGACATAAACCCATTCGGACGGGTTCCATGTGAACCATACAATAACCCTACAATGGCCAGCACAGCAACGGTAAAACCATAACCAACATACATCGCTCCCTGATAGAATCCGGGTTCGGGTTCAAGTCTTACGCCACAATGCGGGCAATGTCGTTCATCACATTAAATTTGGATATCCTGCTTGCGGGATACTTAAAGATATCACCTTCATGACATCGCGGGCATTTACCGTGAAGCAGCGCGCCGGATAATTCCTTTTGGGCATTTTTACTGGATTTATACCAAAAATATCCAATAATCATCACTGCGAGATAAGGCATCGACAGCAAATACAGGATCCCTGTATTGATCCCTGCAGCAATACCTGGATTGCCATTTGAATAATTGTTCTCCAGGGTTGACCGGCACATCGCGCATTGGGCAGCAACGTCATGCATACTGCATGTCAGGAACAACAATGATAGCGCAATGGCCTTTTTCATTCAACAGCTTCAAGAATGTGTATAATACGGGCTAATCATCAAATATACAATGACACCGGTTACCGCCACATATAACCATATCGGAAATGTAATCTTCGCGAGCGAACGGTGTCTTTGGAAATCACCCCGAAGCCCTCTAACGAACGTAAATAATACCAGGGGTATAACACCAACGGAAAGAAAAATGTGCGAAATCAGTATAAAAAAGTAAATATATCTAAGCATGCCCTGTCCTCCATATGGCGTTGAGTCGCTGGTCATGTGATAAAGGACATAGAGGACAAGAAAGGTGGCGGACAGGCCCATACAAGTTTTCATAAGCCTTTCATGGAGTTTCCTTTTTCCGCGCTTGATGGCCACTACCGAAATGACAAGAATCACGGCTGTCATTCCATTGATGGTCGCGTATATCGGCGGAAGAAAGGAGAGATCGTAACCTGGTATCTTGACACCAAACAGGACAGCAACGACCAGTGGTATCACAATGGAAACGGCAATGATGAGCTTGTGATATGGATCTCTCTTCACGGGCGCAGTGCTATTTGTCACCATGTTAATATTTTCTCAGTATGATCGTTATTTCAGTCAGGAGCCTGTCGATATCATCACGGTCTGATGCAATATAATTACCGCGAATGTAGCCTTTGTGGTCGACCAGGGCTACATCGAGTGAGTCATGGAGGAAAAATATGCATCTGCTCAACGTGCGTGCCCTTTCGGACGGAGGGATCTGGGAAACACTCACGGGATCACCCTCCATTTCCTCTTTCACTCTTTTGAACTGGTTGATCTTGTCGCCGGCTTCAGCATCAAAGAAAATTACCGCGAGGCTATCGGCGCCAATGGGAGCTGCTCCATCACCGTATCGGATACAGTATAAGGCAACGATGTTATTGCAGGGCAAGGATCAGTAGATACAGGGTACTCGTTCACATAAAGAGGTTTTACTTCAAACTCATTTCTCCCGAAAAACTTGAGAAACAAGAACACGAACACTGGCATCAGTAATGCCAGGAAGAGGTAAACTGCTTTCTTTCCATTTCTCATTGGAATTGTCAATGGTCCTTGAAGGGTGTCAAAATAAAGAGGCTCAAGTAATACTCAAGCCTCTGAAATATTTTTTAATGAGTTCAGCCTGAATCTATCAAGGCGCGAACCTCACACCAGCTATCGCAATACCTTCATAAACAAAAGCCACCAGCATCCAAACGACAAAGATCATCGGGATGAGGATGGACCAAAACAATACCTTTACTTCATACCTGAGGTGCATGAACTCGCCGACGATATATCCGGCCTTTACGATGGTAAGACCGATGAATATTGATGTTTTCAGTGGACCATGAGCCATAGCAAATGCAATGATGAATTCCACGCCTGTCACAATACCCAGGATCCCGGCTACAGTCCAAAGCTTCTTGATCTTTTCTTTGTTCGGAGGAATTACGGTGACCTGTACTTCATTTTCGCTGTGGGCCATATTCATTTATTGATTTTGTGATTTATTGAGTTGTTGATTTGTCTACCTACGATTTATACCAGGTAGAAGAATGTAAATACAAATACCCAGACGAGGTCCACAAAGTGCCAGTATAGTCCAACTTTTTCAACCATTTCATAGTGGCCTCTCCGGTCATACGTTCCCATCACGGTATTATAATAGATAAGGAAGTTCAGACATACGCCGCTGAATACGTGAAAGCCGTGAAAGCCGGTAATGAAAAAGAAGAAGGCTGCAAAGTCAGGAGGGCCGTAGTGGATTGTGTGACAGGCTGGCGTCCGAATAAAGTTTCCTTTGCCGTCAGCATCACCTACCATGAATAAAGTGTGCCCACTCCCAGGCCTGGCAGCTCAGAAAAGCTATACCTCCAAGGATCGTCCACAACATCCATTTCTCAACAGCCTTGCGATCCATACGGTGACCAGCTTCCACGGCCAGCACCATCGTTACACTGCTCATGATCAGGATAAAAGTCATGATACCGACAAACACCAAGCGGCAACGACAACACCATGCAAAAATGGAACTGATTCATATACCTTTTCCGGGATCGGCCAGTAGGCGGGGCAAAAAACAAACTTCTCTACCGGTCCTGTATAAGCTTGATGTGAAGAACGCACCAAGCCGTAGGTTATGAGCAGTGCTGAAAATGTAAAGGCATCAGACAATAAAAAGAACCACATCATGAGCTTTGCCATAACTGACGCCCATGGGTGATACTCCACCATCCCATTCACTCCTTCCCGGAGCTGCTGCTGTTGTGCTTGCCATATGTTTCTTTATACGATTTCTTTTCTCTTAATCTTTATTGACCAAACGCGACCGTCCATACCCTCAGCGATTCAATAATAGAAAAACAAACAAATATACCCAAAGCCCATCCAAAAAATGCCAATAGGTGGCACACATTTCGATCTGTGACATGTTTTTTGAATGCACCTTGAATCGAAACGTTGCTACCAGTACGATCAGCAGAAATACAAGACCTCCGATAATGTGCAGCATATGCAAGCCGGACAACACATAAACAAATGATCCTGATGGATTGCCGACAAAATGTACACTTTCCTTCACAAGATCGCCCCAGGCCATAACCTGCCCTACCAGGAAAGCGATGCCCAGTATCGTAGTGATACTGATCGCAAGCTTGGTCATCTCGAGATTATCCTTTTTCGCCGAATATACGCCCAATGCATTGTAGCGCTACTAAGCAAAATAATGCCCGTCGTGACCCAAAATGAATTTGGCAATTCAACAAACAGCCAATTTCCATCTGCCTGACGTACAATGTAAGCGCTGGTCAACGCGGCAAAAATCATGATCACACTTGCAATAAAAAGCCACAAGCGCAAACTTCTTTGGATGCATCGCCAACGGCTGCTTCGCTTCTTCTACAATTCTAATATCAGTTGCCATAATTTTACTTTTCAACCCTCACATATCAAATTTATCTAATAAATATGCAATCTGAACGATCGGCAAATACAAAAATGAATCCGAACATGATTTTCAAAGCAGACTTACGATCTCCCGATCTCATCAGTGAAAATGTCTGTGCAAAGAAAATCACCCCGCATACTGTGGCTACAATAGCAGAGTTGATTCCGGTAATCCCAAACGTCGCCGGCAATAATCCGAGCGGAATAAGGAACATGGTATAGATCATGATCTGTATAGCCGTGTTCAAGATCTTTTTGTCCACCGGATGGAAGCAATTTGAATCCTGCTTTTTTATAGTCATCATCCGACACCCAGGCAATTGCCCAAAAGTGAGGGAACTGCCAGATGAACTGAATTCCAAAAATGATAAGCGCTTCATGCGAAATGCCGCCCGTTGCGGCAATCCAGCCCAGCAAGTGGTGGAAGCGCTCCCGGGATAGCGCCAACAAAAACTGCGATCGGTCCTACTCTTTTCAGCGGCGTGTAAACAAACCCATACAAAATCAGGGATACCACGGACAGAATGGCTAGTCAATGGATTTGTATAACACGATCAGAATGGAACATACCGGCGACCAGACAGAGAGACTGCCACTGTGGTGGCTTCGTTAACGGAAACCCTGTCTGTTGGCAATGGCCGGTTCATGGTTCCGACCATCAGTTTATCCAGATCCTTTTCAATGATCTGATTAATGATCACAGAAGAGCCTGATAGTAGAAAGCCGCCAAGGAAAAGCATGAACAATGTGATCCAGTTTACCTGAGGTGATGCCAGCACATAACCAAACGCGCACGAGAATGCAACAAGAAACGACAACCTGAATTTCAACAATTCCCAATAAGCTTTGCCTTTTGCCACAGCAAAATGAGACTCCCGTTAGATCGTTGATATGTCGCGACTATCATCTTGATCAAACTAATGCGGTTTCTTCTTTTCTATTAAGCTTCAATAAAAACGCAAACTGCATTCCGAATGTGACGGTAGCCAGCAGCAAATGGATTGGCTGAAGAAATGGGGGAACATCAAAATAGGCCATGCCTAAACCTGATAAAATTGTTCCCAAAATTAGCAGGATTAGGGTAAGGGCGAAAGCTTTTGAGCCTTCAGTTTTGTACAATCTCACGATTAATCCAACATGCAGAATCAAGCACAATCCAGGAGAAAGAACGGTGAATGATAAATTCTCCTCCCAGGTTGGCGATCCAGCCTCTCTCCCTGCACAGACGGCCACCGATCGATGGCCTCCCGTACCTGTGTGCCTAACAAAATCTGAACCAAAAGCACTGCCATACAGGCCAGCAGCCACCAAAAACCCAAACGAGGATTGAATCTCCTTTTCGTAGCTGCTTTGATGCACCAGATAAACGAGCAAGCGCAACGATCAGCAGCGCAAGAAACATATGAACCGTGATCGTCCATGGTGTAAGATTGGTGGACACCACAAAAGAGCCTAGCCATCCCTGAAATCCCACCAACAAAAAAGCAGCACACGCAATCATGGTCAGCTTGGAGTCTGCTTTTCCTGAATCTGCACCGAAACCACAAACACAGCAAAAATGAAAAATCCAATGATCACACCGATCACTCGGTTGACGTATTCGATCCAGGTTTTAGCAGGGTTGAAATCATTCTCATGAAGCACCGCCGGCATCATTTAGAATACTTGTTGCCGTTTCCTCCATGCCAACGGCAGTCAGATATTTGGCAAAGCGTATAGTTCTTTTTTCGCGATGGGCTGCATATATTTCTTTGTAATTCAGCAGGAAGTTCAGTAACGGATGTTGGCGGAATCCAACTTCCAAAGCATTTGGCCAATCGGGACATCCCATTCCCGAGCCTGTACTGCGAACGATACCTCCTACGAGAATCAAAACATACACGGCAATTAGTGTAGATAGTCGTAAGCCTTCGAAATGAACGCATATTATTTGATATGCTGTTAGCGCCGATGTATACACGTCGACAAAATTAAGGTTCAAAGTTGAGTTATTGAACCGAACTTTGAACCTTCGGCGGCAAACAGGTAAGTGCGTCAATTAATGTTTATTTCCCTCTACGACAATAGCACCGTCTCCATTCGAAGTCTCGAGTTTGATCAACTCATTTTCATGCGGAAGGTTAGACTCCGGAGTTTCGAGAATGGAATATGCTGAGGAATATAATCTTCCTTTGAACCAGGCTTACTATAATCATATGGCCAGCGATAGACGGAAGGAATTTCTCCAACCCAGTTACCGTGTCCGGGATTGCGTGGTGTTGTCCATTCCAGCGTAGTCGAATTCCATGGGTTGGCTGGGGCGACTCGTCCGCGGAAAATGCTGTAGAAGAAATTAAACAGGAAGATAAATTGTGCAGCCAGCGTAATGATCGCCGCAACACTGACCAGCATATTCAGATCCGCGAAACCGCTAAACGTTTCAAAGTTAGTCCATGAATAATACCTTCTCGGGAAACCGGCAATACCGATGTAGTGCATCGGGAAGAACACCAGGTAAACACCCGCAAACGTTAACCAGAAATGGATTACCAAGCTTGTTATTCATCATTCTGTCCAAACATTTTTGGGAACCAGTGATAAACACCGGCCAGCATTCCGAAGAACGAAGCGCTACCCATTACCAGGTGAAAGTGAGCAACAACAAAATAAGTATCGTGAAGCTGAATATCAATCGCTGAGTTTCCGAGGAATATCCCTGTAATACCACCGGTCAGGAAGAATGAAACCATACCGATAGAGAATAACATTCCCGGCGTAAACCGGATGTTACCTTTCCACAGTGTTGTTACATAGTTAAATATTTTCACGGCCGAAGGCACTGCAATGATCAGCGTCAGCAACATGAAGATCGAACCGAGGAATGGATTCATACCTGTTACAAACATGTGATGCGCCCAAACAATAAATGAAAGAATTGCAATGAAAAGCATGGATCCGATCATCGCCTTGTAACCAAAGATAGGTTTGCGCGAATTGGTGGCAATAATCTCGGATGAAAGACCAAGGGCAGGAAGCAACACGATGTAAACTTCAGGGTGACCGAGGAACCAGAACAAATGTTGGAACAAAATAGGGCTTCCTCCATCATGCGCCAGCGCTTCACCACCAATATAGATATCTGAAAGATAGAAACTTGTTCCAAAGCTGCGGTCGAAAATCAACAGCAATGCTGCTGCAAACAAAACAGGGAAAGAAAGCACACCGATGATTGCCGTAAAGAAAAACGCCCAGATCGGTAAGAGGCATACTTGTGAATGACATACCCCTTGTCCGCATGTTGATAATGGTTGTGATATAGTTGATACCACCCAAGAAGGGAGCTGACAATAAACAATGCCATGGCTACCAGCCACAAGGTCATACCAAGACCGGAACCTTTAATGGCCTGGGTAAGTGCGCTCAACGGAGGATAAATTGTCCATCCACCTGCGGCGGGTCCTGTTGAAAGAAAGAGGGAAGTAAACATGATCACGCTGGAAAGGAAAAAGAACCAGTACGAAAGCATGTTCAAGAATCCCGAAGCCATATCGCGCGCTCCTACTTGCAACGGAATAAGGAAGTTGCAGAATGTTCCGCTCAGCCCGGCAGTAAGCACAAAGAACACCATGATCGTTCCGTGCATCGTTACCAGACGCGAGATAGAATTCAGGATCAAGTTTTCCTTCTGCGGTGATCCATTCTCCAAGAACGGGTTTAAGCCACTCCAGGTTCATATCGGGAAAACCAAGTTGCAGACGGAAGATCACGGAAAGAATTCCACCCAGCAACGCCCAGAAAATACCCGTAATCAGAAATTGCTTGGCAATTACTTTATGATCCTGACTAAAAATATATTTCGTCCAAAAGTTGCCTTCATGATGTTCATGTTCTTCATGATCATCGTGATGATGAACATCTTGATGAGTGTGAATGTCGGTCGTTGCCATGTCGTTGATAATCTTTTAATTCTTATTACTCCTTAGCCGTCGCTACGGTTGATCCAGGATCTTTTTCCATTCCGGCTTTGATCATCGCCGCTTCTTTCAACGCGTCGGGTACATTTTTCAGGTAGTCCGGATTTTGTTTTAACCATGCTTCCTGAGAAGCCTTCCATCGTTCGTAAGACTTCTGCATCCTCCACGACAACAGACATCTTCATAGAGAAGTGCCCGCGTCCGCAAATTTCAGCACAGGCCAATTCATAGTTGAAATTTGGATTGCCCAATTCATCGCGCATCTGCTGCGTGGTCTTCGTTGACCTTGAATTTAAATTGTGTGGGCATTCCAGGAACCGCATCCATTTTAACACGGAAGTGAGGAAGAAAACACTATGCAATACATCCTTTGCCCGGATCTTCAGCAGAATTTCCTTATCAACGGGAAGATGCAACTCCAAGCGATTTAAAATCATCAAATGAATTTTTATCTGTAAGATCAAGACCAAATTCATTGCCGAAGTCATCGATCAGTCTTATAGTTATATTTTTCCGAGCACTCCATCCTTTACTCCGGGATACCGGGCGGTCCATGCAAACTGCTGACCGATGATTTCAATAACTTCGGCATCTTTTGCAGCTGGGCCGGTAATGTCATTCCAGGCACGAAGTCCGGTGAAAATCAACACGGCCAGCACGATCGCAGGAATGATCGTCCAGGCTAGTTCAAGGTAATGATTGTCAGGATAGTATTTGGCTTTTTGTCCTTCACGATATTGGTACTGGTAAATGAAATACAAACATGACGATACTGATAATGACAAATGCCGCCACTGAAACAGCCATCGTGATCCAGAAAAGTGTATCGGTCATGCTTCCCATGATCGGAAGCGACAGGTAAATTATAACCGTCAAAATACGCTAACGAATACCAGAAGAAACCATCCCAGGCTCCCCACCATGAAAACGATAAAAAGGGCGGCATTAACTTTATTGGCTGTACCACCTTTCTCGTCTCTACGTCTCCCTTTGCAATGCTTACAAGATTGCTCACCCTGAAGATCATGTAACAGGATCGCCAGAATCAGAACAACACCCAGAAAAATAATCAGACTCATCATATCAGTTTCTATAAATTAAATGTGGTGATGAAGACTCTCTTGCAACATCGGATCATTCTTTCCAAACAGCGGCAACTTGGTTAAGTTACTCAGCACGACCAACAGAAATACTGACACAAAAATCAGGGCAATTCCTATCTCCAATAAAACCAACGCCACCATCATACTTCATAACACCCGGCGTAACCATATTAAAGAAATCGAACCAGTGACCTACAATAATAATCGGACAAACCAACTTCAGCATGGACATCTGGCGTTTCGCATCCCTTGTCATCAGTAACAAAAATGGCAATACAAAATTCAAAATCAGATTAAGATAAAATATCCAGCTGTACGGACTGTTCTTCATGCGTTCCACGAAATAGATAGTTTCTTCAGGAATGTGTGCATAATAGATCAGCAGGAACTGGCTGAACCAGATGTATGTCCAGAAAATAGAGAAGGCAAACATGAATTTGCCCAGATCGTGCAAGTGATTTGAGTTAACGATCTTAAGATAGCCGGCATCTTTCAGGAATACGACAATCAGTGTAATGGTCGCCAAGACCAGTAACCCACCAGCTGGCAAAAACATACCAGCCAAACATGGTGCTGAACCAATGTGTATCGATGCTCATCACCCAATCCCATGCAGCAATGGATGAACTAACTCCAAAAAATATCAAGAAACACGGTGGAGAGAACCACGTTCTTATGCCAGTATGAAGTGGAGGCTTCAAGATCTTCCGCCAGCATATTCTTGCGTGATCATGATAAAGAACCAGTACCATACGCCGAAGAACAATACCATTCTGAAGATGAAAAAAATGGGAAATGTTCCGCCTGCCAAGCGGCCAGAAAAAGAACGGTGCTTTTTTATTGATGATCGTCATCGAATTGAGCTGCCTTTCTCGTCGATACAGATAACATGCGTCCAATGGAAAATATCGTGGTTTGTGACAAACCACAGTACGAGCATTAATAATACCTGCAATCGGTATCCATGTGCCCATCGCCAGGCCTACACGTTTTACGCCGACTGACCATCCAGCCTGCGCTGCATATTGAATGGCTACGAAAAACAATCCGATGATGCCAAGCCCGGCAAAAAAAACATTGTTCATCCAAAGCGTTGTAATAATTCTCTTCAGCCAGGGTGCGGTTCCTTCATGATGCACGGCCTGGTCTGCATGACCTTCTGAAGCAGCCGCATGTTGTTGAGCGCTTGCTACCAATTCTCTGCTTTGAACGGCTAGCATGTCCTGCCGCCATGTGCTGTCGTGACCGCCACCGCTCTTCGCCAGGAACATGCCCAGCAACGAACAACGCAATGCCTACAGCCAAGAAGAATGAAGAGCTTCCGTTCTGGTCTCTGCCCTGAATACATAATGTTCTTCCGTAACTACTACTTGATGAGCCATTGTTATTTCATTATCCGTTTATCGGTTATCCATTCGTTTTATTATTCTGCAGTGTCTTAACATACTTGGCAATCTTCCAGCGATCTTCCACATTGATCTGCGATCCATGGGCCCACATCAGATCCTTTACCATGTGTGATCACATGGAAAATATGACCTTCCGAAATATTCTTCAAAGCATCGCCCGTTAAATTCGCTACACCGTTGTAAGTGCCTTTTTCAATTGAGCCTTTTTCAGGATCGTCAACGGTAACACCAGCGGCTACTTTACCATCGCCTGCTCCCTTTCGCACCATGACAATGGTCGCAATAGGTTTCATATAAAATCTTTCCATCGGCGATCATCGCTGCTGACGAATCCAGAGGGTTCTTTACAGTCGTGCTGCAAACTGCAAGACTGTCTTTACCAAGACGGTAAGGAAGCCAGCCATGTTTATTTCTGCTTACCGTGTTGGCGGCAGGCACGCGCATATTCATTCGTTGGATTGAACTGATTGGAGTTGTAAAATTCTGCATGCCTTTCTCGTTCTCGGGATATTCAATAGAGGTCAACCATCTTCCGGCATCCTCATCTACGATCTGAGAATAGGGCTCATATGCAACGGAGTGATACATGTTTGGCGCATACTCCAGTCCCTGATTATCACCACCAGCTCCACAGGAAGTCAACATACAGCGACGCGAAAATGCTATGAATAAAATTGTTAGCAAATCGCATAATTGATTATTCTCTGATTATTCAAAATTCTTTTCGTTCACTTCAGAAGCACCAGCCGTCTTAAGAATGTCTGGCAATCTCAGCTTTGCTCTTTACCTTTATTAAGTGCAAGATCGATTGCCATCACATGTTTATCATCCGTACTGCGAATATCGAATTGACGTGGCCAGCGTATGGTTTCAGATCACTCACGATCATAAATGTGGCAACCATACCCAAAGCAGACAAAAGAACCGTAAGTTCAAAAGTAACAGGAATAAAGGGAGGCAAGGGATGCGAAGTTCTTTCCCACCAATGATCATCGGCCAGTCATATCCAAGCATCCATATCTGCATGATCAATGCCAAGGCTGTTCCGGTCATTCCAAAAAGAAAAGCAGCGATGGGCAGACGGGTTCTTTTATATCCCAGCACTTCATCCAGTCCGTGAACCGGAAACGGCGAATACACTTCGTGGATCTTCACTCCGCTCTGCCGTACTTTTTGTACGCCATCGAGCACACAGGTCTTCGTCATCAAATATGCCTACTAAAAAATTTTTATCTGCATCCATTGTCTATATTTTTTAATCGCGTCCTCATCATCAATGAGGCGTATCGTCTGTTGTTTTTTCAGAACCTGACTTTAACAATACTTTTTACTTCAGCCATATTGATCACAGGGAAAAACTTGGCAAACAATAAGAATGCGTAGAAGAAGAATCCAAACGTGAAGAGATATTCTCCGATATCATACATGGTCGGATGAAACATCGTCCAGCTCGATGGAATATAATCGCGATGAAGCGAAGTAACAATGATCACAAAGCGTTCGAACCACATTCCAATATTCACAACGATGGAAAGCACAAATGTGGCCACAATGCTTGTTCTGATCTTCTTAATCCAGAACAGCTGAGGAGAAATCACATTACAGGTCATCATGGACCAATATGCCCAGGCATACGGACCCTGAACGCGATTATAAAATGCATATCCTTCATATTCAACTCCTGAATACCATGCGATGAACAATTCAGTGATGTAAGCAATACCCACGATCGAACCTGTAACAATGATGATGATGTTCATCAGTTCGATGTGATAGATGGTGATATAATCTTCCAGCTTAAACACTTTACGCGTGTGACCAGCAATAACGTCAACACCATGGCAAATCCAGAGAAGATCGCACCGGCAACGAAGTAAGGGGGAAAGATTGTCGTATGCCATCCAGGAATAACTGAAGTTGCAAAGTCCATGGATACGATGGTGTGAACAGACAATACAAGCGGCGTAGAAAGACCTGCCAGGATCAAGCGCGACAGATTCATATCGCATCCAGGTTTTCGCGCCGCCCTGCCATCCGAAACTCAAGCGCATTGTAGATGTTAGCTCTGATCTTATTTCCTTGCACTACAGCGCGGTCACGGATGACGGCAAAATCAGGAATAAGACCCATGTACCAGAACACAAGCGATACGGTAAAATATGTTGAGATCGCAAATACGTCCCACAAGCAAAGGCGAGTTGAAATTCACCCACAGTGAACCAAACGTATTTGGAAATGGAAGCGTCCAGTAAAAGCCAAGCCACAAGCGGCCCATGTGCATCAAGCGGAAAAGTGGCGGCGCAGATAACGGCAAAGATTGTCATCGCTTCTGCTGCGCGGTTGATGGACATTCTCCAACTCTGACGGAACAGCAAAAGGATAGCTGAGATCAGTGTACCTGCGTGACCAATACCCACCCACCAAACGAAGTTTGTAATATCCCACGCCCAGCCTACTGTTTTATTAAGTCCCCACACTCCTACTCCCGTTCCACAAAAGAACGCATATACAATAAAACCCAAAACGCGAGCAAAACAGAAGAAACCGCCATATGCCATCCACCACAAGTCTGGTCGGCTTACCTTCTACCTGGCGGCTGATGTCATGCGAAACATCTTTTACTGTTTTACCGCCGGTTACAAGAGGATCACGAACTGCTGAACGTTACCTGCATTTTATCGTTGATCGTTAATCGTTGTCTGTTCATGTAATCCTTTCATTGTTGGAAAACTTAGGCTTTCCCCGCATCCTTATTCCTCACCTTACTGAAATACCAGATATTTGGCTTCACACCTATTTCCTCCAGCACCTGATACGCTCGCGGATTATCTGCTATCTTGTCCACTACGATGGGGTTTCTCCTCATTCAATCGGACTGTATCTTAAGAAGTTTCGAAATTTTGCTTTCCGGATCGTTCATGTCACCAAATACGATTGCTCCTGTCGAGCACGCGGCCTGACATGCTGTCACAACTTCTCCATCCTACAAGGGGTCTTCTTTCTTTCTTAGCATTGAGTTTACCAAG
Organism: uncultured Cytophagales bacterium; assembly: GCA_963845845.1. Classification (GTDB taxonomy): domain Bacteria; phylum Bacteroidota; class Bacteroidia; order Cytophagales; family Cyclobacteriaceae; genus Chryseolinea. The sequence goes on from CAWJTP010000006.1 coordinate 149,306, forward strand.
CTGAATTCGTTGTACACAGAATGAACATTTCTCCATAACGCCGCGTGAGCGAACTGTAACATCAGGATTCAAACCATTTTACCCAAGTCGGTATTCATTGCCGGATTTGATGCTTTCAAATTGGTCGTTATCGTGATACTTGAACCAGTTGAAACGTCTTACTTTATAAGGACAGTTGTTAGCACAATAGCGTGTTCCAATACATCTGTTATACGTCATTTGGTTAAGTCCTTCTGTGCTATGCGTCGTTGCAGCAACAGGACAAACAGTTTCGCAGGGGGCATTATTACAATGCTGGCACAAGCATCGGTTGAAAAACAACCTCCGGATTATCCGTGGCTTCTTCGAGCCTTTCCAATCATCGGCGGGAGCATCGCTGCTATAGTATCGGTCAATGCGCAGCCAATGCATCTCTCGACGTTTGATGACTTCTTCCCGTCCCACAAGGGCCACGTTATTTTCAACATTACAGGCCACAACACATGCTCCGCATCCAGTACAGGTGTTCAGGTCGATCGACATGCCCCAATGATGATTATGGTATTCGTGACCTTTCCAGATAGATACTACATCCGGGATCAACTTTGTGCTGCGGGATCAGTCCATGTAGTCACCTTTGGCTTAAACTCACGGGTCCAGTGTGTGTCCTTATAATTTTCGAGCAGCGTTTCCTGGATGACCGTCTGGCGGCCCATGTACGTGTTGTGCGTCTGGGTCTGCGCGATCTGATACGTATCTTCGGTTATTCTCGAGTTTTACGTTAGCAACGGAATAGCTAAGAGAACCATTTACCATGGTTACAAAAGGATAAGCGTTCTGCCCTATGCCATCAGCCACTTTGCCGGCCTTCGTACGTCCATATCCTAACGGTATGCCTATTGTTCCAGGTGTTTGTCCAGGCTGAACCAAGACAGGAAGCTTTATCGATTTGCCATTTACATTGATGGTAGCAATACTTTGTTATACTTTCCGAAAAGTCTATGCCCGCTGCATCTTTCGGTGAAACCGTAACATAATGGTCCCACACTGCTTTCGTGATCGGATCAGGAAGTTCCTGCAACAGGGGATTATTTGCCTGTGATCCATTGCCAATATTGCCGCTTTCATAAATCACAAGCTCAACGCCGCCTGATTTATAGCTGGCTATTGCCGCCGCGGCTGCGTTGACATCACCCGCAAAAGCAACTGGCTGGCTAGCTGCCTCAGTAGTACTCACTTCATAAACACCATCGTACAGGCACTTATCCCAGAAAGACTGGAATGGCTGAGATGTATCCTTGATAGAACCAGGTCTTCCAGTTGTTTTTTACAAATTCAAAGTAATCGGCCTTTGCATCGCCGGACCAGATGAGGAAACTCTCCTGTGCGGGACGCGTCATGAAGATCGGCGTGATTGCCGGCTGCGCGAGACTGTAATAATTTTTCTTGGGTTCCGCATCATTCCAGGATTCAAGGAAATGATGGTCGGGTGCTTTATACTGCGCCAGTATTCCCGTTTCTTCTTCTTTGTACGAAGTCGACACCGTTAACGCAAGTTTTTTAATTATCCGCTGCAAGTTGCTCTCCCATTGGGTGATCATACACGGGATTGCAATTGTAAAAGATCACAGCGTCTACGACACCGTTGTCAGCATCGGAAATAAATGATGCCATAGCGGCGTCATCACCCTGCCGATAGTTCACAGGAGAAGCGGTATTGATCGTCACTCCGTAGCTGCCCAGCATATCATTGATACCGTTGACAACCACCTGAATCGCTTTGTCATTGGAGCCAGCAACGACGATAGCCTTACCGCGCGCAGACCACAAGTCGTTCGCCGCCTTTGCAAGATTCGGTTTTTCAACTCCGCCTGAAATCGTCGCCTTTCCGCCTTCGCTGCAATAAGATTATAGAGTTGTATCACAACAGCGCCTTCTTCAGAAGGTTTGATCTGTGTTCTGTAGTCTGCATTCGCGCCAGTGATCGACATGATGGACTCGAACTGATAATGCCGCGACATGTCTCTTTTCTCTTCGGTAACTTCACGGGTCTATCCGTATTGCTTTGTGTACTCGATCGGCGATATCCAGCTTCCTAGAAAATCCGCTCCAATACTTACAATGACGGTTGCTTTGCTGAAATCATACGATGGAATCATGGCCGCACCAAAAGATTCTTCATTGGCTTTCAACATTCCATATGAGAAGCTCTGATCGTATTGAACATGTTGCGTCGTTGGAAATTTGCCTTTGAATTTTTCAATGGCAGCTTTCGTGCTCGGACTTAGTATGGTGTTGCTAACGATCCTGATCTGACCCCCCTCGTTGCTCGATCTGCGTTCAGTTTTGCTATGATCTGCCTGTCCAGATCTGTCCCAGTCGATACTTTTATCTTTGCCGATCTTCGGGCCCCGTAGCTCTTGAGTTATCGTATAATGAAAGGACTGAAGCCTCCACCTGCGCATTGGTGCCTCCTTTAGTTACTGAGGAAAAGCATTGCCCTCAATTTTGATCGGACGTGCCTTCGCGGGTCTTAACGACAATGCTGCAATAGTCCCCGCCGTTAATATATGTCGATGCGTAATAGTTCGCTATGCTTGCGTCAATATCAACGGGCTTGTTAACATATGGAATCGCTTTGCGGATAGGAGCTTCGCATGCTGCCAATGCAACGGCTGACATCCCAAAGCCCATCATCTTTAGAAAATCTCTTCGTGAATGACCAGGATCCTTCGGGTCAGGCCTCCGGGAAATTCATGATGGGCATGCTTTACAAACTCCGGGTTATTAGCCAGTTGCTCGATGCCTTTCCAGTATACTTTTTTTAGATTCTTCCATAAATCGTTCTTTATCGCGATCGCGTTAACCGTAGTTAACTCTATATATTAATAGTGACATTTAGCACATTCCAATCCCCCCATTTCCTCTACTTTCATTGGAGCCTTGCCCTTGTTTTTGCATGTAGTTCCACCAAGCTTATCGTAATAGGCATTTCCTTTAGATTAACATCTGTCTTCCGGTGGCAATCGATACACCAACCCATAGTTAATAAAGAGTGCTGACGAACAACATCCATGGTTTCAACCGGTCCATGACAGGTTTGACATTCAATACCACCGACGTTAACGTGTTGAGCATGATTGAAATAGGCAAGATCGGAAGATTGTGGATACGCACCCATTCGATTGGTTTATTATTTTCGCATGCAGAAACGATCATCGCGATCTCCTTCTCTCCTGTAATGGTCCCTGTCTTGATCTGGTTGTGGCAGTTCATACAAATGTTAACGGAAGGAATGGTTGCATTCTTTCCTTTCGCCGCGCCGATGTGACAATATTTGCAGTCAATTTCATATTGGCCGGCGTGAATCTTGTGCGAAAAAGCGATGGGTTGCTTGGGAGCATATCCTTGCTGAACACCGATACCATAGAACCCGTTGATCACCGCTTTGAATCCCAGTGCGCCTACAAGAAATATGCACAATAAAAATAAATCCCGAGCTTCTGCGTGATCGATGCCAACGTGATGGGTGAGTGGACAATTTCTTTGTCTTCATCTGAAAGTTCTTTCTGATCGAGGAATCGTTTGAGAGCAGAAACAAGTAATCCTAGTATAATGAGAAGCAATACCAGGATGATGACCATCCCGATGAGAATGATGTTGAGATATGTCGAGGGCAACCCAGGATCTTTGGGATCACCTACTACAGGGTCCGGTCTCGGTGTTGCTTCCTTGGGCTTTATCCGTCTTCAGCTTTATTACATACGCCAGGATATTCATGATATCTGTCATCCTTCAACGAGGAGAAGGCAGTCATCTGAGTCTTGTTGTACTCATTGTAGAGCTTGTTGGCATAATCGTCTCCACTGGCAATTACACCCGAGAATTATGAACAAACTTGATGATCCAGTCGATAGAAGGAGCACGATGCATAAACTCCGGCGAGCGCGGGGCCGACTAAGTTTCTGATCAACACGGTGACAAGCTTTACAATTCGCATTAAACAACGACTTACTCCGCTTTAATCGCGGCAGGTTCAGTAGAAATTTCTTGAGCGGAGATAGTAAAACTGATAAATGCGAAAACGAAAACCAGTGAGAAGAACTTGCAAGCGGAGGAGATAGAGTTTTTATTCATGTGTAGGTTCAGTGTCCGTTTTCAAAACAAGCGGCACAAATCTACTATCGGAACTCATTTTTTCAAATTTATTTGAAGCGTTGCACAATAATAATTGCGGAAATCAACGTGCCTCTCAAAACCGGCGAAAGGTAGTTCAGGAATGCTAATTCAAGGCATTTTATAACAATTTAGAATCATTTTAAATAGATAGAAACGGTCATTCTGCTTGATCATCGGAACCGATGAAAGCGTCTCGAAAGAATTGCTCATTCATGACGACACAAAAGAGGCAATGTTAGCACAGCATTCAAGTTAGCTTTGACCATCCTTCTTCTATACCCAAACCAAACAAGGCGAAGTCATACTTAACAGGATCATTGCGATCAAGTAATGCGAGATTTTTGGTTAGCTCGATTGCAGTCAGCCAGTCCGTTTGCTTTCGACTGATGAGCTTAAGCCGTCTTCCTACGCGGTCGACGTGAAGATCACAAGGACAAATTAGTTGCGCGGGCTTTAACTTTTTCCAGATCCCAAAGTCAACACCTCTGGAATCATTTCTAACCATCCAGCGCAGATACATATTCAAACGTTTACACGTCGATTTTCTGTCTGGTGTTGCCACGTGCTTCCGTGTTCTTGTTGGATAATCCTTCAGGCTAAAAAAGAGGTTATGAAAGTTTACCAAACCCGCCTGGACGTTCGCAGCATTTGTGTCTGTAGCAAAAGCCTCTTCCAGGCTGTCGTGGTGTTTGTAAAACCATTTCAAAAAGGATATGAAGTAAAGGGTATCGGTAGTATTGAAAGTGCGATGCTTGAAATCATGAAACAATTTTAGGTCCTTTTGGGTGTGGTCCATGATGAACCTGTATGGATCATTGTCCATTCTCGCGAGGAACTCATTGCATTTCCTTACAATGGTGATCCTTTGGCCCCACGCCAGTGTTGCTGCGAACAGTCCCGCGATCTCTATGTCCTGCTTCCTCGAATATGCGTGAGGAATGGAGATGGGATCAAGTGTAATGAATGACGGCTGGTTATATTGTTCTGATTTCCGGTCGAGAAAGTCTTTCAGGTCCTTTTCGGTCATCCTTAATTTAGCCATTTATTGATTTCTTGAATTGGAGATTTACTTGATTTAGCGTCACCTATTTAAGAACTTGTCAGGGTTTCTAAACGCAATATCTGCCGGAAACCGCCAAATCAGTAAACCTGCCTGCGGTAGGCAGCTCAACAAGTCAGTAAATCAACAAATGAATCTGCCCTGATGAAAAAGTTCTTCAAAATTATCGGGCTGATCTTTCTGGCCATTGTCGTTATTCTCCTGTCATACATGGCCATCACATTTCCTCCTGTTATGGCAGGAATGGCGTCCAAAACAATGTGTTCATGTGTTTTCGTGAGTGGACGGACGCCCGAAAGTGTGAGAGAAAAAGAGCTGACGGTTTTTCCCGGCCTTTCAGGTGCAACAATAGAAATCGATTCCCAGGATTCAACAGTACGAGTCCACCATATTCTGGAAGTCGTCTAAGGCGATCTACAGGAAGGGCCTAGGGTGCACGTTGCTTGCCACGCGGCGTGAAATTGACGTAAGGAGCGACACTATACTTCTTCCGGCTCCCCCATTGTCGCAGAAATCCATTGTCTGGCCGCTAGGTAACCTAATCACTGACTCTGTTAGCGGGTCAATTAGTGTGAACATGATTAAAGCGGCAGCAAGTCATGCGTTTTTGGAAACTGACCCCACGAAACCAAAAAACACCAGTGCTATCATCGTTGTTCATGATGGCAGGATCATAGCGGAACAATATGCGCAGGGAGTCAAGCCTAACGATAGGCTTATGGGCTGGTCCATGACAAAAAGCATTACCAATGCGCTTATCGGAATTCTTGTTCATGATGGCAAACTGAACATTGATGCACCAGCGCCTGTCAGCGAATGGACCCAGACGACCGAAAAGAGATCACTTTAAACCATCTGCTGCAAGCGATAAGCGGCCTGACGTGGTCTGAGTCATACTTTGTACCGACTTCTCATTTCCATAACATGTTTATACGCAGCGATGACAAAGGTGCATATGCAGCAAGCCTGAAGCTGAAATATAAACCAGGTGAGCACTTCGAATATTCCAGCGGCACCACCAACATTCTATCCGGCATCATCCGAAGGACGCTTGGAGATTCTCTTTACTACCGCTTTCCATATGAAAGATTATTTTACAAGTTGGGGATGAACAGCATGGTCATGGAGCCAGATGCCTCCGGTACGTTTGTGGGCTCTTCTTACAGCTTTGCATCTGCGCGGGATTGGGCAAGGTTCGGACTATTGTACCTCAATGACGGTGTGTGGAATGGAGAACGGATTCTGCCTGAGGGCTGGGTCAAATACACTACGACACCGGCAGTTCCGGCGTCAATTGGACAATACGGAGCCCAATGGTGGCTTAATGCTGGCGCCGCCGACAACGCCGCGTTGCGAAAGTATCCTGATCTTCCAACCGATGCCTACTGGGCCGATGGATTTGAGGAGCAATATGTGATGATAATACCTTCGCATAAACTTGTGGTGGTACGACTTGGAATTTCACATCATGGATTTGATTTTTCGGGACTTGTTAACTCCGTTATTAAGTCCCTGCCCCCAAAATAAGGGCTTGCAATTTCCAAGGTTACAACTTTTGAGTAAGTCACGGTGTCAAAGTATTCCACGGGCTCGGATCAACACATACAACCATGAGACTGCATATCGTTGCATGCATGTTTATCTTCTTTGCGCTTCAGGCGAGATCCATCAATGCCCAGAACTTCGAGGCTGACTCGGTCCGTTATACACCGATACCAAAAACACCTTCTAAAGAACGGAAATTGCCCCTTAAGCTCTTTCAGGATACAACCCGAAACGGCAAATTAATCGAGTACTTTTTTAGTGTGAACGCCGGCGCCATTACCGGTTGTGACTACTGTATTGGAGGCGATGAGGTGACGTTCACAGCCTCAACAATTCACGGTGTGACTATTGGAAGAAAATTGAGAGCCGGCGCTGGTATAGGGATAGACTCTTACACGCTCTGGCAAACGATGCCCATGTTTGGCAATATCAGCTTTGACTTGTTGGGCAGCAAAAACATCTATGCGCTTTTCATTCAGGGTCAGTACGGATGGGCCTATGGATGGTACAATCCGCAAGACTACGATTGGTCACTTGTTGATGCCGGTGGAGGGAAAATGTTTGCCACCCAGGCGGGCTTTCGTATAAAATATCATAAAATGAATGTCGCGTTGCTGATGGGGCCGAAATACCAAACGGTTTCGTTATATCATGAGTATCCGACATGGTTCGTCGATGAAACGGGTATAACCAGGCCTGGTAAGCCAAGCACGTTAACCGTGATCCGAAACTTTAAGACGTTCTCCATCTCCTTGTCCGTGGGATGGAACTAACGAGTATTACCTGCTCTCCGCAAGAACCCTATCTTCCAAAATCATCCTGCAATCTTACGATATCATCTTCATCGGAAGGATTATTTACATCGGTATGCTGCCAGATCTCCGCGACCATACCCCAGCCATCAAGTCCGACAAGGCGGTGACGCAGGCCCTGCTTTAAACGAATAACCTCGCCGGTTTTCAATGAATGAACAGGTCCCTGAACATCAGAGTCACTGGTTGCAACGCCTGCGGTACCCGCCACTAGCTTCCATATCTCCGCACGACGATGATGATATTGCCAGGATAATCTTTTGTTGGCATCAACCATCAGCACCTTAGGACTTAGCTTGCCGCTGATCCTGAGTGTTGAAAGTTCTATTCCCGGGAAATATTTCTGTGCGAATTCCTGCGCCTGCGACTCTTCCAAAACAAAAAAACCGCCCCAGGGTCTATTGAAGTCTTTTGCTGCAACACTGAATCCGGTGCTTACAAGATACTTTTCAACGTTGCCAAGCACCTGCTCTTTTGAGCCAACCAATTTCAATTCTTTTTCCATGATCTGTTTTTGTAGAACCTCAAAGGTAGCAATTATTTGATAATCCATTTTCCAGCGCATGTCCTTTTAATAAAGCCGACAAAGGCTCATGTTCATTTAAAAATCGTTCAGTGCTGTCTACTTTTTACTTCGGCTTCAAATAAGGTAATAAGGTTTAGGGATTTACTATTATCGTTTGTTACTAAGGTATTAAGGTTGGACTGGTCTAATCTTATAATGGTTACACCAGTTAATTTTAAGCCGGGAATTATTGTTGGTCATGGACTCCTAAACCTTATCACCTTAGTAACTGATTGCAAATCTCCTCACCCAACCTTATTACCTTATTTTGCAGCGCATGTCCTTTGATAAAGCCGATAACAGGCTCATTGTTCATTTAGTTGACAACGTAGCATTAGTTAATCCACGTTGTAGCGTATTCCGCATTTTTCGCGAATACGGTCAAGTGTTTCAATGAGCAGCAAGGAATCATCAAAAGTCATGACCGGGCTCTCGGTGACTTTCTGTCTGAGACATTCCGTTACGTGCCTTGCTTCAAATTGATACCCATAACCTTCTTCACGTTCAACCGGGATGGCCAATGGATCTCTGCCAACTGTAATTTCCAGGGTTGAGGAGGCGTTGTGAAACCGGTTCTTCATCCTGATGTATCCGTGTGTTCCCATGATCGTTGCTTCAACTGGTGTTTCCACCTCGAAAGATGCGCTGAGTATGGCAAGTGCACCGCTATTAAACCGGAGATTCATGGTGATCTGCTTGTCTACGCCGGAATCGTATGCATTCATTTGAGCTGAAATTTCAGTCGGTCGTCCAAGCAATGAAGTTGCCAGAAATACGGGATAGATCCCGATATCCAACAGGGCGCCGCCACCAAGAAGCGGATCAAAAAATCTCTGTGGAGTCGGCTCGGGAGCACGAAAACCAAAATCAGATTGAATCATCCGGACCTCCCCTATTTCACCAGAGTCAATTATTGATACGACCTTTTTGTACTGTGGCAGGAATTTAGTCCAGAACGCTTCCATCAGGAACACATCATTCCGCTTCGCTTCCGATATCATTTCCTTTACCTGCCAGGAATTCAAGGCGAACGCTTTTTCGCAAAGGACTGCTTTTTTATTACGGAGGCACAGCAAAGTATGTTCATGGTGAAACCCATGAGGTGTTGCCACATAGATCACATCAACATGATCGCATTTCACCAGGGACTCATAGTTATCAAAGGCGAACGGCGCGCCATATACTTCTGCAAATTCTAGAGACCGCTGTTTATCGCGTGAGGCGACAACAGTAAGCACTGCATCTTCTACATGCTTAAGATCGGTTGCAAACTTATGGGCGATCTTTCCGCAACCCAATATGCCCCAACGTATTTTATCCATACTTCTTAATACTTTTACAATAATAAACCGGTGAGCCTGAAGGTATGAAAAGGAAATCTCATTTTCATTTCAAGCACTTCTCTTTGAATGACGACAGGTGTTCAATGAAAGTAGGTACTGATGCTGTATTGCTTGGTGCATGGTTCGACATCACCAATGCGCGACGGATCCTTGACATAGGAGCAGGTTCCGGTTTGATCGCGCTGATGGCTGGTCAGCGGACGAACTCAAACATAACGATCGACGCTGTAGAAATTGAAGTGCAGGATGCTGGTCAGGCATCAGAGAATGTTGCCAACTCACCCTGGGCAGCAAAGATTGTCGTACATCAAGGTGATATCCGTCAATTCAAGACAACTGAAGGATATGACATTATCGTCAGCAATCCTCCTTTCTTTATCAACAGTCTGCCGCCTCCCGACAGGCGACGTCAGGTGGCGCGGCATACAACTTCGTTAGATTATGATACCTTGATCTCTAATGCAAAGAGGCTGTTGAAACAGGATGGAAAGTTCAATGTCATACTTCCTTCTACTGAGGGATTGCTATTTCTGCAAGACGCACGCCGACATGGAATGCACTGCAGCAGGCAATACGGTTTCAGGACCCGGACTGATAAGCCTGTCGAGCGATGGCTTTTGGAGGTTGGTCAGGCGGAGTCAAAGGTTGACACGGGTGATATCGTATTGTATGAAAATGGTCAGCGCTGGTCGGATCACTACAGGCAGCTTACGTCGGAATTTTATCTGGAGTCCCAACATGCAGTTGCTAAATAATTTCGGAAAATGCGCCTCAGCGGTTCTGATTGTCAATTATATTGGTATTTATCAAATTGGCTGGTGAATTGCTCAATGAAGTCTGGTAGATTAATATTTCTTGTTTAAACAAGTAATTTAAAACTTCTGCTAACTTTACTTAACTAAAAGAAAATCTAGTATTATGAAAAAGATCAACCTATTGGCGCTGCTGTTGTCGGCAGCATGCGTCACGTTTGCGCAGACGACATGGACGCTGGACAAGGCCCATACCAAGATCGGCTTTAATATCACACACATGGCCGTGGCAGAAGTTGAGGGAAACTTCAAAGATTTTGACGGTAGTGTTGTGACCAAGACAGATGATTTCAACGGTGCGGATGTAACTTTTACAGCAAAGACCGCGTCCATTGATACCGACAATGAACGAAGGGATAATGATCTCAGATCTCCTAACTTCTTCGACGCTGAGAAACATCCCGAGGTTTCATTTAAGGGAAAGCTTGCCAAGGATGGCAGCAAGTACAAGCTGAAAGGCGATCTTACTATGCATGGCGTGACGAAGCCGGTTGACTTAGATGTTACTTATGGCGGACAAGTTGATACAGGTAAGGGAAAAAAAGCTGGCTTTAAAGTAACTGGCAAAATCAATCGTAAGGACTATGGTCTTTCCTGGGATAATAAAACTCCCGGTGGCGATCTTGTGGTGAGCGATACTGTTGAAATAATTTGCAAGATCGAAGCTAATAAGGCATGATTCCATAAGAACCCCGACTACCGCCGGGGTTCATTTTTGAGACCTCACATGAAGATTGAAGAAGAAATCAAGCAGCACAAATTCAAGAATTCTCATCAGAAGGCTGTTATCAATCTCCTTTATACAACCAGCTGGCTACTAGGCAAGCAGAAAGATATTTTCAAGCAGTTCAATATCACTGGTCAGCAGTTCAACATCATGAGGATACTTCGCGGCCAGCATCCTAACAGTATATCTGCGACAGAGATCAAATCGCGGATGCTTGACAAGAATTCAGATGTTTCACGGCTCCTCGATCGCCTTCTTGCAAAAAAGATCGTAATCAAGAAAACCAGCGTCAGCGACAAGCGCGCGGCCGACATCAGTCTCACAGAAGAGGGACTTGAGTTGCTTAAGCTCATAGACAAGAAGCAGCACCTTATCGATAATGTTCTTCTTCTCAATGATGAGGAGGCTACACTGCTGAGCGATCTGCTTGACAAAAGCCGTGGTTAGATCTTGCTCAATTCATCCCTGACAAACATCATCAACTCTTTAATGTAGCTTCTGCTGAAATCAAACTTTATACCTGCAGCTTTGTAGATCTCGGGGATGGGTTTCAGATATCCAAGCTTTAATGCATTCTGATAGCCTTGCAAACCGCCCTGCGGGATCTTTGCGGAAGTTTCTCCAGATCGCGATAGCACCAAGCTGCGCCATTCCATACTCTACATAGTAGAATGGAACTTCGTATAAATGCAGTTGCTTCTCCCATAGATAATCCTTCGCCATTTGCAAACCTGACCAGTCGGTAACCGTATCCGCAAAGGAATCAAAAATGTGATTCCACTCTGATCTACGCTCCTCTAACGTATGGCCTGGATGCGTATACAGCCAGTGCTGGAAACTATCGATCGTTGCGACCCACGGCAACGTCTCAATAATGTCTTCGAGATGTTCGCGCTTTGCTCTCTTGAGTTCAGCTTCATCTGGAAAAAAGACATTCCAATGATCCATAGAGATCAATTCCATGGACATGGAAGCCAGTTCGGCCACCTCCGAAGGTGTGGATTTGAAGTCATTCAGCTCGAGATCCCTCGTGAGAAAATTATGAATGGCATGCCCACCTTCATGCATGATCGTAACCATATCACGCAAGGTCGAGGTAGCATTCATAAAAATAAAAGGCACTCCGATTTCTGCGAGCGGATAGTTATAACCGCCAGGTGCCTTTCCCTTTCCTGGATTCAAGATCAAGATGTCCCATCTCTTCCATGATAGACAAGCATTGGCCAAGAAAAGGATCAAGCCTGCGGAAAACTTCAATCGTTTTTGACGTAAGCTCCTTTCCATTAGCAAATGGCTTAAGTGCTTCGCGTCCATCCGGATCAACTGCTTTATCCCACGGACGAAGTTTGTCCACTTTGAGATCGCGCTTGCGCTCTTTTGAAAACAAGTCAAGTATCGGAACAACTTCATGCTGGATCGCATCGTGAAAATCGTAACAGTCCTTGGGAGTATAATCAAACCGTCCCAACGAACGGAACATATAGTCGCGGAAATTTTCGAAGCCGGCGTTGACAGCGACCTGATGACGTAATTTTACGAGTCGGGAAAACAATTCATTCAGCGTATCCTTATCCTGAAGTCGCCTGTTTGTGATCTGATGATATACCTGCTCGCGTTTTGTCCGGTCGGTCGATTGCAGAATCACCGCCGCCTGTTGAAGCGTGAGCTCCTTGCCATCGACGTCGACAGTCATCGCCCCGTTTATTTGTGCATATTTCTGACTCTCGGTATTCATTTCAACATATAAAGGCACGTTCTCTTCTCTGAATATCTCAATTTCTTTCTTGAGACTTCTTATCATGATATCATACCCCTGAAGAGCTGCCAGCGACTCGAGGTAAGGTGATGCGGCGGCCTTTTTGTTGAGCTTGTCTGCGACGGGCGATACCTGTGGTTGGATATTTTCCACAAAGTATTGATAATGCTTTCGAAGCTCCTCGTTATCCGTATAGCATGTCATCTGGATATATCGCCATGCAAGGTCTTCGGCGATGACAGATTCAATTTCACTCCGGTCCAAAAACCATTTCTTAAGATCATCTACTGATTCAATACTCCGTGAAAGCAGTTCGTCAAACCTGGGCTTGAGTTGATCCCAGTCCGTAACTTTAAAATCTTCGGTAAGGAATTTTCTTTTCGGGCGTTTTGGAATGTCTAATGCACTTGCCATGAATATTTCAGTTTATACAGGGGCGCAAAATAGCTAAGAGCAGACAAGAATTGATCTGCGAAGCCTGATTTTTACTGCCTAGAAGAAATTAAGAGACGATAACTACGCGTTATCTTGAAGTAATCGTGGACGGAGATGCTGAAACCTGCCAGATCACGTTGTTCACGTCGTCGGTAATCAGCAGTGAGGCATTTGGCAGGAGCGTGACGCCTACAGGTCGTCCGTATACTTTGTCTTTGTCGATGTCTGCGATAAACCCGGTAAGAAAATCTTCAGGTTTGCCTGATGGCTTGCCATTTTTGAATGGCACAAACACGACCTTATAACCGGACAAGGTTGACCTGTTCCACGAGCCATGCTGCGCTATAAACGCGCCTTCCCGATATTTCTCAGGGAATGCTTTAGCGGTGTAAAATGTCAGACCCAGGGATGCGGTATGTGAACCGAGTGCTACATCAGGAACAATTGCTCTTCCCGCCGATTCAGGCCGGTCATCCTTGATCCTTTCGTCGCGATGTTCTCCAAAATATGTATAGGGCCATCCATAAAATCCCTCATTCTTAACGCTAGTCAGATAGTCAGGTACAAGATCGTCCCCCAATTCATCGCGTTCATTGACGACAGTCCACAACGTATTCGTTCCGGGAGCCCAGCCCATACCCACAGGGTTGCGCAGTCCCGAGGCAAAGACCCTCATATCCGAGCCATCGGGATTGATCTCCAGGATGCATGCGCGAAGTATCTCATTTTCGACACCAAACTCTGCGACGTTACTGCCTGAACCTATGGCGATGTATATTTTTGTGCCTTCATGATTCGCAATGATGTTCCGCGTCCAGTGCCGGTTGTGTTTACCAGCAGGCAGATCAATGATCTTTTCACCTTTGCCGGTGATCTTTACGTCGCCCTCGTGATAAGGAAAACGCCACAACCCATCTGTATTGGCAACATAGAACCAGTCTTTCAGGATCAGCATCCCGAAGGGCTGATTGAGTCCCTCCAGAAATGTGTGACGTACCTCAGGCTTGCCATCGTGATCGGCATCACGTAATAAGGTTATGCGGTCAGCGCTGTGATGAAGATTATTCGACTTAGCGGCGCCAATGATATGCCCTCCAACGATCTCCAGAAAAGTATGGTTTGAATTGCTTTCAGCGACAAGAACGTCACCATTTGGTGTAACATAAGTCCACCTTGGATTTTCGAATCCATCGGCGTAGCGATGAACGCTAAAGCCATTTGGCGCTGATGGCATCCGGCCATCTTTCCAACCCTGAACTTTGCTGAAATTCTTTTTTGACTTTGTTGCGTGAGGCGGAGGAAGCGTTGCAGTGTCGCGTTTAGAAGCGGATAGCATTTTTTGCGTAAACCCTGTCGAGTAACAGGCCAAAAAAAGAAACGCTATTATATAAATCGTTGGTATTCGATGTTTCATGATTGGCCTGGCAGAAATATCATGCCATCCAGCCATCTCCATTTTTTTTGGTGTAAGGTGGTTTTAACTAAACATCAGAGGATTGGGATGGACTTACCTGTGAGAAAAATACACGATTACGTGATCTGATTGCCTCATCCAGGTCCCAAGATCTCTTTAAAAAGCTCTGGCTTATCACCCACTCGCTTGCATCACCGAAAGCTAAATGTGCATTGATTGATGCTTAATGTGTATTTTCCTATTCTAGCGTTCAAACACCTACGCAACCGGAAATTCTTCGAGATTTCTAAAGTCGCTTATATCTCCTCTTTTCGTCTTGTACCTCCGTATAACTCATACTCAAGCAGCCGGCAGTCGATCCGGGCAGTGTAAAATTCAATACGTCGGCTGGCTCGCAGTCCGATCTTCTTGGCCAGATCGAGATTGCCCGTAAAGATATATCCAAGATATCCTTCACACTTTTTCTTCATGAAGTCCCCAATTCGTGCATAGGTGTTTTCAAGGTGTTTGATATCACCAAGTCGTTCACCATATTCGGGATTGAAATACACTATACCTGGTCCTTCAGGCACCGGCGTTGCTTCGAAATCACATTTGATAAATTGTATGAGATGTTTGACGCCTGCGTACTCCGCGTTTGCGTTGGAAATATCGATGGCATCCTTACTGATATCTGTAGCTATTACCTGTAGCCCGGGAATGTCTTTTATTTTTTCGTTCAATGTGCTCAATGCTTTCCGGTATATTCCTTCATCGTATCCACGAAAGTGCATAAACGAATAGTTATCCCTGTATAATCCCGGACGTCTGTCTGTAGCCAGCAGGACGGCCTCGATGGCAACTGTTCCAGATCCACACATCGGATTGACAAACGACGACGACCTGTCCCAACGCGACGCAAGGAGTGTAGCTGCAGCCAATGCCTCGAGCATAGGAGCTCTGCCTGGGATCTTTCTATATCCATGCTTTGCAAGCGTGTCACCTGACGTGTCGATAAAAATTTCAGCACGCTCGGCCTTCCAGAAAATGTATATCACGGCGCCGGTGAGTGCTGATCCTGAATCCGGTCGTTTTCCATTAACACGGGTCATACGGTCAACGATCGCATCCTTGACCCTGACGTTGACAAACAGATTGTTATTTACTGTTGGATGGTCAACGTTGCTCGTGACTGAAAAATAACCGTCACTGTGAAGGAGATCCTCCCAGGGAATGTCAAGAAGTGTTTTATAAATATCGTCAGGATGATTGGCAGTGAACTCCTTCAAAGCATAATGTACCTGACTGGCACACCTCAGATTGAGGTTCAGCGTGATACAGTCGGTCATCGTTCCGTAAAGCTCCAGGCCTGTGGCAAAAACACGTTGGGGTGTAAAGTTCAACGCCCTTACCTCTGCTTCGAGATACGGCGCTAACCGTTTGCTACAGGTTATTACAATTTTTGAGTGAGATGAAAATATCTGCATGGGCGAAGACGAACTAATCCTTTAGGGCTGATCTGACGTATGACACGTCTTTTACGCCAAATAGTTTTTCATGACCATTAACATTTATTTTCAGGCGGCCGGTGGAATCGACACCGGAGATCGTTCCCTTGAACTGACCCAGCGGTGCAGTTTGGAACGTATGTTCTTCGTTGAGCCAGTATAATCTGCCCAGATATTCTGCCATCAGCGTCTGCATATTGGTTTGCCGCAGCTGGAGGTATCTGGATTCGAGAAAGGTAAGAAGGTGTTCAAACTCAGAAGGAAGATTATAGCCAAGACCTGTTGCTAAGGTAAGAGAAGTTATACTTTCAATTGAGAATGCGCGTTGGTTGATATTCAGTCCGATACCCAATACGCAATGGGTGATCTGGTTTCCCATTACCTGATTTTCGATCAACACGCCGGCTATTTTTTTTTCGTCGGCATAAATATCATTTGGCCATTTAATATGGACTGTTTTGCAGGCCCGATCAACGAGATAATCAGAAATAGCGAGTGCAGAGAACACATTCAGATAGAATTGGCTCGTAATTGGCAAGAAGGAAGGCCTGAGGATGACAGAGAAAGTAAGGTTCATTCCGGGTTCAGTTGTCCATGAATTTCCCCGCTGCCCTCGTCCGGATGTTTGATTTTCGGTAATTATCACTGAGCCATCGGCGGGAGGGGTGGGTTGTTGGCAGAGTTCCAAGGCTAAAGTGTTTGTAGAATGACATTCCGGCATAAAAACAGATGTTTTACCGATGAAAAGCGTATTGGCAGGGATTTTATACAAAGTATTTTGATTAGTTTTGTGGGTTAAATGAAAAACGAAGATAGATTAATGGCTAAAAAAAGGAAGGGAGCCAGTTCAGAAAAGCTCAGTGATGTGATTGTGAAGGGGATGCAGGAGAAGAAAGCAGCTGATATTGTAGTAATGGACCTTCGAAAAATAAAAAATGCAGTAGCCGACTTTTTCGTGATCTGTTCTGGAAGTTCTGATAAACAACTTGATGCAATTTCTGATTCAATAGATGCCGAAGTCTTCAAGGCATTAAACGAAAATCCGTGGCATACAGAAGGAAAAAACAATAAAGAGTGGATGTTGCTCGACTATATAGATGTCGTCGCCCACGTTTTCAGAAAGGATCAGCGCGAATTTTATGCTTTGGAAAGGCTCTGGGGTGACGCCGATATCACTGAAGTAGAAAGTTAGCAAGAACTAAAAGGACTTCCCCACGTTATTGATTTGAACAAATATTTAATATTGATTATAAGTAGAAATGGCTGACAAGAAAGAAAATAATAAGCCACTATTACCGACTAAACCACCCCGGGGTAATTACCAGATTTGGGTAATTCTGGCCACGATAGCGGTGATTTTAGGTGTGATGTATTTCAGTAACTCCAGCAATCTTAAAGAGGTCGATTATGACACCTTTAAGCAGATGGTGAGAATGGCGATGTGAGAAAAGTGGTGCTGGTTCAAAACAGAAAATTTGTTGAAGTAACTCTGAAATCCGAAGCACTTGCAAAATGCAAAGTATAAGGAACAGCTTAATAATGAGAACGTTCAGCAGCGCGAACAGCGCTGGTCCTCATTTTTCATGAAAGTGGTTGATTCAGGCAATTTCGACCAGGAATTCAGGATATTTCGAGATAAGCTCAATCCCGATCAAATCCCTGAATACGAAGCCGAAGATCGCGAGGATTACTTTCAGCGTATTCATTCAATGGGGTTTCCTGTTCCTGTTGCTTTTTGGATTCTGGATGCTAATGCGCCGGATGACAGGGGGCGCTGGACCTGGCGGGCAGATATTTAATATTGGAAAATCAAAGGCGGCCTTGTTTGATGCGGAAAGCAAAGTGAAGATCACTTTCGCGGATGTCGCCGGGCTTGATGAAGCTAAGGAAGAAGTAAAAGAAATCGTCGATTTTCTGAAGACTCCAGGCAAGTTCACGCAGTCTGGGAGGAAAAATACCTAAAGGAGCGCTTCTGGTAGGCCCTCCGGGTACAGGTAAAACCTTGTTGGCAAAAGCGGTGGCTGGCGAAGCAGGCGTTCCCTTCTTTTCATTGTCGGGATCTGATTTCGTTGAAATGTTTGTCGGCGTGGGTGCCGCCCGCGTTCGGGACCTTTTCAAACAAGCAAAAGAAAAAGCTCCATGTATAGTCTTTATTGATGAAATTGATGCTATCGGCCGTTCCCGTGGTCGCGGACAGGTGCCTGGTGCTAACGATGAACGTGAAAATACATTGAACTCGCTGCTGGTGGAAATGGATGGATTCGCCACAGACTCAGGTGTGATCATTCTGGCGGCAACAAACCGTCCTGATGTGCTGGATTCAGCATTATTAAGACCCGGACGATTTGATCGTCAGATCAGCATTGATAAACCGGATATTGTAGGACGGGAAGCGATTTTCAAAGTTCACTTAAAGCCTATCAAGCTGGATCCGACAGCTTGATCCAAAGAAAATTGCAGCTCAAACCCCTGGTTTTGCCGGGGCTGAGATCGCCAACGTCTGTAACGAAGCTGCATTGATTGCAGCACGTAGAGATAAAAAAGCAGTTGACATGCAGGATTTCCAGGATGCTATCGACCGTGTAATCGGAGGCCTCGAGAAAGAAAAATAAGATCATTCTGCCTGAAGAGAAGAAGATCGTTGCTTTCCACGAAGCAGGACATGCCGTAGCAGGTTGGTTCCTGGAACATGCTGATCCGCTCGTCAAGGTCAGTATCGTTCCCCGTGGCGTTGCCGCATTAGGCTATGCTCAGTACCTGCCCCGGGAGCAGTTCCTTTATCAGACAGAACAAATGATGGACGAAATGTGCATGGCCTTCGGAGGACGTGCCGCTGAAGAGATCGTATTCAATAAGATCTCCACCGGCGCACTTAGCGATCTGGAACGCATCACAAAAATGGCTTACAGCATGGTGACCATCTATGGTATGAATAACGCGATAGGCAATATGTCGTTCTACGATTCGAAGCAATCTGAGTATTCTTTCCAAAAACCATATTCTGACGCTACTGCTGAAAAGATCGACAATGAGGTCAAGAAAATGATAGAATCAGCATATGACCGCACAAAGCTTTTGCTTATTCAGCATCGTCAATATCTTGATACTTATAGCCAAGGAATTGCTTGAAAAGGAAATTCTTTTCCAGGCTGACCTCGAACGACTCATCGGAAAGCGCCCGTTTGAAAAACTGACAACCTACCAGCAGTTCACTAATGGCGAGGGTAAGTATGAGAAGAAGAAGCTGGAGAATGAACAGCCAGGTGTAGACCCTACTCCTACCCTTGAGGGCGAAAAGCCGGAAGAAGCAGCTAACTGATATTCGAATTATAAATCTTATTTTTGAACTCAGGTGCTTACCGCGCCTGAGTTTTTTTATGACCGAGAAGCTTTCCAGATCTTAACGGCAAAAAAGATTTTCTTTGCATCTGATTTTCACCTTGGCGTACCCGACATACGAAGCGAGTCTGGAGCGGGAGAAACGAATCGTTAAATGGCTCGATGTGGTAAAACAGAAGCTCATTCAATCTACTTGCTTGGAGATATATTCGATTTCTGGTTTGAATACAGACATGCCATTCCCAAAGGATTTATACGTCTCCAGGGAAAGCTTGCCGAACTACGGGATGCAGGGATACCCATCATATTTTTTACCGGCAACCATGATATGTGGATGTTTGACTATTTCGAAAAGGAATTATCAATACCAATTTACCGCAGCCCCCGAAAGCTTTTGGTTGGTGAGCACAAACTGCTGATCGGCCATGGCGATGGATTAGGACCAGGGGATGCAACTTACAAGATCATCAAGAAGTTTCTTCGACAGCAGACTATGTCAGTGGCTGTTCGCCAGACTTCATCCGAACTTCGGCATTGGGTTAGCCAAATACTGGTCGCGGAAAAGCAGAATCTCCAATCAGAAAAACGAGGAGAAATTTAAGGGTGAAGCCGGTGAATTTCTCTGGGTCTACTGCAACGAGGTTGAAAAGAAAGAGCATCATGATTTTTATATATTCGGCCATCGGCATTTACCACTCGATCTTAGGATCAATTCTTCCAGCCGATATATCAACCTTGGCGAATGGGTTCATTTCAGCACATACGGCGTTTATGATGGCAAAAAAATGGAACTGAAAACATATTCCGGAGAATGATGCTCAGGCTTTCATTGCTGATACTTCTGCTGAAGGGTTCTGTGCTGGGTGCACAAACCCGGATCAAGTCGTTGGCCCTTCCCGAAGAAATAATTTTTGCAACGGTGGACCGGCCCGGAGAGTTGTATGTGACACTCAAGAGCGGCAAGATCCACAAATATGATGTTGATGGAAATTCCACGAGTGTTTACAACGGGAACAAGACAACATTATTCGATCCGCGTGATGGCGCAAGACTTTTTGCATATTACAGGCAGGATCAACAATACGCCTACCTCAGTCCTTCGTTTGAAGTCACTGCGCGGCATACAATCGATTCGGCGCTTGTCATTGAACCTTGGCTGGCATGCTCGTCAGGCGATCATGGTTATTGGGTTATCGACGGGGCGGACCGGACCCTAAAACGCATAAATGGAACAACGGTGGCCATAGACGCAGAGGTAACGCTAAAAGACATCGATAATCCTGCTGCTATAACCTATATGCGGGAATACCAGGGATTCCTTTTTCTGCTACATCGCGATAAAGGGATCATTATACACAACAGCATCGGCAAACAGCTTAGAATAGTTGGTGTTAAAAATCTGTCATACTTCAATTTTATAGGTGAAGAGTTATACTTTCCCCTTGACGGAAAAAAAATACAATTCTTCAATCTGTTCACCGCAGAAACCCGGGATGTTCAGCTGCAGGTGGCGGCACAATTCGTACTGCTGACAGATGAAAGGCTCTATTCAATCAGGGACAAGACCATCGAATTTTCCACTCCCCTTCATTAGGTCATTCTTGCGGAAAACTGTTCAGTTTTGAACATATTTGTACATTCAAGGACAAAAATGTGCATTGAAGATTGAAAAAAACGCTGTTTATGAGTTGGCACAAATTTCCCTACTATATATCACTCACTCCTAAATCCTGAACCTGTGAATCCTGAAGGTGGCAAAATTTTAATGATCGATGATGATGAAGATGTACTCCTGGCGGCCAAGATGCTTTTGAAGAAACAGGGGCACCATGTAATCATTGAAAAGAATCCAAAGAAGATACCGTTTCTGCTGAACAATGATACCTATGACGTCATACTACTAGACATGAATTTCAGTAAGGACATTACCAGCGGCAAAGAAGGCTTTTACTGGCTTGAACAGATCCTTCAGCACGACCCGGCTGCCGTCGTAATTCTTATTACAGCGTTCGGAGATGTGGAAATGGCGGTCCGTGCTTTGAAACAGGGTGCCACTGATTTTATCCTGAAGCCGTGGCAGAATGAAAAGCTTATTGCTACCATCGCCACCGCCATCCGTTTGAAGCAATCTTACAACCAGGTCGATAAACTAAAAAAAGCCAAAGAAATGCTGGAGGAACAGATCAGCAAACCCTTTGGAGAGATCATCGGCCAGAGTACGACCATCAGGGAGGTATTCGCATTGATCGACAAGGTCGCGAAGACTGATGCCAATGTTTTGATATTAGGAGAGAACGGAACAGGTAAGGAGCTGATTGCGCGCGCCATCCATCAGCGATCGCTGCGGAAGGACAACAGCTTTGTTTCCGTTGATATGGGAGCCATAACCGACACCTTATTTGAAAGCGAATTGTTCGGTCATAAGAAAGGCTCCTTTACCGATGCACGTGAAGATCGTCCAGGCCGTTTCGAACTGGCCAGAGATGGTACGCTGTTCCTTGATGAGATAGGCAATCTTAGTCTGAGCCTTCAGAGCAAGCTTCTAAGCGCATTGCAGTCCCGAATGGTTACCCGTGTGGGTGCCAATCAGCCAATTTCGGTGGACATCAGGCTGGTATGCGCCACCAATATGCCACTTCATAAAATGGTACAGGAAGGCACATTCCGGCAGGATCTTTTATACAGGATCAACACGGTTGAAATACGCGTACCACCATTGTCCGAACGCGTTGAAGACATCGCATTACTTGCTGAACACTATCTCAGCTACTATTCAAGGAAATATCATAAACAGGTAAGCACCATTGCCCCCGAAGCCATGGACCGCTTGAAGCGCTATGCCTGGCCGGGCAACATCCGGGAATTACAACATGCTATTGAGCGCGCCGTGATCATGACAGATTCACCTTCCCTTCAGGAGAGCGATTTTTTGTTGAGCCGGTCTTTGACATCAGGACCTGTTAACAATACGCTCAATCTGGATGAAGTAGAACGCAGCTGCGATTGCAAAAGCCTTGCAAATGCACAATGGCAATATTTCCAAAGCTGCCGATGAGCTCGGGCTGACTCGTGCATCGCTCTACAGGCGAATGGAAAAATATGGACTTTAACTGGAGATCTCCGGTATTACCTAGGGTTGCCTTTTTGGCTGCCTCGATTTTTCTTTTTGCATTCTTTGCATTTTCGCGAGGTGACTGGTTTTATGCTTTATTATTTCTCGCCGTTAGCGCTTATCAGGTCAAGCTATTGATCGAATATCTCGACAGGTCCAATGAAAATATTGCATCATTCCTCGATTCGATTCAATTTGATGATCTGTCTTACTCCTTTAAGACAGCGAGTGATGATCCTGCAGTAAAGCGGCTCCATCAGGAACTAAATGAGGCTATGCTTAAGCTCAGAAACTCACGCAGGGAAAAGGACTCGGAGTATCTCTTTTTCAAGAATATAGTCATGCACGTAGGTATCGGGTTGATTGTGTTCAAAGAAGACGGCGGCATCGAGATCTTTAATAGTGCAGCCAGAAAATTATTGAAGATCAACAAGGCTGAGCATGTGAACGACCTCAAAAGCGTTAGCGAAACGCTCGTGAATAATTTTGAAAAGTTAAAAACAGGTGGGCGTGAACTTCTGCGTCTTAAAATTGGGGAAGAATTTGTACAGCTTTCGATCTATGCAATTGAACTTACGTTGCGCGGAGAGAACGTAAAGCTCATCTCCATTCAAAACATTCAGAACGAACTTGAAGAGAAAGAAATGGAAGCCTGGCAGAATCTTGTTCGCGTTCTGACACATGAAATCATGAACTCCGTGACGCCAATTTCATCACTGGCTGGAATTGTGGAAGAAGAGCTGAAACCATATGTGCTCGACGACCAGGATAAGCCCCTGGCGCGTGAGCAACTTAACGACATTCATCTTTCCCTTCAAACCATCAGCAAACGAAGCGATGGCCTTATCCATTTTGTGAAAGAATTCCGAAGCCTTACTGCCATACCCAAGCCACGACCCGTTCAGATCAATGTGCGCAACCTGCTGGAAGAACTCACGATCCTGCACAAACGGGATCTGGCGGACCGGAACATACAACTTAAGATGAGTGTCTATCCGGAAGATCTGACGATCTCGGCTGACAAGAACATGGTTGAGCAGGTGCTTATCAACCTGCTGAGAAATGCTATTCAGGCCTTCGAAGATCAGGAATGCAAGGTCATTGAGATCAAGGGCGCCGTAAATGATAAATCACGGGCAGTGATTTCGGTCAAGGACAATGGAAATGGAATTGAACCGGAGGCGATGGAAAAGATTTTCATCCCATTCTTCACGACTAAGAAGTCAGGTTCTGGTATTGGTCTAAGCTTGTCGCGTCAGATCATGCGACAGCATCAGGGAACTCTTACCGTTAAGTCGACGGTTGGTCAGGGAACAGAATTTTTTATGCGATTCTAAGTTAGTTCGCGTACTTCGGTCCAACTTGTAAGGCACTTGTGGATTTAATACATTTACCAAACAGTTTATCCCCACTATGCAAGACATCCCTCAGAAAGTTACCAAGATATTGACTGAAAAACTAGGCATTGCAGAATCCGAAATTACCCAAGACGCCAATTTTGTTAAAGACCTCGGAATAGATTCACTGGACTACGCTGAAATCGTTATGGAATTTGAACAGACCTTTGACATTCGTATACCGGATGATGATGCCGAAAAAATGCAAACCTTCGGTCAGGCGGTCAAGTATATTCAGGAAAAGATGACCAAGTAAACCTTAAGTGTTTTTCGTTTCATCTTTTTAAGAGAATAATCACCCCACAACCCCGAGTTAGTCTATGCACACAAATTCCTTGGTGTGATCAACCTTCGATTTAATAGTTCTCGGCTAGCCTGAAGAACCCTCCTACTTGTGAAAGGCAACACCGTCATTTAACTTACGGGAAACCATCTATTAAGTAAATTTTTGTAATGTTGGCTGTGGACCTGCAAGAAAAAAAGTTTCTTTTTGTTGTTAACAGACATGCGGGGCTCGGTTATGCCAGGGAGCTCGAACGCATGATCGGAGAAGCATGCGATAAAAACAATGCCTCTTGCGTGGTGCGATATACTGAATCACGTGGCCATGCCACGGAACTGTCGCAGGCTGCTGCTGAAAATGGTTACAATTATGTGATCGCTGTTGGCGGAGACGGCACTATAAATGAAGTAGCAAAAGGTCTGCTGAGTAGCAATGTACCGATGGGAATTGTGCCGCGCGGGTCAGGTAACGGTCTGGCAAGGCACCTGGGAATACCTTTGAAAACTTCAGACGCCATCCTGGCGCTCTTCCGGAGTGAGGTCATTTCCATGGATATTTTCACAGTGAATGGAAAGCTCTCTCTTAATGTTTCAGGTATCGGCTTCGATGGTCACATCACCAATCTCTTCGGTGTAAAAAGCACGCGTGGATTTATTGGATACATCACACTGACGATACAGGAATTTTTTAAGTTCGGGGTGTTCACAGCGCAAATCGCGACAGGGGATAAAATGCTGACCCGGAATGCCTTCATTATTGCGATCGCTAATTCATCACAATACGGGAACAACGCCGTCATCGCGCCGGCAGCTTCCGTACGCGATGGTTTGCTTCATATTAACATTGTTAAGAAAGTCCCTTTATACCGGCTTGACTTTATTTATGCCTTCTTTTCAGGTCAACTGGAAGGATCTTCCTTCTGTGAGATCATCGAAGCAAAATCCTTCCGTCTGACAACCAACAGGCCGGTATCCTATCATGTAGATGGAGAACCCTGCGACGAACAAAATACATTCAAAGTTGAGCTGATACCCTCAGCCTTGCGCATTCTTCTTCCTGCGAATATTCACAGGAAGGTCAATCCATAAATACCCTTGTCCGGGTGACGGTGAATTTTACTTTCATTAGCTTATATTTAGTCAATCAAAAACCCCTTTATGAAACAGTTTTTTACAATTTCCATTTTCATTTTTGCAGCACAATTCGCTGCAGCGCAGATCTCAACTCCACCGAGTGGAGACAATCAGAAAGCATCAGTAACGCAGTGGATTGGATTAGTCTCGGTGACGATCAATTACAGCAGTCCTGATGTGCACGGACCGCAGGGCGAAGATCGTAAGGGTCACATCTGGGGAGAACTGGTACACTATGGATTTATCGACCAGGGATATGGACCGTCAAAGGCGGCTCCTTGGCGAGCGGGCGCAAATGAGAACACAACGATCGCATTCTCGCATGATGTGAAAATTGACGGCAAGACTTTAAAAGCAGGTACTTATGGGCTATTTCTTGATGTAGAAAAAGATGGGCCATGGCAATGGATCTTTTCAAATAACGCTACCAGTTGGGGAAGTTATTACTACAAGGAATCTGAAGACGCCCTGCGGGTGAAAACGACGCCCACCGAAAGCCCCTACTCGGAATGGCTGACATATGGGTTCGACGACCGTGGTGCAACATCGGCTCAGGCTTATCTAGCATGGGAGAATAAACGCGCTGCGTTCAAGGTAGAGGTTCCCAATGTATATGATCTGTATGTCGACAAGATCAAACAGGAGCTAGCGGGCACCACGACCGGATTTGACTACACAGGCTATATGGCCGCCGCCAGATTCTGTGCACAGAATAAGGTGCAGCTCGACCAGGGATTGCAATGGGCGGAAGCGTCTATCAGTATGCCCTTTACGGGAAGGAAGGATTTCTTTTCTCTTCAGACAAAGGCAATTGTCCTGAATGCAATGGGCAAGCAAAAAGAAGCGGATGAGGTTATGGATATTGCCATTAAAGAACCTACTGCTACCGTACAAGGTATTCATCAATACGCCAGGACGCTGCTGACCAATGGAAGGAATGACAAGGCCCTTGAAATATTTCAACTGAACAGAAAGCAACATCCCGAAGATAAGTTTACCACGTTCGTCGGACTTGCCAGAGGTTATACGGCTTTAGGAGATAAAAAGAATGCAATAAAAAATTGGGAGATCGCCATCAAGAATCTGCCTGAAGATCAAAAGGGAAACCTCGGTGCTTATGAGGCTGAGCTGAAAAAATTGAAGAGCTGAGGTTTAGTTATTCAAGGGTCACTAGATGAGATCCTGCCTAACTGTAAAAGTGAAGGTAGTACCTTTTCCAAACTCGCTGGTAGCCCATATTGAACCACCGTTCTTCTCAATGAATTCCTTTGTAAGTAACAACCCAATACCTACACCTTTTTCTTGTTGGGTACCTGGATTGGTAAAATGGGTTTCGGCATTGAATAATTTTCCAAGATCGTTCTTGGTCATGCCTACACCTGAGTCAGAAACAGAGATCTCGGCGTAAGGACCGGCAAATTTGTATTTAAAGCGTATGGATCCTCCAGGCTTGTTGAATTTTATTGCATTCGCTAAAAGATTGCGGATAACAAGACCGATATGATTTCTGTCTGCTACAATTGAAATTGAGTCATCAATCTCATTCGTGATCGTGATCTCTTTTTGTCCGGCTATCTCACTGAACAGGTGGATCTTTTCATCGATGATAGGTCTGATCTTTATCGGTGAAGGATTACTTTGAAGGCCATTTAGCTGTGACTGTGCCCAAACGAGCAGATTATCAAGATCCTCCTGTACAGAGTCGAGGTTCTTCCGGATCTTGCGTGAGGATTCGGCAAACTCTTCATTGGTAACGCCCTTCATGCTCATCAGGGTCATCAGACCTTGCAGACTTGCCAGTGGACTCCTCAGGTCATGACTTATTATTGAGAATAGTTTGTCTTTTGTAATATTCAAATTCTTCAGTTGCAGTGCCTGTTGTTCAATTTCTTTATTCTTGATCTCCAGAACACCATTGGCTCTCCTCTTCAGGCCGTTGCTGTACAGCAATGCGAATGCGAGAATAACCATTAAGGTAAGCGAGCCGATCGTAAAGTACATCCAAAGGCGCTGGCTATTGATTTCCTTTTGCTGGAGCTCACCTTCTTTCGTGAGAAGTTTGATCCGTGCTTCCTTTATCTCCGAATCGAAACGTGCCTGCATGAGGGCAATTTGTTCACTGCTTCTTTGTTCGTGCAGGGAATCGTGAACAATCAGGTACTCATTTTGAAATGCGAAGGCCTTGGCGGTTTCCTTTTGAGAAGAGTAGATATCGGATAATAATTTAAGGGATCGTTCCAGCTCACTTCGAAATTCATATCTGCGTGACAAGGTTACATTCTCCGTCAGATGTTTGATAGCTTCCTCAGGTTTGTTTAATGCAAAATAGGTTTTGCCTATGCGATGAAGAGTCGAAACCTTCAGGAAGACATTCTGTTTGGTGTTAGCAATGCTAATCACGCGATTGAATTTGACCAGCGCCTCGCGATAATGTCCATCCGCCAGATCAACATCCCCCAGCGTACGCAGTGCAAATCCAACAAGATATGGTTTATCATATTTTTGACTTATCTCGAGTCCCTTCGTTCCATAAAACCTGGTCGAGTCCAACTGTTTCATTCCGAGATAGCAGAAGGCAATGTTATTCATGCTTCTGGCCATTGACGTTCCATCATTGATTTCCTTGCTTATTTCGTAAGCGTGCTTAAAATTCTGGATAGCAAGACCATGTTGCTTCTGTTCCATGTTGATCGCAGCAATACTGTTGAGACATCTTGCGATAGCAGATTTGTCGCCAAATGACTCGCTGATGGATAGGGCTTCGATGGATAGTTCGAGCGATTCGGAGTATTCGCCTTTGCGGTAGTATATCCAGCCGAGGTTCTCCAATGCCAGGGCCAGACCACGTTGATAGTCAAGCGTTATGGCGAGGTTGCGCGCTTCCTGGGCATACTTTAACGCCTTGTTATTATCTCGTTCACGTAAGGCTGTCACCAATTTGTTGAGGTGCCAGACTCTTGCGGTATCTACAGGTGTAGTCTTGACAATATTTTCGAGACTATCTATTTCATTTTGCTGCGCGCGACAGACAAAATGAACCTGCAAAAAAATTACCACAAGCATCGCGCGGTATAGCATAAAAAATACCCACCTAAGGGTAGCGCAACTTCGGAATGACTGAGTGAATAATCCCCGCAAATACGATCAAAAACCTACACGGGTCGGGACCAAAATACCATACATTAAAAAGTAGTATAGAAGATCTCGGCTGGTCAAAATTGACTGCAAAAACCATAATCCGCCATACCTATGGGCATGCCCGGAGGGGTAACCAAGTCCTTGCTGTTCTCGTAGGCAGCAGGATCTTCGTTGAATTGACGAATTTCTTCCTGCGCATACATGTAGTGAGCTTTCCAGTCTTCTGTTGGTGTTGTCTGAACGGTTCGGAGCAACCAGTTTCTAAGCTGGCCAATTTTCATAAAGGCTATGGCTCTCACCTGTGAGGATGCATCTTTACTTCTAGCCAGTCTGAATAACTGTATTAACAACACTTCGTTTGTTGTGATCTGAACGGCGCCTTCATATCCATTTTTCACTGGGCTTTTAAAAGTAGCGTTGATCAACTTATCCAGGACCGACTCTAATGCCGGTTGCTTCGGATCCCTTGCATGATGCTCGACAAGTCTTCCTGCCCTGGCGGGATTAAGGATTAATTGGATGGTCATTTCGGCCGCAGTTTCAGCTGCACCCAAGGCATCGAATGCAAGGTCCGTTCTGCTGTCGATCAATTCGCGGTGCCGGTCGTAACCCATTGGTCGCGGCGGAATACTCTTTATGATATACTCCGGGAGCATGAGGGAGGCTGGAGAGATTGTCTTCATGAGCTGATCAAGTGATTTGAGCTGTTCTTCAGGCGCTATTAACGATGTTACGGGCTGACCGTCACCACGCAGTGCGTATCTGTAATTAAGACCTCCTATCATTTTAACGCTCGCTTCAGTTTGGTATCGGTGGAAGAAATACATTGGAACGAGAGTTTCCTCCAGCGTAGCCATGGGCGCGCCGGGTCTTATGTTTTTTTCACCAAAATTCTTCAACGCCAGCGCGCGGATCTCCATAACACGTTGCAATTCGTCGGTTGGATTAGCGCCATTATCCCATAGATGAGCATAGGGATGCGCACCGCCCGTCGGCCGGGCGTCCTGATCAGAAAGGAAAGTAAGACCACCGTTAAGCCCGGACTGAATGATCGCTTGCAATGCGTCGGCTTCATTGGTTCCTTGAGCAAATTTCGTAGCCGTAGCGGACGGTCACCTTATCCGAGGAGCCGATCTTATCATCGTAGGCGTGCTGCAAAGTGATCTTTCCATTTTCGATCTCTGCTATTGGATGCGGATAGTCCATTACGGATGCGTTGTGCTCTGCACTCGAGCTGTAGGAATGTGCAATACCCAACGTGTGGCCTACCTCGTGTGCCGAAAGTTGCCTTAGCCTTGAAAGCGCCATTTGCTCCATTTCTGGTGGTACCGTCTTGCCTTCGTAGGGTGCTAGCAATCCTTCTGCTATCAAAAAGTCCTGTCTTACCCTGAGAGATCCCAGCGTACATGACCTTCGATGTCTCTCCCGTGCGGGGATCCGTCACGGTAGCCCCATACGACCAACCACGCGTTGAGCGATGAACCCACTGAATAACATTATAGCGCACGTCCATTGGATCGGCACCTTCGGGCATCATCTCAACCTGAAATGCGTTCTTGTAACCAGCGGCTTCAAAAGCCTGGTTCCACCACCGAGCTCCGTCAAGCAAAGCGGACCGAATAGGTTCCGGCGTACCTCTGTCGAGGTAATACACGATAGGTTCAACTGGTTCGCTCAGCGCTGCGGCGGGATCTTTTTTCTGCAACCTGTGACGTGAGATAAATCTCTTTTCGATAGGTTCACTTATAGGCGTAGCAAAATCGTAAAAGGATATTCCGAAATAACCCGCACGCGGGTCGAATTTTCTTGGCTTATAATTGCTGTCTGGCAACTCTACAAAGGAATGATGCTGCCTTACGGTTACACTTGACGGCGAAGGCACAACGCTACGGATATACTCGCCAGAGGGATCGCCCGTGAATGTAAGTGTTGCCTCAAACTCCGAGTTCTTCGGAAAATTCCTGATGCCAGCCGGAAACAGAGCCGACCTCGAGTCGTCCAGCTTGTAGGCTCCCTGCCCTGTATCACGCAACCTGTTTGTCACGCCATGTGCGTCGCGAAGAAAAAAACCTGTGGCATCCACTAATACCTTTTCTCCTGACTCCGCCTCTACGGAAATCGCCCATAGCACCGACGATGCGAATGCCTCTTCGACAGCTCTGCGCTCATCCTTGTTGTCGCTGACAGCGCGGTAACGGTAGTTGGGTTCGATCAGCAAAACCTTTGGGCCTCTCCTATCGAACCGGACTATACGCTCTCCGCCAAGCTGACCGCGATCAAGGCCAATATCGTTTGACCCTACTCCGGCTGTAAGGGAATTGACGTAAAGAAATTCCATGTTGAGCCTATCGATAACAAGAAAGATCTTATCTTTTTTTTCATCATAATAGAATTGCAAGTAGCCAGGAAAGCTTTTCATGCCAGTGATTTTTTTTTCGATGGCATCCTGTTCAACGGGTGTCTGCGCGTCCGCATTTTTTTTCTTCTGGGCCAAAATGGGTGTGGCTGTCAATACAGACAACAGCAGGCATGAGAATAGCTTCATAGAGATTAGGTTAGGGTCTCTAAGCTAAAAAGAATTAGCGTTTCAGGAAATCTGTTTTTTGTACTTAGCCACAAAGTCACCAGGGCACTAAGAAAGACATAAAATGTCGCGTCCATTCTTAGGGCCTTGATGACTTTGTGGCATTTAATCTAATCCCAGTCTAAAGCTTAACCACAATGGTATTTTCTTACCATTTTGAAACCAGTTGAAATAAGTTATGCTAATCTTTGATCAGCGCATTATAGTGCTTAAAAATAGCTATGAGGTCATCCTGCTTTTTTATGGATAATCCACTTGTATCAATGAACTTCTCCATTTCAGCAGCCTTACTTTCGAAAAGGGGAAGGAATTTCTTTTTAGTTGAGGGAAGTTCAATGACACGACCTGATTGGCCAATATAAAACTCAGATTGTTTCAGGATCTTGTCATCTCGGCTACCCACGCTCAGCGCCTCATTATAATTTGCCTTCTTGAGCGCAAGGTTTGTCTTCTTGAATAGAGGAGCTTTCCCGTCAACAAGCACTTCAAAGAAGCCTGTCAGGGGGGTACCGCCGAGCTTGTACTCTTTGGCATTGACGAAATATACCGGATCCAGGTGTGCCGAGTCGACCCAAAGGAAGCTTTTAATATTTCTTCCTTCCAGGACCTTGATGCCTTTTGAGGTTTTGACATCAAGCTCGTCCGATTGGATGTCGTAACGGATGGGGTATCCTTCAAGTAACTTATTGTCCTTGTACAGCAGGATCGCCGCCTGACGGAAAGACGTAGACAGATAAGTATCGCCAATCACTTTTCCCGGGGGCAGCGGTATTCCATATATCATCTCGTTCGCCCCCAACCCGTTGGAATCAGTCAATCTTTCCAGCGCATTAACAGCCCTCACTGTATTGGGTATGGCGCTCGTTTGCCCATTGGCAAACTCCGAATTAAGCAGTGCCAGTATTACACCGCAGCATAGTAACGTCCTTATCATATGATTCGTGTTTTTGTAGATCAGCTAATAAAAATTTGAAATCTATATATACATTATACTAAGGAATATCCTGCAGAAAGCAAAACGCCTTCCCGATGGAAGGCGCCTTGCTTAAGATAAATTGTAATCAGAGTTATAACTTGGTTAACGTGTAGGTGCCTTTGGCAGGGTCTGCAGGGGTGGCCGCGCCAACGCGTTCGTAAGACCACGTTATCGTGATCGTGCCATCTCCGTTCAATGTTCCGTCCACTGTAAACGCCCGAACCGGATTAGGGGCTTCACCGAAACTCAGCGTTCCATCATGACCTACGATGGTGTTCCCGCAAAGATCAACCTGCACGATGGGACTTATCCTGCCCGCGTAATATATCGGCCAAACACCTCCTGTCGCCTCATCAATAGTGTACAACCCAGGTCTTTCTGCCGTGATTTCAACAAGTATCTGATCCCCGCCATATTTTTGCAGGCTGTCAAGGGTGATTGCAAGTCCCCCATCCTCATTTGCAGTAGCCTGAGTTACCATCCACGTACCTTCTTCAATACCTTCGGAGACACATGCTACAAGGGTCGTCGGTACCGTCAGTATTGTAGTCTTTGGTAACGACTCTCCCACCTGATCGAGTTGCCCGTCTGCGACAGTGACCACAAGGTTCATGGCGCGATCGGAAACATCCGGCAACGCAGGGTTAGGTGTAAAAGTAAACTTAAACTCACCTTTCTCCTGACCCGTGATACTGCTCACAGTCGCGTCATTTAGCGTTACCGTTCCATACTCAGCTACGGAAGGTACCACCGATACAGAAGCCACGCGGCCTGGTGCATCGATAACCGAGACAGTAAACTCCACAGGCGTGCCGTATTCGGTGTATGCGCGATAGGTATTTTGATAAGCATTGGCCGGAATGGTTTCAATCTTTTGTCCGCTGACGCTGCTGCTGATGCGTAAAGTCGGGGCATCCAGCTGGTGCGGTGGATTTGCATCTGTATAGTCATCCACGCAGGCCCCCAGGAGCATAACCCCCAATATATATACAAGTATTTTGTTCATATGTAATGTCATTTATGGTTTCAATTATTTCCCAAGTATCTCTTAATCTTCTGGCGTATAAGTAACGAAACCATATATGTCATTGAACTCATTGTACCAATTCATAGTGATCACACCTGTGGTTGGATCGTAAGAGCCACCGCCATTGTCATTGGCGGCACCAAACCCAAAGGAACCTATGGGCTGAACAACTACTGTTCCACATATATCGAAGAAGTCGGCCGGGCCACCTTCCACGCCGCTGACGTCAGGGATAGCCCACCATCCTGCATCGTGGCTTGATACCCTGTACCGGAAAGGTTCTGGGCCTACAAATGTTATAGTGACATTTTCCCGTGTACTGACATCGACGAGACCAAACGGCGCATCACCATTGCTATCTTCAAGATGTATCTCAGCAGTATATGTTTTACTCGTAATATCATTCACTGGTGAAGGACATCCGACATATACCGTGAAAAGTGTAGTAAAGCTTGCAGCTACGCCGCCTGTTATACTCGGAGCGGCATTATTAACATCAAAGGTACGACCGTCCTGAAGATAGGCCTTCGTGGTAAATGTAATGTTGTCGCCACCTTCAAAATCATCCACGCCGGAAAGCCCGAGTATCTCTGCTAGTTCAGCAGCTGTCGTTTCAATATTTGATGCCTTGCCACCCACAAAAGCGCTTCCTGGAATACGTATGGCTTCGACAGGAGGATGCACTGCATCCGGATCGCTTGCATCTACATACGTTGCAGTGTATACTATCTCATCGATATCAGTGTTAACGGAATACACATCGAATGCAATTGAAGCTGATGAGAGATCGGCGAAATTGATAAACGATCTGTCCGGATCAAGAATGAGTCGCGCATTGACGCCCGTCTCGAGATCCGGAAATCTTACTGCATCATCGTCCCTGCAGGACATCGCCGTCAGCACCAGCAGTACAAAACTATATCTTAGAATATTTTTCATTTCAGTTTAGAATTAAATGGTTAATCAACATCCCAGAAGATCTTATCAACGCCGGGGTCACGCTGACGGTCAGCGTTAGGATTGATCTGGAGATCATCGGTGAAGTATGGGATCGAAACCGGATAAGACCTGCTTAGTATGGTCAATGGATTGTTGTCCGTGCTCGGATTGAACATTATGGGATAGCCCGTCCTACGGTAATCCGTATAGGAATCTACACTAAATCCGAAACTTGCTATCCATTTCTCTGTCATGATCAGCTCCAGTTTTCCAGCATCGCTTGCCGCATCATAAAGGTCGAGGACGGCCGCGATATATTCGTCTTGTTTTTCCTGATCAACGTCCGTGGGAGCAAGATCATTTACTTCGGCGAAGGAAGCACCCAGGGCGTCTTCAAAGAGATCTCTGGCGTCGCCAGGAGCGCCCATTGTCAATGAAAGCTCTGCACGTGTATAGAGATGCGCGAAATGAGCGTAAAGTCTGGTATATCCCGCGCCGCCTAACCCTGGATTTTGATTTGCTCCAACTCCCGCTGTAACGCCAAGGCTATCTTCCATAGCGCCACCACATGGATACAATCCAACCAACGTCTGAGACTGACCTTGGTCGAATCCTTCATTTGGATCGATGTTGAGAGAAGCGAACCAGATCGAGAGGAAATCATCCCACTTCGCAGAGGTCGTCTGATTTTGGGCCGCATCACCTGCAAGCTGATTATAGAAGTAGTAAGGGATACGAGGATCTTGAATTCCACTAAGTATTGGATTCAACACTGGTAAATCAGGATCACCCCTCATGATCAGATAAAAGTATGGATCGATATAGTTCGGGGCATTTTGAACGTAATCCTGATTAAACAATGGATGCCTGTTTTCAGGATTGTTGCTTAAACCATAAAGCAATCTGAATCCATCGCTGACATTTTCAATGACGGGAGCGCTATTTATGATAGCGGCAACCGCAGCGGCATCGTAAAGAGATGTCTTCCTGACGTTATTGTACATTTTCAGCCTCAACGAATTAGCTAATTTTGTCCATTTCGCCAGATTACCACCATAAATAAGATCATCATTGCCCGCAGTCTCTCCAGCTTCCTTTGCAAGATTGGCAACAGCTTCGTTCAACATATTGAGGAGCTCGGGGTAGACCACCGCGCCTTCATCATAAACGGGGAAGGGGTTTTCGGTGCCCTGACCGAACTCAAAATAGGCAACTTTACCCCACAAATCGATCATTTCACTATAAGCATACGCCTTCAGGATTTGAGCAATGCCCAGGTAATGCCATGATTGACGTTCAGTGGCTTTCTCGATCATGACATTCAAGTCCGCCAAAGCGCCGGCATACAAGTTAGGCCATGCCGAAGCAATGCTGAATTCGTTTCCAATGAACAAATAGAAATTAGTGTTGTTGCGCTGAACAGTTTGATGAACAAACTGTGATGTAACATCGGACATTCCACCGGAACCATTACCCAGCGCTTCAAATATTACAGTCTGGGTGGTAGGAAGTATCTGATCGAGACGTGAGTCAAGTGGATTATTCGGGTCTGAATTGATATCGAGGTAATCGCTGCATCCTGTTACGCTAAAGGCTACAATCAATAATGACAGTCCAAGCGCGTGCAGCTTTTTATAAGTTTTCTTCATAAACATCAACTTTAAGAATTAGAAAGTGAGACGCAAATTGACACCATAACGACGTACAGAGGGCACGTTGTCGTATTCAAAACCCTGAGCGTTGGAGGTTCCGAAAGTGCTTGTTTCAGGATCGAACTTTGAATACTTCGGAAAGTTCGGTGCCTTGAACCAAAGGTTGCGGCCCGTGAGCGTGAGCACTACTGAACCAAAAGGGGTTTTCGCTAAAAGCGTTTTTGGCAGCGTATATCCCAGTCCTACTTCACGAAGCCTGAATGTTGTGCCATCGAAGACATTCCATTCATCAGATGAGTTGGTTCCGAAGGTTTGACCGAAATAAAGATCATTCACCTCGATCTGAATGGTGTTAGGGATCTTGTTTCCTTCTGCATCAAGAACAGGTTGGCCTGTGTTGATATCACCGATCACGCCTGGAATTACATAGTTCATTTCACGATCTTCAGTATCACGCGTTACACCGCGGCCCAGCTGCTGATTAACAGTGGTCGAGTAAATGTCGCCGCCCTGTCTCCAATCGAAGAGCACTGAAAGGCGGATGCCTTTAAATGAGAACGTGTTTGTAAGACCTGCTATGAAATCAGGATTCGGATTGCCGACGATCGCAGGATTAAGTCCGGCGATCAACTGTCCATTACCTGGATCGATCAATAGATTGCCTTCGTCATCGCGCTCATCAACAGATCCGCGCATGATACCGTATTCCTCACCCGGACGGAGTACTGGTACTATACCACCACCGAAAAGGTTTTGTACAATGATCTCATTAACGCCGGGAGCAAGTTTTTCAACCAGGTTCCTATTGTGTGTAAAGTTGGCGTTGATATCCCAGGTAAAGCCGCTGCTTAGCATTATCGGTGTGAGATTCAAACCGATCTCAATACCCTTGTTGCTTACATCTCCAAAATTGGTGAGGTAGTTGGTATATCCTGAGACAGCCGGATAGGATTGTGCTGCGATACCATTTGTGGTCATCGAGCTATATACTGCTAAGTCCAGGGAAGCCCTGTTATTGAAGAATTGCAATTGTGTACCGAGTTCCACTGTGCTGGTAAATTCCGGCGTCAGGTTCGGATCTGGCACGATGTCGTTGGTGCCTGGAAGATTTCCAAGTGTCACGCCTGGCACACCTTTGAACGGTAAGGTCACGCTTTGGGAGACGAATTGAGGATTAAGTGTGAACGTTGTATTCAGGAGGTATGGATTCGCATCATTACCTACTCGCGTATAGCTCGCACGTATCTTACCTGAAGACAGCACTGACGAATTCATGCCCAATGCTTCTGTGAAGACAAACGCTGCCGATACTGCCGGATAGAAGAAACTACGGTTAGCTTTGGGCAACGTGGAAGACCAGTCATTGCGTCCGTTAACTGTAAGGAAAAGATAGTCCTTGTAATCCAATTGCACTTCACCTAACAAACCGATAAGTCTGCGTTTTGTATAGTCGCCGCCGAAGTTCACGACGTTTGTTGTATTATCGATGTCGATGATGTTGAAATCGATCAAACCGGTACCTGAGTAAGCTTGCTGATTACGCGTACGCTGATTGATATTATGAGCAATAAACGCCTTGATTGTAAAATCTTCATTGAGCTGCTTATTAAAATTGAGCATCAGGA
Source organism: uncultured Cytophagales bacterium (assembly GCA_963845845.1). GTDB lineage: Bacteria > Bacteroidota > Bacteroidia > Cytophagales > Cyclobacteriaceae > Chryseolinea. The sequence goes on from CAWJTP010000006.1 coordinate 186,625, forward strand.
AAGATTCAATTTCGGTGTTGGTTACATAATCATCGAGGATCTGACCCACGCCACCAGCCGCTCTGCCGCCTGGTCTAAACCATTCCTGGTTCTTTTGATCAAAGTGTGTCAGGCCGATACGGTAAGACACGTTCAACCAGTCCGTAAAATCATAGGCAAAATTAAGGTTACCAACTATACGCGTTTCGTCTGTGGCAAAGCCATCGTATTTCGCCGACCAGTATGGGTTAGTTGAGGTTGCTTTGGCAACAAAGAAGATACTTTCTCTCGTGAGTGGATTTTCAAAGGGCTGGCCCTGAAGATCCCAGTTTCTTCCCAGATACATTGTTCTGGCAAACGCCGAACCGTTACCTATCGCGTTGCTAGCACCGCCCGGAGGTCCCTGTTGTCTTCTATCACTGTATGACATCGTACCGCCGATAGTGACTTTATTTGCCAGTACCGTGTTTGCGCCTACGCTTATCGTTGTGCGCGAGAAGCCAGACTCCGGTACAATACCGGTCTGATCGGTATTCGAAATTGTCGTTGTGAAATTTGCTTTTTCATTACCACCACTGAGCGTGATAGAATTGTCCCACATCGTTCCGCGATTGAAAAAGTCCTTGACGTTATCTGGATAAGCCCTGTAAGGGACGGTGGCCGGCCTGTCAGGGAATGCTGCGTGAATGTCTGTCCAGTCAGGTACCTCAGCAATTGTTGGATAAGGTACAGCACCTGGAAAAGGAGCTCCCCATGAACCATTTACCTGGCCGTAAACAAATCCAGTACCCGTACCATACTTATTCTGATAATCAGGCAATCCGGATATTTCTTCTATCGAGTAGCTTGAATTGACGGATATCTCGAGTCCTTTTCTGGATGCGCGTGATGAACCAGTTTTTGTAGTAATGATGATTACTCCATTTGCCGCGCGTACACCATATAACGCCGCACCGGCACCACCAGGAGGCAATATGTTCATGGACTCTATATTATTAGGATCTATAGCAGCGAGACCGCTTCCGTAGGCACCACCACCAACCAACTGATTTGATGTGTTTGTTTGTGTATTGTCAAACGGGATACCATCTACTACAATCAAGGGCTGATTGTTGCCGAGAAGAGATCGGTTTCCGCGCATAGTGATGCGGGTAGAGCTTCCCGGAACACCGCTTGATCCTATAATATTGACACCAGCGACTTTACCTTGCAATCCGCGAAGGGGATCAGTTTCAGAAATTTGCTGAAGCTTACTTCCGGATACATTTTCGAGACGATAGCCAAGGGATTTCTTTTCCCTTTCTATACCTGCAGCAGTTACAACAACTTCACCCAGCTGTTGTATATCAAGTCCCATTGGAACGTTGATGGTCGTGCGTTCTGCGATATCTAATTCCTGGGATTTTAACCCGATGAAAGAGAAGACGAGAACTCCTCCTGTTTGTGGTACAGAAAGCCTGTAATTTCCAGCCACATCAGTAACGGTTCCTACCGTAGAGCCCTTTAACACAACGTTAACACCAGGCAAGGCACTGCCGTCTTCCTGGGACGTCACTGTACCTGTGACGGTTCGTTCCTGCGCAACAACATGGCTCCAAACCATGCTGAGAACGCAACATAACAGTAAAATTTTCCTCATACTTTTTAGGTTTATTTTGGTTATTCAGATACACCCTGCTTAAGTGACTAACACTTGGCAGGTTGCTGTTTCAAATAACCTGAAAGGGCGAGGGAAAAGAATGACCTAAAAAATGGTATATTCTTGATGTGAGAATAACGTCATATGGGGTATACGCTAAATTTGATCAACGGTATTCAGGCTACACCGTCACAAAATCCGGAAAGGAGATTGCACTGAGTATTAATTGAGCGTTATAAGAACGCTTTAAGAAAGTGTTAAAATTTGGCTGCAAACGTGAAGAAATAAAAAAACCCTCCCGTCTGGAGGGTCTGATCCTTCTGAGAAGTTCTTATCATTAACCTAAACTTATGAAGAAAAGTCTACTCATGTAGTGAAGGATCAACTACAAAGGTGACTTCCTCATATGAATAATCTGTCACCCATATAGGATGAATTTGTTAAATAAAAGATAAAGTATCTTAAGTCAGGGCACACTGTTGCGTGATATTTGACATCAGACCCATACGAGTGGTATCTGACATTGGAAATTTGACATTTGACTCATACGAGTAATATTTGACATTGGAAAATTGACATTCGACATTGAATTTTCAATTTCCAATTTCGAATGTCGCCTAATTGTGTTCAGATCAGCTTTTCAAGATTTGCTTTTGCAATTGCTTCCGACTTACTGTTGACCTGAAGCTTCGAGTAAATATTCTTAATATGCGTCTTGGCGGTTTCCTTTGAAATAAACAAGTTCTTCGGAGATCTGCGTATATGTTTTGCCCTCGGAAATAAGCTGCAAGGATCTCAGTCTCGCGCTTGGTAAGCGGAGAATTCGGATTAACATGAAAATTATCGATCACCATGCGTGCAATCCGACTACTCATAGGTGCTCCACCCTTAACGATTTCATCAAGTGCAGACAACAACTCCATATAATTAGCACTCTTGGTGATGTAGCCGGAGGCTCCCGCCTTCAATGCCTCAAATACAAGCTCGCTATCCTCATAAACTGAAACCATAATGATATCAGTTTGCGGACTCTTGTCTTTGATGATTTTGTGCCCTGAATTCCATTCACACCGGGCAGCTCGATATCCATTAACACAATTTCCGGCTTGTCACGATTGATAGCTGCTAATCGCCTCTTCGGCAATTGCCGTAGGCATTGACCACCATAAACTTTTGTGAGCTGTTTACAATCAAGCTAAAGCTGTTACGGATTTCCTGATCATCCTCCACGATCATCACACGTTTCTTAAAAGGCAAGGCCATATTTTAATGTTTTTAGTGAATGTAAAGTTCAAAACGATTTTCGTTCCCTCATTCGTCTCACTCTGTATACGTAAGAGTGCATGTATCCTGCGGCTCTTTCACGAATATTTTGAAGACCATTGGATTTTTGAAGGTCATCGGGATAAAATCCTATGCCATCGTCTTCAAGGCTTATTTCAAAACCACTATTATCATCGCGTTTGAGTATTAATGATACATTTTTCGCCTCCGAGGATTTGAATGCATTGGTCATCGCTTCCTTGAAGATCAGGTTGGCCTGCCGGCTGAAACCATAAGGCAAACGGATCTTTTCCCTTACCTCATTGAACGCTCTGAACTTAATACCTTTTTCCTCGAATAACTTTTCGCCAAAATCACGTATATGAATGAATAGCTTCGATAATTCATCATTGACAGGATCGATCGACCAGATAAAATCTCTTGTACCCGTATATAGATATTTTGCTGAATCCTCAACTTTAGTATAAAGATCGTGACCGTTCGCTACATGTCCATTTCCTTCGCCATTGCCATTGAGCTTAAGGAGGCTGACATAATTGATGATACGTGTGAGCTGATTTCCCATTTCATCGTGAAAATCACGTGCTATCTCCTTTCTTAGATGCTCCTGTTCGCTTTGCCTTACCCGCTCAAGCATTACGATCCGGTTCACACGCTGTTTAACCCGCAGATAAAGGATCAGCGTTATCATTCCTCCAATGAAAATAACAATGCCAACCAGGAATGAAGCCGTCCTATAAAATGGAGTGTTAATGGTGAACTGATATCCGATCTTGGTATCTGACCAGCTGCCTCTGTTATTGGTGCTCATCACCCGGAATGTGTAATCACCAGGAGGAAGATTGCTGTAGGTAACCTGATCCACAGAGGAGGGCTGCGACCATGTCTTGTCAAAATTCTCAAGCAAATATTTATACTTTACCGATTTGGAATATCTCTTGTCAACACGGTTGAACTGGAATGTGATATGATTCTTATCCGGCGGCAGCGATGGATGATAAGGTATCTTGAAGAAACCAAACGTGCTGTCAGCATAATCACGTGGCGAATACTCGCCATAAAGTATTTTAACGTCTGTGAGGTGGACATCAAATGATCTCATTCGTTGCTTGTTGAGATCATTGAATTCGTATAAGCCATCAACAAGGCCAAAGTATTTCGATTCTGGACTCAGGTAAAAAGCATTTTGATTTGTTTCGACACCTGTCAGGCCATTGTCGTAATCGAAATGCAAATTTTCGATGATCTCATTGCGCTTGTCCAGCTTTACGTGGTTGATACCTTTTTCTGTGCCTACCCACAGATAACCTTTCTCATCCGTAGCCGCAAAGTAGGTGAAATCGGATGCCAGTCCGTCGCGTGTAGTGATAAACTTACGGTGTGTTGTGATCGGGTTCATAAGGACAATGCCAGCGCCGCCTGTTCCGATAAGCAGCAATGAATCCTGATAGCCCTGAATGCTGATCACGGAAGTGTTAAGGACCTCAGGAATGTCGAGTGTACCGATCTTTCCATCCTTAATAGTATTAATGGATATCTCACTGCCAATAAACAACGTGTTATACTTTTTAAGGTAACGGAGTGTCCATATACCATTTGCCGCCAGTCCATCATCGGTGTTATAATTTTTGAAGGTCTTACCATCAAAGAAACTAAGGCCATTGCCTGTTCCAATCCACATGCCTTTATTGTCGAACTCTATTGCATTTACTGAATAACCCGGCAGGCCATCATCGCGTGTATACCAACGAAAAGTATCCTTCTCACGATCGTACTTACCTAATCCATTTGCTGTACCGATCCATAACTCACCTTTAGGGGACTCTACGATACAATGAATCATGTTGCGATATGGCTCTTTCTCATCTACATATGAAGTAGATTTTCCCTTTGCCATCTTCCACAATCCTTTGCTCATCGTACCGATCCAGCTCACGCCTTCACGATCCTTTCTTATTGCCATCACCCCCTTCAGATTGTCTGAACTGCATCTCATAAAATCCTGAATGAAATATTTGTACAGCCCTCCTCCATTCGTGGCAAACCACTTGTTGCCCTCCGAATCGATCAGTACCTGGTGAACATCAATATCATTGAGGATGGTGTCGCGTTTGGCTACACCTTGGCTAATGGTTTCCTTGAAGAGGGCGCTTCCGTTTGTTGTCCAGAACTTATCCTCTTTCTGATCATACAACAGAACATAATGATCGAGCTCCCAGGGAACGTATGTGAGATTCCTTTCTTTTAGGCCAAGTTTGAACAATCCGTTGGCCGATCTGATCATCACCTGCTGCTTGTAATTGAATATGTTATAAACTTTACCGAGCGGTTTATCTGATTTGAATGAATAGGATTCCTTGTCGCTTTTGATCAGAAACGATTCATCGCTGAGATACAGGCATATCTGGCCTCCGGGTGCAACATGAGCTGCCCACACCTGCCTCTCATTATAGATGTCCTGTTGCCAATAGTATAAGGAGTCTTTATAGATCTTGCTCGTCAGACCGGTTGTTGTCAACAGAAAAACGGTGTCCTTCATGAAGTACATCCGACGCAATGGCTTCGACTTTACCTGCAAAGGCGGAGGAGCCTGAAATTTTTTGAAATTGAGTCCATCGAACCGTGTGACGCCCCGGGGATGCAGTACCCAAAGATTATCGTGCTGATCAAAGCGAAGTCCGATTACCTGATTGGTCAGAAGGCCGTCAAGCGTGGTATAAACCTTGAATTCCCGTCCGTCGAACCTTGCCAGCCCCCCTCCTTCGGTACCAATCCACAAATAACCGCTTTTGTCTTCGACGATGGCTCTGACCTGCGATTGCGGAAGCCCATCCACGGCCGTGTAGTTGCGGGTAGAATAAGAAAAGTCCTGCGCAAAAACGGATGCGGAAAAAAGGGTAAGGGCGAAAACAAGAAATGTAGACCTACTCATGGGCACTAACCTACAAAGTAGACGTTTCATGTAATTTAAGTAATACCCCCGAAAGTGGGATAAATTTATTTCGATTGGCTGATGTTAATTATTCAAGGATTCTGCAACCTAAAACGCCATTTTAAAGTCTAAGCTTATATTTCCCATTAAGAAATTCCCATTTATGCTTAAAAATTATCTGCTTATCGGACTAAGAAGCTTACGGAAGCACCGCTTTTATGCCGTAATCAACATAACGGGGCTTGCCTTGGGCCTTGCAGCCAGCCTTTTACTGGTGACATGGATAATTCATGAGCTCAGTTATGATAAATTTCACAAACTCGGCGACCGCATTTACAGATCGTCGCTCGAGTATAGTTTCGGCGGGCAGACTGCAAAAACCTCTGTCTCTCCCACTGCCTTGCTCCCCACGCTTCAAAAGAATTTCCAGGAAATTGAGAATGGCGTAAGAGTTTATAACCCTACGTTCTTTAACCCTTTTATTGTCCGGCGTGATGACAAGGTATTTCAGGAAAAGAAATTCTTTTATGCTGACAGTACATTCTTCAGCATCTTCACATTTGAGCTCAAGGCAGGTAACCCGTCAACCGCCCTTACCGAACCGAACAGCGTTGTCCTAACACAATCCACGGCAAAAAAATACTTTGGATATGAAGATGCCTTAGGTAAGACGATCCAGGTAAATAATTCAAAGGAATATTTAGTCACGGGTATCGTGAATGATATTCCCACCAATTCGTTGTTGCAATTTGATTTTATTGCTTCATTTTCATCTTTGGACGCATCGAAGCAACAAATTTGGTGGAGCGCAAACTATCAAACCTTCGTTACGCTTAGTCCAGGAACGAATGTATCCGCGTTGACGGAGAAAACTGAGAAGATTGTAAGGGAAGCACTTGCAAGTGAGTTAACCAACCCTGGAGATTACGTCAAATACAATTTCATGCCCCTGACAGATATCTATCTGAGGTCAGATATGAATGAATCGATGCTGGTCAGTGACATTCAATACATTTATATTTTTGGCGCGATCGCTTTGTTGGTGCTTCTGATTGCATGCATTAACTACATCAATCTGGCAACTGCCCGTGCTTCAGAACGCGCAAAGGAAGTGGGCATCCGTAAAGTTGTTGGTGCGGCAAGGCGCCAACTTTTTCTACAATTTATTGGCGAATCCGTGATCATCACAACGTTATCGCTAGTTATCGCAATGATAATCGCAAGGATTACCATGCCTTCTTTTAATGCGCTTGCAGGTAAGGATTTCGCAGCAAAGTTGCTCTTTCATCCTGTGTCTATGGGTATTGTATTTATTGCTGCGATATTTATCGCCCTCGCTGCGGGTGCTTATCCAGCCGTGGCAATAACTTCCTTCAAGCCGGTGTTGGTACTTAAAGGAAATTTCAAGACCTCCAGCAAAGGCATTTGGCTGAGAAAGATACTCGTCGTCTTCCAGTTTTGTGTTTCGGTGATGCTGATCATCGGAACCTTAGTTGTGATCAAACAGCTTGACTTCATTCAGAATAAAAAGCTTGGCTATGAACGCAACAATGTGATCGTGATGCCGCTGGATAAGGAAACAAAAAAAGTATATAATCAGTTAAGGGCCGAGATCATGCGCAGTGGATCAGCAACCCATGTGTCACGGGCGACTGAATCACCAACGGCGATTGCTGCCGGATATTCAATTAACCTTCGGGAAAGCAGTAATTCGATGGGCATGATCGTAACGGCCATGTCTATCGATAAGGAATTCATACCAGCACTGGGGATGGAGATAGTCGCAGGAAGGAATATCAACGAAGGTGATGAACTCAAAGCCCAATCGGATACTTTGTATTCATTCATCCTCAATGAATCCGCGCTTCATGAACTTCACCTGACCAGCGATAAGGCTGTGGGCCAGGAGGTTGAAATGAATGGCCGCAAAGGGGAAATCGTTGGCGTCGTCCGGGATTTTCATTTTGCACCGCTTCAAAAACAAATTGCACCACTCGTGCTGTTCAATGAACCGTCAGATTACAACTATACCTTTATCACGCTAAAGAGCGGAGATCCGAGCCCTATGCTGGCAAGGATCAGAGATATTTCAAAGACGCTTATACCACATCGCCCTTTCGAGTATGATTTTCTGGATCTGCAGTACAAAACGCTTTACAACAATGAACAACGCATGGGCAAGCTCGTGACAACCTTTGCTTTTCTCACAGTGGTGATCGCGTGTCTTGGATTACTGGGACTGGTTTCTTTTTCAGCAGCACAGAAGACTAAAGAGATTGGCATACGCAAAGTGCTTGGCGCAACCCCTTACAATATCGTCTTACTGATCACCAGGGATTTTACCATGCTGGTTCTATTGGGAATTTTCATTGGTCTGCCTACAGCCTACTGGATGATGGAACACTGGCTGAGCGAGTTCGCCTATAAGACGAACATTGGATTGATTCCGGTACTTATAGCTTCATCGCTCTGTCTGCTCATAGCCTTTGGAACGGCAAGCTATCAGGCAATTCAAGCCGCATTGATCAATCCTGCCACTACACTACGATCCGAATAGAGCAATTATGAATTATGAGGTATTAATTATGAATGGTCTCAATTGTGACTCGGTTACATTCATTATTGAATACGACTAAATCATGGCAATTTCATATCTCATAATTCATAATTGCTTGTGATGTTTCTGTTTTCGGTGGAGCGGGTTTGTGGGGTTGCCGATTGATCACAATATAAAATGCAACTAAGCATATGATGATCAATAAATAAATGCAGGCGATCGCTACCCGGCGAATACGAAGGTCACGCTGATGCCGTTCCATGATCTCGTCATAGTTACGATGCCTGGCGATGTGTCCTGCACTCATCCTCTGACGCCTTAACCTGATCTCATTCCTTCCCATCGTACTTGATCGGTATGTTGAAATTTCTACGCAATCTGTCCAAAGCCCTGTATGTTCTCATCTTGGCACCGCTTTCAGTGATCTCAAGTATAAAACCTATCTCCTTAAAATCTTTATCCTCAAAAAAACGCAATTCAAGGACCTCCAGCATTTCCGTTGGAAGATCCCTGAGGTAATTCATCAAGCGGCCGATGAGCTCCTCATCATAGTCTACGTTGGCCTGATCAATAAGTTCCCGAATCCTAAGCTCTTCGATACTGAATACCTTTTCAGTTTTCAGCTTCCTGTAGTGCTTGTTTACTTCGTTACTTGCAATTTTGTACAGCCATGCTGAAAAAGGAAATCCCCTGAACTCGTATTTACCAACATTTTTCAAGGCGTTCAGGAAGGTCTGGGAGCAAAGGTCGGCAGTGAGATCTTCATCATCAATTTGCCGGAATATGAAATTGAAGATCCGATCGAAATATTTTTCATAAAGAGCCCCAAATGCCTTTGGATCTTTACGAGATTTTTCGAGGATGAGATACTCATGTTCCAGTTCCTCTTCAGACATGCAGTTCCTTTTACCCCCTAATAATGCAAAGGATTAAGGAAAGTCACAAAGTTCAAAAAAAGGTCTGATGGAGATGGCCTGCGAAATATTTTAAAGAATGAAGGCAGAATCCAGACTGTGAACTTTTTCGTGTATTTTGTTTCAATCTAATCTAGCCACAGAATGTCTGCCATTCCCGCCTCACAACACGCGAAATCGTCCATTACCACGGAGGTCATCGCAGGGACGTCTTCGTTCATGGCAACGGCATACATTATCGTTGTTAACCCCTCGATATTAAGCCAGGCGGGAATGCCCTTTTCTGCGGTGCTTACAGCAACGGTGCTTGTTTGCTTTTTCAGCAGCACCATGATGGGCTTATATGCAAAAAACCCGATCGTGGTTGCGCCGGGAATGGGTCTCAATGCTTTTTTCACATTCACCATTGTAAAAGGTATGAACATCCCCTGGGCGGTCGCACTGGGAGCCGTATTCTGGGCTGGCGTCGTTTTCATGCTGCTATCCATATTCAATATCAGGACAAGTATTGTCAAAGCAATACCTTTGCCGTTGCGCTACGCAATCACCGGTGGCATCGGACTCTTCATTTCATTGATCGGCTTCGTCAATGCCGGATTTGTTGTTCACCACCCCGCCACTGTGATCGGTGTTAGCAAAATAAATCCCGCGCTCGTCATTTTTATTTTTGGCGTATTTGTCACGGGTATTCTCATCGTCCGCAACGTGAAAGGAGCTGTGCTCATCGGCATGCTACTAACAACGATCGCCGCGCTTTCCCTGGGACGCATTTGGGGCGGAGACCAACCCGTAGTAACATGGAAGGGCATATTTGCCGCCCCTGATTTCAGTTTACTGCTCTCCCTCGATCTGGTGAACTCGCTTTCGTTGACGCTCGTACCCGTCATCTTCGCTTTCGTTTTTACGGGAATGTTTGATGGGCTATCCACATTCGTCGCGCTATCCGAGGCAGCCAATCTCACTGACGCTAATGGCGAACCAAGAAACATCAAGCGATCGCTTGTTACCGATGCTACATCGACGATCCTCGCCGCCTTGTCTGGCTCAAGTCCGGGAACCGCCTATATTGAATCCGCTGTGGGAATAGAAGCCGGAGGCAGAACGGGACTTACCGCCGTCACTGCCGGATTCCTGTTTCTCCCCTTCCTTTTTTTATCGCCACTGCTGACAGCTATCCCTGCCGTCGCAACTGCACCCGCACTTGTCCTTGTTGGCGCTTACATGGTCAGGCCGGTTATCAAAATTCGGTGGCATCAAATGGATGAGGCAATCCCCGCCTTCCTGGCAATGGTGTTAATACCCTTTACATACTCAATCACTCAAGGAATCATTTGGGGATTTCTCAGCTGGACAATATTGAAAGTTGCACAAGGAAAATATAAGGAGGTTTCATTAACGCTTTGGATCATCGATATACTTGCCATTGTTGCCCTGATGATTGATTGATGTCGAATTTTACGCTGGAAAGAATATGAAGAGAATTGTACTAATAACACTGGTCGCGATTTGCTGGCTTTGTCTTCCGGCAAGCTGCCAGTCCATCATTAAAGCGACACCTGCTCCTATCGTAGCAGACCAAGCTCTCAATGATATTACAGGGATACTCGGCGCTTTTCCTGAAGAGATAAAATTATTGATGAGCCAGCTACAGGATAAAAAGGAGTCCATCATCCAAAGAATCCCTTTCACTGAAGGTAAGCTGAGAGGAGAGCCTGTCGTCATAGCGAACACCGGGATTGGCAAAGTGAATGCCTCATTGGTGACTATCCTCATGATCGAACATTTCCGGCCGAAAGCGATCTTATTCACAGGTATTGCCGGCGCGATCAATCCAAGCCTCCATCCGGGTGACATCGTTATCGGGACATCAGTTGCTCATCACGATTATGGAGCGCTGACACCAACAGGAACGGAACGCAAGCCAACACTGAATCCCTCAACCTTAACGGAAAATCCGCTCTACTTCAAATGTGATTCATCCCTTGTTGCTATAGCGATGAAAGCAGGACGATCAGTTGTTCTGGAGAAGGTCACCAGTAACGACAGCAAGGAGACATCCCATACACCAGTCGTATCATCAGGGGTGATTGTTACCGGAGATGTATTCGTTTCTTCCGACGCAGCGGTAAAAGAGTTCCGTCAAAAGATGAATGCAGAGGCGACGGAGATGGAAGGAGCAGCTGTAGCGCAGGTTAGCTTTCAGCAACGGACTCCATTTCTTGTTATCCGAAGTATGAGTGACAAAGCCGGTGATAACGCTGTCACAGATATTAAAACATTTTATCAAACCGCAGCACGCAATTCCGCCAACATGCTCATTGGCATAATGGATATCCAAAGAAGCATGAGATAATAGGCCCGATCAATTGATAACATCATTAGCAGGCAAGATCGTTTCCGCGTATGTGTCATAGTTACTTGGAGCGTTTTTTAGAGCTCGCGGGGCCATGGTTTGTTAAATTCAAAGATCATTAATCCTTTTCCGGATCATCATTTTGTCTGAGGATGTTTTGGCAAGCTTCAATGCTTTTTCAAAATTCATTGACGCTTTTTTCTTATCGGCATCAACATATAATTCTCCAAGCAATGAAAAGTAAAAGTGATTATCTGTCAGTTGCAGCTTCTCAGCCTCGCTGATTGCGGCTTCCTTTCCCTCCACTTTGGATAACGCATAAGTCCTGTTCAATGCAGCAATCGGTGAATATTTCAGCGTCAGCAGTTGATCATAGAGTTGGAGAACGCTTTGCCACTTTTCCGCGGTATCTTCCTTTTGTGTGCTCCAGTATGCAATGGCTGCCTCTACATGATACGTGGATAAATTCTCGCCGCGTTGTGCCTTGTGAAGGAAAAATCCGCCTTTGCCTATCCAATCCAGGTCCCATAATGACGTATCCTGATCCTCATAAAGAATAACTTCCCCTGATCCTGTAAAACGCGCTTCAAACCTGGAAGCATGAAAGCACATCAGGGCAAGCAGGGCGTTCACGGATGGTGTATCTGTCAATGGGTATTCAACGAGCATAGTGCATAGTCGTATGGCTTCAAGGCAAAGGTCCTTCCGGAGCCTGGTATTCTTACTGACCGAATAATATCCTTCATTGAACAGCAGGTAGATGGTTGTCAATACCGGTTGCAGCCTTTCTTCTATCTGCGATACTTCAGGGATGCCGACAACGATCTTTTCTTCTCTCAGCTTCTCACGACCGCGCAAAAGTCTTTTGTTGATTGTTTCCTTGTTGGTGAGGAACGCATCAGCGATCTCTTCAATCCCGAAGCCGCAGAGAATGCGAAGGCATAGACCAACCTGCGTTTCCGGAGGTATCACCGGATGACACAAAGCAAACATCATCTGAAGCTGGCTGTCCTCGATATTTCGCGGGGTAAGGTCTATGTCAGGTTCAACAACATGACTGGCTGAACTTTTTACTTCTTTCGATACTTTATCTTCAAAAAGCCGGCGTCTCTGGAGTTGATTATGCGCCTTGTTTTTAGCGACATTGTAAAGCCACCCATGGGGGTTGGCAGGCACACCTTCAACTCCCCAGGTTTGAGCCGCCGTAAGGAACGTCTCGCTTGCAATGTCCTCAGCGATCTCCATTTCTGCCAGCCCAAACCTTCGACAAAGAACAGACACGATCTTTCTGTACTCTGTCCTGAACAAATGCGGTATGAGCTCACTCTGGTTCATGTGTGAATCTTGTTAAGGAGCGAACAATTAGTTTGCAACATCAACTACAGTTAACCTTAGTTCTGATTATGAACCGCTACTACCTTCCTGACCTCTACGCTATTGCCTTCGCCCATCAGGATAGGACATTCTTTTGCCATGCTGACCGCCTCATCAAAATTTTCCGCTCTGATCATGACATACCCGGCTATTGATTCCTTGATCTCAGCAAAAGGTCCATCCGTGACTACCTGGTTAAACTTGATGACCTTTCCTTCAGTTGACAGCCCTTTGCCTCCGATGAATCTGTCCCTGGCCACTATCGTCGCGACCCAATCCTGATACATTTTCATATAAACCTGCATTTGCTCAGGTGAAGGCTGCGCACTCTTCGTGATCAGGTCGAGACGCATGATGACTATATATTCTTCCATGGATATGATTATTGAACCCTTTTATTCTTAACCGGCTTATAATTAAGCAGCAATACACCGCTCTTGAATGCTTTCGAACTTATAAGTTCAAGATCAACATTATGCGTCAGTCCTTGAAAAATAGTTGAACCATCCCCCAAAGCCACCGGATCGACCATGAATGTATAATGATCGATCAGATCATGTTGCGCCAGCTGCCTGACAATGCTTCCGCTTCCCAGAATGGTGATATCCTGACCTTCACTGGCTTTAAGTTTTTTTGCTTCAGAAATGAGGTCACCTCTAATGATGCGGGTGTTTTCCCAGGTAGCACTGTTCATCGTGTTTGAAAAAACGATTTTGGGCGATTCTGTCATCCCTTCTGACACTTTGGGATTAGCTTTCCTGCCCATTTCCGTGGGCCAGAAGCTCGCCATCATCTGATAGGTAACGCGTCCAAATAACAATGCGTTGGGCTTTGATGATTTGGCTGCATCTCCTGCAAATTCAGCTTCTTCTTCGCCGTGGCGATGCCAGCTGATGTCCTCGTTTAGCCCTTTAAAATATCCATTAAGGGTCAGAAAATTGAAAGCTGTGATCTGTCTCATATCAATTGTTAGTTAATGTTTTTTAATGAATTACATCACTATTACAAATGAGATGGATGATATGAGACACTTGGACACAGAATTTTTTATCAAAAAGTATAAAACATAGATTATTTTGTCCATGGGAAGCCTCGTCAGACCATGTATTTTTGAAACAATCATTACCGTAAACCGCAATTATTATGATGGATAAAATTTCAAAAGAACAGGTCGGGAAATATCAGACTGATGGTTTTCTGTTAATTGAAAATTTCCTGTCAGCCGATGAACTTGAAAACTGGCGTTTTGCCCTCGACGAAGCTTTGCTCAAACGGAAAGGCAATAAATTGCCTGATCGCGCTTTGGTTTATGGAAAAGGTGATGAGGCCGACAAATCGTATTACGACAATGTATTTGACCAGCGGATAAATCTTTGGCAGGACAATGAAAAGATGAGAACCCTCATGTTAGATGAACGCATAGGAAAAATGGCTGCGGAATTGTCCGGTGCTGAAGGAATTCATGTATGGCACGATCAGGCACTTATCAAAAAACCCTGGGCAAATCCTACGTCCTGGCATTTGGATACTCCCTACTGGTCTTTCAGTGACCGCAGAGCGCTTTCAATATGGGTAGCGTTAGATGATGCAACACTTGAAAATGGGTGTCTGTTTTTTATTCCCGGCTCACACAAACACACCACATTCGAAAATCCAGGAATAGGGAAGAACATGGGTGCTATCTTTGATTATTATCCTGAATTCAAAAATTCAAAATCAGTGGCAGCTCCCATGAAAGCCGGAAGCTGCTCGTTTCACAATGGACTCACCATTCATGGGGCGCATGCTAACATGACGCCCGGGTTTAGAAGGGCCATGACCTGCGCTTATATGCCCTATGGAAGCAAGTTCAATGGTATTCAAAACATTTTAAGCGACGAGAGGATTGCGTCATTGAAAATCGGCGACCCGCTTGATGATGAAAAGCAAAATCCTTTGTTGTACAGAAAATCAAAAATTGAAAGTCTTCGCTGATTCACCTCGGAGTCTCCCGTCTCGGGGACTCTGCCGGACGATACAAAATCATTAAGATTAACATGCTATCTTTTTCGAACGACTTCCCAATTTTCATTGGAGATTCCCGTCTGTTGTGATGGGTAGGACAATACTCCACGTGCGTGCGCTTTGTTGGTGAAAAACACACAACAAGACGGCGCGAGTATTCCTCATTGATTCGAAATTGGAAATTAGAATTTGGAAATTCGTGTCTAACGTCAAGTTTCTAGTTTCCAATTTCGAATGGCACAATACTTGACGAGATTTCATTTTGGTATTAAACCGTGGAGGCAACATTCACAAAACAAATACAACATGAACTCAAGCATAAAATTTCTAAATCCGGACGAATTATTAAAAAATCCAGCCTTCTCTCAAGTAGCCATTACAAAGGGAAATGGAAGTACAATTTATATTGGCGGCCAAAATGCAATAACAAAAGACCTGCAAATAATTGGGAAAGGTAATATTACCCTACAAACAGAACATGTTTTAAAAAACATTGAGATTGCTTTAAATTCTTGTGGAGCAACGTTAGATGACTTGTTTAAATTGACAATTTATATTGTACAAGGTCAGGACATACGAAAGGGTTTTGAGGGTGCCCAGAGTTTTCTAAAAAAATTAAGTAATCCGCCCGTTATTTCTGGAATTGTTGTGGCTGGTTTGGCAAATCCTGACTACTTGGTAGAAGTTGAGGCTGTTGCATTCAAAAAAGAAAAGTAGTCAATTTGGAAATTAGAAAGTGGAAATTGGAAATTCGTGTCTAATTTCCACTTTCTAATTTCCAGTTTCGCCGGCTGAAGCAGCATTGCATTTCAGTATTTCCCGTCGTATTTTCATGACTATCCCACAAACCAAAAAATCGTCATGCTTTCCAACTATCTCAAAACGGCCTACCGCAATCTCATGCGCTACAAAGGCTACTCAGCCATCAACGTTTTCGGATTGACGATCGGTCTGACTGCCAGCATTTTTATCTTCTTATGGGTATATGATGAGCTGAGCTATGATCGCTACCACAAAAACATTGAGCGTATTTATCTTGCCACCAACAACTGGATTTATGGTGATGGCCATATCGAGACCGCATTTATCACGCCGGTTAAACTCGGAGATGCCCTGGAACGAATACCGGAAATAGAGAAAACCTCGCACATGACCTTCAATCAGGGCCTCCTCTTTCGTTACGAAGACAAAGCCTTCGAAGAGAGCGGCATCTTTGCTGACCCATCGCTGTTTGAAATATTCACCATGAACATCATCCAGGGGAAGTCGTCAAATCCTTTGCCGGACCATTCTTCGATTGCCATTTCAGAAAAAGTTGCAATGAAATATTTCGGCAGAACCGATGTTCTCGGAGAAAGCTTCCGGGTACAAAATAAATATGATTTAAAGATAACTGCGGTATATGAGGACATGCCGCATCATTCTACGCTGAGATTTGATTTTGTTATTCCTTTCCAGGTATGGAGAAATGAAGATACCGCTTCACGCGAAGATTGGAACAACAACGGAACATTGACATTGGTCATGCTGCGCGAACATGCCGACGCAACAGCTGTAAGCGCGAAAACCAAGACTATTATTAAAGAGAACTGCTCCTTTTGTCTGACCGAGTCTTTTCTTTTTCCCTATGGCAAGATCCGGCTGTATAATGATTTCGAGAATGGTGAGCCCACCGGAAGCGGAGCAATTGCATATGTGATCAACATAAGCCTTGTCGCGGTCCTTACGCTGGCGATTGCCTGTATCAATTTTATGAATCTTGCAACTGCGCGTGCGGCAACCCGTATGCGTGAAGTTGGAGTGAGAAAGGTGGTTGGTGCTCAACGGTCCTCACTGCTCAAACAATTTCTTGGCGAATCCATTCTTCTTTCGTTCTTGGCGCTGCTGATTGCGCTGGGACTTATCGCGTTGTCACTGCCTTTGTTTAACGCTTTCCTGGATAAGTCCATGCAGCTCGACTTTTCAAATCCCGTTTTCGTAACGGGTATTTTGCTGATCACCCTCTTTTGTGGTTTTTTGGCTGGAAGTTATCCCGCCTTCTTCCTTTCTTCCTTCAAACCAACACAAGTGCTCAAAACTTCACAGACTTCTTCACTCTCGGGTTCCGGTTTGAGAAAAACACTGGTCATCGTTCAGTTCATGGTGTCCATTGTGATGATTGTCGGCAGTATCGTCATCTACAGGCAGATCAATTACATTCTCAACAAGGACCTTGGTTTTGAAAAAGAGAATGTGATCGTCATGGAGCAGAAGCAGGGGATTTACGCACAACAGCAATCTTTCAAAAGTGAGTTACTGGGTTATCCGGAAATCAAAAGTGTAAGCATGGCATCCAACCATCCTTTCAACGTAACAAACTCCATTAGCGATCCTACATGGCCTGGAAAACCTGAGACGAGTACGGTTCCTCTTAGAGTGATATTCTGCGATCAGGATTATATCTCTACGCTGGGCATGGCGCTGAGTATTGGAAGAGATTTCAGGGGACCTGAAGATAGCACCAACTTCATCTTTAACGAAAAGTCCCTCGAGGTTATGGGCATCCCGATTGAAGAGGCTGTGGGTACACCTATTGAACTTTCGCAAGGGGCGTTAAAAGGAAAGATCATAGGCGTGGTGAAGAACTTTAACAACGGAAACCTCAGAGAGGAGATTCATCCGTTGATGTTTTTTTACTCGCCGCAAAACAGCGGGCTGGTTTTCGTCAAAGTGACCACAGCGGATATTCCGGCCGTGGTGACGAAGCTCGAACAGCAATTCAGAAAGTTCAATCCGGAAAATGTTTTCGAATATTCATTCCTGGACCAGGACTTCGAACGTCAATATGACAACGAAAACTTCATCGGTCAGCTTGCTCTGAGTTTTACCGTTATTGCAGTACTCATTTCCTGTCTCGGCCTCTTTGGCATGTCGGCATTTACTGCCGAACGAAGAATGAAGGAACTCGGTATCCGCAAGGTTTTTGGCGCTACGGTTCAAGACCTTGTACTTATGCTGGGAAAGGATTTTGTCAGGCTGGTAATCATTGCACTGATGCTCGGACTTCCCATTTCATTTTTTATCGGTCGTGAATACCTGAGTGGATATGCTTACCATGAGCCTATGAGTGTCGGAGTATTTGCTATCACGGCGGTAATTGCGCTGGTGATATGTATAGTTACCGTCGGTTGGCAATCCGCCAAAGCAGCGCTGAATAATCCGATTACTTCATTGAGGAATGAATAGTCGCGTGGCGAATTGAATTCCAGTTGATGATCGCGATCGCAATTTGCGCGATCCAAAACAAAAAAGATCCTGATAACATCGGCGTATCAGGATCTTTTTTATGCTTAGTGACTAAAATTATAAAATCTTGCCAGCTTTTGAATTTTATCTAAAACGTATAATCTATTTGGTCTTATTTTTTCATGGAAGGTCTTTCGGATACCCAAAAAAATCAAAGTCAATCCGGTACTTATTATATATTTTACTTACTAATTCAGGTGTATAATATTTCTGAATTTTTTCTTCGGCATTTGTGGAGTGTAGCTTCTCTTCTTCATAAAACTTGTCAAAATCAATTCCTGTCTTTTCCATCACATGGATTAAATCATCTTTAAATGTTTCAAATTTTCCTATGAAATCATACTTGATACCGTCCTGGAATGTTAGATAGTATTGAACCCTCCAATGTATATCCATGTACATTATTGGTTGCTCTATTATAGCATCAATAAATTCTGAAAATGATAAGTCTTCATTTGATAAGTACCCATATCCATTTTGAATCACTATTTGCTTTTTTTCAGGTTTGTTGTTTTTAATTTTATCAAGATAGGTCGATAGTATTCTAGTATATGGATTTCTCACAAAACAAAATTTGAATACATCCTCCTTTTTTATGAATTCACTAAAATTGCCAACCTGTTTCGCATTTAGTAGCGGTGAAAATTCTCTAAAATGTATATGCTCCGGATTTCTACAATTCATTTTCTCTTTATATTCTCCTTGAATCAGGATTTTTTTAATTGTTGTACACCCAACTTTAGGGGTTTCCACATAGACATATTTATTGCTCAGTGAGATATTTATTGAATATAAAAGATCATCTACGTTAACATGCCGATTTATATTATTCAACTCAATTAAAAATTGAGACCATCTTTCCGACCAATGATTCATATTGAAATTTTTTTTAGTCTACGATAATAGCACAATTCAACGATAGTATTACAATTGAAATCTGCTAGTCACATTTTTGTAGATAAGCATTCTCAAAAAGCGTGTTGTTGATACAATTCACGACCTGCTTTGTTTCATTGTGCAAAAAAAAGTGTCCACCTTCAAAATAATGAATCGCGCAAAGTTGCTTAGTGTGCTTCATCCAACCATGGCGTTGTTCTGCGGTCAAATTTTCTTCCTTTCCAAAAAATATGGTAATATTGTTTTCTAGTGGACGTATTTCTCTATCCTGCATTTCGGTCTCAGCCAGTCTAAAATCGTTCTTCAACAGCGGAAGAAATAGCTCAAGAAATTCAGGATGTTCAAAACACTCAGGCGGTGTACCTCCCAACTCAATTACCTCTCGCTTAAAATCATCATCATTCATTAAATGAAATTTTTTACGATCATCGTCTGTTATGTGAGGAGCACTTCGACCAGAAATGAAAATGTGCAGCGGATTGGGACGTTTTTTATCCCTGATCTTTTGAGCTAACCTGTAAGAAATCATCCCTCCCATGCTATGTCCAAATAAAGCATATGGCACATGGTTTATTTCCTTGTTTATCAATTGAAAGACATCTTCAATTGCCTCGGAAATGTCTTTATAAAATGCATCATTAATCCGTCTCCCCCGTCCAGCCAATTCAACAGGTATTAATTCTATTTGAGAATTCAAATAAGGCTTCCATTTCTTAAAAATTTGGGCTGACCCGCCAGCATACGGGAAACAGAATAGTTTTATTTTACTCATAAAAACTTATATACCCTACAATACCTATACTTATCAGTTGTCGCCAGTCTTCTTCGAATATTCACTATTCTATGGTCAGAAATGAAAGTAAAAGTAAACTAATCTAAGTCATTAGCTTAAAATCTCGCCTAAACCTTAACAGTTGCTTCTCTAATCAAGGCCCTAGCCAATGTTTCAATAGAATCTACAATCTGTAAATTTTTTACAGTATTTTTGGTTGGCAGCAAAGATAATTCTGTACAGCCAAGAATAACGGCATCGGACTTTCTTTCGATAAAAAAGTCCAGCGCTTTTTTCGCCAATAATCTAACCTCGTTAGAAATATTGTTGGGACTAGATTTAATACCGAATTCAGGATCATATATCATTCTATGAATGATATCATTTTGAAATTCCAAATCAGGAATTATTACATCATATCCCCAAACTTGCAGCAGGTTTTTATATACCTCCGACTTGTAAGTACCATTACTGGTCATCACTCCAATACGGCATGCATGGGCATAATTTTTCTTTATATACTTGCACGTCTCCAGTGGCATGTTAAGTAGCTTAACTCGACTATTTGTTTTATCAAGTTTTTCTAATATGACATCATAAATTTGGGGAGCATGGGCAGTATTACAGGCAATCCCAATCACGCTGGCTCCAGCATTTTCAAGTTTTCTAATAATCTTAACAATATTAAGTGCCGGATTAATACTTGTAGTCCCTTCCAGATATAATGTCCGATCTACAATGGACCCTGGAAAAGACATCATCATTGTAGACAAATGTTGCTGATCCGTTTTTGCCTTAGTATAACACAATATACTTTGAAATAAAGCAAGACCGGCTTGGGGGCCCATACCCCCTACTATCCCAATAACTTTATCGTCCATTACACTTAAGATAGATTTGTTCAGTCATTTAGGTTAACTGACGACTTAGAAAATTCTAACCAGTTTACAATGAAACCATCAGTTAATGCATATAACCTTAATGTCTGGCCCCCCGCTGGTAAATTAACATTGGCAGTTGTAGTAGTCCAAATGTTCCACCCATTTGTTTGTGGTATATCTAAAGTTGCCAATACCGCTGTTCCGGACCGTACTTGAAGCGTACTTCCTGATGGACTTGCTACTCTGAATGCAATTGAATAAGTTCCAGCTTTAGCAGTTTCAATTTTATATTCCATCCAGTCATCAGTATTTATCCCTAATACAGTTACACCCGATCCATTATCAGTAATCGGTGCTGTATCGACTCCACTCATCGCACTATAATTCTCTGCTTGTATTGTGGAGACGTCCTTTGCATCAATATTTACTGTCCAAGACTTTATTGAAGCATTTGCCATGATTCTCACTTTACATATCTTCATAGCGTAATCCATCAAAGGATCCGATAAATTCAACGCTTCTGCTTTTCTAAAATTCTCCTCGGCCAATTTATAATTCTTCATTTTCATATTCAATAAACCCATGAGAAGGTAAGAATCTGCTGATTTTGGATATAATTCCAAGTTGGTCTCAAGTAACCTTTTTGCGATAACCCGGTCTTCATAAAGAAATACATCCCCCAGTTCGACTAAGGTGTTACCATTAATCTTCCCCTCTTTCTTTAGCTCTTCTATTTTCAAAAACATTTTCTCAGCATTATTCTCCTTGTAAATCTTCAAGAGATCGTTGGCAGCACTAGGATACTGTTCGAAATAATAATGTTCAAATTTTGGGTTAATGTTTAACCCAACGGTAGCTTTACACAATTTGGCAGCTAAAGCCTTCCCTCGATCACTATTTGTCAGAAAAACAAACCCACTTTTATTTACAACTGAATAAAACATCAAGTTCTTAAATCCACTATTACTACCTCCCTGGGAAATAATAGTATCATTTGCGCTATAAATTATCTCAAAACCAGGTCCGTAGTATAAAGATGTATTTACTTCTTGCATTTTAACAATTGGGTCTAACAAATCCCTGATACGATCGTTAGATAAATGCTTTCTGTCAAAGGTTGAAATAATAAGTTTTGCATAGTCCTTTGCAATAAAATGAGTTCCAGCAGCTGGCACAGCACTAAGATTTCTCTGGTTATTAAGTGGTTTACCGAATGCATTATGTCCTGTTGCATCATTTATTGGAATTTTCCCCTTAAATTTATATGAAGTAAATGTTCTTTTTAATTTCAATGGTTTGATAACCATTTCCTGAATGTATCTTTCATATGGTTTGTTCACAATTTTCTCAATCACTTTAGCCAGATACTGATACCCTTCTCCTGAATAAACAAATTTCTCCCCGGGGTTAGTTAAAATTTCAAGTCTGTTTGGATCGTTCATCTCCGCCCAATTTTCTATACCAGACGAATGGCTTAGTATCATTCTAGGGGTAATCAATTTGTATCGAGGATCATGCTCCAGTGGTTTATAGTACAGATATTGATACATTGGTTTATCTAAATCAAACTCCCCCTTATCCACCAGCTGATATACCACAAATACAAGATAACTTTTAGTCATTGAACAAGCTTCAAAAATAGTTCGCCTATTTACCTTTTTTTTGTCTCCTTGTCGCTTATTTCCATAAGCTCCAGAAAAAACTATCTGATTATTGCTTATAACAGCGAATGAAAGTGCCGGCACCCCTACCTCACTCATCCAATAATTGATCTGCTTATTTAAAGAATCAATGTTAATCCTTTTTTTGTTTGCTATAAAAAATCCAGATTTCTGTGCTTGTGCCTCAAACGAATAGCCTACCATTACCACTGCTGATATTGCAAATATTATAATTAGCGTAGTCAGCCTTTTAAGTTGAGAGGGAGTAAGTTCCTGGTCCATAATAATCTGTTAGTAAAGTTTTAGACTATTTCCGGCTAAAATCTCAAAATATTATATGGTGTCTTCCGCTATTGTAATGGCCTCTGCTAGCTGTGTGAGGCTAGGTTGGCCTGTGAAGGAAGACCGACGCACCTGGGATTGGATAAGTCGCTCTCCATTCATAACCAAATCGAGTTCACATGGAATATAAATCTAAGGCATGTTCATCAGAATAAGTCTCAAGCTTTCCCTCATTCATTTTAAGAATCTTATCCGCCACACTGAAATAGTGATCATCGTGTGTAATTGCAATTACAATCTTACCAAGGCTTTTCATTTTAGGCAGCAGGGTTTTATAGAAAAAATGACGGTACCCCGGATCCTGATCGGCTGCCCACTCATCAAATAAATATATAGGAGAATCTTCCAAATAACATTGAAGTAAAGCCAGTCTTTTTCTTTGGCCTCCGGATAAATTGATTGAACTATACTCATTGTCCACAATTCTAACCTTGCCTCCCAAGTCTAACAATCGCAGATACCTTTCAACTTCCGCCGACTTATTTTTTGAGTCTATGTTATATAATTTTTTAAACAGATATGTTGGGCTAAAAACGGCTGAAAAATATTCACTCAACTCAGTACCTTTGCGAACTCGCCCATTAATCATTAATTGCCCTTCATTGGTTTCATACAAGCCCGTAAGTAGTTTTGCCAGTGTCGTTTTACCGCTTCCATTACCCCCAATAATAAATATAATTTCACCATTACGAGCCTCAAAATCGATGGGGCCTACCTCAAAAACGTCCTGCTTGTCCTGGTCATTATATTTAAATTTAATTCCTACTGCTTTTATACTCTCTACCTTAGCATCAATAGGCTTAGGGACCTCCTTTAAATTTAAGGTAGCGGGAATTTCCCTTATAAATTCATTAACACGATTCCATGCCACTCTAAGCCGTAGCAAAGCAGGCACTGAGTTTAGTATTCCATTGATTGGACCAATTAGATACAAAAAGATTATCACAAAACTCGTTACGATGTAGGATTTTATACTTGGAAACATTTCAGGAATTCCAAAGGAAACCATCCCCAAAAGTACTACCAATAAAGACTCTCCGATGAGAAATGCATTTACAAACCTGACGTCGGCCGTAGATATTTTCTCTTTGTGCTCTTTGACGCTCGTCACGACATCTTCTCTATATTCATTCTTTTTATTTCTATGCAAACTTATTTCTTTAAAGCCATCGATCATACCATTGATTAAGCTCATTAATACGTTTTGCTCATCACGGGCTTTCTCAAAGTAGATATTGGTACTTTTGCTAACAAAATAAAAAACACTTGATAAGGCTATAATTAAAAAAAAAGTTATTAGCGTTGCCCAAAATGCTATGGACATTAGATAAAAAAAGGCTCCTGTAGCAGTAATGACGCTTGTGATCAAGGTTATAAATAGATTGGTGGATTGACCTATTGTGTTGACATCATCACTCACCGTGGTATAAACTCTTCCACGATCAATTTTCTCAAATTTCTGATACGTAGTAGAAAATATCTTTTCAATCAACTGAATTCTTAGATCACACACTAATCCCCTAGTGAACCTAATGAGACTTATCTGCACAAACCTTCTGCCAAGCAGGTACATAGATAAAGCCAAAACATAGTAGAGAATGAGATATTTGAGTTCTATATCAGAACCGATTGCAGACGTTACCATGATAATGACTACTACATTGGATAAGCCTGAAAGTATGCTCATCAATACTATGAGAGGTGCCTTCCTCTTATATTCATTATCCTCAGGAAAGCATAAACCTAAAAAGTATGCCAAAAGGCTAGTGATAATTGCTATCAGAGTTACGACTACTAGTACTGTAAAACTTAGCGGGCTCCAAACCAGGATCGATTGCCAAGAAAAACCCGCAATGGCCGCAGGCAGCATATAAAACCCATATAGAAAAGGAAGAATCATCATAAGTGATCGCACAATCTTAGTTAACTTTCTCAAATTGAAGGCCTCATATTTTCGCCCCCCTTTAGCAACGTCCACTAAAATTTTCACAATAAATCCAATAACTACGCTTATATATATAAAGATGGCTATTGAAATGCCGGAATATGATTTATCACCCTTATCGCCAGGGTCAAATTCTGTTCTTAATTCTTCGTTTGCCAACGACTTCATGATTTTATCACCGATCAGCCGGGTATAACTACTGTTAGAATTTGCTAATACAGCGACCCCAAGTTTTTGTTCCTGTCTAAATGTGATGTACGAAGTGAAATTTGGATTCAATCCACCATGATAAATCTCTCCCGATCCATCAAGAGAAACTTGCCAACCTTTAGCATAGGATGACATGTCATGCAAAGGGACCGATTCATCCCGTTGATGCGTCAATATCGCAAGGTCAGACATTTCGGAATCAGAGAATCCCATCTGAAATTTTAGCCAAAGACAAACGTCTTCAGCGTTTGATACCACATAACCTGCAGCATAATTCCCTCGAAATGTAGGTGCTTCATACTCCCTTGGCCGAAAAAAGCCAATTTTGTATCCTGTGGCCATTAAAGTTCTGTCTATAGGTATTCCCAATGTTGTGCGCTTGAGTTGCAATCTATCGATGACATTCTCCTGAACGTATTCTTCAAATGGTTGATTTGTAACACTTTCAATTACAAGCGCCAAGACATCATAGTTAATTGTAGCATATTCATACTCCTTTCCAGGAAAATTATGCAATTCTATTCCTTTCAATTGCAACACTGTCTGTTCAAGTGCGTCCTCTGCGTTAGATTGCGGTATTCTTGAAATTGTATTCCATGGAATACCGCTTGTATGGTGCAATAATTGCTCGATAGTTATTATTTCCTGTTTGCCTTTATAGTTCACCCTGAACCAAGGTATATAATCCGAAACCTTCGCATCGAATCGTATTTTCTTTTGATGTTCTAAATTTACCACCGCCAGGGCGGTAAAGGCTTTGCTACAAGACCCAAGTTCAAAAAGTGTGGTAGGAGTAATTGGTGTTCTATCATTTAAATTTGAATAGCCAAAGCTTTTTATTAGATGATCGTCATCCTTGATCACTACAAGACTTAATCCTGGTATATCTCCTTCCTTCATCAACTCAACAATCTCTTCCTCGGTTTTCTTATCTAAAATCTCTCCCATAGTCTCTTGCGAAACAGAAAAATGGGACACCCCTAAACCTAAGAGTGTGAGAAGGACATAGTGATACAATTTTGAATATCTCATTTCTCAATAAAATTGTCATGCAAAAAGATCCCTTGCGCCAAATACTTGTCTGGACATGATTGAAGAAAATAGTGATAAAGTTACACCGCGATCTCGGCAGGTAATATATCTCGCACTATACTATTGATGGTTACTTCCTGCTCTGAAATAATCTGCTCTATTACGTTCGGAGAAAACAAAAAATTATTGTAAAACATTTTCACACTACATGAATTACCAGTTATGAATAACCACAATGACAACTCTTGATAAGTTGATGAATTTTCATAAATATGACTTACTACTCCACTATTTTCATCGTCAATATCCGGGCTACTCTCTATTTCCTTAGTGGTTAACCAAAGAGGTATAAGGCTGCCAATTGGAACTTTAGATCTATAATCTAAAACTTCAAACGGATACATATTATGCGTAGATAATAAAAACAATTGTTTATCAATATAATCCAAAAAATCACTTGTGCTTCTGTTTTCATTTATATCAAAAAAACAAATACCACCAGTGGATAACCATCCAATTGTATTTTTATAATCGCCATCAGTTTTTCTAGGCACAAATGTAGCAAATACAAAACTTTCCTGTCCGCTTAATCTATTTAAGGTTAAAATCAAACTAGCTATCAACAGAGAAAGCAAGCTGCTATTGCGATTTTTTCTGAACTCCAGGATATTTTTAAATGTTCTACGATTATAAACATAATGCAAAGCTCCTACATTTTCCTCCCTATATTTCAAGACCACAGAAGCAATAAAACGTAAATCATAAAAAGGCAAACTAATTATCTTCTTTTTTACCTCTTCTATTTTTTTGATATGCTTATCAAAATATGAATCCCATTTAGCTTTGTCAATTATAAGAAGTCTTTGAAATTTTTGGGTTAATTGTTTCTCCCAATATTTTTTGTGAGGATCTCCAAACGCTGTGTTTAATAGTCTGTTTTCCAAGGAGGAATATGCGTTGTATTGAACCGGCTTATTAGAAAAAACCGGTGAATTACCTTGAATTAACGATGCCCATATTTTCGTTGCATCCCTTCTAAAGATCTTAGCTGAATCGAGATCAAAAATAACATGATGAAAAAAAATAAGAACTTCAAATTGTTTTTCATTCTTCCTTAATACAAATATTCTAAATAAGGGGCCATACTCAAAATTAAATGGCATACAATATTGAAATACTTTAGTATGGGATATAAATTTCTCGCGCTGTTCTGGGTTTTTTTTTTCAAGATCAAAAAAAGTAAATCCAACAGGAAAATCGTCGGCATTATGTACTACTTGCTTTAAACCTCCTCCCATTACTTTTAATGTAGTTCTTAAAATTTCGTGCCTTTCCACCATCAAATCAATTACCCTTTGAAAAAGATCATGATCAAATCGATCTGACTCAAAACTTAGACATGGATTGGAAGGATTATGATTATGTTTGATTTTATATATCATCCACTCTCTGCATTGCACAAAACCAGCTTCGTAGATTTTACAATTATTGGCAGAAAAACCCTTTTTTTGTTGAGTCATATTGATGCTTTTATGTGAAATGCCATTGCTACTTTGAAATCCATAGTATTTGATTTGAAATATATATTGGAACAACCAGTAGCTTTATGGATTAGCTTGCTCTATTACGAGGTTTTCAGAAATGTAGCTGGATAATGCCGAAATCGTCTGATACTGAAATAAGATTCTCAAATGAATCGGAATATTCAATTCCTTAGAAATATTTGAAATTAGAATTGGGGCTATTAAGGAATGTCCGCCCAAATCAAAGAAACTTTCGTTTACACTTATTTCTTTCTTTTCAAGGTTTAGTGCTTTTGACCATATTTCGACGAGCTTTCCTTCTACTTCATTGGAGGGTGCTACATAGTGGTTTGCGCTTATCGCATGATCTGGTAAGGATTTCCTATCTAGTTTCCCATTAGAGGTCAATGGCATTCTTTCTAACCGAACATAATAAGATGGCACCATATAATCAGGCAACCTATCTGATAAATAACTTTTTAGATCAGCCGAATTTATTTCGTTCTCCGATACATAATAAGCTACTAAATAATTGCTTTCTTCTTTTTCTTTGGCCATTACTATACTATCCTTTACTTGATTGTGTGCCGATAGTTGAGCTTCAATTTCCCCCAACTCAACCCTAAATCCTCTGATCTTTATTTGGTTATCAATCCTTCCCAAAAACTCAATAGTACCATCAGCATGCCATCTTGCTAAATCCCCTGTTTTATACATCCTTTCACCTGAAATGAATGGATTAGCAACAAATTTATCCTCGGTTAGCTCTTCTCTGTCTAAATAACCTACTCCCACGCCATGCCCTCCGATACATAGTTCTCCAATCACTCCAAACGGCAATAACTTTAGATTCTTATCTAAAATAAACACTTGAGTATTATGGATGGGTTTGCCAATGGTTGGTCTGGACTTGAAATGCTGTAAATCAACTATCTCCTGTGCTACCGCCCCTATTGTTGTTTCAGTAGGGCCGTAATGATTAATAAATTTGATGTGATCATAAATTTGATGCGCCTTTTCAATATCTTCTACTTTAATGCGCTCTCCTCCAAGCAAAATGTATCGTATCTCGTTGAGAGTATTTTTAAGAAAATTGGGGCTTGAAGCAAGGATGGTGAATAACGATGGTGTAAGTTTCAAATAGGTAATTTTATTAACGCCAACATAATCTAAAAGTTTGTCAGGTGAATGATTCAATGATTGAGGTATGATATGCAATTCGCCCCCGCTTATTAATATCGGAAATATAGACGAATAGCCCAGGTCAAAAGCATAAGAGGAGGTCAGCACGGACTTATCATTGGAAGTAAGGCCTATCTTGTCTTTCAACCATAGCACATAGTTAACTAAATTGCTATGCTTTATCTTTACTCCTTTCGGTTTTCCCGAGCTTCCTGATGTATAGATAATATAGGCTAGATCAGAATGCTGTATTTTATTATTAACCTTTCCCCAATTTGCCTGATCCATCTCCTCTTTACTTCCAAGCAATACCTTCTCTCCTGAAAATGACACATGATCTACTAAATTTGATAGCGTTACCAATATCCCACTTTTACTCTCCCGCAAAATATCCTCTTGTCTGGCTGAGCGTTGATTTGGATCTAAAGGAAGTAATGCTAATCCTGATTTTAAAATACCCAAGATGCCAATTATCATCTCTATGGAAGGGTTCACATATATGGCTGCTATCTTTGAACTTTTATGCCTTTCTTGAATTAATTGTGCAATAGCATTACTTCTCTCATCCAATTGCTTATAAGTAACCCAATCTCCGTTATATACCACCGAACAGCAGTTTGGCGTCTTTGCTACTTGTTCTTCAAAAAGTTGTACAAAGGTCTTATCTTTTGGATAAGCTACTCTTGTATCGTTGAATCTATGTATTAATTGCTGTTTCTCTTTATCAGTTATAATCTCTATATCAGAAATCTTAATATCAATGCTAGTCATTATCGTTGATAATATCCTCTGAAAATATACTATAAACCTGTTTATAGTTTCCTCTTTAAACAGTTCTATTGAATATGTGAAATCTAAAAGGACCTGGTTATTGGTCTCAGTAATGTGTAATGTCAGATCAAATTGCGATGTTTTACTTCTATGGTCATAAGGTATCAATGACAGTCCAGGTATATCAATTGCAGACCTTTCAAAATTCTGAAAGACAAATCTTATGTCAAACAATGGATTACGGCCGGAGTCTCTTGCAACCTTTAAGTCTTCGACTAATGTCTCGTACTGATATGACTGATTGTCAAAACAAGCAAGTGCTCTTGACTTGACTTCTGATAAAAACTCCCTGAAACTTAAAGACCCTTCGGGATAGTTACGCAGTACCAGCGTATTGATAAACATCCCCGTTATGCTCTCCAAGTCCGCATGCTGACGGCCAGCGGTTGGAGTACCTATTACTATATCTTCCGAGTTACTTAGCTTACTTAAGAAAATATTAAAGATGGATAACAGGAACATAAACATCGTAGCCCCTTCCGCTTTTGCAATTGCTCTTAACTTATCAGTTACTTCTTCATTTATCTCAAAACCTACTGAATTTCCAGCAAAATGTTTTACGCTTGGTCTTGCAAAATCAATCGGAAGCTCTATTTTAGGCATCTCACTTGAAAACTGACTGATCCAAAAATCTTTTTGTTTAGCAACTTCCTCTTGTTGCTTTTCAAGCTGCTGCCATTCAGCATAGTCTTTATACTGAAGCCGTAATTCAGATAACTCATCGCCATTATACAACACCATCAAATCTTGGATCAAAACGTTCTGTGATACCCCATCAGTAATAATGTGATGCATGTCTATGACAAATACATGTTCCTGTGGAGAAGTTTCTATCAACCCCGCTCTTAACAAAGGAGCTTTTGTCAGATCAAAGGGTCTGATGAAGTCTTTAATGATTAAATCAACCTGCTCTTTATTTGAATAGAAATATTCCATTTCAAAATGGCCCAGTTCAAGTATCTTTTGTACGGGCACACTGTCTATTACATCAAAGCAGGTACGCAAACTCTCATGACGAACTATGAGTTGTTGAAAAGCATTAACCAACCGTTTTCTATTTAGATCTCCTTTTAAGAGAGTTACCAGGCTAGTATTATAGGCCAGCGACTGTTTGTCATATTGATAGACAAAATATAAACGCTGCTGCTCGGAGGACAGCTTATAATATTCCTTTGACGCAGCCTTCAAGATGGGAGAATACCTGGACTTATCCTTCTCTTGAATATAAAGACTTAGGCTTTTTATATCCTGATGGTCGAACACCTCGTTGATAGCTATTAATACATTAAGCCCCTTAAGCACCTTATTCAACATCAATACCGTCTTTATCGAATTCCCACCTAGTTCAAAAAAGTTACTATTTACACCTATCCGCTCTCTATCAATCTTTAACACTTCCGACCATATTTCAACAAGCTTTTCTTCTACCTCATTGGAAGGTGCTATATAGTCGTTTGCGCTTATCGCGGGATCTGGTAAGGATTTCCTATCTAGCTTCCCATTAGAGGTCAATGGCATTCTTTCTAACCGAACATAATAAGAGGGAATCATATACTCAGGCAGCCTGTCTCCTAAAAAGCTCCTGAGTTCCGAAGCCTCTATTTCCTTTTCTGATACATAATAAGCCACCAGGTATTGATCCTCTTCATTTTCTTTGACCACCACCACTGCTTCTTTTACCTGAATGTGAGCAGCCAGGTGACTCACTATCTCGCCTAACTCTATCCTAAACCCCCTCAGCTTAACTTGATCGTCAACCCTCCCTTTGAACAACACAACCCCATCAAAGTGTCTGACTGCCAAATCCCCCGTTTTATACATCCGTTCCCCTTCCACAAAGGGATTAGCAATAAAACTCTCTTTGCTCAGCGACTCATTATTAAGATAGCCCCTGGCCAGACCATCCCCTGAAATATACAACTCACCAACCGCCCCTAAAGGAACTGGCTTTAAAAATGAATCCAATAAATATATCTGCGTGTTATTCACCGGAATTCCAAGTGGCACTGAAATTAAGGTTGAGCCCGCTTCCATTTTATGAATCATGCAGCCTACAGTAGCTTCAGTTGGACCATACTCGTTACATATTTCAACCCTTCCCTCAAACTTGTTATAAATAGCATCTGCCAACTCGGTTCTTAATTCCTCACCGCCTACTATGAGCGTTTTAAGCTTACTCCCTGATGAGAAAACCGCAGACTTACTGTCCCTGACTATTTTTAAATGCGACGGCGTAAGCTTTACTATTGTGGCTTCGTTGTCTGAAAATACCTTTTCAACTAATAAAGCATGGTTGTCTTCTTCATACATCACAATTTTGTTACCTGTTATTAAGGGAGTGAAGACAGAGGTAACAGTCAAATCAAAAGCAATGGAAGTAAACAAAGCAAAAGCGGCTTCTTTATGTTTCACGTAATACTCCGCGGCCCACCTGATATAGTTAACTAACGATCGATGTTCAATCATCACACCCTTGGGCTTTCCCGTTGAACCCGAAGTGTATATCACATAGGCTAGCGCGCTGCTACTTACCTGAGCGATAAACGGACTTGTCTGCTGCGCAGTTATAGTCTCCGAAGCCCGATCCAGGTCTACGACCTTTATAGTTTTCCTCAGAGATTCATCATGGTATTTTTCCCTTGTAACCAGAACTTCCAATTGTGAATCTTCAATGATTGCATTTATCCTTTCTGATGGATAGGTCGGGTCTATCGGCACATAAGCCCCGCCTGCTTTTAAAATTCCCAGGACAAGCGGAATAAAATATTCCTCGCATCCTAGCATTACACCAACCAAATCTCCTGCTTCAACACCAACTTTTTCCCGCAGGTATGATGCTATCTTATCCGATCTCTCTTTCAGTCCTTCATAGCTTAAAGTCCTACTGCCCCACTGCAACGCTACATGCCCAGGTGTTTTCTCTACTTGCTTCTCAAATAACGATATGATGGTTTCATCTCTTGGATAATCAACCTTAGTATTATTAAAATCATATAATAGTTGATGCTCCTCGCCTTGCGTTATGATCTTGATGTCTGAAATTTTAATATAAACGTTGTCTACTATCGTTGATACTACCTTTTTAAAATATACTATAACCTTTTCTATTGTCTCTTCTTTGAAGAAGTCAGTAGCGTATTCAAACTGGAAAAAGATTTGCTTTTCCCTTTCAAAAGCTGTCAACGTAAAATCAAACTGAGATACGGAATACTTAGCATCATATGGTTTAAAGATAAGCGCTGGTACTTCGGATGTCGGCTCTTCAAAATTTTGATAAATAAACACAACATCAAACAAAGGATTGCGACTA
The DNA here is from genome assembly GCA_963845845.1 of uncultured Cytophagales bacterium. Lineage (GTDB taxonomy): Bacteria > Bacteroidota > Bacteroidia > Cytophagales > Cyclobacteriaceae > Chryseolinea. The sequence continues at coordinate 219,532 of CAWJTP010000006.1, forward strand.
GGATCCCGCCGAACTCCTAAATTATCTATTAGCTCTTCATAGGGGTAGGCTTGATTGTCAAAACAAGCCAGTGTTCTTGACTTGACTTCTGATAGGAACTCCTTGAAACTTAAGTTCCCTTTGGGATAGTTACGCAGTACAAGGGTATTGACAAACATTCCTACTATGTTCTCCAAATCAGGATGCTGACGACCCGCGGTAGGAGTACCTATTACAATGTCTTCCTGGTTGCTTAGCTTACGTAAAAAAATGTTATACACGGATAATACCATCATGAACATGGTAACCCCCTCTGCTTCTGCAATTGCTTTTAACTTCCCAGTAGCCTCCTCACTTATCTCAAAACTTACTGAACTGCCTGCAAAACTTTTTATGCTTGGTCTTGGAAAATCAGTCGGCAAGTCAAGAATTTCAGCACCTCCTGAAAATTCATTGATCCAAAAGTCCTTTTGTTTAGCAATTTCCGTTTGTTGCTCGTCACTCTGCTGCCATTCTGCATAGTCCTTATATTGTAGTTTTAACTCAGGCAGCTCTTCACCATTATACAATGCCATGAAGTCTTTGATTAAAATACCCTTTGATACCCCATCCGTAATGATATGGTGCATGTCTACCATCAGTATGTGTTCCTGGGAAGAAATCTCTATTAAACCTACTCTGAACAATGGAGCTTCTGTTAAATCAAAGGGCCGAATAAACTTTTGTAAAATTTGTTCGTCATTACCATCTGATTTATACTCTTCTACGGCGAAAACAATCAACTCAGATATCTTCTGTACAGGTGCATCATCTACTACTTCAAATGAAGTACGTAAACTCTCATGGCGACCTATAAGTTGTTGAAAAACCTCAGCTAATTGCTCTCTGTTTAGTTCCCCTTTTATGATAATTGCTAGCCTATTGTTATAGGCTAGTGACTTTTTGTCATATTCATAAATAAAATATAAGCGTTTCTGTACAGAGGACAGTTTATAATACTCTTTCAATGAGACCTTCTTAATAGGAGAATAGCTAGAACTATCCATCTTTTGAATATAAAGGCTTAAGCTCTTTATTTCCTGATGATTGAACACCTCATTGATGGGTACTAATACATTAAGTTCCTTAGACAACTTATTTAGCATCAATACTATCTTTAGAGAATTTCCACCCAATGCAAAAAAGCTATTGTTTACACCTATCTGCTCTCTATCAATCTTTAACACTTCCGACCATATTTCAACAAGCTTTTCTTCTACTTCATTAGAGGGTGCTTCATAGTCGTTTGCGCTTATCGCGGGATCTGGTAAGGATTTCCTATCTAGCTTCCCATTAGAGGTCAATGGCATTCTTTCTAGCCGAACATAATAAGGAGGAATCATATACTCTGGCAACCTGTCTCCTAAAAAGCTTTTGAGCTCCGAAGCCTCTATTTCCTTTTCTGATACATAATAAGCCACCAGGTATTCATCCTCTTCATTTTCTTTGACCACCACCACTGCTTCTTTTACCTGAATGTGAGCAGCCAGGTGACTCACTATCTCGCCTAATTCTATCCTAAACCCCCTCAGCTTAACTTGATCGTCAACCCTCCCTTTGAACAACACAACCCCATCAAAGTGTCTGACTGCCAAATCCCCCGTTTTATACATCCGTTCCCCTTCCACAAAGGGATTAGCAATAAAACTCTCTTTGCTCAGGGACTCATTATTAAGATAGCCCCTGGCCAGACCATCCCCTGAAATATACAATTCACCAACCGCCCCTAAAGGAACCGGCTTTAAAAATGAATCCAATAAATATATCTGCGTGTTATTCACCGGAATTCCAAGTGGCACTGAAATTAAGGTTGAGCCCGCTTCCATTTTATGAATCATGCAGCCTACAGTAGCTTCAGTTGGACCATACTCGTTACATATTTCAACCCTTCCCTCAAACTTGTTATAAATAGCATCTGCCAACTCGGTTCTTAATTCCTCACCGCCTACTATGAGCGTTTTAAGCTTACTCCCTGATGAGAAAACCGCAGACTTACTGTCCCTGACTATTTTTAAATGCGACGGCGTAAGCTTTACTATTGTGGCTTCGTTGTCTGAAAATACCTTTTCAACTAATAAAGCATGGTTGTCTTCTTCATACATCACAATTTTGTTACCTGTTATTAAGGGAGTGAAGACAGAGGTAACAGTCAAATCAAAAGCAATGGAAGTAAACAAAGCAAAAGCGGCTTCTTCATGTTTCACGTAATACTCCGCGGCCCACCTGATATAGTTAACTAACGATCGATGTTCAATCATCACACCCTTGGGCTTTCCCGTTGAACCCGAAGTGTATATCACATAGGCTAGCGCGCTGCTACTTACCTGAGCGCTAAACGGACTTGTCTGCTGCGCAGTTATAGTCTCCGAAGCCTGATCCAGGTCTACGACCTTTATAGTTTTCCTCAGAGATTCATCATGGTATTTTTCCCTTGTAACCAGAACTTCCAATTGTGAATCTTCAATGATTGCATTTATCCTTTCTGATGGATAGGTCGGGTCTATCGGCACATAAGCCCCGCCTGCTTTTAAAATTCCCAGGACAAGCGGAATAAAATATTCCTCGCATCCTAGCATTACACCAACCAAATCTCCTGCTTCAACACCAACTTTTTCCTGCAGGTATGATGCTATCTTATCCGATCTCTCTTTCAGTCCTTCATAGCTTAAAGTCTTACTGCCCCACTGCAACGCTACATGCCCAGGTGTCTTCTCTACTTGCTTCTCAAATAACGATATGACAGTTTCATCTCTTGGATAACCAACCTTCGTATTATTAAAATCATATAATAGTTGATGTCGCTCCTGATCTGGTATGACCTCTATCTCTGAAATATCCTTTCTCCTATTATCGATAAGCTTCTGTAATAAATTAAAGTAAAGTGCAGCGACCTGTTCTATATACTTAGCGCTGAATTTTCCGGCGTTGAATTTGACAGTTAAAGTAAGTACCTCATTCACATTAAAAGAAAATAACATATCAAGAGGGAAACCTTCAAAAGCAGATGTTTCAAATACTTTCTCAACTTCCATGCCGATCGCAGAAAGCTCTTTTAATTCTCTATTTAAGATTTTCTCAATTGGATAATTCCCGTGAATTGAATCCTGGATAAAGCTATCTCTTATGGTTGTAACAAAATCCACAAAACTCGTTCCTGAGAAATTGCTGATTCTAATCGGAATGATATTGTTATTAATATCCGTCGAATGCTCCGCTGTATACAGAGGACTAAAGATACCGATATCGAAAAAACGGGAAAGTCTATAAACCAAAATACCTAATGTAGATAGTAAAACAATATGTTTAGCTTTGTCTGATTCCGCAATCCCTATTAGGCTCTTATTAGTTTGTTCAGAAGCATTTAAAGTATATTCGGCAAATCTTTCATCAATAAATAATTCCGAAATGCTGTTGTCAAAATAACGATTAAACTCAAATCCTGCCAGTCTGTTCCGCCAATAATTCCTAGCGTCAACATTCTTGTTTGCTTTTAAAGCTTTCAAATTCAATATAGACTTAGTCGACATAGCTGTAATTTAATGTGAGAAGAATATATATACTCCGGAATTATCCTGTAGAATGCAAAATGAGACTAACGCCGGGCTATTTATTTCATAACAACTTTATCAAAAGGTCAAAATGAACGTTTGATGCCTTTTCGTATAGTTTTGACCAAAATACGCTGAGGGAAGTAGCTGGTAAAGCTAAGCGCTTGTTAGAATCTCTTAGCTAGACACATGGCTTTGTATATCATCATTAGCAGTTGCAGAGTCTAATGACTGTGGTACCTTTAAAGAATGTTCGTAATTACCAAAATCACTATCTTCAGAAAAATTGAAAGTGATATCATCATCTCTAAGATGAGTTGGTTGTTCGCTACCTCCAATAATTTCAATAATTCTGGCATTTAGGCTTTTTGAGATTTTCTCTGTTAAAGATTTGAATTGCGACGTAAGCAATTCAATATCAGATTTAGAAAAGTAATTAGATGAATATTCCAGTCTAAAATCAAAAGAATCCTCATTTTCATTGGCATATAAAATGATCGGGTATTTGGAGCTGCTATTTTCAAAGTTATATACCGCAAAATCTTCATTTTTGACCTCCATTTTTTTGTTTTTAAAACTTTGAAAAACAAACATCACTTTAAACAAGCTTCTTATAGGACTCGTTCTGCTAGAATTCAGTTCACTCATAATGTCTGCTAAGTCATAAGCTTGCTTGCTAATGGCTTGAACCAGGTGGTTATGTATATCTATTAATATATCTTTAAAAGATCTATTTGAATCCATCCGATAGCGGATGGGAAGTGTTTTTACAAACATACCCACCACATCCTCTAACTCCTTTTGCCCCCTGCCGGAAGTAGCGATTCCAATTACAATATCGTCTTGTCCGGTAAGTTGAGATAAAAACATATAATAAATAAAAAATAGGCCTGAAAAGACAGTAATATCTTCTTTATTCAAAAGTTCAATTATTGGTTTCACAGTCTTACGGTTGATCTTAAAGATCACGTTTCCGCCATCATCCGACACTTCGTTTAAATCTAAATAGGTAGTTGGTAAATCCAGTTTTGGTATCCCACTTTCAAAACTCCGAAGCCAAAATTCCCGAAGCGCATTGTATTCTTCAGTTGATTTAAACCCATATTCCCATTCAGCGAAATCTTTATATTGCAGGTTCAAAGGTGCGGGTTCATCACCATTATAAAAGTTTAAAAAATCCGAATACAAATTCATTTGAGACAGGCCATCACAAATAATGTGATGGAAATCAACTACAAGAACTTTTTTATCACCAAGAATACTAATTATTCCACACCGGAATAATGGTGCTTTACCTAAATCAAACGGTTTAACAAATTTAAGAATGGCATCATCTACAGGCTGATTGTGAATTTCAATTTCCTCAATATTGAAATTCACTACCTCCCGCACATATTGAAGCAACTCGCCATTTTCAACTCGAAATTCTGTTCTTAAAGCTTCATGCCTTCCGATAAGTAATTGGAAAGCATTTTCAATTTTATCTTTGTCAAATTTTCCTATAATTTCCCATGCTACGGGTAAATTATAAGATTTCCTCTCTTTGTTTAACTCGTAGTTGTAGTAAACTCGTTCTTGAGCCGACGACACATGATAAGCAGGTCTTGTCTTTGATCTTGTAATGACTAAAACATTGTCTTTGTTAGAGGTCTTGATGAGTTCCGCTTGTTTTTTAATAGTAAGGTTGTTAAATAATCCCTCTAATGAAAGTCTAACATTGAATTCATTATAGATCCTACCAATTAATCGCATCATACTTAACGAATTGCCTCCCATTCTATGAAAGCTTTCCTCTATTGATATTGGCTTATCCCCTAAAATATCCTTCCAAATAGATAACAATTTCTTCTCAAGATCATTTGTCGGTGCTATAATCGCAGCAACAGTGAGATAATTCAAAAGTTCCTTATAGTCTATTTTCCCATTACTGAGCAATGGATACTTATCCACCACCACTACAATTGTAGGAATCATGTATTCTGGCAAATATCCTTTAAGATATAATTGTATTTCCCTTTGAAAATCTAGTCCCTCCTTCAAGTCATCATGCTTAATTATAAATGTAACAAGTGATTCATCTCCATTTTCTCCAGTATGTTTAACAACTACCGCATTCTTTATCAGCTCTGATAGAACCAGAATGTTTTCAATTTCATCAAGTTCAATTCTAATACCTCTTAATTTCACCTGTCTGTCCTCTCTTCCAATTAAGTCTATATTTCCGTTAGTCAATACTCTTGCCTTATCTCCTGTCTTAAAGGCAACTGTCTTACCTAATTTACTCAAACCAGTCTTAATCGTGAGGAACTTTTCATGAGTTAATTCAGGCGCATTTAAGTATCCCCTAGTTACGTAGTCGGAAATGATATAAACATCGCCAGGAACAAGAATATTACAGGGCTTAAAGTCTTTATTTAATATCAGCAACTCCGTATCAGCAATGGGGGAACCAATGGGTATCTTAGCCAACTTTGCGTCTTCCGGATGGATTTCATAGCATGACCTGACCATAGTGGTTTCCGTAGGTCCATAAAGATTAAAAAGCTTTATCCTCGAATCAAATAATTTATACCAATTCAAAAGTTCTGAAGGTATAATTTTCTCCCCGGACAACAATATATATTTAAGATGCTTAAAATATTCCGTCTTTAGAGATCCGTTATTGATCACTCGAAATAGGCTGGGTACACAATGGATTAAACTTATCTTGGATTTATCAATCCAGGAAGTTAGTTTCTCCGGAGAGAAAAAATCCTCCTCATCTGGAGGGATACATATTGTTCCTCCGGCTAATAATGGCACAAAAATATCCCTTAGAAAGGCATCAAAGTATGGGCTAATAAACTGGCTGAACCTACTTTCGCTGTTTATACTAAATTCACGAAGTTCCCACCGTACAAATTGCAATAGACTACAATTTACACCGACAATCCCTTTAGGGGTCCCGGTTGTCCCCGACGTAAAATAAATGTATATCGAATCATTCTGATCATAATTTGGGTACTCATCTGAACGTAAATCAGGCTCACCTATTTCTGCCAATATTTCCTCGAAATAATATGTTGTTATATTTTTCTCATTCGCGAGCAATTGCGATTCTCTGAATGAAATAATGTATTGAAGATTTAAATCCTTAATTATAGAATTGATTCTATACTCAGGCAAACTATAGTCCAGCAGAACAAATACACATCTGGCATTTGTTGTCCCAATAAGAGCACAAATAAGATCCGATCTATCTTGTAAATCAATTCCAATTACAGTTTCGCTTTTTAGTTGTTGTTTCAGCAAAAATTTGGTGATTCTATTTGCGTTGTCAAACAACCTAGAATAAGAAATTCTTTTTTTGCCATGTTCAATTGCTATCTTATTGCCATTAATTTTCAGGCTATTAATCAGCTCTTTTTGAATGATCATAGGTTAAATTTTTAAAACATTGACATTCATTCCTAAAAAATCAGCTTAAAAGAAATTCTTTCGACTATTATACATTTTCAGATTGTTACCAATCCAACAGTGTCGTTTCAGGTCAACCAGGAATAACTTAGACTTACTCACGATTATTAGTTTTAAACAGCCACGATGTGGCTTTGGAAGGTCACATAACCGCACATAATTCACTTGCATCCCGTGAATACCATTACATAAATTTTGCAGATTTAGTCAAGGTAGGATAAGGCACTAAAAATGAAAGCGCTGTTCTTTTTCACAGCTTTCTAATTTAGAATATGCTTCTTTTTTAAAAAAAATATCCAAAAAAATTCCAAATGTAATTATGGTAATTAATAAATCACTTTCAAATGGAGCACTAATTGTAAACCCATCCCGTTTATAGGTATTTTTAAGTTTTTCTATCTGGTCTGGGTTGAAATATCCCTGTTTCTTTATCGAATCATAGGATAAAATATCATTTATATATTCAATATTTTTTTTAATCAAATAGGGACTTCCTGGAGCTACAAAGCCAAACTTTTCTCTTTCAACCACAGATTTTGAAACAAAGCGAGATGCCATATTTTTTAAAATGTACTTTTCAGTAAAATCTTTGAGCTTCAGTTTGGAGGGGACTTGTGTTGAGAACTCGATAAAATCCTTATCTAAAAAAGGATATCTCACCTCCACAGAATTTGCAAGCGCCATTCTATCCCCATGATCCGACACTAAATGATCCACTAATCTTAGCTTATAATCAACGTACGCTCTTTTGTTAACGATATCTCTGCCGTTAAGTCGACTTTTATTTATAACATAATAGTTTAAACAATTAATTTCTTCGAAAGATGAATTAATACCGGTCGAATACAAATCCCTCTTTACTTTATCGAACTCCGAAAAGTTTCTTTCATAAAAAAAAGATTTGTCACCCCATATTTTGTTCCTAATGTTTTCCTCTAATAAAGAGTTTGATGAATTTTGTACCATATTCATCGCCCTCATTTTATCAAACCGATATCCCACGTACCCAGCAAAAAGCTCGTCTGATCCCTCCCCTGATAATATTACTTTAATGCCTTTGCGTCTAACAGACTCGGATAATGAAAGTGAAGCAGTATTATACGTCTCTTTGAGAGGGCATTCGCAATGGTAAATGACTTGCTGTAATCTTTGACTTATATCATCAAAAAAGAAAGTTTTTTTGTTAAGATTTGCATTACCTTCCCTGGCTATCAGAACTTGATAGGGTGTTTCCGAAATTTGTGAATCAACAAAATCAATTGAGAACGCTTCCTTTCTAAGCTCAGGAAGGAATTGGTTTACCTTCATAGCAATCATCGATGAATCTAACCCGCCGCTCAGATAATATCCAAAAGGAACTTCAGATCTCAATCTTAAGTTAATTGAAGTATCAAATAACTCTTCAAGTCTATTCATGTAATAACTTTCTGACTTTCCATCTAACCCTATTTCACCTTCAGGAAAGACTAAATCCCAGTACTCCTTTTTGATGACTTCACCTTGATCATTAATGCTTAAAAAGTGTCCGTTTTCTAAACTTTTAATATTCTTAAACATGGTTCTGGGGCTAATCAATCCCGCAAATGTGAAAACTTGGTCTAGTCCCACCACGTCTACTTCACCGACTACCAAGGGATGTTCAAGAATAGCTTTTATTTCAGAACCGAAAATAAATGTATCCTCAACGAAAGTGTAAAAAAATGGAATGATTCCCATTTGATCGCGAACGCAAAATAGAGTCTTCGTATTTTTGTCGTACAAGGCAAAAGCAAACTGACCATTGAGCTTATTCAGGAAATCCATTCCATACTCTTCATACAAATGAATAATTACTTCAACATCAGATTCAGTTTTGAATGAATGTCCTTTAATTCGTAGTAGTTTCTTAAGTTCTATAAAATTGAAAATCTCGCCATTACAAATCAATACAATGGATTGGTCTTCGTTGTATATAGGTTGCATCCCATTTTCCAATCCTATAATACTAAGCCTGCTAAATCCCAACGCCACATTCTCAAAAAGTAATGTTCTTTGAGCATCCGGCCCTCTATGAAAAAGCTTGTTATTCATATTCTCAATAACTCTGCCATCCTCTCGCAATACCTGTCTATTATATCTTACAAAACCGCAAATACCACACATGTTATCGTCAATTTTCAATAAATATATTAGTCCATTTTGCTATTAATATCTAAACAACCTCTAAAGTATTTTCCAATTCTATATTATCGATATCAATAGTGCTATTCTTTAAAACAGTTGTTAGTACATTATTATAATAGTGCATTAACATTACAATTGTTTCGTCATCATACAAAGTACTATTATAGATAAAGGCGATATTCAGCGTCTTATTTCTCTCCCATGCCTCTAATTGAAATTCATATTGTGTCGTCCCGAGCTTCTCAATTTCAACGAGGGCAAATTCTAACTCGCTCATTTCATCGTCACTGTCAAAGGCATTCAAAAATGCAAAGTGGAAATCAAAAATTGGATTTCTTAATATATTTTTCCTCTCCGCTATTAATGAAACCATTTGATCAAATTGAAAATCCTGATTATCAAATGCTTCTAAGACGCAGACCTTAACGTCTGATAAAAATTTCTCATAAGGATACTCACTGCGAACCTGGAGCCTTAATGGTAAGATATTTACAAAGGTTCCAACTACATCTTTTAATACCATTTGAGATCTCCCGACGACATCTGTGCCGATAATTACATCTGAATTCCCAGTTGTTTTAGATAACACGATATAATATATCGAAAGAAGGAATACAAAATCAGAAACATTGTGTACTGCCAGGAACTTTTTGATGTTTTGATAGGTCTCACCATTTATCTTGAGGACCTTCATCGAAGCGGGATGAATATCGGCCAACGCCCGATCCCGATTTACCGGCAAATCCATCCTGGGCAATTCTCCCGATAATTTTTTAGCCCAATACGCTTTTTGTTTTTCCATATCCTCCAGATTATTTAACCAACTAGCATAGTCGACGTATCTTACGTCCAGTGGTGTCATTGTTTTTCCCTGATAAATGTCCCTTAAATCTTTAATTAAAATGTTTAAAGAAGTGCCGTCGCAAATAATATGATGAAAATCTATAAATAGTAGACGTTGCCCATTATACTTCAATAATCCGTATCTCATAAGAGATTTCATAGACAAGTCAAATGGTCGAACAAATTCATTGAAGGCTTCCTGCACAGTCCGATACTTACTTTGATCTAGTATCTCTAACTCAAAAGTAACGTTCTGGTTGATTCTTTGGATGAGTCCATTTTCACGTAGTGTAAAACTGGTCCTTAGGCTTTCGTGTCTATTGATTAATAATTGAAAAGACTGCTTTAATTTATCAATATCCACTCCCTCTTTGATTTCGAGAGCGATGGAAGTATTATTTGTTAAATCGTCTTTGTATAACATTTGTCGATAAAATAGTCTTTCCTGAGCAGGAGAAGCAGGATAATATTCTTTCTCACCTACTTTTGGCAAAGCCGTATGGCCCTCGATTCTGGCACTATCAATCACGATAGATAGCTTCTTGATTGAAGTATTGTCAAACATTTGGTTTAATTCAACTCTTACAGAGAACTTTCGATAAATATCTCTAATTAGACGAATAGCTCTAATCGAATTCCCGCCGAGTTCAAAAAAGTTACTGTTTACACTTATCCGATCTCTATCAATCTTTAGCACTTCCGACCATATTTCAACAAGCTTTTCTTCTACCTCATTGGAAGGTGCTATATAGTCGTTTGCGCTTATCGCGGGATCTGGTAAGGATTTCCTATCTAGCTTCCCATTAGAGGTCAATGGCATTCTTTCTAACCGAACATAATAAGAGGGAATCATATACTCAGGCAGCCTGTCTCCTAAAAAACTCCTGAGTTCCGAAGCCTCTATTTCCTTTTCTGATACATAATAAGCCACCAGGTATTGATCCTCTTCATTTTCTTTGACCACCACCACTGCTTCTTTTACCTGAATGTGAGAAGCCAGGTGACTCACTATCTCGCCTAACTCTATCCTAAACCCTCTCAGTTTAACTTGGTCGTCAACCCTCCCTTTGAACAACACAACCCCATCAAAGTGTCTGACTGCCAAATCCCCCGTTTTATACATCCGTTCCCCTTCCACAAAGGGATTAGCAATAAAACTCTCTTTGCTCAGCGACTCATTATTAAGATAGCCCCTGGCCAGACCATCCCCTGAAATATACAATTCACCAACCGCCCCTAAAGGAACTGGCTTTAAAAATGAATCCAATAAATATATCTGTGTGTTATTCACCGGAATTCCAAGTGGCACTGAAATTAAGGTTGAGCCCGCTTCCATTTTATGAATCATGCAGCCTACAGTAGCTTCAGTTGGACCATACTCGTTACATATTTCAACCCTTCCCTCAAACTTGTTATAAATAGCATCTGCCAACTCGGTTCTTAATTCCTCACCGCCTACTATGAGCGTTTTAAGCTTACTCCCTGATGAGAAAACCGCAGACTTACTGTCCCTGACTATTTTTAAATGCGACGGCGTAAGCTTTACTATTGTGGCTTCGTTGTCTGAAAATACCTTTTCAACTAATAAAGCATGGTTGTCTTCTTCATACATCACAATTTTGTTACCTGTTATTAAGGGAGTGAAGACAGAGGTAACAGTCAAATCAAAAGCAATGGAAGTAAACAAAGCAAAAGCGGCTTCTTCATGTTTCACGTAATACTCCGCGGCCCACCTGATATAGTTAACTAACGATCGATGTTCAATCATCACACCCTTGGGCTTTCCCGTTGAACCCGAAGTGTATATCACATAGGCTAGCGCGCTGCTACTTACCTGAGCGCTAAACGGACTTGTCTGCTGCGCAGTTATAGTCTCCGAAGCCTGATCCAGGTCTACGACCTTTATAGTTTTCCTTAGAGATTCATCATGGTATTTTTCCCTTGTAACCAGAACTTCCAATTGTGAATCTTCAATGATTGCATTTATCCTTTCTGATGGATAGGTCGGGTCTATCGGCACATAAGCCCCGCCTGCTTTTAAAATTCCCAGGACAAGCGGAATAAAATATTCCTCGCATCCTAGCATTACACCAACCAAATCTCCTGCTTCAACACCAACTTTTTCCTGCAGGTATGATGCTATCTTATCCGATCTCTCTTTCAGTCCTTCATAGCTTAAAGTCTTACTGCCCCACTGCAACGCTACATGCCCAGGTGTCTTCTCTACTTGCTTCTCAAATAACGATATGACAGTTTCATCTCTTGGATAACCAACCTTCGTATTATTAAAATCATATAATAGTTGATGTCGCTCCTGATCTGGTATGACCTCTATGTCTGAAATCTTAACATCAATGTCGTTCACTATTGTTGACGTTATCTTCTGAAAAGACGCTATAAATCTTTCTATTGATGCCTTTTTGAATAAGTCAGTAGCGTATTCAATTTTAAAAAAGATTTGCTTTTCTTTTTCAAAAGTTGTCAATGTAATATCAAACCTTGATACTGTATACTCCTTGTTGAATGGTTTGAAGGTCAATCCTGGAATCTGGATTTCTTCCACATCAAAATTTTGAAAGACAAACATGACGTCAAACAAAGGGTTATGAGCCATGTCCCGTTCCAGGTTTAATTCATTGATTAGTTCTTCGTATTGATAATTCTGGTTGTCAAAACAAGCCAGGGTTCTGGATTTTAGATCCGATAAAAATTCCCTGAAAGTTACACTGCCTTTTGGATAGCTTCTTAAAGGTAATGTGTTTACAAACATACCTGTCATGTTTTCCAAATCAGCATGTTGCCGGCCAGCTGTTGAAGTACCAATCACTATGTCCTCCTGGTTGCTTAACTTGCTTAACATAATAGAATAAAGCGACAACATAATCATAAACATGGAAGCCTCTTCCTCTTTAGCAATGGCCATTAATTTAGCTGTATGGTCAATGCTTAAAGCAAAGTCAAGATAGTCTCCGGCATGTGTACTGGTTATGGGTCTTGGGAAATCCGCAGGCAACTTAAGTACTTCCGGAGTCTCCGAGAACTCATTAATCCAAAATTCTTTCTGAGCAGCCATTTTCTTTTGTTGCTCTTCACTTTGTTGCCATTCTGCATAGTCTTTGTACTGTAGCCTTAATTCCGGTAAGGCCTCGCCATGATATAGGGCAGTAAAATCTCTAACTATGATATTCTGTGATAGCACATCTGTGATGATATGGTGTGAATCCACCATTAATAAATGTTCCTGAGGTGTTTTTTCAATAATTCCAACCCGGTATAGGGGCGTTCTATCCAGATGGTGCGGTCTAACGAATGACTTAATAGCTTCATTTAATCTATTTTCGTCATATTCGAAATACTCTATTTTAAAAGTAACATCCGTTACTATCGCTTGTTTAGGTGCCTTATCCTCATAGATAAATGAAGTACGAAGGCTTTCATGTCGATTAACTAATTTTTGAAATGTAGCTTCCAGTTTTTGCTTGTCTAGATCCCCTTCTATCCACAATGTCTGAACCTCATTGTAGGCTGTACTTTCTTTATCCAGCATCTGTAAAAAGTACATCCTCTTCTGTGCAGATGACAATACATAATGTTTTTTTATCGGGGCCTTGGGAATGCTCCTTACCGCTGCATTTGTGTCGCGATGCAACAACTCTTCTGTTATTTGCTTAATGGTTGAATATCTGTAAAGATCACGGATCGACAGGTTCGCCCCTATCTTTTGATTTATCCTTGCCACTAAGGTCATCCCTTTTAATGAATCTCCACCTAACTCAAAAAAATCGTCTTGCCCCCTTATATCATCCCTCCCAAAAAACTCAGAAAAGACCCCTACCAATTCCCCTTCTATATCGTTGGACCCAACAGGATACGTAGGTTCTGCCAGGGCAGTAAGCGCCTCCCTGATTTCCTTAAACCCTGACCTGTAGGACTTGATTTTTGCACTAAGATCCCCTTTATAAATCGTGGTTACTGCCTCCTTGCTCTGCAAACATTTATCAAAAATAGCAGCCCCTTCTTTGGGATATATACCATCGGGAATCTCTGAATTGATCAGCCTTATGTTATCGGTCCGCAGCCGCCCTTTGATCGTATTTACTGTCATCCCTACATCTAACCAATCACACCAGTTAATACTAAAGGCGTGAATGCCTAACGCCTTTTGTAAATAATACCCATAGCTCTCCAAAAACTCATTCGAAGCATTATAACCCACCTGGCCAAATTTCCCCTGATAAAATACATTTCCAATCGAGGAAAACAACGCTACAAAATCTAACCTCTTTAAATCTAAATACTTCTCAAATAGCAGTAATCCATGAACTTTGCTTGAAATATACTTTATGAAGTCTCCCCGCTTTCTTTTTTCTATGATACCTCCGTAATCTACTTCTCCCGCTGCCCATATTAACCCATCCACTTTGGAATACTTATTCCTTATCCCCTGTAGAAATTCCGCTACCTCAGACTCATCTGACACGTCTACTCTGCACAATTCAACCTCACAGCCCTTGTTCTCCATCTTAAGTATCTGCTCAATCTTTTGGCTTATCGGGTCCTGGTCCCCTTTGCTTGACAACCATTCATCCCATGAACCCCGCGGTGGAAAGGCTGACCGAGAGACGATAATTATGCTCCCCACTTGGCGATGTGCTAAATCCCCGGCTATCGAAAAGCCCATCCCACCAAAACCTCCTGTTATTATATAGGTCCCATTCCGAACTATTTCTACTCCCGATTTCAGCTTCTCATTCCACGACAAAGTAGCAAAAGCGCGTACCCACCGCGCTTTGTAGCGATAGGCAACAAACGCATCATTCGACTCATAAAATATCTCATTAATGAGCTTCGGCAGATACTCCTCTATCTCATTATCTTTTTGGAAAGGATATGGAATATCAATCACCTTACTGCTCACATTCAGTATCTCTGATGGTATTATTCGTGCAGGACCATGAATAGTAGCTTTTATCGGATCCACTTCATCACCCCCTAGCACACTAGCCAAATAATTATCGAATACCGTCAAATTTATTTTCTCTGCCTGTTTTAGACTGGCTATGCATTTAGCCAAATACGATAACCCCAGATAACCTGCTTCCAGCTTTTCATCCAGTGCTTCATAGCTGATAGATCCCAATTGCTCGCTTAAGGAGGCACAATAAATAATATTATTTATTGGTATTCCCAATTGTTCCAGATACTGCCCAAGATCTTCCGGCGCTGAAAGGTCTACCTCTAATACACCTTCCTTTAACTCCTTAAATGATTTACCGGGTTTTAATTCAATCACCTTTTGCCCGCTCAAAATTAACCTCTTGATTAAAAATTCGCTAAACGACGATTGACCGGAAACTACTAAAAAATTTAACCGCCCTGCTGACAACTCCATAGCTTCATTCGGCAAAAGAGTATGTTGCCAATTACACTCATACAAACCGGCTTCATGGCCTCTTTCAATGGCCGGCATCCCCTCCTTGACGTGAGCTGTTATCAACTTTCGGGCATCAACATTGGCCGTATAGAAAGTCTTTTCAAATGAATAGGTGGGAAGGGAAACTCTACTCCTCTTTTCTTCTTGGTAATAACGCTCCCAATCTATCTTAATCCCATTTAACCAAAAATAACCCAACCTCTCCGCTAAATAATACGCATCATTCACCTTCTGCTGGGCTTGCCTGACTGTACTTAATACATGATGCCCCTTACTGAATAATTTGCTCTCGCTTACATAATTACATAACCCCCGGCCAGGGCCAACTTCTATAAAAATAGCATTACCCTGGCTCAATAACCTTTCGGCTCCTTGAAAAAATTGCACCGTATGACGTAAGTGATCGCTCCAATAAGAAGGCCTTTTGATTTCTTCATACTTCACTAATTCGCCCGTAAGATTGGAAATGTAAGGTATCTGGGGCTCTGAGATCTTAACAGAGGATAATTCATACTCAAATTGTTCCAATACACCTTCCATCATATAGGAATGAAATGCATGGGAGGTATGGAGCCTTTTACATTGATAACCTTCTTTTTTTACTCGTTTCTTAAATTTCTCAATGTCAACCTCTGTGCCAGACACTACAAGGGAAGTCGCACTATTTACAACCGCTAAATCTATATGACTATACCCGGCAAGTAAGGGCCTTAATGCTTCTTCACCAACACTTATGCTTAGCATACTCCCTTTTTCTATCTGACTCATTAATTCACCCCTTCGCACCACAACACGCAAACAGTCTTCAAGTGTAAATACTCCGCTAACGCACGCTGCTACATACTCCCCGATACTATGACCGATCATATAGTGCGGATTTATGCCCCAATGCATTAATAAATGTGATAGGGAATACTCTATAATAAACAACAACGGCTGAGTATACTTTGTGTTATTAATACTATGAGTGTCAGAATGATTTTCTTGTTCAGAAAATAAAATAGAATGGTAGTTCTCTCCTGAATAAGGTTTAGCAATCCTAAGACACTCATCTACTTTGTCTCTAAAAACTTTCTCACTTAAGTACAGGTCCCGGCACATATTAACGTACTGAAAACCCTGACCCGAAAACATAAATATTACATTTTGCAAGTCCTCTTGCAGACCAATGGATTGTCGTTCTATCGCTTGATTGGAAGATAACAGGTCGATGGCCTCTTCTTTGCTTCCGCATACCAACATCTTCCTGTAGGGGAAACGAACCCTGCCTTTTTGCAACGTATAGGTAATATCCGATAAGTCGACACCATCGCTCTTTTTTAAATAGTCTATAAACTGATCAGTATTTCTTGCAAGACTACTTTTCGTTTTAGCCGATAGCACGATCAATTGATAATCCCGACTTTCCGTTGAATACTCCATGACAGGAGACTCTTCCAAAACAATATGTGCATTAGTGCCACCTATACCGAAAGAACTAACTCCGGCACGCAAAGGACCTGAACTTTCCCAATCCTTTAAAGTATTGTTTACATAGAAAGGACTATCCACAAAATTAATCTTCGGGTTGGCTTCTTTAAAGTGTAAACTGCCTGGAATTTTTTTGTGTTTTAGCGCTAATACCGTCTTGATAAAACCTGCAGCACCTGCTGCGGCATCCAAATGCCCAATATTGGATTTCACTGAACCTATGGCACAGTATTTACTAGCACTGCCGCCAAAGGCTTCATTTAAAGCTTCAATTTCAATAGGATCGCCCAATGACGTGGCCGTTCCGTGTGTTTCCACATAACTGATACTGGTGGGAGGTACACCTGCCATCTTATGCGCCTTCCTGATTGCCTCTACCTGACCTTTAACACTAGGGGCTGTATAGCCAACTTTATCATTGCCATCATTATTAATGCCCATTCCTTTAACAATAGCATAAATATAATCCCGGTCTTCAATAGCATTTCTCAGCCTTTTTAAGACAACTACGCCGGCCCCTTCACCCCCTACTGTCCCATCTGAGTTAATATCAAATGGCCGGCACCTCCCATCCCTGGAAAGAATCATGCCTTCCTTATAGATATAACCTCTTTTTGAATAGTTCTTTAAAGCTACGCCCCCTGCCAAAGCCATATTGCATTCTCCTAACAATATACTATTGCATGCTTCGTGTATGGCAACAAGTGACGAAGAACAGGCCGTCTGCAGGAAAATAGAAGGGCCTTTTAAATTAAGCTTGTAAGAAATGCTTGAACTTAAAAAACTTACTTCCCTTAAATGATGAGCGGCAAAGTCATCCATAAGGCCTTTCCTATTCTCGCAGTATGAATGCAACGCCCAGTTCAAGTTAGACGACCCTGCAGCAAAAAGGCCAATTTTATTCTGATTGTCAGTGCTGCTATAACCACTGTCCTCGAGTGCCTCCCAGCAACATTCGTGAAACATCCTGATCTGGGGGTCCATTAATTGCGCCTCATCCGGCCTGTAACCAAAAAAAGCAGCATCGAAGTACTCCTTACTTTTTACGTAAGCATGGGATCTCACATACAATAGATCATGGGCAATGCTCTCACTTTCACCTTCCGCCAAAACATCGTCAATACTAAATTCGCTAATGCAATCCTTGCCACCCGTTAAGTTTGCCCAGTATTGATCTATATTTTCAGCCTCCGGAAACTTCCCGGCCAAGCCGATCACCGCTATTTCTAATCCTGTATACTTCTCCATATAAACTAAGCACTTGAGGTTATTTAGTTGAAACAGAAATGGGAAAAATACTAACTATAGTAATCTTTCTTTAATCGTCTATGCAAATGGGCTGACTTATCCTTAACATAAAGCTTCCCAGTACTCCAGATAAAATTGACTCAATCCAATTCCATAGCAACCACCTTCCCTTCCAATTCACTTGATGTACAGACATAATCATTAAGTGCCTATACTCCTGGATTTGAGAAATTTCTCCGATTAATTTCTTTTTTCTAATAAGCCAACAGTTTCATTCATCTGCTTCAAACTCTCTTGCATGTTTGACTCCACTTTATCAGACAGAGTTTCTCCCGTTTTATCTAAAAACCCTGCTATTAAAGATATAACCGGAAGCTCAAACATCTTGGCTACTGATATTTTAACATTAAATTGTTTATTGATTTTACTTATCATTGTTATCATTTTAAGCGAGTTTCCTCCCAAATCAAAGAAATTCGAATTTACTCCAATAATACTGGCATCGATATTAAGTACATCGGCCCAAATTTTTACTAGATCTTTTTGTGTCTGATTTATTGGCTTCGCATATTTACTTCCTGATTTAATTCGAGGTTCAGGAAGAGCCTTCCTGTCTAATTTACCATTCGAGGTTAACGGCATCGCTTCCAAGTGAACATAGTACGAAGGTATCATATAGTCAGGCAACTTATCTGATAAAAATCTTCTTATCTCAGTCACCTCTATTTCTTTTTCTGCCGTGTAGTAGGCAGCCAGGTATTTATCACCTTCTTTCTCTTTAGCTGCTACAATTACTTTTTTTATTTTAAAATAGGTTGCCAGTTGGCTTTCTATCTCTCCTAATTCTATCCTAAAACCCCTGAGCTTAACTTGATCATCAACCCTCCCTTTGAACAACACAACCCCATCAAAGCGCCTGACTGCCAAATCCCCGGTTTTATACATCCTTTCCCCTTCCACAAAGTGATTAGCAATAAATCTCTCTTTGCTCAGAGACTCATTATTAAGATAGCCTCTGGCCAGACCATCTCCTGAAATATACAATTCGCCAACCGCCCCTAAAGGAACTGGCTTCAAAAATGCATCCAATAAATATATCTGCGTGTTATTCACTGGAATTCCAAGCGGCACCGTAAGGTGAATTGTTTCCGGGTTGAAGTTATAAATCATACAACCTACAGTAGCTTCAGTCGGACCATATTCGTTACATATTTCAACCTTCCCTCAAACTTGTTATAAATAGCATCTGCCAGACTCGGTTCTTAATTCCTCACCACCTACTATGAGCGTTTTAAGCTTACTCCCTGACGAGAAAACCGCAGACTTACTGTCCCTGACTATTTTTAAATGCGACGGCGTAAGCTTTACTACTGTGGCTTCGTTGTCTGAAAATACCTTTTCAACTAATAAAGCATGGGTGTCTTCTTCATACATCACAATTTTGTTACCTGTTATTAAGGGAGTGAAGACAGAGGTAACAGTCAAATCAAAAGCAATGGAAGTAAACAAAGCAAAAGCGGCTTCTTCATGTTTCACGTAATACTCCGCGGCCCACCTGATATAGTTAACTAACGACCGATGTTCAATCATCACACCCTTGGGCTTTCCCGTTGAACCCGAAGTGTATATCACATAGGCAAGCGCACTGCTACTGATCTGAGTGCTAATTGGACTAGTCTGCTGCGCAGTTATAGTATCCAAAGCCTGATCCAGGTCTATGACCTTTATAGTATTCCTTAGAGATTCATCATGGTATCTTCCCCTTGTAACCAGAACTTCCAACTGTGAATCGTCAATAATCTCATTTATCCTTTCTGATGGATAGGTGGGGTCTATCGGCACATACGCCGCGCCTGCTTTTAAAATTCCCAAAACAAGCAGAATAAAATATTCCTCGCATCCTAGCATTACACCAACCAAATCTCCTGCTTCAACACCAACTTTTTCCTGCAGGTATGATGCTATCTTATCCGATCTCTCTTTCAGTCCTTCATAGCTTAAAGTCTTACTGCCCGACTGTAACGCTACATGCCCAGGTGTCTTCTCTACTTGCTTCTCAAATAATGATATGATGGTTTCATCTCTTGGATAATCAACCTTCGTATTATTAAATTTATATAGAAGGTGCTGCTCCTCGTCTTCCGTTATGATCTTAATGTCTGAAATCTTAATATAAACGTTGTTTACTATCGTTGATACTATCTTTTTAAAATATACTATAATCCTTTCTATCGTCTCTTTTTTGAATAAGTCAGTAGCGTATTCAAACTGGAAAAAGATTTGCTTTTCCCTTTCAAAAGCTGTCAATATAATATCCAACTTTGATACGGTATGTTTCTCATCAAATGGTGTTAGGATAAGCCCCGGTATCGTCAGTTGCGATCTCTCATAATTCTGAAGTACAAATGCTACATCAAACAACGGATTACGAGCAAGATCTCTTGGAATCTTTAAGTCTTCTATTAATGTCTCGTATTGATATGACTGATTATCAAAACAAGCAAGTGTTCTTGACTTGACTTCTGATAAAAACTCCTTGAAACTTAAACTTCCTCTGGGATGGTTGCGAAATACAAGAGTATTGACAAACATTCCTATTATCCTTTCTAAATCAATATGATGTCGACCTGTCGTCGAACCACCTATCACGATATCGTCCTGATTGCTTATCTTGCTTAACAGAATATTAAATATGGATAATAGTACCATAAACATCGTGGCCCTTTCTGCTTCCGCTATTGCCCTTAACTTCCCAATTGCTTCCTCGCCTATCTCAAAACTCGCCAAACTACCTGCGAAACTTTTTACTGCAGGTCTGACAAAATCTGTTGGTAAGTCAAGAATTTCAAAATCTTTTGAAAACTCATTTATCCAAAAATCTTTTTGTTTGGACATTTCGTTCTTTTGCTGTTCACGGTGCTGCCATTCAGCATAATCTTTATACTGTATTTGTAACCTCGGCAATTCTTCTCCATTATACAAAGCCATAAAATCTTTGATCAAAATTCCCTTTGACACCCCATCGGTAATAATATGATGCATGTCTACCATTAAAATGTGTTCACGGGCATTCGTTTCTATGAAGCCTACTCTGAACAATGGGGCTTTACTTAAATTAAAAGGCCGAATAAACCTTTGTATAATTTGGTCTTCATCACCATTTGATCTATACACCTCTATACCGAAATCAACTTCTTCCAGGATTATTTGACGAGGCTCTTCATTAATAACCTTAAAGGACGTTCTTAAACTCTCATGTCTTTTGATAAGCTTTTTAAAGAGATGTGTGAGCTTGTCTTTGTCTAAAAATGTGTCTACTCCAAGCACTAATGGCATATTGTAGCCAGTAGAATCCTTATGAAACTCAGAAATGAAAAGTAAGCGCCTTTGAACAGAACTTAACGGATAAGACGATCTTATTTCCGCTTTCGGGAATGAAATAGATTTTTTTCCTTCGCCCGGTCGAACTTGATTCTCTGCTCGTATTACAGTACCTAAATGATTTCCTAATTGTCTGACAGTTGAGTTATCAAAAAATTCTCTGACCGATAATTCAATATGAAACTCCTTATGAATTAGATTGATCATCTTCAAAGCTTTTAATGAATCTCCGCCCAATTCGAAGAAGTCACTATTAGCATCTATTTCAGCATTACCAAAAAAGTTCTGCCATATTTTAATTAATCTTTTCTCATTTGGAGTTAGTGATTCATCATCGGTATCGGAGTATTTTTCATCTTTAAGGTCCTTTAAATAGCCAAGACCTATCTCATCAGTTTCACCTTCTCCCTCGGGTTTTGTTTTTATCCACTGGTCTATCCTTTGATTTAAATCAGCCACGGACACCGCTATTTGCGGCAAATTTACCATTGTGAGTATCCGCTCAAAAACCTCAATTATTTCTGCAGAATTAATACCCTCCCCTCCCGCTCTGTCCAGGTTTAGGCCGTCAAAATTCACTGAGATCCAGTTACCTAATTTTGATTTCTCTCTGTATGAATTCACAAAATAATCAATATAAGTATTAGCCGAGGCATACGCAGCAAACCCCACTCCTCCAAGAATGGTTGATAAGGATGATGTCACAATGCAAAAATCCAATTCTCTGTCCTCCATCAAGTCTTTAAGTATATGTAGACCAATGATCTTGGCTTTAAACTGATATTCAAAATCTTCTTTCCCGAGTAGACTTATTGAATTTTTCGATGTACCTCTAATAATACCTGCAGCATGAATTACACCATTGATCTGGCCAAACCTCTCCTCTGCTTTTCTTACAGTATCTTCTACTCCGGACTTATCTGAAATATCACAAGGCGTGTAAAACACCTCGCCGCCTTCTTTCTCAAGGTCCAGGATGCGATTTATCTTAACTTTAATTTCTTCTTCTGCGTTGGACTGTCCCAAATAGCTATTCCAATCTCTCCTAGCTGGCAATGTAGTTCGTCCAAGCAATACTACTTTAGCACTCACCCTATTTAGTAAGTATTTAGCGAGGCTAAATCCCAAATTACCAAGTCCACCAGTAATAAGATAAACTCCATTATTGCGAAGGCCATTCAATTTACTATCTGTAAACTCTCCAAAATCCACGTTGTCAAAAATTTGCACCCATCTTCTCGAATTTCTAAAAGCCACAGTTTTTCCTGGCTCTTTATGGATTATCTCTTTATATAATTTATGAACGAGAAGCTCGTTTAAACCTTCAGAAAGAGATATATCAATATGGCTTGTACATACCGTTGGATACTCTTGCGATATTATTTTCAGCAGACCGACAGGCAGTGCTTTGATTAAGGTCGTCTCCTCACTACCTAATATATTCTGGAGATCATTGGTTATTAAGATGATTTGCCTCCCTGATATACTGCCTTGCTGACGTGCCGCCTTAACGATATTAATTAGACTATAGAGATAAGTACTACATGATTCCAGGAAAGAATCCTTTAAAAAGTTACTTCCAGTTTCCTGGTCGATAGCCCACGAATGAATGATCCGGTCAGGTATTAAGCCATTTGCTGAAAGTCTTAGAAACAATTGATTAAAGTCGTCCTCTGAAGCTGGATTAAGCTCATATGCGTTTGGCGTTTTCTCTTCGAAATACTCACCCTTTTTTACATAAATGATTTGTTCTTCACTTCGCCTAAATTCTTCTAAAAGCCCCTCACTAACGCCGCAATCATCTGCGAAAAGGATATTACAAGACCTGCTGCCAACACTGAGACCTTTAGAAACAAAGGGAGACATTTTCCAGGTAGGTATGTAAAACCATTTTGAAACATTTTTAATTCTAATCAATGATTTCTCTGCGACCTTATCTGGATTCGCTAAAATTTGATTTCTTACCGGATATCTTATTTTCTCAAACGGATATGTTGGAAGTGATACTTTTCTTCTACTTTCACCTTCATAGTATCCATTCCAATTCACCGAAACCCCCATTTTCCACAATTCGCCAACTCCCTTAAAAAGATACTTTAAGTCATTTGACTCCTGGTTTGGATGCCTGACCGTATTTACAACCTTATGTTGTTTCCCTTTAAGCTTATTTGAACGAACAAAAGAGCTCAACACATTACCGGGGCCCACTTCGATAAAAACCACTTTCTCATTCGACATAACATTTTGTATCCCCTCTCCAAATCGAACCGGTTGACGCAGATGATTTATCCAGTATCCTGGTTTTGAAATTTCTTTATCATCCGCTTGCCTGCCTGAGAGATTGGATATAAATGGAATTTGCTGGGGGTTAATCTTTACTGTTTGCACAATTTGATTGAAATCCTCCAATATGTCGTCCATCATGTATGAGTGGAAGGCATGTGAGCAGCGTAGCAATTTACATTCATATCCTTCTTTTATAATGATATCCTTAAATTCATGAACGGCCTCATCAGTTCCGGAAATGACACAAGATTGTAAACTATTTATAGCCGCTAGTGAGATATTTTTTTGTTGCTCCAATAAAGGCCTCAATTTTTCTACTGAAATGGCTATGTTTAGCATAGACCCATTTGAAGCCTTTTGCATTATTTCCCCCCTTTTTACTACAAGAGTCAAAGCGTCCTCAAGCGACAAAACTCCACTAATACAAGCAGCGGTATATTCTCCAATACTATGCCCTATCATTACATCAGGATTAATACCCCATCTCAATAACAGGCGTGCCAATGCATATTCAATTACGAACAATATTGGTTGTGTAAATTCAGTATCGTATATGTTGTTTTTTTGTTCTAAGTCACTGTTTGTAAACAAAACAGATTTAAGGTCTTTATCCCAACGATCACTTACTATTTCAAAACATTTATCAACTTCATTTCTAAAATAGTCTTCGCTTTTATACAACCCATGACACATATTGATATACTGGGAACCTTGTCCCGGAAACATGAACACAATTGTCTGGTTATCCCCATGCCTAACTGGCACACCTATGCCGGTTTTGTCCCTGGAGGAGAGTAAGTCAATGGCTTCTTTTCTATTTTCACAGACGATAAATTCTCTGTAGCCAAATGACTTTCTTCCAATATTTTGCGTATAGGCTATATCTGCCACGTTTTCAAATTCATTGGCACGGAGATATGTTTCAAAATTCTCTATATTTCTTTTAAGCGTAGTATGTGCCTTTCCCGAAAAAACAACTAATTGATAGTCCCGGCTTTCAGAAGAAGCTTTCAGTTCTGGCGCTTCCTCTAAAATAATATGTGCATTGGTACCGCCTATGCCAAATGAACTTACCCCTGCCCGCAAAGGGTATTTATCACTTCTCCACTCCTTCAATTCGGTATTTACATAAAAAGGACTATCGGCAAAATTAATTTTAGAATTGGGTGTTTTGAAATGTAAACTGGGGGGTATTTGCTTATGTTTCAGTGACAATACTGTTTTAATAAGTCCTGCAACACCAGAAGCTGCATTAAGATGACCAATATTGGTTTTAACTGACCCTATGGCGCAAAACTGTTTTTTGTCCGAAGCGAATGCCGTTTCTAATCCTCTGATTTCAATTGGATCTCCCAACAAAGTTCCTGTACCATGAGCCTCAACATAAGATATGGTTTCAGGATTAATATTACTATCCTGAAGAGCGGCCTTTATTACTTTCGCCTGTCCTTCAATACTTGGAGCTGTAAACCCAACTTTTTGAATTCCATCGTTATTCCTGGCACTACCTTTTATGATTGCGTGAATATTGTCACCTTCCTTTATGGCATCTCTCAGTTTCTTAAGTACTACTATACCAACCCCGTTACCTCCTACCGTACCTGCGGCATTTTCATCAAATGCCCGGCAGTAGCTGTCGGGTGATAAAATCATATTTTTCTTATACTTATAACCCTCATCGTCATGAAATGTCAGCGATATTCCTCCGGATATAGCAATATCGCATTTACCATTGCGCAGATCGTTGCATGCAATATCCAGTGCCACAAGTGAAGTAGAGCAAGCCGTAGAAATATTGATACTAGGCCCCCTCAAATTCAATTTATATGACACCCAAGGACATAGAAAGTCTTTAGTAGAATAAATGTACTCCTGCCACTGGTCCATCCAGTTCTCTCGGTGGTTGACGCTAATATTTGGATTATAGTAGGGGTTTAGCGACGCCCCCGCATATAAACCAATAGCACCTTCATATTTATATGGGTCGTATCCAGCATCTTCCAGAGCCTCCCAGGTACATTCATGGAAAATGCGCATCTGGGGATCCATTAAATTTGCCTCTTCAGGTGTATAATTAAAAAATGAGGCATCAAACAAGTCACATTCTTCCAGAATCCCCTTCGCTTTGATAGTTGGATTCTCTGAGCTTTCTTCAATTTCTCTTGTGATTGATTCGACACCTGACTTTAAGTTCTCCCAAAACTCATTTACATTTTTGGCTCCAGGGAACCGTCCAGCCATACCTATAATCGCAATATCTGACTCTGAATAGCCGTGATGGTCACCTATTTTCTCTCTTCCCGATTGACCAACCTTAGTCTTGCTTCCCTGATGATCGATCTTACTATTGCCAGATGAAATAAATTTTGCCAATCCTTCAACTGTCGGATGCTCAAATAAATCTGTTATTTGGATTTTGCATTTAAGTCTTTGTATGATTCGGCTACTAACTTTAATTAGTTTAAGCGAGTCGCCCCCGATTTCAAAAAAATTCTTATTCGTACTGATATTGTCATAACCAAGAACTTCTTTCCATATGTCTATCAGTACCTCTTCTATTTTATTTGAAGCCTTAACAAATTTATCCATACTTTGAGCCTCAAGACCGGGCAGAGACTTCCTATCCAATTTACCATTCGGAGTTAGTGGCATTGATTGGACATGAATAAAGTAAGCGGGGATCATATAATCCGGCAATCTTTGTGACAAAAACTGCCTCAATCCTTCAATCTCTGCCTTTGATACATAATATGAAATTAAAAAGTTGTCAGCTCCTTTTCTTCCCTCAATTATAGCGACCTGTTGAACTGACTTATGCTTTAATAAATGTTTTTCAATTTCCTCAATTTCAATTCTATAACCTCTAATTTTAACCTGATGATCAACCCTTCCTAAAAATTGTATGTTGCCATCCGGCAACCACCTTGCTAAATCGCCCGTTTTGTATATCAACTCGTGTGGAACCAGAGGGTTCTCTATAAACTTCTCATTAGTAAGTTCCTTTTGCCCCAAGTAACCCATACCCAAACCTTCGCCACTAATACACAACTCACCCTTGGCTCCAACAGGGACTAAATGATTCTCGCGATCCAGTATATAACATTTAGTATTGTTGATTGGCTTACCTATGGTTGGGTGCTTCTCAAAGTCATTTATACTTTCAGCATTAACATATCTTGCAACAGAACCAATCGTTGTTTCTGTTGGCCCGTAATGATTTATAATTTGAATATTTGGTAAGATCTTAAACGTTTTTTCAATATCCGCGATCCGAATTTTCTCTCCGCCTAAAATTATAGTTTTAAGGCATTTTATCTTTTCAAATTCCGGATGGTCCGCCATTGTAGAGAATAGCGAAGGTGTCAATTTCAAATAGGTAATCCTATTATCTTGAATATACTCCAAAAGGTTCTCAGCAGACTTATAAGTAGACTTCGAAAGCAAATGTAGTTGGCCGCCAAATAATATAGACGGGAATATTGACGTGTAACCTAAATCAAAAGCAAAAGAACTAGCTAAAATCGTTTTATCCGCTTCACTTAGTTTGACAAAATCTTTTATCCAGCAAACATAATTCAACAGATTCACATGCTTTATCATCACACCTTTTGGTGTTCCGGTCGTTCCAGAAGTGAATATTACGTATACTAAATCATTTGCATAAATTCGAACCGAAGGATTTGTAATAGGGCGATCATCCATTTCATGACCATCGAGATCAAATCGTGTTATTTTGTCACTGATTCTTCCTGATAAATGTTTTTGAGTAAGTAGCATTTTACATTTTGCCTCAAAATACATGGCTTCAATCCTACTTTCCGGAAATTCTGGATTAATCGGCAAATAAGCAGCTCCAGATTTTAGTATTCCCAAAATGCCGACCATCATCTCGATCGAAGGGTCGACCATCAATCCTATTATATCATTAGCGGCAATTCCCTTATCAATAAGGATTCCCGCTAATTGATTTGCCTTTTTATTTAAGTCGTCATATGTTATTCTTAAGTCGCCGCAAATTATGACCTCATTAGTTGGAGTGACTTCAACTTGGCTTTCAAATAGATCAACAATTGTTTTATTCCTGGGGAATTCTACTGTGGTCGCATTAAATCCATGAACTATCTTGTTCTTTTCTTCCTCTGACAAGATTGAAATTGACGATACTTTTCTGAAAGGATAATCTAATATTTGTTGAATAACACTAACAAAATAATTTGCAAAAGAGCTAATATGTTCATCACTAATTAGACTCTTCTTATAGTTAAATTCTATTCTGAGTTTCTCTTTAAAGAATATTAGTACTACAAGTGATACATTAGTATTTTCGTAAACCGCTTCTAACTTTACCTCTAGCCCTTCCACACTACTGGTTAATTCCTCATTTAAGGGATAATTTTCTATACCAACAACCGAATCGAACAGACTATCATTTGCTTGCAATTCAAGCATTTGATTCAATTCATAAAGAGAAGTGTTGTGGAAAGAATTTCTTTGAATCAAATCGCGATTCACCTGAGATACTAACTGCAAATTGGAAGCTATTTCATCACTCTTTATCCGTAGAGGAATTGTGTTAATGAAGTTTCCAATAATCTGATCAAAACCGCGACTTAATGGATTTCTATTGGATATTGTTGATCCAAAAACCACATCCGATACGGCATTATATTTCTGAAGCAGTATACCATAAGCCGTATAAATAATAGAGGCTTTTGTAACTTTATGCTCTTTGGAGAAATCATTTATGCCTGTAATAGATGTACTAACCTGAAGTTTTCTAACTTCTTGAGATAAATCTCGAGTTACACTTGCATCAGCAAAGTGTAGCTGTGGTTCGAAATCTCTTAAATAGTCCTGCCAAAAAACTTTCCTTGCCGATATATCAATACTCTTTTGTATGCTTATATGAACTTCCTTGTAATTCGGTTTGTAACTAAAATTTGGTTGCCTGCCGTCACATAGTTCATTGTAACAATAAAATAGTTCCTTTAACAAAATACCATTACTCCATCCATCATACAATATGTGGTGATTCGTAATATTTAGCACAAATGTCCGGGGAGCAGTTTTTATTACTCTTATCTTAATAGGCAATTTAGTCAGATCAAATCGGTCCTGCTGGTCCCTCAATGACAGTTTCTTTACGGTAGAAACAATTTCCTCAGGACTATATTGAGAAAGATCGTCATAGAAAAAATCTACAATGCACGTTTTGAGAATTATTTGAATTGGTTTAGTGACTTCCTCCCATCTAAAAATAGATCTTAATACATCGTTCTTTGACTGTACAGTGCCAAAAGCTTCCTTTAAAATATCAATATTCAAATCGCCTTCAGCTTTAAACGACAATTGGACGTTGTATAGATTCTCCTTGGGCTCTTTCAAATAGTGATACAGTATTCCCTTCTGAACCATATTTAGTTCAAGGATTTCCTGCACATTTGCTTTTTCTATTTTTTCGCTCACGATATTACTATTTTTAGTCCCATCCATCCTTCAATGGCGAAACAACAAAAGTTGTCTTTTATTTAATTGTCGTAGTCATTCAGGCCTGATGTACTAAGATTCGAACATAAAACTAAGTTCAGGAAACACCTCCGTGGTTTTCTCACTCCTAAATTCGTCAAGCTTGTTACATCTTGAAATAAATTGCGGAATATACTGTGACAGATCATTGGCGAATAAATATGTAATACAACGCCTGAATTGATCTAAAAGGTCGTTTACGAGGTAGATCTCCGGATTTTCAATTACGTGCGCATTGATCCATTCAATATGCTTTTCAAACTTTTCTTTTATTTTTAATTTAACCTCCAATGGGAGAATCTGAATGCTATAATATTTCGGGGTTTGTAAATAGTTGTCAATTGAAAAATCTTCTATCCGAATGAAATTCACAGACACTAATTCTTTGTGAAAATCAGGTATATGAAAAACATTAAATACACTAACGGTAACAGCGACACGGAAACCGACATGTGGACAAATTTTTTTCATTTGTTCCCTATTGCTTAAGACTTCATCCCATTTTTGTTCTTTTCTCAAAAATTCACCTCTTTCTCCCCACGCATCCAAACTTGCCCCAACAGAAACTTTATCAAATTTACTCCATACATTGAATACATTAATTCCTTTGTAATTGACTTTTGAAAAATTAGTATTGTATCTTAAATATTTGTTAAAGGCTTTTCTCTCTTCCAATATTTCAAGAATTTTATAATGTTCATCCATCACCAAAGGTTCTCCACCAGCAAAATATATTTCCTCAGCACTGTCAATTGAATCTTCTATTTCAATATAGAATTTTTCGAGATTTTCAACCGCTCTGATAATTGGTTTGGAAGAAACAGTTTCACCTAATTTTACAGCCTCATCAAACCAGCGAGAACTTGATCCATGCCAACATGTTCGACACCTGAAATTACACACATTGGAAAATCTAATATCCCAGTATATCGGTGCACTTGGTATAGCTGTTATGCTTAAAAAATAGGGTAAATAATTGGAATTGTGATCTTGCCTGAGGCTCTTGCCCCCTGATGCTTCTTTCAAATAACAACAGTTACATCTCTCGTCTTTAATATTATTTAAGAGATTGGTCCTGAATTCATTCATCTCGGTTCCCGTCCAAATCTCCTTTATGCTATTTGAATTTATATTGCCAAAAGGTTCTGATACCAAACAACAAGCGTTCACATCACCATTCGTTGATACGTGTAAATGAACCCACGGTATGACGCAGAAAGCCTCATTATTGGCTATTTTTTCAATATCTTTGGTCATCAGATTAAGATTTAAACAATCAATTTGAGAACACTAAAAACTCGGATTTTAGGACAATCATGAAAATAGCTCAACGGCTTTGAGTCTAAAAATTGATACCCGGGAAAAGAAGGAGTATCACTTACCAACATCGATTCTTTTTCCATGAAGCTCCAAATGACTCATAGTCAAAACCATTATTCGTTTATGGCTCGTTCTAACTCATTGTTTTCCGTCTGGATCAGCTTTTTTGACCTTTTGGATTATCAATGCTAATACATAGAGGTAACAACTTAATTCCAATTCAACTTTTAAACACTGTAAAGTGCTTTTGGAGAATATACTCTGGCCATGCCTACATAAACTTGCCTCGGGCCTTCGAATGGCTCGCGTCCATGGCTGAATAGCATATTGTCCAGGAGAAGTAGATCACTTTTTTGCCATTGAAAAGAAAATTTGGCCTTTTCGTATATTTTTCTGATCGTTGAAAGAGCGTTAACATCAATAGGGGTTCCATCGCCAAAATAGGTGTTTCGTGGAAGATTTTCTTCTCCTAATAGCTCTATTAAACTTTCTTGCAACTCACTATCCAAACTACTAACATGAAATAAATGAGCTTGATTATACCATAGTTTCTCTCCGGTTATTGGATGTGGTATTGAAGCTTGATTAACTTGTTTTGTTCGTAGTCCACCATCATGAACCCATTCAAACTCAATGCTATTTTCCTTGCAATAGCTCTCGACCACTTCTTTGTTCTTAGTTTGAAATACCTCCTGCCATGAAAGATCTATTTTAGAATAATTTCGAACATACATTATTTTCTTATGTTCAAATTCTTCTCGGATCTCCTTAGGAATTTCCTGATACACCACCCGATTATCAGCAATTGGCGTATTCCCCATTTTACTTGCTGGTAACATGCATAAGAATCCAATCCGCATGGGCCAGGAGTTCGAATATGCGTTCTCACTGTGCTGAGGAATTACTTGTGAAGGGTGATATTCAGTCGCAGTATAAACATTATCTACTAGTTCGGTCCTTGGGGTGGAACGGTATGTATAAGTTGCCAACTCCTCCTCGAATAAGATTTTTAAAATATCTCTAAACTGTTCACTACTCTCAATTTTTAATCCACGAATTAAAAGCGCACCATGTGTTGACAAAAAAAGGTCAACACCATCTTTATTTGCCTTAATCCAATCTATAGAACTAGGCTCATCATCATCTACCTGGAGCAACATTTTTTTTCCAGATATCATTTGAATAATGTCTGTATTCATATAAAAGTTGTTTTAATTATTATTTCACTATTGTGCTACGCAATGGCTAAAGAGCCTGTGAGGTATGTTGACTTGTGAAAGGAAGACTAGGGACCTGGATTGGATAAAGGCCCACCTCGCCCTTCAATTGCTCTGATTTACAAAGCCGCGCTGAATGATTTACTTACTTTTCAAGAAAAACTCTTCGCCTTCGGACCAAATAAGAATGCTAAACCTCGACCAGCCAGGCAGATCATTCAAATCCTGCAGTGTAGGATAATGCACTTTTTAAGTTCGGTACTGGCCGGAAAACGCTTTTTTCAAGCCTAAGACAAAACACAATCAATCAGCCTTCAGATTGACTTATCTGGTTAATCAATGGGTTATATCAGGTATAAAGCAACGCACGAAACCTTCATCATCTAAATAATGCGTGTAATTCTTCATCATTTAAATCAACGGCGTCAAAATCAGACGGCGTAAAATGTATGTCATCCTCATTTCTAATATGCTCCAAAATAATCTCAAGGTTATTGAAAAACGTATATTTGAACCAAAGAATTGTTGATTCTTTGTGTGTCTCCCGGTTAAAATTTATATCCAAATTTAACTTCCCATAAATAACCATCAGATTAAGCTCCAACTTGGCAGTCATCATATTGTTTGGATCCACATCACTTCCATGGTGTTCAGTGTTAAATGAGAATAATTCATTGTTAAATTCTGTGTCAAAACGACCAAGATAGTTTAGTCTTACTTCAGTTAATTTATCTTTATTTTCTTTGCTTGATTTGCCTAGATATTTGTGAATACCATATCCAATTCCGTTATGAGGGATTTCCCTAATTTGTTCTTTAATAGCTTTTATTTGATTATTCATTGAATCAATCTTCAATTCCAATTTCACTGGATACATTGCCGTAAACCAACCCAATGTCCGCGAAGTATTAACAGATTCTAAATGCCTACCATAGTTTTCCTGTTCGATAACTAATCTATCCGTTCCCGTCCATTTCTTTAAGGTTAAGGCAAGAGCAACATTTAGAAGTATGAATACATCGGTTTTATAAGTTTGATGAGCTTCTTTTAATAAAAAATCGGTCTTTTCCTTACTTAGTGATCCCGATACCTTACTTAAGTTTTTAACCCTCCAGTCATTTATTGCAAAATCTTGAGGAATAGCAAATTCTACTCTCTCAATTTCACTCCAATAATCTTGCTCAATTTTTATATCTTCAGATTCCGAATAGTTAATTAGTTCCCTTTCCCAGTCTACTAATGATGCGGTCTTCCGGGGGAGCCTTATTGCTTCCCCGTTTTCCAAAGCATTGTAAATAGTGCTCAAATCCTCCAGCAAAACTCTCCATGAAACGCCATCTATTACAAGGTGATGTGCTGTAATAAATAACATTTCAGATGCATTATTTTCTTTAATTATTGCGGCCTTTAACAAGAGGCTATTCCTTATATCAAAGCTATTTTTTATTATCTCACAAATTCCAATTAAATCGAGAAAGGAATCATCACCACTCCCAATTTCAAACTCTTCAATAACAAAATGTTCCTCTAAATGCCTATTGTTATAGAACAATACATTCTTCTTCGGGTTGTAATTTACTCTCAAACCATCATGATGTTCAATGATTTTTACAAATGCCTCTGCAAGCAATCCAATATTTACTTTTTTATTAAAACTCAGCAATATTGATTGATTATAATAATGGGGGTTTTTAAAAGCATGACTAAAAAACCACGATTGAATAGAATTTAATTCCATTTCGCCATCAATTACTCCTTGTTCATACTTACTATTTATATCGACAATCTCTGCGTGCAAGCTAATTTGTTCTATAGTATGATAAGTAAGTATATCTTTTGCTGTTACAGACATCCCGTTTTCAAATAACCGTGATGCAACCTGCATTGCTTTTATAGAATCACCGCCCAATTCAAAAAAGTTATCAAAAACACATAAGTCATTTACACATAATACATCCCTCCATATCTTTAATAATAATTCTTCCTTGCTGTTCTTTGGCGAAATATTCTCTCTTAGTTCTCTATTTTTCTTTGGTTCGGGCATAGCATCATAATCAACTTTCCCGTTTTTTGTTAAAGGGATTCTTTCGAGCCGAATAAAATGAACAGGAATCATATAATGCGGTAATCTGTTTGCCAGATAATTTCTTAGTACTGCCTCCTCTATAACATCATTGCTTTTATAGTAAGCATGTAAATTCTTCTGCCCTTTTTCATTCATTCTTACTGCAATCAGAGCCTCAGTTACCCTAGGGTGACTTACTAAGTGATTCTCTATTTCAGGCAATTCTATCCTGTATCCATTAATTTTAACCTGCTGGTCTGAACGACCAATATATTCGATTATTCCATTAGCAAGCCGTTTAGCAGTATCTCCAGTTTTATACATCCTTTGACCTTCAACAAAGGGATTCGGAATAAATTTTTGCTTTGTTACTTCCTCGTTAAACAAATACCCCCTTGCTATTCCATCGCCTGATACATACAGTTCCCCGTGTACACCAAGGGGTACAGGCTTTAAAAATTTGTCTAAAATATAAACTTTCGTATTACCGGTAGGAATTCCTATTGGTACATATAATCTGGGGTCTTCTGGATCAAATTTATGGATCATGCAACCGACTGTCGCTTCTGTTGGTCCATACTCGTTATATATTTCAATACTTCCGTGAAATTCATTGTATACATCTTTTGCTAATCGGCTTTCCAATTGCTCACCTCCAACAATAAGTCTCCTTATTTTACTATTAGAAGCTAATTTTAGAGAATTACTTTCACAGAGTATTTTAAGGTGAGATGGCGTTAGTTTTATAATATCAACCTTATTGTCAGTAATAATCTTTTCAATGGGCAATTCATTTCGATCTTCATTATAAATAACAATTTTGTTACCTGTAATTAAAGGCGTGAAAATCGAAGTGACGGTTAAATCAAAAGAAATGGACGTATACAACGGAAAGGTGACTTTCTCATCTTTAACATATCTTTCTGCAGCCCATTTGATATAGTTGACTAGTGACTTATGCTCAATCATTACCCCTTTGGGCTCACCTGTGGTCCCAGAGGTATATATAATGTATGCAAGGTCATTGGCTGAACCTATACTCTCGACTTCAGAAGGCCCACCTGTTAATAAGTCTAATCCATCAATATCTATAAACTCCGTTTCTTGCTTAAATTGTGATCTACTAATAAATTCACCTCCCGCAATAACAAGCTTACATTGACTATTAGAAATTAAAAAATTTATTCTCTCTTCAGGCAGATCTTTGTCAATTAGCAAATAGCAACCTCCTGATTTTAAAACGCCCAATAAACTGGCAATTAACTCGGACGATCTTGGAAGTACGATCCCCACTACTCCGTTTGGTCCAATACCCTTCCTTCGTAATAAAATAGCTAAATAATTAGCTTTGTCATTTAATTGACTATATGTATCATTTTTACCATTACACTCAATAGCTATGTTTTCCGGTGTTATTTTAGCTTGCTCTTCAAACAATTGATGTATTGTTTTATCTTCCTGATAGGAGTACGCCGTTGCGTTAAACTTCTCGATATATTCATTATATTCACTATCATCAATTAAAAGTAAATCGGATAGTTTGCTATTGGGATTACTAATAATTCTATTTATTAAATTATCAAAATGTCTCGCAAATCTTACTATAGTTTCCTTCTTGAATAACTTTGTTGAATATTCAATATCATACTTTAATGATTCAGCGTCTTCATAAATCTCTAGTGAAATATCGAATTTAGAGAAACCAGGATCAAAGAAGTATCGGGATATTGTAAAGTCAGCATTATCCATTTTTGGAAATCCCATATTCTGGTAAATAAACATAGCGTCAAATACCGGGTTCCTGCCAACGTCCCGTTTTCCGCCTACCTTCTGCACTAACTTTTCAAAAGGGTAATCTTGGTTGTCCAAAGACTCTGCAACATTACGTTTTTCCTCCTCCAGAAACTTTGTAAATATTTCATCCCCTTTAATGATACTTCGAATGGCTAGGTTATTGACAAACATCCCATGTAGCTTTTGTATGTCGGGATGCCTGCGAGCGGCAACCGGAATTCCAACAATGATCTCTTCTTGGCCTGTATACTTTGAAATGAGTATGTTAGATGCTGCAAACAACAATACATGGAGCGTACATTTCTCTACTTTAGCTATACGCCGAAGCTGCGCTGTGATTTCTTTACCGAGCTCAAATTCTATTTTTTCTCCTTCATTACTAAAAATCATTGGGCGTTGAAAATCCAATGGAATTTTTAGAACCGGCAATTCTCCTTCTAATTTTTTGAGCCAAAATTCCTCTTGGTATTTAACTTTTTCAGTTTGCAAATAATCCTTTTCCCAATAAACAAAATCTTTATACTGAGCTGACAACTCCGGTAAATCTTTACCATTATACAGACTCAATAATTCATCTACAAAATTATATATCGATATGCCATCTGAAATAATATGGTGAAAATCAGCAAATAGGATATACTCATCACTACCGGGTTTTAATAGCTTAATCCTGAATAATGGTTCTTTAGCCAAATCGAAGGGTTGCACTAAAAATTTAAGCTCCTCATCTAATTCACTTGGGTTACATTTTACACAATTTAAAGTAAAGTCAATGCATTCATGTATTTTGAATTTTGGTTGCGATCTCATGTGAAAAGACATCCTCAGAGAATCATGCCTTCGAATTATTTCCTTGATACAATATTCCAGTCTCTTAATTCTAATTTCACCAGTAATTCTAAAAGTAGTCGGAATATTATAAGCTGTTGAAGATTTATTAAGCTCCCAGAAATAGTAAAGCCTCTTTTGTGATGATGCTAAGGGATAATAATTAGCCTTTTGAATCAAAGGAAGGGGACTGTATTCTAATTTTCTCAGTGACTTAATTTCGTCTGCTAATTCTCTTATAGTTTGCTTTTCATATAATATTTCTAATGGTAGCTCCACTTGGAATTCCTTTAACAGCATCATTCCAATCTCTGCTGCTTTTAAAGAATTGCCGCCAATCTCAAAAAATTTATGTGTTACACCAATTGTATTACTCTTTAGAATTTTTTTCCATATTTCTAATAGCTTTTGCTCCGTTTGATTCTCCGGCTTAGTTACAAAATTCGTGTCAACCTCTGATTCCTCAACTACTTTGCTAAGTCCCGATTCAATTTCCTTAAAATTTCCGCTCTTGTACTGTTCAAGTAATTTAAAACGTTGCAATTTTCCACTAGTAGTTCTTGGTATGTCCTTTACCGGTATTACTCTGTCAATTGTAATTCGCATTTTGACGTTAACGACGCTTTCCAGTGACTTCATTATCGGCACAAACTTTTCAAGGTCTGCCCGGTGAAGAACAAATGCAATTACTTCGTCCTTTTGGGTTTGGTCATTGAAGAAGCCAGCGACTGCGATTTTATTCAATTCAACTCCGTCGATCTCTTCGGCTATCCTCTCAATATCATGTGGATAATAATTTTGACCATTTATAAAAATAATGTCTTTAGCTCTTCCGGTAATATATAATGACCCATCCTTTGTAAACCCTAAATCTCCTGTTCTCAGCCATCCCGATCCGCTAAATACGTTTTTCGTTTCACGTTCATTATTATAATATCCCGAAGTAACATTATTTCCTTTTATCTGGACATGACCAATTATTTTATCGGAAACAAGAGTATCGTCGTCATCTGTAATCGCTATTGAGCAATGTGGAATTGATTTTCCAACGTTAACAAATGAAACTGAGTCCTCCTCAGAAATCCTTACTTCATCCCCTATATTCAATTTATTCCTATCTAAACTAACCGATATCACTTCATCGTCCAGACCAGAAATAGAAACCGCCAGGCTCGCCTCTGCCAATCCATAGACAGGACACATCGAGCTGCTTTTTAGTCCGTACTTGGCCAAACTATTTAGAAATTCTGAACATAAGTTTTGAGATATCGGCTCCGCTCCATTGTAAATTATTCTGACATGAGATAAATCCCAATTATGCGTTTCGGAAGCGTTACAGTGCTTCACAAAATATTTATATCCAAAATTTGGTGAACACAGGATACTAGCTTTATGCTCGCTTGCTTTCCCTAACCATAAGGCTGGCTTACGAATAAAAAGTTGTGTCGGAATCAAATATTGATTCATGCCACAGAATAACGGATTCATATGAAATCCTATCAAGCCCATGTCATGGGTTAACGGCATCCAACTCATCATAGAATCCAACGTGGAATAGCCGGAAGCCTTACTTATTGCCCCCATATTGGTAATAAGATTCTTATGCGTAAGAATTACACCCTTAGGATCGCCGGTGGATCCGGAGGAAAATTGAATAAATGCTATGTCATTCGCTGCTACATCAAAGATTTTTCCTTCATCCGAGGACAATAGCGGACCAATCTCCTCAACTATTCTATTGCCGATTTTGTAATACAGATCCTCTAACCCCTTTTGTTCGGCAAAGTTTCTCAGTTCATTAAAATTATTCTGAGAGATTATAATATATGGATTATTTAAAACCGGCCATACGTTAAACAACTTTCGCCTATGGTCGTCATTATGACCAAATGATAGGGGTACAGGAATTACACCGCCTAAAATACAAGCCCAAAAAACAATTATAAAAGATTTGTTATCCTCAATTTGGAAAACCAATTCATCTTTAGGCTTAATACCTATAATCTGAAGAAATGACAGAGCTTTTATAGCCAAATGATACAACTCCTGGTATGAGAGGAAGTCTTCATGATTACTACCCCCTATGAAAGTTATACCGCTATCCGCTAAATTCTTTCTTTCTTTAAGTATTTCAATAAGACTTGAATATCCCATCAACCTATTGCATTAGATATTTTTCTGTAACTCGGGCTCTTTATTAAACTCTATTCTCCACTCTAATTGAGATAGTTTTTTTTCCTCATTTAATCGATAATGAAGCTTTTTATGCCCTTCTAACTCGTCCCATATTATAGGCAGTTGTGCTTTATTTGTTGGGGTTAAAAAGAAAATTGCAGCTGTTAGCCTTGTTAAAATATTTTCATAGGGAATCTCCCATTCCTTTACAATACCTTTTCTTTTCAGCTCATTTAAATGCTCTTTTACCGCTTTAATTTCAGGGACATTTCCAATTTGTGTCATTCTTTATGATATTAATTGATCATCATATCAGGGATATACTCTCCTCCTCTCCAATTTTAGTATTGTATGTTGAGTTCATTCACGATTTGTTTACATTAACCGTGACTTTGACCAAATTCTATTTGAGACCATTCATCGAACGTAATCTCACGGATTTGAACGGGACTTTTGTATTCGGAAGCCAGACATGACTGATATTCAGAATGAAAATCCAGCTCGCTTAGAATCCATTCCTTTCCGCTCAATCTGGCTATATGGTGATCTATTTCTATTGACGTTAAAGGAACTGATAAACCGCGTGTGTCCGCCTTGACGACACTTTCTTTAATCGTCCAGAATCTGTAAAACTGATTTAAAGCATTATCAGAATATCTAATGATATCCCATTGAGCTTCGTTCATGGTCTCTTTGAAATCGCCGAAGTCAACGTGTTGAACCTGTTCGATGTCAACGCCGAGTCGTGTCTCGCAACTCAAGGCACAAAGAACATAACAGCCGGAATGCGATATATTATAATCAACTTCGCCGGGGAAGTAGGGTCGTCCATACGGGTTGTATTTCAATGAATCCCAATAATCATATTTACCAAAAAAGTCCATTCCTTTCATCAATAGCATCTGACCGAGTAAATGATTGATTCGATCCTGCCATCGGATGTGGCGTCTGTTCCTTTCTTGCAATGTCAGGGGCAATTTATCGACGAAGGCCGTGTAAAGGTCATGATAAAAGCCTCTTTCACTGTTCGTATAGAAAAGATAAATCATTCTGCGATAAAAAACGAAACTCCCATCTACTTACAAAACTTTGATTTTTGGCGTTCATTTCACTGCTCGTTTGCTTGGCTCTGGCAAGCTGTTCTGCGGGTCATTCGTAAGCTCGTGCAATTCCTTTGTGATCGTCCTATACCTTTCAATATTTCCCTTCGATTTCTTAGAATTTTTGCACAGTAGAATTAATTCATCCCGTGTCAGGGTTGTATATTCATCCAATAGTCTTCGATTTTGTGGATAATTAGGTTGTTCATTTGTATCTTGAATTGTCCTTTCGTGCCATAGATGATATGCCATGTGAGGCATTTCGCATTTACTGTGTACCAATTCTCTTAGTAAAATTGACATTGCATCATCCTCGCCGCCCCAACCCGAAAATCTCTCATCAAATCCACCAAGCATCTCAAAAGCTTTTCTTTTTAACAAAACCAGACCGCCGCAAAAAACAGTGTAACCTCGTTCTTCACCGTTGCAGTAGCTCTCAGAACAACTTTTCATTAATTCTGAATTCTCTTGAAGGCATTTCGTATCCTTTTCAGACAAGTCGACAATCTTTGCGTATGGATTAACAGCATCATAAGATCGATGACATTCCTGAAAAGAGTTTGTCAACTCATCCATGTTCATAAAAATGTCGTTATCTGAAAAGGCCAGCACGTTTCCGGTGGCGTATTTAAAACCAATATTAAAACCCCATGCTCGGTTAAATAGACCGCTGTTGTAGGCAAAAACATATTCCATACCAGGGTAAGAAAGGTTTAAATCAGCCAAATAAGGTTTGTCATCCTGTTCGACAAGAATAATATTTACGTTTTTTAAAGGTGAAAGCCAACCCAATACTGAAATGAGATTATTAAGTCTGCTTCCATTCTTTCCCCTATGATTCAATATGTATGAAACTTTCATATCCGGTATCTTATTTGGAGGACCACGACGATTGCAATATTTACCATCACTTAAAACAGCAGTATTAAGATATCAAATGAAACTACGTAGAATGCTTCCATCTTTCACTTAATCGCCCTTCTGATATTAACCAAGTTGCTTGTATCGCTTTTGTTCCACTCGTATGTATTTGGTATACTTTTGAACCTGGTCCTTCGCCTTGTTGTGGTCGTTCAACGGCAAATCATCATTGTAAAAATAAAGAATATCCTGTATGAAGTCAGCACGCCTGTTTCCACACATTTCCATCATAGCGTAGTTTATAGTTGCATCCGCACAAAATCTGCAAAATAGGTCATCGTGAAAGGGGTCTCGTAAACTATCCGAATCAATGTGATGATATAACCATGCTCTGCATGTGCCGAAATGAGATACAGCCCAGTAATCTCTATGCGTGTAAATCATCTCGTCAGGTGGCAACGGTCTGGAGTATCCTGTTTTTCCGGTCCCAACAAGACTTTTTGCCTGATGTTGGGACCACACTAACCATGCATCCTTCTTCACATACCTACTAAGAACCTTTTCCAAGGCGTATTCATCGGTCAGCCTGTCATCGCCATCGACAACACCAACAATTGCATCCTGATTTCCAACATAATTAATGACACTATCGTACGCGTTTCCTCCACCGTAGTATTTCATACTGTTCCTAAGAAACATAACGTCCTTCCCACAACACTTTGTTAAGCTCTGATTGACTCCGTCGATCCCGATCAATTCATAGATTCTCTCGGGTGTATGATCAGTCGACATGTCATCCCTTATAATTACTCCACAATCGCTGCACTTCTGCATCAATACAGACTTCAGGCATGCCTCTATTAAATCCTCCGCGTTATACACTGGGACAACAACTATAAACGTGTTATAAAGCATGTCAAGCGTGCTTAGGCAAGGTCTTACAATTTCAATAGACTTTTATCAAAGATCAATGGCATCGATAGTTATGTCTCGTATCATCAAATTTTAGCAACTGGAATACGGCCGGCGCTATCATTTTTTTTCCAATACCTTTCATAATACTGGTTATCCACGTGACTTTGCGAATAGGCTCTGATAGAACTTATAAAATCTTCACGGACTTGAGACCTATATTTTCTTAAAACCCTCGCTTTTTTATTATAGTCTATCTTTTCAATTATTGGGACCTTATCGACCAGCTGTATTTTGAATGACTCTTTCTCATTGTTCCCGCCCCAACTGATATAGGGCATGTCCTCATAATAGAAGATGTTAAAACTCTCATTTGCAAAATTCTTTGCGAGTTCGCTTATAAGGATGTGGTCCTCATGCTCAATGCCAATCGGAAAGAAAAATAAATCTTCCGAATTTAAACAGCTAAAAATTCTATCAAGAATCTCCGCCTTCATTTTCTCATTATCCCGCTCGGAAAATGCTTTTCTTAAGGGGAGTTCTAGAAAATTCCAAACGGTAAACTCAAACTTCACATATTTGCTCACTACAACTTCTTCGTTCCTTCTTAGCGCAGTTACCTCATGCAAATCCATGCTATCTTTAATTCCAGATATTGAGTCGGGAGTAATCCAATTGCTGATCGTAAATATGTTATGAACTTTAATATTAAAGCCCTTTTTCCGCCAATTCAAAATAGACCCACCGAGGCTAAAAATGGCATCGTCAATGTGTGGAGAAAAGATTTGAATCGAGGTCATGACTGACTTCTTTTTGAGCTAAAATAACCTTACGTAACGACCAGCAAATCATTTTGATTCAATACAGGCGTAGACAGTAACAAATTGCTGCCTGAAAATGTTAGTATTGGCGGCAACCAATCAATACTTATTTGAAAAAAAGAGCGCAGTTCAGTCAGCTGTTATCGGCGCCTCCAAATCCTTATCCAAATAATGACCATTATTGACAATCTGAGCAGTCTTATCTGTGAATACACGTTTCAGCACAGACAAGAAATAACTTGATCTAGTTTTCTGATTAATATCTGCCGCAAATCTATTAAAGTCTTCATCTGACTTCGAAGAAATGAAGTTTACCAAAGAATTTACCAAAGAATCCAAAGAACTAAAAGTGTACTTCCTTGGAATCAAATAGGAAACACCGACAAATTGACTGTAAGGAACCAGCGTAACAATCCCCGATCTAATTGATTCTAACACGGTATAGGGTGTTAGATCATATCTGGAAGTACAGACAAAAATTCCCTTGGGCCTCAATCTCGGAAACACTACGTTTACCAGATCTCTTCGACTTATTTTTGGATGAAGTAAAAACCTATGTCTGAGGTGTTCTGGAATCATTGCGTAGTATCGACCTCTCATTTCAGATTCGTCTGAATCTCCGATGACCAAAATTTTTACGTCATCATTCAACGCCATCAATTTAATACTAGCTTCAATAAAAAGATCGATATTTTTAAAATGATCAAATCTGGATACAACAGTGAACACTATATGAACATTATCCTCGTCAATAAATCTTTTGATTTTATATGGTGGATTTGAATTCGACTGGAAACCATCGATACAGTCTAAAGGTGGAAGAATATCTTTGATTTTTTTTGCTGATACACCGGCCTTTGCAAGGTAGGAAGATTGGATTCTCGAAGTTTCTAAGCAAATGACATTTGGCCTTCTCTTAATTTCATTGACGCCAATTTCCTGCCACAGTTTTAGAAAGTCAAATTTAGTATGATCCCAATCAAATGCTAATCTCGCATCCTTCTCACCAAGAGCAGTTTCAACGTTTTCAGAAAAGGGACCGTGATGAGTCAAAATTGTATTATAATTCTCCGGAATAAACTTTAATAAAACATTGGTCTGCAAATAAATTGTCGGCTGTTTATCTTCAGTTATTAATTCCTTGATAGCCATATCGAAATATGTCTTTAATACAGCTTCAGGCATATTAAAATTAAACTTAATTGTTAGACTATTATATAGATTTAATACCCTGCCCTTCTCCACTATTGGATCCTCTATAGTGTTGTCCCGCTTATACAGGATAAAGCCGTACAAAGCCTCCTGGGATAGAAATATCTCTCCCAATTTTAAGGCATAATGTGTAGCACCGTAAAGGTAAGGCTCTCTGCTGTCGTCAGGCAGAAAGTTTTGATTTACTATGATTATGAACATATGAGATGAATTTACTTTCTTGGGCACATAAGTTTTTTCAAAAGAATGGTATCCTCTCCTTCATAAGTCAGGATAATTACCCACCTCTTGAATCACAGACTTCTTACACAATAAGGTCCCTTACCAAAGTCTATAAGCAGATAGGTATGCTGAGTTGGTTGTCGAATTAAACATCAGCAAATATAGAAGCATATTAACAGGCTTGCGAAGCAGTGACTGGGGTTACATTTTCGGTAAAGGAAGTCGGAACGTTTACAGAATATGCTTTCATCAATGCGTCAATTCGAACAATCAACCGGTTCGCCCCGTTCTTTTTAACTATAACACCATTCATCCCGGCCAAAGGTCCACGGGTAATCCGCACCTTCATTCCTTCCTGGAAATAATTTTCCAATGAAACCTGGAAGTTTTCGGATAATATCTTTTTTATTGTCAATATCTCCTTCTCCTGTACCACGACAGGTTTTTTCTCTATGGAAACAAACCTTACCATCTGTTTAATCGAGTATAGGCAAGCTCTTTTAACCGAATCGACTTTGACAAACACATAGTTTGGAAAGAGAGGCACCTCTATCTTTTTTTTTCGATCACTCCATTGCCGTATTACTTTATGTAGCGGTAGATATGATTCTAAGCCCAACTCGGAAATACAGGAGGCAACTATCCTTTCTGTTCTTGGCCGTGTATATACGACGATCCATTTGGAATTGGTTGACTTTAGTTCCATAGAACATAGTTTTAAGGTTAAACTATTCGACAAAAAATCGTTCAGTCCATTATGACGACATTAA
Source organism: uncultured Cytophagales bacterium (assembly GCA_963845845.1). Classification (GTDB taxonomy): domain Bacteria; phylum Bacteroidota; class Bacteroidia; order Cytophagales; family Cyclobacteriaceae; genus Chryseolinea. The sequence continues at coordinate 264,202 of CAWJTP010000006.1, forward strand.
GTATAGACGAATGTGCTTGTGAGGTTTGTCTGAGTTAAATATAAAACGGGACTTAGAGCTTCCGTGACTTATAGCTTCGCTGATTCAAGTCCCATTGAAACGGGCTTGATGAAAGAAATTCATATCTAGATTTATTCGTCCTGCGGTAGAAAATTCTTTTTTCTAGTTCACAACCCCGCATCCCTTCTGAAAATTGATGTCAAATATAAACGAAAGCATTTGAGACCGTCAAGATTTTTTTTATAAAATATTATGAACGACCATCTAATTCATTTACCAAAGTTGGAAAAGATTAATTTTCAATAACTTATGATAGTAGCAGATATGAAAATAAGTGATCGGCTGTTCTAGTAAAAAACATTTTTAAGTCACAGTCGCTGTTCTAGAAAAAATCATCCTGTATTTTTTTGTCAATCAATTGTCGGGTTCCAAGACGCCGGCTCTCATCCAAAACAGAATTGCATGAAAATTGCACAACCTTCGTGTTATCGCCCAAATTTTTGTTTAGTGTTCCATCCCAAAGCATCCACTTTGTCAAAAAGTCAAATACTCAACCGCAGGCTGGTAAGAAACTTTCGATTCGATAGATCTGAAAGGAATATTAAGTTTTAGTCATCAAAAGTTCATTTTGACCCTTTGATGAAATTGGTTTACTAAGTAACTATGATGTTAGAGCTAAATTACTTTTCCTAACGCGTCGCAAAATCCCTTTTTGGACGGTTAAATAGCAGTAACTGTTTGCAGGCAGAAAATGGAACATCTGTAGCAATCATTTGAACTGACCAACTTTTTAACAACAAACATTCCTCGTTATTCAAGCCCTTAAACACTTCGCCAGAATAACAAGTCAGTATGTTTGCGAATTCAGTGAAGAACGTGAAAGAGAGGCTTGTCTCATTAACGCAATACAAGCCTCGCAAGCGCAATTTCAGTCTTGAGGAATTTTGTGGAAAATGAGTTAGGAAACCGCTTAATCCACCTTGGGCATAAAAGACAAGGGAAAGATGCAATTCTCTCGTATAAAACTTTTTCGTGAGAGGATAAATGATTTTAACACCTAACATCGTACTCCAGGTTAAATGCTGCTAACAATCTACAATGACCGCGAAACTGTACGGCGAAAGTAACCTTATTTTTAAAAAATCAGGAATTAAACTACGATTAATTCTAGCGTTAATTTCAGATTTTTACTAAAATTGTCATATATGACAAGGAACGCAATAAGCAACTTGGTGTTGCTGAAAGATATTAAAGAATTTATTATACCTCTCTCAGACGAAGAATTTTTACAGTTAGAAAAAAATATTGTCACGGAAGGCTGCCGGGATCCATTAATTGTTTGGCAAAAAAAAGATGAATTAATTTTGGTTGACGGTCACAACCGGTATAAAATCTGTCAAAAACATACTATACCTTATAAAATTAAGAGCCTTGATTTCAAGGACATGGACGAGGTAAAACTTTGGATGGTAGATAATCAAATGGGCAGGCGAAATCTAACTCCTGATCAAATGAGCTACTATCGCGGTATAAAGTATCTCGCGCTGAAAAAGAAAAAAGGTGGCTATGAAAAATTTCTTTTGAAAGGCCAGAGTATGGAAACATCTGGGATTGTAGCAAATCAATTCAGTGTTAGTGAGAGTACAGTGAAAAGAGACGCAAAATTTGCCGAAGGCCTCAATATTATTCAACAGAGTAATCCAAAACTAAAAACAAAAATCTTGTCAGGAGTGGCAAAAGTAAAAAAAGCGGATGTACAGGTCCTGGCAAGTGCGAAACATCCGCAAAAAATTACTATTAAAAATGAGGCTGATCTCTACAATAAAGCAAAGATCATAAGAGATGAAATCTTACAAGATGTTGAGGCAGGCGTAAATAGAGTTCATAGAGAAAAAGAAAAAAAGGCACACGAAACCCTAAAGGGTTTAGAACCGGTTTTTATCGATCGAGACGATCGGTTACGGAAAATTAAAGGGATGATCATTAGTGCGATAAACAGGGCAATCAGGGAAAGAGACAGTAAAGCCATAAAAGAATTAAAAAAACTGATTGAGCGACTGGAAGGAGAGCTTTTTGATTAGCCCAAACAAATATTTCCGGCTATTCTCAACGGCGTTGGAAGGTAAATAAATTCAAATCGGAATTCCTTACCAAAGGCGACGTGGTTTGCATTCCACACAACCTCTCTCCAAGCAAGTCTTGGAGATCTTTCGACATAGTTTCATTTAAGCTAAAAGGAAAAGAATAAAATCGGTTAACTCCTAATTTGTGAAAAATAAGATTGAAATGGCTGCTTTTCACATAGCTATGGGCGATTATTATACTATTTAAACCAGCCAATTAGACCCATTTTAAGATACAAGCAGTTTAGTAAATTTAGCCCCCCTGCCAAGATAATTCTGTAAAAATGTAACCTTTATTTTACTGACCAGTAACGTTAGTAGCTAACGCGAAACGCAACCAATCATATGATAAAAAAATAACGAAAAAATCGCCTGGCGAGGCCTTATAGGCGACGCTTTCCAAAGTTCGTTTCCTGTAGTAAGAGTCGGACGACGCAGGGCCGGGCTTTTTTGTTATTTGAAGATGTCATTCTTTTGTTAAGGCCAGGCATTATCAGGACGGAATATCTAAACAGAAAAACAATGTTTCAGCACAACCTACTCCTCATCGTCAGAAGCTTTAAACGCTTCAAAAGTACATTCATCATCAATTTGATCGGGCTTTCAACCGGGCTTGCCTCGGCGTTGCTTATTTATTTATGGGTGAACGATGAATTAAGCTTTGATAAGTTCCATGAAAAGGATAGCCGGCTTTTTCAGGTGATAGAACGCATACAAATGGCCGATCAGATTGGAATTGCCCCACATACAGCCGGACTTTTGGGAGAGGCCATCGAAGAAAAAATACCTGAAGTTGAGTATGCAATATCAAGTAGGCTTTTGAGAGAAAATAAAATACTTTCCGTTGGGGATAAAAACATTGAAGCCATCGGACTATATGCGAGCCAGCATTTTTTTAATGTGTTCTCCTATGACCTTATCCAAGGAGATAAAGATCAGGTGCTGACAGATAAAAGTGCTATCGTGATCTCTGAAGAGTTGGCCATGAACTTATTCAATACGAGTGAAAACGTCATCGGTAAAGTTGTAGAATTTCAACACGATAAACAGTATCAGGTTTCCGGTGTTTTTAAAGGAACACCTCCCAATTCCTCCATTCAATTTGACTTTGTTTTGTCTTTTGAGGAATATAAAGAAGTCAATTCCACTGTATTAAATTGGACTTACAATAGCAGTGCTGTGTATGTAGCGTTAAATGAAGGCGCTAACATTGAAGAGTTCAATGATAAGATTGCCGATTTTGTAAAAAGTAGAACTGGGGATTCATTGCGAACTTTATCGACAAGACCCTATTCAGATGCCTATCTGTATGGCAACTATGAAAATGGGGTGCAGACAGGTGGTAGAATAGAATATGTCCGCCTATTTTCTATCATTGCCATTTTCATACTGCTCATTGCGTGCATCAATTTCATGAACTTATCTACGGCTAAAGCCTCCAGAAGACTCAAGGAAGTGGGTATAAAGAAAACACTAGGTGCTGACCAAAAAGCACTTATGTTCCAATATCTGGGAGAATCCATGCTGATGACTTTTTTATCGCTGGCCATAGCCATCCTTCTCGCTGTACTTTTCTTACCCCAGTTCAACCAAATTACGGGCAAGCAGTTAGCGCTAAGTTTTGATATTAACCTCATTTTATCTGTTCTGGGTATCACATTATTTACTGGGCTGATAGCCGGAAGCTACCCAGCGCTTTACCTCTCCGGATTCAATCCGACAACGGTATTGAAAGGAAAGCTCAATACTTCTGTAGGAGAACTATGGGCACGAAAGGGATTAGTAGTTTTTCAATTCACGCTCTCGATTATATTAATTGTGGGTGTTCTGGTGGTATACAAACAAATAGAATTCGTGCAAAGCAAAAACCTTGGATATGATAAAGACAATGTCATCTATTTTAAAATAGAAGGAAAGGTGGAAGAAAACCAGGAGACTTTTCTTTCAGAGGTGAGAAACATACCGGGCATTGTCAACGCATCCAGCATTGGGCAAAATATTGTAGGCGGCATTAACACTATCACGACGGATTATCTTCATTGGGAGGGTAAAAAAATCGATGGTAAAACTGTTTTTGAAATCAGAGCTGTTAATTATGGCATGATTGAAATGCTGGGCATTGAAATGACGATGGGGCGGACATTTTCCAGAGATTTCAGTACAGAGGAGTCTAAGATCATACTTAATGAAGCTGCTATTGAAGCCATGGGACTCGAAGATCCTATTGGTAAAGTAATTACTATTCGGGGTAATAATTTTGAAATCATAGGAGTGACTAAAAACTTTCATTTGCAATCGCTCCACAAAGAAGTGAATCCATTGTATTTTGTAATAGGTCCTCAGTGGACTGATAACATCTTAGCTAAAATGGAAGCCGGAAGGGAAAGAGAAACCATTGAACAGTTACAGCAATTTTATCAAGAATATAATCCGGGATTTCCTTTCGCTTACCAATTTCTCGATGAAGCGTATCAAGCGCAATATGTAGCGGAACAGCGTGTGTCCATCTTATCTCGCTACTTTGCCGGTTTTGCTATCCTTATTTCATGTTTGGGGCTTTTTGGCCTGGTGGCCTTTACTGCTGAGAGAAGGTTGAAAGAAATTGGTATCCGTAAAATACTGGGCTCCAGTGAATTTGGCATTGTACGCCTTTTATCCACTGATTTCACTAAGATGGTATCGGTAGCTATCCTCATTGCCTTACCTATCGGCTATTATATAGCGAAAAACTGGCTTGATAACTTTGCCTATAGAATTGATTTAAGATGGTGGTTTTTTGTTGGAGCAGGGCTTCTTGCACTTCTTATCACATGGTTTACCGTAGCGCTGCAAACGGTGAAAGCTGCCAGGGTTAATCCAACGGAATGTCTGAAGGATGAATGAGGTCAATTTCAATGATGATGGAGGTTCAAGACGTGGATTTATAAAAGATGACGCTATCATCGTGAAGATTATTCAAATTTCTCTAAAAACGAGGTTAATAATATGGACCGATGGTCCTCAAATGATATATAATACTAACGATATTAGTATTATAACTAATTATTTTAGCCGCAGATTTTTGGCGTAGCGTCAATAATGCTATTTGCATGCGCTTCAAACTTTAAGGCATCAGCGCGCATCTTACCAAGCAGGTACGGCACAGAGGCCGGACAGGAAACTAAAGAAAAGGGGGCCGAAGCCCCAAATTCAGAACATTTCGACTGTGCGCCCGTAGGGATTCAAACCCCAAACCTTCTGATCCGTAGTCAGATGCTCTATTCAATTGAGCTACGGGCGCGTATAGGCCTCAATTTTGGACTGCAAATGTAAAGAATAATTTCTCTCGGCAAAATCAAATAGGTTTTGCCCTGCCAGCTCAAAAAGGCTATTTTTGGGCTCCTAAATTAGAAAATTGGATTGCATGATTAAGAAATTAGCGGGTATCATTATTCTTTCAACGACAGCCTTCATGGCTTTCAGCCAGGTAGCTCCCATCGCCAAACCCTCCGTCAGACCCGACATCCCCGGCATTTTCACCCTCGAATTCGGCTTTAACCGCGACATGAGTGGTCCAGACGAGTTCAGCCTTGGCTTTTGGGGATCCCGTACGGCCAATATTTACTATCAGTACGATTTCAGGCTATTCAAGTCGCCGTTCAGCATAGTGCCCGGTATCGGCTTGAGCATGGAGCGCTTCAAGTTCAAAAACGACTACATCGTTGACTATACCAGCAGCACCAGTGAACAGATCGCAATGATCAAACCTGCTGACACTGCTTATCCAGAAATTCAGAAGTCAATGCTCATTACAAATTACCTGGATGTTCCTGTTGAGATCCGGTACACATTGAAGCCCGATGATCCAACCCGCAGCTTCAAGATCGCTGTCGGCGGAAGGGTCGGCTGGCTGTACGATTCATTTATGAAAGTGAAGTATAAAGAGAATTCTGAGATCAAAAAAACCAAGGACAAGCAGGATTATAATCTCACTAAGATCAGGTATGGACTATCAGGAAGGATCGGCTTCGGTAATTTCAGCCTCTTCGGATATTATAACCTCACGCCGTTATTTGAAGAGGGCAAGGGACTTCAAACCAATAATGAAAGCAATGACTTCAGCACCCTTACTATAGGGATATCATTGTCGAGTTTCTAAGGTTGACTATAAACGAGTGGGAATGAAAACGGGGGAACTCTGTTCGCAGGCTAAATCTTCTGCTCTGTGTTCTTTTTAGGCGCTTCCTTCTTTGTATAGGTTGGGCAGGTATACTGACTGCAGCCAGATATAAAACCCACTAATACAACGAAAACAAAAAGCTTTTTCATTAGTTCTGAACTTTGGTTATAACAAAAATATAATTCTTTCTCAATAAAACAAACTTTGAAGGGACTAAGTGAGACCTGATCGGCCAAACCGATCTATTCGACTAACAGATTACATCCTCTTATATCGCTGTTGTCGGAACGCCCAAGCACTTCAAATCTTCCATCTTCATACACTCTACCCAGATCCTCTGTTTCGATAAAAGCTACAGAATGCAGATTTGCCAGATCGATGACGTTTATACCCGCCGATTCGTTAAGTAACCCTTTGCGAAGGGGATCTGTCAATTCCCGGCCTATTACCTTCATCCAGGGAGGGCAACTGAACCGCAATCCACCCTGGGTATAGGCCTGGGAAAGGAGCTCGGTCATTCCATATTCCGAAAAGACCTGCTTCACCTGAAACGAGTTGCTTATCGTTTCGTGCAGCGCCTCCCTCGTAATTTCCTTTCTCCGCCCCTTCATGCCGCCGGTTTCAAATAGCATTGCATTTAACTCCATGGGATGATTTTCCGCAAGATCCATCAGGGCAAAAGAAACACCCCATAGTATCGTTTTGCGGTCATCTCCCCTGATCTGTTTAAAATCATTCAACAGTTTTGGCACATCATTTAAATAAAATCCTGAATAAAGAGACTCGCTTTCTTTAATGAAATGTTCCATCATCGTGATCAGCGACGATCCTTCACGCTCCAGGTACGATGGTAATAACGCTAGAAAATGAAAATCTTTTACAGAACCGAAAAAGAATTCGAAGCAGCGCTGACTATGCCTCAGATAGAATTCCAGATCAGGAATGAGGTGTTGGCTAACTGAGGCTCCGGTTGTTCCGCTGCTGGTGAAGGTTACCTCTGGGTTCCAGTTCCCTGATTTGATCTCCTTTGCCTTGAAAAAAGTAATCGGCAAAAATGGTATTTGATCAAGTGTAGTGACCTGTTCGATGTCAACTCCAAGGTTACTGATGTAGCTTTTATAGGTTGGATTGCTATGGGCCTGAAAACGAAAGACGCGTAATGCAATATCGGCGAAGGAATCCTCGTTAACGCTATATATTTCTGATTCAAAACTTCTAAAAGTCTCCAAGCGTTTACTTAACTTAACCGGGTCAAAGGTACAGGATGAAAGTAATAAAAGGTCTTCTATTGTTTGGAATTTCGGTGTTGGTGACGGCTTGCTTTAATCCCCCCGAATTCTCTATTACCCCCGTAATCGACTATGTCAGCATATGCTTCAAAGAAGGCACGACTAACGACCCTACAGATTCATTGATCCTTACTATATCATTCAAAGATGGGGACGGTGACCTGGGCCTATCCCCCACTGAAATTTCCCCACCGTATAACGATGTTTTTTATGGGCTGGCCAGCAACGGTGAAGTTATTGACTTAGACAAAGATGCCGAATTCTCGGATCTCCCTCAGTTTGTTCAGGTACCTCCAGGTGCGACGGGAAAACTTGTTACTGTCAGGACACTCGAAGATCCTCAATATGCGGACGACCTTCCTCCTTTCGTTGATGAGTTTGCTTCCTGTCAGGATTACAAACTCCAGACAGTATACATTATGGAGGAAGACAAGCATATCATTGATGACACGTATCTTGACATCGATACAATGACAAGCAATAGCTTTCCACCTGTATACATTGTTGAAGATATTTTTTACAAGAAAAATAATCCCAACCATTTGAACATAGAAGTAGAATTCTGGGTCAACGAAGGCGGGACTTACAGGCTTTTCGATTGGGAGAAGGAATACTGTGAGGCTGCGTTCAACCAAAGATTTCCACGACTTTCAGAAAAAACGGGGCCACTCGAGGGGAATCTTGAGTATTCACTTACCTCTGTCGGTATAAGGGCTACGTTCAGTATCAAAATGCTTAAGCTAAGGATCCGTATCCGGGACAGAGCGCTTCACGTAAGCAACGACGTTGAGACGGGAGAGTTTACGCTGGACAAGATCAAATGCTAGCTATGCAATTATAAATTATGAATTAGTCTTGCAGAAACTAAATAGCGATGACTGCTACGTTAAGAGAGTCAATTTCTAATTCATAATTGCTTAGTGTGGGTACAGGATGAAAGCAATAAAAGGTCTTTTCTTCTTTGGAATTTCAATGGTGGTGACGGCTTGCTTTAGTCCACCCGAATACTCTATTACCCCGGTGATCGACTATGTCAGTATATGCTTCAAAGAAGGCACGACCGACGACCCTACAGAATCATTGATACTCACCATATCATTCAGAGATGGGGACGGAGACTTGGGCCTGTCCCCCACTGAAATTGCCCCACCTTATAATGATGTTTTTTATGGGCTGGCCAGCAACGGCGAGGTTATTGAGTTAGGTAAAGACGCCGAATCCGAAAAATTCCCTCAGTTTGTTCAGGTACCTCCAGGTGCGACGGGAAAACTTGTTACTGTCAGGACACTCGAAGATCCTCAATATGCAGACGACCTTCCTCCTTTCGTTGATGAGTTTGCTTCATGTCAGGATTACAAACTCCAGACGGTATACATCATGGAGGAAGACAAGCACATCATTGATGACACGTATCTGGACATTGATACAGTGACGAGCAGTGACTTTCCACCTGTATACGTTGTTGAAGATATCTTTTACAAGAAAAATAATCCGAACCATCTGAACGTGGAAGTAGAATTCTGGGTCAACGAAGGCGGGACCTACAGGCTTTTCGATTGGGAAAAGGAATACTGTGAAACTGCGTTCAACCAAAGATTTCCACGACTTTCAGACAAACCAGGTCCGCTTGAGGGAAATCTTGAGTATTCACTTACCTCCGTGGGTATAAGGGCTACGTTTAGCATCAAGACGCTTATGCTAAAAATCCGTATCCGTGACAGAGCGCTTCACGTGAGCAACGAAGTTGAGATAGGAGAGTTTACTTTGGATAAGATCAAATGCTAGACTATGCAATTATAAATTATGAATTATGAGGTATGAATTGTCATGATTTAGGGCTCACCAAGAATGATGTAACCGAATCCTAATCGAGCCAATTCATATTTATAATTCATAATTGCTTAGCATTAGTACAGGGGTGGGTATTTTGACGGATTTACCTCAGCCATGAGGTTGTAGACTGTCTCGAACACGTCTTCCGGATTGGGCTTCGAGAAGTAATCACCATCCGACGCATAAGCAGGCCGATGTTCCTTTGCTGTAATTGTAAGCGGCTTTGAATCGAGGTACGGATAAGCGTTCTGCCTCTCAAGCACTTCCTGCATCATAAAAGATGTAGCGCCTCCCGGAACGTCTTCATCAGCAAATACGACGCGACTTGTCTTCTTTACAGATTCACTGATCATGTGACGTACGTCAAATGGCAACAGCGTCTGCACATCGATGACCTCACACGAGATCTCCATTTCGGCCAGCGCCTCTGCGGCTTCCATCACAACACGACACATAGAACCATAGGTAACAACGGTGACATCCGTTCCCTCGCGCAATATTTCAGGAACGCCGAGTGGTAAAGTGAACTCGCCAATATTATCAGGTAGTCGTTCCTTGAGACGGTAGCCGTTCAGGCATTCGATAATGACGCAGGGATCATCAGATCTAAGCATTGTATTGTAGAATCCTGACGCCTGGGTCATGTTGCGCGGCGAAATAATGAACATACCACGCAAAGAATGGATGAGCATACCCATCTGTGATCCGGCATGCCAAACGCCTTCCAGCCGATGTCCGCGGGTACGGACGATCAGCGGCGCCTTCTGTCCTCCTTTGGTTCTATAATAAAGACAAGCAAGGTCATCCGAAAGGGTTGCCAATGCATAGATGAAATAGTCCAGATATTGTATTTCTGCGATGGGCTTCAGGCCGCGCAATGCAGTGCCAATCCCCTGACCGACAATAGTGCATTCACGAATTCCTGTATCTGTTACCCGCAGTTCTCCATACTTAGCCTGCAGCCCCGCAAAACCCTGATTAACATCACCGATCTTGCCAACATCCTCTCCAAAAGCGAGAACACGGGGATCGCGGGCAAGCGCTGCGTCAAAGCAGGCCTGCAAAATTTCTCTGCCATCCATCAATGGGGACGAGTCTGTGAAAACAGCCTCTGTACCTTCGACTTTTAGTGCGGACTCATCAGATATGCTCACGATGTGAGAGCTGTAGCGGTCAAAGTTGTCTTTCGCAGCGTTTTCAAGCCAGCTCAGCAGTTCTTTGCGAGGTTCAATCTCCTCCCCTGACATCAAGCGAAGCGCTTGCTTGGCGGCACGCATTGTTTCAAGTCGCGTAGGATTGATTGCTTTAGTTAGGGTTTCACGTACAAGCTCGATCGCAGTGCTACGTTTGCTCAATGGCAAAGCCTTATCCAGGATGGCTGTGATTATGCGCTGATCTTTGCGCACATCTTCCATGAAAGCTCTCCATGCACGTTCCTTAGCCTGCCTGGCCGACAGCTTCGCTTCCTTTTCAATGGCGTCGACGTCTTCAGGAAGGATCAACACTTCATTGATGATCCATTCACGCATCTTACGGATACAATCGTATTCCGCTTCCCATGCAAGCCGTTCTTTTGATTTATACCGCTCGTGAGATCCCGAGGTAGAATGGCCTTGGGGTTGCGTCATCTCGCGGACATGAAATAATACCGGAACATGTTCTTCCCTGCATATCTTTTCGGCTTTGTGATATGCGTCTATCAGGCCGGGATAATCCCAACCGCTGACAGTGATTATCTCAAAGCCCTTTTCTTTTTCCGAGCGCTGCAAACCTGCTAACGCTTTGGATATACTGCCTTTTGTCGTGTGATATTCCTGTGGAACAGATATGCCATAGTCATCATCCCATATTGAGGTCAGCATCGGTACCTGCAGCACGCCAGCGGCATTGATCGCCTCGAAGAACATTCCCTCCGAGGTGGATGCATTCCCGATCGTGCCGAATGCTATTTCGTTGCCGTGATTTGAAAGGCCGGTGAACTGATGCAGCTGTTCATTTTCACGGAAAAGCTTGGACGCATAAGCCAGTCCCAGCAATCTGGGCATTTGACCTGCCGTCGGTGATATATCGGCGCTGCTGTTTCTGAGCTGTGTGAGATCTTTCAGCATTCCATGCTCATCCAGAAATCTGGTAGCATAGTGACCATTCATTAGTCTTCCTGCGGATGCTGGATCGGCATCAACACTCGTGTGTGCATAGAGCTGCGCGAAGTATTGTTGAACGGTAAGTTCTCCGATAGCAAACATAAATGTTTGATCGCGGTAATAACCTGCCCGGAAATCGCCTCGGCGAAATACTTTGGACATTGCTATCTGGGCAATTTCCTTCCCATCGCCGAAGATCCCGAACTTGGCTTTACCCATGAACACTTCTTTGCGGCCGATAAGACTCGCCTCACGGCTCTCCACAGCCAGGCGATAGTCAGAAAGGATTTCCTTGACCTTCGTCTGGGAGAACTTTATTCTTGCTTCTTTTAGTGCACTCAAGATCTCCGGGTTTGAATGAATAGCCTGTTTATTCAAAAATAGACAATACCTGATACTTTCAAAAGGGTACCTCTTTAAGCCACAATGTCCAGTCGCCATGGCCGATCACCGCATGATTGGGGTGCGATTGGTTGAAGAGATATATACCAAATTTAGTTCCGTCAACCTCGATGTTTGAAAGAATATAACCTGCCTCAAGTTCCATTTCATAAATCATTTCTTCGGTTTCGGGATCGATGATCTCAAAGAGGTCTGCCTTAATGGTATGGAGGGGATCAGCAGTACGTACCGCATAAGGATAGTCGATCAGGGAATGCATTTTGAATCCGGCGATGACGATCGTGCGAAGATATTTCAATTCAGATGCACAATGGCGGTAGTTGTCCAAGCCCTTTCTCAAAGTTCCATAGAATGCATAATGTCTTATCTTCTCTGTCATTTCAAAAAACAGTATAGGTTCACCGTGCTTTGCGGGGGGCTTATTATATTAGCCCCTTAAACAATCCTGTTATGATCATTGGCGTTCCGAAGGAAATTAAAAATAATGAAAATCGCGTTGCCCTCACACCGGCAGGAACGCAGGAGCTTGTGAAACGTGGTCATACGGTGTTTATACAGCAAACAGCAGGCATGGGCAGTGGTTTTACAGACGAAGAATACATGAGGGCCGGCGCTAAAACTATCGGAGACGCTGCAGGCGTTTTCGAAAGAGCTGAGATGATCATGAAAGTAAAGGAGCCGGTCGAGCAGGAGTATAAGCTTATAAAAAGGGACCAGCTGGTCTTTACATATTTTCACTTCGCGTCTTACGAGCCTTTGGCAAAAGCAATGATCGCAAGTGGCGCGGTCTGCCTTGCTTACGAAACTGTTGAACGCGTGGATGGAAGTCTGCCGCTGCTGATACCCATGTCTGAGGTTGCGGGACGGATGGCTATCCAGGAAGGTGCTAAATATCTGGAGAAACCTTTGAAAGGAAGGGGTATTTTACTGGGTGGTGTTCCGGGCGTAAAACCTGCTAAGGTGCTGATCCTCGGTGGTGGTGTAGTCGGAACAAATGCCGCAAAAATAGCGGCGGGTATGGGTGCCGATGTGACGATCATGGATCTGAATATTAACAGGCTTCGTTACCTGGACGATGTGATGCCCAAGAATGTTCACACCATTGTGTCGAATGAATACACTATACGCGAAATGATCAAAGATTCTGATCTTATTATCGGCGGGGTACTCGTTCCAGGGGCCAAGGCCCCTAAGCTTATCACGCGTGACATGCTCAAGTCAATGAGGCCTGGTACCGTACTTGTTGACGTGGCGGTCGATCAGGGCGGATGTATTGAAACGTGCCGGCCCACGACGCATGAAGATCCCACTTACATTATTGACGACGTAGTCCATTACTGTGTTGCTAACATGCCCGGTGCCGTTCCCTATACTTCGACGCTGGCGCTTACAAACGCCACATTGCCATTTGCCATCAGGCTAGCCAACCTGGGCTGGAAGACAGCTGCTCAGGAGAACATGGAGTTACGAAATGGACTCAACATCATCCACGGCGAAGTGGTATATAAGGCGGTTGCAGATGCATTTTCTCTTCCTTATAGCGATGTAAAGAAGTTTCTGTAAAAGCGTAACATCCACTGCCCTTCTCCTCAAAGACAAGCGTTAAAACATGATCTTGGAGAAAGTCCCTCTCCTTGAGGAGAGGGATTTAGGGTGAGGTGAAATCAGGAAGCGTGGCGTAATCGTGTTGTTAGTAGCGCCTCATTTGATTCACCTCATCCCCGGCCCTTCTCCTCAAGGAGAAGGGAGCGTTTCGAATAAGAGCATTGATACCTTTGATCCTTGAAGATTAATGTAGATTGAATTATTCCCCTATTGTGTATTCTCCGTATTCTAACTTCAGGTACCCCAACGATTACAGTCGTAGAATTTGTGTATTGAGTATTTACCTATTGTGTATTCCCCTATTCTAACTATCAAGTACGCACGAGCCAGAAGGCTTCTCACACACCTGGTAGATGAGGATACGCCGGCAGCGTCTCCATCAACGACGTTGTCCTGTCGCTCCAATTGATCTCGCAACACAGATGTTTCATCCCGTTGGTAACAACGAGATACTTTGCCTGTAACGTATGATTATAGACGCCGGCCTGGTTGAGCGTTTGCTGTCCAAGCTTTTGATCCGGTGCTTTACATTCGACCAGCATCCAGGGATTGCCTTCACGGTCGAACACCACGATATCGGACCGCTTTTGGAGTTGATTAAAGTTCAAGCCCCCCTCTACTTTTATAAGGGATTTGGGATAGGTGAGCTCATTGATGAGGTAATGAATGAAATGTTGTCGCACCCATTCTTCCGGTGTGAGCACAAGATATTTCTTTCTCAGGATGTCCAGAATAAACACCTTGCCCGATTCTTTTTTCAGAACGTAATCGAAAGCAGGAAGGTTTAGCGCTATCATGTTTACAAATAAAGTGTTTTTTGACTTTCCTGATGATGACGAGGCGCATTTGATATTCATGGTCTTGACGATTTCTATTACTTTAGTGTATGAAGACAAAAGAAGAAATAGTCGAAAACTGGTTGCCCAGGTACACCGGCAAACCCCTTAACCAGTTCGGCGAGTATATCCTGCTTACGAATTTCGATCATTACGTGACGCTCTTTGCCTCATGGCACAACGTACCTGTTAATGGCTTGGACAGAGCCATGCGAAACGCTACTGCCGAGGGGATTACAATCATCAATTTTGGCATGGGAAGTCCTAATGCAGCCACGATCATGGATTGTCTCAGTGCTATCACCCCGAAGGCAGCTGTGTTTCTCGGTAAATGCGGAGGATTGAAGAAAAATGAGATCGGCGACCTCGTGCTTCCGATCGCGGCTATCCGCGGCGAAGGTACCTCTAATGATTATTTTCCGCCGGAAGTGCCCGCGCTTCCAGCCTTTGCGTTGCAGAAAGCGATCTCCACGACTATCCGCGACCACAGTAAAGATTACTGGACAGGAACAGTCTATACAACGAACAGGCGTGTATGGGAATGGGATGATACTTTCAAGAACTACCTGAGAAAGATCCGCGCCCTGGCCATCGATATGGAAACCGCGACGATCTTCTCCACGGCCTTTGCCAACAAGATACCAACGGGTGCGCTACTGTTAATATCAGATCAGCCAATGGTCCCGGACGGCGTAAAGACCGAGGTCAGCGACACCGTGGTAACAAAAAACTATGTTGAAACACATCTGAAGATCGGGATCGACTCCCTGAAACAGCTTATCAATAACGGGATAACAGTAAAGCATTTGAGATACTAAGGATAATGTATTAAGTATTTCTCTGCAACTCCTGCATTTTCGCCTTTGTTGGTGTTTTTCAGGCTGACCGAGAACTACTAATTTGGTCTATGATGAGGACTGCCCACGCAGCCCTTGTTGTGTGTTTTTCACCAACAAGCGCACGCATGTGGAGTACTGTCCCACAACATCATAGTAGGCGGAAAACTTTAATGCGATTGGGATAGTCTTTTGAAGAAGATTAGATGTTAATCCTGATGATTTGTCCCCGGTCTGTTATCCAATTGCGCAGGTTTGTCCCGCCCTGGCGGGAAAAGGCAACGCTTGTAGTGCTCATGGTGAATGCAGGGACTGTAAATCCAGTGAATCAACTTTGTAGTATTCTCGGTCAGCCTCAAAAACACACAACAAGGGCGTCTGAGTAGTTCTCATTTGGTACTATCGATCCGTTGCACGAATCTCTTTAGATCGCACGCTCAGAAGTAATGCAGCCCCTGCAATAAAGTACACGGTAAGGAACAGCGCACTGTTTCGCATATCGCCTGTTAGCTGGTTGATCAAGCCATAGGAAAATGTTCCCATGACAACCGAAACGTAAAAAGTTACGTCGTAAAAACTAAAGTATGAGGTATGGTCCGTAGTATCTTCAGGAATGAGTTTTGAATACGTAGCCCTCGAAAGCGCCTGTATCCCGCCCATGATCAAACCAACTAACACCGCAAGACCATAGAACTGTTCTTCAGTTCGTGTAAAGTAGGCACCGACACATACCACGATCCATATCAGATTCATTAGGATTAACGCAAAGCGATTACCCTTTATCCTTGATAAGCGCGCGAAAAGCCATGCACCTAACGCACCTACAAGCTGGATCACCAAAATGGTGGCGATAAGACTATCGCTTGCCAGATGAAGCACGTCGGTACCAAAGAGCGCGGCCAGATACATCACGGTTTGTACGCCCGAATTGTAAAAGAAGAATGCGACCAGGTAGCGGCGCAGATCGGGTTGACTCCTTAAACCGCGCCAAACCCGACGGATCTCACGGTAGCCATTCCTCCAGATGTCACCTGAAGGTTTCTTTCCATAGATGTTCGAAGGCAGCCAACGAAACGGGATCAATGAAAACCCTATCCACCATAAACCTACAAGTATAAAAGAAAATCTTGTCGCGCTTAATCCCGTTTCAAAACCGAATGACTTCGCATTCATGATGATCACCAGGCACACTACCATCATCAGGACACTGCCGTAATAACCCATTGAATAACCTTGCGCACTTGTTGCATCATAACGGTCCTCCGTTACAATTTCAGGAAGGTATGCGTCATAGAATACAAGACTTCCAGCATAGCCGATACATGCAAGCATGGCACACAGCAATCCCCACCATAGTAGCGCAATGTCAGTAAAGAAGTACAGGCCCATACAGGCAAGACCACCTAACCCGACAAAAAGCTTCATGAATATTTTCTTGTTGCCGGAATAATCAGCGACACCGGATAGCAACGGAAGCATCGCTGCAACAATAAGAAAGGATAGCGAAAGGGCATATGAGTAGAGTACCGAATTCTGTATGTCGAATCCCATGAAAGCAACATTGTCATTCCCGTTGATCGTGGTGATCTCTTTATAATAAATAGGAAAGATGGCGGATGAGATAACTAGCGCATAGACCGAGTTGGCCCAATCGAACATGTACCAGGCCCTGACCGTTTTTGGATCATTCAGGCGTGGCGAAACTGCGATTTCAATCATAGAAGGCATTAAACTAAACAATTATGCATTATGAATTAAATTATGAATGGTTCCATCGAAAGGCCGATTGGCGACGTCAAGAAGGGCTAATTCATACCTCATAATTCATAATTCATAATTGCCTATAAATGTCTTGTGTAACGATGATCTCCATCATCCAAAAAACGGGTTACTAGGGCTCTCAGTCTGGGATCAATTCCAAATTTAGAAGCATTTCCGAGCGAGGCTGGGTTACCCGAACGTTCCACGGCCGTTTCCCTCCAGAAGTGCAAAAAAGCAAGATGAAACCCTTATTTTTTAACCTCTGTATGCTGCTTTTACTCGCCGGCTGCAATGAAGGAGAAGAAGTCACGGAGACCCAAAAGGATATCGAAACTTTCTCCAGGCAGCTCGAAGGCACCTGGGAACTCGAGGGCACAGTGATCATCCCTGTGCACAAATCAACTTCCGTTCGCATCGCCCCTATCAATGAATTTGCCTGCAACAAGTTGGCAGCTGACTTTGAAAAGAAGGACGTCGTAAGCAAGTACACGATAACACTGGAGAACAATGTGTTGAAAGTGATGAAATTCTATACTTGCTTGCTGCCTCCGGAACAGCTGTCATGGACAATTGAGCCTGACGTACCTAGCGCTACTACACGCAACTGGATGACCGGAAAGAACTTCTCCATTAAGGAGGTAAATGAAGCCGCGGTACAAGCTGTTTACAGTGTTCTATTCTTTAATCTTGACAACGTCTCACCTACCGGTCTGCCTGCAACCGCGGATACTGCCAACAAGCTGTGGCTGGATGTGGTGTTTGACACGAAGGAATCCAGCTCTTCGTTCAGGTTGGAGTTTAAGAAGGTGAAGTAGACCTCTCTTTCGTAGCTGAGTACGTTAGTATTTCCCTATTGTGCCAAATGAGAACTACTTACCGTAGACCAAATTAGTAGTGTAGTCACTGCATTCCCCATGAGCACTACGAGCGCCGCCTTTGTTGTGTGTTTTTGAGGCTGACCGAGAACTATTAATTTGACCTACGGTGAGCACTGCTCACCCGCCCTTGTTCTGTGTTTTTCACCAACAAGCGCACGCACGTGGAGTACTGTCGTACAACATCAAAGTAGGCGGAAAACTTTAATGCGATTGGGATAGTCGTTTGAAAAGAGAAGATGTTAATCCTAATGATTTGTCCCGGGTCTGTTATCCAATCTCGCAGGTTTGTCCCGCCCTGGCGGGACAAAGGCTAAATGAGTAGTCCTCATTTAGCCAACATCTAAATTTATGGTCGAACTCCAAAGGTTGGTCACTTACCATCATTTTTGCTCAGCATCTTCACGATGGCATTAATTTCCTCACCCTTGTTTACCCGGACATCCGGTGTAATGCCCTTGCCTTCCCAACTCTGTTCAGTTCCAGGGATGACAGGTGCGGCGGTAGAGACCGAGAGATAGGTATGTTCATTAACGGGATACCAGCTATTCATGTGTGCTCCACCGGCGGAGCCCTCTCCCACAACGACTGCTCTCTTATGATGTTGGAGACCGAACGTGAATGCCTCTGCTGCCGAGGCTGTCCCTTTATTTACAATTATATAGAGCGGCTTCTCATATTTCTTTTCAGTGAGCCATCCAACAGTTTTTTCCGTTCTGCTTTGTCCGTCGCGCGTGTGGAATTCAAGCAAGTCCTTGTCCTTCGGTAGGAAGAAGCTTTCAAATACGGGACCGATCTCACTACCGCCTCCTCCGTTATTGCCAAGGTCAATTACCAGGGCTCTTGTATTTTTGACGAATTGCATGGCTGCGTACAGTAGCGGCAGGCTTTCCGTTGATATATCAATTTGAGTAAGCTTTATGTAGCCGATATTTCCCTCCAAAATTTTTACTTCTTTGAAGCCGAAATTCGATTCCAGCGCCCTCTTCATTCTCGTCGTCTGGTCTTCTTCATTTTGTGCTTGCGTCGGATTCAGGAGATCTTTTACAATACCACGATCGTAACCAACGTACATATGACCGTCATTGCTGAAACTGCGTAAGTCTTTGGAAAGAAGAGAATCCAATTCCTTCCATGTCCGTATTTTTTTGTAGTTGCCTTGCTTATAACTTTGAAGCAGCTTACTTGCGATCATCTTGCCTTTCGAAGGAAACACGTAATTTTTTTCAATCAGGATGGCCATCGTATCAATAGCGGCACGGAGTTCTTTCTCCTTGACGTCCTGTGCCCAAGTGACAACAGAAATCATCGATACTACGCAGAAGATCAAAATACGGCGGAGGTACATATGCAAAAGTTTTAACTGCAAATAGCTTCCACGGAACGAATCAAAATTGTACGGAATTAGCCCTACAATTTCTTTAAGGCTTTGGGTGACACACCTACCTGTGACCGGAAGGTCCGAATGAAGTGGCTCTGGTCATAAAATCCGCAGTGATAGGCAATTTCCGTGAGTGAGAGATCCGTTCTGCAAATAAGCTCGACAGCTTTTTCGATCCGCAACTTTCTGACGTAATCGCCCAGGGTGCATGAGAAGTAGCGCGGGAATCCCTTCGAGATCGTAACGGGGTGAACTCCCAGTCGCAAAGACAAATCATTCAAAGTGTGATCCTTATTCCACTCATCATTCAACAATTCTTTTAATTGGCCGGACCAGCCAGCATGTTTATGATCGCTTTGCTTTTTACTTAAGAGGTGAAGCAATGAAAGGTGAATGCTGGCATTAGTGATATCCGTAATTGTTTTGCATTCCTGAAAGATCTTGAGCAGGGTAAACTTTGCATCTCCTGCATTGCCAATATTTTCAAAACAAGTTTCAGCTAAATCGTAGCGTTTAAGAAAGTCTGGTTCTACCTCCAGGTTAATGTTTCGGGAGGGATGTTGTGTAGCACAATTGCGATGCAGTTCATCGCTATGATAAAAAACAATGCTGCCTGGCGAAACCTGAGTGGTCCTGTTTTTTCGATCTTCCTTATTGCCACCCTGTAGTATAAAACTGATGTGTGCATTCTCGTGCTTGTGCCAGCCTTCAAACACGGTTTCATGGTAGCAGGTCTCGGAAACAATCACCCCTTCCACCGAAAAGGATCGTTTGTTTGTACCCAGGTAGCGTCCATGCGAAAGCTGTATCATGTCTCTGTCGGATTAATATAAGCTCATACTCATAGCTTTATAACGAAACACTTTTACCTATGTTCTTTGATCGCTTACAAATTACACAATCTCTGGCCTGATGCATTTTAATTCCCAGTCTTTGGGTTAGCGACCTAATTTTATCGTAGATGCCGATGAAATTGATTTAGCTAATTTTTCCCTGAATGAATAGAGAATGTTTGAACCTACGCCCAGGTAAAATTAAGGCGCGGTCCCAAAGCCTGCCCGCCGAAGCCCCGATACTTATCGGCGCGAAGGTGGGACGCGGCCCCACGGCCGAGGAGCCAGGGAGCTCGGATAACAGATGGAACTCCTACTACAAGTACAACGTCAATTTCTAAAGAAAGACATTGGACCGTCGAGTATGCAAGAGGCTTTCTACAAAGTTATTGACCCAATAACATAAGACCCCAAGTTTGGATACGTTGCGGTAAAATCGCTTGTCATTAAAGGCGTGGTCGTGACCCGTCTAAATCGAAATGTTTCTTATGACGGTAACAATAGCCAGACCAAGGATTATGCCGCTGATGACAATGACGGTAACAGGCTTCTTTCTGGGTTTACTCGCGAAGAGCAAAACGTTAAACATGATCTCTATCAGGACGCCAAGCATATAGTTAAAGATAAGAAAATTTCAGGATTTTCAGATGCATACACCGTACGTTGTTTTTAATCCCTCCTTAACAATTTCGTTGGTAATCCCGGAAATTCTTAAGCTAATTTAATTAGTTTTAAGCCTACTTAATTTGGATATTTAACTAATTTAATTAGTTTTGTCTCAGGCAGTGCAGTTGGGATTAAATCCTCAGAATTAAACAAAAAATGCTATGTACGTAACTATAGAAAAGATCAACGACACCAATTTGTCCCGGCTATTTCCGGTCGAGGACCGGTTTCTAAAGGAATGGTTCAACTCCGTTGTTTTCTCATTTGAGAGTTATGGCAAGATCGAATTGACTCCATATGAAAACTACGCGATCAACTATGAGTTTGATCAGCAGGACTATCAGAATAAGATTGAATTTAAAGGCAATGGAAGTGCTGTGCTGACGACAGAGAAGATGATTGTCGAATACAAGAAGACCCGTGGTTCGTTTTCGGGGAAGGATATTGTTTTAATAATGAAGCGGAATAGGTACTCCTGGTAGGAAAGAATCGCTCCGCCAAATTCATCTACCTGTTTGAATTACAACATTTTTACTACTTTGGACCTTTAAATACTTTGCCCGGCATGCAATTGGCCTATGAACATCGTTTTTGCTATCGTTATGTGTATCTCAGGCGTTTGGTTGCTCACGGCTGGCTTACGAGGCAGGGACTCGTTGTTTAAGATTGGCCCTTTCAAATTTTTTGGAGGAGGTGATTGGATGACGAGTAAAATGTTTGGGTCAAGACATCATCAAATTGTCAATTTAGTCTTGGGTCTCATCTTCCTGATGTTCGGACTTTATGTAGTATTGGAGCACTTTAGCAGAGATTTTCTCCTTTGAGCGTTGTGACAACATCGAATTGACCGGTATGAAAATCCGATGCCGCTCTTTTTGAATTAGCATCTTTTCAATACATTGAATTGGAAAACCCTTTCAACCATGAGGTATAAAATTTGTATATCCGTTCACGTGGTCGCATCAGTCGCGGTAATGTTGCTTGGAGTAATATTCATTTCCTTAGTTAACTTGAAATTTGTTAACATAGGGAACGGCAATTGGTTCACAATCCAATTGAGTGCAGGTGCGGCAAGTGTCTACGCTTTACTCATCTTGTCTTGCTGCGCGTTGACATACTTTCTTCTGCGCAGAAAATAGCTTGAGATGCGTTTGCAATGAACCAATTCAATTAATCTCCTCCTTTTTTTATTACTGCTTTAGCAACGTAATAAAATATTGGCCCGGCTATTTTTGAAACCAGATCATTACATTGTCTGGATACGTGCTCTATTTTTTGCAGAACAGAAATTTTCTATGTCCAAATCCACCCGTGTGTAATTCCATTTTTGTACCAATTCAAAATAAAAAATAGGGTACTTTTGTTACGGCTAACCGAAATCCAATCACGACTCCTATCAAGAGTTTGAAAAAATATTGATTGATTGTTTGCCGGTTTTTTTAGATAGATACCCCGAAAGCAAATCAACTAATCTAAAAATGAAGACGATATGACAATAAAAATTGCTTTGCCATCAGAGGAAACGGGCGCTATCGACGCACTAATACTCGCATTCAGCACTGATCCAATGGCACGTTGGTCGCTGCGGGATCCACGAAAATATTTGGCAGCTTTCCCTTCGATAGCGAGGGCTTTTGGGGGAAGTGCGTTCGCCAGTGGAACATCTTATATTGCTGATGGTTTTAAAGGCACCGCCTTGTGGTTGCCGCCAGGCGTCGGACCCGATGAGGAGACGCTGTTGCGGATCCTAAATGAAAATGCCGGTGACGATATCAAAGAAGATATGCCAAGAATTTTTGAGCAGATGCAAAAATTCCATCCGACCGAACCACACTGGTACTTGCCAATGATAGGTGTCGATCCTGCTCATCAGGGTGCAGGGGTAGGTTCAGCATTGATGACTGAAGCGCTTAAAGCTGTAGACCGGGATGGATTAATTGCGTATCTCGAATCTTCAAACCCCAAGAATGTTTCATTGTATGAGCGTCACGGCTTTGAGACGATCGGAGAGATCCAATCTGGAAACTCGCCTGTTGTACGACCTATGCTGCGACGAGCGAGATAAATAAGTGACAACGAACAGGTCTGCACTAGCATTTCCCTTCGCGTTCTGGAGTAGCAAAATCATAAAAGATCCGAAACAGATTGCCGTCAAGATCCGCGGCAGTAAACTCATGCAACCCCCATGGCTTTGAGTCCGGAGGTGAAACAATCTTCGCTTGGCTGGCGCTCCAAAGCTCATACAACTCGTTGACCTGTTCCTTACTGTCAAGATTGAGCCACACCAACGCCGGCCCGACATTGCGGTAACGCGCTCGAAAGGCGTCGTCGGCAAGAAACATCCTGCAGTGTTCTTTTGAGATTCCCGCAAGCCCAATACCCTCTTCAACCCAGTCTATATTGAAACCAAGATTGCGCTCATAATATTCAACTGCCTTCTTCAAATCGCTTACCGGTATCTCAGGCACGGCACCAGGAAACTTCAAATTCATAGCGGGTACTATTTTAACAAAAGTATAGAATCTTCGTTGTATGCCATTATGAACACCGTATTATAGAGCAGATGTAAGTACGCGCTACGCCGTCGAAGTTCGATTTCTAAAGGACCTGAAAAACATTTTAGCACAATCCTGTCCAGTTGAACTTGAACTTATTTATTTTTTTGTTCTACAGAGTCTCCATTTTGTGTTGGTTTTAGGTAGTCCCATGAATATGCTTCCCATGACGGATACTCATCGCCAAGATTCTCAAACAAGTCTACCTTAAAACAAATCCACCCGTTTATGCTTTTGCTATTAACCCGCCATTGAAAGGTATGATTGAATATCGTCTTGGGTGGATAATGCCTGATAAGAGGTAAATAAACTTTATGGTCTCGCGGTGATTCCGTTGTATGATATGTTGCTTCAAAAAACCGCTTCCCATCGGTTTCAATATCCTCGATATCCAGGTAGTTAATATCTTCACCTTCCGCAATTTCGTTCTCGAACTGCCAAGCCCTAACTCTGATCTTAGCGACATCAACAGAAGAAATCCCTTTATTTTCAGCTGCAACATCTAAAAAGAGCTGATATATACCAGGATCCATCGTCTTTTCTAGTTCCAAACTGCTGTCCACGCCCAACACCGGCTCAAGACTTGGAGCTTCCTTTTGGCCGAAAATATGGTAAGTCCAATATGCAGCGACGATAAATGCCAGCGTCTCAATAATATTTTTGACAATCTCTGACCAATCTTTTGACCTTTGTAAGTACCCCATATGCGGCTTGTCTCCTTTAGGGTCTAAAGGCTCCAAAGGAGTTTTCTCATCTTCTACTTCATCTTTGAAGGGGAATAGATATTGTGGCTTGCGTTGATCAGCGCCGATTTTTCTGTATGCATAACGGGGTGGTCTTAAGACTAAGATAACTATTGTTCGACGACGCGTCAATTGGATTCGTGAAAAAATTATTCAACACAATCCTGTCAAATGACTTTGAACTTAAAAATGAAGATGGATTTTTTAAATCCAATTTCGCTGAGGTTCGTAGAGAAATGCCCGGAGTTTCCAGAGAAAATACCATTGTGGTTAAGCATAATAGCGTAACCCGTTAAATTAATGATTGGCTGTCCTACGGAGAGCCTCCGTGCAACTCTGGGCCCACCTCCGTGCACCTCCGTGTTTATGGATTTAAAAACACTCGGAAATATGAGATGAGTTTTCAATAGAATAGAATACGTATGCGATAAAACTCCGTACTGTCTTCATCATAGTCAAAGCAATCAAACAAATCTTCTTCTCCTTCATTTCCCTTCTTCGACAGTATTTTTTATCTTTAATATCTCCTTAGCCCTGCTACAATCTCGACCACAAATTGTTAATCGTTGATTGTTAATTGTTAATACCACGCCCAATACTTATCAGTTTCGCCGATACAAGCAAAACCCAAGCGAAAAACAAGCGAAGAACTAGCGAAAAATGGGCGAAAAACCAAGTCGCACCTAAGTCATCTACAAACCGCCTATAAGCCAACAAGAAACCAGAAACGAAGTCTAACATACCAGGCAAAAAGACACTTATCCCAATGACAAAATTCTTTCTAAAACAGATGATCCCAGTTCACATTTTCAAAAAGGACAAGGTGACCGACCCCACTTGCAAAACTTTCAAAGAGACTGTAAACAAAGTGGATTTCTTTCATTAGGAAAATAAAGGCAATCGCCAACGACTCCCTTTATAACAGATCACTTCACAATTTGTACGAATCGTGGAGTGATGCCGATGTGTTTGACAGCACAACTTTGTAATCGACTACCCCGTCATTGCTGTTAGGATAAACGTCAATTGTTCTGTCATCATCAAGTTCATTGGCGAAAACTCAGACTCTCTTGTGATTGTACGCAAATGGACGATCCTTTTCGTCCGTAACTAGGGAGTAACCTCAGTTATGTTCTCAATTAACATCACGTTCAACCGAACTAGTTATGATGAACATTTCTAAATTATAGTTTTTAAAGGCCAACCAAAATACTATAGACGATGCCGTTGTCCACCGTACAAAGCACCAGTATTATTGTTTGCGGACGAGATCTGAAAAAGGTCCATCGCAGCTATTTAGCAGACTGCCGGACGCTTTGGGATTGGCATTTAACGCGAATCGTGCTGTCACTGGTTTTTTGCTTGCCCGGCTTCAAACAAAACATACATTAAACTCCGAAACTTGTCTGAAGGCTTGTATGTACTTCCTACTACGTCCCATCCTACATTACACGCTTGCTTGGTCGTGTCATGCTTAGAAATACTATCCAAATAATCAAATTGACGCTTTGACAACGACGCTTTAAAAGTAAACGCCTTTATCTCTTTGTCTTCAAGTAGCACCAGGTCATCACTATTCTCTATCTTCAACCTCATAGGTAGATCAATATTCAAGAAATCAAACGTAACTATATTTTTTAAATAAACTCGGTTATCGTTTTGGTCATTGAATAACAACAATGCTACCTCTGCTATGTATTCGGGAGTACTTGCGTTACTTCCCTCTTTAAAATGAAGTATTAATTTATCGTCTGGCACATGTGTTCCAAATTTAAAAGGCGGGTCCGTATATCCATCAGCATAAACATTCTCGAAAATTTCTCCCATAACGTCGCCAGTAACAACTTCTATTGAATAGGATTTAAGAGTAAGCGATAAAAAGAGAACGAAGACTGAAATAGTTGAAAACTTAAGCCAAATTCGCGAAAAAACTCCAATAGACACCGCGCCCTTGAGTGACGATGCAATTAGGAAAGCAATTAGTAATGGCCCTATCAAATCTATAGCAATGGTAAATACTATATCATTACTATTTCGAAGCAAATGATGATCAACCAAAAAATCAGCAACTGGCTCCAGTAAAATAAGAGAGATTCCCCAAATCATAATCCAAATAAGCGTATTTCCGATCCATAAAACGCCATAGTTTAAATACAACTCGAAGTATCGTTTTGAAAGTCGTAATGTTTTTCCAATGACAAACATTACGACGTAGCAAAGAATTGCAATGATGACCACAGGCCCGGCATCTAATTCAGAGACCTTCTTTGAAACGTCTCCCAAAAAACCATCCTTAAAATATTCATTCTCTCCGATTAAAACGTTGAGTGGATTGAGGATGACCATCAGAAATATGGCAAGGGCAAGGTAAACTTTGCTGTCGAGCAAATCTTTTGACTGTTTACTGAACAAGCTGTTTAGCACGATCTCGGGGTAGAATGACAAATTATAAAACGTGACATAGGCTTTTTTCACAAGACTAAAGACGCTTTCAATCAATGATTCAAGATTGTTCATCTAAGCTAACAGAGAAGAGTGTGTCAGTAAATATAGAAAAACGGCGACTAATTTGCCTGCGTTCCAACTTTCGATTCAGCCGCTTCATCTTGCTAACTCCATCCTTCAGATCGTTCCAAAAGCTCCCTTACCGTTATCGCCCCCAAGGAATTACAGAGCTGGTTATGGACACTTATCCCAATGACAATCATTGCTTGTTCATTTACTCAACAAAAAAATTAGTGTGCAATACCCCGCGTACACAACTCCCGGACTACCCAATCCCTGCTACTCCTTCATAAACTAAAAGTCGCAGCAAATCAGAATCCCTCAAGTGCCAGCTTCCCCATGAAATAGGTGTATCACCATTTGACATCTTTCACGGAAGGTTCAGCACCGGCATCCAAAAGCATTTTTACAATTGCTACATTTCCATAGGCAGCAGCTCTGATGCAACGGGGTCTCGCCTTTGAGATAGGCGTCACGCATAAAGCAGAGGGTCGGTTTACCGGCTAATGTTTTTTTATGGACATCTGTACCCGCGCAATTAAAACTTTTACAATTTCAGTTCTCTCATCCATCTCACTCGTTTTACTAAGTGTATAATGCAAAGCATTTTCTCCGGTATCTGTAAAGCGTAAAATTGGGATCTTCACCTTTTTCCAATAGCCATTTTACGGAATCCACTTTGCCATTGTAGGCAGCATTGCACAAAAGATTAGCATCATCAACTTTTATTTTCGCTCCTAGATTGTAAAATAAGTCCAATGCTTTTAGGTTGCCTTCCCACGCAGCAGAGAACATAGCGAAATTACCCCAAGCGTCAGTGTAATTTATATTGGCCCCTTGCGTAACCAATTTCTCGACTGTTGCGAGATCACCTTGCTGAGCCGCAGCTAACATTTTTTGATCCAGACTTTCCATTGTATGTATCTTAATGCACTAAGATATCTTGAATGTCGCAAATATCCAGACGTCTCCAAAATCCTTGCAACTTTGCTCCCTTTTGTAATTTATGACCAATTTATATCGGTACTTAGACAATTTTTCGCCAAAGTCCTTTTAGGTGTGTTGTTTCTCCCACCTTTTAGATAAATTTATTCGAGTTGCCTAAATGAAGATCCCCTCTAAACCATTTGTTACCCCATATCAAGTATTAGTAATTTATCATCTCCTGATGATAATATCTGGACATTGCTTCTCGCAGACTAAATATCTGGTTGAGGATTACTGGGTTGAGAATTATAATAAAAATGATGGTCTTCCCGAAAATGCTGTGAGGGAAATTACACAGGATAAGAAAGGCTATCTCTGGCTAACCACTCAAACAAAGCTGGTTCGATTTGACGGCTATGAATTTTTAGTATTCGATCCCGAAAAACAGTTCCCTGATTTAAAGATCCATTTCTCGTATGGCCTGACAGTAGACGCTGACGGAATCATTTGGGCAAGTACTGTCTTTACAGGATTACTTAGTTTCGACACTCGCACCGGTAAATTCACTCATTATAGCGATAGAAGTAAAAATTATTCTTTCGTGGAACACCGTATCAGGGCAATCCTTGAAGACCGGAAGTTAAATTTATGGATAGGTGCTGGCAATGGATTGACTCAAGTGCAGAAACTCGGAGATAGTGTGCATTTTAAACTACACGCTAATTTCTATTCCCAAAATCTACTTAGCGGCCTTGATAGCGTTGTTTCGCAAAAGCAGCCATTGATGGACTTGTCTAAAGTTGGTGACTCCGAATTCAGACAGGGGACAATCGAATTAAAGGAGACCACTAAAATTCTCGTTGCCTGTATGGGCGAATACAATCAGGGAAGTTTAGACCATGGCTGGATTGAAAATGAAACAGGTGTTAAAATCTGGGCCCTTAATGACCAGAAATTTTCTCGAGCCGGTGGAGCTGGGAAGAATAAACTGCAGGTGGACATGATCACCCTGGAGCGCGGACGTTACAATGTTTTTTATCGTTCTGATGATACTCATTCCTGGAATAAGTGGAATGATGTTGCTCCTGACAGACCGAATCTATGGGGTATAACGCTATATAAGGCTGACGAATCTATGGTACATCTCGAGTCAGCAATAAACGAGGGGTTGAAAAGTGGATAATGACTACGGCTCGGATATAAGGGCATTATTAGAAGATTCTAAGAATCATTTATGGGTAGTAAGCGATGTTAGTTTAGAACAAGTGGATCTTAATGGATCTCCCGACTTAAAAGTGAAAAGCGGAGCGGTATTAATACCACCCTACTTTTATGCAAATTATTTGGTGGAACTGGATAGTGACCGCCTGCTTATGGAAGGTTTATTATATGATACAGTTTCGAGAAAGTCTAATTTGGCTAGTCTGATCTACAATCATGAAAAAGACTCGACAAGCTTGAGCAAGGGGGGATTTCTGAGCATTTCATACAACGGTCCAAAGGGATTACTAAGAGACGTAAACGGAACTTTGTGGATGGCACATTATGGTGACAATGAGAATGAAAGTGGTCTTTACATTTCTGATAATGGAAGCGAGATCCCGGAGTTTAGAAGATTGGATATCAATCCTCCAGCCTCGTATGGGCAACGCAAATCGGGTGGTGACCCAACGTGGTCCCTTTACGAAGATCGTGCCGGCTATATTTGGGTAGCGTCGCTTGGCAATGGTTTGTATAAGATAGATCCTAAAAAGGTGCCCGTTGATTATATCAACATCGGTATTCTCGGAGATGAATCAAAACCAAGTTTTAATGAAATTGGGGAAGATGCCGCCGGAAACATTTGGTTAAACTCGGAGCAAAAGGGGTTATTCAAATACGACATTAAGGTGAAAGAGATAGCGCATATTACAAAGAATCGAAAAAAAATGAATACCATCTTTTTCAAGGGAAAGGACGGCGCTTTAATTTTATCAGATCTTAATCAGGCCAGGCAATATCACCCTTCGAACGTCGGAATCAGATCCCTCCCGCTGCAGATCAAAGATTCATTAACATTAATAGGATATGACAGCTATGGCAATTATTGGGGCGTTTTGAGACCTGACCCAAACGCAAGTTATTTTTATGTATTTAATGGTGATAAATTTCAACAGGTAAATTTTGACTCCACGAAGTTGATTACATGGACCGTTGCCGACCATAAACTTTTCCTCGGCAAAAATGGTAACATATGGATCATGCCAGATTTTGGTGGCGTCCACCAATACAAAATAGATGATCGCACAAAAAAGGTACGCTTTCAAAAGAAATATTTGTCAGAGGGGATTTTTTGTCGTGATATGTTTGAAAGTGATGCTGGTATTACGTGGATAGCAACACTGTACGACGGACTCATTAGGCTAGACGGTGAGAAAAACACGACCAAAGCCTTTAATAAATCAAATGGGCTTCCTTCAAACGCGATTCTCAAATTAATTCCTTTCAAAGACAAGATTTGGGTGATCACCGATCTTGGCTCCGCGTTCATTGATTTAAAGGACGGGACGATCACCAGTAGTAAACAGCTGGATCAGTACATCCGTCAAAATGTTGAAGGCTTTTTTCAATGGCATGAACCGTACCGTGACCTGGCTATATCGTTGAAGTCAGGTAATCTAGCCGTAATAGCAAAAAATGGTTTTTTTGTTTTTAACCCAGCAGACTTTTCAAAAGATACATCTAAACCGATTTTGTTGATAGATAAATTAATTGTCAATAAGCAACTTATTGAATTTGAAAAGACAGGAAAGGATTCTCAACTGAAATTTGATCACGACGAAAACGATTTTGAAATTGCATACGTAGGGCTGCATTACAACAAACCCAAAGAGAATCAATATTCATACTTCCTTAGTGGCGCCAATAAGGAATGGATCACAGCAGGAACTCAGAGACTAGTCCGCTTCTCCAACCTGGCACCTGGGCATTATGAATTCTTTCTCAAAGCGTCGAATGCCGACGGCGAATGGTCTAAGCCGCAAATGATGGTCGCCTTCACCGTTTTATCGCCGTGGTGGGAAACCGGGTGGGCTTATGCATCATATGCTGCACTGGCGGTCCTTGCAATCTGGTCGTTCATCGCTTACCGGTCGCGCCAATTAGTAAATGAGAATGTGCTATTAGAAGCCAAGGTCGAGCAGCGGACCACGGAGCTTAACCATTCGCTTGAAAGCCTGAAAAGTACCCAGAGACAACTCATACAATCCGAAAAGATGGCTTCGTTAGGTGAGCTCACTGCCGGCATCGCTCATGAAATACAGAACCCACTGAATTTCGTAAATAACTTTTCGGAGTTGAATAAGGAATTGATCGATGAGATGCAGCATGAAATGAAAAGCGGCAATAGCGATGAGGCTTTTGCTATTTCAAGTAGCATCAGGGACAACGAGGAAAAGATAAACCATCACGGAAAAAGAGCGGGCGGTATTTTAAAAAGTATGCTTCATCACGGAAGCCCTTCAACCGGTGTTATGGAAGAAACAAACCTCAACTCCCTGGTTGATGAATACCTGAATCTGGTGTATCACGGTTTGCAGGCAAAGGACAAGTCCTTCCGTCCCAAGATGAAAACAGATTACGATGAAACCGTTGGAAATGTTATCGTTGTTCCTCAAGACTTGGGAAGAGTGATTGTTAATGTATTAAATAATGCGTTCCAGGCGATGGCAGAAAAGTGGCATCGGAGCCCGGAACATTTTGAGCCAGCCATTTCAGTTAGTACAAACAAGTTCAATAACACCATTAAGATACACGTCAAGGACAACGGCGATGGAATTCCGATAAAAGTTATCGATAAAATTTTTCAACCTTTTTTTACCACAAAACCCACAGGTCAGGGAACAGGGCTTGGTTTATCATTAAGCTATGATATCATGAAGGCGATGGGTGGAGACATCAAGGTGATATCTAAGGAAGACGAAGGCGCAGAATTTATTATAGATGTGCCGGTCTGAATCGGTTAACTCAAGACCTATTATAATTCATCTGTATGGTAGAATTCGATCTACTCGACTCCAAAAATAATATCTTCCAAAATGTCGTTGATTGAACGCTCTCTTTCCTCATGGAGTAAATCTAATGTCTTACTGGTTAGATAAGCTACAGCGACCCCAATCCCCAGGTTGCCAATCAGACCGTACGTAATTAACATACCGATTGACTCATGCGCCAAAAGATCCACCACGCAATTTGTGGATATCTCTAAATGTGCATCTTTGTAAATAGATCGGTTTCTAAAATCAAAATAATTGGACGCCAAAGTTGCCGCCTGAATTCGTGCAATCCCGGATTTGATACTTGAATCATCGGCGCTCGCGTAAAGTTCAAATAAGATATTTAACACCAACAAGTACGGAATACCTTTTCTAATAACTATACGAACGTTCTTTAAAATGTGACCGTAGTCTAAGTGCTTCGGCGAACTCAAAGAATTAATTAAATTCTTTAAATCTAAATCGTCCTTGTATAAATCAAACCCTAAGTCATGGGATGACTTTAGATAGACCTGGGAGAGCAGCCCTGGAAGAATAGCGCCACTTACTGGCAAAGCGTACTCGACCCCGGGATCAATCGCAGATAGCAATGCACCGTAAATCCACGGATGATAGCCGGCAGGCTTAACAAGCTCCTTCGAAACAACAAATTCTGAAAGATCCAAGTCTAATAAGTTACCGTCGATTTTCTTGCCTTTCTCGAACGCCTCGGAAATAGCCGCTCTCAGTTTGATGACGCTGGCCGAAAAAGGACTTTGAATATCTGTGATCTCACTACCAATTGAATTCATTTCATTGAAGCTATCGCCAATCTTATAAGCGCACAAAAGAAAGAAATAATAGTCCATGCTGTTCAACTGAAATTCCCGCTGTCTCATCCTGCTTATTATTTCATAGGCGTAGTGCGGTTCATCTCTGGAGTAATAAATGAGATAAGCAAGTCTTAGGCGATCTTCTGGCACCAAATCGAAGGGAATTTCTATGTATGTTTCTTGGAGAACCATGCAAAACATTTTCAGGGAAAGATCAACATCGTTACTTTTTACCCATAAATTATTAAAGTGTGTTAACACTATCGATTCATCAGTTGTAATCTGGTCTGAGGCTATCCAGAGATAATTTAATCGGTTCTCATACAATTGTGCAGCTTTAGAATTACTAGTGCATTCCAAAATGAAATTTACGATTTCCCAGTTTCTGTTATCTTGCGCTACCGCTTGCAAGGCTGCCTGAAAAGACTCTTCTTTTTTACCTAGTTCCCAATAACATTGAGCTATACCTAAGTATGCTAAAGGGTATATTTTTTTGTCAGAATCCAAAGCAGCCTTCGTGTACGACAATATTGCCGCTGGAAACAATCTCAATTCATGGTAGACTCTCGCTTTCAAGTAGGATGCGTCTGGACACCTGCCGCTAACTGAATCCCGCTCGGCCTTTGAAAATGACTCCAGAGCTTGTTCATAATTCTTAAGATGATGGTAAGCGCTTCCCTTATTTATTGAAGCGGATGGATACTTTCCGTTCGTACTGCCCAGTTCCGCTTTTGTAAAGGCCGCAATGGAATCATTGAACTTGCCCATGTGACCGTACGTGTTACCTTTTTCAAGTGAGGCTTGCGGAAACGTGTCCGGCGCGCTATCCTTCTCCGCTTTTTCAAATGCGTGAATTGCGTTCGGATAGAAATGTAAATCCTCTAGCAAATTGCCCCTGTAATAGGTCGCTGCGGGATAGTTATAATTAGGACTTTTTAATTCCGCAAGTTCATATGCTTGAATAGCATTACATGGTTGCTTGGCCAATTCAAAAGTGCGCCCCATTTCGTATAATGCCTGTGGATATCCATCGTCGCTTTGATCATTTGACGCCTTTTGAAAAGACTGAATGGCTTCTTTAAACAACCCAAGACGTTTTAGTGAAATCCCTTTCTGGTAGGATGCCTGTGGGTAGTTAGAATTTAAGCTATCATCTTCCGCCTTCGTAAAAGATGAAACAGCGTCTGCCAGTTGGTTCAATTCAAGAAAAACTTGTCCTTTAAAATACGACGCTTCCGGATATTTTTTCTCGGAACTATAATTTTCTGCGTCCGTAAGACTACTTGTTGCTAGTTCGAACTCCTTAAGAAAGAAATGTGCCTGGCCTTTGTAAAAAAAAACCTTCGAATACATGTCACTCAAGCAGCAACTTAGCACCAGGGAAAAACAATCTGCGGCTTCTCTGTACTGTTCGGACTCAAATAGCACAGATGCTTTATAGTAAAGGACATCCGAATGGTCATACTCGGTATTCTGCAAGGCGAGATCGAACGCATGAAGAGCATTTTCCAACTCTTCCATTTTCAAATGGCTAAGTGCACAGCCGATGGTGGCGAACGGAAATCCAATCCTGGACTGTTGCGTTTGAGCTTTCCGGTAAAACTTTAAGGCTTGTTTGAATTTCTCTTGTTGAAACAAAACCATACCCCGGAATAAATTGCTGTTGAAGGTCACTTCGCCTAACAATATCTCCGACATTAGTATTTCATCAATAGCCTCTTCGTATTTCTTTCCGTTGAATGAAAGCGAAGCATTTACGAAATGCCTCATCCATTGAATCTTCTCCTCTTCCTCGCTAAGTTCCACCGTGACCACCATTGGCATATCCAGGTCCGACATGGCGTATGAAATTTTCATTATGCGTTCTATCTTAATGACTCAGACTCCAGTACTCAAACAACTTTGGAATGTTCCACTTTTTTAAATAATACGTGATGATCCAAAATACTTATAATACCTAAGTATTCAGAGCGTTGGAATTGGAAATTTAGTTTTGGCCTTTGCCCGTCCCCATGCCGACAGGCCCAAAAAATAACTCCTCTTATCTCTAAGTCGAGATCACTATTTGTCTTTGGTGATCCATTCTATTGCACGCTTCATTACCTGATCCTTTTCAGTATCCAACTCGGCATAACTGAAGTTTACCAAACTATCAGGTGCAATTTTTCCGCCATAATAATTTCCATCTCTGTCTGCATAGACGGAAGTAGTTAAAAAAATCATCGACCCGTCACTTAGCGTATAATTGGCATTCCCGGTTGACAATCCTGCCGTGTTCTCACCAAAGCTCCTCACGTTGCCTTTACCGCGAAATGATGTCACAACTACCTCACCCGAACTAGCAGTTTGGGGACCAGTTAAGACGGCTATTGGATTATTCTCTTTATAAAGTTTATACGGTGTAATACTAACGCTACTGATCTTAACGGCATTTATACCCGCTTTCCCATCTTCATAGTACCATGCAAACCTATTTTTCCTATTGTCAATAAAGTAACCACAAATTCCGCTACCCAACAGAGGGCCTAACCCAGTCAACATTGGCCAGCAGTTGCCACCGGTATTTTCACGCAGGTCCAGTATCCATCCCCTGATGGTTTCGTTATCTATCGACTTAATGAGATTTTGCAGATCATTGGAATACTGCAATATGGATATCGAGTCTCCACTGCTGAAACCTTCCATATGGACGTATCCGATATTTTGATTTAATAATTTACCCTTAAATGAAGGGGGTTCTGCTATACTTTTTGTTTTGCTAGTAGACTGCCATTCGTCAACCTGCTTTTTTTCCATGAAGAAGCTATGATGATCATTTAATTCTACAAGTATGGATCGTACTATTGGATAGCAATCGTTTATCGATTTAACATTACTGAGTTTTGTATATGCCCTTTCTTTAATTTTCTTAAAATCTATTGAATCCCGTTTTACAGAATGTTGTTCGATAATTTCGAACACTTCATCTAAATACTTCTTTTGTGCGAGAGAGGTATGGACGCAGGAAATGCTACAAAATAGCAGCAACAGTAATCGCAATTTTGAAAAATGCCTCATACAACTTCAAGTTACCACCAAATTTGCGATCATCTAAATGAAGAGACTGAATGAGTACCTAGAGTGTTAATTGTCGACAGGTAAGAGCAGACCTGCTGGTTACGCAAGGAACTGGTTGTATAGAAGGCCGAGGGATTTATACAACGATGCGTTTATAGAATTTCATCAATTCCTTTTGAATTTTCCCGTGGAAAAAACATAACTTATCTAAGCCATACAAAATCAAGCATGCTATTCTTAAAAGATTCTGTATGGCTGGTATCGTAATGGATATATCCGTCTGCCCTTTAAGTATTATATCCTATGCCGACAACACTTACACCTACAGTTCACGAACGCCTTGCAAGGTGCGGTAAGCGGGTGCACGTGAGTGGCCTTGTAGCTAATGCAACTATTGTGCTTTCTGTGGATGGTATAGAATACCAACACCAGGCCACTGGTGGGGAGTACACTTTTATTGTGCCAGGACTCAGGCCAGGAGCTGCAGTGAAAGCCAAACAAGATGAAGGAAATGGCTTTAGTCCTTGGTCACCCGCAATTTATGTTGAACAGGTTCTTGTCCCTCCTCAAAGTGCACCTGTTTTACCTGAAGAAATCACTGCCTGCAGCCAGTGCGTGTTTGTGTCAAATTTGGTGCCTGGTAGTGAGGTTGAGCTCCGCATTGGTACTGACATTGTTGCTAAAGGAATTGCTAACAGTCGCGGTGAAGGCTGCTTTGATTTGAATCTTCGGCAGCAGCGAGGAGAACCAGGCGCTTTACTTACAGCTCGGATGATAGTGTGTGGGCAATTCGGACCTGCTTCAGGACGTAGGCTACTCGCTAAATCCAAACTTTCTAAGCCCATCATTCTTGGCCCCTTGTTCGGTTGCCAAAGCGTGGTACCCTTAAGCGATCTGACGCGGGGTGCCCGCTATCGATTGGAGATGAGTCCACAAACGGATCTTGGCAGTCTCTGTGCTTGTTGGAGCGCAGTCAGCGTATTTGTGAACCAGCCGCTAATAGTTCGTGAAAAGGTACGGGCACAGGGTTATTGGGATGCCAGGCCCTGCGAGGGTACTGGGGATTGGAGTGAGTGGAAAGATATCGAACAACCTGATGAACGCATTAAACCCAAAGTATTGGAGGCACTCATCGAAGGTGACCGAATTATTCGGGTAGAAAATCAAATTCCGGGGGCCACGCTTACCATCAGGATTCGTTCATCGAGTGGCAGCAATCAAGCTTCTGAGTTTGGTCCCCGCCCTGCAACCAATAGCCAGGAGGTTGCCCTCAATAGACCGCTTAAGAGGCGTTATATCGTCTCAGTTGTTCAAACCTTATGTGATTATTCCATTGAGTCAGATCCAGTCACCGTGCAACCGCCTCCAGCTGAAGTGCATGCACCCGTGATCTTGTCCCCCCTCTATGCGTGTGGCAGAGCTGTTCAGGTATCAAATCTGCATCCGGGAGCCAGAGTAGTAGTTTATGAAGATGACCGGCCAATTGGCTTACAATGGGCTGGTTTGGAAAGCAGTCTCAGTGTAGCAGTAGCACCTACGTTGTATGCTGGTGGCAAAGTGATGGCCCGTCAATGGGTAGGCAACAGGCAAAGTCCGGATTCTGAGCGGGTGTATGTCGATTTAGTAGAGACCGTCCGTACTCCCCGCATTCTCGATCCGGTTGCCATTGGCGACACACGTGTGTGGCTGAGTAACGTAATGCCTGGCTCGCACTTAGTAGTTCGCTCAAACAACATCATCATCGGAGAGGCTGATGCATCCGAACCCATCACTCGTGTGAATGTGGCTCCCATTTCTGATGATATTCAGGTCAGCGCGCGTTTTTGCGACCAACTCAGTCAACCAAGTGCTAGAATTCATCCTGTCCTCTCGCCTTGTGCTACCGGTAAGTCGTTTTGAGAAGGTGAATTCTACATTCCGCTCATTTGATAAATTCATGGTACCTCCCATTGGCGAAGAGGGTAACTTTGAAATGCCTATTGAAGGACAGTTGTACTTTCCTGCAACTAGCGGGGGAGCATTTCACCCCGAAACTATCAATCTCCCTTTGGTCGTGATTGTGCACGGGTTCTGGCCTTCACCTATCGACAGTTTCAAAGGGTATAATTACCTAGCCGAGCATCTGGTGCAATGGGGCATGTTGGTATTCAGCTTAAACATGAATAAAGTTCCCTTCCGAGGGCAATCAGAAGAGCAATTTTCGCGCGGTGAGATCATCCTGGAAACAATCAAGCGTATGCTAAGGGATGTACCCCTAACTGGGAAAATTGATTCTCAACGCATTGGGTTGATTGGACATTCGGTGGGAGGTGAAGGGGTAGTTGTTGCTCAGCTGCTTAATGAGTCCCAAAACCGGGGATTCCATATTAAGGGTGTAGTGAGTATTGCTCCGACGCATCACCGGCCTGATGTGACCCTTCGCGGGACTAAATACATGCAGATCTATGGATCGTTGGACTATTTAACCAATCAAATGACCGGTCCGGATACACAGGCCATTTATAGTGGTTTCC
Source organism: uncultured Cytophagales bacterium (assembly GCA_963845845.1). GTDB lineage: Bacteria > Bacteroidota > Bacteroidia > Cytophagales > Cyclobacteriaceae > Chryseolinea. Next base: position 302,091 of record CAWJTP010000006.1, read on the forward strand.
GCATTTATGATCGGGCATGGCGTCCTAAAACGCTTTTCTGGATTTATGGAGCCCGACACAACCCATTTAACCGGGAATGGCTAGCAGATATAAACCATTTTGATGTGCATCCTCTTGCATTGCCCCCTGACGATCACGAGCGCATTGCCAAGTGCTTGATCAATGCTTTCTTCCAGGATGCCCTGCTTGATCAGATAAGATACGCAGGCTATATGGAGGGCATCATTCTGCCACAGAGCCTGCTTCATTTGGAGATTCATACTCAGCATTCACAGGAGTCCCGTACAGTGCTTGACAATTTTGGTGATGTCGACCAGCAAGCTCATCTGGGAGCACAATCGCTCGACAAAACTACTAATAGCCAGGGACAACAAGTGCGCGTTAGTGGAAGGGGCTTAGTTCAATGGGAGGATGTGGAACACACGAGCTTAGCTCACTCCCCACATAATACTAAAGGCGTACAATTAGCCTGGAATCGTCCGGATGTAATTTATTTAAGTAGTACAGGCGGGGTTTCTATCTCACTAACCGATGTTTTTGCCTTGCGGGTCGGTCAGTTCCATGAGGATGCAGTGTTAAACCCTATAACTATGCCCATCGATTTATTTGTGTCCCTAAGTGATGGCCTGAATGAAGCAACGCTAAGGCTAGGGTCTGTAGCACAAGTACCCTATCCGGATACTCGGCGCTTTTCCTTGTGTCCTATGCGCACAATGCGTTTGCCACTGGATGCCTTTCAAACGGCAAACCCGGCCCTACGACTGAATAGTATTCAATCGATCTCAATTCGCCTGACAGGCAGGGCAACCGGTAATATTTTGATAGATGATATTGAGTTTAGCATCTAATACCATATTCAAATCAGAATTTTATAAATCAAACTCAATGTTAAGACGTGCAAAAGACTGGATAGACAAGCAAAAAAAGTTAGCTAAGGGTAAGTTCGTCATTCGGGGCCGGAGCAGGCGTATTAAAGTAGACTATGGTTTTATGCAGGGAATTGTAGAAGGTAAAATTCAGTGACTCTGCCAACCAGCAAAGCGTAACATAGCGGCCAACTATTACATAGTCGTCTTGTATTAACTTTTCTTTGTCTTTATCAGTTTGGATACAGCTTTTTCAACCTTATAGTTATTAGCGATTTCACGTAGCTTATCAATATCAAGTTCATCGATCTTCATATTCGTTCCTTCGATCTCTGAAGCAAACATACCGTCTTGGGGTCTAAGGGACAAGGTTACGCCCTTTGGAGCATTTACTACAATTATTGAACTCATTGTCCCTTCCGCATTGTGATGCGCATATAGTTTCATAATTTCAATTTTATGCATTAATCAATCCGAAAGCCACGGTATATCCTATAATAAAGGATGGGCCAACATTTTTTACTGTGAATGCTAACCCTAATCCCTGCGGTTCACCAACTATCTGAATATTCTCTACACTTAGCGTACGATGAGGTTCATTAGGATTACCCACGATTGGGTGAGCAGTTATCGAAATTGCCTCAAAACGGCGTACTGGGCTGTAGCTCCAATGATGTACGTCTCCCGGAGCCATCTCAAATCTTGCCATTGAACCCCATGACGCCGTCCAATGAGACACATTTGCCATAAAATAAGATTTTAAGTTAAATCGAATGAATACTGAATTTAAGAATTTTTCGCCCGAAATGTTAAGTAGTTACCGAAATTAATCTCAATGGCGTCAATTTTCTGTTCTTTCAGAAATTTGAATTTCATGTGCTTCCAACCCCTCAGACCCAAAGGGTTTCCCAGTCTTCTGACAGCCCACCTCAGTTAGAAATGACAACCAGGAAATTAGTATTTTTAACTTGGCATTATAACGCCTCCATAAGATCATGTTAAAACCTAATGAGCAAAAGGAAATTCTAAAACTAATCCCCCCGGTATTTGACACCATCGAAGCGACTTTGAGCGGGCTTGACGAAGATCTTCCATCTAACAAGAATATCATGCAAAGACTCGAAGTTATAAAAGCAGAGTTGAGGAAGTTTCAGGATACTTTGGTTAAAGAGTTTAAAAATGAAAAGTCGACCTGGGAATATTCGCAGACGTTGAAAGATGTTAAAAAAACCATGAATGAATACAATAAAAAAATAGCGGCCAGTACACACCTTTAGGTGAAAGTGCTTCTGCTATAAATTTTATTGGCTTGTTGACATCCATTCGTCAACCCGCTTTAAGTTGAATAAATGATTTGTTACTTGATTTTATTACCTATCCACAGGTACTTACCACCAAAACTCTTCTCGCCTTTGACTAAAACGCGTCATTTCATACAACCCATGTCCATTACTCTGTTCGGCATTGGATTATTGACCATCTCTTTTTCTTTAGCTTCTGCGCAGGGGAATTCAATCAAATCGCTCGATAAGAATTCCGCTTCATCTCGCACCACTATTACCGATAATATTGAACACACGTACTTCAGTGATACGATTATAAGCCAACCGATAGATTCCTTCCCACGACTTGATAGTACACTTTCCTGGAATGTTACATTAACAAATGCGACATTAAGGATACCTCATGGCTACCTTATTGAAACAAGCTATTTTAAAGAACTGCAATTACACAATTGCTCAGGAGAACTCTTGTATCTCGAGCAAAGATTACGTAATCTAGGTGTAGATCCAAAACAAAGGGAGGAAAGAACAATCTATCTTGACAATTCCTCCATTGATCAGCTAGCAATCGTTGACTCAGTCTACAACCTAGTTATCGAAAACGGAAAATTTAAAAAGATCACCATACTTCACGCCGACCTGCGCTCATTCTACATCGTTGCTGGACGAGTCGACACGATGGAATTTAATAATGTCAGTCTCTTCGGCGGACCACATTTGTTTATTACTGTTCCCAAAACACTAATCTTTAACCGCGTTGACTTATCTGGGTTAAACGACCCCATTAAACTCGCACCTGACCGTGACCAGGCATACAATATATACATAGGCGACATAGTTGCTCCAGATAAACTAGAATTCGACTATAGTTCCAATATAAAACTCCACTTTCTGGATAGCTCCAACTATGAATTCCTCTCTTCGGCATACACGCTGATGTTGGAAAACTATAAACGCCGTGGAAAATTAGAAAGCTATGAAAGGCTTGATAAGGAATTTTCCGAAGTGAAATTGTTAAGAATACCAATCATCGGAAAAGCTGTCAATTGCATTTCGAGGCTTTGGTGGGGCTACGGATATAACAAATACTTGATTGTTATTAACGCGCTGGCTTTACACCTTTTGTTCGTGATTCTTAACTCGTTTCTTTTCGACAAACTTGTATACCATACGTATAGGCTCGAAAAATTCGTCGAAGTCGGAATGGACATCGATGCAAAATACTACGACAAACCTGTACAAAGATATTTCGCCAGGTTGCCGTACACATTTCTTTACACTTCCTACATTTTTTGGGGATGGAAACTGGATTTGAATTCAGTTAACATAAAACGGATCGGATTATTTAGTATTGTACTGGTTGAATATCTACTAGGCATAATATCTTTGGCTTACCTCGCAAATCTGATTATTACCAAATAACTACAGTGCAGAAAAGAAGAGACTGTCATCCTAAGAAACCTACATTGACACGGGCAATAAACAATGACTACCCAGACAACTCCGCCATAGTTCCCGAAGGTATCAGGATACTTTGGCTGAAGAGTTTAAAAATGAAAATCGACGTGGGAGTATTCGCGGACGTTGAAAGATGTCAAAAAAGCTATGAAGGAATACAATGAAAAAATAGAGACTAGTACGCGGCTCTAAGTGTAGGTGCTTCTGCTATAATTTTCTGTTTTGCTTGTTGACTTCCATTCGTCAACTGCTATCATTCGTGAGTTGAAACCTCTGTGTCCGTAACATATGACCACTGGGTTTGAACTTTTTTTGATTTCAGAAAGGGATGTGTTCGGATAAGATTTTGTCGTCGTGATATGCATTTACACCATTTAGGTATAATACTTGCCTCAATGCATTTCACCTTTCTACAACCCCGCCGGGCTTCCAAACATATAATGTTTCTATTGTTGTTGGGTATGACTTCTGGTACACTATGCTCGAACTACTCAACGCTAAATTGAAATATTGAATGTTGAGGTCAAGTAGTTCGTGGTTTGCTCGGATAGCATAAAATGCACCTTGAATATCATCATGAATTCTAGCATACGCTCTGACCTTTTTAATGCTATAGCCATCTATGACCAATTTATTTGGTACGTCCTGCAAAGCCATTCGAAGTGTTTTACCGTTATATTCAATGTCTAAATGATTCTCGATAAAAGTCGCAGTACTCTGTAGATTGTAAAGTTCAAAGTCTGTAAACACCTCTAGACTATCTGTACCCTTAATTCGTTCACTTTGAATCTCCAGTTCGTCACTATGCACATCCAGAAAAATGACGTTAAGAGCGGTAAAGGGTTTAGACATAGAAGTCGAAGTCGAATTGACGTAAAAAAAAGTAGCCACCATCAAGCCTAAAGTCAATAGTGGAATGACTAATGCAAGGGATAAGAACTTCCACCATAGGTTCGATGTGAAACCCACATCAGAAGCACTGATGCCCACGGATAGCAACAGGAGTGGGATTAATGTGATCGCCAGCACATCAAGTCGCACTTCCCATTGAGTTGATACAGTAAATATGTTTATGAACAGAATGAACAGCGAGCATGTATATAAGCCTAAGCCGACATATATCTTTTGATACCGGCTTGACAGCCGAATCGCCCTAGATAATACCACAAAAAATGCCGTACAGCAGATGACGATAGGGATGTCAAATAATAGAATATTTTCATTACTTACAGTTTTGTAAAAAGATGTGTATTCCTCCCAAAATGAAGGGGGCTGGGAATCAATATTCAAGTTGGGTTGGCCACGGTCATCCAGCAACGGATGAATCGAACAAGTTATCAGTGTCACAGCAAGGAAAATTCTTGGATCAACGTATTGTTCGACCCTTTCCGATACCATGTCTCTGAACACTTTACGAGGAAATATCAAAACGTTGTAAAAGGTTATAAAGAGTCTCGACACAAATGAAAAAATGCTCAATACAAACGACTCGAAAGAGACCATAAGGATAACGTAATAGGGATGTTTAAAACTACTTAAAATTCTCCAGTTATTTTAAATGGCAAAATAAAAAAAGACCGGGATTTCCATGGTGGCTTGCCAGTAGCAATGAACTTCTTAGATACTTCCAAAGAAGCCTGAATGAAGAATGAAGTGCGTAAGTGAATTAAAGTTTTTGATTACCAACTATCCTGATGGTATGAAGCAGCTGGGGGAGTACTTTATGTACGGAGATGAAACCACCGATCTAAAGATATGTGAAGACCTGATAAGACATCAAAAATATTTTTCAGAAGAATTGATGATTCACCCTATCACCAATGAGATAATTAAGATTACCAAAGCTGAAGTAGATGACAACCGACCAAACATCTCCAGACCTTCACGAATCTGCCGGCGTTGAAACCGGATTCATTGAGCATCCGCGATATGCTGACTATGTGAGAACAAAACGACTTTATGAATGGGAGATGATGAATCACAATAGAGATATTGAGGAGTACCGCCGGTTGTCATATCGTCATTCATTTAAAGTCTGTTAATAGCCTTCTGTAAAGAATTCAACGTCAAAGAAGAAAACCGCTTTTCAGATTACAACAGTTGGTGCTTCTTTGGTCTTTCGCTCATTAACTCAATTGGAGACACTGTAATAAAATTCCCAGATATCAACAGGCAAGGTCAAATTACTAGTTTCCTCAATTGAAAGTTCATTAACAGATCCCAAACACCTAGCAACTTCGTTCGGTTGGGTAGTACACATCGAAAATCACACAACCTATTTCAAAGTTAGGGCCTCTTTAGATTCTACATCTCAGCGTTAATACTTTGAAAGCGAAGTCGCTTTTACGACTTCCGAAGGTCTAAAGGTTCACATGGATAAGTATAAGCACTTAAATTCGTAATGCTCTCGGGTATCGTTCTGGACGGACCTAGTTAAACGTTAAGGGGTTTCTCTCAATTTTATTCTACTTATCTGAAACATTTTCCTTTCTGAATCGGTCAATAAGTCGGGATAGTGGATTTTCTTCTCTAGTAATTGAACGGTTTTGTAATTCTTAAGCCTCAATTCTGATCTCGCCTGTTTGAGAGTATTATTATCACCGGACCAACGTTTATTTTGATAATATTGCTCTTCTTCATACTTTTTAATTTTAGAGACACCTTTTAATTTAAAGATTTTCCCCTCGTCAAAGATGAAGTCGTAACATAAATACATTTCTATGTCCGATAGCAATAAGTTAAAACTCTCAACGACATCCTCCGAAAAATCAGGATATCGATTAAATCCTTTCTTGTCAAGAATGTCAAAGTAGTCAACGTGACTTAAGGATAAGTCTCGAACTTTATAGGTAACGCCACCGAGTGACCGTCGAAAGTGCAATTCAATTTTTCTTTCATCGCGTTGAAATTGCCCCCAAGCAAAATCGCCGCCTGAACCCTTCCCCCCTCCCATCAATTCAAATTTAAATTCCCAAAAATTCAAATAAGGATTAAGAATCTCGACTCCTATGTTAAGTTGTTCTTTAGGTCCCATAAAAGTGGCTACCAACAACGCAAATATAAGGGATCGCAAATAAGGAACCTTGACCTCCAATAAATCGCCCAACGCTAAAGCTTAGTTGGTGAAAGTCATCATCAATTCACCCTAGTAGCGGACGTGTCCGCTGTAGCCCGCGTGATGAACCAGATAAAAAGAGATGAGCCTGGCGAGCGAAGCCCGCCTTCGCCTAACAGCTACGGCGGGCGAAGGCGGAGAGGGCGGGATTCGAACCCGCGATACCCTTTCGAGTATACACACTTTCCAGGCGTGCTCCTTCAACCACTCGGACACCTCTCCCTAAGAAATGGGCACAAAGAAATCAATAAATTAATCAGTTCGCAAGCCGTCAGGCAGTCAATTCTCCGGCTACGTCAACCCCGATCAAGCTGCGCGCCTCATCAGCTCCATACTCGCCAATTAAAAGCATCAATTTGGTCAACGCAGCCTCTGTTGTCATGTCGGCGCCACTGATCACACCGATCTGCTGCAATCTCTTGCTGGTCTCATACCGGCCCGTGCAGCACGCGGCCGCCGGGACATTGCGAAACATTCAACAATATAATCCCTCTGTTCAATGGAGTCCTTGAGCTCGTCGATCAGCCAGTCAAGGGTCGGCGCATTGCCAGACCCATAGGTTTCGATCACGACGGCCTTCAGGCCAGGCACATGAAGTATTGAAGTGACGACCTGCTGATGAATGCCTGGGAACAGTTTGAGGATGGCAATGTTAGTTATCAAATGTTGTCTGAAGATTAAGTTGTGTTTGCTGGCTGCGGGGTTCTGATCACAGAAAAGTTGTAGTCGATCTTCACGCCTGCTTTTGCCAGCGGCGGGATAGTTGCCGGAGTCGAACGCATCAAACTGCATGCTCTCTACTTTCTTCGATCGATTGCCGCGAAGAGTTCATAGTCAAAATAGATACAAACCTCCGGAACAATGGGATGCACCATCTTTGCTGGCGGACGCGATATCCAATGCCGTGATAAGATTTTCGCGCGCATCGGAGCGGGTTCACTGATAGGCAGTTGAGCGCCCGTAAATACGACTGGCTTGTTTAGTCCTTCCAGCATGAAGCTCAGGGCGGATGCTGGTATAGGCCATCGTGTCCGTTCCATGCAGGACAACAAAACCATCATGTTCGTCATAATGTTCGAAGATGATCTCTCCGATCAGCTGCCAATGTTCAGGATTGATGTTCGATGAATCAATAGGTGTCTGTAAAGGAGAATGCCGTGATATCGAGCGCAAGATTTTTCAGGGTGGGCAGCTGATCGAGAATATATTCAAAGTCGAACGGGATCAGCACGCCGTCCTGGTCATAGCTCATGCCGAATGTACCGCCCGTATAGATCACAAGTACGCGCGCTCTGGGTTTGCCGGGCAGCGCAGTATTGATGCTTACTCTTTTTAAGTTTCATGATGAGCCGGAGCGAAAAGTTTAAGAGCATTGGCGGTGGTCACCTCTTGTACATCCTCAACGAGTTGTCCGCATTAACGTCGCCAGCTTATCTGCAATCAATGGTATATACGATGGCTCATTGCGTTTGCCGCGATGAGGCACAGGCGCAAGATACGGGCTATCCGTTTCAAGCACAGGGTTCTGAAGCTCAATGTCCGGAAGTACTTTATCAAGACCACCATTCTTGAACGTTACAACGCCCCCAATACCGATGAGAAAATCCAAGCTTGACAATCTTTTTGCCTGTGCCGCGTTCCCTGTGAAACAATGAAAGATTCCGGTAAGATTTCCATCCTGCAGTTGTTCAACCAGCTGCAATGGTCTCGTCCAATGCTTTCGCGGCAGTGTATCACAATCGGGAAGTTATACTTCTTTGCCCAGTTGATCTGGACGTGCAACGCTTCCTGCTGCTGATCCCAAAACGTTTTATCCCAGTAAAGATCCGTACCGATCTCCCCTACAGCCGAAAATTTCCGTTTTGAAAGCCACTCCTCCACAATGTAAAGCTCACGCTCAAAATCTTTCTTTACGGAACAAGGATGCAAGTCCCATCATGGAGTAACATACTCCCGGGTGCCGGCTTTCAAGCTCCAAGCATGCCATCGATCGAAGCATGATCAACATTGGGCATGAATATCTTACCGATGCCAGCCTCGGAGCTTCTGTGGAGTGTGTCTATCCAGTCGGGCTTAAAATCCTCATGGTAGATGTGTGCATGCGTATCTATAAAATATTTCATGACAGGGAAAACGCTCAAATATGGGCAAAAGAATAATGCCCTCTTAAAGAAGCATGTATTTTCTGAAGATGATCACGCCGACGATGACGGACACGGTAGAAACGATGAGTACGGCGCCCGCTGCAATATCCTTGATCCTTCCGGCCAATGGTTTGCGCTCGAGCGTTACAAGG